>NZ_JOCX01000028.1 GCF_000717915.1 Streptomyces sp. NRRL S-244
TCCCGCTCCTCCCTCCCCTCCCTCCCATCTGCGCGCCGAAAACGCGTTGTGCCGCCGCCGTACGGCAGGCGAGGATCCGGATCATGGGACATCTCGAAGCCTCGCACCTGGAGTACTACCTGCCCGATGGGCGCGTACTGCTCGGCGATGCCTCGTTCAGAGTGGGTGAAGGTTCGGTGGCGGCCCTCGTCGGCGCCAACGGCGCCGGCAAGACGACGCTGCTGCGGCTGATCTCGGGCGAGCTCCAGCCGCACGGCGGAACCGTCACTTCCAGCGGCGGCGTCGGCGTCATGCACCAGTTCGTCGGCTCGGTACGGGACGACCGCACGGTCCGCGACCTGCTGGTTTCGGTGTCGCAGCCGCGGATCCGGGAGGCGGCGGCAGCGGTGGACGCGGCCGAGCACCTGATCATGACGGTGGACGACGAGGCCGCACAGATGAAGTACGCGCAGGCGCTGAGCGATTGGGCCGAGGCCCGCGGGTACGAGGCCGAGACCGTCTGGGACATGTGCACGACGGCGGCCCTCGGCCTGCCGTACGACCGGGCCCGCTTCCGCGAGGTGCGGACGCTGTCCGGCGGCGAGCAGAAGCGGCTCGTACTGGAGGCGCTGCTGCGCGGGCCGGACGAGGTACTCCTGCTGGACGAGCCGGACAACTACCTCGACGTCCCGGGGAAGCGGTGGCTGGAGGAGCGGCTGCGGGAGACCCGCAAGACGGTCCTGTTCATCTCCCACGACCGGGAGCTGCTGGCGCGGGCCGCGCAGCGGATCGTCGCGGTGGAGCCCGGCCCGGCCGGATCCGACGTATGGGTGCACGGCGGCGGCTTCGGCACCTTCCACGAGGCGCGGGAGGAGCGGTTCGCGCGCTTCGACGAACTGCGCCGGCGCTGGGACGAGAAACGCGCGCAGCTGAAGCGGCTCGTGCAGGACATGCAGCAGTACGCGGCGCGCAGTGACGAGATGGCCTCGCGCTACCAGGCGGCCAAGACCCGGCTGCGCAAGTTCGAGGAGATCGGCCCGCCGCCGGAGCCGCCGCGCAAGCAGGACATCAAGATGCGCCTTCAGGGCGGCCGGACGGGCGTACGGGCCGTGGTCTGCGAGGACCTGGAGCTCACTGGCCTGATGAAGCCGTTCTCCCTGGAGATCTTCTACGGGGAGCGGGTGGCCGTGCTCGGCTCGAACGGCTCGGGCAAGTCCCATTTCCTGCGGCTGCTGGCGGGCGAGCCCGTCGCGCACACCGGAAGCCGGAAGCTGGGCGCGCGGGTGGTGCCGGGGCACTTCGCACAGACGCACGCGCACCCCGAACTCATGGGGCGCACCTTGGTCGACATCCTCTGGACGGAGCACGCCAGGGACCGCGGCGGCGCGATGTCGGCGCTGCGCCGCTACGAGCTGGACCGCCAGGGGGACCAGCCCTTCGACAAGCTGTCGGGCGGCCAGCAGGCGCGCTTCCAGATCCTGCTGCTGGAGCTGGCGGGCACCACCGCGCTACTCCTCGACGAGCCGACGGACAACCTCGACCTGGAGTCCGCGGAGGCACTGCAGGAGGGGCTGGAGGCGTACGAGGGCACGGTGCTGGCGGTCACGCACGACCGCTGGTTCGCCCGTTCCTTCGACCGCTACCTGGTCTTCGGCTCGGACGGAGTCGTCAGGGAGACCGCCGAGCCGGTCTGGGACGAACGCCGAGTCCAGCGCGCCCGCTGACCCGCCGCCGCTGACCCGTCGCCGCTGACCCGTCGCCGCTGACCGCCGCCGCTGACCGCCGCCGCGCCCGCTGACCGTCACCGCGGCGGTCAGCGGGGGCGCCGGTGGCGCGCCGCTCCCTCCACTGCGGGCGGCCGGGCCAACCGGTCCCAAGTGGTGGCCCAAGCAGGCGATCCTCCGGCCGTGGCTGCCACCACTTCGGGCTGATGCAGCGTCACCTCTTCCTTGTGCCGCGTACCCCCGGCACCCCGCGCCGCCCAAGGAGAGGCCCATGCTCCGACTCCCACGCCTGGCCACCACCGCCACGCTCGCCGCCGCCCTCACCCTGCTCGCCCCCAGCACCGCGTCGGCCGACGAGCCGACCCTGTCCGATCCACGTGTCGTCGCGCCCTTCCACTTCGACACCGGAGAGGCGCCGGAGAACATCGCCCTCGAACCCGACGGCTCCGCGAACCTGACCCTGGCCTACGCCAGGCAGGTCGTCCGCGTCGACAAGCACGGGTCCTCTCGGCTCCTCTCGGTCCTGCCGGCCGTGGCGAACCCGCAGACGCCCGTCTTCGGCCTGGCCTTGGTGATGGGCATCGTGCGCGCTCACGACGGCACCCTGTACGTCACCTACGCCACCGGAACGAGCGCGACCGGCATCTGGCGCATCGGACCCCACGGCGGCACGCCCGTCCAGATCGCGCAGCTCCCGACCGACACGCTCCCCAACGGCCTCGCCCTCGACGAGCAGCGAGGGGTGTTCTACGTGGCCGACACGGCACGCGGAATCGTCTGGCGCGTCCCGCAGAAGGGCGGCTCGCCCACGGCTTGGGCCGCGGGGACCGCGCTCCAGCCCCTCCCCGAGTTCGACGGCTACCAGGCCGGCGCCAACGGCATCAAGCTCCACAACGGCGCCGTGTGGGTGTCCAACACCGACCGCCGGACGCTGCTGCGCATCCCCGTACTCCGCAACGGCGGCGCCGGCGCGATCCAGACCAAGGCGGCCGGACTCGACTGGATCGACGACTTCGCCTTCATCGGGAAGGACGACACGGTCCTCGCCACGCTGGGCATGGACAACGCAGTCACGCTCGTGCGTCCGAACGGCACCCACGCGATCGTCCTCACCGCGCCGGACGGATTGTCCAACCCGACCGCCGTGGCAGTGCACGACAAGAACGTCTACGTGACGAGCTCGTC
Organism: Streptomyces sp. NRRL S-244; assembly: GCF_000717915.1. Taxonomy (GTDB): domain Bacteria; phylum Actinomycetota; class Actinomycetes; order Streptomycetales; family Streptomycetaceae; genus Streptomyces. Next base: position 2,889 of record NZ_JOCX01000028.1, read on the forward strand.
CTACTTTGGCCCCGTGACGAACCCCAACCTCCTCCTGGCCCACCTCGACCAGGGCCAGGGCCAGGGCTAGGGCCAGGGCTACCTAGCGACCCATCACGCGGAGGCTGCTGCGACGCAGAACTCGTTGCCCTCCGGGTCGGCCATCACCACATGGTGTCCGTCGAACTCCTCCAGGACGGTCCCGCCCGCCCGGACCAGACGTTCGGATTCCGCCTCGATCCGTGCCCATCGTTCGTCCGAAGTGCCGTGACCCGGCACTCGGACATCGATGTGGAGCCGGTTCTTCGCCGTCTTGGGCTCGGGGACCTTGAGGATGCAGAGGCGCGGACCGCCGCCGTCGGGATCACAGAGCCACGCGCCGTCGTCCACGGAGTCCTCCTCCGGCAGGTCGAACTGCGCGAACCACTCCTCGCGTGTCGTGAAGGGAGCAGGCGGCGGCTCGTCGACATAGCCCAGCGCCGTCTTCCAGAAGACGGCGAGAGCCTGCACGTCGGCACCGTCAAGCGTCAGATCGAATCCCGCTGCCATGGAGGAACCGTACTGCGCGGGCCGGACGAGGTCCTCCTGCTGGACGAGCCGGGCTGGAGGCGTACGAGGGCATAGTGCCGGCGGTGGCGCACGACCGCTGGCTCGCGCGCTCCTTCGACCGCTACCTGGTCTTCGGCTCGGACGGAGTCGTCAGGGAGACCGCCGAGCCGGTCTGGGACGAACGCCGAGTCCAGCGAACCCGCTGACCGCCACCCCACCATCCTGACACGCAGCACGGCCCCGGCACCGTATGCGGCGTCGGACAACACGGGTGCCATCGCCCTCTACGAGTCGACGGACTTCACCCTCCGCCGCCGCCCGTACTTCATCGGTGTACGCACCGCGGACGCTGCGGCCTGATGGGGACTCCGTCCGCCCCGTTACGACGCGCGTGGGGTGGGCTCCGTACGGAGCCCACCCCACGCCGGACTGATCAGGCGTCAGAGGATGACGTCCAGGGCGTTCCAGCCCGTTCCCATGTAGTCACGACCTGCGAAGCTCACATTTCCGCCGCTGGTCGTGTTGGCGTAGACGTACAGCCCGCTCTGGGGGGTGCGGCCGACGATGTCACTCCTGCCGTCACCGTTGACGTCAGCGAAACGCAGTGTGTCGTACGTTTGCCAGCCGTTGCCGATGAGGGCCCGGCTACCCAGCGTCTGCGTACCGGTGCCTCCAGCGTGCGGGTACACCCACAGGTCACCCGCACTGACCCGCACTGTCGCGACCAACCACGTCCGTACGACCGTCGTTGTTCAGGTCGGCGAACCCCAGGGTGCCGTACGTCTGCCAGCCATTGCCGATGAGGACTGGTTTGCCGACGCTGTTCGTGCCGGTCCCGCCGGTGCCGGGGTACAAGTAGAGGTCGCCGTTGCGGTTGCGGCCGATCATGTCGGTGTAGCCGTCGTTGTTGAGGTCAGCCGTGTAGGCGTCTACCCAGTAGTCCCGGTACCAGCCATTGCCGATGAAATACGGCGCATCGAGCGTTCCGGTGCCGGCCGCCCCGGTGCCGGGGTACACCCACACGTCGCCGTTGGCATCGCGGGCGAGTACGTCGGTGCGGCCGTCACCGTTCCAGTCCGGGCGGTTCTGGGAGCCGCTGGTCCACAGGCTCTGTCCGGAGGCGTTGTAGATGACCAGCACGCCGCGCGGGTGCAGCACGGCGTACGAGTACGGCGTGGAGGTTCCGCTGTTCCACAGTGCGGTCTTGCCGTCGGCCGTGTAGACGGCGAACTTGCCGTCACTCTGCATCCGGGCCGTTGCCCCCGGGCTCTGGGTCTTGGTGGCCCAGACGGGCTTGCCATTGACTGACAGGACGAGGTTGCCGTCGGCCTGCATGGTCAGCTTGGCGTTGCCACTGCTGATCTCCTGCCCTGATGCCAGGGTGGTTCCGGAAACAATGCGAGCCCCGGGGACGCCGTCGATCTCGATACGGCTTCCGAACGAGCCAACGGTCTTACCGTCGGCGGCCAGGATGCCAGGCCAGGCGACCAGGGTGTTGTCAGCCTGCCGAGCCCAGAGGTCGGGGATGTTGTCGCCGGTTACGTCACCGCTGGAGCCGATCATCGGGTATGCGGCCTGGCTGATCGAGGAGCCGATCTTGGTACGTACCTGCGTTCCCCAAGTCGCGAGGTCGACGGCACGGTCCGCCTCGGTGGACGGCTTTCCGAGGGTGCTGTGGATGTCACCTGTGGCGTTGTCCCGCAGCCACAGGTCGGGCACCCCGTCCTTGTCGAGGTCACCTGGGGTGATCACGGTGAACTTGTCCCAGTCGCTGCCGCCGACGAGCACCGGCTTCCCGTTGACGTCGATGCGCGCGCCGACACCGCCGAAGTACGCCCAGAGCTGCTTGCCCTGCTTCACCAGGACGTCCGAGGAATCGCCCGAGCCAAGGTTTCCGGGGGCAAGGACCTGTTCTGCGTTGTACCAGTGGTCGTCACCGGTCCAGTCCGGCCCGTTGCCAGCCCCCGAGCACCCCTTGGCAGGGTCCTTGAGCGGGCATCTCACGGTCAGCTTCGTGGCGTTGTCGACCGCGACACCCTGTCCGTTGTTGGGGTGGATGACGAGTTCCTTGCGGCTGACGCCTTCGACCTGCTGCAGAGCGAGGAGGTCGTTGTAGCCGTCGTCGTCCCAGTGACCGAAAGTTGCGACCTGAGCGCCGGCGAAGGGCTTGTCCGAACTGTTCGCCGTGTGGAACCTGCCGTTGCCCTGACCCGTGTAGGCGAGGAGCTTGCCGGAAAGGTCGTTGTTCCAGATGTCACGGTAGCCGTCACCGTTGAGGTCGCCGGGACCATCCGCGGTTTCGATCCGGTCTGCATAGAACTGGTAGGCAGTCGTGTCAGAGCGGTTGCCGGACTTGTCTTGGCTGAAGGCATACACGAAGTGCGGTCCGGCCGACGGCGGGATGAGTGAGAAGCTGTGAGAGGCACCTGCGGCTACCTGAGCGCTCTGCACCTGGGTATCCCAGTCGGTGAAGTAGCCGTACCAAGTGACGTCGGGGACGCCGTTGGCTTGAACTGTGAAAGTCCCGGACTGGCGGGCCTTGCCCGTTACATCAGGCCAGCCCGCGCTGCCGTCAGGGAAGGCGGTCGAACTGATCTTGGGTGCTTTGGTCGGCCGGGCACGGTCGATGGTGAACGTGCAAGTCTGTGCCCAGGCAGACGTGCTCCCGTCCTGGTCCTTGGCCCGGACGTTCCATGTGTAGCCACCGCTGGGAAGTTTGTCGTCGGGGATGGCCCAGCTGGCGACCCGCCCGTTGTTGGCCGGGAGGGTCTGGGTGAGGTACGGGGCGGACTGACCGGTTTTGAAAAGCTGGAAATCAGCGGACAGGTTTCCGCTGTCGCGGTCGGTGATCGTCGAGTAGAGACTGACGGTCGTGTCGCCGATAGAGCCGCCCTCGGCACACGGAACCCAGGGGAACGTCCCCGGATTGGACGGCGTGTCCGGCGGATTGTTGTATTCCGTCTCCAGCGTGACCGTCTTGGGGTCGAAGCGCTTCCACTGGTTCGTATCACCCTCGTCGGAGGCATACAGGCCCAGGGTCACGGCAGACCATCCGTTGGACGCGGACTCCTTGGCAGCCTGGGTGGCGTCGAATTCGACGTTTCCGGACTCGCACTCGGGGCGCCCCTTGGCTGCCTTGACCTTCTGCTGCAGGGCTCGACGGCCGGGCTGGTTGTTCCACGTCGTCTGCGGCGAGATGGGCCCGGTGGTCCACAGCTCTACCGGCGTTTCGGTGCACGACCACGCCCAGGTCTCCCTGACGCGGAAGGTCGACCTGATGATCTGTGCGCCCTTGATGTTGGAGGTGTCGAGCTCGAAGAAGGACCGGGAGAGCCCGCCGGTCACGGTCTCATAGCCGACGCGCACGTCCTCCTTGGTGTTCCAGTAGGAGTTGTTCGGCCAGGCGCGGTAGGCCCAGGCCCAGTTCTGTTGGCTGGGCCAGGCGACCGAGGGGTCGATGAAGACCGGGTACTTCGTGGTGGCTCCCTGAAGCAGGGCCTGGTCCGGCTTGATCTCCAAGGCGTTACCCACGATCGACGTGGGCATCTTGGCGTCCTTGGCCCCCGACGGGGCGACGAACGCGTCGGCGGGAGCCGCCTTGCCCTCTGCGACTACCAGGGCTGACGCGGTGGACTTGGCCGTCTTAACGGGTGCGATGGTGGTCGAGTCCCACATCATCGGGGTGGAGGCGGTGAAGACCGTCTGCCCAGCCGGATTCACGGCATTGATCGAGCCGCTCGCCGCATCGCTGGAAACGTTCAGGCCGACGGTGTCGAGCTTGAACTTCAGCGTGGCAAGATCCGGATGCTGCGCCGCAGCAGCAGTCTTGACCACCAGGAGCTGAGAGAAGCCCTCGGCCTCGGCCTTCAGCTGCAGGTCCACATCAGGCAGTACGTTCGCGTACGTCGCCACGTTCCCAGCGAGCGTCGGCTTGGGCAAGGCCTTCGGCCATGTCAGTGACAGCGTCCGCCCGTCCTTGACGGCACTCAGCAGCGGATCTGCGCCGCCGCCGGAAAAAGCGACCTGCACGGCCGCCGCCCTTGGACTCACCTTCCCGTTCGAGTCGAAGGCAAGGGTGGGATCGACGGCGACCCATACCCCCCCTCGCCGCACCCGCACCGTGGCGCCATAGCGCTTGACGAACCACTTGCCCGTCGGCAGAGCCCACGTGTCCGAGGTCTCCGTCCGTGCGGAAGCCAGCTCGTACGGTTGTCCGGTCTCCTTCGCCTTGGCGAGCGCGAAATCCTCGGCGGTCATGCGCCCTGCGGCGACCGGATCGGTGGCGGCGGCCGCTTCGACTTCCGGATAGAGAACGCACAATCCTGACGCCGACATTACGCAAGCCAGGACCAGCGATGCAGTTCTCAGAACCCCCCGTCCTGCCGGACTATCCGGCAGGCCCCCTCTTCTTCTCACGCAAACTCCAAACCTGGGATAGATGCATCGACTCTACCCTCGACTACCCCAAGCTAGATAGCTTTGACCTGCGACTTTATGGCAGCTTTATGAGGGATCGCCCCCTTTTATTGCTCAAGATCCACTTTTCGAACTTCGCTAAAGTAATTGGCCGATTCCTGCTTCTGCCATAGCGTCAGATGCGGGAAGTCGGACTGTTATTCTGCGCCCGTAAATTTAGTAGATAGATGGGGTGGGGTGTGAGAAGATCTCACAGGAGAGGGCTTTCTGCGGCGCTGGCCGCAATAGTCCTCTCAGGCGTACTTCCAGGTTCCGTAGCGGTAGCCGATAGCAAAGTCCGGCCAGTGCTGCCCGAGCTGAAGCAGCCGAAGGCCGTACCAGTCAAGCAAGTGCGCTGGGACGGGGAGGCCGGCCCTGATGCCGCAGCGGAGAATCCGCGGCCTGCCGCCAAGACCGCCTGGCCGGCGGCAGGCTCGGCCGAAGTGGACCTGAGTACCGGACCGGTGTCCAAGGCATTTCTCTCCGACGTCGCCAACGCTCCGGCCGTCGACTCGGGCCCGCGGCGTGCGGGCAAGCTTCCCGTCGCCGTGTCCGCAGCGCCAGGCAAAGCCGCCGAGGCCCCGGCGAAGGTGAAGATCCAGGTCGCTGCCAAGGACTCTGCCCGTAAGGCCGGCATCGACGGACTGCTGCTGTCCGTCGGCCGGGGCGACGGCTCCCAGCAGTCCGGGACCGCGCGCGTCGAGGTGGACTACAGCACCTTCCGGGACGCCTACGGCGGTGACTATGCCGCCCGCCTGCACCTGGTTGAGCTTCCGGCCTGCGCCCTCACCACTCCGAACCTTGCCGAGTGTCAGACGCAGAAGCCGCTCCAGACCCGAAACGACACCCGCTCCGGGAAGGTCACCGCCGAAGTCACCGCTCCGGCCGCGCACGCAGCGACGGCCAAGACCGGCCAGGCGGCCAATGCATCCGGCGCGTCGGCACCGGCGGCGACCGTGCTGGGCGTGACCGCCGACACCTCCGGCCCGACCGGCGACTACAAGGCGACCTCCCTTCAGCCCTCCGGTGCATGGAGCGGCGGAGGCTCCAACGGGGCCTTCACCTGGTCCTACAACATCCCGGTACCGTCCGTCCCCAGCGGCCGCACACCCAACGTCTCCCTGAGCTACAACTCCCAGTCCGTGGACGGACGCATGGCGGCGTCCAACAACCAAGCGTCCTGGATCGGTGACGGCTGGGACTGGGAGCCGGGGTTCATCGAACGCAAGTACAAGGCTTGTGACGACGACAAGACGGGTGGCACCAACACCACCAAGGTCGGCGACCGGTGCTGGTTCAACGACAACGCAACCCTGTCGCTGGGCGGCAAGTCCACTGAGCTCGTCTTCGAGCAGGGCAAGGGCTGGCATCCGGCCTCCGATTCCGGCGAGAAGGTAGAGAAACTGACCGGCGCCATCAACGGCGACCAGGGCACGGCCGGAGTCGACGGTGCGGGCGAGCACTGGAAGGTCACCACGACCGACGGAACCCAGTACTTCTTCGGCCTGAATCGTCTCCCGGGCTGGAAGGACAACGGCGCGGCCGCCGACGACCCGACGACGAACTCCACTTGGACCGTCCCGGTCTTCGGCAACCAGGCCGGCGAGCCCTGCTACAACGCATCCTTCGCGAGCGCATGGTGCCAGCAGGCATGGCGATGGCAGGTCGACTACATCGTCACGCCCGGCGGCGATGCCTCGGCGTACTACTGGAAGACGGAGACCAACAACTACGGCCGCAACGTCTCCACCACCACCGGCAAGGCCACCGTCACCCCCTACATCCGCGGCGGCTGGCTCGACCACATCGACTACGGCCTGCGCTCGGATGTCGTCTACACCGGCAAGGCGATGGGCAAGGTCCAGTTCGATGTCCAGGAGCGATGCCTGAGCGGGTGCGGGACCTTCGACGAGACGACCTCGAAGAATTGGCCCGACGCGCCCTACGACCTGTTCTGCAAGGACGGGTCCACTGAGTGCAAGAGCCAGTTCGCGCCGACCTTCTGGTCGCGTATGCGCCTCACCGGCATCACCACCAAGATCCTCACCAGTGGCGCGTACAAGGACGTCGATTCGTGGACGCTCGATCACTCCTTCCCTCCAGCCGGCGACGGCATTTCCAGGCCCATGTGGCTGAAGTCCATCACCCGTACCGGCAAGGCCGGCGACGCAGCCGGCACCACTCCTCTGACCGTCTCCTTCGCGAGCGAGCAGAAGTCGAACCGCGTCGACAGCACCGGTGACGGCCTCGCTCCCTTCGTCCGGCTCCGCATGAGCCAGATCACCACGGAGTCCGGCGGGACCATCGGGGTCACCTACTCGCAGCCCGACTGCACGGCCACCACTCTGCCGGCAGCCGACGCTTCGAACACCACCCGCTGCTACCCCGTCAAATGGGCTTGGGAGGGTGACACCTCCAAGGTCGACTGGTTTAACAGCTATGTCGTCACCCAGGTCACCGAAGGTGACAATCTCGCCGAGTCACCGGACAAGGTGACCTCCTACTCCTACCTGGGCGGAGCCGCCTGGGCCAAGGACAGCAGCGAGTTCACCAAGGCTGATGACCGGGTCCACTCGGTCTCGCGCGGATACGGACTGGTCCAGACCCGCACCGGGGCCGGCGACGATCCGAAGACGCTGTCCGAGACCCGCTACTTCCGAGGCCTCGACGGCAACGAAGTCAAGGACAGCACCGGCACTCCGGTCACCGACCGCCTGCAGTTCGCGGGCATGCCACGGGAAACCGCTGGCTACGACGGTGACGACACCAACAAGCTCGTCAGCGCTACCTCCTACACTCCGTGGCGCTCGGCCAACGTTGCCAAGCGCGCCCGGCCTGGACTGCCCGACCTCGAGTCCTACAAGACCGGGACCGAGAAGACGGCAACCCGCACCGCCGTCACTGGCGGGACCCGCACGACCGAGACGAACCGTCACTTCGACGAGTACGGCATGGTCGACACAGAATCGGCTACCGGAGACACCTCCAAGGAGGGCGACGAAACCTGCGTCGTCACCAGCCGCGCGCGCAACACCAACAGCTGGATCCTCGACAAGGTCAGCCAGGTCGTGACCGTCGCCGTTCCCTGCGGCACGGCATCGACCGGACCCGCGGACACCATCAGTGACGTTCGCACGTACTACGACAACGGGGCCCTGGGCACCCTGCCCGGCCTTGGCTTGCCCACGAAGACGGAGACCATCAACGGCAAGGGTGACGGCTACGACACCCAAATGTCCGTACCCTCCACCTGCGGCGCGGCCAAGAACCAGCTCTGCTACGACATGTACGGCCGCCAGCTCGCCGTCGCGGACCCGTACGACAAGGTCACGACGACCACGTACACGCCCGCCACCGGCGAGGTACCGACCACTCTGTCGGTCACCAACCCCAAGGGCCACACCGCCACGGCGGAACTTGACCCCCTGCGTGGCCAGACCACCAAGAAGACCGACGTCAACGGCAAGGTGTCCACGCTCACCTACGATGCCCTGGGCCGGATCAAGAAGGTCTGGCTACCCAACTGGCCGGCCGAGGACTACCCGGACAAACCGAGTCGCACCTTCGACTACCTGGTTCGCACCGACGGCCCGAACGTCGTCACCTCGAAGTCGCTCACCCACGACCTGCAGTACGCGACCACGTACTCCATCCAGGACGGTCTCCTGCGCGAACGACAGACGCAGACCCAGTCGCCCGACCGGACAGGACGCCTGATCACCGAGGCGTTCTACGACACCCGCGGACTCGCCTGGCGGAACTCCGGCACCTACTACGCCGAAGGCGTTCCCTCGGCACAACTGGTGACCGGCAGCACTCTGACCTACCCGGCTTCCACCGACACCCTCTTCGACGGCGCCGGACGCCCCACCGCCGTCATCTCCAAGAAATTCGGCGTCGAAACGAAGCGGGCCACCACCAGCTACACGGGCGACACCACCACCGTCGTCCCGCCCCAGGGCGGCACCGCGACCACCACCGTCGTCGACGCACTCGGCCGTACCGTCGAGCTCAAGGAGTACACCGACGCCGCCCGCACGGCATCCCAGTCCACCCTCTACACCTACAACAAGCTCGGCCGCCTCGGCCAGGTGACGGACGCCTCCAACGCCAAGTGGACCTACACCTACGACGTCCGCGGCCTGCAGACCGAGGCCACTGACCCGGACAAGGGCACCACCAAAACCGCCTACGACAAGGGTGGCCGGGCCACAGACGTCACCGACGCACGCAACGTCACCATCCACACCGACTACGACGAACTCGGTCGGCCCACCGCCACCAAGCAGGGCACCACGACCCTGACGGCACAGACCTACGACACCGTCGCCAAGGGCCAGCTGACCAAGTCCGCCCGGTACGTCGACGGCAAGGCCTACACCTCGGAAGTCCTCTACTACGACGACCTGTACCAGCCCATCGAAACCCAGGTGACGATCCCCTCCAGCCCCGACACCGGAGCGCTGGCGGGCACCTACAACTGGGTCACCACCTACGACATCACCGGCAACGTCACCAGCACCGAGCAGCCCGCCATGGGCGGCCTCCCCGCCGAGGTGGTCGAGAGCACCTACACCGCCGTCTCCGGCCTACTCAACACGATGAACGCCGGCAGCAGCCGCCTCGTCACATCCATGCAGTACGACCACTACGGACGCAACATCCGCCAAGAACGCGGAGCGGCCGGCCAACGCATCTACCAAACGACCGAGTACGACGAGCACACCAGCGCCGTCACCCACACCTACACCGACCGCGACATTGCGCCCAAGCGCATCGAGGAGACCCAGTACACCTACGACCCCGCAGGCAACGTCACCTCGATCGCCACCGCCTACGGCCAGGACACCCAGCGCACCACCGACACCCAGTGCGTCAGCCTCGATGCCCTGCGCCGCGCCACTCAGGCCTGGACCAATAAGGGTGAGACCTGCGCGGCAACCCCGTCAGCGAGCGTCATTGGCGGTGAGGACCCGTACTGGACCACGTACACCTACGACGCCGTCGGCAACCGCAAGAAGGAGACCAAGCACAAGACGGCCTCCGGCCCGACTGCCGACACCGTGCGGACGTACTCGGCCCCGACCGCCGGTAAGCACGACCTGACCAAGGTCACCCAGACTGGAACCGACGCCCACGACGAAACCTTCACCTACGACCAGACGGGCAACACCAAGACCCGTAAGAGCGGCACTGCGGAAACCCAGTACCTCGAGTGGGACGCCGAAGGCCACCTCAAGTCCCTGGCCCAAGGCACGTCCACGAGCTCATTCCTCTACGACGCCTCCGGCCAGCGCCTCCTGCGCAAGGACACCACCGGCACCACCCTCTACCTCCCCGCCGGCAACGAACTCAAGCTCGACAAGGCCGGCAAGGTCACAGGCACCCGCTACTACGGCAGCATCGCCCTGCGCACCGCAGGAAAGATCGCCTACACCCTCACCGACCACCACAACACCAGCACCACCCAGATCGCAGGTGACACCACGCAGGCCGTCACCCGGCGCAAGACCGGCCTGTTCGGCGACGACCGAGGCCCCCAGCCCACCTGGGCCGGCGACAAGGGCTTCGTGGGCGGAACGGAAGACAAGGACTCCGGCCTCACCCACATCGGCGCACGCGAGTACGACCCCACGATCGGCCGGTTCGTCTCGGTGGACCCGATCATGGACCTCAGCGATTCCCAACAGATGCATGGGTACACGTACTCCAACAGCAACCCGCTCACCTTCTCGGACCCCACCGGCCTGTACACCGACGACGGCACGGGCCACTCCACGAGGCGAGACGGCACCCAGACCAAGCATCGCGAGCCGGACGGGACCTATGCGGACGAGGGGCCCAGCGATAACGACGAAGCCTCGGCCGACAACATCGAAAACGAGGTCGAGCGCTACATAACGAACACTGCCCGGGCATACATGGACAGTGCCACGTATGCCGCCTTCAGGAGTGAATACGAGAAGGCGATGAGCGCATACCGGGCGAAATCTGGGTTCACTACCGAGAACGACCGAATATCCATGGCCGCCAACATATGCATGGGCCCTGGCACAGTGCAGTGCCCCGAAGAGGTTCGGAGAGCCTTCCTTGGCCTGGACCTTCTCAAATCCGCCCAATTCCCAGGCTACGAAGGAATGCCAGGCGCAGGGATGCCGATGGCTCCACTACCCGGCGCAGGGGTGCGCATCGGAAAGAGGGTCAACACGGGCTGCATGTGCTTCCTTGCAGGCACAGAGGTCGTGATGGCGGACGGCAGCCTCAAAAAGATCGAGGAAGTTAATGTCGATGACGAAGTCCTGGCAACAGACCCCAGGTCCGGTGAAACCTCCAAACAGCGCGTAACCCGGCTGATCAGGACCGAGAACGACAAACACTTCAACAAGCTCTCAATCGTCACACCTGCCGGGGTCGAACAGCTCACAGCCACACAGGAACACCCCTTCTGGTCACCTTCACAGAAGGCCTGGGTTGAAGCTCGCGAACTGACACCCGGCATGACGCTCCTGACAGGGGCTGGCGGCACGGCGATCGTCGCAGGCAACGAGGCGTACACGCAGCACGCGCCGACATTTAACCTGACCATCGAGAACCTACACACGTACTATGTGCTGGCGGGCGAGACCCCGGTACTCGTTCACAACAGTACGTGCCCTGAGTATGAGAACCCGGGGCACCATGACCCGACGGGTGGCCCGAATCCGTATGTCCCGAAGAAGGCGGTGCTGCCGGGTGATGCTGAGGAGCAATTCGCCAAGAGCGTCCTCGTCGACGGCACTAGGTGGACCAAGGTCGGTTCCGGCAAGGATGCCGAATACTACCGCTACTTCGATGACGGCAACGGTAAGTGGCACTGGAGTGGCAGTACCCGTGGTGTGACGAAGTCGGGTACTCCGGTTCCGATTCCGATGAGTCGTGTTCCAATTCAGGTCAAGAGAGGCTAGATATGAGATTCTTGACCGACGACGGCCGATTCGGCCTTCTTGTCGCCCCTTTGCAGGGCCGCGGAATGTTCCGGTTCCAGCTCATCATCGACAGTCAATTGATCGGTGACACTGAACCGTGCATTCTGGGCACAGCCATGTCCAGGCTGGGAGAACTGACACATCTGGACGACGACCGGCTTAATCTCTTGTTCTCGGACAGGGATACCGTACTCTCAGCGTTGCTGACTGAGGAGGAGCTCCACGACCGCACAACCCTGTCTATCGCCGAGTCGTTGGACGACTGGTTGATCCACGGATACGTATACAAGGGGAACGTAGTTGTGGTGGCGCGAGGTGACGAGGATGGATCACTGATGGGCCCTACGCTGGTCACCGTCGTGACATCTGACGAGTATGATCCGATTATCGCGGCAGCTCGCGGTTATTGGTCGAGCATCAACAGTTCCTCCATTTCGTGATTTGCTGATTGCGATGGAAAGGATTCGCTGTCAGATCGCCGGGGTGGGTAGGCTCTCCTGGTGAGCGATCCGACAACCTGGCCCTATCGGAAATGGGAACTTTATCCGAGCCGCCTGAATTTCCAAGCATAAATCTGAAGCCCCATCAGTTACGGCTGATGGGGCTTCAGAGGTGTCTGAGGGCAGTAGTTGACGGCTACGTTAGGGAACGGTGACTGCGCAGAGCGGTGGATCGCCACGGTCGCCGGGTTGGCCGGCGGAGTCGCGGAGGGCGTGGCCGTGGAGTTCCTTGTCATCACGACGAGTTCGATGCCCTGCTCCGGGAGGAGGGTCGCCGCCGAGTGGCGGAGATCGCGAAACCGGATGCGGCGGAGTCCTACTCGGTGGAGCAAGGTGGTGAAGTGCCGGGTGAGGGTGTCCCTTTCGATCGGGCCCTATTGGGCCGGGTGAAGACGTAGCCGCTGTCCTGCCCGCTTTCGCCTGCTGCTTCCCGTTCCTGGCGCTATCGGCTGCGGTGTTGTTCCAGGGAGCGCAGGCACGGCGTCGGCAGGGCGATGCGCCCTTCGGAACTCTGGGTCTTGGTCGGGAGGGCGGTCAGGCCCCCAGAGTTGGTGCGCTGGAGGATACGGCGGATACTGCGCCTCCGGGAGCCACTGCTGGACGCGTGGTACTACCCGGGTGACCTGCTGCTACAGGTCACCCAACCGCCGTCGGCATGAACCCCACTCCCCGACCTCGCGGCGGCCCTGACCGACCTCCCCACCACAGACATCTCCCGCAGCGCAACCGTCGACCTCGGCCAGTTCGTGGCCGAGACCCGGCGGTGGTCGATCGGGCGGGGGCAGAGCCAGCGTTGGGCCGCCTCTACGCTGTCGCCGCCGTTGGTGTTGAACGCGATGGCCGCCTGGGGGCGTGCCAGCGGACCAGGTTCACGATCCGTTCGAATAGCGGGAGCAGCTGCTCCGTCTTGCGGATCCCGCCTCTGCGACCACCACGTCCCACGGGCGCTCCGCCAGCGTCGCGACGAGTGCAGGTTCGCCCGACTTGTCGAAGACGACCAGTGCCATGGCCGCGTCGATGCCGTGTTCGCCGAAGCGGGCCAACTCCTTGTCCAGAGATTCGCGGAGAGCCTCACCGTCCACACCGGGTATCGCCTGCGGGTCGTACCCGATCACAAGTGCGTAAGTCGTGCAGCCCAGGGCTGCCACGTCCACCGCGCGCGACTGCTTGGTCGGCCGCGCCACCGGCGCGTCGCATTCCTCGAACTGTCCGCCCTCGCCGATACGTTCGAATAAACGTCGGTATCAGGACGCGACGGCTCACGTTGCCCGTGTCCGTTCCGACGTGCCGCATCGAATGTCCAAACAGGGGGATTGTATGAACGTCGTCAAGCGCATCGGCCCACTGGCTGCCGCCGCCCTCACCGTCGTCACCGGCACGATCGCCTTCGCCTCCTCGGCCGAGGCCGCGGGATCGTGGAAGTGCCGCTTCTGGAACGAGGGCAACTCTTGCGTCCGCACCGTGGACAACGGCTACGACGCCGAGTGGATCCGGCCGTGGGACGACGGCAAGGCCCACTACGTCGACTTCAACCTCGAATGCCAGAACGGCTACACCTACGGCGACCAGGGCGCGTTCTGGATCAGCCCGAACCAGACCCGCAGCTACGTCCTCGCCGTCGGCGCCCGCGGCACCTGACGGGCCAAGGTCATCGACCACACCTCGGGCAAGACCTTCTACTCCGACTACACGACCAAGCTCGGCTAGGCCGCTACGGCGGGCAGGGGTGGGCAGTCGCGGCAGCGGCCGGGGTGGGGGGCGCGGAAGGCTCGGTCGCAGCCGTCGCAGGTTTGGAAGGGGTCCGGGCGCCTGATCGGCCTCGGCTGCGGGGCTTGTGGCAGGTGGGGTGGGAGGAGCGCCTCCAGGCGGTACGCGAGTACGGAGGCGGGGCTGCGCATCGGTTCGGGGAGGTTCGCGGTCAGGGCCAGCCCGATGGCCTCCGGGTCGGCCCCGCGGTCCAGCCAGGCCGAGACGCCGGGTGCGAGGCGTCGTACGTCGCGCTCGGCCAGCAGTAGCCGGGGGTCGTGGCGGCGGAGGTTGGCCAGCAGGTCGGCCGCGCCGGGGTGTGCGGGTTGGGGCTCGGGGTCGGTGATCCGCTGCGGCTCGGGGTGCGGGAGCGGTACCGGCTCCGGGTCCGGCGGCGGAGGGGGCTCGTTCGGCGTGGTCAGCGGCTTGTTGTACGAGTACGTCCGGGTCACCACCCGCCCGGTCTCCAGCCGCTCGCGCCGCCGTTCCAGGTAGCCGTGGCGTTCCAGCTCGCGGAGGGCGGAGCTCATGCGCATCTCGCCCTCCGGGAAGCGGGCCACCAGGGCCTTGATGCCGACTGGGGCGCCCTCCGGGAGCGACTGGATGTACGCCGCCACCCCGATCGCAGTCGCCGACAGCTCGCGGTGCTGGAGGAGGTGGTTGCCGATCACTGTGAAGTGACTCGCGTGCCGCGCGTTGACGTGGATTACACCGGATCGGGGGGTCCCGGCGGGAAGTCCGGGCGGGGTGCATGCGGGCGCGGTAGGGTGCTCAAGAGCCATAGGGAAGGTGCTACTTCCTGCTTGGTCAGGCCCTCGGCCGGGATGCCAGTCCCGTCGGGGGCCGTCTCATGTCTGCGGTTGTCGGGGCGAGCATATGCCCGGCAACCGGCCCGAAATCCAGCCCAGTTGGCACAGTTCACCCGTCCGAGCGATGGCGGGGCTGGTGGGGTGGGTTTGGTGGGTTCTTTCCCCCGGTTCTTTGGTCTTTTGCGTCTAAGCACGCCGGATCGCGGAACCCCGGGACACGGGTGTGAGCGACACCTCCGCCCACACCACCTTGCACGGGAGCGGCCCTTCCCGTACGCCCCAACGGTCTGCGAGCGCCTCGACCAGGACCAGGCCCCGACCCGCGTCGCGGATCTCCGGGATCCGGTCGCCCCGGGCATCCGTCACCTCGATGAGCAAGGTGTCGGGGGTGATGGTGAGGGCGAGTTTGAAGTCCCGTCCGGGAACCCGGCCGTGGGTCACGGCGTTGGTCGCGAGCTCCGCGATGATCTGCTCGGGAACCTCCAAGGGGAGCCCCCAGGCACGGAGTTGTTCGGCGGCCAGCACGCGGCCGAGTCGAGCTCCGCGCGGGGTCGCGGACAGCTGGACGTGAAAGTCGACGAGTTGAGGAATCACGTCACTCAGCGTGGCCGCACGTGCGTACCGTTGGAAGCAACACCGCCTGTACGTCCCGCGTTTGTCCGGTGCTTGTCCAGCGCTGTAGCAGCTGTCCGGACCGACTTGACGGGTACGGGGCGCTGAGGACATCGGCTCGTCGGAGGTGGGCGCGCATGAGCGTGGACAGCAGTGACGGTACGGAAGAACCCGGCTGGGACGTGGATCCGGAGGACGAACAGGGCGTGGCGGTGGTCGCCGCCCTGGGTCGACAGCTCAAGACTTGGCGAGAGTCGGCCGGCATGCGGGCCGCCGAGTTCGGGGCCGCCATCCAGTACGGAGAGGACCAGGTCCGCAAGGTCGAGGCAGGGAAGCGCATCCCTCGCGCCGAATATTTGGACCGGGCGGACGAGGTACTGAACGCCGGCGGCAAGATCAAGGCGATGAAGGTCGACCTTGAACAGGTCCGCTACCCAAGGAAGGTCCGGGGCCTGGCGAAGATGGAAAGCCAGGCAGTCGAACTGTCCGCGTACGGCAATCACAACATCCATGGCCTGTTGCAGACGGACGACTACGCGCGGGCCCTGTTCGAGATGTGGCAGCCTCCACAGACCATCGAGGAGGTGGAACGCGGTTTGGCCGCCCGGAAGGCGCGACGGTCGATCTTCGACCGCAGCCCCGCGCCCGCTCTGTGCTTCGTCCAGGAAGAGGTGACCCTGCGGCGCCGCATCGGGGGGACAATGGTGATGCGTGGGCAACTCGAACGCCTGCTGGAGGTTTCAGAGCTGCGGCACGTGACGATCCAGGTCATGCCCACCCATCTCGAAGAGCACGCCGGAATGGGTGGATTGATCCAACTGCTGAAATTCGCGGATGGATCGGCGGCAGAGCGCTCCGAGGGGGCGTTCAACGGCCGTCCCGTCTCCGATCCGAGGCAGGTCCGGATCCTTGAGCAATGCCATGCAATGATCCGGTCCCAGGCTCTCACGCCACGGGAGTCCGTCGCATTCATCGAGCAAGTGCTGGGAGAGACATGATCCACGAGCCCGAGCTGGAGTGGTTCAAAAGCAGCTACAGCAGCAGCAGCGACGGCAACGACTGCGTCGAGGTCGCCTGGCGCAAGAGCAGCTACAGCGACAGCGGCGACATCAACGACTGCGTCGAGGTGGCCAACACCCCCGGCGCCGTCCTCGTCCGGGACTCCAAGGACACTCAGCGGCCCCACCTGACGGTCGGGCCCGGCGCGTGGGCCGGGTTTGTGGCCCACGCGGCCGGGAACTGACGGCTGGCTTCAGGCGCGGGTGCAGACGTGCACCGATTCGCTGTGCCCGCCCTCGCTGTGGACGATCCGCACCACGTTGTTCTTGTAGGTCACCTTCAGCACCTGGCCGTCGCTGGTGTCCTTGTGGCCCGGGGGCTTCCAGGGGAGCGTGAGCGAGACGTTCTCCGCGACCTCCCCCGGGACGGTGAGCGCTTCGCCGCCCGTCAGCCGGCTGACGCCCTTGGGGGCCTCGTACACGTCGAGGACCAGGTGGCCGCCGCGCAGCAGCCAGCCTCCGTGCCAGGTGATGGGGGCGGGGCCGCTGGTCCAGGTGATGGTCCAGCCGGAGTTGCCGCCGCCGTCCGCGTTCACGGTGGCCTTCCCCTTCACGGTCTCGCCGTTCGGGGTGGTCGACTCCAGGTTCCAGTCGCCCTTGATGAACGCGTCGAAGGCCCGGGCGAGCGGGCCCGACGAGGCCGGCGCCGGGGAGGACGAAGCCGGGGACGACGCCGCCGCGTCCCCGGGGGCTGCCGGCGTTCCGGGCAGGGGGTCCTTGCCCTTGCCTCCGCACGCCGCGACCAGTGAGGCGCCGACGCCGATCGCCAGGTAGCGCAGTGCGTTGCGCCGCCCGATCATCTGCGCCGCCGCGCGTATCTCCCGTACCGTCACCATGCCCCCGTACAAGGTCGGTTGATCAACAGCGGCCGACTATAGCCGCGGGCCTGGAACCGTACGATCCCCTTCCACGTCTCTCATGGACATGACCAGTCGAATCTGGTCATGTCCGGTTATCAACTACCCAGGGGACACATGTCGTTCGATGCGGAATGGGCTCAGCACAAGGCCGCCGCCCTCGCGCAGCAACCGTCGCCCGCCATGCGCCTCAATCACGTACCCGCCGACGCGAGCACGGCGGGGAGCCCGGCCGGGAGCCTCGTCGCCGGGGCGCAGTCCATCAACGGCAACGCCAACCTGCTGATCGAGATCGCCGCGCTCCTCCACGAGGGGCGGCCGGACGGGGACGCCAGCACCATGGCGCGCGCACCCCGGGCCCACGCGGACGTCTCGGCGGAGGCCCTGCGCTTCGCCCGCTTCGCCGACGACCAGTTCAAGGACACGATCAACCTGTTCGCCGCCCTGGCCACCAAGCTCAAGACCACCGGCACCAGCTTCGCGCAGGTGGACGACGGGACCGCCCGCAACTTCCTCAACGGCATCCTCGACGGCGGCCAGTACGTGAAGCCGGAGTCGAAGTGAGCCTGAGCCACCGCAAGGACGTCCAGTTCCTGGAGGAGTGCAACCCGGCGCTGGTGGAGCGCAACGCCGCCGAGTTCAAGCGGCTGCGCGAGCTGCTGGTGCAGGCCGAGGAGCCCGCACGGCGCGCCGAGACCGGTACGCAGTGGCAGAGCGACGGCAGCCACACGTACACCTCGCGGCTCTCGGAGGCCCGCCAGCTCGTCCTCCACATGGCCGAGGGGTTCGACAAGGCCGCCAGCGCCCTGCACGCGTACGCCGCGGCCCTGACCACCGCCAAGTCGCACTACGCGAACGGCAAGCGCACCGAGCGCAAGCTCGCGGCGCTCATCGCCACGAAGGGCACCGCGATCACGCGCACGGCGCAGGAGGCGGAGCCGATGTGCCAGTGGGAGGACATGCGGGCGACGACCGGCGTCATGGACTTCTTCGCCGAGATCACCATGGACGTGGACGACATCCGCGACGAGGCGAACCGGCTGCACGATGACGCGGGAGGCAGCTTCCACCTGGCCAAGACGGCCGAGCAGGAGGCGCGCAGCGTGTGCGTGCACGCGATGAAGCAGGCGTACGAGCTGCTGCCCGAGTTCAAGGTCAAGGGCGGCGGGGGCGGGGTCGACGTCTACGCCGCGATGGCCGACATCCGGCGCGAGGCGGCGGAGGCCCGTACGAACCCCCTCACGCACCTGCCGGGCAGCGGCCCGAAGAAGGACATGACGGGGCCGGTGGGGAGCGAGCCGGTCTCCCCCGAGCTGCGCGACATCCGGATGCGGGTGGCGGGGCTGCCGGAAGCGGACGACAACTACTGGGACCCGCCGCAGTCGGACGAGGGCCGGGCGGAGTGGATCCGCAACAACAAGGAGATCCTGCGGGCGGCGGCGCAGCGGGCGGGGCTGCCGGAGGAGATGGTGGCCGGCATCGCGTGGAAGGAGGTCGGCGGCCAGCCGGGCATCTTCGACGACGGCGTGGACTTCTTCCGCCAGGCGGCGGACGCGCCGTGGGGGCTGAGCCCGGTCACGGCCGAGAACCTGCCGGACCGGGCGGGCGGCAAGCCGGACGAGACCTCCTTCGGGCCGATCGCGGTGCAGTTGCGGCGCGGGGCGGAGGTGCTGGGCTACGACCCGGAGAACCTCACGGACCAGCAGCGCAACGTGGTGAAGTCCGCGCTCCAGGACCCGAAGCAGAACGCCTTCATCGCGGCGGGGTTCCTGGCGCAGATCAAGGAGGAGACCGGGTACGCGAACGTCCCGGCGGACCAGCTGACCGAGGCCCAGATGCAGGAGATCGCGGCCCGCTACAACGGCGGCCCGTACTGGGAGTCGAAGAAGGCTCAGGACTACGGCGATGATTTCCGCAGCAACCTCGGCAACGTGAAGAAGGCAATGCAATGACGTACGGGCGCGAGAGCATCGACCTGCCCGAGGACCGGGGCTGCCTCCAGTGGGTCCTGGGCGTCCCGCTGGCCCTCATCTACCTGCCTGCGGCCTACATCTGCTTCCTCCTGCTGATGGCGGACCCGATCGCCCCCGCGGACCAGCGCACGCGCGACGACATCCACGCGATGGGCGCCGTCGCGCTGTGCATCACCTTCGCCGGGCTGCTGCTCTCGCTCCTCCCGGTCTACCGGCGGACGATGAACCGCTGGTGGTACGCCGTACCGCTCGCCCTCGGCGCCGTCGCGTACTTCCGGGTCACGACCCTGGGGTAGTCAGGGGGGCAATCGTGGCCGTGCCGTCCGGCTTGATGTCGAACGCCCGCCCGAGGCCGAGCTTGGCGTCCCCGACTTCCGCATCGCTCGCGAGTTCGCCGGCGACCCGGGCCGAGGACTGCACCCGGTGCCCCTTGACGCTTCCGCTGACCGAGCAGTCCGAGAACGAGCTGTACCAGACCTTGCCCGGGTCGATGACGACCTGCCGCCAGGGCCCCGGATGCAGCGGGCACGCTCCGTAGGTCGCGCTCACCACGGGCTTCACGGAGACCGTGACGACCAACTGCGTGGGGCCCACGTTCCTCAGCGCGACACCGAACTGGGCCGCACCCGTTCCGCTCACCGCCTGGGTGCAGGGCTGCATGTCGATGTTCATGACGCTGGTCGGAAGCCATCTGGTCGGGCAGGCCACGTCCTTGGACGGATACGGGGAAGAGCCCACCGTGGCCGACCGGCGGCTCGGCGAGGCCGACGGTGTCGGTGTCGCGGCCGGGGCTGCGGCGATCTCGGGGCCCGGCGGTGGGGGCGTGGCCGACGGGGACGGCGAGGCGGCGGCGGAGGTGCTGGGCGAGGGCGGGCCACTGGGTGCGACGGACCGGGCGCTGTCGGCGTTCGCGGCCTTCAGCGGGGCGTGCGGGAGGTTCAGGATGGTGACCGGCACGGCGATCGCGACCGCGGTGCCGGCTGCCACGAGGGCGAGACGGCGGCCCGATGGCCAAACCCGTACACGGCTCCCGGCCGTCGACGCGTCCGGCTCGGCGGGCGCCGACGGGTACAGGTTGAAGTTGTTGTTGATGACGTTGCCGCCGTGGGTGATGTTCTGGGTCCCACCGTCATAGGCGGCGTTGTCCTGGCGGTCGGGCTCGGTCACCGCTGCCGCCGGGCGGGGTCGCCGACGATGATGTCGCCGCCCTGGGTGATGTTCTGGATGCCGCCGCCGTACGCCGTGTTGTTCTGTACGTACGTCTGCTGCGGCGCCGGCAGCTCGCCCTGGACTCGGGCGATCAGCTCGCCGAGCTCCGCCGCCATCTCGGGCTGCTCCTCCAGGAGGTCCTTCAGCCGGCCGCACCACTCGGCTTCGAGTGCACGTCGTACGGCCTCCTGCTCCTGCGGGGAGGCGGCCCGGCCCAGCTGCGCGGCGAGGCGGTCGAGGCGGCCGGCCGCGGTCTGTTCGGCCTGCGGGTTCCCCCGTCCCAGGAACCGGGTGAAGCCGGAGCGGGTCGTCTGCCAGGCATCGGTCGCGGCCGCGCTCACCAAAGCCGTGCCACCCGTGGCAGCCAGTAACTCCAGCGCTTCTGTCAGCACCCTGTTCCTCCCGGTCAGCGGCATGCGTGCACGGGTGAACTTCCCGTGAGAGCAGACAAGTTAATGCATCGCCACGGGTGCCGCTAACGGCCTGGGAGGGGGTGTCGGAACGCGCCGCAGCCCCCGCCCGGACGGGGGCGGGGGCTGCGGGGGGGGCCGGGCCGGTCAGGCAGCCACGGCGACCGGGGTGCGCTCGTCCAGCGGGGAGGACGAGGCGCTCTCGTAGGCCTTCTTGTCCAGGATTCCCTCGCGGGCCGCGACCACGACCGGGACCAGGGCCTGGCCGGCGACGTTGGTGGCGGTGCGCATCATGTCCAGGATCGGGTCGATCGCCATCAGCAGGCCGACGCCCTCCAGGGGCAGGCCCAGGGTGGAGAGGGTCAGGGTCAGCATGACCGTGGCGCCGGTCAGGCCGGCCGTGGCGGCCGAGCCGACCACGGAGACGAAGGCGATCAGCAGGTAGTCGGTGATCGTCAGCTGGACGTCGAAGATCTGCGCGATGAAGATCGCGGCGAGCGCCGGGTAGATCGCGGCGCAGCCGTCCATCTTCGTCGTCGCGCCGAACGGCACGGCGAAGGAGGCGTACTCCTTCGGGACGCCGAGGCGCTCGGTGACCTTCTGCGTGACCGGCATCGTGCCGACCGAGGAGCGGGAGACGAAGGCCAGCTGGATCGCGGGCCAGGCGCCCTTGAAGAACTGGATGGGGTTGACCTTGGCGACCGTGGCGAGGAGCAGCGGGTAGACGCCGAACATCACGAGCGCGGAGCCGACGTACACGTCCGCGGTGAAGGTCGCGTACTTGCCGATGAGCTCCCAGCCGTACGAGGCGATGGCGGTGCCGATCAGGCCGACGGTGCCGATGGGGGCGAGGCGGATGACCCACCACAGGGCCTTCTGGAGGAGTTCCAGGACCGACTCGGCGACGGTGAGCAGCGGCTGGGCCTTGTCGCCGAGCTGGAGGGCGGCGATACCGGCGACGGCGGCCATGAAGACGATCTGGAGCACGTTCAGCTCGGTGAACGGCGTGATGACGTCCGTCGGCACGATGCCGGTCAGGAAGTCGAGCCAGGAGCCGGTGCGCTTGGGCAGCTTGCCGTCCTGCGGGGTGAGGCCGGTGCCGGCGCCCGGGTTGGTCAGCAGGCCGATGCCGAGGCCGATGCCGACGGCGATCAGCGAGGTGATCATGAACCAGAGCAGCGTGCGCGAGGCGAGGCGGGCGGCGTTGTTCACCTTCCGCAGGTTGGTGATCGACACCAGGATCGCGAAGAAGACGAGCGGGGCAACGGCCAGCTTCAGCAGCTGGACGAAGATGTCGCCGACCTGCTCAAGGGTCTTGGCGAGCCAGCTGACGTCCTGGCTGCGGGCGAGCCAGCCGAACAGGACACCGAGCACGAGGCCGGTGACGATCTGGGCCCAGAACGGGAACTTGAAAGAGGCCTTGGCGGGGGCCTGAGGGGTCGCGGACACGGACACACTCCGGGGGTGATGCGCAAAGAAGGGGGGAAGAGAAGAAGAACGGCGTGGGCTCAGCGACAGCCACAACAGGCCGCGGACACGCGGCGGCAGAGGTCGACGTGCAGGCGCGCCACGAGCGGGACGCTCGCGGTCATTTCGTGCGCAACTGTGGTCAACATGTTTAACACGCTAACACTTTCCCTTTGAGAATCTCAAAGGTGCACTTTGAGTCAGAGGGAGCCGCACCCCCGGAAACGCCGAACCGCCCCAGCCCACGGGAGAGTCCCGTGGGCTGGGGCGGTTCGGTGTGTGAGGAAGCTAACTCAGGCGCGGGCGGCGTCGTCGGCCGCGTCCTCCTGGGAGCGGTTCGCGGCGAGCTTCTCCTTCGCGCCCGCGACGCGACCGGAGATCTGCGCGGACATCTCGTCGCGCTGCTTGCGCAGCAGTACGAAGGAGAGCGGCGCGGAGATCACGAGGGCGAGCAGCACGACCCAGGCGGGGTTGGCGTCACCGAGGCCGGCGGGCACCCAGCCCACGTTGACCAGGACGGCGACCAGGACGAGGCATCCGACGAAGATGCCCAGCCGCATCGCGGTGTAGCGGATCGTCGCGCTCGGCTTGAGGGACACGGTGACCCCTTCTCTCTCGTCGGTACTCGTGCTCGGTCGGCTGCGTGCCCGTCCAGTGAAGCACGGCGCAGGTACGGACAAACCCGCCGGGGGTCACCCGCCGGGGGTCAGTGCAGCGGCAGCAGCATCGTGATGTCGTCGCGGTCGTCGCCCGGGGCCACCCGGATGGCGCCGGGCACGCGGCCGACCTCCTTGTAGCCGCAGGCCGCATAGAAGTGCTCCAGCCCGTGGTCCCCGCGGCAGCTGAGCCGCAGCGCGTCGAGGCCGCCCAGGGAGCGCGCCGCGTCGGCTACGGCCTCCATCAGCGCCCGCCCCGCACCGCGCCCCTGGAGTTCGGGGCCGACCATGACGGTGTAGACCCAGGCCCAATGCCGCTGCAGCGCGTGGCCGTTGTGCCCGATCCACGCGGCCGCGCGCACGCGTCCGTCGGCGTCGTGCCCGACAACGAGCCGGTTGCGCTCCTCGGCCATGGCCACGAGGTGCTTGACCAGCTCGGGGCGGATGGCGTCCGCGGTCACCGGCGGGACGAAGCCGACCGCCCCGCCCGCGTTGGAGACGTCGGTCCACAGACGTACGAGGCCGTCGCGCAGCGCCCGGTCGACCGTCGGCTCGAAGGTGAAGGTAAGGGTCATAGCTGGAGAATATCTATTACCTACCCTGGTGGGCAACGGAAAAGGCCCCGGTCCTCGTGGGACCGGGGCCTTCCACCAAGTCGGCGACGTCAGACGCGCATCGCCTGCGGGGTCTCGCGCAGGTCCGCGTCCGGGCCGGGGTACTCGCGGATGATCTCGTAGCGCGTGTTGCGCTCGACCGGGCGGAAGCCGGCCTCGCGGATCAGCTCCAGCAGATCGTCACGGCCGAGCTTGTTCGGCGTGCCGTAGTTGTCCGCGTCGTGCGTGATCTTGTACTCGACGACCGAGCCGTCCATGTCGTCCGCGCCGTGCTGGAGCGCCAGCTGGGCGGTCTGCACGCCGTGCATGACCCAGAAGACCTTCACGTGCGGCACGTTGTCGAAGAGGAGGCGGGAGACGGCGAAGGTCTTGAGGGCCTCCGCGCCCGTCGCCATCGTCGTGCGCGCCTGGAGCTTGTTGCGGACCTTGCCGTCCTTCATGTCCACGAAGTCGTGCTGGTAGCGCAGCGGGATGAAGACCTGGAAGCCGCCGGTCTCGTCCTGGAGCTCGCGCAGCCGCAGCACGTGGTCCACGCGGTGGCGCGGCTCCTCGATGTGCCCGTAGAGCATGGTCGACGGGGTCTTGAGGCCCTTGGAGTGCGCCAGTCGGTGGATGCGCGACCAGTCTTCCCAGTGGGTCTTGTGGTCCACGATGTGCTGGCGGACCTCCCAGTCGAAGATCTCCGCGCCGCCACCGGTGAGGGACTCCAGACCGGCCTCGATCAGCTCGTCCAGGATGTCGGAGGCCGACATCCCGGAGATCGTCTCGAAGTGGTGGATCTCGGTCGCCGTGAACGCCTTCAGGGAGACGTTCGGCAGCGCCTCCTTCAGCGCGGAGAGCGAGCGCGGGTAGTACCGCCACGGCAGGCTCGGGTGCAGGCCGTTGACGATGTGCAGCTCGGTGAGGTTGTCGTTCTCCATGGCCTTGGCCAGGCGTACGGCTTCCTCGATGCGCATCGTGTACGCGTCCTTCTCGCCCGGCTTGCGCTGGAACGAGCAGTAGGCGCACGAGGCGGTGCACACGTTCGTCATGTTGAGGTGGCGGTTGACGTTGAAGTGGACGACGTCGCCGTTCTTGCGCATGCGCACCTCGTGCGCGAGGGCGCCCAGCCAGGCCAGGTCGTCGGACTCGTAGAGGGCGATGCCGTCCTCACGGGTCAGCCGCTCGCCGGAGCGAACCTTGTCCTCCAGCTCACGCTTGAGCCCAGCGTCCATTCCGGTCGTCTCCTCTACGGGTCCTGTCCTGCCTGCAACCGCCACCCACCGTACTCTTAGCCCTCTTCGGGCAGGTCCCCGACCCGGTTCTCCCACTTCGTGGAGAGCACGATGGTGGTACGGGTGCGCGAGACGCCCTTGGTGCTGGAGAGCTTGCGGATGATCCGCTCCAGCCCGTCCACGTCGCCGGCCCGGACCTTGAGCATGTACGAGTCGTCGCCGGCGATGAACCAGCAGTCCTCGATCTCCGCCAGGTCGCGCAGGCGGCGGGCCACGTCCTCGTGGTCCGCGGCGTCGGAGAGGGAGATGCCGATGAGCGCCGTGACGCCGAGGCCGAGCGAGGCCGCGTTGACGGTCGCGCGGTAGCCGGTGATCACGCCGGCCGATTCGAGCCGGTTGATCCGGTCGGTGACGCTGGGGCCGGAGAGGCCCACGAGCCGGCCCAGCTCCGCGTACGAGGCACGTCCGTTCTCACGAAGTGCCTGGATGAGCTGCCTATCCACCGCGTCCATATACCTGGAGCCTTCCATTATTCGGCGATCCCGCAAGTTTACGTATAGAATCAAAGGCGCACAGGGTCAACACCCTGTGAATCTTTCAACAGATCGGCGATGATCTCGCTGATCTGACGACATCAGGAGTGGTTCACCGTGTACACGATCGAGATGGCCTACGCGCACATGCGACAGCTCCAGGAGCTGGCCAACCGATCCCGCACCGACCAGCCCGCCGCCGCCCACCGAGTCGACCGGACCCGCAAGCCGGGCGCTGTCCGCGCCAAGAAGCGCTAGCTGCCGCGCTAGTCACCGTTTGCCTCCCGGGGGCGGGACGCTCCACCGAGCTCCCCCTCCCACCGGCGGTACAGCCGGTGCGGCACCCCTGCCGCATCCAGCACCCGCCCCGCGACGAAATCCACCAGGTCCTGGATGTGCGTCGCACCCGCGTAGAACGCCGGAGAGGCGGGCAGCACCACTGCGCCCGCCTCGTCCAGCGCCACCAGATGCTTGAGCGTCTGCCCGTTCAGCGGGGTCTCCCGCACCGCGACCACCAGTCGCCGCCGCTCCTTGAGCGTCACGCTCGCGACGCGCTGGAGCAGGTCCTTCGACAGCCCGAGCGCCACCCCCGCCACACAGGCCGTGGACGCCGGCACGATCAGCATCCCCTTCACGGGGTACGAGCCCGAGCTCGGCCCGGCGGCCAGGTCGCCGGCGCCCCAGTGGCGGACGTCGTCCAGTTCCGGCCGTGGATACGTCGCGGGCTTGCCGTCCGCTCCGCGCTCCAGCCAGGCGGCGAGATCGTCCCGCCAGTGCGCGTCGCGGAACGCGATGCCGGTCTCGTCGAGGAGGGTCAGCCGCGAGGCACGGCTGACCACGAGGTCCACGCTCTCCCCCGCCGCCAGCAGCCCCCGGATCACCGCCGCCGCGTACGGCGTCCCGGACGCCCCGGAAACCCCGACCACCCACGGGGTGCGCTTGCCGTCAGTCATAGCTCCGAGACTATCCGGCCACCGGCGGACGACGCTGAGTAAGGTGGCCCGAGCGTCGATGGGTGGGGGTTTGAGGACATGGCCGAGGCAGGCGTCGTACGTCTCGACGAGTGGAACCGGGCGGACCGTGCCAAGGCCGCAGGGAAGCTGATGCTGGGCTGGGTGGCCCTGTTGTGGCTGGTCGAGGTGGTGGATCTGGCCACCGGGCACGCCCTGGACGCCTACGGGATCACCGCCCGCACCGCCGACGGACTGACCGGGATCCCCCTGGCCCCGTTCCTCCACTTCGGCTTCGACCACGTGGCGTCCAACAGCATCCCGCTGCTGGTCCTCGGCTTCGTCGCCGCGCTGAGCGGGATACGGCGGTTCCTCGCGCTCTGCGCGGTGGTCGTGGCGGTGGACGGGCTCGGCGTCTGGCTGGTCTCCGGGGCGGACACCGTCACGGCGGGCGCCTCGGGCCTGATCTTCGGCCTCTTCGGCTACCTGCTGGTCCGCGGCTTCGTCGAACGCCGCCCGCTGGGCGTGCTGATCGCCGTCGCGATCGCCGCGTTCTGGGGCACGTCCATCCTGACCGGCATCCTGCCGACGAACTCGACGGTCAGCTGGCAGGGCCACCTCTTCGGCCTGCTGACGGGCGTCGCCTGTGCGTTCCGCTTCCCCCGGCAGGCCGTCCGGGCATAGGCCGGGCCGGGGGGCACTGCGCGGCGCCGTCGCCCGGCGCCGGATCGTTACGGCATGAGGCCGCGGGCCACGAGGTCGGCCAGGGCGCAGGCGAAGAGGGCCATGCCGATGAAGCCGTTGACCGTGAAGAAGGCGCGGTTCAGGCGGGACAGGTCGTGCGGCTTCACGATCGTGTGCTCGTACAGGAACGCGCCGACGACGACCAGCAGGCCGAACCAGAAGAACGGGCCCGCGTCCGTCGCGACCGCGTACCACGCCAGCAGGGCCGTCGTCACCACGTGCGCGCCGCGCGCGCCCCACAGGGCCGCCGGGACGCCGAAGCGGGCCGGGACCGACTTCACGCCGTCCGCGCGGTCCGCCGCCACGTCCTGGCAGGCGAAGATCAGGTCGAAGCCGCCGATCCAGACGCCCACCGCCAGGCCCAGGATCACGGCGTCCCAGGACCATTCGCCCGTCACCGCCAGCCAGGCCCCGACCGGTCCCATCGCCTGGGCCAGGCCCAGGATCGCGTGCGGGAAGTTCGTGAACCGCTTGCCGTACGGGTACACCACCATCGGGATCACCGCGACCGGCGCCAGCGCCAGGCACAGCGGGTTCAGCAGCGCCGCCGAGCCGAGGAAGACGGCCAGCGCGATCCCGGCCCCGGTCCAGGCGGAGCGGACCGACACCGCGCCGGTGACGAGTTCACGGCCGGCGGTACGGGGGTTGCGGGCGTCGATCTCCCGGTCGATGATCCGGTTGGCGGCCATCGCGAAGGTCCGCAGCCCCACCATGCAGACGGTGACGAGCAGCAGCTCGGCCCAGTGCATGGTCCGGTCCAGCCGGAACATGGCCGTCAGCGCCGCGATGTACGCGAAGGGCAGCGCGAAGACCGAGTGCTCGATCATCACGAGCCGCAGGAACGCCTTCACCTTGCCGGGTGCCTGCGGCGCGGAACCGGGGCCGATGACTCCGTCGGCGGTCGTCATCATGCGAGGGCTCTCCGGAAGTCTTCGAGGTCGGCCAGGAGCTGCGCCGCCGGGAGTGCGCCGAGTTCCACGGTCCGGGGGGCGGCGGCGCCGTCCTCCTCGTCCTCGGGCGGGGTGACCCGGGCGGTCAGCCGCCAGGCGTCGGCCGCCGGGCGGGCGTCGATGCGCAGGAAGTCCCCCGCCTCGACCGTGAAGGGCCCGCCCGAGGCCAGGGCGGCCTGGAGCTGCTCCGCGAAGCCGTCCGCCTCGACGTCCCGAGCGCCGGGGAGCTCGAACTCGCCGTGGCCGGGGCCGTCCTCGTACATCAGCGTCCAGACGTCGCCGGATCCGGCGAACTCCTCGGGCGTGACGCCCGCCTGCTCGGCGGCCTGCCGGACGCCCGGGTCCGCCGGGTCGATCTTCGGGCGCAGCAGGGCCACGTAGACGTCGCCGGCGCCGAGGAAGAGCTCGGGACCCCCCACGACAATCGGGCTCACAGGCCGTACTCCTTCCAGCGGCGGTCCACCAGGGCCGCCGTCGCCGGGTCGGACTCCACCATGTCGGGCCAGCCGCCGTCGCGGGTGTAGCCCTCCTCGGGGAGCTTCTTCGTCGCGTCGATGCCCGCCTTGCCGCCCCAGAACTGCTGGTACGAGGCGTGGTCGAGGTGGTCGACGGGACCCTCCACGACCGTGAGGTCGCGGGAGTAGTCCGTGTTGCCGAGCGCCCGCCAGGACACCTCGTGCAGGTCGTGGACGTCGCAGTCGGAGTCCACGACGATGATCAGCTTGGTCAGCGACATCATGTGGGCGCCCCAGATGGCGTGCATGACCTTCTGGGCGTGCTTCGGGTACTTCTTGTCGATCGAGACGATCGCGCAGTTGTGGAAGCCGCCCGACTCGGGCAGGTGGTAGTCCACGATGTCCGGCACGATGATCTTGAGGAGCGGGAGGAAGAAACGCTCCGTCGCGCGGCCGAGCGGGCCGTCCTCCGTGGGAGGGCGGCCGACGACGATCGACTGGAGGAGCGGGCGCTTGCGCATCGTCACGCAGTCGATCTTCAGCGCCGGGAACGGCTCCTGCGGGGTGTAGAAGCCGGTGTGGTCGCCGAAGGGGCCTTCCGGGAGCGTCTCGCCCGGCTCCAGCCAGCCCTCGATGACGACCTCGGCGTTGGCCGGGACCTGGAGCGGGACGGTCTTGCAGTCGACCATCTCGATGCGCTTGCCCGCGACGAACCCGGCGAAGAGGTACTCGTCGATGTCGCCGGGCAGCGGAGCGGTCGACGCGTACGTCACGGCCGGCGGGCAGCCGAAGGCGATCGCGACCGGGAGGCGCTCGCCGCGCTTGGCGGCGACCGCGTAGTGGTTGCGGCTGTCCTTGTGGATCTGCCAGTGCATGCCGATGGTGCGCTTGTCGTGGCGCTGGAGGCGGTAGAGGCCGAGGTTGCGCACGCCCGTCTCGGGGTGCTTGGTGTGGGTGAGGCCGAGGTTGAAGAAGGAGCCGCCGTCCTTGGGCCAGGTGAAGAGGGCCGGGAGCCGGTCCAGGTCCACGTCGTCGCCCGTGAGGACGACCTCCTGGACGGGGGCGGACTCGCCCTTCACCTTCTTCGGCGGCACGTGCACCATCGAGCCGAGCTTGCCGAAGGCCTCGCGCACACCGATGAAGCCCTGCGGGAGCTCCGGCTTGAGCAGGCCGCCGATCTTCTCGCTGATCTCGCCGTACGACTTGAGGCCGAGGGCCTTGAGCAGCCGGCGGTCGGTGCCGAAGACGTTCATGGCCAGCGGCATCGCCGAGCCCTTGACGTTCTCGAAGAGGAGGGCGGGACCCCCCGCCTTGTTCACTCTGTCGACGATCTCCCCGACCTCCAGATACGGGTCGACTTCGGCCTTGATGCGCTTGAGGTCGCCCTCCCGCTCCAGAGCCCGGAGCAGCGAGCGGAGATCGTCGTAAGCCATAGGGGCCAGTATCCGTCACCGGATAGCCTGGGAGTGTCACCGGGGCCCGAGGCGGGTCCCCCGTCACTGCTGGGGAGTCGGTCCCACACCGTGCTGCGCTATCTGCCGTTCCTGCTGATCATCGCGCTGACCATCTACGCCTTCATCGACTGCCTGAACACGCCGGAGGAAGAGGTCAAGCACCTCCCCAAGGTGGTCTGGGTGATCATCATCCTGCTGTTCTCGATCGTCGGACCGGTCGTGTGGCTGTTCGCGGGCCGGCAGCGCTCCGCGGTCGGCGGTGGCCGGGCGCGCCGGACGCAGTGGGTCGCGCCCGACGACAACCCGGAGTTCCTGCGCTCCCTCGGCGAGGACCGCGAGAAGGACAGGGACAAAGACAAGGACTGACAGGTGAGCGATCCGCACGACGGAGCCGGGTCCGCACCGGTCGAGCCGGTGACACCCGAGCCGGTGACACCCGAGCCGCTGCACCCTCTCCGCAGGACGCTGCTCCACCAGTCCTGGCTGGACGTCGCTTTCGTGCACTGGGCGGTGGCCCCGGAGTCGGTGGGCGGGCTGCTGCCCCGCGGAGTCCGTCCCGACGTGTACGAGGGCGCGACGTACGTGGGTCTGATCGCCCTGCGGATGCACCGGGTCGGCTGGCTCGGACTGCCCGGCGTGCCGTACTTCGGCAACTTCCCGGAGACGAACGTGCGCCTGTACTCGGTGGACGAACGCGGCCGCCGCGGCGTGGTCTTCCGGTCGTTCGAGGCCTCGCGGCTGCTCCCGGTGCTCATCGCACGCCTGGGCTTCCGGCTTCCGTACATGTGGGCCGGGATGTCGGTCCGCCGGAAGGGCGACGGTATCGACTACGCCACCCGGCGCCGCTGGCCGCGAGCGGGGAGCGGCGGCGGAGCGCACGCCCGACTGGGTCTGCGCATCGGTGCGCGGATCGCGGAGCCGAGCGGGCTCGAAGACTTCCTCACGGCCCGCTGGGGCATGCACAGCGACCGGCACGGCAGGACCCTCTACCTCCCGAACGCGCACCCGCGGTGGAGACTGCACCGCGCCGAGTTGCTGCACCTCGACGAGAACCTGATCACTGCGGCCGGTCTGCCCCGCCCCGCCGACCCGCCGGTCAGCGTTCTGTTCTCACCCGGAGTCCCCGTCCGCTTCGGCGCTCCCGCCTGACATCGAGCCGGTCCCGTGCGCATCAGCCGCGTCGTTCCGGTGGGACCAGCCGATGGGCCATCCGGACCGGAAACGACTTCGGCGGCTGCCAGACACCGCGCTCCTCGAAGGGCCACGCGTAGGTCAGGACCCCGTCATGGACGCAGTCCAGCAGGTCCGGCGCCTCCAGCTCGTGAGCCGACCACTCGTAGAGCCGCTGCAACCTCGGGGCGATCATCCCGTAGTCCAGAAGCCGGCCGAATCCGCGTTCGTCACCGAGGTAGAACCGGACACCGGCCGTGAGGGGGTACTCGTCCGGGAGGATCCGGGACAGCTGCAGGAATACGCCGATCATGCCGAGTCTCGGGTCACCGAAGAACGGGCCGAGCGGGCGGAGCCACCCCAGGGAGATCCGGGGGGCCGCGACGAGGGCGTGGGTGTAGAGCACCCGGCAGAGCACGACGTTCATGAAGAAGCGCTCGGCCTCGTTCTCCGCCTCCGCCAGGTCGCGGTGTCCGAGGTAGGCGGCGACCACGCTCCCGTTGTGTGCCCGGTACCAGGCCCGCGCCGTCGGATGGCCGGCGAAGGCCGTCCAGAAGTCCACCGTCCGCGAGGAGGCCGGACCGGGAAGGTCTCCGCTCAGGGCCACTGCCTCGCAGCCGTCACGAAGGATGCGCTCGTTCACCGCGCGCCACCACGGACTGCCGGGACGGTCGCCGGACAGGGGCCGCAACAAACCCCGCCGGAGCTGCCACCGCATGAAGGACGCCGCCGCCCGGCGATAGGGCAGGTGGCGTGGTGCCTTGCCGAACGGACCGCGGTAGCAGCGCTGCATCAAGGCCAGCCGGCCTGCCGGATCGTCGCGGACGGAGGCGATCTGCCGCTCGGCCCAGGCCCCGGCCGACATCCCGGACCCCCAGGAGTGCGTCATGGGGTCAGTGTGCCGCGCGACGACGCGGCCCACACCGCATCACGGGAGCCGTACAGGCCCCAGGGAGCCGGCGGCCGAAGCCGCCCTTACCGGGCCCACGGGAGGACGCGGGGTTCCGGTTCTCCCGGGACCGAGACCAGGGCGTCCGCGCGCATCGCGACGTACGCCTCGGCCGCCTCCGGCGCGTGGATGCGGCGTCGTACGTCCGGCGGCAGGAGCAGGGTCTGGCCGGCCGAGACCTTGTCTGTACGGCTGGCCGAGGTGACCTCCAGGGTGCCCGCGACGACCGTCCAGGCCTGTTCGCGGTCGATGGAGTGCTCGGGGCCGGTGGCGCCGGCGTTCATGGCCACGTGCCAGGTGCTGAGCTCGCAGCTGCCCCGGCTGGGGGCGGCCAGGCCGGTCATGACGGCGTTGGGGGTCGTGATGACGTGGTCGGGTGAGGTGGTGATGACGTGCATGTCGAGATCCCTCGCTCCTGAGTCAAGCCGCTTTACTTACATCCACGAGTAAAGCAGCTTGACTCGGCCGTGTCACCATGTTTTCCGTGACGAGAAACGAAGACACCGGCATCGAGCTCGGCATTCTGCTCGGGCTCGGGTTCCAGCTGCTGGTCGGCGAGTTCACCCGGCGCCTCGACGAGGTGGGGTACGGGGACCTGCGGCCCGCGCACGGCATGGCCTTCCAGGCGCTCAAGGGGCCCGGCGCCACCGCCACCGAGCTCGCCGAACGGCTCGGGGTGACCAAGCAGGCCGCCGGGCAACTCGTGGACGACCTGGAGAAGCGGGGCTACGTACGACGCGAGCCCCACCCCGAGGGCGGCCGGCGCAAGCTGGTGGTCCTGACCCGGGCCGCGAACGAGCACCTGGCCGTCGCGGGAGGGATCCTGCACGAGCTGGAGGCGGAGCTCGGAGCCCACGTCGACCTCCCCACCCTGCGCCGGGAGCTCACCGGCCTGCTGGGCGCACTCAACGGGGAGGGGGACCTTCCGCCACTGCGGCCCGTCTGGCATTGAACGCGTTCAAGGCGGCTGCAAGAATGGGCGGATGCCGAGGAACAGCGGGGGACCGCGGGTCGTCGACACGATCCTGCGCAATCTGCTCGCGTACGGGGTCGCCGTCGCCGCCCTGCTCGCCATGGCCGGCGGCAATCCGCACACCCACCGCTCCACCCCCGCCGTCTACGACGCGCGCGCCGACGAGATCGTCGGCACCTGGCGCTGCGTCGAGGGCACCGAGGTCGTCTTCCGGGCCGACGGAACGGCCACCGTCACCCTGCTCAACGGGCAGGAGCGGGACTACGACCACGGCTGGCGGCTCTCCGGAACCGGCACCTGGAAGCTCATCAGCCGGGAACCCGCCGGCTGGAACTACGGCCAGCACGTGCGCCTGCGCCTGCCCGACCTCTACAAATGGACCTTCGAGCTGCGCCGCGACCACCGCCAGACGCTCGAGCTGTACTTCTTCTACGGCGATCCGGACGCGCGCAGCGCCTACGTCCTGGAGAAGGACCCGTAGGACGCGCGCAGCTCCGCCCAGCGGGCGTCGGTCCACCGGGACCAGTCCGTCGGATGGCCCTGGAGGGCGGACTGCAGCAGCTCGAAGTGGTGGTGCCAGCCGGCCAGGCAGTCGAGGCGGTCCTCGTCCGAGCCGGCCCGCTCGTTCAGGAAGCGGATCACGGTCGAGTCCGTGCCGACGGCCTCCAGGTGGAAGCGGATCCGGCCGTGCTCACTGACCGTGTACTCGACGACCCGCTCGACGTCCCACGCCGTGACGTGGCCGGAGACCGTCGTCCCGGTGTTCAGCCAGCGCAGGGTGACGGCCCCGCCGAGCCTGCGCTCCAGCACGTCCGCCGCGGCCAGCCAGCCGCGCAGCCCGTCCGCCGTGGTCAGGGCGGGCCACACGGCCTCGTACGCACTCGGCACGTGCACCTCGAAGCGCAGCAGCCAGCGGCCCTCGCCGCGGCTCTCACTGGTGGCATGACTCACCGGTGTAAGCGTCATGCCACCAGCGTCCCACTCCCGCGCGTCAGACGCCCGCGTACGAGTGCTTGCCGCTGAGCAGGATGTTCACGCCGTAGTAGTTCCAGATCCAGCAGGCGAAGGCGAAGAGCGCGAGGTACGCCGCCTTGCGGCCCTTCCAGCCGGCGGTGGCGCGGGCGTGCAGGTAGCAGGCGTACGCCACCCAGGTCACGAAGGACCAGACCTCCTTGGGGTCCCAGCCCCAGTAGCGGCCCCAGGCGTCGCCCGCCCAGATCGCGCCCGCGACGATGGTGAACGTCCACAGCGGGAACACGGCCGCGTTGATCCGGTACGAGAACTTGTCGAGCGAGGCCGCCGAGGGCAGCCGCTCCAGCACCGAGGTGGCGAAGCGGCCCGGCTGCCCGCCGCCGGCGAGCTTGGCCTCGTACGAGTCGCGGAACAGGTACAGCACCGCGCCGGCCGCGCCGATGTAGAAGACGGCGCCGCAGAAGATCGCGGTGGAGACGTGGATCCACAGCCAGTACGAGTGCAGGGCCGGGACCAGCTGGTCGCTGTCGGTGTAGAGCCAGGTGGTGGCGATGCCGAGGTCCAGCAGGACCGTGGTGACCAGGATCAGGCCGAGCCAGCGCACGTTCTTCTTCAGCGCCAGGAGCATCAGGTAGGCGCCGACGGCGACCGTGGAGAAGGTCACCGAGAACTCGTACATGTTGCCCCAGGGGGCCCGCTGAACGGACATCGCGCGGGCCACGACTCCGCCCGCCTCGATGACGAAGGCCAGGGTGGTCAGCGAGACCGCGATCCGGCCGTACAGGTCGCCGTTCACGGTGCCGCCGGCCGCGCCGGGGCCGTCCGGGACGTCGCGGGTGCCGGCGGCGGAGCGGGTGACGACCTTCGGCTTGTCGAGGACCGCGGTCCCCCCCTTGCCGCGCACCTGGACGGCGGGAGCGGCGGCGGCCTCCGCGGTCTTGGCGCCGGTCAGCGCCGCGGCCGTACGGCCCACCTTGCTGCGGCTGCCGAAGGTCCACTCGGCGATGTGGGCGAAGAAGGCGAGCATGTAGACCGCCATCGACGAATAGACCAGGTAGTTGCTGATCTGCGCCAAATTCTCGTTGACTTCGGCTGCGAGCGGCGTCATCCGCGCTCCCCTTCGACAGTTGCCTTGACAGGTTGGTCGGGCGCCGTGGGCGCCTGCTGGTGGAGGGCGGCGGCGAGCTGCCCCAGCTCCTCCGGGAGCTTGGCCGACTCGCTGCGGCCGAGGCCGGCCATCTCGACGACGGTCACGCCGTCCTTGCCGGCCACCGCGCGCACCCAGACCCGGCGCCGCTGGATGAACAGCGACGCCGCCAGGCCGCCGATCGCGGCGATCGCGCCCGAGAGGGCGAGGCCGCTGCCGGGCTGCCGGGTGATCGAGAAGGTGGCCCAGCGCTCGACGCCCTCGAACTTCACGGTGCCCGCGCCGTTCGGGAGCTCCATGGTCTCGCCGGGCAGCAGCCGCTTCTTGAACAGCTGCCCGTCGGCGTCCTTGAACTCCTGCATCTTGGAGGTGTTCAGCTGGTACACGTTCTGCGGCAGGCCCGAGTCCACGCCCAGGCTGCCGTGGTAGGCGCTGAGGGCGAGGACCGGGAACTTCAGGTCGGGGAACTGGGAGAGCATCGTGCCCTTGCCCTCGCCGGCGAAGGTCGGCACGAACATGGCGTTGAAGCCGAGCTGCTCCTTCTTGCCGTCCTTGTCGCGGTAGCCGTCCGGCACCTTGACCGCGCCCGAGGAGCTCAGGTTCGCGTCGAAGGGCAGCATCGGCACGGCGTCCTTGTAGACCACCTTGCCGGTCGGGTCGGTCACCGAGATGACCGGCGCGTAGCCGTGGCCGAGCAGGTAGACCTTGGACCCGTCGACCTCCATGGGCTTGTTGACCTGGATCTCGCGCTTCTGCGGGGCGCCGTCCGCGCCGTCGCTGAAGGTCACGTACGCCTTGAAGTCGCGCGCGGTGCCCTTCTGCGGGCCGCTCTCCTCGTACGTGGCGTCGAACTTGTCGAGCGTGAAGGAGAAGGGCGACAGGTCGTCGGGGTCGAACCAGCTGCCGTACTTGAAGTCGTCGTACTGGGTGAGCGTGTTCGCGAAGCCCTTGCCGCGCAGGACGAGCTTGCCGCCCTCGGACTTGAACAGCTGGCCCCAGGCGAACGCGATCAGCATCACGATCAGGGCGACGTGGAAGAGCAGGTTCCCCGCCTCGCGCAGGTAGCCCTTCTCGGCGGCGACGGCGGACGCGCCGGCCTCGGTACGGAACCGGCGCCCGCCGAGGATCGTCTTCGCCTGCGCGAGCACCTCGTCGGGGGACTTCTCCGTACGCCACGTCGCGTACGCGGGCAGCCGGTCGAGGCGCCTGGGGGCGCCGGGCGGGCGGCCGGTGAGCTGTCCGACGAACTGCCAGGTGCGCGGGACGATGCAGCCGATCAGCGAGATGAACAGCAGCAGGTAGATCGCGGAGAACCACACCGAGCTGTAGACGTCGAAGAGCTGGAGCTTCTCGGCGACCGGGACCCAGAAGGAGTGGTCCTTCTTCCACTGGGCCACCTTCATCGCGTCGACCTGGTTCTGCGGTACGAGCGAGCCGGGGATGGAGCCCAGGGAGAGCAGGAAGAGGAGGATCAGCGCCACCCGCATGGAGGTGAGCTGCCGCCAGAACCAGCGGATCCAGCCGATCACGCCGATGCCGACGGGACCGCCGGCGTCCTCCGCGGGGGCGGTGGAGAGCTGCGCTCCGGCGGCCGCTTCGCTTGCGTCCGCGACGTCTGCGGCGTCCGCGGCGTCCTCGGACGGGTTCGGCGCCTCGGTGGACGCCTTGTCTGTCGTACTCATGTCCGTGTAGTCCTCAGATCCCCACCGTGAAGCCTTGGGTCCAGATGCGCATGTCGTCGACGATGCTGGCCCACAAACCTGTGACGAGCAGCAGACCGGTCAGGACCAGCATGCCGCCGCCGATCCGCATCACCCATGCATAGTGCTGCTTCACCCAGCCGAAAGCTCCGAGCGCCTTGCGGAAGGCGAGCGCGGCGAGGATGAAGGGCAGGCCCAGGCCCAGACAGTAGGCGACGGTCAGCAGCGCGCCGCGGCCGGCGCTGGCCTGGTCGATCGAGAGGGTGCTGACCGCGGCGAGGGTCGGGCCCATGCAGGGGGTCCAGCCGACGCCGAACAGCACGCCGAGCAGCGGCGCGCCGATCAGGCCCGCGGTCGGCTTCCGGTGGAAGCGGAACTCCCGCATCGTCAGTCCCGGGATCAGGCCCATGAAGAAGAGGCCGAGGACGATCACCAGACCGCCCAGCACCCGGGAGATGATCTCCCTGTTCGCCTGGAGCGTGCCGCCGAAGTACCCGAAGAGCGCGCCGGTGGAGACGAACACGGCGGTGAAGCCGACGATGAACAGGCTCGCGCCGGCCAGCATCCGGCCGCGCCGGGCCTCGGCGAGGTCGGCGCCGCTGATGCCGGTGACGTACGAGAGGTAGCCGGGGACCAGCGGGAGCACGCAGGGCGAGAAGAACGAGACGAGTCCGGCGAGGACCGAGATGGGCAGTGCCAGTATCAGGGCCCCGTCGAGGACCGTCGTGTTCAGACCGGTCGGCTCGGCGGCCAGGGTGAGGAGCTCGGGGACCACGCGGTCACTGCTCCGCGAGCACGGGGTCGATCATCGAGCGCAGCTGCTGCTCGTTGACCGCGACGAGCGTGCGGGCGGCGATCCGGCCCTGCCTGTCGAGGACGATCGTGGAAGGGATGGCCTGCGGGTTGAGCGTGCCCGCAGGGAAGCGGAGCAGCAGCTTCCCGTCCGGGTCGTACAGGCTCGGGTAGGCGATCGAGAAGTTCTCCTCGAACGAGGCCGCGTTCTGCTTGCTGGTGTCGCGGGTGTTGATGCCGACGAAGGCGACGTCCTTGCCGGCGTCGGCCAGCTCCTTCGACACCTTCGCGAAGTTCGGGGCCTCGGCGCGGCACGGCGGGCACCAGGAGCCCCACACGTTGAGGACGACGACCTTGCCCTTGAGCTCGGTGGTGTCGAGGGTCTTGCCGTCGACGGTCTCGCCGTCCAGCTTGGGGGCGTCGGTGCGCGCGTCCTTGGCGACGGTGGAGATGCCGCCGGCGCCGGTCACGTAGTTCCCGCCGGAGGAACCGTTCGGCTTGCCGCCGCCGTCGCCGCACGCCGACAGGGTCAGGGCGCTCGCGAGGGTCACCGCGGTGAGCAGGAGAGCACGGCCAATTCTCATGTGAAAAGTTTCGCATGAGCGATTTGCGGATCTTTCCCGCCCCCCGAGGGTGCGGCCGAGCCGCTGGTCAGGCGGCGGAGAGGTACGCGTTCCAGCCGCCGGCCGGCGGCTGACCCGGGGCCAGCTCCTGGAGCTTGGCGAGCAGCTTGGGGTCCTGTACGTCGATCCAGTCGGTGAACTGCCGGAAGGAGACGAGCCGTACGTCCTTTTTGTCCGACATGCCCTTGAAGGCCTCCTCGACGGCGTCCATGTAGATGCCGCCGTTCCACTCCTCGAAGTGGTTGCCGATGAACATCGGCGCGCGGTTGGTCTCGTACGCGCGCCGGAAGCCGCCGAGGTAGGAGCCGGTGGCCTGAGTGCGCCAGGCCGGGTAGTTGGAGGGCACGCCCCGGGTGGTGTTCTTCGACTGGTTGGCGAGGATGTTGTAGTCCATCGACAGCACCTCGAACGAGTGCCCGGGGAACGGCATGGACTGCAGCGGCAGGTCCCAGACGCCCGACCGCTTCACCGGCCACACCTGGAGGCCGCCGGGCGAGGAGGCGTCGTAGCGCCAGCCCAGCTTCTGCGCGACGGGCAGCAGGCTGTCCTGGCCGAGCAGGCACGGGGTGCGGCCGCCGACCAGCTCCTTGCGGTAGTCGAAGGGCAGCGGTTCGAGGTCGGTGAAGCCGGTGTTGGTCCGCCAGCCGGTGACGAAGGACACGGCCTGGTCGATCTCGCTCTGCCAGTCGTCCGGGGTCCAGTGGGCCACGGAGCCGGAGCCCCCGCAGAAGTGGCCGTTGAAGTGGGTGCCCACCTCATGGCCGTCGAGCCACGCCTGGCGGACGCAGCCCAGGGTGTTGCGGACGTTCTCGTCCTTGAGGTAGCCGATGTCGGAGGCCCCGACCGGGTTGTTCGGCGGCTTGTAGAGGTCCTTCTTCGACTCGGGCAGGAGGTAGAGGCCGGAGAGGAAGAAGGTCATGGCCGCGCCGTGGTCCTTGGCGAGCTTGAGGAAGCGCGGGAAGAGGCCGTTGCCGATCTCCCCCGCGCCGTCCCAGCTGAACACCACGAACTGCGGCGGGGTCTCGCCCGGCTGGAGCGGTACGGGCTTGGCCGGCTGGTGGGGCTGCGGACCGGTGTCGGCGGTGGAGCCGTCGCCGATCGGCCGGACCGCGCCCGCGGACGGGGAGGCGCCGGGGCCGCCGCCCGGACCGCCGGGGCCGGGGCGGCCCGGGCGGTCGTCGGCGCCGCAGCCGACGACACCGGCCGCCACCGCGGCCGCGCCGAGCCCGAGCAGCCCCCTTCGGGTGAAGTCGCGCGTCGCCCTGCTCATACCGTTCATGAATAGTCACATAAACGGACTTTTCAGCGAAGTCGAGGTCCGGCGCGGCAATTCCCGTACGACTTGTACGAGTTTTTAGGCGCCGAACGCCTTGGACTTGCCCTTCACCGGCTTCGCCCCCGCGAGCAGGTGCGCCGGGACCAGGTCCCGGGCCGGCTCGCTGTAGCCCACCGACACCAGCCGGTCGTCCTCGTACGTGAACGACGTGAGCGAGGCCAGCGTGCACTGCCGGCGCCGCGGGTCGTGCCACAGCCGGCGCTTCTCCGCGAAGCTGCGCACGATCCAGATCGGCAGCTGGTGGCTGACCGCCACCGCCTCGTGGCCGCGCGCCGCGTCGCGCGCCGCCTCGATGGCGCTCGTCATCCGGACGACCTGCTCCACGTACGGCTCGCCCCAGGACGGCTTGAACGGGTTCGTCAGGTGCTTCCAGTTGGCGGGCTTGCGCAGCGCCCCGTCCCCGACGCCGAAGGTCTTGCCCTCGAAGACGTTCCCCGCCTCCAGCAGCCGCGCGTCGCTCGCCACCACCAGGCCGTGGCTCTTGGCGACCGGCGCCGCCGTCTCCTGCGCCCGCTCCAGCGGGGAGGAGACCACGTACGTGATGTCACGGTTCTGGAGGTGGTCCGCGACGCGCTCGGCCATCTCCCGGCCCAGCTCGGAGAGGTGGTAGCCGGAGCGGCGCCCGTACAGGACCCCGTCCGGGTTGTGCACCTCTCCGTGGCGCATCAGGTGGACGACGGTGATCTCGCTCATGCGGTGGCCTCCGGGGTGGCCTGCGCGGCGGCGCGGGCGGCAGCGGGCAGCGCGGCCGCGATGCGCTCGACCGCCTGCTCGTCGTGGGCGGTGGAGACGAACCACGACTCGAAGGCCGAAGGCGGCAGGTAGACGCCCTGCGACAGCATCGAGTGGAAGAAGCCGTTGAAGCGGAAGGACTCCTGCTTCTTGGCGTCGTCGTAGTTCTTGACCTCGTCCTCGGTGAAGAAGACGGAGAACATGTTGGACGCGGTCTGCAGCCGGTGCGCCACGCCCTCCTTGGCGAGCGCGTCCGTGACCAGGCCCTGGATCTGCGCGGAGACCGCGTCGACCTTCTCGTACGCGGCCGCGTCCAGCAGGCGCAGCTGCGCGAGGCCGGCGGCGGTGGCGATCGGGTTCCCGGAGAGCGTGCCCGCCTGGTAGACCGGGCCGACCGGGGCCAGGTGGCCCATCACGTCGGCGCGGCCGCCGAAGGCCGCGGCCGGGAAGCCGCCGCCCATGACCTTGCCGAAGGTCATCAGGTCGGGCTTGACCCCGTCGACGCCGTACCAGCCGGCGCGGGAGGTGCGGAAACCCGTCATGACCTCGTCGGAGATGTACAGCGCGCCGTTCTCGCGGCACAGGTCCGCGAGGCCCTGGTTGAAGCCGGGCGCCGGAGTCACGACGCCCATGTTGCCGGGCGCGGCCTCGGTGATCACGCAGGCGATCTCGCCGGGGTGCGCGGCGAACGCCGCCCGTACCGCTTCGAGGTCGTTGTACGGCAGCACGATCGTGTCGCCGGCCTGCGCGCCCGTCACACCCGGGGTGTCCGGCAGCGCGAAAGTTGCCAAACCGGAACCGGCCGCGGCGAGCAGCGCGTCCACGTGGCCGTGATAGCAGCCCGCGAACTTGACGACCTTGGCCCGGCCCGTGAAGCCGCGCGCGAGGCGGATCGCCGACATGGTCGCCTCGGTGCCCGAGGACACCAGGCGGACCTGCTCGACGGGTGTGATGCGGTCGACGATCTCCTCGGCGAGGGCGACCTCGCCCTCGCCGGGCGTGCCGAAGGAGGTGCCGCGGGCGACGGCGGCCTGGATGGCCTCCACCACGGCCGGGTGGGCGTGGCCGAGAATCATCGGTCCCCACGAGCAGACCAGGTCGACGTACTCGCGCCCGTCGGCATCGGTCAGGTACGGACCGGTACCGGACACCATGAACCTGGGCGTTCCGCCCACGGCGCGAAAGGCGCGCACCGGAGAGTTCACGCCGCCAGGCGTCACGAGGGACGCGCGGTCAAAGAGAGTCTGCGAGACTTTGGCTTCATACGGGTACGGGTAGCTCACACCAGCCATGGTCTCATCAGGCCGCGACTGACTTGCGGACGGGCGTTTCACCGCGCCGCCCCGGGGGAGGTCACTGCCATGATGATCAGGCTGCGTGGCGGGGGCCGCGGGGCCGGGGCAGGCAAGACCAGTCGGGTGGAGATATGCAACGCGGTGGTGGACCGGGCGAGGGTACGGACGGCCTCGACCCGCAGCGCGCCCGCGAGGCCCGCGAAGCCCGCCGCCGAGGCAAGCACCGGCGCCGGGCCGCGGACGCGGCCGATCCGGTACCGGGACCGCTGGAGTCCCCCGACGGCCTGCCCAAGGGCCGCGGCATGGGCGTGACGTACAAGTACTTCGGCGCGCCCGACGGCGCGACGGCCGCCCGGGTCCCGGTCACGATGCGGCCGGAGGAGCTCGGCGGCGACGAGCTCGGCATGGGCGGCCTCTTCACCAAGATCAAGCCGGAGACGGTGGCCGCGATGGTCCTGACCGGCATCGAGGGCATACCCCTGCACAAGGTGCCCCCGCTGGAGCTGGTCGTGCTCCACCCCGACTACGCGGTGGTCAAGCTCCCGATGACGGTCGTCGACCCGCTGCGCGGCATCGGCGAGGAGTCGGTCGGCGCGGCGGCGTTCATCTGGTCCACGGTCCCGGACCGGGGCGGGCCGCGCGACGCGTTCAACGTCTACCAGCTGCTGCACGAGTGGCAGGACTTCAGCCACCGGCTGCACGAGGCGGGGCACCAGCCGTACTGCCTGGTCTGGCCCTGAGCGTTCCGGCGGGTCAGCCGGCCGCAAGGATCTTGTGGGCGCGCTCGCGCAGGGGCGTGATCCGGATGCGGGCGGCGGCGCCGTTGTGGACGGCGTTGGTGACGATGACCACGTACCGGCCGGTGGTCGGGGCGAGGTAGAGACTCGTACCGGTGAATCCGTGGTGGTAGGCCACCGTCCCGCCCGCGCCGAGGATCCAGCCCAGGCCGCGCTGGAGGCCCGGCTCGATCTCCGCCTGGGGGACGAGGCTCATCCGGAACCACTGGCCGAGCGGGCTCTCGCGCCCGGCGAGCAGGTGCTCGGCGTACGTGGCGAGGTCGGCCGCCGGGGCGAAGACCCCGGCGTGGCCGGCGACGCCGCCCATGATCGCCGCGTTGTCGTCGTGGACGGCGCCCCAGAGCCGGTCGTGGCCGTCCTGCCGCTCGGTCGGCGCGACGCGGGGCTCCTGCTTGACCGGGCCGTACGCCGTGTCGTCCATGCCCAGCTCCGCCCACAGGCCGGAGGCGAGCTCGTCCAGCGGCCGGCCGTGCACATGGGCGAGGGCCAGGCCGAGCAGGATGTAGCCGCGGTTGATGTAGCGGTGGATGCCCGGGAGGTTCTCCATGAGCTCGTGGCAGATCAGCTCGTGCAGCGGGCGTCCGGTCAGGTCGTAGAGGTCGAAGCGGGTGGCGGCCCGCAGGCCGGAGGTGTGCGAGAGCAGCTGCCGTACGGTCGCCTCCCCGCTGGGCATCGCGCCGTCCATCGGCGGCAGGAACTCCCGTACGGGCGTGTCGAGGTCGAGCAGGCCCGCGTCGAGGGCGCGGCCGACGAGCGGCCAGGTGGCGGTGACCTTCGTCAGGGACGCGATGTCGTAGACGGTGTGCTCGTCGGGCGTGCCGGGGCCGGTGAACGGGGAGACGACCCCGGCCGCGAGGACGGTGCGCTCGCCGGCCGCCGCAGCGCCGGCATGCCTCGTACCGCAGACGACCACGCCTCCCGGGGCGGCGCCGTCGTCGACGATCTCGCGCAGCAGGTCGTGCAGTCCGCTGGTCTCGGCGGTCGTGAACGTCGGTGCGGGCTGGTTCATCGGGTTCATCTACGCCTCCGGCTC
This sequence comes from Streptomyces sp. NRRL S-244, assembly GCF_000717915.1. Lineage (GTDB taxonomy): Bacteria > Actinomycetota > Actinomycetes > Streptomycetales > Streptomycetaceae > Streptomyces. The sequence goes on from NZ_JOCX01000028.1 coordinate 46,567, forward strand.
GGTGGATGGTGATCCCGCCACCCAGCGTGACCATGCCGCCCGGCGAGTGCCCGTAGCCGCGCCGGAGATGATCACAAGCCGCGCAATGCGCCCGCCGGTGGGATGTTCTGGTTCAGGCGGAACACGTTCCCCGGATCCCACTGCGCCTTCAGGGCGCGCAGCCGCTCCAGCTTGCGCTCCCGCGAGCCGTACGCCTGGCGGATGCGCTGCTCACCCTCGTCCATCAGGAAGTTCACGTACACGCCCGCGTGATACGGCTCCAGCGCGGACCAGAACTCCCGGACCCACGCGCACTCCTCGGCGAAGCCCTCGGGCGTGTCGCGGATCCCGTTGATGTTCAGCATGTGGCCCAGGGAGCGGCCCGCGGCCGCCGTGTCCTCCTCGCCGACCCGGGCGACCGCGCCGCCCAGCTGGAACAGCGGGAAACCGCTCTGCGGCGAGGCGATCCGCCCCGCGTACCGCGCCATCGCGTCCAGGACGCCGTCGGCGAGCCCGTCGAGGCCGCAGCCCCGGAAGTAGTACCACCAGCCGTGCGGGAACGAGGCGTCGAACATCGCCTGGTGCGCCAGGTACGGCTTCGGCCGGCACAGGTCGAGCAGCGGCCTCCCGAACTCCCGCATCGGCCGCATCACTTCCTCACCGGCGGCCATCTCACCCACCCAGCAGGCGATCACCATCACCACCGGCCGGCCGTGCAGCTCCGGCGGGATCACCGGCGACGGCGGGGCCTTGCGGTGGACCACGATCGTCGTCAGCTCGTCCGCCGCCCCCTCGATCCAGTCCCGGTAGAACCGCATGACCTGCGGCGAGTCCTCCACCGGCCACAGCACCGGCCCGGCGAGCACGGTCGGACCGACCGGATTCAGCCGGAACGTGAACTCCGTGACGATGCCGAAGTTCCCGCCCGCCCCGCGCATCCCCCAGAACAGCTCCGGCTCGTGCGCCGCACCGGCCGTGACCCGCTCCCCGCCCGCCGTGACCAGGTCCACCGACAGCAGCTGGTCCACGCTCAGCCCGTACTTGCGGCTCAGCCAGCCGATCCCGCCGCCGAGCGTGAGCCCCGCGACACCCGTGTGCGTGACGATCCCCGACGGCACCGCCAGCCCGAACGGCTGCGTCGCCGCGTCCAGCTCGCCGAGCAGCGCCCCCGCCTGGACCCGGACCGTACGGGCCTCGGGGTCCACCCGGATCTCCTTCATCGGCGACAGGTCGATCACCACACCGCCGTCGCAGACCGAATGCCCGGGGAAGCTGTGCCCGCCGCTGCGCACCGCGACCGGCGCACCCGTGCGCCCCGCCCACTTCAGCGCCGCCACCACATCGGCCGAACCGGTGCACGGCGCGATCAGCGCGGGATGCCGGTCGATGGCGCCGTTCCAGATCCGCCGGCGCTCCTCGTACGGGGCGTCCCCGGCCCGCACCAGGCTCCCCCGGAAGGATCGCGCCAGCTCGTGGTACGCGGAATCGTCCAGCCGGACCGGTACGGGTACGGGTGCCGGTACGGGTACGGGTCCCGGCGCCGGCGCAGTCGAGGCACCCATGGGTCGCTCCTCACCGCTCTCCCCCGAGTCTTCCACCGCGCGGATACCCGGGCCAGCCGGCGCCGTTTGCGCTGGTCAGCACTGATCCACCCGGTTGCGGAGGTCCTCGGCCCGGGTCACGGTGAGCACATGGCCGCGCCCCAGCCACCGCCACCGCCACCGCCGTCCGTCAGCCCGAGCCTGATCCGGCACCTCGGCCCCAACTGGTACGCCAGCGTGATGGGGACCGCCATCGTCGCCAACGCGGGCGTCGCCCTGCCCGTGCACGTCCGCGGACTGCACACCTTCAGCCTGGCCTTCTGGGCCCTGTCCGCCGCCATGCTGGCCGTCCTGCTCACCGCCCGCGCCCTGCACTGGGCCCGCCACCGCGACCAGGCGCGGGCCCATCTGCTCGACCCGGCCGTCGCCCCCTTCTACGGCTGCCTCGCCATGGCCCTGCTCGCCGTCGGCGGCGGCACGCTGCTGATCGGCAAGGACGTCATCGGCCTCCATGCCGCCGTGGTCGCCGACTCCGTCCTCTTCGTCGCCGGAACGGCCATCGGACTGCTCGCCGCCGTCGCCATCCCGTACCTGATGGTCGAGAGCCACCGGATCCGACCCGGCAGCGCCTCACCCGTCTGGCTGCTCCCCGTCGTCGCCCCGATGGTCTCCGCCGCGCTCGGCCCGCTGCTGGTCCCGCACCTGCCGCCCGGCCAGTGGCAGCGCGCGCTGCTGCTCGGCTGCTACACGATGTTCGGGCTGAGCATGCTGGCCACGCTGGTGCTGCTGCCCATCGTCTTCGGGCGCATGGTGACGGGCCCGCGGCTGCCGCTCGCGCTGACCCCGACGCTGTTCCTGGTCCTCGGCCCGCTGGGGCAGTCGGTCACCGCCGCCAACAAGTTCGCCGACGCCGCCCCGGGGGTGGTGCAGTCCCCGTACGCCGAGGGCTTCCGGATGTTCGCCGTGATCTACGGGGTCCCGGTGATGGGGTTCGCGCTGCTCTGGTTCGCCTTCGCCTGCGCGATGCTCGTACGGGCGCGGCGGCTCGGCATGCGGTTCTCGCTGACCTGGTGGGCGCTGACCTTCCCGGTGGGCACCTGCGTGACCGGGGCGGAGGGGCTGGCCCAGCACACCGGCCTCGACCTGTACCGCTGGCTCGCCGTCTTCCTGTACGCCTGCCTCCTGGCGGCCTGGGCCACCGCGGCCTCCCTGACCGTACGGGGCCTGGCGACGGGCGCGTTCGTCCCGGCGGCCGCCGGGCCTGCGGCCGGGACTGCCGGCGCCCCGGCCGCAGGGGCTGCCGCCGGACGCCCATAAAGCGCGTTTATGGGCGTATAGACACCATCCCGCTACCGGTGCGTAACCCCCGGGCGGAGGGTGGAACCGAAAGCAAGAGTTCCCCCCGATGAAGCTGGGACACCATGTACACCCTCCTCTTCCTCCTCATCTTCCTGTGCGTCGTGGCGGTGCTGCGGCCCTGGCCGGCCAGGGTCCGGGTGCCGCTGTGGACGGGAACGCTGATCGCCTGCGTGATCGCGTTCCTCCCCCACGTGCTCGACCACGCCTTCCACATCGCCCTCTGAGGAGAAGAGCCCCGTGAGCACCGCATCCACCTCCAACCGGCTGGGCCTCTGGTTCGCCCACGCCTACGTCATCGGCCTGTGCGGCACCCTGGCCGGCGCGTACTTCTTCCAGTTCGGACTGTGGGAGTACCCCTGCCCGATGTGCCTGCTGCAGCGGATGTTCTTCCTGCTCAGCGCACTGGGCCCGGCCTGGATCATCGCCCGCTCCCGCAAGGGCGCGGTCACCTCCGGGGAATGGGCCGCGGGCTGGGGCTGGGCCATCGTCGCCGCGCTCGCCGGCAGCGTCGTCTCCGCCACCCAGGTCCTGATGCACATCGTGCCCCCGGACCCCGGCTACGCCGGCGCCCTGTTCGGCCTGCACCTCTACACCTGGGCCCTGATCACCTTCCTGGCCTCCGCCGTCGCCGCCGGAGCCGCGCTGTTCCTGACCCCCCACTCCGAACCCCTCGACGCGGGCCTCACCTCCCCCGCCCTGCGCCGGGCCGGCACCGTCACCTCGGCCGTGCTGCTCGCCTTCGCCGCGAGCAACCTGGTCGCCTGCTTCTTCCTCCAGGGCTTCGCCTGGCAGATGCCGGGCGACCCCACCGGCTACGCCCTGTTCCACTGAGGAACCGGGGGGCCGGTGAAGGCTCGGGGCCGGAGGGGCTCGGGGGCCGGAGCGGCTCGGGGGCCGGAGCGGCTTGGGGGCCGGGCGCCGTCAGGCGGTCGTCAGGACCAGGCGGCCGCGGGTGCCCGGCTCCGCCAGGCGGGCGTGGGCCTTCACCGCGTCCGCCAGCGGGATCGTCTCCGCGACCCGCAGGGTCAGGGCGCCCGCGTCCACCAGGCCCACCAGCTCCGCCAGGTGCGCGCCGTCCGCCGCGACCTCCTGCTCCACCACCCGGATCCCCCGCTCCGCGGCCGGACCGGCGTGCGGGCGCAGGCCCACGTAGACCCCGCCGTCACGGACGAAGCCCAGCGCCGGCTCCCCCAGTACGGCCGCGTCCACGACCCCGTCCACCGGCCCGGCCGGAGCCGACCCGCGCGGGACGAACTCCGTCGCGCCGAGCGACCGTACGAACTCCTCGTCCGACTCCCCCGCCAGCGCCGTCACCACCAGCCCCGCCCGTACCGCGAGCTGCACCGCGAGCCCGCCGACCATCCCCGCGGCCCCCGTGACCAGCACCGAGGACCCCGGAGCCAGCCCCAGCAGCCCCACCGCCCGACCGGCCGTCAGCCCGCTCAGCGGGAGCGAGGCCGCGGCCACGGCGTCCACGGTGGCCGGAGCGGCCGCCACCGCCGAGGCGTCGAGCACCGCGTACTCCGCATGCGTGCCCAGCGGCTTGACCGGCCCGTAGTGCAGTCCGACCACCCGCTGCCCCGCCGCCCAGCCGGTGACCCCGGCGCCGACCTCGTCGATCTCGCCCGCCACGTCCCAGCCGAGCCCGAGCCGCGTCCCCGCGCCGCCGAAGACGCCGACGCGGACCGCGCCGTCCACCGGGTTCACCCCGGCCGCCGCGACCCGGATGCGGACCTGGCCGGCGGCCGGCCGCGGGACCGGCACCCGCACGATCTCCACCTGCTCCGGCCCGCCGAAGCCGTTCACGACGGCCGCCTGCATGGTCCGTACGGTCTGCGCGTTCTCGCTCATGGTGTCTCCCCGGTTCGGTTGGGCTCGGTTCGGTTCGCCCGGTCGTTTCCTGCGTTCCGCTGAGCACTAACCTAGGGAGAGGTACTCTCCTTTCGTAAGTACGTACTTGGAGGTGCGTACCCGACCCGGAAGTGGGGCACCCGATGGCCACCCGTACCGCCGCCGACCGCCGCGAAGAGGCCCGTTACGCCTACGACGCCTTCCTCAAGGAGTGCCCCACCAGCCAGCTCCTGGCCCGGATCAGCGACAAATGGGTCGGCCTCATCGTCGCCGCGCTCGCCCAGGCCGAGGACAACTCCATGCGCTACAGCGACCTCGGCCGCAAGATCCCCGGCGTCAGCCAGAAGATGCTCACCCAGACCCTGCGCTCCCTCGAACGCGACGGCCTCGTCACCCGCACCGTCACCCCCACCGTCCCCGTCCGCGTCGACTACCGCCTCACCGGACTCGGCAGCAGCCTGGCCTGCCTCCTCACCTCCGTGAAGCAGTGGGCCGAGAACCACTTCGACGAGGTCGACGCCCACCGCACCGCCTACGACGGCGCCACCGCCGCGACCTCGTAATTCCCCCGCACCACCCGCCCCCCAATGGCATGCTGACAGCGTGAACGGACCCGGCATTCAGCTCACCCTCGCCCCCGAACTACGCCTGTTCGCGCCGCCCAGCCGGCGCGCCGACCGCGTACCGACCACCACCGACGGCGCCTCCAGCCTCGGCCACGTCGTCGAATCGGCCGGCGTCCCGCTCACCGAGGTCGGCCGGCTCCTCGTCGACGGCCACGAGGTGCCCGTCTCGTACGTGCCGCAGGCCGGACAGAACGTGGAGGTCTTCGGCGTCGAGCGCCCGCAGCAGATCGGGGGCGCCCCGCTGCGCTTCCTCCTCGACGTCCACCTCGGCACGCTCGCCCGCCGCCTGCGCCTGCTCGGCGTGGACACCGCGTACGAGAACGAGGACATCGGCGACCCCGCCCTCGCCACCCGCTCCGCCGCCGAGCAGCGCGTCCTGCTCTCCCGCGACCGCGGACTGCTGCGCCGCCGCGAGCTGTTCGCGGGCGCGTACGTCTACAGCGACAACCCCGACGAGCAACTCCGCGACGTCCTCGGCCGGTTCGCACCCGCCCTCGCCCCGTGGACCCGCTGCACCGCGTGCAACGGGTCGCTCCGCGAGGCCGACAAGGACAGCGTCGGGGACCGCCTCGAAAGCGGGACGCAGCGCTCGTACGACGTCTTCGCGCAGTGCACGGCGTGCGAGCGCGTCTACTGGCGCGGAGCCCACCACGCCCGGCTGGAGCGGATCGTCAGCGAGGCGGTCGAGGAATTCGGCGGCGTGGCCACCCCGTAGGCGTGGCCACGAGAGCCGGGTCAGAAGGCGTAGGAGTCGCCCGTGTCCAGCGCCAGCACCGCGTGCTGGTTGTTGGACAGGTCGCGGTCGGACGCCCCGCCGTTCCACCACGTGTCGATCCGGACCACCACCTCCGACACCGGCTCCTTCAGCTCCAGCAGCAGCCCGATGTGCCGGCCCCGGCCGTGCAGCGGCAGCGCGCCCGTCTCGCACACCACCTCGCGCAGCCCGGCCCGCGCACAGCCCTGCGCCAGCTCCTGCCGGTCCGCGAGCTCCGCCGACAGCCGCACCCGCAGCGTCGCGTTGGGCAGCGCGGCCGGCCCCTCGTTCTGCGGCACCACCCACACCCGCAGCCGCCCCTGCGACAGGGACACCCGCCCGTGGTACGCCACGTCGGCCTCGGGACCCGAACCCGGACCCGAACCAGGACCACTCCGGGCGGCCGCCCCCGCCTCCCCGGACACTCCGGACACCCCGGAGACCCCGAGCACCAGCAAGCCCGCCACCACCACACTCCGTACGGCACCACGGCGCACCGCCACCACCTCCACGCGCGGAGGCTAGCCAGCACCGCCCCCGACCGGTCGGACCATCACACGAACGAGGGCGAGCCCTCGCCCAACCGGCGGGCACCGACGGGCACAGGCGGGCGGCGATCCGGACCCGCGGCCCGTCTGCGTACGCTTCGAGCCATGCTCATCGCCCGCTCCGCCGCCCTGTTCGCCCTCGCCGCCGTCCTGGAGATCGGCGGCGCCTGGCTCGTCTGGCAGGGCGTACGCGAGCACAAGGGCTGGGCCTGGATCGGCGCCGGGGTCATCGCCCTCGGCCTCTACGGCTTCGTCGCCACCCTCCAGCCCCAGGGCGACTTCGCCCGCGTCCTCGCCGCGTACGGCGGGGTCTTCGTCGCCGGCTCCCTCCTGTGGGGCATGGCCGCCGACGGCTACCGCCCCGACCGCTGGGACGTCGCCGGGGCCCTCGTCTGCCTCGCCGGCATGGCGGTGATCATGTACGCCCCGCGCGGCCGCTGAGCCCCGCCTATGCTGGCGGGTATTCGCCCGTACGAACGACTGAACGATCGAACGACCCGAGGAGCCCGCACATGAGCACGGCCGCCACCCGTACCGCCGTAGTCACCGGCGCGAGCAGCGGCATCGGCGCGGCCACCGCCCGCCAGCTCGCCGACGCCGGCTACCACGTCGTCCTCACCGCCCGCCGCAAGGACCGCATCGAGGCCCTCGCCGCCGAGCTGACGGCAGCCGGCCACTCCGCCGCCGCCCACGCCCTCGACGTCACCGACCGACCCTCCGTCGACGCCTTCGCGGCCTCCCTCGACCGCTGCGACGTACTGGTCAACAACGCCGGCGGAGCCATCGGAGCCGAGCCCGTCGCCACCGGCGACCCCGCCGACTGGCGCACGATGTACGAGGTCAACGTCATCGGCACCCTCAACCTCACCCAGGCCCTCCTCCCCGCCCTCATCGCCTCCGGCGACGGCACGGTCGTGGTCCTGTCCTCCACCGCGGGCCACGCCACCTACGAGGGCGGCGCCGGCTACGTCGCCGCCAAGAACGGCGCCCGCGTCCTGGCCGAGACCCTCCGCCTGGAGATCGTCGGCCAGCCGGTCCGCGTCATCGAGATCGCCCCGGGCATGGTGAAGACCGAGGAGTTCGCGAAGACCCGCTTCCGCGGCGACGCCGAGAAGGCCGAGAAGGTCTACGCGGGCGTCGCCGCCCCCCTGACCGCCGACGACGTGGCCGACACCATCACCTGGGCCGTGACCCGCCCCAGCCACGTCAACATCGACCTCCTGGTGGTCCGCCCCCGCGCCCAGGCCTCGAACACCAAGGTCCACCGCGACCTGTAACCGCCCGCCCGGCCCCGCCCCGCCCCGCCCCGCGCCTTGCCCCGCACGCCTTGCCCCCCCGTCAATCCCCCGGTTGCCCCGGAGGGGCCGGGGGGTGCGGCGCGGGGTCGTGGATCGCGGGGCGGGACCACGGGGCATCGGCGTCCGCGGACTCCGGCCGCAGTCCGAGCTCGCGGAGCTGGTTGACCGCCATCATGGCGGCGAACATCGCGTTCGGATTGGCCCCGCCGCCGCCCAGTTCGGCGAAGGCCTCCGCGTACCGGGCGGCGAACTCGCCCGGCCGGACCGGTTCGCCCCCTCCGGTCAGCCCGACCGCCGCCTCCTGCAGGGCGGCGGCCTGCTCCAGCAGGCCGTCCAGATACGGCACCACGACCTCGGCGCCACGGCGCACGGCGAAGGTGTGCCCGTCGGTGAGGAGTGAGACTTCCCCCTCCTCGAAGAGGAGGGCCACGGCGCCGAGCACGGTCTGGATCTTGAGCTGGTCGGCGTCGGCCATCGCACCGCAGGCCCCGTTGGCCTCGTCCGACAGGTGCAGGACGCCGCAGTCCCTCAGGTGCACGACCACGTGCCCGGCGCAGTGACCCTGGCTGCGCAGCACGCGGACCGCGCCGTCGGCGAAGGTCCACCCGGTGAAGCGCGCCGAGCCGATCCGGATCCGCTCCAGCGGCCGCTCCTCGTAGGTCCGGGTGCTCGCGCCGAAGGGCCGGTACGGCCGGAAGAGCGACACCAGCCGGGGGGCGACCACCGCGGGAGGGGGCAGCGGCGCCACCCCGGCGATGCGCTCGAAGGACCGCACCCAGTACGAGTCCGGATCCCGCATCTGGTCGAGGTCGGGAGCGGGCACCCAGTGCTCGGCCGGCACGCCCAGCTCGTCGGCCAGGTCGTTGTTGGCCACGTGGTCGGGATGCCCGTGCGTGGTCAGGAACAGCGCCCGGGACCAGGGCCCGACCCGGTCCATCGCCTCCCGCAGCGCCGTGCGGAAGACGTCCGTGACGCCGGTGTCGACGACCACGAGGGTCTCGCCGGCCCGGTGCACCAGGGCATTGGCGACGTCCGGCTGACCGTGCTCGACGTCCAGCTCCTGCCCGAGGACCAGCACGGTCCGGTCGTCGATCCCGATCAGCTCACCGAGCGCGGTCATGGAACCTCCCGCGGCCTACCCGCCAAGAGCCCCCTCCCGCCGAGCCTACGCCGCCCCCACCCCCCTGTCCCCGCGAACCCTCCGACCGGCCGGAGGCCTCGCGGGGACCACACGGAAGGGCCCGGACCGAGTTCGGTCCGGGCCCTTCCATTCCCCCGACAACTGCACCCAGGGCTCAGCCCTTGATGCAGATGACCTGCTTGAGCTTGGCCACGACCTGGACGAGGTCCGTCTGCTGGCCGATGACCTGCTCGATCGACTTGTACGCGCCCGGGATCTCGTCGACCACGCCCGAGTCCTTGCGGCATTCGACGCCCTTGGTCTGATCCGCCAGGTCGCGCGCCGAGAACCGCTTCTTCGCGGCCGTCCGGCTCATCTTCCGGCCCGCGCCGTGCGAGGCCGAGTTGAACGACTTCTCGTTGCCGAGGCCCTTCACGATGTACGAACCCGTCCCCATGGACCCCGGGATGATCCCGTAGTCACCGCTGCCGGCTCGGATCGCGCCCTTCCGCGTGACCAGCAGGTCCATGCCGTCGTACCGCTCCTGCGCCACGTAGTTGTGGTGGCAGCTGATCTCGTGGTCGAAGGACACCTTCGCCTTCCGGAACTCCCGGCGGATGACCTCCTTGAACAGGCTCATCATCACGGCCCGGTTGTACTTGGCGTACTCCTGGGCCCAGAAGAGGTCGTTGCGGTACGCCGCCATCTCGGGCGTCGCCTCGAGGAAGACCGCGAGGTCCCGGTCGACCAGGTTCTGGTTGTGCGAGAGCCCACGGGCCACGTTGATGTGGAAGTCGGCCAGCTCGTTGCCGATGTTCCGCGAGCCCGAGTGCAGCATGACCCACACCGAACCGGACGTATCGATACAAAGCTCACAAAAATGATTCCCCTGGCCAAGGCTTCCCATTTGCCTCAGAGCCCGCTCCCGCCGGAACTTCACCGCGTCCGCGATGTAGTCGAACCGCTCCCACAGGTCCCCGAACCCCGCATCCGAGAACCCGTACAGGCGGTCCGGGTCCACCGGGTCGCGGTGCATGCCCGCGCCCACCGGGATGGCGCGCTCGATCTTCGAGCGGAGGGGGGAGAGGTCGCCCGGGAGGTCGTTCGCCGTCAGGGACGTCTTCACCGCCGACATGCCGCAGCCGATGTCCACCCCCACCGCCGCCGGGCACACCGCGTCCTTCATCGCGATGACCGAGCCGACCGTGGCGCCCTTGCCGTAGTGGACGTCCGGCATGACCGCCAGGCCCTTGATCCAGGGAAGGCCGGCGACGTTGTGCAGCTGCTGCATCGCGCTCGCCTCGACCGACGCCGGGTCGGTCCACATCCGGATCGGGACCTTCGCTCCCGGCACCTCTACATACGACATACGACTTCAATCCCCCGAATAAGCAAAAACCTCGCTCTTGGTCCCAAATCAGACAGGGGACCGGCGCCGGTACCAGCGTGTGCGATAGACATTGTGTTCATCCGCGTCCAAAGCGCGGCAACGCATTTTCCTGACCGCCGGGACGCCGGCCGGTCGAAGGGAGCCAGTGGACGTGCAGCGCAAGGCGGTACGGCGACGACGGCGGGTCCTGCCGGGCATCGCGATGCTCACCGCACTCATGGCCGGCGCGACCGGCCTGACCGGGTGCACCAGCGGCGGCGGCGTCGGGTCCGACACCGACTCCAAGGCGGGCGACAGCAGCCCCGCGCCCGCGCCGGCCGGCAAGTACCGCAGCCTGCCCGCGCCCTGCAAGGCCGCCGACGGCAAGCGCCTCAAGGCCATGCTCCCGACCGGGGACAGCCTCACCGACGAGCAGCGCGCCCAGCTGTACGCCGGGGTCGCGGACACCTCGTACGACGGCGACCGGCACGTCGGCTGCCGCTGGACGGCGCAGACGCCCGAGGAGACCCGGCTGCTGTCGGTGGGTTTCGAGCGCGTGGTCTCGTACGACCGGACGCTCATGAGCGACGACGACAAGGCGCACCAGGTGTACGTGCGCCGGCTGACGGACGCGCACCTGCCGTTCCCCGGCCCCACCACGAGCCCCACGCCGAGTACGGGTACGAGCTCCAGCGCCCCTCCGGCCGCCAGCGCTCCCCCGCCGCCCGCCGGGCAGTCGCCCTCCCCCGGGGCCGGGAGCCCTTCCGCGCCGCCGCCCGAGCTCGGGTCCCGCGTGCTCGAGGGGCTCGGGACCGAGGCGTACATCGAGGACAAGCTGAGCGCGGCCGGCGCGAGCGCGGCGCAGGCGCGGACGGTGCGGATTGTGTTCCGTACCTCGAATGTCATCGTCACGGTCGAGTACAGCGTGCAGCCCGCGCTGCCCGGTACGGTGCCGTCGAGCCCCGAAACCCAGGACAAGACACGGCAGTTGACGCAGGCCCTCGTCGAGCGTTTCAACGAGTGAGCGGGGGCGCGCGGGGCTCGGCGTGACGGCGCGCACAGCAGGCGCGCGCCGGGTCGGGCTACCGTTGCTCGGGTCCCGCGCCCGCCCGCCGAACCCGAACCGAGCCCGAACCGAGCCTGCACCGAGCCCGCACCGCGTCCACAGAACGCGCCCCACAACGTACTGACTGAAGGAACCATGCACCGATCTGCCTCGCGCCTCACTCGCGTTCTCGCCTGCGCAGCCGTCCCGGTGATCCTCACCGTCGCCGGCTGCTCGTCCGACTCGGGCAAGGGCTCCGGTTCGGGCGGCGACAAGAAGCCCGGCGCGTCCTCCTCCGCCAAGCCGAGCGGCAAGGCCTCGGCCGCGCTGGAGAAGGCGGCGTTCGCGACGCTGCCCGACCCGTGCAAGTCGATCCAGGCGAAGACCGTCGACACCCTCGTCCCGGAGGCGAAGGACAAGAACGGCACCGCGACCAAGTCGAACGACCTGGCCTCCCGCGCCAGCTGCTCCTGGAACGGCCTGGACGAGGACGGGCTGAAGGGCTCGCAGTACCGCTGGCTGTCGATCTCCCTGGTCCGCTACGAGTCGCACTCCTCGCTCGGCGGCGCGAACAAGCGCGCCGAGGACCAGTTCAACAAGCAGGTCGAGACCGCGAAGGCGACCGAGGGCGCGCAGAACGTGAAGGTCGAGCAGGCGGGCGGGGTCGGCGACCAGGCGTCGTCGGTCGTGTACGGCGTGAAGAAGGACGTGGACTTCTTCAACACGACGATCGTGGCGCGCACGCAGAACGTCGTGATCACGCTCGACTACAACGGTGCGGCGTACGAGGGTGCCGGCGCTCCGGATCAGGCCAAGCTGCTGGAGAACGCGATCGCCGCGGCGAAGGAGACGGTGGCCTCGGTCGCCGCCGCCAACCAGCAGCAGCAGTCGCCGTCGCAGCAGCCTGAGCAGCAGGCTTCGCCCTCCGCGCAGTAGGCGCCGGCGGGTCCGGGCGGGGTGGCGGGCGCTTAACGGGAGGCTGACATTCAGTCACCTGTGCGGTCACCCGTACGCTGTGCCTGCCGTAGCTCGACAAGGGGAGGGGATCGCGGGTGGCCGCGATGCAGCTGACTCGTACGCACCGGATACTCATCGGCGTCGTGGTCGCAGGAGCCGTGGTCATCGCGGGGATCGGTTTCGCCGGTTCGTACGCCGCGGTGCGCGCGCTCGCGGTGCAGAAGGGGTTCGGGAACTTCTCGCTGGTGTTCCCGATCGGCATCGACATGGGCATCTGCGTGCTGCTGGCGCTGGACCTGCTGCTCACGTGGATCCGGATCCCGTTCCCGCTGCTGCGCCAGACGGCGTGGCTGCTGACCGCGGCGACGATCGCGTTCAACGGCGCGGCGGCCTGGCCGGACCCGCTGGGCGTGGGCATGCACGCCGTGATCCCGATCCTGTTCGTGGTCACGGTGGAGGCGGCCCGGCACGCGGTGGGCCGGATCGCGGACATCACCGCGGACCGGCACATGGAGGGCGTCCGCATCACGCGCTGGCTCCTGTCGCCGTTGCCGACGTTCAAACTGTGGCGCCGGATGAAGCTGTGGGAGCTGCGGTCGTACGAGCAGGCCGTCGGCATGGAGCAGGACCGGCTGATCTACCAGGCGCGGCTCCAGGCCCGGTACGGGCGCGCATGGCGCCGCAAGGCCCCGGTGGAGGCCCTGATGCCGCTGCGGCTGGCCCGTATCGGCGTTCCGCTGTCCCAGACGGCCCCGGAGGGGCTGGCGGCGGCGGGCATCGACCCGGTGCTGCTGCCTCCGGCGGCCGCGGCCATCGCGACGGGCTCGGCGTCGCCGGCCCCCTCGGCTCCGGCCCTGGAAGCGGCCCAGCCGCTCGCAGCCGCGGGCCAGGCGGCCCTGGCCGGCGCAGCCGCGGCCCAGGCCCAGGCCCAGCAGGCTGCGGGCCTCCCGGGCCAGCAGGCCGCGGGCATCCCGGGCCAGGTGGGCCTGGCGGGCGCGGCCGAGGGTCAGGCGGCCCTCGTCGGCGCGGCCGCGGGCGTCCCGGGGCAGCCGGGCATGCCCGGCGCGGCCGCGGGTCTCCCGGGCCAGGCCGGCCTGCCGGGCGCCGCGGGCGCCGGGTACCCGGGGGCTGGGGCGGAGCCCCAGGTCCGGGAAGGGGCGGGTCGGGGAGCAGCCCCGCAGGGCCACGCCCCGCTCCCCTTCGCGGTCGACCCGACGGCCATGCCCGCCGCCCACGACAGCGCCTGGTTCGCCGCCCCCCTGGCCCCGCAGGCCGCGTACGAGGGCGGGTACAACCCCCAGTACGTCGAGGGTCTGGAGCCGACCCCGGTAATGCCCCCGGCCGGCCCGGACGAGGACGTTCCGCAGCAGGAGCAGCTCCCCGTGCCGCCGGCCGCCGCCGATGACGCCGCCGAGGCCGAGGCCGACGCCGAAGCCGAAGCCGGCTTCGACCAGGCCAAGTTCAACGAGGCGGCTTACGAGGTGTTCCGCTCGTACCTCGACGAGCACTCCGACTTCCCGACCCCGGAGCAGGTGGACATACACCTCTCGGACCGTCACGGGATCGACCACCCGCGCAGCTCCTCGATGATCCGCAAGCTCATGCCGGGCCTGAAGCTGCGCTACCAGCGCGAACTGGAGAGCGAGCACATCGCCTAGGCAGAGGCAGAACGTCCGTATGCGGAAGGGCCCGCACCCCTCGGGGTGCGGGCCCTTCCGTGTACCTGCGAGCGGCTCAGGCGGCCAGCAGCTTGCGCACCCGCTCCGCCCCCACCGCCAGCAGCAGCGTGGGCAGGCGCGGCCCGGTCTCCCGGGTGACGAGGAGGCGGTACAGCAGCGCGAAGAACGTGCGCTGCGCGACCTTCAGCTCCGGCGTCGGCTTCGCGTCCGGCTCCAGCCCCGCCATCACCTTCGGCACGCCGTACACGAGCGTGGTCAGCCCGTCGAGCGACCAGTGGGAGTCGAGCCCGTCCACCAGCAGCCGCAGCGACTCGCGGCCCTCGGCGTCCAGGGACCCCAGCAGCTCGGTGTCGGCGTCCTCGCGCACCAGCGTCCGCTGGTCGGCCGGGACCTGGGTGGTGATCCAGTTCTCGGCGCGGTCCAGCCGCGGCCGTACCTCGTCCAGCGAGGTCAGCGGCTGCGACGGGTCCAGGTCGGCCAGGATGCGCAGGGTCTGCTCGTCGTGCCCGGCGGTGATGTCCGCGACCGACGCGAGCGTGCGGTACGGCAGCGGCCGCGGGGTGCGCGGCAGCTCGTGCGAGGCGACCCGTACGGCACGGGTGTGCGCGGCGGCGTCGGCCGGCAGTACGGAGCCGTCGGCGACCTTGGACTCCAGCTTGTCCCACTCGTCGTAGAGCCGCTGGATCTCCTGGTCGAAGGCGATCTTGAAGGACTGGTTGGGGCGGCGGCGCGCGTACAGCCAGCGCAGCAGCTGCGGCTCCATGATCTTCAGCGCGTCGGCCGGGGTCGGGACCCCGCCCTTGCTGGACGACATCTTGGCCATGCCGCTGATGCCGACGAACGCGTACATCGGTCCGATCGGCTGCTCGCCGCCGAAGATGTGCACGATCTGGCCGCCGACCTGGAAGGACGAGCCGGGCGAGGAGTGGTCGACGCCCGAGGGCTCGAAGATCACGCCCTCGAAGGCCCAGCGCATCGGCCAGTCGACCTTCCAGACGAGCTTGCCGCGGTTGAACTCGCTGAGCTTGACCGTCTCGGTGTACTCGTCCTCGGTGCAGACGTAGGTCATCTCGGTCGTCTCGTCGTTGTACGAGGTGACCTTGGTGAAGTCCTTGCCGCACTGGCCGCAGTACGGCTTGTACGGGAAGTACCCGCTCTCGCCGTCGCTGCCGTCGTCCTCGGCGGCCGCGCCGGAGCCCTCGGCGGCCTCCAGCTCGGCCTCGTCGACCTGCTTCTGCTGGGGCTTCTTGCCGCCCGGCTTCTGCTTGGTGCGGTACTGGGCGAGGACGGCGTCGATGTCGCCGCGGTGCTTCATCGCGAACAGGACCTGCTCGCGGTACGCGCCGGAGGTGTACTGCTCGGTCTGGCTGATCGCGTCGTACTCGACGCCCATCTCGGCCAGGGCCTCGACGAAGGCGGCCTTGAAGTGCTCGGCCCAGTTCGGGTACGCGGAACCGGCCGGGGCGGGCACGGAGGTCAGCGGCTTGCCGATGTGCTGCGCCCAGGACTCGTCGATGCCGGGGACGCCGGCCGGGACCTTGCGGTAGCGGTCGTAGTCGTCCCAGGAGATGAGGTGGCGGACCTCGATGCCGCGGCGGCGGATCTCGTCGGCGACCAGGTGCGGGGTCATGACCTCGCGGAGGTTGCCGAGGTGGATCGGGCCGGAGGGGGAGAGTCCGGACGCGACGACGACGGCTTTGCCCGGGGCTCGGCGCTCCGCCTCGGCGATGACCTCGTCCGCGAAACGGGAGACCCAGTCGGTCTCGGTGCTGCTCTGGGCGCTCTGAGCCACGACACGTCCTTCTATCTCGAATGCTGGCTGTCAGCCATTCTCCCAGACGGAACCGGGCCCTCCGAGGTTGCCCGTCAGGACGTGGCGGTCTCAGGACGTGGCGACCGGTATCCCTCCGAGCCGCCGCACGGCGGCGACCATCCGGGGCCCGGTGGCGTCCAGCACCTGGGGCATCAGCACGAGGGGGCTGCCGTAGCGCCGGACGTACGCGGCCCTCCGGCGCGCCGGCCGGCCGAAGGGCATGACGTGGGGCACGGCCGGCAGCTCGATCCCGGGGCGGGGAACCAGCACCACGACGCCGTCCTTCCCGCGGCGGACCTCGCTCAGGTCGGACCACGGCGTGGCGGGCCCGGCGCCGACGGTGACCCCGTACCCGTCGAGCCGGACCAGGGGCCCCAGGGCGCGCCGCCGGACCTGCCAGACCAGCCTGTCCATCCGCGCACTCCAGTGACGGGGAAATCCCGGAATCCGGACAGCCCCTCCGTGGGATACTCGGGGCTTGTCGGAACAACCAAGTGCACCTTCAGGCACGACCTCACAGGAACGGCAGCTCATGGCCTCGGTCCCTTCCCTCGCTTCTTCCGTCAATCAGCGCGTCGCGGACGCCCTCGCCTCGGCCCTGCCGGAGGCCGGTGGCGCCGACCCGCTGCTGCGACGAAGCGACCGGGCCGACTTCCAGGCCAACGGGATCCTGGCGCTCGCGAAGAAGGCCAAGGCCAATCCGCGTGAGCTGGCGACGACCGTGGTCGGGTCCATCCCGACCGGTGACCTGATCGAGGAGATCGAGGTCTCGGGCCCCGGCTTCCTCAACATCACCGTCTCCGACCGGGCGATCATCGAGACCCTCGCCGCCCGCGCGGGTGACGACCGCCTCGGTGTCCCATACGCCGCGAACGCGGGCACGACGGTCATCGACTACGCGCAGCCGAACGTCGCGAAGGAGATGCACGTCGGCCACCTGCGGTCGGCGGTCATCGGCGCCGCGATGGTCGAGATCCTGGAGTTCACGGGCGAGAAGGTGGTCCGGCGCCACCACATCGGCGACTGGGGCACCCAGTTCGGCATGCTCATCCAGTACCTGCTGGAGCACCCGCACGAGCTGGACCACAAGTCGGACGCGGAGGTCTCCGGCGAGGAGGCCATGTCCAACCTGAACCGCCTCTACAAGGCCTCGCGCGCGCTCTTCGACTCCGACGAGGAGTTCAAGACGCGGGCCCGGGCCCGGGTGGTCGACCTCCAGGCGGGCGACGGGCAGACCCTCGCCATGTGGCAGCGGTTCGTCGACGAGTCGAAGATCTACTTCTACTCCGTCTTCGACAAGCTGGACATGGACATCCAGGACGCGGACGTCGTCGGCGAGTCCGGCTACAACGACATGCTGGTCGAGACGTGCAAGCTGCTGGAGGACTCGGGCGTCGCCGTCCGTTCCAACGGCGCGCTGTGCGTGTTCTTCGACGAGTACAAGGGCCCGGACGGCAACCCGACCCCGCTGATCGTCCAGAAGTCGGACGGCGGCTTCGGCTACGCCGCGACCGACCTGTCGGCGATCCGGGACCGCGTGGGCAACCTGAAGGCGGACACCCTCATCTACGTGGTCGACGCCCGCCAGTCGCTCCACTTCAAGATGGTCTTCGAGACGGCCCGCCGCGCGGGCTGGCTGAACGACGAGGTCAAGGCCGTTCAGCTGGCCTTCGGCACGGTCCTCGGCAAGGACGGCAAGCCGTTCAAGACCCGTGAGGGCGAGACGGTCCGACTGGTGGACCTGCTGGACGAGGCGGTGGAGCGGGCCACGGCCGTCGTCCGCGAGAAGGCGGAGAAGGTCGGCCTGTCGGAGGAGGAGATCGTCGAGAACGGCCGGTACGTCGGCATCGGCGCGGTCAAGTACGCGGACCTCTCCACCTCCCCCTCGCGCGACTACAAGTTCGACCTGGACCAGATGGTCTCGCTGAACGGCGACACGTCCGTGTACCTCCAGTACGCGTACGCCCGGATCAAGTCGATCCTGCGCAAGGCGGGCGAGGCGGGCGAGCGCACCCCGGTCGCGCACCCGGAGCTGGAGCTGGCCCCGGCCGAGCGCGCGCTGGGCCTGCACCTGGACGGCTTCGGCGAGCTGATCGCCGAGGCGGCCGCGGAGCACGCCCCGCACAAGCTGGCCGCGTACCTCTACCAGCTGTCCTCGCTGTTCACGACGTTCTACGACCAGTGCCCCGTCATCAAGCCGGAGCCGGAGCTCGTCGTCGGCGAGAACCGCCTGTTCCTGTGCGACCTGACCGCCCGCACGCTCACGAAGGGCATGTCCCTGCTGGGCATCCGCACCCCCGAGCGCCTCTGACCCTGTTCGCGGGGCGCACCGCTCCGTACGATCGGCCTTCCGTCTGAACGGCAGGGGAGGCCGATCGTGAACGGTTTACAGCTGGCACGCGCCGCGCTGAGAGTGCTGACCGGCGCCGGGGGCGGCACCCCGGCGCAGTCCGCGCTCCGGGCGCGGGTGCGGGTCCACGTGGAGGACCGCCTGCGGAGCAGCCCGCTGGGTACGGCGGTGCTGACGAGGATGCGCGACGAGCCGGGTGATGCGTCCACGGCCATCGCCGTGCCGGTACTGGCGGACGAGATCTCCCGTGACCCGGCGTTCGGGGACACCCTGAACGACCTGCTGGAGCAGCTGCTGGGCGGACCGGCGGCGCTGCTGGCGTACGCGGTACCCCCGCCTCCCACGACTCCCCCCTCCCCGCCGGGACCGACGCCTCCGGCCTCACCACCCTCGGCTTCGAATTCGACTTCGGCTTCGGCATCGGCTTCGGCTTCGGCTTCGCTGGGGTCGATCGGGCTGGGTGCGATGACCGCGAACGCGATCCCCTTCCAGCCGCCCCCGCCACCGCCCATGCCCGCAGCGCCGCCGCAGCCTCAGGTGATCGTGATCCGGGAGACGCCGCCCCGGAAGCGGCGGACCCGGCGCGAACTCATCCGGTCGGTCTTCCTGCTGGGACTGCCCCAGTTCCTGGGCTTCACGGCCGCCGCCTGGCTGGTCATCAGGTTCGAGCTGCCCTTGGCCATCAGCCCCGTCCTCCTCGCCATGTGGCTCCTCTCGCTGCTCATGGCCCTCTTCGGCCTCATCCGCGGCTTCTCCCTGCTGCGCGGCCCGTTCAGCCTGCTCTTGACGGTGGGGATGGTGCTCGACCTGGTGATCACGGTCGCCGAGATCACCATCGGAATCCAGCTTCTCGCAGGGCAGGAGATCAAGATTTGATGTGACGCAGCACACGGGGAACGTTCTCCAAGTCCGCCTCCTCTTCGGGGTGTTGGTTCACGACACCGAGGGGGCACTCATGAGGGACACATCGCGACGCCGTACGGGAATCGCACTGGCCGGGCTGCTGGCCGCGGACGGGCTGGTACACCTGTACTGGGCCACCGGCCGCACCTGGCCCGCGGCGAGCGAGCGCGACCTGTCCCTCGCCGTCCTCGGCGCGGAGGTCTCCTTCGCACCGTCCGTCGTCCTCCCGCTGGCGGCGCTCACCCTGAGCGGGGCCGCCGCCGTCCTCGGTCATTCGTACGGGCGGGGCGGACGCGTCACGCGGGCGGTCACCGCGGCCGTCGCGGCCGGTCTGGCCGTACGGGGCCTCGCGGGCCTGGGATGGGCGGCCGGTCTCCTCGACAGCCCGCCCGGCCCCTTCCACTGGCTGAACCTCGTCCTCTACACGCCCGCCTGCCTCGGCTTCGGCTGGGCGGCCGCCCGGCTGGTCCGCGCCCGGTGACCCCCGCCGAACACGACCGCGGCGTCTCCCTCGCCCGGGCCGCCCGCGCCGGCGACACCCTCGCGATGCACGACCTGCTCGACCACCTCACCCCGTACGTCGCCCGCATCTGCACCCCCATCGCCCTCGCGGACGGCCCCGACGCCTGCCAGGAGGCCCTGGTCGCGGTCTTCCGCGCCCTGCGGGGCCTGCGCGATCCGGAGACCCTGTACGGATGGGTCCGCGCCATCGCGGTCCGCGAGGCGGTCCGTGTCGCCCGCCGTGCGGCCCGCGCCCGCCCCGCCGAACTCGCCGACCTCCCCGGCTCCGGGGACCCCGAGCTCGCCGCCGACATCGACGACGTCCTGGCCCGCCTCTCGCCCGACCATCGAGCGGTCCTGGTGCTGCGGGACGTCGAGGGCCTCGACGAGGAGTCCGCGGCCGCGCTCCTCGGCGTACCGCCGGGCACCGCCAAGTCCCGGCTGCACCGGGCCCGTACGAGCTTCCGAAAGGCATGGTCCGCATGACGTACGCACTCGACGAGGTGAGCCGCCTGCGGATCATGGCGGCGGGCGTCCGGGGCGCCCGGATCGCCGAACAGGTCATCCCCGCACCCCTGGACGCCGTCTGGGCGGTGATGGGCGACCTGGAGGGCGAGTTCAGCCGGTTCCAGCCGGACATGCGCGGCATCCGCGTCCTGCGGGTGGCCGGCGACCGGGTGGAGGCGCTGGCCCGCAGCAAGTACGGATTCCGCGCCCACTTCCGGGGGGCCCTGCGCCCGGGCTGGTGCTGGCTCCAGAGCCGCTTCCTGATCATCGGCATGGCGGCCGCCCCCGAGCCGGGCGGCGGCACCCGCGTGGCCCTGACGGGCGGCGTACGGGTTCCCGGGCACGCGGCGATCGTCCCCTTCGGGGCATCCGGGGAACTGACCCGCGCGATGGCCCGGCTCCAGGCCCGGGTGGAGCGGCGGGAGGGCCACGGGGCCGGATAGCACCGGGGCGGCCGGCCCGCCGATCGGAGCAGCTCCTCGGCGCGGGCCGGGCCCCCTGGACCCCCTGACCCGAACCAGCCGGATCTAGCAGCGGTAGCCGTCGGGGACCTGGAGGAGGGCCACGAAGACCCAGACCATGACCGCTGCGCCGGCCAGACCGCCGAGGAGGGCGGCCGCCAGGTTCCAGCGGCCGACGTACGCGACGAGCACGCCCCACCAGGCCGTCGCGAGGAGCGCGAGCAGCGCCCCGTAGAAGAGCAGCGCGAGGCCGTTGGCGGCTCCGTTCACGCCGACGTCGCAGGCCTGCCAGGCCGCATTGAGCAGCACCGCCCCGAGCACGCCCGTGCCCAGACCGGCGAGCGGGGCGACCGCACAGCCCAGCTGTCCGCGCGTCACCGGGTGTTCCTGATCTGCGGGACGTCCTTGCCCTCCCGCTTCGCCTGCTCCATCCGGTCCATTGCGTCCTCGATCCCCTGCTTGAGCTGGTCTTCCGTCATGTCCTTGCCGTACTTGTCGTACAGGTCCATTCCGATCCTCATGGTGATCTGATCGCCCTGGTCGTCGTCACCGGTCAGCAGGGTCTCCCCCAGCGAGGCGCCCTTGATGAGGGTGTCCGGGTCGAATCCGGCGGCCCGGCCGATGTACCCGTAGTGGATGTTGGAGTAGATGTCGTAGAACACCTCCCGGTTCTGGCCCGGCTGCTTGAAGAAGTAGTCGTTCTTCGTCTGGAGGTCGAAGTGCTGCTGGAGCTGGGGCTTGTGGTCCCAGTCCTGGCCGGGGGCCACCTTCAGGCCCCACATCACGAGCGCCGCGTTGATGTCGCTGCCGTAATTGCGCCCGAAGTCGTACCACTGCGGCTCGCGCAGCAGAGCCTGGAGCTGGTGGACGGTGTCGGAGTCCACGTTCCGCTTCATCTCGTCGAAGATCCACTTCTCGGCCTCGGTGAACTTCTGCTCGCTGCGCGCGGATCCGGTCGGCGGGATCACGGGCTTGGCGGTGGCGTTGAAGCCGCCCATGGTGCCGTCGAAGGGGTTGGAGTCGACCACCACGGCCTGGAGCGCCTGCCGGATGGCCTTGTCGAACTCGTCCACCGCGCGCACCGCCTCCGCGATGTGCGCGGTCCAGGAGTCCTCCGCCTCCCGCATCCCGGGGTCGCGGCGCAGGATGCGGGCCTGGGCGGGGTCCTCGACGCGGGTGAAGTCGAAGCTGGCCCGGCCGGCCGTGGACACCGCCATGCCGGCGTCGACGGCGTCCTTGCGGGCCGACTCCACCTTCTTCTTCAGGTCCACGAACCCGGCGTGGGCGTCGCGCAGGAGCGCGGCGACCGCTTTCGCCTCGGTCTGGGCGGCGGCGTACTCGCGCCGGGTGGTGGCGAAGTTGTTCTGAGCGACCCCGGCACTGAGACCGAGCCAGTTCTGGCCGACGGACGGCCCCATGGCGACCTTCTGGACGCTGGCGGCGTACCGGTCCTCGACCTTCTTCAGTTCACCGGCCATCGCGTCCCACGCGGTCGCGGCCGTCGCGAGCAGGCCGAAGTTCGTGGTCATCACTTCCTGGTACGTGAGCACGTCTCCCCCAACTGTGCATGTCAGCAAGGCTAGTTCGGAACTCGCACCACACCACCTTGCCAGGTCGCCGCTCGCTCACGCCCCGGAGACCGGCGACGGCTTCGACGATGAGGAAGCCCCGGCCGCCGTCGCGGTCCGGCCGCCGGAGGGTGGACCGGCCGCCGCCGCTGTCGTGGAGCGTGTGGCAGAGCGCCGACCCGTACTCATCGATGAGTACGGGTCGTCACGGGTATTGGCCGTGCACGGAGTGGGAGTTGTTGAAGCAGCTCTTGGGTGCCCCATGAGCACGGCACTCACGTGGTTCAAGTCCAGCTACAGCGGCAGCGACGGCGGCAGCAACGGCGGCGACTGCGTCGAGGTCGCCACCTGCCCCGACAAGGCACGTGAGGGACTCGAAAGTCCCTCACGGCCCCTCGCTCGCTCTCTCTCCCAGCGCGTGGTCCCACCTCGCTCAGTGGGTCACTAGCTGATCGGGTAAGAGTGTCGGCCCGTCGCTTCGTCGATCTCCGAGTGGGCCTTCTGCAACATCTGGGACGCGAGATCCATCAGCGCGCGAGCGCCGGCGATCTCTTCCCCGACCCGCAGCTGCTCCGGGTCGGAGGGGTGGCGCATGGCGTAGCCACGCGCCCTCATCTCGGAGCCGTCACCGAGCCTGACCATGGCCGCCGCGCTGGTGCGGTGGCCTTCCTCGGTGAATTCGAGCTCCACGTGCCACCCGACGAGTGTGGGCATGGTGCATCACCTCCAGGGGGTCACCCTGCCTCCAGGGTGCGCCCGGGGCGCCGCGAACGCGAGCGGGGGCTCCGGGGGGGGGCAGGGTTCCGGTCGCCCGGGGTCGGTGAAGGGTCCGGGGGCGTCCCGTCAGTCCACTGTCCTTCCGTGTCGGGCCGGTCCGTCAAGGGCGCTCCCTGCGGTCGCGTCGCTTCGCGAT
>NZ_JOCX01000029.1 GCF_000717915.1 Streptomyces sp. NRRL S-244
CCGCTGCCTCCCCCGCCGTCCCCCTGCCACCCTCCAACCGCCCTCCGACCGCATCACACGTTCGTCACACGTTCGGGGGCTCCCCCTCGATCGGCCGCCCGAGCACCCCCGGCCGCCGCTGCCACGGCAACGGGCCGCCCGGCGGGCGGTAGTCGACGCCCAGCACGTCGAGCCGCCGGTAGTGCCCGCCCATCCGGGCCTCGAAGCCCGCGTAGTCCCGCTCGCCCGGCTCCGGCAGCCGCGACCACACCACCTCCGCGAAGGCCGCCAGCCGCGGGAACACCTGGTAGTCCACCCGGCCCTGGTTCTCCATCACCTCGGTCCACACGTTGGCCTGCGCGCCCAGCACGTGGGACGCGGCCTGCGGCGACAGCTTCGGCGGCACCGGCTCGAAGCGGTACACGTCCTCCAGCGAGCGCACGTACCCGATCGGCATCGGCTCGTCCCCGCCGCCCGCCTGACGGTGGTCCAGGTACACCTGCTGCTCGGGGCACATCACCACGTCGTGCCCGGCCTCGGCGGCGGCGATCCCGCCCGCGTACCCGCGCCACGAGGAGACCGCGGCCCCCGGCGCGAGCCCGCCCTCCAGGATCTCGTCCCACCCGATCAGCCGTCGCCCGCGCTCCGCGAGCCAGCCGTCGAAGTGCCGGATGAACCAGGACTGGAGCCCGTCCTCCCCGTCCACCCCCAACTCCCGGATCCGTTCCTGCGCGAGCGCCGACGCGCGCCACTGCCCCTTCGGGCACTCGTCGCCGCCCACGTGCACGAACGGCGAGACCTCCGCCGGGAACAGCTCCAGCAGCTCCTCGAAGACCCCCTCGTAGAAGCGCAGTACGGCCTCGGTCGGCGCGAGCACGTTCTCGTTGATCCCCCAGTCGTCCCACACCTCCAGCGCGCCGGTGTCCACGACGTCGGTGTTGCCGAGCTCCGGGTACGCGGCGATCGCGGCCTGCGAATGCCCCGGTACGTCGATCTCCGGGACCACCCGCACGTGCCGCTCGGCGGCGTAAGCGACGATCTCGCGGATGTCGTCCTGCGTGTAGAAGCCGCCGTGCGGGGTCTCGTTCCACAGCGGCGAGGCCCGGTGCCCCCAGCGGCTGCGCGGCCGCCACGCGCCGACCTCGGTGAGCCGCGGGTGGCGCTTGATCTCGACCCGCCAGCCCTGGTCGTCCGTCAGGTGCAGGTGCAGCACGTTGAGCTTGTGCGCGGCGAGCAGGTCGACGTACCGCAGCACCCCGTCCTTCGGCATGAAGTGCCTGGCCACGTCCAGCATCATGCCGCGCCAGCCGAAGCGGGGCCCGTCCTGGATTCCTCCCACCGGCAGCCGCCAGGCGCGGCCCGGCGCCGTGGGCGCGCGCCGGTAGGCCTCGGGCCCGAGCAGCTGGCGCAGCGTCTGCGCGGCGTAGAAGAGGCCCGCCGGGTCGGCGCCTTCGAGCAGCACCCGCCCCTGGGCGACGTGCAGCTCGTACGACTCCGCACCGATGCTGCGGGCCAGCTCGGGGCGGAGCACCAGCCGGATCACCGCGCGCCCGCCGTAGGCCTCCCCCGCGGCCGACGCGGTCAGCGCGGGCAGCGCGGGCAGCTCCCAGCCGGTGGCCGCGCCGAGCTCGCGGCGCAGCCAGCGGGCGGTGCCCTCGGTGCCGGGGCCGGCCTGGAGCAGCGGATCGTCCAGCACGCACTCGCCGGCATCGCGGGCGAATCGCGCGTACCGCGGCTCCGGAATCAACTCGGGCATGGCCTCGACCCCTCCACCGTCCAGCCGTTGCGCGATGCGCAACGCGCGTTCCACAGGGCGCCCGGCGCCCGTGCGGCCGACCCTAGTCCGCCCCCCGCGCACGGCAAAGGCCCCCGGACGCGCATCAGCGCATCAGGGGGCCTTCGAGGGCCTTGGTCCCGCCGAGGAGGGGCCGAACGGACCGGACGGACCCGACAGCCGGACCGAACGGACCGAACGGACCCGACAGCCGGACCGGACGGACCGGGCAGCCCGGACCCGGCCTACTTGTCCTTGCCGCCCTTGTCCTTGTCCCCGCCGGGGCCCATGGACTCGTAGATCTCCTTGCACATGGGGCAGACCGGGTACTTCTTCGGGTCCCGGCCCGGTACCCACACCTTGCCGCACAGCGCGACGACGGGGGTCCCGCCGAGCGCGCTCTCCATGATCTTGTCCTTCTGGACGTAGTGGGCGAAGCGCTCGTGGTCGCCGTCGCCGTGGGACACCTGCGGCGTCGGCTCTACGAGGGTCCCCGTACCAGTCCCGCGCTCGGGCTCAAGAGTGCTCATAAAAGCCAGGGTACCGACCCGTGCGCGGGTCAGTTGAGCGACGGGTCGTCGGGATACGTGGCGACCATCGCGAGCTCGCTGCGCTGGCGGCGCAGCACCGCCCGCCACAGCCTTTCGGGATCCGGGTACGCCACGTCGCCGGGCTCCGATTCCACGACGTACCAGGCGCCGTCGCCGAGCTCGACCTCCAGCTGGCCCGGGCCCCAGCCCGAGTAGCCGGCGAAGATCCGCAGCGAGCCGAGGGCCGCGGCCAGCAGCTCCGGCGGGGCCTCCAGGTCGACTAGGCCGATCGCCCCGTACACGCGGCGCCACCCGAGCGGCCCCTCCTCGCCGGGGATGACCGCCACACCGAGGGCCGAGTCCAGGCCCACCGGCCCGCCCTGGAAGACGACCCCGGGATCGCCGGCCAGGGTCGCCCAGGGCAGCAGGATGTCACCGACCCCCACGGGGGTGGGCCGGTTGAGGACCACGCCGAGCGAGCCCTGCTCGTCGTGGTCGAGCAGGAGCACCACCGCGCGGTCGAAGTTCGGGTCCGCGAGGGCGGGGGTGGCCACGAGCAGCCGCCCTGTGAGGGAGGACACCTCGGTCATGCCGACATGATCTCGCACAATCGCCCTTCAGGGGGAGCGGGCGGGCGCACCGGATCGCACGCAGCTCAGGGCGCACGGCAGCAGGGAGGAGCGCGCGCCGCCCGCGACGACGGAATGCGACACTCCGCCATGAGGTGGGCACTGTGGGTGTTGTGGCTAATTCATGACAGTCCTACGGCCGCGTCAGCCTTACGAACAAGGGGGTGCTGCCCCTTACCCTTTTCCCTGGCCCCCTGCCCACCCTCCTCTGGCCTCGCCGGGGGAGCCCCTCTCCGGAACGCGAGATTCATGACCGGCACAGACAGAGACGACGTACTACTTGTCCATGGCGGTACCCCGCTCGAGGGCGAGATCCGTGTCCGCGGTGCGAAGAACCTCGTGCCCAAGGCCATGGTCGCCGCTCTGCTCGGCAGCGGACCCAGCCGGCTCCGCAACGTTCCCGACATCCGCGACGTCAGGGTCGTGCGCGGGCTGCTCCAGCTGCACGGGGTGACCGTTCGCCCCGGCGAGGAGCCGGGTGAGCTCGTACTCGACCCGACGCACGTCGAGAGCGCGAACGTCGCGGACATCGACGCGCACGCGGGTTCGTCGCGCATCCCGATCCTGTTCTGCGGCCCGCTGCTGCACCGCCTCGGCCACGCCTTCATCCCGGGTCTGGGCGGCTGCGACATCGGCGGCCGGCCGATCGACTTCCACTTCGACGTGCTCCGCCAGTTCGGCGCGACCATCGAGAAGCGCGAGGGCGGCCAGTACCTGGAGGCCCCGCAGCGCCTTCGCGGCTGCAAGATCCGCCTGCCCTACCCCTCGGTCGGCTCGACCGAACAGGTGCTCCTGACGGCCGTCCTGGCCGAGGGCGTCACCGAGCTGAGCAACGCCGCGGTGGAGCCGGAGATCGAGGACCTCATCTGCGTCCTGCAGAAGATGGGCGCCATCATCTCCATGGACACCGACCGGACCATCCGGATCACCGGTGTCGACAGCCTCGGCGGCTACAACCACAAGGCGCTCCCGGACCGTCTGGAGGCCGCGTCCTGGGCTTCCGCGGCGCTGGCGACCGGCGGCAACATCTACGTCCGCGGGGCGCAGCAGCGCTCGATGATGACGTTCCTGAACACCTACCGCCGCGTCGGCGGCGCCTTCGAGATCGACGACGAGGGCATCCGCTTCTGGCACCCGGGCGGCCCGCTCAACGCGATCGCGCTCGAGACGGACGTGCACCCCGGTTTCCAGACCGACTGGCAGCAGCCGCTGGTGGTCGCCCTGACCCAGGCCACGGGCCTCTCGATCGTCCACGAGACGGTCTACGAGTCCCGTCTCGGATTCACCTCGGCGCTCAACCAGATGGGTGCACACATCCAGCTGTACCGGGAGTGCCTGGGCGGCAGCGCCTGCCGGTTCGGGCAGCGCAACTTCCTGCACTCGGCGGTCGTCTCCGGCCCGACGAAGCTGCAGGGCGCCGACCTGGTCATCCCCGACCTGCGCGGCGGGTTCTCGTACCTGATCGCGGCGCTGGCGGCCGAGGGCACCTCGCGGGTCCACGGCATCGACCTCATCAACCGCGGCTACGAGAACTTCATGGAGAAGCTCGTGGAGCTGGGAGCCAAGGTCGAGCTTCCGGGTGGCGACCTCGTCTGAGCCGTACGGCCGACCGAGAGCCCCCCGCGCCCCCACCAGGGGCCGGGGGGCTCTCGCATGCGCCCACCGGCCCGTACGAGGGCACCCACCCGCCCGTACGCGGGCGTTCACCCGCCCTCGTACGAGGGCGCCCACCCGCCCGTACAAGGCCGTTCCCCGGCCCGTACGAGGCCACGGGCCGGGGAAGCCCCCGGACAGGCCGAAGGGCGGCCTCCCCGCCCGGGGATGGCCGCCCTTCGCCAGTACTGCGTACTGCTCTGCCGCTCCGAGGGCCCGTACGCACGGGCCCCGGTACGGGCAGGACTTACTTGCCCTTGGCGGCTTCCTTGAGCTTGGAGCCCGCGGAGACCTTCACGCTGAAGCCGGCCGGGATCTGGATGGGGTCGCCGGTCTGCGGGTTGCGCGCGGTGCGAGCGGCACGGTGGGTGCGCTCGAAGGTCAGGAAGCCGGGGATGGTGACCTTCTCGTCGCCCTTGGCGACAATCTCGCCGACGGTCTCGGCGAGCGCGGCCAGAACGGCGTCGGCGTCCTTGCGGGTCACCTCGGCGCGCTCGGACAGAGCGGCCACCAGCTCACTGCGGTTCATGTTGTACTCCCGTGTTCAACTTGCCTTAGAGGCGTGAGATCGAAGCCGATGCTGCCAGGGCCCTCGGACAGTCCCCGGACCCGGGTCTGAACGTCAGACCCTCTCGCCCGGTTACGCATCCTGCCCCCACCAGCGGCGGGAAAGCCAATCCGGCACCCGCCAGGGTCACACGAAAAGCGCCACAGTCACGCCGCGGTGACGCTCCGTCCGCACTTGGTGGATGCGGACCGCGGACCTCGCGGGCATCCCCGCAACCCTAGAGGCGGCCCGCCGGGCCCGCATCTCGCGACGCGCCGGGATCGGCGAGCCGTGAGGGCCGTCACAGCGGCGGCCGACCCGGCGCGGCTGCGCCCGACTCCGCGTCAGTTCGCCGAGGCGGCCTTGCGGACGGCTCCGGCGACCGCGCCGGCCACCTTGTCGTTGAACACCGACGGGATGATGTAGTTGGCGTTGAGCTCGTCCTCGCCGACGACGTCGGCGAGTGCGGTCGCGGCGGCCAGCATCATGTCCGTGTTCACCGTGCGGGACTGGGCGTCCAGCAGGCCGCGGAAGACGCCCGGGAAGACCAGCACGTTGTTGATCTGGTTGGGGAAGTCGGAGCGGCCGGTGGCCACGACGGCGGCGGTCTGGCGGGCGACGGCCGGGTCAACCTCGGGGTCCGGGTTCGCGAGCGCGAACACGATCGCACCCTCGGCCATGGCCGCGACGTCCTCGCCGGACAGCACGTTGGGGGCGGAGACGCCGATGAACACGTCGGCGCCGACCACGGCCTCCTTCAGAGTGCCCGTGTAGCCCTCGGGGTTGGTGTTGTCGGCGATCCAGCGCAGCGGGGAGTCGGCGGCCGCGTCGACCAGGTCGGGGCGGCCCGCGTGCACGACACCGTGGATGTCGGCGCTGACGACGTTCTTCACGCCGGCCGCGAGGAGCAGCTTGAGGATGGCCGTACCGGCCGCGCCGGCGCCCGACATGACGACCTTGACGTCGCCAACTGCCTTGCCCACCACGCGAAGTGCGTTGGTGAGGGCGGCGAGGACGACGATGGCGGTGCCGTGCTGGTCGTCGTGGAAGACGGGGATGTCGAGGGCCTCGCGCAGGCGGGCCTCGATCTCGAAGCAGCGCGGCGCGGAGATGTCCTCCAGGTTGATGCCGGCGAAGCCCGGGGCGATGGCCTTGACGATCTCGACGATCGCGTCGGTGTCCTGGGTGTCGAGGCAGATCGGCCAGGCGTCGATGCCGGCGAAGCGCTTGAAGAGGGCCGCCTTGCCCTCCATGACGGGCAGCGCGGCCATCGGGCCGATGTTGCCGAGGCCCAGTACGGCGGAGCCGTCCGTCACGACTGCGACGGAGTTGCGCTTGATGGTGAGGCGGCGCGCGTCCTCGGGGTTCTCGGCGATGGCCATACACACGCGGGCGACGCCCGGGGTGTAGATCATCGAGAGGTCGTCGCGGTTGCGGATGGGATGCTTGGACGCCATCTCGATCTTGCCGCCGAGGTGCATCAGGAAGGTTCGGTCGGAGACCTTGCCAAGGCTGACGCCCTCGATGCCGCGCAGCTTGCCGACGATCTCGTCGGCGTGCGCGGTGGAGGTCGCGGCGATGGTGACGTCGATACGGAGCTTCTCGTGACCGGAGGCGGTCACGTCGAGGCCGGTGACCGACCCACCGGAAGACTCCACGGCGGTGGTCAGCTGGGAGACCGCGGTTCCGCTCGCGGGCACTTCCAGGCGGACCGTCATCGAGTACGAGACGCTGGGCGCCGTTGCCATGGCCGTGTTCCTCTTCTGTCCCTGGTTTTTTGTACACACACGCACAGGGCCCCACGCTGTACCGGCCAAGAACATGGCAGGTACGGCAGGACCTGTTGTCCGATCGTCCCACCTACCAGCCAGTACAAGGTAACCAGCTACAAATTTCGGAAAGACACTTCCACCATACGAGATAGATCAGGTGCACGGAAGCGTAGGCCCGTACGAAAAAGGTCCGCGCCCCTCGGTATCCGAGGAGCGCGGACCTGTATGAACGTCTATGACACCGACCCGCCATGCTCGCCTCGCGGCAAGTGGTCGCTCTAAGCGACGAAGGTTGGGCCCGGGGGCTTGGATCGAGCCGGTGCCGTACCCAGGCTAACAAAGGATCGCCGGAAGCGATCCCCCTCCCGGGGGTTGACCTCGTCCCACCACGCGTGTGGCCGCAGGCCATCCGGGTCTTGCCGGCGCAGCGCCGCGGGCCCTCCGCGCCCTACGGCTTCAGCAGCGCCGGAACCCCGTCCTCGCCGGGCTCGTCGCGGCCCGCGGAGACCACCGTCAGCTGCTGCGTCGCGCGGGTCAGGGCCACGTACAGCACCCGCAGGCCCGCCGGGGACTCTTCCGCGATCTCCGCCGGGGAGACGACCACCGTGGCGTCGTACTCCAGGCCCTTGGCCTCCAGGCTGCCGAGCGCGACCGCCCGCTCCCCCAGGTCCGCCAGCCAGCCCGCGGCCTCCGCGCGCCGGTCCATGGCCACGACCACGCCGACCGTGCCGTCGACCTGCTCCAGCAGCCTGCGCGTCTCCTCGCGGACCGCGGTGCCCAGATCGCCGCCGGCGGCCGTGAAGCGGGGCTCCAGGCCCGTGGAGCGGACCGCCGTCGGCGGCTCCATGCCCGGCATCGCCAGCCGCAGCACCCGGGCCGCGACCTCGGCGACCTCCGCCGGGTTGCGGTAGTTCACCGTCAGGGTGAACCGCCGGCGCGGCCGGGAGCCCAGGGCCTCGTCACGCGCCGCGGCCGCCTCCTCCGGGTCCGTCCACGAGGACTGCGCCGGGTCGCCGACCACCGTCCACGTGCCGTGCCGGCCGCGGCGGCCCACCATCCGCCACTGCATCGGCGTCAGGTCCTGCGCCTCGTCCACGATCACGTGCGCGTACTCGGTGCGCTCCGCCGCGATCCGCTCCGCCCGCTCCCACTGGGTCTCCTCGCGGGTCGGCATCAGCTCCTCCAGCCCGCTGAGCTGGTCGAGCGGGTCGAGCTGCCGCTTGCGCTTGGGCCGGGCCGGAGCGCCGAGCAGCAGCTGGAGCTCGTCCAGCAGCGCCACGTCGTGCACCGACAGCGGTCCCTTGCCGTCCGGGCCCACCCGGCGCAGCGAGCGCGCCAGCTGGCGGGTCTCGCGCGGGTTGAGGACGCGCCGCGACCAGCGGCCGAGCCGGCGCTCGTCGGCCATCGCGGCGAGCACCCCGCGCGGGGTCAGCTCGGGCCACCAGGCGTTCAGGAAGTCGACGAACGCGTCCTCGGTGGAGATGTCCTCGTCGAACGCGGAGCGCAGCTCGGCCGCCAGCTCCGGATCGCTGTGCCGGCCGGCCCCGCCCGATCTCGCGTACAGGGCGTCGAGGAGCAGCTTGCGGGCGCGCGGGCGCAGCAGGTTCACCGGCGCGGTGCCGCTGAGCACGTTCTGCCGGATCCGGTTCAGCTCGTCGGCCTCCAGCTCCTGGCGCCGCCCGAAGGCGACGACGCGCAGCCGTTCCGGGGCGTCGCCGAGTTCGAGCGCGCCCCGCACGGCCTTGTGGAGCACCTTGCGCATGCGCGAGGAGCCCTTGACGCGGGCCACGGCCGGTTCGTCGTACGTGGTCGCCTCGGCGCCGTCGACCAGCGAGCCGAGCGCCCGGATGGCGACCTGGCCCTCCTCGCCGAGCGAGGGCAGCACGCCCTCGGTGTACGCGACGAGCAGCGGGGTCGGCGAGACGATCAGGATGCCGCCGGAGTAGCGGCGCCGGTCCTGGTAGAGCAGGTAGGCGGCGCGGTGCAGGGCGACGGCGGTCTTGCCGGTGCCGGGCCCGCCCGCGACCTCGGCGACCGAGGCCGCGGGGGCCCGGATCACCATGTCCTGCTCGGCCTGGATGGAGGAGACGATGTCCCGCATCGAGTGCGTACGGGCCCGCCCGAGCGCGGCCATCAGGG
Source organism: Streptomyces sp. NRRL S-244 (assembly GCF_000717915.1). Lineage (GTDB taxonomy): Bacteria > Actinomycetota > Actinomycetes > Streptomycetales > Streptomycetaceae > Streptomyces. The sequence continues at coordinate 9,024 of NZ_JOCX01000029.1, forward strand.
CGCCGTCGCCGATGGCGGGCAGCTCCCGGCCGTCCAGGGACGCGGTGATCTCGGGGCGCATCAGGTCGTCCTCGACGCCGAGCACCTTGCGGCCCTTGGAGCGGATGACGCGGCGCCGTACGACGCGGCCCGGGTCCTTGGGCGTGGACCGGTAGAACGGCGCGGCGGCCGGCGCGCGCCAGTCGATGACCAGCGGCGCGTAGTCGGCGTCGAGCACGCCGATGCGCCCGATGTGGAGCGTCTCGGCGATGTCGGCGGTGAGGTCCCCGCGGATCGCGTCGTCGGCGGGCTCGACGGAGGTGTACGCGCCGTCGGGCCCGCGCTCCCCGTCCTTGCCGAGGACCAGGTCGATCCGGCCGAAGAGGAAGTCCTCGAACTCGTTGTTCAGCCGGTTCAGGTGGATGCCCGCCCGGAAGACCTGCGCGTCGCGCTCGGCGAGCGCGCCGGGCGTGCCGACCTGACCGCGCTTGGCCGCGTCGTTCATCAGGAACTCGGCCTCGTCGATCTTCTCCTCGAGGCGGCGGTACACCTGGTCCAGATGCGTCTGCTCGACCGCGATCTCCCGATCGCGGACGGAATCCGCCGTGCTGTCGACAGCGGCATTCTGCGCGGCCACCAAGGCCCCCTTCTGACGTGCATGGGCGACCGTCAACCGTACGCGAAGCTGCGCCCTGTCCGCACGCCCGTTCCGGTGACCGGGCGAAGATCACTGCCCGGCCGCCGCCCCGTCACCACCCGATGGCTACCCGGGACGGGCCGCGAGGACCCTGCGGCGGTGGCGGGCGACCCGCTCGCGGTTGCCGCACAGCTCACTGGAGCACCAGCGCCGCCGGTGCCCGCGCGAAGTGTCCAGGTAGACCCGGGTGCAGCCGTCCCCCTCGCAGGAGCGCAGCAGGTCCCGCTCGCCGGGGTCGGTGAGCAGTTCCACGGCGTCCCGGGCGACGGCGGCGAGCAGCGCACCGCATTCCACGCCGCCGCACAACTCCCGCACGAGGTGCCCTTCTTGGTCCTGTACGGCACACAGTCCCGGGGGTGGACCGGCGGCCAGCGCGTTGACCCGGGCCAGCGCGCCCTCGTCGGGACCGGCCCCGGCGAGCTCCGCCCGTACGAGGCTCCCCACATCGCGGCGCAGCGCCCGGAAGGCCTCCACCCAGTCGGGGCCCACCCGGGCGATCGGCGTCCGGTCGGGCACGAGCCCGGCTCCGGCGAGCCACAGCCGCAGCTCGTCGCCGTCTTGGATCTGCTCGGCGCCCGCGGGGGCGGCGAAGGTGGCCACCAGGTCCAGGCACACCCGCCCGGATTCGAACCACATGCCCGTCACCGCCTCTTGCCTAGGGGGTGTCCGGCGGATCAGGGCCGGACAGCCCGGGTCGTCTGGCGCCGTGGATTGCGAGGCGGAGGAGGGAGTCGACGCGGAGCGTCGGCGAGCGACGACAGCGCGGCGAGCCGCGGTGCCGGGCGGGCCGGGCCCGGTCATGATCCGCCGGACACCCCCTGGGGGGTGCGTGCTTCTCAGAGTGCCGGGCGCCGGGGCGATGCGGAACCCCCCGTACGGGGGCCGTGGCCTGTCCTAGAGGGGCGGGTCGTCGTGGAGGAGGCGCTGGAAGAGGCGGTGGTCGCGCCAGGCGCCGTTGATGTGCAGGTAGCGGGGCGCGAGCCCGTACTGCTCGAACCCGGCCTTCGCCAGCACCCGCTGCGAGGCCGTGTTGTCGACCAGGGTCCCGGCCTCGACGCGGTGCAGCCCGATCTCGTCGCGGGCGATCCGGCAGACCTCCTCGACGGCGGCGGTGGCCAGTCCCCTGCCGTGCAGGGCCCGGTCGACCCAGTAGCCGACGCCTCCGCTGCGGAAGGGCCCGAGGGTGATGCTGCCGAGGTTGATCATCCCGACGGGCGCGCCGGAGCCGGTCTCGACGAGCACGTACGACGCGGTGCGCCCGGCGTCGCGCTCGGCGAGCAGCGCCTCGATCCGGGCGGCCTGCCCGGCCTCGGTGAAGAACACCTCGGACCGCCACGGCTCGAAGGGCGCCATGAAGGCCCGGTTCCGCGTCAGCGTGTCGGCCAGCCCGGCGGCGTCCCCGGCCCGGACGCCCCGCATCTCCACCCCGTCAATGATCACCAGGGCACGCTAACCAACCCCGGCCGCCACATCCAGCCCCGGCCCCGCCGGCGTTCGATGCGGGGGGCGCGGGGAGGCGCCTCCGTACCCCGCGGGCCGGTCAGTCCTCCGGCCCGCGTTCACCCGCGTCCAGCGCCAGCCGGTACCCCCGCTTCACCACCGTCTGGATCAGCTTCGGCGCCCCCAGCGCCCCCCGCAGCCGCGCCATCGCCGTCTCCACGGCATGCTCGTCCCGCCCCGCCCCCGGCAGCGCCCGCAGCAGCTCCGGCCGCCCCACGACCCACCCCGGCCGCCGCGCCAGCGCCCGCAGCAGCGCCATCCCGGCGGGCGGCACCGGCCGCAGCTGCGCGTCCACCAGCACCGCGTGCCCCCGGATCTCCACCCGGCGCCCCGCCACCGGCAGCACCCGGGCCCGCCCCGGCAGCTCCTGGCACAGCAGCTGCACCAGCGGCCCCAGCCGGAACCGCTCCGGCTGCACCGTGTCCACCCCGCGCGCCTGCAACGGCAGCGCCGTCACCGGCCCCACGCACGCCGACAGCACGTCCCCCCGCAGCCCCGCCAGCACCGCCTCCCCCATCCCCCGCTGCTCCGCCCGCGCCAGCAGCGAAGCCGCCGCCGGAGCCGAGGTGAAGCTCACCGCGTCGACCCCGCCGCCGGCCACCGCGTCGAGCAGCCGGTCCAGTGGCGCGAGGTCCTCCGGGGCCATCCACCGGTACACCGGGACCACCACCACCTCGGCCCCGCCGGCCCGCAGCGCCTCGACGAACCCGGGCGGCGGCTCCCCGTGCAGCTGGAGGGCGATGCGCCGCCCGGCGACCCCGCCGGCCAGCATCCGGTCGAGCACCTCGGCGAGGGACTCCGACCGCGGGGACCACGTCTCCACCAGCCCGGCGGCCCGGACGGCCCCCTTCACCTCCGGTCCGCGCGCGAGCAGTTCGGCGGCCCGCAGCCGCGCCAGCAGCTCCTCGCCGACGCCCCAGCCCTCGGCGGCCTCGATCCAGCCGCGGAATCCGATCGCGGTGGTGGCGACCACCGTGTCCGGCGCGCAGCCGATCAATTCCTTCGTGGCGGCGAGCAGTTCGCGGTCGTCGGCCGGCGGCACGATCCGCAGGGCCGGGGCGTGTACGACAGCGGCCCCCCGCCGGCGCAGCAGGGCGATCAGCTCGTCCGCCCGCCGGGCCGAGGTGACCCCCACGGTGAACCCCGCGAGCGGACCCGCCGCCGGAGCGGCCTTCGGGGCGGCGGCCGTGCGGGTGTCGTCCATGGTGACCTGCCTTGCCCAGTGGGTCGTTGCCACTTCGCGCGATCACGTGTCGCGAGAACGGAACCGAGCGTGTCAAGTCGGCGTGTCGGGATCGGTTCCGCCGTATTTCATGTCCGTAAACCGCCGTTACACCGATGTGAGCTGCGGCTTCGCCCCGGCGCCGGCCGCCGGGAGCACCGCGGGGGCGGGCCGGCGAAGGTATACCGTCCACGTCACCGCGCAGCAGGCCGGGGAAGGACCCGAAGGTGCCGGTGTAGCCGCGGGTGCCCGGCCCCGGCGGACCCGATGACCAGCAGGGCGACGAGCCGCACCACGGGCACGCCGATGTTTCCGGCCCCGGTCCCCGCCGCATGACCGGTGGGAAACCTTGCCCTCACCCGCCGCCGGAGCCGCCGGTGAGCGCGGCGGGGCGCCAGCTCGCCGGGGGTACGTCGAGCCAGCCGTGCCCGGCGGCGAGGGCGGCCGCGGCCTGGTGCAGCGCGTCGAGCCCGGGGTGGCTGAAACCCTTGCGCCACACCATCGACAGCGGGGACAGCGGCACCGGGTCGACCAGCGGCCGCTTCGCGCACCCCGGCAGGTCGAGGAAGTCCACGGTCACCAGGGCCGGATGACGGGTCTTGGCCATGACCCGGCGGAATTCGTCCTTCCCCATGGCCACGGGCGCGGGCGGCGCGAGTGCGATCCCGCGCCCCTCGAACAGCTCGCGGGCGAGCCCGGTCCACTCCAGGGTCCGCGGATTGCCGGCCCCGGCGTACACGGTCTCCCCGGCCAGCGCGTCCAGCGGTACGTCGGCGAGCGCGGCCAGCGGGTGCCCGTCGGGCAGCAGCACCGCGAGCGGTTCGTACCGTACGGGCCGGTGCGCGAGGCGGGCCCGCAGCGCCGGGTCCAGCCCGTCGGCGTACCCGAAGGACACGTCGAGGCGGCCGGCGGCGACCTCCGCGGCGGCGTACGTCAGTCCGCTCTCGAAGCGGGCCATCAGCTCGCAGTCCGGGGCGAGTTCGCGGGCCCGCTCCAGCACGGTGCGGGCGGTGCTCGGCCCGTCGGTGTTGAGATCGACGAGCAGCGGCCGGGGGCCCGCGGAGGCGAAGGCGGCGGCGAGCGCCTCGTGCGCGGCCAGCACCCGCCGGGCCAGGGGCAGCAGCCGCTCCCCGTCGGCGGTCAGCTCGACGGCGCGGGTCGTCCGTACGAACAGCACCGCGCCCAGGGCGGTTTCGAGCCGCCGGACGTCGCGGCTCAGCGCCTGCTGGGCGACGTACAGGCGGGCGGCGGCGCGGGTGAAGTGCAGTTCCTCGGCCACGGCGACGAACCCGCGCAGCAGCCGGGGTTCCACATCTCGGGGTATCACCCGGGGAGACTAACAACGGAAGCGGGTGAATGGCTCCGGAACAGGTGTTGGACGACCGGGGACCCCGCGCCGGAGCCTTGGATCATGCCGCAGACCCCCTCCGCCCCCGCCCCGCTGATGACCGTGACCGGCTCGACGCTCGTGATCGCCCCCGCCCCGCGCCGCCGGGCGCCCCGCGCGCCGGGCCCGTACGGCAGGCTGTTCACGCTCCCCGGAACCCGGGCCTTCACGGCCGGGAACCTGCTGGCGCGCCTCCCCATGGGCATGTTCGGCATCAGCGCGGTCATGATGATCGCCGGCCAGCGCGGCTCGTACGCCCTCGCCGGCGCGGTCACCGCCACCGGGCTGGCCGCCACCGCGCTGGTCGCGCCGTGGACCGCCCGCCTGGTCGACCGGTACGGCCAGGCCCGGATCGCCGTCCCCGCGACGCTGATCGCCGTGCTCGGCTCGGTGGGGCTGGTCCTCTGCGTCCGCGAGCAGGCCCCCGCCTGGACCCTGTTCGCCTCGTACGCCGCCACCGCGACGACCCCCAACATCGGCGGCATGTCCCGGGCCCGCTGGACGCACCTGCTGCGCGACTCCCCCGCCGAGCACCACACGGCGATGTCGTTCGAGCAGGCCGCCGACGAGCTGTGCTTCATGCTCGGGCCGGTGGTGGCGGCGTTCCTCTGCTCGGCCGCCTTCCCGGAGGCGGGCACCCTCACGGCGGCCGCCCTGCTGCTGACGGGCATGCTGGTCTTCACGTCGCAACGGGCCACGGAACCGCCGCCGGCGCGGCCCGGCGACGCCCCCGCCCCGCTGCGCGGGCTGATGCCGCTGCTGGCGCTGTTCGTCCCCCTGGGCCTGCTGTTCGGCTCGATGGAGGTCACGTCGATCGCCCACCTCGGCGCCCGCGGCCTGGGCGCCGCCACCGGCCTGGTCCTGGCCCTCCAGGCGGCGGGTTCCTGCGCGGCCGGCCTGCTCTACGGCACGCTGCGCCCCCGCTCCCTGCGGACCTGCCTGATCACCCTGACGGCGGCCCTGACCCTCCCCTGGGCGGCGGCGGCCGCGGGCTCCCTCCCCCTGCTGGCCGCAGCCCTCCTCCTGGCGGGCATGGCCACGGCCCCGACGATGGTCACGGCGATGTCCCGCGTCCACGCCCTCGCCCCCGAGGGCCGCCTCAACGAGTCGATGACCCTGGCGGTGACGGCCATCCTGACGGGCATAGCCCTGGGCTCGGCCACGGCGGGCACCCTGATCGACCACCTGGGCCCGACGACCCCCTACGCCCTCCCGGCCGCGGCGGCCCTCGTCGCCCTCCTCGTGGGGACGATGCGCACCCGGTAGCCCTCGGTTCCTGAAACCGCGTCCGCGGAGGATGTCGAATTCGCGCAGGCCGCCCGGCCTTCCGGTGGGGCGGCCCACGGTTTCCGCATCGCGGCTCACGTGCCCTCCACGCCGGGCTCCACTCGGGACTCTCCAGGTACCGCCGCCCCGAGCACCCCGCGGATGCTGCAGGCATGACGAAGGCCCCGCAGCCTGACGGCTGCGGGGCCTTCGCCCACATGGGATGAGTGGAGATGGCGGGAATCGAACCCGCGTCCAACGGTGCAGAAGCAGGGCTTCTCCGAGCGCAGTCCGCTGCGCTTTTCTCGGCCCCGGAGATCACACGGACAAGTCTCCGACGGGCTCAGTCACTGTTTGATTTCCCTCCAACCCCCGTGACCGGGGCTAGAGGTTTAGATCCCTAATTGACGCCAGGATCCGGACCGGGACCACTTCCGGGCTGACGCTCCTCACAGAGGCTTCAGCTCACTGTTATTAGGCAGCGAGGGTGAAGCGGGAGTTATCGCTCTTGGAGTTGGCGATTATTTTTTGCGACATGTGGTTAGCGAGATCATTGCCGCTTCCTCGGCTCGCTTCCCCTGCATCGACATCCGCTGTCGAAACCGATCATCCCCATGTTGTTTTTTCAAGCTGCGCCCACCGCAAGCGGCGGGTGCTGACGCCATGGTACGCGAAGTGGACCACGGGATGCCAGGAGATTACAGCTGACCGCGCTCCTTGCGCTTCACGGCCGAGATCACCCGGTTCGTCTCGCGCGTGTCCTGCTTCTCGCGCAGGGCCTGGCGCTTGTCGTACTCCTTCTTGCCCTTCGCCAGCGCGATCTCGACCTTCGCCCGGCCGTCCTTGAAGTACAGCGAGAGCGGCACGATCGTGTTGCCCGTCTCGCCGGTCTTCGAGTCCAGCTTGTCGATCTCCTCGCGGTGCAGGAGGAGCTTGCGCTTGCGGCGGGCGCTGTGGTTGGTCCAGGTGCCCTGGCTGTACTCCGGCACGTGCACGTTGTAGAGCCAGGCCTCGCCGCTCTCCACCGACACGAACCCGTCCACCAGCGAGGCCCGGCCCTGGCGCAGGGACTTGACCTCGGTGCCCGTGAGCACGAGGCCGCACTCGTAGGTGTCGATGATCGTGTAGTCGTGCCGCGCCTTCTTGTTCTGGGCGATCAGCTTGCGCCCTTTTTCCTTAGCCATAGTGCGGTCATTTTCGCACTACGGACCCACCCCGAGGCCACCCAATACCGTGCGGGCCCGTTCCTCGACCCCGTCGCCCGCCGCCAGGTCCGGGGTGATGCCGCTGCCGTCGAGGCTGCGGCCCGCCGGGGTGCGGTACGTACCCACCGTCAGCTCCGCCACCGAGCCGTCCGGGAGCGGCGTCGGCATCTGCACCGAGCCCTTGCCGAATGTCCTCGTGCCCACCGCCACCGCGCGGCCGCGGTCCTGGAGGGCGCCCGTCACCAGCTCGGCCGCGCTCATCGTGCCGCCGTCGACCAGCGCCACCAGGGGTCTCGCGGTGTCCCCGCCCGGGCTCGCGTACAGGGCGCGCTGGGCCCCCCGTACGTCGTACGTGGCCACCAGCCCGCCGTCCAGGAACGCCGAGGCGGCCGTCACGGCCTCGGTGACCAGGCCGCCCGGGTTGCCCCGCAGGTCGAGCATGACGCCGGCGCCGGGCGGGGCCGCGCGGACGGCGGCCCGGACCTGTTCGCCCGATCCGCGGCTGAAGGAGGCGACCTTGATGACGGTGATCCCGCCCGGGAGCTCCCGTACGGTCACGGGCTCGGTGTGCAGCTGCTCGCGGCGCAGCGTCTCGGTGAGGTCGGCGCCGTCCCGGGTGAGGCGCAGGACGACCGGGGTGCCGGCGCCCCCGCGCAGGAGGGCGATCACGTCGCAGACGCGCAGGCCGGTGACGTCGTGGCCGTCGACGCTCAGCAGCCGGTCCCCGGCGCGCAGCCCGGAGCGGGCGGCGGGGCTGCCGGGCTGGACCCTCTCGACGGCGATGCGGTCGTCGCGGCGGCTCTCGATCCAGAGCCCGACGCCGGTCCAGCGGCCGTCGAGGTCGTCGGTGAAGGCGGCGTACTCGCCCTGGTCGTAGACCATGCCCCAGCGGTCGCCGCTGCGGCTGACCACCTCCTGGGCGGCCTTCTTGCCGGACTTGCCCTCGGCGGCGGCTTCGGCCGCGGCGCGGGCGACGGCCTCGCGGTCGGCGGTTCCGGTGTCCCGGGGGGCCTCGGGCCCGGCCGCGGGGGGCTGCGTACCGGCGGCCGCTAAGGTGCCGCCCGCGGCGCCGACGGCGTCCGCCCGGTCCCAGCAGCCGGTGCCCGCCGCGGCGCCCACGGCCGCGACGAAGGCCAACGTCAAAGCGGCCCCGCGACGCAGGTCGCGGGGCCGGAGACAGAAGGCGGCAATACTCGGCAAGCCCAGCATGGCGCCGAGTCTAGGACAAGCCCCGTGGAGGCACGGCGGGTTGGGCGGACCTCACACGGGGCGCTTGTCACACCTTCAGGTACTTGCGCAATGCGATGAAGGCGGCCAGCGAGGGCATCAGCACCCCGATGACCAGCACCAACGGCAGCTTCGTCAACACGGAGTCCCAGCCGATGAAGTTGATCAGCTCCATCTTCGTGCGCAGCGAGGCGCCGTGGTCGATGACGAAGTACTGGCCGGCGCCGAGCATGACGCAGGCCAGCACGGCGCCGACGAGGCCCGCGAAAGCGGCCTCCATGATGAACGGCACCTGGATGTAGAAGCTGGAGGCGCCCACGAGCCGCATGATCCCCGTCTCCCGCCGACGGCTGAAGGCGGAGACGCGCACGGTGTTGACGATCAGCAGCAGGGCCACGATCAGCATGATCAGCATGATGCCGAGGGCGGCCACGTTGAGGTAGCCGAGCATCGTGAAGAGGTTGTCGAGCTCGGTGTGCTGGTCGGCGACCGACTGGACGCCGTCACGGCCCGCGAAGGCGGTCGTGATGACCTTGTACTTCTCGGGCTGCTTGAGCTTCACCCGGAAGGAGTCGGGCATCTGGTCCGGGGTGATCACCGAGGCGAGCGCGGTGTGCCCGAAGCGCTCCTTGTAGTGCTTGAAGGCCTCGTCGGAGGACTCGTAGTGGACCGTCTCGACGAGGTCCATCTTCTTCAGGTCGGTCTCGATCTGCTGCTTCTGCTCGGGAGTGACCGCGCCCTTGGCACAGGCCTTGCTCCCGCTCTCACCGTTGTCCTCCGCGTCGCTCTTGTTGCAGAGGTAGATCGAGACGTTGACCTTGTCGTACCAGTAGCCCTTCATCTTGCTCACCTGGTCGCGCATGAGCAGGGAGCCGCCGAACAGGGCCAGCGACAGGGCCACGGAGATGATGACCGCGAAGGTCATGGTGAGATTGCGGCGGAGACCGACGCCGATCTCCGACATGACGAACTGGGCGCGCATGACGTCTCAAGGGCCTTTCAGTGCTGGTAGCCGTAGACGCCGCGCGACTGGTCGCGCACGAGTCGGCCCTGTTCGAGTTCGATGACGCGCTTGCGCATCTGGTCCACGATCTGCTGGTCGTGCGTGGCCATGATCACGGTGGTGCCGGTCCGGTTGATCCGGTCCAGCAGCTTCATGATGCCGACCGAGGTCTGCGGGTCGAGGTTTCCGGTGGGCTCGTCCGCGATGAGGAGGGCCGGCCGGTTGACGAAGGCGCGGGCGATGGCCACGCGCTGCTGCTCACCGCCGGAGAGCTCGCCCGGCATGCGGTCCTCCTTGCCGCCGAGGCCCACGAGCTCCAGGACCTGCGGGACGGCCTTGCGGATCTCGCCTCTCGGCTTGCCGATGACCTCTTGGGCGAAGGCGACGTTCTCGGCCACCGTCTTGTTGGGGAGCAGGCGGAAGTCCTGGAACACGGTCCCCAGCTGGCGCCGCATCTGCGGGACCTTCCAGTTGGAGAGCTTGGCGAGGTCCTTGCCGAGGACGTGGACCTGGCCGTGGCTCGCCCGTTCCTCGCGCAGCACCAGCCGCAGGAAGGTGGACTTGCCGGAGCCGGAGGAGCCGACCAGGAAGACGAACTCGCCCTTCGCGATGTCCAGGGAGACATCTCTGAGTGCGGGGCGGTTCTGCTTCGGGTAGGACTTGGAGACGTTGTCGAATCGGATCACGGGTGCACCACGGTCGCCGGGAGTAGGTGTGCGGAGTCGGTGTGCGTGACCATACGCGAACGGGCGGGGGGTGGGGGCCCGGCGTCCGGAGTTGCCCGATATATCCCCTGGTCCGGGAGGGGATCGTTCCGCGATGGTCCGCGATTGCCCGGACGGGCCGCGCCGAATGTCGCCGGAGCTGGCACAGTGGTAGGGGAACGCAGTCGTTCCTTCATGCGTTGTTCAAGGTGTTCGTTGTTCCAGGGGACGAGAGGAGGAGAGCGCATGACGTATGACCGGCTCGTGTGCGCGAACTGCGCCGCGCCCGTCAGCCAGGGCCGTTGCCCGGTGTGCCGGGCGAACCGGGAGCGCCTCCAGCAGCAGGAGGGCCCCTTCGGCGGCCTGAACCCCTTGGCGCTCATCGTGCTCCTGGTGGTCCTCGTCGCGGCGCTGGCCCTGTTGGCGCAGCAGACGGCGTAGCCACCTCTCGCCGCGTCCCGATCATCGACGCAGACGTACAGACATCCAGACGTATGGCGAAGGGCCCGGACACCTGAGGTGTCCGGGCCCTTCGCCATACGCCATACGTCTGGGTCCGCGTGCTTACGCGGTCTGCTCCTGCTGCTTGCGCCAGCGGATGCCGGCCTCCAGGAAGCCGTCGATCTCGCCGTCGAGGACCGCCTGCGGGTTGCCGACCTCGAACTCCGTCCGCAGGTCCTTGACCATCTGGTACGGGTGCAGGACGTAGGACCGCATCTGGTTGCCCCAGGAGCTTCCGCCGTCCTTGAGGGCGTCCATCTTGTCCTTCTCCTCCTGGCGGCGCCGCTCGAGCAGCTTGGCCTGGAGGACGTTCATCGCGCTGGCCTTGTTCTGGATCTGCGAGCGCTCGTTCTGGCAGGAGACGACGATGCCGGTCGGCAGGTGCGTGATGCGCACCGCCGAGTCGGTCGTGTTGACGCCCTGCCCACCGGGGCCCGAGGCGCGGTACACGTCCACGCGCAGCTCGGCCTCGTCGATCTCGACGTGGTCGCTGGTCTCGACGACCGGCAGCACCTCGACGCCCGCGAACGAGGTCTGGCGCCGGCCCTGGTTGTCGAAGGGCGAGATGCGCACGAGGCGGTGGGTGCCCTGCTCGACCGAGAGCGTGCCGTAGGCGTACGGGGCCTTGACGACGAAGGTGGTCGACTTGATGCCGGCCTCTTCCGCGTACGAGGTCTCGTAGATCTCGGTGGGGTAGCCGTGGCGCTCGGCCCAGCGCAGGTACATGCGCTGGAGGCGCTCGGCGAAGTCGGAGGCGTCGACGCCGCCGGCCTCGGCGCGGATGTTGACCAGCGCCTCGCGCTCGGCGTACTCGCCGGAGAGCAGGGTGCGGACCTCCATCTCGTCCAGCGCCTTGCGTACGGAGACCAGCTCGGCCTCCGCCTCCGCGAGGGTGTCCGCGTCGTCCATCTCCTGGGCGAGGTCGAACAGCACCGCGAGGTCGTCGATGCGGCCGCGCAGGGTCTCGGTCTTGCGGACCTCGGCCTGGAGGTGCGAAAGCTTGCTCGTGATCTTCTGAGCGGCCTCCGGGTCGTCCCACAGGGACGGCGCGGCGGCCTGCTCCTCGAGCACGGCGATTTCTGCCCTCAGCTTGTCGAGGTCCAGGACGGCCTCGATCGACCCCATGGTCGAGGAGAGGGACTTCAGCTCTTCGGAAACATCGACGACTGCCACGGGTCCAGCGTAGCCGGTCCGCGGGCGGCACTGTCCGGGCAGGCCGGATCACCCGTTCTGATGAACGGACGAACGGGCGTACCCTCACGGTATGACTCTGCTCCTCGTCAAGCGCCGCCATGTGGACCACATGCGTGTCACGACGACGAGCTGTCTGCCGCCGGACCATCCCCAAGCCTGATCCACCCCGATCCGACTTGGTCCTGTACGCGGCCCAAGCGGCTCCGGCGCCATCCCTGCCGGCGGCCCTCCCCATCCGCTGCCCCGACACCTCTGGGGAACAGGACCCCGTGACATCCGAAACGGAGCCGTCATGCCGTCCGCGCACAACGATCTTTCTGCCGATTCCGCAGTGCCCGCCCTTCCCGTCATCGACCTGTCCCAGGCCGACGACCCGGCCCAGCGGGGCGACTTCCTGAAGAAGCTGCACGCCGTGGCCCGGGACACGGGCTTCCTGTACCTCACCGGGCACGGGATCACCGAGGCGGAGACCGCCCGCATCCTTGAGCTGACCAGGGCTTTCTTCGCCCTGCCGGAGGCTGACCGGCTCGCGGTGAGCAATCTGAACTCGCCGCACTTCCGCGGGTACACCCGCATCGGCCACGAGCTGACCGGCGGGGCCTCCGACTGGCGCGACCAGCTGGACGTCGGCGCCGAGCGCCCGGCGCCGGCGCTGGGGCCGGACGACCCGGCGTACCTGTGGCTGGAGGGCCCGAACCAGTGGCCGCAGGCCCTGCCGGAGCTGCGGCCGGTGGTCCTGGAGTGGCAGGCGCGGCTGGCGGCGGTGGCCCACCGGCTGCTGCGGGAGCTGCTGACCTCGATCGGCGCCCCGTCCGACTTCTTCGACGAGGCGTTCGCGGACCGGCCGCACCTGCACACGAAGCTGATCCGCTACCCGGGATCCGCCCCGTCCGGGGCCGACCAGGGGGTCGGGGCGCACAAGGACTACGGGTTCCTGACGCTGCTGCTCCAGGACGGGGTGGGCGGGCTCCAGGTACGGCAGGGGGACGGGTTCCTGGACATCCCGCCGCTGCCGGGGGCGTTCGTGGTCAACCTGGGCGAGCTGCTGGAGATCGCGACGGAGGGATACCTGGTGGCCACGGACCACCGCGTGGTCAGCCCGCCGGGGGCGGTGGAGCGGTACTCGGTGCCGTTCTTCTACAACCCGCGGCTGGACGCGGTGATCGAGACGGTGCCGGGTGACTACCTGCGGTCGGCGCCGGGGGTCGCGCACGACGCGTCGAACCCGCTGCACGCGGAGTACGGCCGCAACGAGCTCAAGGGCTGGACCCGCGCCCACCCGGCCGTGGCCCGCCGCTGGCACCCGGAACTGGTCGAGGCATAGCCCCTGCGGGGCCCTGCGGGGCCTGGTTGCGGGTTCCGCTGCGCGGGGCTTTCTCCCCGCCCCGCACTTCTCCCGTTCACCGGGCTCTGCCCGGACCCGCGCAGCGGCCCCGGCGGCCCCGGCGGCCCCGGCGGCCCCGGTCCGACCACCCGGCCGGGTACGGCTACGGCTTCTTCTGCTTCGACGGGGTCGAGTGCTTCGTGTCCTGGGGCGGCGGCTCGTCGCCGGACGCGGCCAGCCAGGTGCCCACACCCAGCGCGGCGGCCAGCACCACGGCCCCCGCCGTCAGGGCCAGCCGCCGCTTGCGGGCCGTCTCCGCGCGGTGGCGGGCCGACCCCGGCCGGTGGCCGCCGGCAGGGCGCGGCACCCGGGCCGTGCCCAGCGCGCCCCCGGCCAGCTCGTCCGGTCCCGGAACCCGCATCGAGGTGTGCGTGTCCCGGTTCGAGTCCGTCGCGGAACCCGGCACCAGCGGGACCACGCCCCGCCGCCGGACCGGATCGGCCTCCGAGACGGACTCCGCCGGCTCCGGGTCCGGGTCCGGTTCGTACGGCTCGTCCACGTCCAGCGGCGGCATCCCGGCCAGGAGCGGGAGCAGGTCCCGCAGCCGGGCCGAGAGCTCCGAGGCCCGCAGCCGTGAGGCCGGCGCCTTCGCCAGGCACTGCACGATCAGCTGCCACAGCTCGTCCGGGATCCCGGGGAGCGGGACCACCGTCTCCGTCACGTGCCGCCGCAGCACCGCGCCCGGGTGCCCGCCGCCGAACGGCGTGAAACCCGCCAGCAGCTCGTACAGCACGGTGGCCAGGGCATATATGTCCACCGCGGCCCGCGGCGGCAGGCCCTCCACGATCTCCGGGGCCAGGTAGTCCGGCGTGCCGATGATCCGGGTCGTCGGGGCCGAGGCCCGCGCGCCCGGCGCCCCGGACGCCCGCCGCGGCGAGTCGATCAGCTTGGCCACGCCGAAGTCGGTCAGCAGCGCCGGATGCGAGCCTCCGGGCCCCAGCGGCCCCTGCATGTCCAGCAGGACGTTCTCCGGCTTCACGTCCCGGTGCACGACCCCCGCCGCATGCGCGGCCGCCAGCGCGTCCGCGACGTCCGCGACGATCGCCACGGCCGCCTCGGGGGCGAGCCGCCGCTCCCGGTCGAGGCGCGTGCGCAGGTCCGTACCGCGTACGAGGTCCATGACCAGGGCCAGGTCGTTGCCGTCGACGACGAGGTCGCGGACGGAGACGATGTGCGGGTGGTCCAGGCCGAGCAGCGCGCTGCGCTCCTGGACGAAGCGTCCGACCAGCTCCTGGTCGGACGCGAGGTCCTCGCGCAGCAGTTTGACGGCGACGGGCCCGTCCGGCCCCTCGCCCAGCCACACCGTGCCCGCGCTGCCGCGCCCCAGGATCTGGTGCGCGGTGTACCGGCTGCCGATCTTCCGTGCCACGACTGCTCCCTCAGCGGCTGGCGTACGCACCAAAGCTACGCGGCCGGATGGGGGTTGAACGCCCCGGAACACGGCGACCTTCACTTCTGGGGGCGAAATCACGTCCCAGAAGTCGACAAATCCACAACCCAGCCCGCGGACCGGTCCCCGAAGTCGACGCCACGGGGCCCCGGTTCAGGGCGTGCCGCTGCCCGTGGAGTCGCCGATCGCGCTGACCCAGTCGACGATGTCGGAGCCCCAGGTCCACAGCTGGTCCCACCAGCCCCTGCCGGTGCCGACCCACTCCTGGAGCGGGGTGAGCTCCCAGACCAGCCAGCCCGCCACGACGAACAGCAGGATCAGGACCAGGCAGCCCTTGAGGCAGCCCAGGCCCGGGATCTTGACCGGGTTGGCGCTGCGGGGCCGCGGCTCGCGCGGCTCCCGGGGGGCGCGCGGCGGCGGGGCCTGCGGGGGCTGCTGCTGCGGGGGCGCCTGCCGCTGGGGCTGGGGCTGCCGCTGGGGCTGCTGCTGGTACGGAGCCTGCTGCGGCTGCTGGTACTGCTGGGGCGGCGGCTGCTGCTGGTAGTACGGCTGCTGCGGGGGCTGCTGGTACTGCGGCTGCTGCTGGTACTGCTGGGGCGGCGGGCCCTGGCGGTACTGCGGGGGCTGCTGGGGCCGCTGCTGCGGGGGCGGGGGTGCCTGCCGCTGCGGACGCCGGCGCAGAGGGTCCTCGGCCGGGTCGAGGTACTGCATCTGCGTCTGCTCGTTGCGGTCGCGCGCGGCCCGCATCTGCGACTGCCACGGGTGCGGCTGGTCCGGCTGCTGCACCGGGGGCATGACCGAGGTCGGGTCCGCGCCGGGGCCGCCGGGGCCGCCCGTGCTGGGCAGCACCGAGGTGGCGTCGGCCGCGCCGACCGGCGGGAGCACGCTGGTCATGCCGTTCGGGTCGTACGCGCCCATCGGCGACGCGGCGGCGGCACGGCCGGGCAGCACCTGGGTCGGGTCGGCGGCGCCGCCACCGCCCGGGGTCTCGGGGACCGGCGCCGGCGAGGGGTCGGGCGCGAGCAGCGCGCCGACGCCGAGGGCGGCCTCCACCTCGGAGGGGGCGCTGTGCACGCCGATGCCGGAGGCGACCACGCGCAGTCCGCGGGCCAGGTTCTCGGCGCTGGGGCGCTCGTTCGGCTCCTTGCGCAGGCAGCGCTCGATGACGATCCAGAGCGGCTCGGGCACGTTCGGCGGCCGCTGCGGGTCCTCGCTGAGGTGGCGGTGGAGGACTTCGAGGGCGGTGCCGCCGGCGAACGGCGGGCGTCCGGTGACCAGTTCGTAGAGCAGGATGCCCGCGCCGTAGATGTCGACGGCGGAGGTCTGCGGACGGCCCTCGGCGGACTCGGGGGCCACGTAGGCGGGGGTGCCGACGAACTCGTGCGTGCGCGTCAGGCCCGGGGAGTCGGCGAGGCGGGCGATGCCGAAGTCGGTGAGCATCGGCTTCATCTGGCCGCCGCGCTCGTCGAGCAGGACGTTGGCGGGCTTCAGGTCGCGGTGGACCACGCCGTCGGCGTGGCTGGCGGCGAGCGCGTCCGCGATCTGGGCGGTCAGCAGGCTCGCGGCGACCGGCGTGAACGGGCCGTTCTGCCGGATGTACTTGTGCAGGTCCGGGCCGTCGATCAGGTCCATGACGAGGGCGAGCAGATCGCCCTCGACGACGAGGTCGCGGGTACGCACGATGTTGGGGTGCGTCAGGCGCAGCAGGACCGAGCGCTCGCGCAGGAAGCGCATGACGATGTCCGCGTCCTGGGCCAGCTCCTCCTTGAGGACCTTGATGGCCACGGTCTCGCCGGGCTGCCCGGCGACGGCTGCCTCCGCGCCGGCGGTCTCCCGCTGGCGGGCACGCCAGACGGTGCCCGTGGCGCCGCGTCCGAGCGGCTCCTCGAGCAGGTACTTGCTGCCGACTGGCCGCACGTCTCGCGCTCCCTGCTGTCGTCCTGCTGTGGTTCGTTTTGCGGTTCGTTTTGTGGTTCGTTTTCCGGCCCACTCTAGGGGGTGTCGCCGGGGAAGACGCGGGGTGGCGGAGGTTGGTTGCCGCACATTTGTACGAAGGGTGACGTTTGGGGGGTATGCCGGGGGCGATTTTCCCGGCCATCCTCGGCTTTTCGGCCGGGCTTCGCGCCCGGGTGTGTACGCGACACGCGCAGAGGTGTGATCATTCAAGATCATTTGTTGCCGGGTGCCGGGCGTGTTGTCAGTGACAGGTGCGAGGATGCACCCGTACGGAACGGCCGGGACGGGAGCCCGCGTTCCGGGCAGACCTGACCGGACGACGCGCCGTGCCGGGTGGGGGGTTGATCGGGCAGCCATGCCCCGTCGTACCCCTGCCGGGCGCACGCACCGCGCACCGCGCAGAAGGGACCGCTGACGGCGATGCAGATCCGGCTGACCGTCCTTGGGTCGCGCAGCGGCCACCAGACCGCGCCCGCCGGCTGTGACGTGCTCGTCACCGCGCCCGTGGGCACCGCGCTCGCCGCCGTGGCCTCCGGGCTGGCGGCGACCGTCGGCGGGCCCGACACCGGCGGCACGGTCGTGCTGTACGCCGGTACGGAGCGGCTCGACCTCCAGCGGCGGGTGCTCGGGGAGCCGCCGCTGGTGGACGGGGCGGTGCTGGGGCTGCACGCGCCGGTGCCGGGTGTCCTGCCGGACGGGGACGTCCTGCCGGACGGGCCGGACGGCGCGCAGCTGCACGTGGTGGCGGGGCCTGATGCGGGCGGGGTGCACCTGCTGCACCCGGGGGCGATCCGGATCGGGCGCTCGGCCGATGCGGATGTCCCGCTGGACGATCCGGACGTCTCGCGGCTGCACTGCGCGGTGACGGTGATGCCGGACGGGCGGGTGGCCGTGGCCGACCTGGACTCGACGAACGGCACGACGGTGGACGGCGCCGTGGTGGGCGCGCGGCCGGTGGCGCTGGTGCCGGGGGCGCTGCTCCGCATCGGCGAATCGACGCTCCGCCTGGCCCCCGAGACCCCGGCGCCCCTGCGCGTGGTCCCGGACCTGGAAGGCCACCTGTCCCTCCCGGCGGCCCCCGGCGGGGGGCAGTACGGCGAGGCCGGCTCGGGCGCGGGGCACCCCGGCGAGGCCGGCTCGGGCGCGGGGCACCCCGGCGAGCCGGGACCCGGCACGCATCACTCCGGCGGCGCAGGCTCGGGCCGAGCGCCCGGTTCCGGCGCGGGGCATCCCGGCGAGGCCGGTCCCGGCGCGGGGTGGACCGGCGCTGGCGACGGGCGTCGGGGAGCCGGCTCGGGGCAGGAGCCCGGCGCGTACGGGGCCGGCCCGGGGCAGGAGCCCGGCACGTACGGGGCCGGCTCGGGCCGCGGGCCCGGTGCGGCCGCTGGCGGGTGGAGCGGTGGGCTCGGTGGCCCGCAGGGGGCGTTCCCCCACCCCGCCCCTTCCCGGAACGGGGGCTCCGCCCCCGACCCCGACGAGCACCGCCCGGGGCCGCGCCCCGCCGCGGCTTCGCCGTCCCACCCCGGCGCCTCGGGCGCCGGGTGGACCGACGCTCCCGACTCGGCCCGACCGCCCGGCGCAGCCGCGCCCGGCGCGCCCTCCGGCGACACCCGGCCCGGCGCGGGGCACGGCCGTTCCGTGCCCGGCTGGAACGGCGCAGCCGCGCCCGGCCCGGGGACCGGTGCCGGGTGGACCGGCGGATCAGATTCCGGCCCCGACGGAGCCGGACCGCGTACAGCACGGGAGACCGGCGCAGCCGGTGCCGGACGGAGCGGCAGGGCCGCGGCGGAGCCGGGCTCGGCGCCCGGCTCCGAGGGGGCCGGATGGGGCGGCGCGGCCGGACCCGGCATGGGCGGGGAGGCCGGCGCAGCGGGGGCCGGCCGTACCGGTGGGCCCGGCGCCGGGTGGAGCGGCGCGGGCGCGGCAGAGTCGGGCTCGAGGGACGGCCGGGCGTCCGGGCGCCGGGGGGCCGGCTCGGGCGGACCCTCCGGGGGAGTTTCCGGCGGCATGCGCATCGGGGCACCCGGGACGGGTCAGGCCGGGGCCGGTGGTGACGGCGGGCAGCGGGCTCGGAAGCGGGGGCTCGGGGCCTGGGCCCGGAAGTGGGTGCGGGGGGAAGAGGACCCCGGGTACGGGAGCGCCGCCGCGGAAGCCGTCGCGGCCGCCCTGCCCGACGCCGACGACCCCGCCGCGCTGCTGCTCGCCGCGCTGGGGCCCACCCGGCGGCTCTGGTCCCGGGGCCGGGGGCGGCTCGACGTCGGGCTCGGGGCCGGGAGCCGGGTCGCGTTCCAGGAGGTCGGCTCGCTCTGCATCGCCGGGCCCCGCGCCCGGCTGACCGGGGTCGCCCGGTCCGTCGTCGCCCAGCTCGCCGGCCTGCACGGGCCGGGCGAGCTGGAGATCGTGCTCCTCGCCGCCGACCGCGCCCGCGGCCTCGCCGAGCGGCGCGCCGACTGGGGCTGGCTCGGCTGGCTGCCGCACGTACGGCCCGCGCACGGCCAGGACTGCCGGCTGCTCCTCGCGTACGACCGCGACCAGGCCGCCGCCCGCACCGCCGAACTGACCCGCCGCCTCGACGAGAGCCCCGTCGGCGAGGGCCCCGTCGGCGCAGGCCCCGCCGCGGCGGCCCACCAGGGCCCGTACACGCTCCTCGTCGTCGACGGCGATCCCGGCGCCGGCGCGCTGCGCGACATCACCGGCCGGCTCGCCCCGCACGGCCCGGCCTCCGGGATCCACCTCCTCGTGCTCGCCGAGACCCCGGCCGCCACGCCCGTCTCCCCGCTCACCGAGACGTACGAGGCCGCCTGCGTGAGCAGCCCCGCCTTCCGGAGCTGCGGCGCCGCCGCCCTGCTCAGCGGCGATGTGGCCACCACCGTACGGACGTTCACGGTGACCGGCGGCAAGCCGTCCCCGCCCGGGACCACCGCCACCGCCGACGCCGTCTCCGCCGCCTGGGCCGAACGCTTCGCCCGGGCGCTGGCGCCGCTGCGCGCCGAGCCCTCCCCCGCCGGGCCCCGCCCGGCCCTCGCCGCCGCGCTCCCCGGCACCGCCCGCCTGCTGGACGAGTTGGGCCTCGCCCGGGCCACCCCGGCCTCCCTGATGGCCCGTTGGGCCGCCGCCACCGACCAGGGGCAGGGCGTCGGCGGCCGCGCCGAGCTCGTCCTCGGCAGCGGCCGGCGCGGCCCGGTCGGCGCCGAGCTGGTCCAGGACGGCCCGCACCTGCTCATCGAGGGGCCCGCCGGCAGCGGTCGTACGGAGCTGCTGCGCTCGGTGGCCGCCTCGCTCGCCGCGGCCGCCCGGCCCGACCGGCTCGGGCTGCTCCTCCTCGACGGGGCCGGCGGCGAGCGCGGTGACGGGCTCCAGCCCTGCACCGAGCTCCCGCACGTCTCCGCGCACCTCGTGGCCTCCGATCCCGTCCGCATGCGGGAGTTCGCCCAGGCCCTCGGCGCCGAGCTGAAACGCCGGGCCGAGCTCCTGGACGGGGTCCCGTTCGCCGAGTGGCACGCCCGGCGGGAGGTCTCCGACCGGCTGGTGGCGCCCCGCCAGCCCAGCCCCGGCGAACTGCTCGGCGACCTCGACCCGCAGCGCACCGGCACGCTCCGGCTGCGCGCCTCCGCCGTGCGCACCGACCCGGCGGGGCCGAGCCCGCTCCCCCGTCTGGTGGTGCTGGTGGACGACTTCGACGCGCTGGTCGCGCCGGGGCTCGGCAGTACGGGCCGGCCCGCCGCCGGATCCGTCGTACGGGCGCTGGAGGCGGTGGCCCGCGACGGCGCCCGGCTCGGGGTGCACCTGGTGGCCACCAGCGCCCGCCCCGACCGTACGGCCGACACCGAGCTGGCCCGTACGAACCCGCTGCGGATCGATCTCGACGCCCCCGACCAGCCGGGCCCCGGCCGCGGCCGGCTGCGGTACGCCGACGGGCGGACGGTCCCGTTCCAGGGCGGCCGGGTGACCGGCCGGATCCCGCGGACGGCGACGCAGCGGCCGACCGTGGTGCCGGTGGAGTGGGAGCGGATGGGTGATCCCCCGGCCCGCCGGCCCGTGCGCGAGCTGGGCAACGGCCCCACCGACCTGGCGCTGCTGGCGAGCGCCCTGGACCGGGCGTCGCACCTGGTCTCGGCGATACCCGTGCTGTTCCCGCCGTCCCCCTGAGCCGGCCCGCGACGCCGCGCCGCGGTCCGACGCGGTATTGCGGGGGTGCGCGGCTCGGCGTAGACCTTGTGGGACGAGTCACACCACGGGCACACCACGGGCATCGGGGGCAGAACCATGCGAAGGCACGGAACGAGCCGTACGAAGAACCGTAGCCGCACGGGCAGCCGGAGAAGGAGCCGTGCCGCCGCCTGGACGGCCCTCGCGGCCGCGGGCGCGCTGGCCCTCGGCGGCTGCGGGGACGGCGGGGAGAAGAAGGCCGACCCGCCGCAGGGCGGGGAGTCGACCCCGCAGGCCCGGCCGCCGGTCGAATTACCGAAGCTGCCCGGCGAGAAGCTGGAGGTCGCGGCGGTCTGGACGGGGCCGGAGCAGGCGAACTTCACGAAGGTCCTGAAGGAGTTCGAGAAGCGTACGGGTGCGACGGTCACCTTCGTCCCGGCCCAGGACCCGATCGTCACCTTCCTCGGTACGAAGATCGCGGGCGGCCAGCCCCCGGACGTGGCGCTGCTCCCGCAGGTCGGGGCCCTGACCGCCGCCGTGCAGAACAAGTGGGTGCAGCCGGTCGGCCCTGAGGCCAAGGCGCAGCTCGACGCGAACTACGCGGACGGCTGGAAGAAGCTGGGCGCGGTCGACGGCACCCAGTACGGCGTGTACTACAAGGCCGCCAACAAGTCGCTGATCTGGTACAACGCGAAGGCCTTCAAGGCGGCGGGCGTGCAGCCGCCGAAGACCTGGAAGGAACTGGTGGAGGCGGCCGACACCCTCTCCGCCTCCGGCACCCCGGCGGTGTCGGTGGCCGGCGCGGACGGCTGGACCCTCACCGACTGGTTCGAGAACGTCTACCTCTCCCAGGCGGGTCCGCAGAAGTACGACCAGCTGGCCAAGCACGAGATCAAGTGGACGGACGACAGCGTCAAGCAGGCGCTGACCACGCTCGGCGAGCTGTTCGGGCGCAAGGACTTCCTGGCGGGCGGGGCGAGCGGGGCGCTGTCCACCGAGTTCCCGAAGTCGGTGACGCAGACGTTCACCGGCGGCGACCGCCCGGCGGCCGCGATGGTCTTCGAGGGCGACTTCGTGGCGGTGAACATCGCGCAGACGGAGGCGAAGGTGGGCGAGGACGCGCTCGTCTTCGACTTCCCGGCGGTCGGCGCCAAGCCGCCCGTCATCTCGGGCGGTGACGTGGCGGTCGCGCTGAAGCCGTCGAAGGGCGCGCAGGCGCTGCTGACCTTCCTGGCGTCCCCGGACGCGGCGGAGATCCAGGCACGCGAGGGCGGGTTCATCTCCCCGAACAAGGCGGTGAATCCGGGCGCCTACCCGAACCCCATCCAGCGGGACATCGCCAAGGCGCTGATCGCGGCGGGCGACGACTTCCGCTTCGACATGTCGGACCAGGCCCCGGCGGCGTTCGGCGGGACCCCCGGCGCCGGCGAGTGGAAGGCGCTCCAGGACTTCCTGGCGAACCCGTCGGACGTGGCGGGCACCCAGGCCAGACTGGAGGCGGACGCGGCCAAGGCCTACGGGAACTGATCCCGTGGCAGCCAAGGCCACCGGGCCCACCTCGTCCACCGGGCCCACGTCGCCCACCAGGGCCGCCAGGGCCACGGCCACCGCGACGGCGCGGTCCGCGGAGACCCGGCGCCGCCGCCTCGTCGCGGCGGCGTTCCTCCTGCCCGCCCTGGTGCTGCTGGGCGCGCTCGTCGTCCACCCGATCGGTTACTCCATCTACCGCAGTTTCTTCGACCGCACCGGCGACACGTTCGTGGGCGGCGGCAACTACACGCAGATGCTGCGCGACGACACGATCCGCACGGCCCTGAGGAACACCGCGCTGTGGGTGGTGCTGGCCCCGACCACCGCCACCGCCCTCGGCCTGATCTTCGCGGTGCTCACCGAACGCGTGCGCTGGGGCACGGCGTTCAAGCTGCTCGTCTTCATGCCGATGGCCATCTCGATGCTGGCGGCCGGCATCATCTTCCGGCTCGTGTACGACCACGATCCCGACCGGGGCGTGGCCAACGCGGTCTGGGTCGGGGTGCACGACACCTTCGCGGAGTCCTCGGCGTTCCCGAAGGCCCGCCCCGGCCGCGACTCCCCGCTGGTCCCGGCCGCGGGCGCCGACGCGGGCGGCTTCACGACCCGTGATCCCGTACGGGCGGGCGTGCCCGTGCTGATCCCGCTGGTCGGCGTGGCCCCGGAGGACCTGCCCGGGGGGACCCGTACGGCCAAGGCCGCGCCCGTCGAGCCCGGCAAGGTCACCGGGACGGTCTGGCAGGACTTCACCCGGGGCGGGGGCGGCCGTACGAACGCGGTCGACCCGACCGAGTCGGGGCTGGCCGGTATCCGGGTCGAGGCGGTCAAGGACGGCCGGGTCGTCGACTCGGCGACGGCCCGCTCCGACGGCACGTTCACCCTGTCCGCGAAGGCCGACGGTGCGCTGCTGCGGCTGCCCGCGTCGAACTTCCGCGAGGCGTACGCGGGGGTGGAGTGGCTCGGCCCGACGCTGGTGACGCCGGCGATTATCGGGGCGTACGTATGGATGTGGGCCGGTTTCGCGATGGTGCTGATCGGGGCCGGGCTGGCCGCCGTACCGCGGGAGCTGCTGGAGGCGGCGCGGGTGGACGGGGCGAACGAGTGGCAGGTGTTCCGCCGGGTGACCGTGCCGCTGCTGGCGCCCCTGCTGGCGGTGGTCCTCGTCACCCTCGTCATCAACGTGATGAAGATCTTCGACCTGGTCTTCGTGATCGCGCCGGGCTCGGTGCAGGACGACGCGAACGTCCTGGCCCTCCAGCTGTACCGCACCTCCTTCGGCACCGACGCCGATCCGGGGCTGGGCAGTGCCATCGCGGTACTGCTGCTGCTCCTGGTGCTCCCGGTCATGGTCTACAACATCCGCAGGCTGCGGAAGGAGGGGGCCCGATGAGCGCCGCCGCGCAGACCCGCCCGGGGGCACGCAGCACCGGGGCCCGTACCGCCGCGCGGGCCGGTGCCCGGGCCGGCCGGCTCGCCGCCGGGGCCGCGGCGGGGGCCGTCCGGGTGTTCCTGGTCCTGGCCGCGCTGTTCTGGCTGATGCCGACGCTCGGGCTGCTGATCTCCTCGTTCCTCTCCCCCACCGACCTGAACAAGGGCGGCTGGTGGCAGGCACTGACCGCCCCGACCAGGCTGACGGCCGACAACTACGAGCGGCTGCTGGCCAACGACACCATCACCCATGCCCTGCTGAGCACGGTGGCCATCGCGGTCCCTGCGACCCTGCTCGTGGTCACCCTGGGCTCGCTCGCCGGATACGCCTTCGCCTGGCTGGAGTTCCCGGGACGGGACTGGCTGTTCCTGATCGTGGTCGGGCTGCTCGTCGTCCCCGTGCAGGTGGCGCTGATCCCGGTCTCGGAACTCTTCGGCGCCATCGGGCTGTTCGAGACCACGGCCGGAGTGGTCCTGTTCCACACCGCGTTCGGGCTGCCGTTCGCCGTCTTCCTGCTGCGCAACTTCTTCGCGCAGATCCCGCGCGAGCTGCTGGAGGCGGCCCGCCTCGACGGAGCGGGCGAACTGCGGCTGTTCGCCCGGGTGGTGCTGCCGCTGGGCGGTCCGGCGATCGCCTCGCTCGCCATCTTCCAGTTCCTGTGGGTGTGGAACGACATGCTGGTCGCCCTGGTGTTCGCGGACTCGGCGAACCCGCCCATCACGGTCGCCCTCCAGCAGCAGGTACGGCAGTTCGGCAACAACATCGACGTACTGGCCCCCGGCGCGTTCTTGTCGATGATCGTCCCGCTGGTCGTCTTCTTCGCCTTCCAGCGGCAGTTCGTCTCGGGGGTGATGGCGGGAGCGGTCAAGTAGGCCGCCCGGACACGCCTGTTGACGTGCGGCGTTGACGCTGGGTAACCCGAATGCCACACGCTGCGTAACCCGATCGCCACACCGGGGGTTCCTTGGCCATATGCCCGCGCCGACCCCTGGATGTGCCGTGCCCCGGTTCAGCGTCATCGTGCCCGCGTACAAGGTTCAGGCGTACCTCCAGGAGAGTCTGGACTCGGTCCTGTCCCAGTCGTTCCCGGACCTGGAACTGATCGCGGTCGACGACGCCTCCCCGGACTCCTGCGGTTCGATCATCGACGAGTACGCGGCCCGGGACCCCCGGGTGACCGCCGTGCACCTGGCGCACAACCTCGGCCTGGGCCCGGCCCGCAACGCGGGTCTGGCCCGGGCGAGCGGCGACTACCTGCTCTTCCTCGACGGCGACGACACCCTCGCCCCCGACGCCCTCCAGGCCATCACCGACCGGCTCAAGGACACCGGCTCCCCGGACGTCCTCGTCTACGACTACGCGCGCATCTTCTGGACCGGGGAGCTCGTGCGCAACCGCCTCGCGCACCGGCTGTCCGAGGAGGGCCCGGCCAGCTTCCGGCTCGCCGACCGCCCGGCCCTGCTCGGCATGCTGATGGTCGTGTGGAACAAGGCCTACCGCCGCGAGTACGCGGAGCGCGAGGGCCTGGAGTTCCCGCCCGGCTTCTACGAGGACACCCCCTGGACCTACCCGGCGCTGCTGGCCGCCGAGTCCATCGCCGTCCTGGACCGGGTGTGCGTGCACTACCGGCAGCGGCGCACCGGCTCGATCCTGACCACCACCAGCCGCCGCCACCTGGAGATCTTCGACCAGTACGACCGGGTCTTCGGCTACCTCGGCACCCGCCCCGAGCTGGAGCGCTGGCGCCCCACCGTGCACCGGCGGATGGCCGAGCACTTCTGCGCCCTGTACGCCGACCCGCGCCGCCTCCCGCGCGCCTGCCGGGCCGAGTTCTTCCACCGGGCCTCCGCCCTGCTGCGCCGCTACCGGGCCGTCGGCTCGCCCCCGCTGTCGCTGTCGCGCACCGACCGGATCCGGCACCTGCTGATGCGGCTCGGCGTGCGCCGTGCGTACCGCACGCTGTCGGCGCTCCGCTCGGCCGCGCTGGCGGCGGGGGGCGCCGGGGTGTCGCTGTGGCGGGGCCTGCGCGAGAGCGCGCTGCGGCTGCACTACCGCGGCCAGCGGCTCCTGCCGCTGCGCCCGGAGCTGGCGGTGTTCTCCGCGTACTGGCACGGCGGCTACGCCTGCAACCCGGCGGCCATCGAGGCCAAGCTGCGCGAGCTCGCGCCCCGGATGCGGACGGCGTGGATCTGCGATCCGCGGCACGCGGCGACGCTCCCGGCGCAGACGGCCGTGCTCCGCCCGGGCTCGGCGGCGTACTGGACGGCTCTGGCCAGGGCCACGTACCTCACCACGAACGTCAACTTCGAGCGCGCCCTGGTCAAGCGGCCGGGCCAGGTCCTGCTCCAGACCCAGCACGGCACCCCGCTCAAGCGGGTCGGCCTGGACCTCCAGGACCGGCCGGCGGCCACCCCGACGACGGATTTCGCGGGCTTGCTGCGCGGGGCGGACCAGTGGGACTACCTGCTGTCCGCGAACCGCCACTCCACCCTGGTGTGGGAGAAGGCGATCCCGTCCTCGTACACCACGCTGGAGTACGGCTACCCGCGCAACGACGCCTTCCACCGGGCCACCCTGGACGACGTGGTGGCGCTGCGCGAGCGCCTGGGCATCCCGGTCGGCTCGACGGCGGTCCTGTACGCGCCGACCCACCGCGACTACCGGCGCAGCCGGCCCGAACACCTGGACTTCGAGCGGGTGCTGCGGGATCTGGGCCCGCGCTTCACGATCCTGACGCGTGCGCACCTGACGTACGCGGACGCGCCCGGCCGGCCGGTGCGCCACCCGCGACTGGTCGACGTCTCCGCGTACCCGTCGGTGGAGGAACTCTGCCTGGCCTCGGACGCGTTGGTGACGGACTACTCGTCGCTGATGTTCGACTACGCGGCGCTGGACCGGCCGATCGTGATCCACGCGGACGACTGGGAGGCGTACGAGGCCGCCCGCGGCACGTACTTCGACCTGCGGACCTGCCCGCCGGGGGCGATCGCCCGCACGCAGGACGAGCTGGTCGACATCTTCACGACGGGCCACTGGCGGGGCTCGCGCTCGGCGCAGCTGCGCTCGGCGTTCCGCTCCCGCTTCTGCTCGTACGACGACGGCCACGCGGCGGAGCGCGTGGTCCGGCGGGTCTTCCTGAACCAGCCGACGGCGATCCCCCCGATCACTCCTCTGGAGGACCGCCACCCGGCCCCTGCGGCCCCCCGCCCCTCCCCGGAACCCGCCCTCATGACCAGCCTCTGGCCGTAGCGGAAATCAGCCCCGCCGGCATTGAGGCGCGGGGGGCGGGGGCGGGGGCAGAGCCCCCGGGAAACAGTGAAAGGGCGGGGCGGGGCGGGGAGAGAATCCCGCGCAGCGGCACCCCGCCCCCGTCAGCCGGACGCGGCGGTCAACCCCGCCACCACAGACCTGGCCAGGTCGTCGAGGTATCCCGACGGGACGGCGTCCCGCACCACCACCTGCCGCCAGTACAGCGGCCCGATCGCCAGGTCCAGCGCCCGTCCCGGGTCCGTGCCCTCGGCCAGTTCGCCCCGCGAAACGGCCTCCGACACGATTCCCTCCGCCATCCGTCGCTCCCCCTCCAGCAGCGCGCCGCGCACGGCGTCCGCGATCTCCGGATTCCGCGCGGCCTCCACCAGCAGGTCCGGGATCACCGCCGATGCCACCGGATGGCGCAGCACATGTGACATCACCTCCAGCAGGGCCCGTACGTCCCCGTACAGCGAGCCCGTCGCCGGCACCGGCAGGCCGTCCACCGCGAAGGCCCCCACCAGGTCCAGCACCAGGTGCAGCTTCGACTTCCAGCGCCGGTACACGGCCGTCTTGCCGACTCCGGCCCGCCGCGCGATCCCCTCGATGGACATCCGCGAGAACCCGACCGCGGCCAGCTCCTCCAGCACCGCGGCCCGGATCGCCTCCGTCACGTCCTCGCGCAGGACGGCGGCCCCGGCGGGGGCACGGCGGACGGTGGCGGGTGCGGGGCTGGCGGCAGGGTCCGTGGAGGTCATGCACCGAGCATAGCCGCGCACGCCGTCACCCACCCGTCACGACGATACGGTTGCGTTCCGTCGCACCGGCCCCTAATCTCGCCGTAGCGACGATACGGACCCGTCCCATCGCCAGCCGACGCCACGCCCCCGTCGAAAGCGACCCCCGTGACAGTGACCACCCACCCCGCCGAACCGGCGACGGCTTCGGCCTCCCTCGCCGACCTGGCGGCAGCCCACGGCCTGACCGTCAGCGGCGCCCGCCCCTCGCTCCCGAGCTACGTGCGCCAGCTCTGGGGCCGGCGCCACTTCGTGACCGCGTACGCCACCGCCCGGATGCACGCCACGTACAGCACGGCCAAGCTGGGCCAGGTCTGGCATCTGGTGACCCCGCTGCTCAACGCCGCCGTCTACTACTTCATCTTCGGCATCGTCCTGAACGCCAGCCACGACGTGCCGGACTACATCCCGTTCCTGATCACCGGCGTCTTCGTCTGGGACTTCATCGGCAGCTCCATCAACGCCTCCACCCGCGCCGTCCACGGCAACCTCGGGCTGGTCCGCGCCCTGCACTTCCCGCGCGCCAGCCTGCCCCTGTCCACGGTCGTCCAGCTGTTCCAGCAGCTGATGGTCACCATGGGCGCGCTCGTCCTCCTGCTGCTCGCCTGCGGCCAGACGCCGACCCTCAAGTGGCTGGCGGCCGCGCCCGCCCTGGCCCTGATGGCCGTCTTCTGCGCCGGCGTCGCCATGGTCATGGCCCGCATCGGCAGCAAGAGCCCGGACGTCAGCCAGCTGATGCCGTTCATCCTGCGCACGTGGATGTACTCGTCCGGGGTCATGTGGTCCATCGACTCGATGCTCAAGAAGGACCACCTCGCGCACTGGGTCACCGTCGTCCTCAAGACCAACCCCGCGGCCGTCTACATCGACCTGATGCGCTACGCGCTGATCGACAGCTTCGACCCGCACGCACTCCCGCACCACGTGTGGGCGATCGCCGTCGGCTGGGCCCTGCTCGCCGGCGTCGGCGGATTCATCTACTTCTGGAAGGCTGAGGAGGAGTACGGCCGTGGCTGACACCGCAACCGCAACCGCAACCACACCGGCCGCGGCGGTCCCCGACCCCCGCGACACCCGCGTCCCCACCGTCATCGCCGACGAGGTCCACGTCGTCTACAAGGTGCACGGCGCCGGCAGCCGCAAGGGCAGCGCCACCGCCGCCCTCAGCCGGATCTTCTCCCGCAAGCCCGCCCCCGGCATCCGCGAGGTGCACGCCGTCAAGGGCGTCACCTTCATCGCGTACAAGGGCGAGGCCATCGGCCTGATCGGCTCCAACGGCTCCGGCAAGTCCACCCTGCTCGCCGCGATCGCCGGCCTCCAGCCCGTGGCTCGCGGCCGGATCTACTCCCACGGCCAGCCCTCGCTCCTCGGCGTGAACGCGGCCCTGATGAACGACCTGACCGGCGAGCGCAACGTGGTCCTCGGCGGCCTCGCGATGGGCATGTCCAAGCAGCAGATCCGCGACCGCTACCAGGGCATCGTCGACTTCTCCGGCATCAACGAGAAGGGCGACTTCATCTCCCTGCCCATGCGGACGTACTCCTCCGGCATGGGGGCCCGGCTGCGCTTCTCCATCGCCGCCGCCAAGGACCACGACGTACTCATGATCGACGAGGCCCTCGCCACCGGAGACGCGGCCTTCCAGCGCCGCAGCCAGGCCCGCATCGAGGAGCTCCGCGAGCAGGCCGGCACCGTCTTCCTCGTCAGCCACAGCATCGGCACGGTCCGCGAGACCTGCGACCGGGCGATCTGGCTGGAGTCCGGCGTGCTGCGCATGGACGGCCCCGCCTCCGAGGTCTGCGACGCGTACGAGAGGTTCACGTCGGGCCGCTGAGCCGGCGGAACGACCACCACGGACGCGGAAGGGCGGCCCGGGCAAAAGCCCGGGCCGCCCTTCACCCGTCGCCGTCCCGCAGGGACTACGCGTGCGCCCTCAGCAGCGAACGCATCGTCCGCATCGCGACCGACAGGTTCGCCAGGTCGAAGTCGTCCGAACCCCGGATCTCGTCCAGGGTCGTCCGGGCCCGGCTGATGATCGCCGCGTTCTTGTCCTCCCACGCCTTGAAGCGGTCCTCGGGAGTCGAGTCGCCGTTGCCCACCGCCAGCACGTCGGCGGTCAGCGCCGCGTGCGCCGCGAACAGGTCCTCGCGGATGGAGGCGCGGGCCATCGACTGCCAGCGGTCGGCCCGCGGCAGCTCGATGATCCGGTCCATCAGCTGGGTGATGTTCAGGCGGTCGGCGAGGTCGTAGTACACCTCGGCGACGCCCAGCGGGTCGACGCCGGTGCGGTCCGAGATCGCGACGATGTCCAGCGTCGGGAAGGCCGAGGAGAACCCGGCGACCTTGGCCGCCAGCTCCTCCGGAACGCCCTCGCCGATCAGCTCGTCCATGATCGACTGGTACCACTCCAGGTCCGCGCCGCGCACCAGCTTGGGCAGCTCGGCCCAGACCTCGCTCACCCGGTCGGAGAACAGCTCGATGGTCTCGGTGATCTGGAGCGGCTGCGGCCGGTTGTTGAGCAGCCAGCGGGTACCGCGCTCGACCAGGCGCCGCGAGTGCAGCCGCACCCGGGTCTGGACGTCGGCCGCGACCTTGTTGTCCAGCGACTCGACCGCGTCCCACACCTCGGCCAGGCCGAAGATCTCGCGGGCCGCGAGCTGCGCCCGGACGATCTCC
Organism: Streptomyces sp. NRRL S-244; assembly: GCF_000717915.1. Taxonomy (GTDB): domain Bacteria; phylum Actinomycetota; class Actinomycetes; order Streptomycetales; family Streptomycetaceae; genus Streptomyces. The sequence goes on from NZ_JOCX01000029.1 coordinate 39,469, forward strand.
TCCGTGGAGGCTCCGCTCTCCTCGCGCAGGCGGTGCAGGAAGGTCGAACCACCCGTGTTGACCGTGTCGTTGACCAGCAGCGTCGTGATGATCTCGCGGCGCAGCGCGTGCGCGTCGATCTGCTCCGGGAACTTCGCGCGCAGGGCGCCCGGGAAGTACGCGTGCAGCAGGCGGCGCAGGTACGGGTCGTCCGGCAGCTCGGTGGCGATGAGCTCGTCCGCCACCGTGATCTTGGTGTAGGCGAACAGGACGGCCAGCTCCGGCTGGGTCAGGCCCTTGCCGGCGCCCAGCAGCTCGCGGATCTGCCGGTCGGTGGGCAGGAACTCGATGTTCCGGTCCAGCCGTCCGGCCGACTCCAGGCGGCGCATGAAGCGCTGCTGGGCGTGGAGCAGGCTGGGGGCCTGGGCGATGCCGTTGGCGAGGGCCACGTTCTGCGCGTAGTTGTTGCGCAGCACCAGGTGGCCGACCTCGTCGGTCATCTCCGCCAGCAGCTTGTTGCGCTGCTTGACGGTCATGTCCCCGTCCGCGACGACCGCGTTCAGCAGGATCTTGATGTTCACCTCGTGGTCGGAGGTGTCCACGCCCGCGCTGTTGTCGATGGCGTCGGTGTTGACCTTGCCGCCTTCGCCGCCGGCGCCGATCCGGGCGAACTCGATCCGGCCGAGCTGGGTCAGGCCCAGGTTGCCGCCCTCGCCGATGACCTTGGCCCGGACGTCCGCGCCGTTGACGCGGATGGCGTCGTTGGCCTTGTCGCCGACGTCGGTGTGCGTCTCGGACGTGGCCTTGACGTACGTGCCGATGCCGCCGTTCCACACCAGGTCCACGGGGGCCTGGAGGATGGTCTGCATCAGCTCGGCGGGGGTCATCTTGGTGACGCCCGGCTCGATGCCGAGGGCCGCGCGCATCTGCGCGTTGACCGGGATGGCCTTCGCCGAGCGCGGGTGGATGCCGCCGCCCGCGGAGAGCAGGTCCGCGTCGTAGTCGGCCCACGAGGAGCGCGGCAGCTCGAACAGGCGCCGGCGCTCGGCGTACGAGGTCGCCGCGTCCGGGGTCGGGTCGATGAAGATGTGCCGGTGGTCGAAGGCGGCGACCAGGCGGATGTGCTCGGAGAGCAGCATGCCGTTGCCGAACACGTCGCCGGACATGTCGCCGACGCCGACGACCGTGAAGTCCTCGGTCTGCGTGTCGTGGCCCAGCTCGCGGAAGTGCCGCTTGACGGACTCCCAGGCGCCGCGGGCGGTGATGCCCATGCCCTTGTGGTCGTAGCCGGCCGAGCCGCCCGAGGCGAACGCGTCGCCCAGCCAGAAGCCGTACGCCTCGGCGACGCCGTTGGCGATGTCGGAGAAGGTCGCGGTGCCCTTGTCGGCGGCGACGACGAGGTAGGTGTCGTCCTCGTCGTGGCGGACCACGCCGTTCGGCGGCACGACCTCGCCGCCGACCATGTTGTCGGTGATGTCGAGCAGCGCCGAGATGAAGATCTTGTACGAGGCGATGCCCTCGGCGAGCCAGGCGTCGCGGTCCACCGACGGGTCCGGCAGGTTCTTGGCGACGAAGCCGCCCTTGGCGCCGACCGGCACGATGACGGTGTTCTTGACCATCTGCGCCTTGACCAGGCCGAGGATCTCCGTACGGAAGTCCTCGCGGCGGTCGGACCAGCGCAGGCCGCCTCGGGCGACCTTGCCGAAGCGCAGGTGGACGCCCTCGACGCGCGGGGAGTACACCCAGATCTCGTACGCCGGGCGCGGCGCCGGGAGCTCCGGGATGGCCTGTGGGTCGAACTTCATCGACACGTAGGAGTGCTGCTCGCCCGCTTCGTCGAGCTGGAAGAAGTTGGTGCGCAGCGTCGCGTTGATGAGGGTGAGGAAGGACCGCAGGATCCGGTCCTCGTCGAGCGAGGCGACCTGGTCCAGGGCCCCGGCCAGCTCCTCCAGCATGGCGTCGATGAGCTCGGTGCCGGCCGACTGGCGGCCGGGCGACATCCGCGCCTCGAAGAGCGAGACCAGCAGCCGGGTGGTGTGGACGTTGTTGCGGAGGGTGTCCTCCATGTAGTCCTGGCTGAAGTTCACGCCGGCCTGGCGCAGGTACTTCGCGTACGCGCGCAGCACCACGGCCTGGCGCCAGGTGAGCCCGGCGGACAGCACCAGGGTGTTGAAGTTGTCGTTCTCGGCGTCGCCCTGCCAGACCGCGGCGAAGGCGTCCTGGAAGCGCTCGCGGGCGTCGTCCCCGAGGTAGGCGTCGCCGTTGCCGGCGGGCAGCGGCATCCGCAGGCCGAAGTCGTAGATCCACGCGTTGGTGCGGTCGCTGCAGCGCAGCTCGTACGGGCGCTCGTCGGTGACCTCGACGCCCAGGCGCTGGAGCACGGGCAGGACGGCGGACAGCGAGACCTGCTCACCCGTGCGGTAGATCTTGAACCGGCGCTCGCCGGGGCCCGCGCCGACCGGCTCGTACAGCGAGAGCGCGAACTCCCGGTCGCTGGCGGAGAGCCGCTCCAGGTGGCAGAGGTCGGCCACGGCCGCGCGCGGCTTGTGATCGGCCTTGTAGCCCTCGGGGAAGGAGGTGCCGTACTTGCGCAGCAGCTCGGCGGCGCGCTCCTCGCCCACCTCGGCGACCAGGGCGTCGGCGAAGCCGTCGGCCCAGGAGCGGGCGGCCTCGACGAGGCGGGCCTCGATGCGCTCGACGTCGGCGTCCGTCAGGACGGGCAGCTCCTTGCCCTGCGGGACGCGGATGACGAAGTGGATGCGGGCCAGGATCGACTCGGTGTTCCAGGCGGTGAAGTCGACGCTGCTGCCGTCGAGCTCCTCCTGGAGGATCGCGATCAGGCGCAGCCGCACGCCGGTGGTGTAGCGGTCGCGCGGCAGGTAGACGAGCGCCGAGTAGTAGCGCCCGTACTCGTCCTGGCGCAGGTACAGCCGCAGCCGGCGGCGCTCCTGGAGGTACAGGACGGAGGTGGCGATCTCGCGGAGCTTGTCGACCGGGGTCTGGAACAGCTCGTCGCGCGGGTAGGTCTCCAGGATCTGGAGCAGGTCGCGGCCGTCGTGGCTGTTCGGCGAGAAGCCGGCGCCGTCGAGGACCTCGGCGACCTTGCGGCGGATGACCGGGACGCGGCGGACCGACTCGGTGTACGCGGCGGAGGAGAACAGGCCGAGGAAGCGGCGCTCGCCGACGACGTTGCCCTCGGCGTCGAACTTCTTGACGCCGACGTAGTCGAGGTACGAGGGGCGGTGCACGGTGGCGCGGCTGTTGGCCTTGGTCAGCACCAGCAGGCGGTGCTCGCGGGCCTTGGCGCGGGCGTCGGCCGGCAGCCGGTTGAAGGACGGCGAGACGGGGTGGTCGTCCTCCTGGCCGCTGTGGTGCGGGTCGGAGCGCAGGATGCCGAGGCCGGTGCCGGGCACGGCGGACAGGGCGTCGCCGTCGACGAGGTTGTACTCGCGGAAGCCGAGGAAGGTGAAGTGGTCGTCGGCGAGCCAGCGCAGCAGTTCGCGGGCCTCTTCGAGCTCGTACTCGCGCAGGTCGCCTGCGGTCGGCTCGTTCGGGAGCTCGTCGGCGATGCGCAGCGCGGCGTCGCGCATCTTCTCCCAGTCCTCGACGGACTCGCGGACGTCGGACAGGACGCGGCGCAGGTCGTCGGTGATCTGCTTGAGGTCGGCGCGGTCGGTCTCGCGGTCGATCTCGACGTGGATCCAGGACTCGACGAGGGAGTCGTGGGGGCGCGCGGTCTTGGGGCCGTGCGCGTCGCAGTCGGGACCGAGGATCTCGATCAGCTTGCCGGTGACGTCACGGCGGACGACGACCTGCGGGTGGATCACGACGTGGATGCCGCGGCTCTGCCGGGACAGCTCGTTCGTCACGGAGTCCACGAGGAACGGCATGTCGTCGGTGACGACCTCGACGACCGAGTGGCTGGAGGTCCACCCGTTCTCCTCGACCGTCGGGGTGTGCACGCGCACGTTCGCGGTGCCCTGCGGCCGGGTCTCGGCGAGCCGGTAGTGGGAGAGAGCCGCCCCGAACACGTCGACCGGGTCCCGGTCCAGGAGGTCCTCTGGGGCGGTGTGCAGGTAGTAGCGCTGGAGGTAGGAGAGAGTGGTGTCCCGGTCGGGACGCTCCCCCTGCTCGGACCCAGTCGGAAGTAGCCCCCCGGCCGGGCTGTGCTCAGCTACCCGGGCCGCCCGCGCGAGCAGCTCGGCCTTTGCTTCGTCCAGCTTGGTCTGCATGTCCTCTGGCTCCTGTCGCGCGCCATTGCGTGACGTAGGTGAAGGAAGGAATGGCGTTGCGCCGCGACGCGGGGTGACCGCTGGGGATCGGCGCTGTGCCGTGGTGAGAGCCGACCGGGAGGGAACTGGCCATGATCGGCTGAGGCTCCCGGTGGCAGGGATCAGCGAAGGCCCGGGCACGGTCGTGCGCCGGGCGCAGGCCGGAGGCTGCGGCGCCTCCGATGACTATCGCGCTGATCACGGGTACCAGGCTATCTCGCCGGACCCCCTGTCCGTCACGCGCTGGATCTGTACAAAAGCAGGTCTCGAACTTTGACGATGTGCGCAGTGACGGGGGCATATTTTGGGCGTACTTATTCAGCCAGACGGCGAGCAGCGGATACGGCCTCTGCCAGCGTGTCGACGACCTCGACCCCTGCCGATTCCAGACTGCGCCGGCTGTGCGAGCCACCCGTGTAGAGGACGGCCTGGGCGCCGATGTGCCGGGCTGCCAGGGCATCGTCCACGGCGTCCCCCACGAGGACCGTACGGGCGGCGGTCACGCCCGCCTGCTCCAGGGCGGCCATATGGCGTACGAGATGTCCTGCCTTGCTGGTGTGCGAGGGCCCGATCCGGCCGTCGACGCGCAGGAAGTGGCGGTCGATGCCGTGTGCCTGCACGAGGGGTACGAGCTTCTCGTGGGGCGCGAGGGAGAGCAGGGACTGCGTGCGCCCGTCCGCCTGCCAGTCGCGCAGCAGCTCGCGGGCCCCGTCGGTGAGCCCGGCGGCGTCGGCCGCGGCCCAGTAGTGGCGGTGGAAGGTATCGTCCATGACCTCCCACTCGGCGTCGGTGGGCAGCCGGCCCATCAGCCGCTCGTAGAACTTCGGCACCGGTACGACGTACAGCTCGCGGTAGCGCTCCAGCGTGATCGGCTCGAAGCCGAACTCGGCGAAGGAGGCGTTGGTGGCGGCGATGACGGCGTCGATGTCGTGCAGGAGCGTGCCGTTCCAGTCCCAGACTATGTGGGGCGGGGCGACGGGGGTGGCCGGAGCGCCCGGAGCGCTTGAAGTGCTTGGAGTGCTCGGGGTGCTCACTTCAGCAGCCCCGGGATCTCCTGGACGCCGAACCACAGCAGCTCGTGGTCCTCGGCGCCGTCCACGGTGAACTGCGCGTCGTCGTCCCCGGCGTCGGCGGCCTCCAGGGCCCCGGCGGCGGCCGTCACGTCGCCCAGGGCGTCATCGGCGTCCACGTGCACGGCGGCGGCCACGGAGAGCCGTACGGCCGCGGCGAGGGTCACCTGGCCCAGCGTGGCCTCGTCGACCCCGGGGGTCGACGAGGCGGCCTTGTCGTCCACGTCGACGGCGACGACGACGCGCTTGCGCGGGGCGTCCGCGTCCGCGGCGAGCATCCGCAGGGAGGCGGCGGCGGCCCGGCCGAGGGCGGCGTACTCCAGCTCCTCCAGGTCGTCCGACACGTACCACTCCCGCAGCCCGGGCGTGACGGCGTACGCCCGCAGCGGGGCGGGGCCCAGCTCACCCGCCTTGTGCGCCTCGGCGAGCCCGGGGAGGGTCAGGGGGACGTACACGCGCATGGCCGGCTGCTTTCGGTAGTCGGAAACGCCCTCAGGATACGACCGACCCCGCCCGTCGCGGCGCCCTCCCCGCGCCACCGGCCCCTTCCCGGCTCCGGAGGGCGACCGGACTCCGGCGGGTGACGGGCGGGGTCCCCCTTCGGGGTGCCGGGCTTCGGCGGGACTGCGTCCACCGCACGCCCGGCCCGGCGCCGGGACCGGCCCCGGGCCGCACGGCACCCACCCGGATAGGTGAACCGGCCCGGCCCGCCCGGGCCCCGCGGGCGCCGTTGCGCAGGGTGGTCGCGGACCGTAGAAGTCCCCTACCAAGTTACCGCCCGGTACCGCTCCGGGCCCGGACTTCTCGGGGACGACCGCCATGACCAGGACCAGGAACACCACCCGGCCCCCCGGCCGCCACGACCAGCGCCGCCCCCACCCCGCCCGCACCCCGCGCGGCCCGCACGACTGGTTCGCCGAGCGGCTGCTGGCGGTGGTCAGCGGCCAGCGCCCCGTCCACTCGCTGCTGGGCCACACGGTCGGCCCGGCGTACGAGCAGCTGGTCACCCTGGCCCCCGCCGCCCCGCTGCGCGACCGGCTCCGCCCGGTCCTGCGCCGGTGCGGCCGCTTCCACCCCGGCCCGGGCGTGATCGAGGCCTTCGCCCGCATCACGACGGGCGACCGCGTCACGGCGATGGCCTTCCGCCTGGAACAGGGCCCCGACCTCCGCTGGCGCTGCGCGGCCATCGAAATGAGCCCTCTCGCGTGAGGGCGGAAACGCGCCGGGCCGGACACCATGCGTGGTGTCCGGCCCGGCGAGGGTGCCCGTACGGGCAGGGGTCACTTCTTGCGGCGGCGGCCGCCCGCGGCCTTCTGGGCCTTGCGGCGCTCGGCACGCGTCATGCCGTCGCCCGCCTCATCGGCGTCGAAGTCGCCCTCGACGACCCCGCCCTCCCCGTCCACCGTCGGGGCCGAGAAGTGCAGCCGGTCCGGCCGCTGCGGGGCGTCCAGGCCCTTGGCCCGGATCTCCGGACGAGCCCCCGCCGGCTCCTTGGTCAGCGAAGGCGCCGCGTCCTGCACCGGAACCTCCTCGACCTGCTGCTCGACCTGGACCTCCAGGTTGAACAGGTAGCCGACGGACTCCTCCTTGATGCCCTCCATCATGGCGTTGAACATGTCGAAGCCCTCGCGCTGGTACTCGACCAGCGGGTCCTTCTGGGCCATCGCCCGCAGGCCGATGCCCTCCTGCAGGTAGTCCATCTCGTACAGGTGCTCGCGCCACTTGCGGTCCAGGACCGACAGGACCACGCGCCGCTCCAGCTCGCGCATGATGTCGGAGCCCAGCGCCTTCTCGCGCTCCTCGTACTGCTCGTGGATGTCGTCCTTGACGGACTCCGCGATGAACTCGGCGGTGATGCCCGCGCGGTCGCCCGCCGCGTCCTCCAGCTCGGCGACCGTGACCTTGATCGGGTAGAGCTGCTTGAAGGCGCCCCACAGCCGGTCCAGATCCCACTCCTCCGCGAAGCCCTCGACCGTCTCGGCCGCGATGTACGCGTCGATCGTGTCGTCCATGAAGAAGCGCACCTGCTCGTGCAGGTCCTCGCCCTCCAGGACGCGGCGGCGCTCGCCGTAGATGACCTCGCGCTGGCTGTTGAGGACCTCGTCGTACTTCAGGACGTTCTTGCGCGTCTCGAAGTTCTGGGTCTCGACCTGCGACTGGGCCGACGCGATCGCGCGCGTCACCATCTTGTTCTCGATCGGCACGTCGTCCGGCACGTTCGCCATCGACATGACGCGCTCCACCATCTGCGCCTTGAACAGGCGCATCAGGTCGTCGCCCAGCGACAGGTAGAACCGGGACTCGCCCGGGTCGCCCTGACGGCCGGAGCGGCCGCGCAGCTGGTTGTCGATACGGCGCGACTCGTGCCGCTCGGTGCCCAGCACGTACAGCCCGCCGAGCGACTTGACCTCTTCGAACTCGGCCTTCACGGCCGCCTCGGCGCGCTCCAGCGCGGAGGGCAGCGCGTGCGCCCACTGCTCGATGTGCTCTTCCGGGTCCAGACCCTGCTGGCGCAGCTCGGCCTCGGCGAGGTCGTCCGGGTTGCCGCCGAGCTTGATGTCGGTACCGCGGCCGGCCATGTTCGTGGCGACCGTGACGGCGCCGCGGCGGCCGGCCTGGGCGACGATCGAGGCCTCGCGCTCGTGCTGCTTCGCGTTGAGCACCTCGTGCGGGATGCCCCGCTTGGAGAGCTGCTGCGAGAGGTACTCGGACTTCTCGACCGAGGTGGTGCCGACGAGGATCGGCTGGCCCTTCTCGTGCTTCTCCGCGATGTCGTCGACGACGGCGGCGAACTTCGCGACCTCGGTCCGGTAGATCAGGTCCGGCTGGTCCTTGCGGACCATGTCGCGGTTGGTCGGGATCGGGACGACGCCCAGCTTGTAGATCTGGTGGAACTCGGCGGCCTCGGTCATGGCCGTACCGGTCATGCCCGACAGCTTGGAGTAGAGGCGGAAGAAGTTCTGGAGGGTGATCGTGGCGAGGGTCTGGTTCTCGTCCTTGATGTCCACCCCTTCCTTCGCCTCGATCGCCTGGTGCATGCCCTCGTTGTAGCGGCGGCCGGCGAGGATGCGGCCGGTGTGCTCGTCGACGATCATGACTTCGCCGTCGATGACGACGTAGTCCTTGTCCTTCTTGAACAGTTCCTTCGCCTTGATGGCGTTGTTCAGGTAGCCGACGAGCGGGGTGTTCACCGACTCGTAGAGGTTCTCGATGCCGAGCCAGTCCTCGACCTTGGCGACACCGGCCTCGTGGATGGCGACGGTGCGCTTCTTCTCGTCGACCTCGTAGTCGCCGGTCTCCTCGATGCCCTTGAGGGGCTCGCCGGGCTCGCCCTTCTTCAGGCGGGTGACCAGCTTCGCGAAGTCGGCGTACCACTTCGTGGCCTGGTCGGCCGGGCCGGAGATGATCAGCGGGGTACGGGCCTCGTCGACCAGGATCGAGTCGACCTCGTCGACCACGGCGAAGTTGTGGCCGCGCTGGACGAGCTCGTCCTGCGACCACGCCATGTTGTCGCGCAGGTAGTCGAAGCCGAACTCGTTGTTCGTGCCGTACGTGATGTCGCTGCCGTACTGCTCCCGGCGCTGGGCCGGGGACATGTTCGCCAGGATGCAGCCGACCTCGAGACCGAGGAACTTGTGCACCCGGCCCATCATCTCGGAGTCGCGCTCGGCCAGGTAGTCGTTCACCGTGATCAGGTGGACGCCCTTGCCGGACAGCGCGTTCAGGTACGCGGGGAGCGTGCCGACGAGGGTCTTGCCCTCACCGGTCTTCATCTCGGCGACGTAGCCGAGGTGCAGCGCGGCACCGCCCATGATCTGGACGTCGTAGTGCCGCTGGCCGAGGACGCGCTTGGCGGCCTCGCGGACGGTCGCGAACGCCTCGGGCAGCAGGTCGTCCAGGCTCTCGCCGTCCTGGTAGCGCTGCTTGTACTCGTCCGTGAGCGCCCGCAACTCGGCGTCGGAGAGGTTGACGAAGTCCTCTTCGATGGAGTTGACCTGGTCCGCGATGCGGTGCAGTTTGCGCAGGATCTTGCCTTCGCCTGCACGCATGAGCTTGTTGAAGACGGACACCGAGGTTTGTCTCCTTGCCGGTCGGGCCTGGCACTGGTTCGTACACGGGCACGGAGGGTGGGCCCCACCGCAACGGCCATCGTAAGCGAGGACGCGGCCGCGCCGGGAGGCCCGCCGTATCCCGCAGGGCACGGGCGCCCTGATTGAGAACGTACGAGGTACCTGGAAGGTGCCGGTGTCCCCGACACGTCTTGCCCGAAAACTGCTCGCCCGACCCGCCCCGGCCGCGCAGAATCCGTACATGGAGCCCACGACACTGAACACGGCCCGACTGCATTTGCGCCCCTTCGTCCCGGCCGACGAGGAGGAGGTGTACACCGCGGTGCAGGACCCGGAGATCCAGCGCTGGACGATGGTCCCCTCCCCCTACTCGCGCGAGCACGCGCGAGGCTTCGTCCTGGAGACCGTCCCCGCCGGCTGGCGCGAGGACACGGCGTACAGCTTCGCCGTCCGCCTCGGGGCGGACGGCCCGCTGGTCGCGGCCGTCGGCGTGCACGTGCGCGGACAGGGCTCGTACGAGATCGGCTACTGGGCGGCGAAGGAGCACCGGGGCCGCGGCTACATGGCCGAGGCCGTCGCCGCCGTCTCCCGCTGGGCCTTCACCGAGGTGGGCGCCGTACGGCTGGAATGGCGCGCGGAGGTCGGCAACGCGGGCTCCCGGGCCGTCGCGGAGAAGACCGGCTTCCGCTTCGAGGGCATACTGCGGGCCGCGGTGCTCCGCGGCGGCACCGCCCGGGACTCGTGGGTCGGCGCCCTGCTCCCCGCGGACCTCGGCCTGACCCCCTCACTGCCGTACCTGCCCGCTGTCAGTGGCAGGTCCTAGGCTCGGCCCATGACCCTCGCAGCCTCCGCATCCCTGTCCGCCGACGACGCGCGCCGGATCGCCCTGCGCGCGCAGGGCTTCCTCGGGGCGCCCGACCGCCGGGGCGGGGTGCGGGGCGTCCTGCGCCACCTGGGCGCCGTCCAGCTGGACACGATCTCCGTGCTCGCCCGCTCTCACGAGCTGATCCCGTACGCGCGCCTGGGCGCGGTGGGCCGGCCGGCGGTGGAGTCGGCGTACTGGTCGGACCGGCACGCCTTCGAGTACTGGTCGCACGCGGCCTGCATCCTGCCGATCGAGGAGTGGCCGCACTTCGCGTTCCGGCGCCGGATCAAGCGTGCGCACGGCTACCGCTGGCACAAGATGAAGGACAAGGAGGCCTCCTGCCGGCTGGTCCTGGACCGGCTGCGGGCCGAGGGCCCGCTGACCTCGACCGAGCTGGGCGGGGCGAAGAACGGCGGCCCGTGGTGGGACTGGTCCGAGACCAAGATCGCGGTGGAGTGGCTGCTGGACGCCGGTGACGTGGTCGTCACCGAGCGCCGCGGCTGGAAGCGGGTCTACGACCTGCCCGAGCGGGCGGTCCCGGACGCGCTGCTCCACGACGACCTGGACGACCGCGAGTGCCTGCGCCGCCTGGTGGCGCTGGCCGGGCAGAGCCTGGGCGTCGGCACCCGCGCCGACATCGCGGACTACCACCGCCTCAAGGGCGAGCAGGTCGACTCGGTGATCGCGGACTCGGGGCTGGTCCCCGTCGAGGTCGAGGGCTGGTCCAAGCCCGGCTGGGCGGACCCCGCCGCACTGGCGACGACCCCTCGCGGCCGCCACCGCACCACCCTGCTCTCCCCGTTCGACTCCCTCGTCTGGGACCGGCCGCGCACGGAGCGGATCTTCGGCTTCACGCACCGGCTGGAGGCGTACGTCCCCAAGCCCAAGCGGATCCACGGGTACTTCGCGATGCCGCTGCTGGCGGGCGGCCGGCTCCAGGGCCGGGTCGACCCGGCCCGCGAGGGCGGCACGCTGGTGGCCCGGCAGCTGTCCCTGACCACCCCCAAGGCGGCCCGCCCGATGGCCGAGGCGCTGCGCGAGGCGGCGCAGTGGGTCGGCTGCGACTCCGTCCGCGTCGAGCGCGCGGGCTCCCCCGAGGAGGCGGCCGCGGTCACGGCGGAACTGGCCGCCCTCTGAGGTCCGCAACCGGAAGCCGACCTCCGCTGAGGTCGGCCGGCCTCAGCGGATTTCGAGGATCTTCTCCCGCATCGCGTAGACCACGGCCTCCATCCTGGAATGCAGCTGGAGCTTCTCCAGGATGTTGCGGACGTGGTTCTTCACGGTGTTCTCGGAGATGAACAACTCCTTCGCGATGTCGCGGTTGTTCATGCCGGTCGCCACCAGCTTGAGCACTTCCAGCTCGCGGTCCGTCAGCCTCGGCGCCGGCACCAGCCGCCGCTCGTCCGTCCGCTGGATCATCGACTTGAACTCGGTCAGGAGTTTCGACGCCATCGACGGGCTGATCTGCGACTGCCCGTCGGCCACCGCGCGGATCGCCGTCGCCACCTCGTCGGTCGAGATCTCCTTCAGGAGGTACCCGGTGGCGCCCGCCTTGATCGCGTCGTAGAGGTCCGCCTCCTCGTCGCTGATCGTCAACATGATGATCTTCGCGGAGGGGGCCACCTCCTTGATCGAGGTGCACGCCTCGATCCCGCCGCGCCGGGGCATCCGCACGTCCATGAGCACGATGTCCGGCAGCAGGTCCGCCGCCTTGTCCACCGCCTCCGCGCCGTCCCCCGCCTCGCCGACGACCTGGATGTCCTCCTCCTGCGCGAGGACGATCTCCAGCCCGCGCCGGAACAGGGCGTGGTCGTCGACGACGAGCACCCGGATCGGCTCGCCGCCGTCATCACCGCGCACCGGCCCGAAGCTGTCCGCCATCGTTCCTCCCCCTGCATGTACCGAGCTGCCGGGTCAACCGGACGGGAACTCCCGCCGGTTGACTGCCCGCCATGATTCCATGCCCACGCCACCCGGCGGGGAGCCTGCGACGGCCACCTGGCGTATACGAGTCATACAGAGGCCCCCGGAGACGCCGCGGCATCCCCGGGGGCACTTCACCGAAAATCAGGACGCGGCGTCAGCCGCCGAGCGCCCCGCCCGCGCCGGCACCGGGCTCGCCCGAGCTGGAGGCCTCGTCGGAGTTGAGGTGGATCACGCCGTAGTCATAGCCGTGGCGCCGGTAGACGACGCTCGGCATCTTGGTGTCGGAGTCGACGAACAGGTAGAAGTCGTGACCGACCAGTTCCATCTCGTACAGCGCCTGGTCGAGCGGCATGGGTGCCGCGGAGTGCGTCTTCTCGCGGACGATGAGCGGGCCTTCGCCCTGTACTTCCAGCGATCCGATCCGGGTGGTCGGGATCGCGTCCCCCGGCTCCTCCGTGACCGGCTGGCCGCTGCCGTTGAGCCGGGCCGCGCCGGGAACCGCGTCGGCGACCTCGGCCGCCGAGAGCCGGCCGTTGCCACGGCGCGTGTAGCGCTTGTCGTGCTGCTTGCGCAGCTGCGCCTCCAGCTTCTCCTGTGCCAGGTCGAGCGCCGCGTACGGGTCGGTGGCGGCGGCTTCGGCACGGACCACGGGGCCCCGCGAACGCAGAGTGATCTCCACGCGGTCGGAACGGTCGGCCTGGCGCGGGTTGTGCTCCTTGGACACCTCGACGTCCAAGCTGATCACCTTGGCGTCGAGCTTCTGGATCCGCTCGGGATTCAGCTTCTCGGCCACGTGCTTGCGGAACCGCTCGGGCACCTCGGTCTTGCGGCCCTTGACGACGATGTCCACGCAGAACTCCGTTCCCGGATAGCTCCGCCTCATGGGGCGAAGCGTCTCCCTTTCGCACCAGGCCCCGGTGAACACCGGAGCCACGGACTTGGCGACATTCACCTCCTGATCCGGTGCGTGTGGCCAGGACTCGCCAGTTCCTTACAACCGAACATATCCCTCCATGCCGGTTGTCGGCACCCGCTACCGGACCGTACCTCCGTTCAGGTGGCTGTTCTCTCTTACTACCTGCAACGATGCGCCTTCCCCGAGAGTTCCAAATCTATTCACAAGACCGTTGCTCTGTACGGGTTGTCGACCGATTTCTTACGAAGGATCCTGTCGGTGCGGCGACGACGGCCGCCCCCGCCGCCGGTCCGATCGACGCCGCCCGCAGCGCCCGGGCCGCCTCCGCGAGCGTGGCCCCGGTGGTGATCAAGTCGTCCACCAGCACGATCCGCGCCGCGGCCGGAAACCGCACCCCGCCCCCGCGGCACACCCTCAGCGCCCCCGTGAGGTTCTCCCGCCGCTCCAAGGCCCCCAGGCCCGCCTGGTCGGCCACCGGGCGGACATGGCGCAGCACGGACGCCACCCGCGCGCGGACACCTCCCCGCCGCAGCCGCGCCGCGGCCGCCAGGGCGGTCCTGCGCACCGGATCGTGCCCGCGCGCCCGCACCTGCCGCCGCGCCGAGGGCACGGGTACGAGGACCAGCTCCTCCCCCGCCGCCACGGCGGCCCCACCCACGCCGGCGACCCCCTCGACGGCCCTTTCGACGGCCGCCGCCAGGGCGGCGCCGAGCGGCCCGGCCAGCGGCAGCGCCCCGCGCTCCTTGTGCGCCAGTACGACCTCCCGTACGGCGCCCTCGTACGCGGCGGCCGCATACACCGCGGGCAGCCCCGCGGGCCGCGGAGACGGCCGCACACGGCCTGCCGCGGCCCCGCTCAGCGCCTGCGCGCAGCCGGCGCACAGCACCACCCGGGCAGCCCCGCAGCCGCCGCAGTCGGCCGGCAGGACCAGCCCGGCGAGCTCCCGCCACCACCCCCGCATCAGCCCACTGTGCCGGGCCGGCCGCTCACGCCGCCACCCCTGTGGACAACGTGCGGCCGGCCGCGAAAGGGCCAGCGAAAAGACCGCGAAAGGGCAGGTCAGCCCGGGTAGACCGGAGCCCGGCCGCCCGGCGCCACCGTGCGCCACTGCGCCCCCGGCGGCAGCCACACGATCCCGTCCTCGTCCGAGTGCGCGACCACCGGCTTCTTCTCGTCCTCCGTCGCCGCGACCGCGTCCAGCCCCGTCGCCCCGGGCAGGCTCGCCGCGACCATCGACCCGTCGGCCAGCATGTACCGGGCCTGCACGACCCCGCCGTTCTCCCGGCCCACCACCAGCAGCCGCCCGCGCGGCGCCCAGCTCAGCGCCGTCACGCTCGCCATCTGCGGGGCCGCCGGACGCAGCTCGCGCACCGACACCACCGCCGCGTCGGCCTTGCCCTCGGGCCGCTCGATCCGCCCGATGTACAGGTTCTTGCTGTTCCCCGACTGCACCAGCAGCGCGATCCGCACCCCGTCCGGCGAGGCCTTCAGCCCGGTGATCCGCCCGCCGCCGAGCCCGGACACATCGATCTTCTGCGGGACCCCGGTCCCGCCCGGCACCCGGTACAGCGCCGGATTCTGCGGATCCTGGTCCGCGATCCACAGATCGCCCGCCGCGTCCCAGCTCGGCGTGCCCAGCCCGTTCGGCTTGGCGCCCTTGCCCGTCAGCACCGGCTGCGGCATGGGTCCGGCCGTCGTCAGGTTCACCAGGTACAGCCCGTGCCCGTCCTCGGACACCACCGCCGCGCGCTTCTCGTCGTACGAGACGGCCGCGGAGCCGACCTTGAACCCGGGGTTCCCGGCGGTGGGGGACAGCGGCCCCGGCACCTGCTCGGGGCGGTACTGCTGGTCCTCACTGGTGACGTCGAGCTTCATCCGGACGAACCGGCTCTCGCTGTCGACGTAGTACTGGTACTCGGGGCTCGGCGGCCGGTGGGCGATCGTCGCCGCGGCCACGTCGGTCACCGAGCACAGCGAGGACCGGTCCGAGCGCAGCAGCTCGACCCGCGCCATCCGAGAAGACGTCAGATCCTGCACGGTGTACATGAGTTGCGCGGCCATCTTCTCGCACTGCGGCTGCGCGACGTTGTCGACCTTGTCGTTGAGCGGCACCTTCAGCACGTTCTGCCCGTCGTACGTGAGGGACTTGGTGCCCTCCCGCAGTCCGGTGCCGGTCGGGAAGCTCGAAGTGACCACGGGCCCCAGCCACTTGGACGGACCGGCCAGCAGCGACTGCACGGTCTGCGTGGTGGGGTCCATCCGGGAGTCGGGATCGCTGCGCTGGCGCACGTACACGGGGTCGGCAACGAGGCTGCCGCCCGCGAAGTAGTACTTGTTGACCGGCATGTAGATGCGCTGGAAGTCGGACTCGCTGAGCACGAGGCCGCTCGGCGGCGTCGCGATCCGCCACTGCTTGTTCTCCTGGACCAGTTGGAGGTACTCCTCGTAGCGCCGCCCCGAGGGCTCCGGCTGGTACGCGCTGCGCTCGTCCACCGTCGCGAGCTGCTTGCCGGTCATCTTCCAGCGGGGCCCCGGGGCGTCCTTCTCGTTGCCCACGGAGAACCGGTCGATGCCCGCGGAGAGCACGGTGACGGCGGAACCGGGCTTCCAGTTCTTCGCCGCCTCCTCGGTGAGGTACTTGCGGGCGGTCTGCAGCTGCGGATCGTCGCTGGTCATGGCCTCCAGGAAGCCGTCGACGATGTCGGCCGGACCGGCCTTGTCGGCCGGCGGCACCCCGAACACCCGCACCTGCGAGTCGACGCCCTGCGAGGCCTTCACCTCGCGGATCTCGCCGTGGTCGGGCATGGAGGCGCAGCCCGCCAGCAGCAGCCCGGCCGCGCCGAAGGCGTACGCCCGCACCGTCCGCCACCGGCGGCGGCCGTCCCTGCGCGCCACCCGTGCGGGCTCAGCGTCCACCTGCGCCATCCTCCTGTGCTGCTGCCGCCTGCTCGGCGTCGGCATCGGTGTCGGCAGCGCGCTCCGCCGCCGCCTGGTCGGGATCGGCCGGGCGGGCCACGACGCGGGCCCCGTTGCCCGGCAGGGCCGTCGGGTCCGCGGGCACCGGCAGCGCACCGGCGACCGCCGAGCGCGGCGGTATCGGCGACCGGTCGCCCCGGCCCGGGCCCTGCTGCGCCTTCGGGGACGCCTGCGCGCCCGCCGCCTCGGCAGCGGCCCTGGCCCGGTTGGACCGGGAGTCCTCCGGCTCCAGCGGGATCGGGGACCCGCGCAGCGGCTCGTCGGCGGTCCGCGGCAGGGTCAGCCGGAACTGCGAGCCCCCGCCCGGCTCGCCCCACGCCTGGAGCCAGCCGCCGTGCAGCCGCGCGTCCTCGACGGCGATGGACAGGCCCAGGCCCGTACCGCCCGTCGTACGCGCCCGCGCCGGATCGGCCCGCCAGAAGCGGTTGAAGACGCGGGTGGCCTCGCCGGGCTTGAGCCCGACCCCGTAGTCCCGTACGGCCACCGCGACGGCCCCGCCCGCCGAAGCGAGCCGGACCACCACATCGCGGCCCTCGCCGTGCTCCACGGCGTTGACGACGAGGTTGCGCAGCACCCGCTCCACGCGCCGGGAGTCGGCCTCGGCTATGACGGGCTGGGTGTCGCCCAGCACCCGGATCCGGGTGCCCTTGTGCTCGGCGAGCGGCTCGGCGCCGTCGATGACCCGGCGTACGACGTCCCGCAGGTCGATCGGCTCCGCCTCCAGGGCCGCGGCGCCCGCGTCGAACCGGCTGATCTCCAGCAGGTCCGCCAGCAGCGACTCGAAGCGGTCGAGCTGCCCGGCGAGCAGCTCGGCGGAGCGGGCGGTGATCGGGTCGAAGTCGACCCGGGCGTCGTGGATGACGTCGGCTGCCATCCGTACGGTCGTCAGCGGCGTCCGCAGCTCGTGCGAGACGTCGGAGACGAACCGGCGCTGCATCCGCGACAGGTCCTCCAGCTGCTGGATCTTGAGCTGGAGGTTCTGCGCCATCTTGTTGAAGGCCTCGCCCAGACGGGCGATGTCGTCCTCACCGGTGACCTTCATCCGCTCCTGGAGCCGCCCGGCCGAGAGCCGCTCGGCGATCCCGGCGGCCATCCGCACGGGCGTCACGACCTGCCGTACGACGAGCCAGGCGATCGCGCCGAGCAGCACGACCACGAACACGCCCGCGGTGGCGATGGTGACCTTGATGAGGTTGAGGGACTCCTCCTCCTGCGTGAGCGGGAAGAGGTAGTACAGGTCGTACGGGTCCCCGTTGATGTCGGTGAGCCGCTTGCCCACGACCAGCGCGGGCTCGGGCGCCTTGTCCCCGGAGCCGGCGGTGTACCGGATCTGCGAGAACGTCTTGAAGGTCCCGGTCGCGTGGTTGACGTCGCGGCGCAGTGCCGCGGGAACGCTCGCCGTCGGGTCCACGTTCCCGGAGGCCCGGGCGCCCTTGACGCCCGAGACGAACGGCCCGCTCGGCTGCCCGCCGGGCTGCCCGCCCGTATCGGGGCCGGCGCCGAGGGCGACCACCTCGAAGGCGGTCTGGCCGCCACTGGCGAGCTGCTTGACCAGCGAGTTCATCCAGGTACTGGCGTCCCGGCCGACCTTGTTGTCGGTGGCGTCGGGCCCGTCCACCGCCGAGGGCGTGTTGGCCTTCTCCTGCGCGACGGCGAACCCGCCCGCGGCCTGGCTCTGCGCGGCCTCCTCCTTGGCGTCGAGGAGCCCCTTGCTGACCTGGGCGATCACCACGAACCCGAGCGCGAGGACCACGGCCAGCGACATCAGCAGCGTCGCGGCGACCACGCGCAGCTGGATGTTGCGCCGCCACAGCCGGACAGCCGGAAGCAGCGGCCGTCGTACGAGGCGTACGAACAACCGCAGCACAGGGCCGCCCGGCGCTCCGTCGGCCATCTGACGGAGCTGCCGGCCTCCCCGCAGGACTCCTCGGCGGGAGCCGCTGTGGGGCTTGCCGGGCGGCACGTCAGCTCGGTCCGGCCTTGTAGCCGACACCGCGCACCGTCACGACGATCTCGGGGCGCTCCGGGTCCTTCTCGACCTTGGAGCGCAGCCGCTGCACATGCACGTTGACCAGGCGGGTGTCCGCCGCGTGCCGGTAGCCCCAGACCTGCTCCAGCAGCACCTCACGGGTGAACACCTGCCAGGGCTTGCGCGCGAGGGCGACCAGCAGGTCGAACTCGAGCGGGGTCAGGGCGATCGAGGCGCCGTCGCGCTTGACCGAGTGCCCGGCCACGTCGATGACCAGGTCACCGATGGCCAGCTGCTCGGGCGCGGGCTCCTCCGACCGGCGCAGGCGGGCCCGGATGCGGGCCACCAGCTCCTTCGGCTTGAACGGCTTGACGATGTAGTCGTCGGCCCCGGACTCCAGGCCCACGACGACGTCCACCGTGTCGCTCTTCGCGGTGAGCATGACGATCGGCACGCCTGATTCGGCCCGGATCAGCCTGCAGACCTCTATGCCGTCCCGTCCGGGAAGCATGAGGTCGAGCAGCACGAGATCCGGCTTCGCCTCGCGGAAGGCAGCCAGTGCCTTGTCGCCGTCCGCTACGAACGACGGCTCAAAACCTTCTCCACGCAGCACAATGCCGAGCATCTCGGCCAGCGCGGTGTCGTCGTCGACGACAAGGACTCGTCCCTTCATGCTTGACATCATCCCATTAGCTAATCGTTACCTGGCGGTGAGCTGTCCCACAGCCAAAAGGGCTGGAAATCGCCCTTCGGACCTGCGTGGAGATCAGGGCGACCAGTCTGCCCCGGATCCGGGCGACAATTGAAGGCGCGGGCCGCCTGAGATCCGGGGGGACGGCCGGTCCGCTCAACGTTCCCACGTGGCACGATGGCAGCCGACCAGCGCCCCCCGCAGTGCACGTGAAGGAGCGACGATGAACGACTCTCCGGGCTGGGCCGTGCCCGGACCCTCCCCGTCCGACGGCGAGCGGCCGGGCGCACCCGACGGCCAGGGCGGCACCGAGGGCGCGCAGCCGCCCGCGCAGCAGCCGCCCGCCGGCGGGCCGAAGTGGTCCGCCGAGCAGCCGCCGCCCGGCGAGTGGTCGAGCCCCGGCACCCCCCAGGCGCCGCAGGCACCCCAGACCCCGCAGCAGCCCCCGCAGCAGCCGCAGCCGGGCGCGGGCTGGGGATCGTACGCAGGCCCCCAGAGCGGCCAGGGCGGCGGCCAGTACGCCTACCCCGGCGGCCCCGGCCAGTGGGGCAAGCCCCCGGCCGCCAAGCCCGGAGTGATCCCGCTGCGCCCCCTGGACCTGGGCGAGATCCTCGACGGCGCCGTCGCCACCGTGCGCAGCCACTGGCGCTCGGTCCTGCCGATCACCCTCGTCGTGGCCACCGTCGTGCAGCTCATCAGCGTGCTCGTACAGAAGTACACGCTCTCCGAACTGCCCGCCCCCTCCAACGACGAACCGAACCTGAGCGAGCTCGTCGACACCCTCGGCAGCAGCATGCTCGCCCTCGTCGCGAACGGGTTCATCCAGCTCATCGGCACCATCGTGGCCACCGCCATGCTCACGATGATCTTCAGCCGCGCCGTGCTCGGCCACAGCTCCACGATCGCCACCGCCTGGCGCGAGGCTCGGCCCCAGCTGCTCCGCCTGCTCGGGCTCACCCTCCTGCTGGGCCTCGGCGGCGCCCTCCTCGTCGGCGTGCTGATCCTGCCCGGCATCGCCCTGCGCAGCATCGGCCTCGGCATCCTCGGCGGCCTCGCCGCCCTCCCGCTCGTCCTCTGGCTCGGCATCAAGTTCAGCCTGGCCTCGCCCGCGCTGATGCTGGAGAAGAGCAGCGTGGCCACCTCGCTGCGCCGCTCCTCGCGGCTCGTCCAGGGCTCGTGGTGGCGCATCTTCGGCATCACCGCCCTGACCGGCCTCATCACCACCTTCGTCGCGGCCATCATCGTCTGGCCGCTGACCGCCGTCGGCCTCGCGATCGGCCTCGCCGGCGCCGGACCGACCGCCCTGGAGAACGGCACCGCCGCCACCGGCTGGGCCCCGCTCATCCTCTCGGCGGTCGGCGCCGTCATCGCGCAGACCATCACCATGCCGATCCAGTCGGGCGTCACCGTCCTCCTGTACGTCGACCAGCGCATCCGCCGCGAGGCCCTCGACCTGGAGCTCGCCCGGGCGGCGGGCCTGGAGAACTACGGCTCGGACCCGGCCGCACCGCCGACCGGAGGCTGATGCACCGATGATGAGTACGGGGGGCCTCATCACGCGCTCCGCGGCGCTCCTGCCGGCCGCGGAGAAACCACCGGTGACGACACCGCGCGACCCCGCCCGCGAGGCGGCCGAACGCGAACTGTCGAAGCCGCTGTACCACCAGGACGACCCGGGCCTGCTCCAGCGCGCCCTGGACCGGTTCTGGGAGTGGGTCGGCAACCTCTTCGACCACGCCTCGGGAGCCACCCCCGGCGGCACCCTGGGCCTGGTCGCCATCGCCGCCCTCGTCGTCCTCGCCGTCGCCGCCCTGTGGTGGCGGCTCGGCTCCCCCCGCCGGACCGCCACCGGCGCGGCCGGGGTCTTCGGCGACGCCCTGCGCAGCGCCGCCGACCACCGCAGCGCCGCCGACGCACACGCCGCCGCCGGCCGCTGGACCGAAGCCGTCCAGGAGCGCATGCGGGCCGTCGTCCGCTCCCTGGAGGAGCGCACCGTGCTCGACCCCCGCCCCGGCCGCACCGCCGACGAGGCGGCCGCCGAAGCCGCCGCCGCCCTCCCGGACCACGCCGAAGCCCTCCGCACCGCGGCCCGCACCTTCGACGACGTCACGTACGGCGCCCGCCCCGCCACCGCCGAGATGTACGCCCACCTGCGCACCCTGGACCTCTCCCTGACCCAGGCGAAGCCCCTGCTGACGGGCCCCCGGTCATGAGCGCCCCCACCCCGCCCGCGTCCGCCGCCCCGCCCGCGTCCGCCGCCCCGGCCACCGGCACGCCCCGTACGACCCCCGCCGCCCTCTGGCGCCGCGGCCGCGGCTTCCTGATCTGCCTCGGCATCCTCCTCGTCGCCGCCGTCACGCTCGCCGCCCTCGCGTCCGGCAGCCGCCACGGCCGGCTCGACCCCCGCTCCGCCGACCCCGACGGCAGCCGGGCCGTGGCCGAGCTGCTCCAGGCCCGCGGAGTCACCACCCGCGTCGTCACCACCGCCCGCGAGGCCGCCGCCGCGGCCGGCCCCGGCACCACCCTGCTGGTCACCGGCCCCGACCGGCTCGGCGAGACCCAGCGCCGCGCCATCCGCTCCGCCATCGACCTCTCCGGCGGCCGCACCGTCCTGCTCGCCCCCGGCAGCCTCAGCCTCCCCGACCTGGCCCCCGCCGCCCGCACCAAGGGCACCGCGTTCGACCAGAACCTCGACCCCGGCTGCCCCCTGCCCGCCGCCGCCTCCGCCGGCCGCGCCACCACCGGCGGCGACCACCGCTACACCACCGACGGAGCCACCGCCGCGGCCTGCTACCCCAGCGGCGGCCACCCCACCCTCCTCGTCCTCCCCTCCGGCACCAAGGGCGGCGACACCGTCCTCCTCGGCTCCGAGACGGTCCTCCTCAACAAGAAGCTCGCCTCCGAGGGCAACGCCTCCCTCGCCCTCCAACTCCTCGGCTCCCGCCCCGACCTCGTCTGGTACCTGCCCTCCCTCGCCGAGGTCCAGGACGAGGACCCGGCCCAGGAGCAGGGCTTCCTCGACCTCCTCCCCCGCGGCTGGAGCTGGGCCCTCCTGCAACTCTTCGCCGCCGCCGCCCTCGCCGCCCTCTGGCGCGCCCGCCGGCTCGGCCCCCTCGTCACCGAGAAGCTGCCCGTCGCCATCCGCGCCTCCGAGACCACCGAGGGCCGCGCCCGCCTCTACCGCAAGGCCGGCGCCCGCGACCGCGCCGCCACCGTGCTGCGCGCCGCCGCCCGCGAACGCCTGGCGGCCCTGGTCGGCGTACCGCCCGCGCAGGCACACGACCCCGCGGCCCTGCTCCCCGCCGTGTCCGCCCGCCTGACGGAGGGCCACGGGGACCTGACCGGCCTCCTCTTCGGCACCACACCCACCACCGACGCGGCGCTCGTCGCGCTCGCCGACCACCTCGACGCCCTCGAAAGAGAGGTCCGCACCTCATGACGGCCACCACGGACAGCGCCCGCTCCTCCCTGGAAGCGATCCGCACCGAGATCGGAAAGGCCGTCGTCGGCCAGGACTCGGCCGTCACCGGTCTCGTCGTCGCCCTCCTGTGCCGCGGCCACGTCCTCCTTGAAGGCGTGCCCGGCGTCGCCAAGACCCTCCTCGTACGGGCCCTCGCCGCCTCCCTCGAACTCGACACCAAGCGCGTCCAGTTCACCCCGGACCTGATGCCCAGCGACGTCACCGGCTCGCTCGTCTACGACGCCCGCACCGCCGAGTTCTCCTTCCAGAACGGCCCGGTCTTCACCAACCTCCTCCTCGCGGACGAGATCAACCGGACCCCGCCCAAGACCCAGTCCTCCCTCCTCGAAGCCATGGAGGAGCGCCAGGTCACCGTCGACGGCACCCCGCGCAAGCTGCCCGAGCCGTTCCTCGTGGCCGCCACCATGAACCCCGTCGAGTACGAGGGCACCTACCCCCTCCCCGAGGCCCAACTCGACCGCTTCCTCCTCAAGCTCACCGTCCCCCTCCCCTCCCGCGAGGACGAGATCGGCGTCCTGACCCGGCACGCCGCCGGCTTCAACCCCCGCGACCTCCAGGCCGCGGGCCTGCGCCCCGTCGCCGGCCCGGCCGAGCTCGAAGCCGCCCGCGAAGCCGTCGCCAAGGTGTCCGTCTCCCCGGAGATCGCCGGGTACGTCGTCGACGTCTGCCGCGCCACCCGCGAATCCCCCTCCCTCACCCTCGGCGTCTCCCCGCGCGGCGCGACCGCCCTGCTGGCCACCGCCCGCGCCTGGGCCTGGCTCACCGGCCGCGACTACGTCACCCCCGACGACGTCAAGGCCCTCGCCCTGCCGACCCTGCGCCACCGCGTCCAGCTCCGCCCGGAGGCCGAGATGGAAGGGGTCACGGCCGACGCCGTCATCACCGCGATCCTGTCCCACGTCCCCGTCCCGCGCTGATGGCCCTCACCGGACGCGCCGCCCTGCTGGCGGCCCTCGGCAGCATCCCCGTCGGCATCCTGGAACCGAGCTGGACGGGGATGCTCGCCGTCAACGGCACCCTCGCCCTGGCCTGCGCCGTCGACTACGCCCTCGCCGCCCCGGTCCGCGGGCTCACCCTCACCCGCTCGGGCGACACCTCCGTGCGCCTCGGCGAGCCCGCGGAGGTCCACCTCACCGTCACCAACCCGGGCACCCGCCCGCTGCGCGCCCGCGTCCGCGACGCCTGGCCCCCCAGCAGCTGGCTCCCGGGCACCGAGACCGACGCCTCCCGGCACACCCTGGCGATCCCGGCCGGCGAACGCCGCCGCATCACCACCCGGCTGCTGCCCACCCGCCGCGGGGACCGGCGGGCCGACCGCGTGACGATCCGCTCGTACGGGCCGCTCGGCCTGCTCGCCCGCCAGGGCACCCACACCGTCCCCTGGACGGTCCGGGTCCTGCCGCCCTTCACCAGCCGCAAGCACCTCCCCTCGCGCCTGGCCCGCCTGCGCGAACTGGACGGCCGCACGAGCGTCCTGACCCGCGGCGAGGGCACCGAGTTCGACAGCCTCCGCGACTACGTCCCCGGCGACGACACCCGCTCGATCGACTGGCGGGCCACCGCCCGCCAGAACAAGGTCGCCGTCCGCACCTGGCGCCCGGAACGCGACCGGCACATCCTGATCTGCCTGGACACCGGCCGCACCTCGGCGGGCCGCGTCGGCGACGCCCCCCGCCTGGACTCGGCCATGGACGCGGCCCTGCTGCTGGCCGCGCTCGCCTCCCGCGCCGGCGACCGCGTCGACCTGCTGGCCCACGACCGCCGCACCCGCGCCCAGGTCCAGGGCCGCTCGGCCGGCGACGTGCTCCCTGCCTTCGTCAACGCCATGGCCACGCTGGAACCGGAGCTCGTCGAAACCGACGCCCGAACGCTGGTCTCCACCATCCTCCGCAACGCCCCGCGCCGGTCCCTGGTGGTCCTCCTGACGAGCCTGGACGCCGCCCCGACAGAGGAAGGCCTGCTCCCGCTCCTCCCCCGCCTCACGCAACGCCACACGGTCCTGCTGGCCTCGGTGGCGGACCCCCGCGTCGAGGAGATGACACGGTCCCGCGGCACTCTCGACGCGGTCTACGAGGCCGCGGCCGGCACCCAGTCCCAGGCCACCCGCCGCCGCACGGCGGACCAGCTGTCCCGCCACGGAGTCCACGTGGTCGACGCCACCCCGGACACCCTGGCCCCCGCCCTGGCCGACGCCTACCTCTCCCTGAAGGCCGCGGGCCGCCTCTAGCCGGTGTCCGACTGGCTACGCTGGTCGGGCACCCACCGGGAGGACCCGCCATGGCCGACTTCACCCCCGAGCAGATGCGCCGCATGCACGATTTCGCGGAGCAGCTCGCGGAGCCGGCCGAGCACCAGACATCCGCGACAAGCTGCACGACTACCCGCGGATGGGAGTGCCCCTGTACGTCGTCGTGGACCCCCGCAAGGACAAGAAGACCGTCACGGTGCACAGCGACCCCTCAGAGGGACCCGACGGCACCCGCTACCGCAAGAAGATCCCCTACGCGTTCGGCGACACCGTCACCGCCGGCCGCTGGACGCTCGACACCACCAACCTCAAGAGCTATCCGTCCGAGTGGTAAGGACGGCGGGGGCGGGACCGCTCCACGCCAGACGACCCGTAAACGCAGAAAAGCCCCGTACCGGATACCCGGTACAGGGCTTTTCTACAATGATTGTTCGGCGGCGTCCTACTCTCCCACAGGGTCCCCCCTGC
>NZ_JOCX01000030.1 GCF_000717915.1 Streptomyces sp. NRRL S-244
TGTTGAGTTCTCAAGGAACGGACGCTTCCTTTGTACTCACCCTCTCGGGCTTTCCTCCGGGCTTTCGCTCTTCGTTCTTGCGTTTCCGACTCTATCAGAGTCAGTTCCGCTCGCTTTCCGGGGTCTTCGCTTTCGCGCTTTCCCTTTCCGGCGGTTCCAACCTTACCAGATCCTTTCCGCCCCGTTTCCGGAGTGGAATTGAATTCGGTGGCCGTTGGAGGGCCTTTCCCTTTCGGGCGGATCAGACTTTATCAGGTTTCCCTGGTCTTGAATCCCACCCGCTCGCGCATGACACGTACGGGCACACGTGTGTGCCCGGGGTGTTGTGCGAGGTGGAGCCGTAAACGTACTGGAGCGGGGCCCCGGATGCAAATCCGGTTGCCCCGCTCCAGTGACGGCGCTACGGCGAGGCTCAGACCTCGACGACGACCGGGAGGATCATCGGGCGGCGGCGGTAGCCGTCCGAGACCCACTTGCCCATGGTCCGGCGGATGAGCTGCTGGATCTGGTGCGGCTCCGCGACGCCGTCGGCGGCGGCGCGGGCGATGGCTTCCTCGATCTTCGGCAGGACCGACGTGAAGGCCGAGTCCTCGATGCCGGAGCCGCGGGCCTGGATGTTCGGGCCGCTGACGACCTTGCCGGTGGTGCTGTCCACCACGACGAAGACCGAGATGATGCCCTCGTCGCCGAGGATCCGGCGGTCCTTGAGCGAGGACTCGGTGACGTCGCCGACCGACAGGCCGTCCACGTACACGTACCCCGCCTGGACCTTGCCGGAGATCCGGGCCTTGCCGTCGATCAGGTCGACGACCACGCCGTCCTCGGCAATGACGATGCGGTCCTTGGGGACACCCGTCATGGCGCCGAGCTCGGCGTTGGCGCGCAGGTGGCGCCATTCGCCGTGGACCGGCATGAGGTTCCGCGGCTTGCAGATGTTGTAGAAGTACAGCAGCTCGCCGGCGGAGGCGTGGCCGGAGACGTGCACCTTGGCGTTGCCCTTGTGCACGACGTTGGCGCCCCAGCGGGTCAGGCCGTTGATCACGCGGTAGACCGCGTTCTCGTTGCCCGGGATCAGCGACGACGCGAGGATCACGGTGTCGCCGGGGACGATCCGGATCTGGTGGTCGCGGTTGGCCATGCGGGACAGGGCCGCCATCGGCTCGCCCTGGGAGCCCGTACAGACCAGCACGACCTCGTCGTCCGGCAGGTCGTCGAGGGTCTTGACGTCGACGACGAGGCCGGCCGGGACGCGCAGGTAGCCCAGGTCACGGGCGATGCCCATGTTGCGGACCATCGAACGGCCGACGAAGGCGACCCGGCGGCCGTACTCGTGGGCGGCGTCGAGGATCTGCTGGATGCGGTGCACGTGGCTCGCGAACGACGCCACGATGATCCGCTTCTGGGCGCTCGCGAAGACTCCGCGGATCGCGTTGGAGATGTCGCGCTCCGGCGGGACGAAGCCCGGGACCTCGGCGTTCGTCGAGTCCGAGAGGAGGAGGTCGATGCCCTCTTCGCTCAGACGCGCGAAAGCGTGCAGGTCGGTGAGGCGGTTGTCCAGCGGCAGCTGGTCCATCTTGAAGTCACCGGTGCACACGACCATGCCGGCGCCGGTGCGGATCGCCACGGCCAGGGCGTCCGGGATGGAGTGGTTGACCGCGATGAACTCGCAGTCGAAGGGGCCCAGGTTCTCGCGCTCGCCTTCCTTCACCTCGAGGGTGTAGGGGCGGATGCGGTGCTCCTGGAGCTTGGCCTCGATGAGGGCCAGCGTCAGCTTGGAGCCGATCAGCGGGATGTCCGGCTTCTCCCGCAGGAGGTACGGGACGGCGCCGATGTGGTCCTCGTGGCCGTGCGTGAGGACGATGCCCTCGACGTCGTCGAGCCGGTCCCGGATGGACGAGAAGTCCGGCAGGATCAGGTCGATGCCCGGCTGCTCCTCTTCGGGGAAGAGAACGCCGCAGTCGACGATCAGCAGGCGGCCGTCGAACTCGAAGACGGTCATGTTGCGGCCGATCTCGCCGAGACCGCCCAGAGGGGTGACCCGGAGGCCGCCCTTGGGGAGCTTCGGCGGCGCGCCGAGTTCAGGGTGCGGATGGCTCAAAAGTATCTCCTCACCACACACGCCACGTACCTCGTCGTAAGGCACGTGGCGCGCATGTCATTCGTGCACTTGCATTCGTCTGGTTTGTTCGTCTTGCTTATTCAGTTGTGAAGTCTGATGTCAGAGCTGTACCCCGCCGGCGGCAAGATCGATCTTGAGCTGGGCCGTCTCTTCGGCCGTCAGGTCGACCAGCGGGAGGCGGAGCGGGCCGGCGGGCAGGCCCTGCAGGTTCAGCGCGCCCTTGGTGGTGATCACGCCCTGCGTGCGGAACATGCCGGTGAAGACGGGCAGCAGCTTCTGGTGGATCTCGGTGGCCTTCTGGACGTCGCCGCCCAGGTGGGCTTCGAGCATCGCGCGGAGCTCGGGGGTGACCACGTGGCCGACGACGGAGACGAAGCCGACGGCGCCGACGGACAGCAGCGGCAGGTTCAGCATGTCGTCGCCGGAGTACCAGGCGAGTCCGCTCTGGGCGATGGCCCAGCTGGCGCGGCCGAGGTCGCCCTTGGCGTCCTTGTTGGCCACGATCCGGGGGTGCTCGGCGAGCCTGACCAGGGTTTCGGTGTTGATCGGGACGCCACTGCGGCCGGGGATGTCGTAGAGCATCACCGGGAGCTCGGTGGCGTCGGCGATCGCCGTGAAGTGCCGGTAGAGGCCCTCCTGCGGCGGCTTGCTGTAGTACGGGGTCACCGCGAGCAGGCCGTGGGCGCCGGTGCGCTCGGCCTGGCGGGCGAGCTCCAGGGTGTGGCGGGTGTCGTTGGTGCCGATGCCGGCGACGACGTGGGCCCGGTCGCCTACCGCTTCGAGGACGGCTCGTACGAGGTCGTTTTTCTCCGCGTCGGTGGTGGTCGGGGACTCGCCGGTGGTCCCGTTGATGATCAGGCCGTCGTTGCCTGCATCCACCAGGTGGACGGCGAGCTGCTGCGCGCCGTCGAGGTCGAGTGCGCCATCCGCCGTGAACGGCGTGATCATGGCGGTGAGGACCCGCCCGAAGGGGGTCTGCGGAGTCGAGATCGGAGCCATGGGTAACACGCTACTCGCTGCCATGCTCGCGTTGTCCCCTCGGGGGACGTCAAGAGGGTGTGGCTCCCGGCACGGGCCGGGAGGGTTGTTGGATCCCGGCACTGCCTGCTCGGGGGTTCAAGCAGTGCCGGGTCCGTTTGATCAGCCTAGATGAACTTTACGAAACGTGGCAATACGGACACTTCGGACTTGACTCCGCACATCTGTACGCCATGGGCTCATCCGTCCCCATCGGGCCGTATCGGCCCTTACGGGGCGACGCGTCCGTTGGCGTTGTACGCGGCGTGCGTGAGCGGCATGAGCGAGGCCCAGTGCCGCTCCATCTTCTCGCCGACCATCTCGATCTCCCGCTGCGGGAAGGACGGGGTGGTCGCGAGCTCGTGCTGCGTGCGCAGGCCGAGGAAGTGCATGAGGGAGCGCGCGTTGCAGGTGGCGTACATCGAGGAGAAAAGTCCGACCGGCAGGACCGAACGGGCAACCTCCCGGGCCACGCCCGCCGCCAGCATCTCCTGGTAGGCCTCGTAGGCCTGACGGTACGAGTCCTCCATGACCCGGCCCGTCAGTTCCTGCTGGGCCGCGGTGCCCTCGACGAAGACGTACTTGCCGGGGCGGCCCTCCTGGACGAGCTTGCGCTCGGCGTCCGGGACGTAGAAGACCGGCTCCAGCTCCCTGTAGCGGCCCGATTCCTCGTTGTACGACCAGCCGACGCGGTGCCGCATGAACTCGCGGAACACGAAGATGGGGGCGCTGATGAAGAAGGTCATCGAGTTGTGCTCGAACGGGCTGCCGTGCCGGTCGCGCATCAGGTAGTTGATGAGGCCCTTGGAGCGCTCCGGGTCCTTCTGGAGCTCCTCGAGCGACTGCTCGCCGGCCGTGGAGACACGGGCGGCCCACAGCACGTCGGAGTCGGCGGCGGAGTGCTTCACCAGCTCCACCGTCACATCACTGCGGAAGCTGGGTTTCAGGTCTGAAGCGGCGGTCTCGCTCACCGGGGGTCCTTCCGAACGACTCTCTTGGGGCGCGCCCACTCTACGGCGCGGCTCACGGCTCGACGCGCAGCTCTCCCGCCGGACCGGGAGGCGGCCCGGTCACCCTTTCAGCTGACGCCCAGCCATAAAATTTGGTTAATGTCCCGAATTCCGGCACCGATTGGGCGGTTCGTACGTCTTTACCAGTAGACGTCATACGTACCCGCCACCGCCGCCCCCGGGCCCCGACCGTGAGGAGAGTCGCTCTATGTTTCGCCGGAGCGAGCCCGTCCCGTTCGCCTTCGTCGCCGAGGCCGACCGCTTCCGCAGCAATGTCACTCCGCCGCCGCGCGAGCGTCTGGGCACGGCCCAGATAGCCGCCCGTAGTCTGGTCGGGCTGACCGTGGTGGCCGGGCTCGTCGGCTCCCTGCTTTTCGGCATGCCGGCACTCCAGCCCCACCAGGCGCCCGCCAAGTCGCAGCAGTCGGAGGCCTCCGAGGGGCGGTAGCCTCACGGTCAAGCCCAACCGAACGTGCATGTGAGTGAGGTACAGCCGTGCCCCTGCCCTTCTTGACGGCCGACCGCGCGTTCGACGCGCACGAAGACAGTGCCGGCGAGGACGTACTGGCCCACGAGGACCCCGACCGCTGGCGCAGGCCGTACCGGCCGGGGCCCTGGCGGGTGGCCGGCGCCGCGCTGCTGCTCCTGCTGGCCGCTTTCATGCTGCTCTCCACGATGATCATCGCGTTCGCGGGCACCTGGGCCGGCGCCCTCGTCTGCCTGGCCGCCGCGCTCTGCGTGATCGGGTCCGCGCTGCGGATTCTCGTGACGGGCGTATGGGTGAGCCCCGCGGGGCTGCGCCGGGTGTCCTTCTTCCGGACCCGCTCGATCGCCTGGGACGAGATCACCGAGGTCCGTACGGTCCAGCAGCCGGTGCGCTGGCTGGGGCTGCCGCGGACCGTCCAGGGCCAGGCCCTGACGGCGGCCGGGCGCGGCGGCGCGGAGCTGCCGGTGCTGCTGACCGACCACAATGCCGATTTCCTGTCGCGGACCGAGGCGTTCGACCGGGCCGCCGACACGGTCGAGGCCTGGGCCGAGGAGTACCGGGCCGTGCCCGCCTGACACCGGCGTGCAGTGCCCTGGAAGCCCGTACGGGATCCGCTCAGGCGGCCTGTACGGGCTTCCGGGGTTTCGGGGCTTCGGGTGGCTTTACGGGGCCTCCGGGCGGCCCGCCCTAGCCGCGCGGTCCGCCGTGCAGGGCGATGGCCCGCTGCATGGCCTTGCGGGCCCGCGGGGTGTCGCGGGCGTCGTGGTAGGCGACGGCGAGGCGGAACCAGCTGCGCCAGTCGCCCGGCGCGTCCTCCGTCTCGGCCTTGCGGCGCGCGAAGACCTCGTCGGCGGAGTCGCGCAGGATCCGGCCGTACTGGTCCCGCTCCAGCTCGTCGACGGGCAGTCCGCCCTCGGCCTCCAGCTCGGTCGCGAGCTGGTTCGCCCTGGTCACGAACTGCGTGTTCTTCCAGAGGAACCAGACGCCGATGACCGGCAGGATCAGCACCGCGGCACCGAAGGCCACGGTCAGTGCGGTGCCCTGCCGGATCAGCATCACCCCCCGGCTGCCGACCAGGACGAAGTAGACGACCAGGACGGCGGCCGTGAGGAAGTAAGTGATCTTCGCGCGCATGGGACTACTGCCTGCTCATCAGCCGAGGTCGAGGAAGTTTTCCAGGCCGAACGTGAGGCCCGGGTGCTGCACGACGCGGCGCGCGCCGAGCAGGATGCCCGGCATGAAGCTGCTGTGGTGCAGGGAGTCGTGACGGATGGTCAGGGTCTCGCCCTCACCGCCGAGGAGCACCTCCTGGTGGGCCAGCAGGCCGCGCAGGCGGATCGCGTGCACCGGGACGCCGTCGACGTTCGCACCGCGTGCGCCGTCGAGGGCGGTGGCCGTGGCGTCGGGCTGCGGGGCGCAGCCGGCCTCGGCGCGGGCGGCCGCGATGAGCTGCGCCGTGCGGGTCGCGGTGCCGGAGGGGGCGTCGACCTTGTTCGGGTGGTGGAGCTCGACGACCTCGACGGACTCGAAGTAGCGGGCGGCCTGGGCGGCGAACTTCATGGTGAGGACGGCGCCGATGGAGAAGTTCGGGGCGATGAGCACACCGGTCTGCGGGGAGCCGGCCAGCCAGGTGTCCAGCTGGGTGAGGCGCTCCTCGTTCCAGCCGGTGGTGCCGACCACCGCGTGGATGCCGTGGCCGATGAGGAAGTCGAGGTTCCCCATGACCGACGCGGGGGTGGTCAGCTCGACCGCGACCTGCGCGCCGGCCTCGGCCACCGTCTCCAGTTTGTCGCCGCGGCCCAGCGCGGCCACCAGCTCCATGTCCTCGGCGGCCTCGACGGCCTTGACCGCTTCGGAGCCGATGCGGCCCTGGGCACCGAGAACCGCTACCCGCAGCTTGCTGCTCATGCTTCTTCGCTTCCTGTCGTACGGGCCGGGCACCGGCCGGCGGCGGCCTGTGCCCGGCCCCGGGGTGTCAGGGTCTCAGGCGACCGCTTCGTCGAGGCGGGCGGCCTGCTTCTCCTTCAGCGGGCCGACCACCGCGAGCGAGGGCCGCTGGGCCAGGACGTCGGCGGCGACCGCGCGGACGTCGTCCGGGGTGACGGACGCGATCCGGGCCAGCATGTCGTCGACGGACATCTGGTCGCCCCAGCAGAGCTCGCTCTTGCCGATGCGGTTCATGATCGCGCCGGTGTCCTCCAGGCCGAGGACGGTGGAGCCGGACAGCTGGCCGATGGCCCGCTTGATCTCCTCGTCGGCGAGCCCTTCGGAGACGACCTTGTCGAGCTCGCCGCGGCAGATCCGCAGCACGTCGTGGACCTGGTTCGGGCGGCAGCCCGCGTACACGCCGAAGAGGCCGGTGTCGGCGAAGCCCGAGGTGTACGAGTACACGCTGTAGGCCAGGCCGCGCTTCTCCCGGACCTCCTGGAAGAGGCGGGAGGACATGCCTCCGCCGAGGGCGGTGTTCAGCACGCCGAGCGCCCAGCGGCGCTCGTCGGTGCGGGCCAGGCCCGGCATGCCGAGGACCACGTGGGCCTGCTCGGTCTTGCGGTTGACCAGCTCGACGCGGCCGGAGGTGCGGATGCGCTTGGTCCCGGTGCGCGGTCCGATCGGCTCGGCGTCGGTGTGCCCGAGGGCGCCGGCCTTCTCGAAGGCCGCGCGGACCTGGCGTACGACCTTGTTGTGGTCGACGTTGCCGGCCGCGGCCACCACCAGGTGGCGGGGGTCGTAGTGCTTCTTGTAGAAGCGGCGGATCCGGTCGGCGCCGAGCGCGTTGATCGTGTCGACGGTGCCGAGGACGGGGCGGCCCAGCGGGGTGTCCCCGTACATGGTGTGCGCGAACAGGTCGTGGACCATGTCGCCCGGGTCGTCCTCGGTCATCGCGATCTCTTCGAGGATGACTCCGCGCTCGGCGTCGACGTCCTCCTCGCGGATCAGCGAGCCGGTGAGCATGTCGCAGACGACGTCGATCGCCAGCGGCAGGTCGGTGTCGAGCACCCGCGCGTAGTAGCAGGTGTACTCCTTCGCCGTGAAGGCGTTCATCTCGCCGCCGACCGCGTCGATCGCGGAGGAGATGTCGAGGGCGCTGCGCTTGCCGGTGCCCTTGAAGAGGAGGTGCTCGAGGTAGTGCGTGGCACCGTTGAGCGTGGGCGTCTCGTCCCGGGAGCCCACGTGCGCCCAGATGCCGAAGGTGGCGGAGCGGACCGAGGGCAGCGTCTCGGTGACGATGCGCAGTCCGCCGGGGAGGACCGTGCGCCGGACGGTGCCGATGCCGTTCTCGCCCTTGAGGAGGGTTTGGGTACGGGCGACGGCCCGCCCCTCCGAAGAGGGGCGGGCCGTCACACGGGAACTACGCGACGTCACTTGTCGGAGTCGTCCTTGTCAGCGTCGTCACCGGCGGCCTCGCCGTCGATCACGGGGATCAGGGAGAGCTTGCCGCGCTGGTCGATCTCGGCGATCTCCACCTGGACCTTGGTGCCGACCGCGAGCACGTCCTCGACGTTCTCCACGCGCTTGCCACCGGCGAGCTTGCGGATCTGCGAGATGTGCAGCAGGCCGTCCTTGCCCGGGAGCAGGGAGACGAAGGCACCGAAGGTGGTGGTCTTGACGACCGTACCCAGGTAGCGCTCGCCGACCTCCGGCATGGTCGGGTTGGCGATGCCGTTGATCGTGGCGCGGGCGGCCTCGGCGGCCGGGCCGTCGGCGGCACCGATGTAGATGGTGCCGTCGTCCTCGATCGTGATCTCGGCGCCGGTGTCCTCCTGGATCTGGTTGATCATCTTGCCCTTGGGGCCGATGACCTCACCGATCTTGTCCACCGGGATCTTGACGGTGATGATCCGCGGGGCGTTCGGGGACATCTCGTCCGGCGTGTCGATCGCTTCCATCATCACGTCGAGGATGTGGAGGCGGGCGTCGCGGGCCTGCTTGAGGGCCGCGGCCAGGACGGAGGCCGGGATGCCGTCCAGCTTGGTGTCCAGCTGGAGGGCGGTCACGAACTCCTTGGTGCCGGCGACCTTGAAGTCCATGTCGCCGAAGGCGTCCTCCGCACCGAGGATGTCGGTGAGGGCGACGTAGTGCGTCTTGCCGTCGATCTCCTGGGAGATCAGGCCCATGGCGATGCCGGCGACGGGGGCCTTGAGGGGCACACCGGCGTTCAGCAGCGACATGGTGGAGGCGCAGACCGAGCCCATGGACGTCGAACCGTTGGAGCCGAGGGCCTCGGACACCTGACGGATCGCGTACGGGAACTCCTCGCGGGTCGGGAGGACCGGCACGATCGCGCGCTCGGCGAGCGCGCCGTGGCCGATCTCGCGGCGCTTCGGCGAACCGACGCGGCCGGTCTCGCCGACCGAGTACGGCGGGAAGTTGTAGTTGTGCATGTAGCGCTTGCGGGTCACCGGGGAGAGGGTGTCCAGCTGCTGCTCCATGCGGAGCATGTTGAGGGTGGTGACGCCCAGGATCTGGGTCTCGCCACGCTCGAACAGCGCCGAGCCGTGCACGCGCGGGATGGCCTCGACCTCGGCGGCGAGGGTACGGATGTCCGTGATCCCGCGGCCGTCGATGCGGACCTTGTCCTTGATGACGCGCTCGCGCACCAGGGCCTTGGTCAGGCTGCGGTAGGCGGCGGAGATCTCCTTCTCGCGGCCCTCGAAGGCCGGGAGGAGCTTCTCGGCGGCGATGTCCTTGACGCGGTCGAGCTCGGCCTCGCGGTCCTGCTTGCCCGCGATGGTCAGCGCCTGGGCGAGGTCGCCCTTGACGGCGGCCGCGAGGGCCTCGTACACGTCGTCCTGGTAGTCCAGGAAGACCGGGAACTCGCCCTCGGGCTTGGCGGCCTTGGCCGCCAGGTCCGCCTGGGCCTTGCAGAGGGCCTTGATGAAGGGCTTCGAGGCGTCGAGGCCGGCGGCCACGATCTCCTCGGTCGGCGCCTCGGCGCCGCCCTTGACCAGGGCGATGGTCTTCTCGGTGGCCTCGGCCTCGACCATCATGATCGCGACGTCGCCGTCCTCCAGGACGCGGCCCGCGACGACCATGTCGAAGACGGCGTCCTCGAGCTCGGTGTGCGTCGGGAAGGCCACCCACTGGCCGCGGATCAGCGCGACGCGGACGCCGCCGATCGGGCCGGAGAAGGGCAGGCCGGCCAGCTGCGTGGACGCGGACGCGGCGTTGATCGCGATGACGTCGTACAGGTGGTCCGGGTTGAGCGCCATGACGGTGGCGACGACCTGGATCTCGTTGCGCAGGCCCTTCTTGAAGGACGGGCGCAGCGGGCGGTCGATCAGGCGGCAGGTGAGGATCGCGTCCTCGGAGGGGCGGCCCTCACGGCGGAAGAAGGAGCCGGGGATCTTGCCGGCCGCGTACTGCCGCTCCTCGACGTCCACCGTCAGGGGGAAGAAGTCGAGCTGGTCCTTGGGCTTCTTCGACGCGGTGGTGGCGGAAAGCACCATCGTGTCGTCGTCCAGGTAGGCAACGGCGGAGCCGGCGGCCTGGCGGGCCAGACGGCCCGTCTCGAAGCGGATGGTGCGGGTGCCGAAGGAACCGTTGTCAATAACGGCCTCGGCGTAGTGGGTCTCGTTCTCCACTAGCGTTTTCTCCATTTTCGTCGTCTCCGTCCGCTGCCCGTGTGGCTGCGGACGGTGTCGGAGAAGCGCTCCTTGCGTGCGGGCCGGTCTTCGATCGAAGTACCCGGTTCGGTGCCCGTGGGGCTTTCCGGGTACCACTACCGAGGACCGGCGGCCTGGGAGGGCGCTCCTCCTCATTCAGTTGTGCACGTGGTTCGCCATGCACGTTGCGTCCAGACTACAAAGCGTCCGGTACGTCCCGCACGTAGAGCGCCAGCACGTACAGCAAAGGGAGCGGCCCCCTCAGTGTGGGAACCGCTCCCTTCACAGCGTCTTTACTTGACGCCGGCCGCACCGCGGCGGATGCCGAGGCGCTCGACCAGCGTACGGAAGCGCTGGATGTCCTTCTTGGCCAGGTACTGCAGCAGGCGGCGACGCTGGCCGACCAGGATCAGCAGACCACGACGGGAGTGGTGGTCGTGCTTGTGGGTCTTGAGGTGCTCGGTCAGGTCCGTGATGCGCTTGGAGAGCATCGCGACCTGGACCTCGGGGGAGCCGGTGTCGCCCTCCTTAGCACCAAACTCGGCGATGATCTGCTTCTTCGTAGCGGCGTCGAGCGACACGCGTACTCCTCGTATAGGTCTTCGTGGCCACCGAGTGCCCCAGGTCGAATTCTCTGGGGATCTTCCGTAACTCGGGAGGCGGGGTCCGCTGAGCGCAGCCTCCAGAAGGTTTCCGGGGGCGCGTACACAAACGGCCGTCACACAGCGTACCAGGCTGCCGCGCGGCCCCTGTCTCAGCTGGTGAGAGCGCGGGCCCGGGCGTACACGTCCAGCACGGCGAGGGCCAGCGGGACAAGACTGAGCAGTACTGCCGCCTCGGTGAGGTCGAGCAGCCGTCCCCAGAAGGGTGACAGGCCCTTGCGCGGGATGACAAGCGCAATTCCCGCGAGGAGGGCCGCGCCGGCGGCGACGGCGGCGGAGAGCCAGATCGTACGGAGGTCCAGGCCGCCGCGGTCGTGGTACTGGACGAGCTCGCGGACCAGGTCGGCCGGCGGGTGCAGGGCCAGGCCCAGGATCAGCAGGGCGATGGCGGCCAGACCGGCGACCAGGGTGCACACGACCTGGGAGGTGTAGCGGAAGAGCCGGGCGCGCAGCAGCATGGCCAGCCCGGTGGCCAGGGCCAGGAGGCGGCCCCAGGTGTTGTCGGAGAAGCCGAGGACGGCGGCGGAGCCGACGGCGACCGCGGCGCAGCCGCCGACCAGGCCGAGCAGCATCTCGTGGCCGCGGCGGGCCTGGGCGGCGATGGCCTCGGCGTCGAGCGGGGTGCCCGGCTCGTGCTGCTCGGGGCCGGAGGGGTCGCCGTACGGCTCGGTCTCGTAGCGGTCCGGGGTCTCGTAATCCTCCACGGCGCTCTGCGGGGCGGCGTAGCCGATGGGCAGCCGGGCGAAGCGGGCGGAGAGGCCGGGCAGGAAGGCGACGAGGCCGATGGCGACGGGGGCGCAGACGGCGGCGGCCCCGGTGGCGGAGGCCTCGGTGACGATGGCGACGAAGGTGGCCAGGGTCCCGGTGGCGGCGAGGAAGGTGGCCGCGACGAAGGGGGCGTCGCCGTGAGGGGTGAGCGCGACCAGGGCGACGGAGGCGACCAGGACGCAGACGCAGCCGAGCAGGAACTGGAGCCGGCCGGGTCCCTCGCCGGCGCCGGCGGCGATGATCCCGGAGCCGGCGATCAGCAGGAGCGGGAGGGCGCCTAGGCCGAGGGCGACGGCGGAGCCGCGGTCGCGGTAGACCCGGGCGCGCACCCCGGCGGCGGCGGTCAGGAGCACGCCCGCGGCGCCGGCGACGATGCCGGGCAGGCCGTGCATGTCGTGGCGGACCGGGTCGGCGTACCAGAGGACGAAGCCGAGCAGGACGAGCAGCAGGGCGGCGCCGATCAGGCCCGCGCCGCGCAGCATGTCGTCGCTCCAGAGGTGGCGGTCGCGGACGACGGCGGAGGCGACGGCGTCGGAGACGTCGTCGAAGACCGCGGGCGGCAGCGAGTCGGCGAACGGGCGCAGGCTCAGCACCTCGCCGTCGAGTACCTGCTGGGCGGCGAGCGTGCGGGCGCCGTCGAGGACGGTGCCGTCGCGGCGGACCAGGTGGAAGCCGGTGGGCGCGCCGACGGGCTGGGTCTGGCCGGTGAGGCGCAGCAGTTCGGGATAGACGTCGGCGACGGCGATGTCCTCGGGGAGAGCGACGTCGATCCGGCTGTCGGGAGCCACGACGGTGACCCTGCAGAAGCCCGTCGTTGCGGCCGTACTCACCTGTGTGACCCCCCTGGTTGGCGAAGCGGGTGCAAGCACCGCTGCCTTGGATTCGCCGTGGATTCGCGGATGCGCATACTGCGCGGGCCACCCTACCGGGCGTATGAGTGACTGTCGGCAAGTAGGATCACCGTCGCGCAGGGGAGACCCCCTTCGCGCCCGGGACTTGGGGGCGCCGGTTGCGACGTCCCGTCCGTTTTCGAGGGATTGATGCTCCGGTGAGTCAGATCGTCGTCAAACGCCCGCCGCGGTCCTTGCCGCCCGAAGTTCCTTCGGACGAGCTGAGGCTGGAGGCTCCGCCGGAGCTTCCCCGCGGGCAGCAGGAGGGCATGCTGATGCAGCTCCTGCCGATGCTCGGCATGGGCTCCTCGGTCGTCTTCTTCTTCATGCCGGGTGCGGCGCCCTTCATGCGCATCATGGGTGTGCTGATGCTGGTGTCCACGGTGGGCATGGTCCTGGCCCAGCTGGTGCGCCACCGGCGCGGTACGCAGGGGCAAATGGCCGATGTGCGCCGGGACTACCTGAAATATCTCGCGCAGACCCGCCGTCAGGTCCGCAGGACCGCGCGGGCGCAGCGCGACGCCCAGTTGTATCTGCACCCGGCCCCCGAGCAGTTGTGGTCGGTGGTGGCCGAGGGTTCGCGGCTGTGGGAGCGGCGCGTGGGCGACGAGGACTTCGGGCAGGCCCGGCTCGGGCTGGGCGCGCAGCGACTCGCGACTCCGCTGGTGGCGCCGGACACGGCGCCGGTGGACGAGCTGGAGCCGCTGACGGCGGGCGCGATGCAGCGCTTCCTGAAGGTGCACTCCTCGCTGGACGGGCTGCCGGTGGCGGTGTCGCTGCGGGCGTTCTACCACGTGACGGTGTCCGGGGAGCCGGAGTCGGCGCGCGGGGCGGCGCGGGCGCTGGTGGCGCAGCTGGCGACGCTGCACTCCCCCGAGGACCTGGTGGTGGCCGTGGTGGCGGCGCCCGGGGCGGTGCCGTCCTGGGACTGGACGAAGTGGCTGCCGCACACGCAGGTGCCGGGGCAGGTCGACGGTGCCGGTACGAAGCGGCTGTTCAGCGATGACCTGACCGAGCTGGAGGGGCTGCTGGCGCCCCGGCTGGAGGGGCGGCCGCGGTTCAGCCGGGACGTGTCCCCGGTGCTGGACCAGCCGCACCTGGTCGTCGTACTGGACGCGAACTCCCGCGGCGGCCTGGTGCCGCCGGACTCGGCGTTCGCGGCGGCCGAGGGGTTGCAGGGCGTGACCATCGTCGAGGTGGTCGCGGGCGAGCTGGACGAGCCGCGCGGCGGGCTGTCGGTCGTGGTGCGGCCGGGCCGGCTGCGGCTGGAGTCGGGCGCGGGGATCGCGTACGAGGGCGTACCGGACACGCTGTCGCTGCCCGCGGCGGAGGCGCTCGCGCGGCAGCTCGCGCCGCTGCGCACGGGTGGCGGGGACGACGACGAACCGCTGCTGGCCAACCTCGACTTCACGGACCTGCTGAACCTGGGCGACGCGGCCTCGATCGACGTGGCCCGGACCTGGCGGCCGCGCTCGGCCGGTGAGCGGCTGCGCGTGCCGATCGGCGTCGGCGAGGACGGCGCGCCGGTCATGCTGGACCTGAAGGAGGCGGCGCAGGAGGGCATGGGCCCGCACGGCCTGTGCGTGGGCGCGACCGGTTCCGGCAAGTCGGAGCTGCTGCGCACGCTGGTGCTGGGCCTGGCGGTCACGCACACCTCGGAGACGCTGAACTTCGTACTGGCCGACTTCAAGGGCGGTGCGACCTTCACGGGCATGGGGCAGATGCCGCACGTGGCCGCGGTCATCACCAACCTGGCCGACGACCTCACGCTCGTGGACCGCATGGGCGACTCGATCCGCGGTGAGCTGCAGCGCCGGCAGGAGCTGCTGCGCTCGGCGGGCAACTACGCGAACATCCACGACTACGAGAAGGCGCGCGCGGCGGGTGCCCCGCTGGAGCCGCTGGCCTCGCTGGTGCTGGTCATCGACGAGTTCAGCGAGCTGCTGACCGCGAAGCCCGACTTCATCGACATGTTCATCCAGATCGGCCGCATCGGCCGGTCGCTGGGCGTGCACCTGCTGCTGGCCTCGCAGCGCCTGGAGGAGGGCAAGCTGCGCGGGCTGGACACGTACCTGTCGTACCGGATCGGTCTGCGGACCTTCTCGGCGGCGGAGTCGCGGACCGCGATCGGCGTGCCGGACGCGTACCACCTGCCCTCGGTGCCGGGTTCGGGCTACCTGAAGTTCGGTACGGACGAGATGACGCGCTTCAAGGCGGCGTACGTCTCGGGCACCTACCGCTCGGGCGGACCGGACCTGTCGGTCGGGCTGTTCCCGGTGGAGCGGCGGCCCGCGCTGTTCACGGCGACCCCGGTGCCGGTCGTGTACGCGGCGCCGGACCCGGCGTACCTGGCGGCGCAGACGCAGCGGGAGGACGACGCGCTCGCGGACACGGTGCTGGACGTGATCGTGGGCCGGCTGGAGGGGCAGGGGGTGCCGGCGCACCAGGTGTGGCTGCCGCCGCTCGACCAGGCCCCGCCGCTGGACCAGCTGCTGCCGGCGCTGGCGCCTTCGGCGGAGCGGGGGCTGCACGCGGAGGGGTACACGCGGCCCGGCGGGCTCGTCGTACCGCTCGGCCTCATCGACAAGCCGTTCGAGCAGCGCCGCGAGGTGCTGTACCGGGACTTCTCGGGTGCGGCGGGCCACATGATGGTGGTCGGCGGCCCGCAGTCGGGCAAGTCGACGCTGATGCGGACGCTGATCTCCTCGTTCGCACTGACGCACACGCCGCGCGAGGTGCAGTTCTACGGGCTGGACTTCGGTGGCGGCAGCATGTCGTCGATCTCCGAGCTGCCGCACGTGGGCGGGATCGCCTCGCGCCTGGACCCGGAGCGGGTGCGGCGCACGGTCGCGGAGGTGGGGGGCATCCTCAACCGCCGCGAGGAGTTCTTCCGCGCGAACAACGTCGACTCGATCGGCACGTACCGGCGCCGGCGCGCGGCGGGCGACCTGCCCGGCGAGGCGTGGGGCGACGTGTTCCTCGTCATCGACGGCTGGGGCGGCTTCCGGACGGAGTACGAGGGCCTGGAGCCGGTGGTCACGGACATCGCCTCGCGCGGTCTGGGCTACGGCATCCACGTGGTGATCACGGCGGCGCGGTACATGGAGGTGCGGGCCGCGCTCAAGGACCAGATGCTGAACCGTCTGGAACTGCGGCTCGGCGACGTCATGGACTCCGAGTTCGACCGCAAGGTCGCGGCGAACGTGCCGACCGGGATGCCGGGCCGCGGCCAGGTCGCGGAGAAGCTGCACTTCCTGGGCGCGCTGCCGCGCATCGACGGCGCGCACGACCCGGAGGAGCTGTCGGAGGCCACGGCCGCCTTCGTGTCGGCGGTGAAGCAGAACTGGGCGGGGGCCGCGGCTCCCGGCGTACGGCTGCTGCCGCGGCTGCTGCACGCCGACCAGCTGCCCCGGGGCGGGGACCAGCCGGGGCGCGGGCTGGCCATCGGCATCGACGAGACGGACCTGGAGCCGGTGTTCGTCGACTTCGAGAGCGA
The DNA here is from genome assembly GCF_000717915.1 of Streptomyces sp. NRRL S-244. Classification (GTDB taxonomy): domain Bacteria; phylum Actinomycetota; class Actinomycetes; order Streptomycetales; family Streptomycetaceae; genus Streptomyces. Next base: position 16,053 of record NZ_JOCX01000030.1, read on the forward strand.
CCCGTTCTTCCTGGTGTTCGGCGAGAGCGAGTCCGGCAAGACGAACCTGCTGCGGTTGATCTGCCAGCAGATCGCGGAGCGGTACACCCCGGAGCAGGCCCGCCTCGTCGTCGGCGACTACCGGCGCAGCCTGCTCGGGGCGCTGCCGGAGGAGCACCTGCTGGAGTACGCGCCGATGGCGAGCTCGCTGCAGACGCACATGGAGGCGCTGGGCGGGGTGTTCTCGCGCCGGCAGCCGCCGACCGACGTCACTCCGCAGCAGCTGCGCGACCGCAGCTGGTGGACGGGCCCGGACGTGTTCATCGTCATCGACGACTACGACCTGGTGGCCACGAGCCAGGGCAATCCGCTGGCCCCGCTGGTGGAGTACCTGCCGTTCGCCCGCGACACGGGTGTCCGCTTCATCATCGCGCGCAACTCGGCGGGCGCGTCGCGTTCGCTGTACGAGCCGTTCATGCAGCGCTTCAAGGAGCTCGGCGCGCAGGGCGTGGTCCTGTCGGGCGACCCCTCCGAGGGCGACCTGATCGGCAACGTCCGCCCCCGCCCGATGCCCCCGGGCCGCGCGTACTTCTCCTCCCGCAAGCGCGGCACGTCCCTGGTCCAACTGGGCCGCCTGCCGGGGATGTAGAGGTCCCGGGGCCCGGGCGAGCCGTCGCCCGGGCCCCGAGGATCTTGACGGCATCTTTCCGCGCACTTTCTGGATCGTGCGCAAACCCCCTGTTTACGATCAAGTTCCACCGAACGGGGAGGGCGGATCATGCCGGGGGAACGGAATGCCGCGGCTCGGGCCGTCGTGCTGGCGGGCGTGCTCGTCGTGGGGGCGGTCGGGTGCGGGAGCGATGCCGGGCAGAAGCCCGATCCCGAGGCGGTGGCGCTCGTCAGGGCCGCGAACGCGCAGATGGAGCGGGAGTCGTTCCGCTCGACCGGATCCACCACCGCTTTCCCCGGCGCGAAGCAGGAGACGTGGTCCGATCCGGCGCAGGGTCTCCACATGGAGGTCACGGGCGGTGCGCTGGGTACCGTCTACTGCAAGGACGGGACCAGCTACACGAGCGCCGGCCTCTTCGCCGAGGCGCTGCGCCGGCGCGGCAAGGAGATCACCGTCCCGCCCCGCCTCCAGGGGATGTACGTGACGACGAAGGCCGACGGCGGCTGCGCCGTGTACTACCGGATCGCGGAGACGGCCCACCGGGTGCCGGGCCGGGACGGGTCGGTCGACGGCAAGCGGGTCTCGGCGGTCGAGGTCGCCGAGGGGGGCTCCAAGGACGTCTATTCCATCGAGGACGCGACGAAGCGCCTGCTGAAGCTGGAGTCGCGGCGCGAGGGCGGCGAGGTCAGCACCACCGCGTACGACTCCTTCGGCCAGAGCGTCACGATCACCCTGCCGGTCGCGGAGAAGGTCATGCCGCTGGACGCCTTCCGCTACCAGGTCAGCGGGTGAGTCGGGGAAACCCGCCCCCGCCCCCGCGCGCAGCACCGATAATCGGGAGGGAAGACCGCGGGAGCACCGCACCGCCGAGGGAAAGGCCGCACATGGGCACTCAGCAGGAGAAGGACGAGCTGTACGCGCTCGACATCAGCGGCGTGGAGTGGGAGGGGCCTCCGGGGTCCAGCCCCGACGAGGAGCGGGTCGAGATCGCGCGGCTGCCCGAGGGCGCGGTGGCCATGCGGTCCTCGCTCGACCGGGACACCGTCCTGCGCTACACGGCGGCCGAGTGGGAGGCCTTCGTACTCGGGGCCAGGGACGGGGAGTTCGACCTCGACCGCGGCCCGCGCTGAGTTCCGTACGCCGCAGCGGCACGAAGGGGCGCGCCCGAACCGGGCGCGCCCCTTCTTCGCATGCGGCCTACCGGCTCAGTAGGACTCGGTGAACAGGCGCGAGGCCTTCACGTCGGTGGCGCGGTAGTCGCCCTTGCCGCGCTCGATCAGCGTGGCGACCTGCTCCAGCTGCTTGTGCATGTGGTCGGCCTTGCCCTTGTACTTCCCCTGGAGGGTGACGTACGCCTGGTGCGCCTCACCGTCCCAGGTGTCCGTGACGACCTTCAGGGCCTGGTCCATCTCCTCCAGGTCCGTCATGATCTTCTTGGAGACGATGCGGATGCGGTTCGCCATCTCCTGGACGCTCTCATACCGGACCTTGGTGTGCCCGCCGTCGGGACCGGACATGTTGTACTCCTTCACGCTGAGTTGAGTGGGAACGACGTGACGTCGTAAGACCTGGGCGGCAGGTCAGATGCCGTCGAGGCCCGAGCCGCCCTTGCCGGCGCCGGCCTGCACCGTCTTGAACGCCGCGCGCACGTCGTCGTCCTGCGCGTTGCTGAGGTTCTTGGTCTGCGCGACCGCGTTGTGCAGCACACCGAGCAGGCGACGGATCTCGTCGTGGTCCTCGTTGACGACCGTCTGGGCGGAAACGAAGCCCCCGGCACCCACACCGGTCCAGCCGGCGCTCACCGTGGCGAGGATGTCCGCCAGCTCGCGGGACTGGGAGGTGACGGCTCGGGCCGTCGTCTCGATCTTGTTCTTCGCCTGGACGATCGGATCGTCTGCGAGTCCGAAATTGCTCATCCGAAGCTCCTCACTTCTCAATTCGCCGGCAGAACCGGCGGATTGCGCAGCGGAAGGAAGGTTCCGGGCGCGGATCTGAGCCACGCGCCACCGGAAATCCCCTCCGCCTCACGCGATCCCCCGATCACAGTCGTGAAGCCTGGTGTCACTCTAGCCAGTTCATCTGACAGGCCCAACACCGGTGGCCCGCTACCGTAGATGAACTGTGACGGTTCACTGCAAACGGCCCCGGCGCTTGCGCGCGTCGCGCACCACCGTCGCCGTGCCCGCGATCACCGCGATCAGCACGCCCGCGATGCCGAGAGCGTACGTGCCGAACCGCTCCTCGCGCTCCTGCGCCGTCTCGGTCATCCGCAGCGCCGCCGCCTCGGGCGCGGCCGCCGGGGGCGGGCCCGGGTCCGGGACGGGAGCCTTGGGCGCCTCGTGGTCCTGCGTAACCGCGCGCACCGGGTCCACGACTCCCCATCCGACGTAGTCGTCACGGCCGTTGACCGATCGCTCGGCGGTTCCCTGGATCTGCCAGATGATCTGCTGCGGGGTCCAGTCCTCGTGCTTGGCGCGCAGCAGGGCGGCGAGCCCGGCCACGTACGGCGCCGAGAAGCTGGTGCCGTTGTCGATGCACTGCCCGAAGCCGGGGACGGTGGAGACCATGTCCACGCCGGGCGCGGCGACCCCGATGAAGTCGCCGGGCTGGGAGAACGCCGCCCGCTCGTTGTTGCGGTCCGAGGCGGCCACGGCGAGGACGCCGGGGAAGGCAGCCGGGTAGGTCTTGCGCTTCTCTCCGGTCATGCCGTCGTTGCCCGCCGAGGCCACGACCACGACCTTGGCGTCGACGGCCCGCTGGACCGCCTTGCCGAGCTCGGAGTCGGCGTTCAGCGGGACGTCGGTGTCCTGGGAGATGTTGATGACCTGGGCGCCCTTGGACACGGCGTGGTCGATCGCCTGGCCGAGCGAGAGGGCGTTGCCCTTGCCCTGCCCGTCGTTCTGCCGGATCGGGATGATCGTGGCGTCGGGGGCCAGGCCGACGAAGCCGGTGCCCTCCTGCGGGCGGGCCGCGATCAGTCCGGCCACCTTGGTGCCGTGGCCGACCGTGTCGGTGGTGCCGTCGCCGCCCTTGGGGTCGATGAAGTCCTTGCCCGCACCCACGTCTATGGCCCCGCTGAGCTGCGGGTTCGCCCGGTCCACGCCGGTGTCGATGACCGCGACGCGGACGGGCTTGCCGTTCTTGTCCTTGCCCTTGGTCTGCGCCCAGAGCGCGTCGAGCAGCAGCCGCTGGAGGGCCCAGGGGCGGTCGGCGATCTGCTTCTTCATGGGGAAGGTGCACTCGCCCGCGCCCGCGAGCGCCAGCGGGGCGGCCTGCGCGCGGACGGGCTCCGGGTACGGAGCCGCCGCCGCGGCGGCGCCGGCCGTGGCGGTCGCAGCGGACAGGGCGGCGACGGCGAGCGCGGCGCCGGCGAGCGCACCGCGCGCGTACGGGGACATACGGATCGGCATCGGCATCGGCATCGGTGGCGTCCTCACGAACCCTGTGGCTGGCGGGCGGAGTTGGTGTCCAGGCGCGGCCCCTTCGAGAGGAACTCGGACCAGGCGATGGGCACCAGGGCCGGTGTGACGGTCCCGTAGCCGAGCCGGATCTGCGCCTGGCTGGCCTCGGGCCGGCCGTCGGCGGTGGCCTGGCCGTTCTGCTGGTCGGGGGCCCCGATCTTCGACTTCTCGGCGTCGCTGTCCCCGTTGGCCTGCACCGCGTACCGCAGGCCGGTGTCGGTGACCAGGAAGAGGGAGCCGCCCGCCGTGGTCTGCCGCCCCTGGACCTGCGTGTAGAGCAGCCCCGAGCCCGGCGTGACGTACGCGCTGGTGCCGCTGGCGGTGATGTCGATGGGGAATCCGGTGCCGGCCCAGGTGCTCAGCGTCTGGCTGCCCTGGCCGTCGACCGAGCGCAGCACGTTGCACACCGTGTCGCGGGCGCCGGCGCCCTGGGCACCCGCGGCGTCCGCCGTCATGTTGATCCGGTCGGACTTCTTCTGCGGCAGCTTGGCCTCGCCCTTGAAGGCCGTGGCGTCCGGGTTGAGGGACTGGAGGTCGACCTCGTGGGGCTTGCCGTGCATGTTGAGGCCGTCGGTCGCGGGCGCCGAAATCAGCAGCCACGCCATGAAGTCGGAGACCGGGGCGACCTTCCCGGGCAGGACGACGTAGTGCTGCGCGCCGGAGCCGGTCTGCGCCACCAGCACCATGCCGACCTTGTTGTCGGCGGTGGTCAGGCCCTGGACGTCCGCCTTCGTGCCGGCCGGGACCGGCAGCTGCGGGAAGGCCAGGTCGTCCCCGGAGTTGAGGGTGGCCAGCCACGACTCGGTGACCTGCTGCGGGGTGGCGCCGGTACTGCCGACCAGCGCGTTCGTCATCTTCCCCGCGTCCGCGCCGCCTTCGGGGAACTTGTACTTCGTCCCCGAGGCGTCGACCAGGTAGCGCTCCTTGGCCCCGCCCGTGCTCTGCACGTACAGCATCTGCGTGTCGGTGAGCTTGCGTCCGTCGTCCATCAGCCCCGCCTCGCGGTCGGCGAGGACGAACGTCGCGGTCTGCACGGTCTTGCCGTTGCCGCCCGGCGCCTGGCAGACGGCCCACCGCTTGGCCTTGCCCGCGTCCTGCGGGGCGGGCAGCCGGTCGGGCGCGTACGGGATGCCGATGATGGGCCCGCGCGGCGGCTTGCCCGCGTCCAGGACCTTGTCGTCTATCTGGATGACCTTGAACTTCTGCGGATCCAGCAGGAGTCGGGCGGAGGCGAGGTTGAGCACCGGGTGCAGCCGGGTCTGGTCCTTGCCGTTCACCTTCGTCGTCAGCACCACGTACCGGGTCGTCGACTGCTTGCCGACGATGACCTTCGTACCGGCCTCGTCCCATCCCTTGGGGGCCTGCGGCTTGAACATCCCCCACGCGCCGAACGCGGCGAGTACGAGCGCCCCCGCGACCAGCCCGGGCAGGACCGCGCGCAGCGGGCGCGGCGCCCCTTCCTCGGAGCCCGTGGCGGAAGGCTGGAGGAACGCGGCCACCGTGCGCCGCTTCGCAAAGGTGTACGCGTTGAGTTCATCACGTCGTGATGCCATGACCGCCTGCTTCTCCCCGCATCGGCCCGGTCGGTGAGTACGGTCCCCGGGCCTCGATTGTCGGACCGGGCACCTACTATGCCTCTTGACGGAGGGTGGGTACGGGCCGGGTAGGGTGAGGCCGCCGCTCACTGCCTCCGGACCGCACGGATCAGCACGGGACTACGGCCCTGGGGGCACCTCCCAGCGGCAGCTGGGGCAGAAAGGGGAGGTGGGCGCGTGATGGCCACCGCGACGCAGCCGCAGACGGGTGCGCCCGCGCCCGCGCGCGGCGGGGTGACGCCGAATCCGAAGTCGAGCCCGGGCCGCTTCGGCCCGTTCCGACTGCAACAACTCGTGCTGCTCCAGATCGCCGTGGCCGCCCTGCTGGTGGCCTGGGTCGTGGGGCCGATGCTGCTGGTGCCCGCCGGTGTCCTGGCGCTCGCCCTGGTGGTGCTCGCCGTCGTACGCCGCCACCAGCGCTCCCTGCCCGAGTGGCTCGGCAGCGCCCTCGAACTGCGCTCGCGGCGCCGCCGGGCCGCGTCGTTCACGGTGCCCGCGGGAACCGAGCCGGGGCTGGCCCCGCTCGTCGAGGCCGATCCGGCGCTGCGGACCCTCACGTTCAGCGACCGCGACCGGCGGCCCGTCGGGATGGTCGGCGACGGGACGTTTCTGACCGCCGTGGTCCAGGTGGACATGGACGCCACCGCGCTGCGGCCCGACCGCGCCGCGCGGCCGCTTCCGCTGGGGCTCGTACGGGACATCCTCGAAGTCGACGGCATCCGGCTGGAGTCGGCCCAGCTGGTGCAGCACACGCAGCCCGCGCCGGCCCCGCACCTGCCGGCCCAGTCGATGGCCACCCGCAACTACGCGCCGCTGCAAGCCGCCACGGGCACCCCGGCGGTGCGGCTGACCTGGATCGCGCTCAAGCTCGACCCGGAGCTGTGCCCCGAGGCGGTCACCGCGCGCGGCGGCGGGCTCGCGGGCGCGCAGCGCTGTGTGGTGCGGGCGGCCGACCAGTTGGCGAGCCGGCTGACCGGCGCCGGTTTCCGGGCGACCGTGCTCACCGAGCAGGAGCTGACGGCCGCGCTGGCCACGTCCTCGTGCGCGAACCCGATGGCGATCACGCAGGCGGGCCGCTCGGCGAGCACCGGCCGGCGGACGGAGGAGACGGCGCGGATCTGGCGCTGCGACGACCGGCGGCACACCACGTACTGGATAGCCCGCTGGCCGCAGCTCGGCGGCTCCGGGGCGGCGTCCCTGCCGCAGTTCGTGGCGCTGTTGACCTCGCTGCCGGCGCTGGCGACGAACTTCAGCCTGACGATGGCTCCGGCGGAGCGCCAGGGCGTGACGCTGACCGGCCACGTACGGGTCACGGGGCGCAGTGACGAGGAACTCGTGGCGGCCCGCCGGGAACTGGAACGGACGGCCCGCGGTGTGCGCACCGGGCTGGTCCGGCTCGACCGTGAACAGGTACCGGGGCTGCTGGCTTCGCTGCCGCTGGGAGGGGCGCGATGAGGGGCGGCTTCGGGCTGATCGGCCCGCGCCGGGAACGGCACGCGGTCCCGGCGGTGGACCTGGACGCGCTGGCGCTGCCCGTCGGGGACGACGGGGTCGTCATCGGCGTGGACGCCGAGGGGCGTCCGGCGGTGCTGGGCATCAACCGGCCGACGCCGTACGAGGTCACGCTGATCGGCGGCCTGTGGACGGCTCAGGTGCTCGCGCTGCGGGCGGCGGCCACCGGCGCGCGCGTGGCGGTGGAGACCGGGCGCGGGCAGGTGTGGTCCGGGCTGGCCCAGGCGGCGGGCGGCGGGCAGCAGTGCGTGACGCTGCACGAGGTCGGCCGGGTGCCGCCGCAGGGCGCGTCGGCGGGCAGCCCGGTGCTGGTGATCCGGGACTGCGGCATGCGGCCGCCGCGCGGACGCGTGGTGGCCGGGCCCTGGCAGTCGGTGCTGACCCTGCTGCCGTACCTGAGCCCGACGGCGCCGCGGCTGCTGCAGAACTCCTCGCTGGTGGGCGTCCAGCGGGTCTCCCCGGACGAGGCGGAACAGCTCGGCCGCCTGATGAGCCTGCCGCGGGCGGCCGTGGAGTCGCTGCCGACGCTGGGCGACGGGGTCACCCTGTGGTGCACGCCGCGGGACCGCCAGTTCGTGATGACCCAGGGCACGGAGGCCGAAACCGGCCTGTTGGGCCCGTCGCGCCGCATCGACTGAGCCCCGTCCTGCCCCCGCCGGCACCACCCGCCCCGGGCCCGGTGACGGTTGCTCAGGAGGCGGCCACCCTGTAGGCAGGACGGGAAGGACGGCGCCACCGGCGCGGGCCGCAGGGCCCGATCCCGCGGGCCGTCCAACGGGGGCGGACACCGGCGTCGGCGCGCACGATTAGGCTGAGCGTGGGCGCGGCGTCGAGGTGGGCGCCGGACCAGTGTTCGACAGACCAGGAGGACCAGTGAGCGGCGATCGGAACGAGAGGCGCGGCGGGACTTGGGACGTCCCGACGGACGATCAGTCCGACGCGGAGCCCGAGGTGACGGGCGAGTTCACCATCGACTACACCCCGCCGGCCTGGTACACGCAGGGCGCGGCTCCGGCCACTCCCGTACCGGGGCTCCCCGAGGGCAGCGGCTTCGAACCCCACCGCCCGACGGACGTGGCCTCGCCCCCGACGATGCGGATCGCCCCGCCGGTCCCGCGCACGCCGTCGGACGGCGCGGGCGTACCGTCGCCCTTCCCTGCCCCGGCGCCGGCCCCGGCGCCCGCCGACAACGCCGCCCCGCCCGCGCCGGTCCCGGCGCAGCCGAACGCGGCTCAGCCGGCCCCGGCCCCCTTCGGTACCCCGGCCGACACGCCCTCGGCGTTCCCGGCCCCGTCGGCTCCGGCCGACGCACCCCCGGCCCCGGCCCCGGCCCCGGCCCCGATGTTCCCGGTCCCGCCAGCACCGGCCGACGGCTCCGGCGCTCCCGCGGCCGAGGCACCCGTTCCGCCGGCCCCGGCTCCCCTCGCTCCCCCGGCCCTCCCGGCGCCGGTCGACGCGCCCGCGCTGCCGGCTCCGGTCCAGCTCCCGGCGCCGTTCGCCGCCGAGCCCTCGGACGCGCCGGGACCGTTCGTGAAGGCCTCCTTCGAGGCGCCCGCCCCCGTCCAGCGGCAGGACACCCCGCCCGACGGGACGCCCGTCCCGTTCGCGAGCGCCGAGCCCGCCGCTGCGGAGGACGAGCCCCGGGACGCCGTCCCCGCGCCGGAAGCCCTGACGCCCGTCAGCCCCGCGGACGCGGTTCACCCGCCCGTGGGAGCCCCCTTCGGGGGACCCGGAGGCGAACTCCCGGCCCTGCCGCCCGCGTTCCCCTCCACCCCGGCACCGCAGGACGGGTACGGTTTCCCGCCCGCCCCCGGCCCGGCCCCGACCGCGCCCCAGGACGGCTACGGATTCCCCCCGGCCCCCGGCCCCGCCGCGCACACGCCCATGCCCGCACCGCAGGACGGGTACGGGTTCCCCCCGAACCCCGGCCCCGCCGCGCACACGCCCGCGCCCGCGCCCGCGCCGCAGGACGGGTACGGGTTCCCCCCGGCTCCCGCACCGGCGCAGCCGATGCCGCAGCCCCAGCCGCCCGTCGACGCGGGCGACTACGCGTTCCCGCCCGCGCAGGCCGCGCCCGTACCGCCGCAGCAGCAACAGCAGCCGCACCAGCAGGCGCAGTACGACCCCCGTACCAGCGCCCAGTGGCCCTCCGGGCCCCAGCCCGGCCCGCAGCCGCACGACCCGCGCTACCAGCCCGGCCCGGGCACCGGCGGCGGTGCGCCCCTCGGCTACACCGCCGCCGTCGAGCTGTCCTCGGACCGCCTTCTGCGCGGCAAGCAGAAGCCCCGGCCCCAGCGCTCCGGGTTCCGGTTCGGCGGCAAGGCCGCCGAGGCCGAGCGCCTGCGCAAGCTGGAGCTGATCCGCACCCCGGTCATGTCCTGCTACCGCATCGCCGTCATCAGCCTCAAGGGCGGCGTCGGCAAGACCACGACCACGACGGCCCTCGGCGCCACCCTCGCCACCGAGCGCCAGGACAAGATCCTGGCCATCGACGCGAACCCCGACGCCGGCACCCTCGGCCGCCGGGTCCGCCGCGAGACCGGGGCCACGATCCGGGACCTGGTCCAGGCGATCCCGTACCTGAACTCGTACATGGACATCAGGCGGTTCACCTCCCAGGCCCCCTCCGGCCTGGAGATCATCGCCAACGACGTCGACCCGGCCGTCTCCACGACGTTCAACGACGAGGACTACCGCCGCGTCATCGACACGCTCGGCCGCCAGTACCCGATCATCCTCACCGACTCGGGCACCGGGCTCCTCTACTCCGCCATGCGCGGCGTCCTGGACCTGGCCGATCAGCTGATCATCATCTCGACCCCGTCGGTGGACGGCGCCAGCAGCGCGAGCACCACGCTCGACTGGCTCTCCGCGCACGGGTACGCCGATCTCGTCTCCCGCTCGATCACCGTCATCTCGGGGGTCCGCGAGACCGCCAAGATGATCAAGGTCGAGGACATCGTGCAGCACTTCGAGACCCGCTGCCGGGGCGTCGTCGTGGTGCCGTTCGACGAGCACCTCGCGGCCGGCGCCGAGGTCGACCTCGACATGCTGCGGCCCAAGACCCGGGAGGCGTACTTCAACCTCTCCGCGCTCGTGGCCGAGGACTTCCTCCGCGCGGCGCAGCAGGCCCCCCAGGGTCACTGGGGAGCGCCTCAGCAGCCGCAGCCCCAGCCCCAGCCGCACCAGCAGGCTCCGCAGCAGCAACCGCAGCCGCAGCCGCAGCCGCAGGGCCAGCCGTACGGCCAGCCCCAGGGCCCGTCCCCGTACCAGCAGCCTCCGCAGCCGTACGGCCAGCCCTATCCGCAGCCCGGCCAGCCCTGGCAGCCCCAGCAGCAGCCGCCCCAGCACCCGCAGCAGCCCCCGCGCGACCCGCGCCTCGGCTGACGACGGCGGCAAGGGAACGAGAAGGGCCCGTACCTCCCCCGGGGGAGGTACGGGCCCTTGCGTGTTCGGGGCGGCGGGCGCAGCCGCCCGCGACCGGCTCAGCGCTCCGCGTCGTACGCCTCGGTCAGCGTCCGCGCCCGCTTCACGTCGTCCGCGATCGCTTCGAGGAGGCCGTCCAGCGAGTCGAACTTCGCCATGCCGCGCACGTACGCGAGGAAGTCCACGGTGACGTGCAGGCCGTACAGGTCCAGGCCGACCCGGTCGATCGCGTACGCCTCCACCGTCCGCTCGGTGGCGTCGAACTGCAGGTTCGTGCCGACCGAGATCGCGGCCGGCATCCGCTCGCCGTTGGCCGTGAGCCAGCCCGCGTACACGCCGTCCGCCGGGATCGCGGTGTGCGGGGGCGTCTCGACGTTGGCGGTCGGGTAGCCGAGCTCGCGCCCGCGCTGGGCGCCCCGTACGACGACGCCCTCGACCCGGTGCGGACGGCCAAGGATCTCGGACGCGCCGTCCATGTCGCCCTCGGCGACCAGCCTGCGCGCCAGGGTGGAGGAGAAGGGCACGCCGCCGCCCGCCTCGCCGCGCTCGACCAGGTCCACGACCTCGACCTCGTAGTCGTAGGTGGCGCCCAGCTCGCGCAGGAAGTCGACGTTCCCGGCGGCCCGGTGGCCGAAGCGGAAGTTCGGACCCTCGATGACGGCGCGCGCGTGCAGCTTGTCGACGAGCACCTTCACGATGAAGTCGGCCGGGGAGAGCTGCGAGAACTCCGCCGTGAACGGCAGGATCAGCAGCGCGTCCACGCCCAGCCCGGCCATCAGTTCGGCACGGCGGTCGTAGGGGGCCAGGATCGGCGGGTGGCTGCCGGGGCGCACGACCTCGCTCGGGTGCGGGCTGAAGGTGACGACGACGGACGGGACGCCGAGCGCGCGGGCCTTGGCCACGGCCCGCCCGATGATCAGCTGGTGGCCCCGGTGCACACCGTCGTACGAGCCGATGGTGACGACGCTGCGTCCCCAGTCCTGGGGGATGTCCTCCAAGCCACGCCAGCGCTGCACTGTGACCGCTCCTCGCCCGAACCGTGTAGGCCCTTGTACTGGTTGCCGATTGCTGGTCTAAGACTGCCATGCCCGTGCCCGGGGCCCAGCATCGGCATCTGGCTGGGGCCCGTCTCCGTCATCTCGGGAAGGCGGCGCCCCGGCGGGGAGGGGCACGGGGTGCGAAAGCGCCCCCTTACGCTCCCTCCAGTCACTCCGAGCGCCTGCCCGGACGGGTGAATACGAGGGCCCTGGTGGATAGAGACCTACCCGAGGGGGGTCGTGGAGCGGTGAGCGGCAGGCGATGCGCGCTCACCGCTCCACGTCAAAGCGGATCAGCCGGTCCGCAGAGACCGGCGGACCGGCGGATCAGGCGAAGACCGCCAGCGACTTCGCCTTGCCGCCCTTGCTCTCCACGAGCCCGAGCAGTACCCCGTCCGGCCCGTAGACCGCGACCGTCTGCCCCGCGGGGTACGCGTCCGGCATGTCGATCCGCACGCCGTTGGCGAGCAGCGAGGCCCGCCGGGCGTCGAGGTCCCAGCGCGGGAAGGCCGCGGCCGCCGCCTCGCCGATCGGCATGACGGTCAGCTCCTCCTGGAGCTGGTCCAGGGTCCGCGCCCGGTCGATCTTGTACGGGCCCACCCGGGTGCGCCGCAGCGCGGTCAGGTGGCCGCCGACGCCGAGGTCGGCGCCGAGGTCACGGGCGAGCGCACGGATGTACGTACCGCTGGAGCAGACGACGGAGACGACGAGGTCGACGACCTTGGTGCCGTCCTCGGCCTCCCCGTCCCGCATGTCGTACACCTGGAACGACGAGATGGTCACCGGCCGGGCCGGGATCTCGAAGTCCTCGCCGTCCCGGGCGCGCTTGTAGGAGCGCACGCCCTTGATCTTGATGGCGCTGACCTTCGACGGGACCTGCATGATCTCGCCGGACAGCTTGGCGATGCCCTTGTCCACGGCCTCGCGCGTCACCGCGGAGGCGTCCGCCGAGGAGGTGATCTCACCCTCCGCGTCGTCCGTCAGGGTGTTCTGGCCGAGGCGGATCGTCCCGAGGTACTCCTTCTCGGTGAGCGCGAGGTGGCCGAGGAGCTTGGTGGCCTTCTCGACGCCCAGGACGAGGACGCCCGTCGCCATCGGGTCGAGCGTGCCTGCGTGGCCGACGCGGCGGGTCTTGGCGATCCCGCGCATCTTGGCGACCACGTCGTGCGAAGTGAAGCCGGACGGCTTGTCGACGATGACAAGGCCGTCCGGCGTCTTCCCTGCGTTGGTGCTCATTCCGCGGCTGCGTCCTCGTCGTCCTCGTCGCCCGGCTTCTTGTACGGGTCGGCGTCGCCGGCGTACTGGGCGCCGGAGGACACCTCGCGCACCTGGGCGTCGGAGGTCCGTGCCTTCTCGAGGAGGTCCTCGATGGTCTTGGCGTTCTCCGGGAGGGCGTCCGCGACGAAGGTCAGGGTGGGCGTGAACTTGGTGCCCGCCGCCCGGCCGACCGCGGAGCGCAGTACGCCCTTGGCGCTTTCGAGGCCCGCCGCCGCGCTGGCGCGGTCCTCGTCGTCACCGTAGACCGTGTAGAAGACCGTGGCCTCCCGCAGGTCGCCGGTGACCCGGGTGTCCGTGATGGTCACGTGCGTACCGAGGCGGGGGTCCTTGACACCACGCTGCAGCTTCTCGGCCACCACCTCCCGGATGAGGTCCGCCAGCTTCTTCGCCCGCGCATTGTCGGCCACTGGTCCGTCTCCTTCTTATGTCTTGCAGTCAGTCTTCATCACCGTGCAGCCGCCGTCTCACCGACAGCAGCTCCACTTCCGGACGTGCCGCGACCAGCCGCTCGCAGCGGTCCAGTACATCCGAGAGGAACCCCGTGTCCCCACTGACCAGAGCGACCCCGATACGGGCCCTGCGGTGCAGATCCTGGTCGCCCACTTCGGCCGCGCTCACGGAGAACTTGCGTTGGAGCTCGGCGACGATGGGCCGGACGACAGAGCGTTTCTCCTTCAGCGAGTGGACGTCGCCGAGGAGCAGATCGAAGGACAGAGTCCCCACGTACATTCAGTTCCGGATATCCCGCCGGTGCGGGTTCGGTGGCCTGCCGGCCGTCGCGCGGCAGGGTCACCAGAACCGTACACGCAACGGCCGGGGCCGATCGACGGATATTCCGCCGACCGGCCCCGGGCTTACGACACGGTGCGAACCGCCTCGCGCTTACGCGCGGGGCTTCTCGCGCATCTCGTACGTCGCGATGACGTCGTCGATCTTGATGTCGTTGAAGGAACCGAGGTTGATACCACCCTCGAAGCCCTCGCGGATCTCGGTGACGTCGTCCTTGAAGCGGCGCAGACCGGAGATGGTGAGGTTCTCGGCGATGACCTTGCCATCGCGCAGGAGCCGCGCCTTGGTGTTGCGCTTGACCTCGCCGGAGCGGATGAGAACACCCGCGATGTTGCCCAGCTTGGACGAGCGGAAGATCTCGCGGACCTCCGCCGTACCGAGCTCGACCTCTTCGTACTCCGGCTTGAGCAGACCCTTGAGGGCCGCCTCGATCTCCTCGATGGCCTGGTAGATCACCGAGTAGTAGCGGACGTCGACACCCTCGCGGTCCGCCATCTGCGCGGCACGGCCGGCCGCACGGACGTTGTAACCGATGACGATGGCGTCGGAGCCCATCGCCAGGGCGATGTCGGACTCGGTGACCGCACCCACACCGCGGTGCAGGACGCGGATGTCGACCTCTTCGCCGACGTCGAGCTGGAGCAGCGAGGACTCGAGGGCCTCGACCGCACCGGACGCGTCGCCCTTGATGATGAGGTTGAGTTCCTGGACCAGACCGGCCTTGAGGACCGAGTCGAGGTCTTCCAGGGACACCCGGCGGACGCGCTTGGCGAAGTTGGCGTTGCGCTCACGCGCAGCACGCTTCTCGGCGATCTGACGGGCGGTGCGGTCCTCGTCGACGACGAGGAAGTTGTCGCCGGCGCCGGGGACATTGGTGAGACCCAGGACCAGGACGGGGGTCGACGGACCCGCTTCCTCGACGTTGTTGCCCTTGTCGTCGAGCATGGCGCGCACGCGGCCGTAGGCGTCGCCCACGACCATCGTGTCGCCGACGCGGAGGGTACCGCGCTGGACGAGGACGGTGGCAACGGCACCGCGGCCGCGGTCGAGGTGGGACTCGATCGCAATACCCTGAGCGTCCTGCTCCGGGTTGGCGCGCAGGTCGAGCGAGGCGTCGGCGGTGAGGACGACGGCCTCCAGCAGGGAGTCGATGTGCAGACCCTGCTTGGCGGAGATGTCGACGAACATCGTGTCGCCGCCGTACTCCTCGGCGACCAGACCGAACTCGGTGAGCTGACCGCGCACCTTGACCGGGTCGGCACCCTCGACGTCGATCTTGTTGACCGCGACGACGATCGGGACGCCGGCGGCCTTGGCGTGGTTCAGCGCCTCGATCGTCTGCGGCATGACGCCGTCGTTGGCCGCGACCACGAGGATCGCGATGTCGGTCGACTTGGCACCACGGGCACGCATGGCGGTGAACGCCTCGTGACCCGGGGTGTCGATGAAGGTGATCTTGCGGTCTTCACCGTTGACGTTGGTACCCACCTGGTAGGCACCGATGTGCTGGGTGATGCCGCCGGCCTCGCCCGCGACGACGTTCGTCTTGCGGATGGCGTCGAGCAGTCGGGTCTTACCGTGGTCGACGTGACCCATGACGGTGACGACCGGGGGACGCGGCATGAGGTATTCCTCGCCGCCCTCGTCCTCGCCGAACTCGATGTCGAAGGTCTCGAGGAGCTCGCGGTCCTCCTCCTCCGGGCTGACGATCTGAACTTCGTAGTTCATCTCGCCCGCGAGGAGCTGGAGGGTCTCGTCGGAGACGGACTGCGTGGCAGTGACCATCTCGCCGAGGTTCATCATGACCGCGACCAGCGACGCCGGGTTGGCGTTGATCTTCTCCGCGAAGTCGGTGAGCGAAGCACCGCGCGACAGGCGAACGGTCTCGCCGTTGCCGCGGGGCAGCATCACGCCGCCGACCGACGGGGCCTGCATGGCCTCGTACTCCTGGCGCCTCTGACGCTTCGACTTGCGACCGCGACGGGCGGGCCCGCCGGGACGGCCGAAGGCACCCTGCGTGCCACCACGGGCACCGGGACCGCCGGGACGGCCACCGAAGCCGGGACGACCGCCGCCACCGGCGCCGGCCGGGCCGCCGCCGAAGCCGCCGCCACCCGGACGCGGGCCGCCGAAGCCGCCGCCGCCCGCGGGACGCGAGCCGGGACCGGCCGGACGGCCGGCGAAGCCGCCGCCACCGGGACGACCGGCGCCACCACCGGGACGCGGGCCACCGGCACCGGGACCACGGCCACCGGGGCCGCCGCCGGGACGGGGACCGGGACCACCGGCAGCGGGACGCTGCGGCATCATGCCCGGGTTCGGACGGTTACCGCCGGGAGCACCGCCCGGACGCGGGGCGCCGCCCTGCGGACGGGGCATGCCGCCCGGGGTCGGACGACCGGCACCGGGACCCTGGGGACGCGGAGCGCCACCGGGACCGCCCTGCGGGCGGGGAGCACCCTGGCCGCCGCCGGCGCCGGGGGCACCGGGACGGGGAGCGCCGGCCGGACGGGGCGCCTGCGGGCGCGCCATGCCGGTGGAGCCACCAGAGGTGAACGGGTTGTTGCCCGGACGGGGACCGGCCGGACGGGCGCCCTGCGGACGCGGGGCCTGGGAACCGGGACCGGAGGGACGCTGTCCCTGACCGGGGGCGGTGCCTGCCGGGCGCGGGGCGCCGGGACGGGCGCCGGCCTGGCCGCCCTGGGCCGCGGGACGCTGCTGCGCCGGACGCGGGCCGGGGGTCGCGCCGGGACCGGCGGGACGCTCGGTGCGCGCCGGGGCGGCCGGGGCCGCCGGAGGCGCGGAGAACTCGGTCGCCACGGGAGCCGCCGGAGCGGGCTTCGGGGCGGCCGGAGCCTTGGGACCGGGACGCGGGCCGGAAGCGGCCGGAGTCACCGGGGCGGACGCGCTGGGAGCCGGAGCCTCGGCGGCGGCCGGCTTGGGGGCCGGGGCGCCGGGCTTGGGGGCAGCGGGACGTGCAACGGCACCCGGGGTGGGAGCCCCGGGCTTGGCGGGCGCGGCCTTGCGGGGCGCGCCCGGCTTCGCAGCGGACTTGCCGGCGTTGCCGCCGGGCCCCTGCAGTGCGTCAGTCAACTTGCGTACAACCGGCGCCTCGATCGTCGAGGACGCCGAACGGACGAACTCACCGAGTTCCTGGAGCTTGGCCATGACGACCTTGCTCTCAACTCCGAACTCCTTGGCGAGTTCGTATACCCGGACCTTAGCCACTTCGCTCCTTTTAGGTCCGGGTTACGCCGGACCGTCGCTACTTCATGGGCGTACTCATCGCGTACTCATCGAGTGCTCATCGCAATCTCGACCTACTTCCAACTCGCGAGGTACCTGACCGCACGGGGTATCCGTGCCGTACTACTTCTTACGGTGTCGCCTCGGCCACGACGGCCACGGCTTTGCTCAGTCCGGTCGTGTCGAGTGCTCCCGGGGACCGAAGGGCCCGGGGGAACGCTCTGCGACGGACCGCCTTGTCCAGACAGACCACGGCAGGGTGCACATAGGCGCCCCGGCCGGGCAGCGTACCGCTTGGATCAGGGACGCATTCGTCCCCGATCGCCACGATGCGCAGCAGATCGCTCTTGGCCGCTCGCTCCCGACACCCCACACAGGTGCGTTCGGGGCATGCGCGGGCTTGCGTCCGGCCAGACACGCCTAAGTCTACCTCCCCGCACCGACCTCACCCCTTCGGGCGAAAAATCGAACGGATGTTGTCGAGATCTGCTGTCTTGATCCTGTCTACCGGCCGGACAGCTCCGACCGGTACCGGATTTATTCCCCGCCCCGGGCCCGGTCGGCGTCCGGGGACACCTCGGTGTCGGGGCGGATGTCGATGCGCCAGCCGGTGAGCCGCGCGGCGAGGCGGGCGTTCTGGCCCTCCTTGCCGATGGCCAGCGACAGCTGGTAGTCGGGCACGGTCACCCGGGCGGAGCGCGAGTCCCAGTCCACGACCTCGACCTTGCTCACCCGGGCGGGTGACAGCGCGTTCGCGACCATCTCCGCCGGGTCGTCCGACCAGTCGACGATGTCGATCTTCTCGCCGTGCAGCTCGGCCATGACGTTGCGCACGCGGGCACCCATCGGGCCGATGCAGGCGCCCTTGGGGTTGAGGCCCGAGCGGGTGGACCGGACGGCGATCTTGGTGCGGTGGCCGGCCTCGCGGGCGATCGCCGAGATCTCGACGCTGCCGTCCGCGATCTCCGGGACCTCCAGCGCGAAGAGCTTCTTCACCAGGTTGGGGTGGGTGCGCGACAGGGTCACGGACGGACCGCGGACACCCTTCGCCACCCGTACGACGTACGCCTTGATACGGAGGCCGTGCGTGTACTCCTCGCCGGGGACCTGCTCCTGCACCGGCAGGATGGCCTCCAGCTTGCCGATGTCGACGAGGACGTTCTTGGGGTCCTTGCCCTGCTGGACGACGCCGGTGATGACGTCGCCCTCACGGCCGGCGAACTCGCCGAAGGTCAGGTCGTCCTCGGCGTCGCGCAGACGCTGGAGGATCACCTGCTTGGCGGTCGTCGCGGCGATCCGGCCGAAGTCCGACGGGGTGTCGTCGAACTCCTTGGCCTCCTGCCCCTCCTCCAGGTCCCGCGGGTCCTCCGTCGCCCACACGACGACGTGGCCGTTGGTGCGGTCCAGCACAACGCGGGCGCGCCGGAAGCTGCCCTCGGTGCGGTGGTACGCGATGAGGAGGGCCGACTCGATCGCCTCGACGAGCAGGTCGAAGGAGATCTCCTTCTCCCGGACCAGACCCCGCAGGGCACTCATGTCGATGTCCACGGCTACGCCTCCTCTTCCTTCTTGTCCTTGCGGTTGAACTCGATCTCGACCCGCGCCTTGGCGATGTCGGTGAAAGCAATGCGGCGGGCGGTGGCCTTGCGGCCCTTCACGCCCGGAACCTCGAGGTCCATTCCCTCGTCGTCCACGTCGAGGATGCGGGCGATCAGTTCCCCGCCCTCGGCCAGCTGGAACTTCACGAGGCGGTCGATCGCCCGTACGTAGTGACGGTGCTCGGTCAGCGGGCGGTCGGCGCCCGGCGAGCTCACTTCGAGGACGTACTCGTCCTCGCCCATCACGTCGGATTCGTCGAGCTTGTCGGAGACCTCGCGGCTCAGCTCGGCACACGCGTCCAGTTCCACGCCCTCGTCGGAGTCCACGATGATGCGCAGCATCCGGCGCTTGCCGGCCTTGGACATCTCGATGTCTTCGAGGTCCAGGCCCTTGGCGGCGACGAGCGGCTCCAGCAATCCGCGCAGCCTGTCGCTCTGGGTGGTGCTCATCCGGGTGACTCCTCGGCCGCGTGTGCTGTTGTGGTTTACGTCGCGTGTCAGGTCAAAGGGTATCCGGTCGCGGAGGGTGTTGCCGTCCGCGGTGGGGGCGGGGCCCCGGGTACGGTGATCACACCCTGCCCCGCCACCACCTCCGAGGACGTCTCCGTGCCCTGGACCCTGCCTTCGCGGCCCTCTCGCAGGAGCCTGCTCGCCGGCGCCGCCGGTGCGGCCGGCGCCGCGCTGCTCACCGGGTGCTCCGACGGGGGCGGCTCGCCGGACACCGACACCGGCGTTCCACTCGAACGGCGGATGCGCGAGACGGCTGTTCGGGACAGCACACGGCTGCTGGAACGTTACGACGCCACCGCCGCCGCCCATCCGGCCCTGGCCGCGCGCCTCGCGCCGCTGCGCTCGGCGGTCGCCGCGCACGCGGGGGCGTTCGCCTCCGCGGACGCCCCGGCCGGGAAGACCCCGGGCTCCGCCCCGCCGTCCCCGTCGCCCTCGTCCGCCGCGGCCGGCGCCCCCGTGGCGAGCGCCGAGCCCGTGCCGCCGAAGCCCGAGGAGGCCCTGACCGCCCTCGCGGACGCCGAGCGGAGCCTCGCCGAGGCCCGGACCGTCACCCTCGCCGGGGCGCCCGGGGAGCTGGCCCGGCTGCTGGCCTCGGTGGCCGCCTGCGGCGCCGTACACGCGTATCTGCTGACCTCGCCCCAGGGAGACAAGCCGTGACCCCCGAACCCTCCTCCGCGAGCCGCGCCCTGGAGGCGGCGCAGGCCGCGCTCGCCGCCGAGCACGCGGCCGCCTACGGCTACGGGGTCATCGGCGCCCGGGCCGCCGCCGCGCGGTCGGCCGAGGCCCGCGAGGCGTACGGCGGCCACCTCTCCCGCCGGGACGCGCTCGCCCGGACGGTGCGCGAGATGGGCGGCTCGCCCCGGCCCGCGGAGGCGGCGTACGCCCTGCCCTTCGAGGTGCGCGCCCCGGCCGACGCCGAGCGGCTGGCCGCCGAGATCGAGGACCGGGTGGCGGGCGCGTACTCCGATCTGGTGCGGGCGGCGGACGGCCGGCTGCGCCGTGAGGCGGCCGACGCGCTGAGTGCCGCGGCCGTGCGCGCGGCACGCTGGCGCGGGGTCGGCGTAGCCTTCCCTGGGCTCACGGAACGTGGCGAACGAGCTCGGACCAGCTGAAAGGGATCACGCACGCATGGCTTTCGAACCGCCGCAGCGGCTTGTACGGGCGCTCGGCGAGACGCCGGATTCGGCGCAGAACGCGGACTGGCTGGGGCAGTTGCCCCGGCTCGCCGAGGAGGCGCTGGCACGGCGTGGGGTGCGGGCCCAGCGGGTGCAGGCCCCCGGCGGCCGGAGCAGTCTGGTCCTCCTCGTCCACTACGCCGACGGGACGCCGGCCGCGCTGAAGCTGGCTCCCCCGCAGGCCCGGCCCGACCGGGAGCTGGCCGCGCTGGCGCACTGGGGCGGTTTCGGCGCCGTACGGGTCCTCGACACCCGCCACCACGAGGAGGACGGGGCGCTGCTGCTGGAGCGGCTCCACCCGGAGGTGTCGCTGCGCTCGCTGCCGGAGGCGAAGGCCCTGCTGGAGGCGTGCGGGACGCTGCGCCGGCTGTGGGTGGCCCCGCCTGCCGGGCACCCCTTCGAGACGGTGGCGGAGCGCACCGCGCAGCAGGCGGAGGCCTTGCGCAAGGCCGCGCCGGAGGCCGGGGCGCTGGCCTCCGCCGCGCTCGCGGTCCGCGAGGAGCTGACGGCGCTGCCCGGGGAGGAGCTCCTGCTGCACGGGAACTTCCGGCAGGGCAAGGTACTGGCGGGCGAGCGGGCGCCGTGGCTGGCGGTGGGTCCCGATCCGCTGGTCGGGGACCGTGCGTACGACCTGGCGCGGCTGGTCCGGGACCGGCTGGAGGACCAGGTCGCCTCCTCGGCGGGGGCGGCGGGCGCCCGGCGCCGGGTGAACAAGCTGGCCGACTCCCTGGAGCTGGACCGGGACCGGCTGCGGGGCTGGACGCTGTTTCGCGCAGTGGAGTCCGGCAACCGGGCGCTGGCCGCGGGCCGGCGCCGAGAGGCGGAGCTGCTGCTGGAATTCGCGGCCTGGTTGTAGGGGTCTTTCGGACGAGGCCGGCCCGGAGTCCGAAAGACACCCCCTGGGCATACCGTAGATACGGGGTGCCTCGTGGATTGCGGTCGGCGCCTCGCAGGAGGCCGGTCATGCTCCAGGAACTGCTGACAGCGGGACTCGCGGCGGCCGCGGGAATCGCGGTGTACTCGGGTGTGGCCGCACGCGTGGTGCGGCAGTACGAGCGGGGCTTGGTCTTCCGCTTCGGCCGCCTGCGGCAAGGGGTCCGGGGGCCCGGCTTCACCATGATCCTCCCGTTCGTCGACCGCATGCGGAAGGTGAACATGCAGATCGTGACGCTGCCGGTGCCCGCGCAGGAGGGCATCACGCGGGACAACGTCACGGTGCGGGTGGACGCGGTCGTGTACTTCAAGGTCGTGGACCCGGCCAACGCGATCATCGAGGTCGAGGACTACCGCTTCGCGGTCTCGCAGATGGCGCAGACCTCGCTGCGCTCGATCATCGGCAAGTCGGACCTGGACGATCTGCTGTCCAACCGGGAGCAGCTGAACCAGGGGCTGGAGCTGATGATCGACAGCCCGGCGGTGGGCTGGGGCGTGCAGATCGACCGGGTCGAGATCAAGGACGTCTCGCTGCCGGAGACGATGAAGCGGTCGATGGCGCGGCAGGCGGAGGCGGACCGCGAGCGGCGGGCGCGCGTCATCAACGCGGATGCGGAGCTCCAGGCTTCGAAGAAGCTGGCCGAGGCGGCGGCGGTGATGTCGGAGCAGCCGGCGGCGCTGCAGTTGCGGCTGTTGCAGACGGTGGTGGCGGTGGCCGCCGAGAAGAACTCCACGCTGGTGCTCCCCTTCCCGGTGGAGCTCCTGCGCTTCCTGGAGCGCGCGGCCCCGGCGCCGGCGCCGGGCGGGGCGGAGCCGGCTCCGCAGGCCCCGCCCGCGGTCACCGCGCCGGAGCCCCCGCCCCCGGTCACCGCCCCGCCGCCCCCGCCCTCGATCGCCGGGCCGGACCCCGCCTCCGACGAACCGGAGGCGGGCTGACCGCCGCCGCGCGGGGTCCGGCACTCGGGAGCCGGGTCAGGTCGGGCCGTCAGGCCGTCAGGCCGTCAGGCCGTCAGGCGGGCGAGGGCTTCCGCCAGGGGGAGTTCCTCGCGGGTGCCCGTGGCGCGGTGCTGGAGTTCGACCACCCCGTCCGCCGAACGGCGGCCCGCCACCAGGATCCACGGGACGCCGATCAGCTCCGCGTCCGTGAGCTTCACGCCCGGGGACAGGCCCGGGCGGTCGTCGAGCAGGACCCGCAGCCCGGACCCCGCCAGGGCCTCGGCCGCCTGCTCCGCCAGCGCGAGCGGTACGGCCTTGCCCGCCGCCACCACGTGGACGTCCGCCGGGGCCACCGCCGCCGGCCAGGCCAGGCCCCGCTCGTCGGCGGTCTGTTCGGCCAGCGCGGCCACCGCCCGCGAGACGCCGATCCCGTACGAGCCCATCGTGACCCGCACCGGCTTGCCCTCCCGGCCGAGCACGTCCAGCCCGAAGGCGTCCGCGTACTTGCGGCCCAGCTGGAAGATGTGCCCGATCTCGATCGCCCGGTCCAGCCGGAGCCCGGCGCCGCAGCGCGGGCAGGGGTCGCCCGGCTCGACGACGACCACGTCGAGGTACTGGTCCACCTCGAAGTCGCGCCCGCAGACCACGTTCCGGGCGTGCGTGTCCACGCGGTTGGCCCCCGTCACCCACGAAGTGCCGGGCGCGACACGGGGGTCGGCGAGGTAGCGGACCTTGCCGAGGCCCTGCGGGCCGACGTAGCCGCGTACCAGGTCGGGGCGGTCGACGAAGTCCTCGGCGGTCACCAACTCCACGACCGCCGGGGCCAGGTGCTCCCCCAGCTTGCCGAGGTCCACCTCGCGGTCGCCGGGTACGCCCACGGCCGTGATCTCGCCGTCGACCTTCACCAGGAGGTTCTTCAGCGTCGCCGACGCGGGCACGCCGAGGTGCGCCGCGAGGGTCTCGATCGTCGGGGTGTCGGGGGTGTCGACCTCCTCGATCGCGGGGTGCTCGGCGTCCACCGGTGTCAGCGCGAAGGTCACGGCCTCGGTGTTCGCCGCGTAGTCGCAGGACGGGCAGTCCACGAAGGTGTCCTCGCCCGCCGCCGCGGGTGCCAGGAACTCCTCGGACGCCGAGCCGCCCATCGCGCCCGACACGGCGGACACGATGCGGTGGTCCAGGCCGAGGCGCTCGAAGATCCGCTGGTACGCGGCCCGGTGGAGGGCGTACGACTCGGCGAGACCCTCGTCGCTCACGTCGAAGGAGTACGAGTCCTTCATCTGGAACTCACGGCCCCGCAGCACGCCGGACCGCGGCCGGGCCTCGTCGCGGTACTTGGTCTGGATCTGGTAGAGCATGACCGGCAAGTCCTTGTAGGACGTGCACTGGTCCTTCACCACGAGGGTGAAGATCTCCTCGTGGGTGGGGCCGAGCAGGTAGTCCGCGCCCTTGCGGTCCTTGAGCCGGAAGAGCAGGTCCCCGTACTCCGACCAGCGCCCGCTGACCTCGTACGGCTCCTTCGGCAGCAGCGCCGGGAGCAGCACCTCCTGGGCCCCGATCCCGTCCATCTCCTCGCGGACGATGCGCGAGACGTTGTCGAGGACCTTCTTGCCGAGCGGCAGCCAGGTCCACACTCCGGCGGAGCTGCGGCGGACGTAGCCGGCGCGGACGAGGAGCCGGTGGCTGAGGGTCTCCGCGTCGGCCGGGTCCTCGCGGAGGGTCTTGGCCATGAGGCGGGACATGCGCTGCACGTGTTGCGATGACATGTCGGGAGGCTACCGGGGGCACCGGGCCCCCCGGAAACCGTTTCAGGGCCTGCGCAGCGGCAGCGGGGCCCCCATCACGGCGTACGGGAGGCTCGCGCTCGGGAAGTGCACCTGGCGGGCCAGGTCCGTGTAGCCGAGGGCCCGGTAGAGCCCGCGGGCCGGGCTCTCGGTGTCGATGGCGGAGAGGATGGAGCGGGGCTCCTCGGCGGCGTCGGTGAGCCGGGTGATGAGGGTGCGGCCGACGCCGCGGCCCTGGAAGCCCGGGTGGACGTGCAGCTCGGTGATCACGAAGGAGCCGTCGAGCCAGCCGTCGACCCCCTCGGCCCGCAGATACGGTTCGACGACGGAGGACCACCAGTACGCCCGGTCGTTCGGCATCCCGTACACGAACCCGGCGAGGACCCCGTCCTCGGTGAAGGCGCCGAGGGCGCGGGCTCCGCGGCAGGTCATGTGGCGCTGCACGATGTAGCGCCGGATGCCGACCTCCTCCTCGCTGAGCCCGAAGGCCACGGCCTGCACGCGCAGGGCCTCGTCCACGCGGTCGGCGAGGTCGAGGGGACCGATGCGGAGTCCGGCGGGCCGGTCGGGGCCGTCGCCCTCGGGGGTAGGCAGCATGCCGCGACCTTACTGGGCGCTCCCCGCCGGCGTCCCTACGGCCCCCGCCCCGCTTGCGGGGTGGCCGGGCCGTGCGAGCGGCGGCTTCAGAACAGCACGCTCATGAAGGCGCCCACCTCGCGGAAGCCGACGCGGCGGTACGCGGCGCGGGCCGCGGTGTTGAAGTCGTTCACGTAGAGGCTGACCACGGGAGCGATGTCGCGCAGCGCGAAGTCGACGACGGCGGCCATCCCGGTCTCGGAGTGCCCGCGGCCGCGGAACTCGGGGTCCACCCACACGCCCTGGATCTGGCAGGCGCGGGCGGTCGCCGCGCCGATCTCCGCCTTGAAGACGACCTTGCCGTCCTCGACGCGGGCGAAGGAGCGGCCGGTGCCGACCAGCTCGGCGACCCGGGCCTGGTAGAGCAGCCCGCCGTCGCCGGCCATCGGCGAGACGCCGACCTCCTCGGTGAACATGGCCACGCAGGCGGGCATGATCAGGTCCATCTCGTCCTTGCGGATCCGGCGCACGAGCGGATCGGGGCGCACGTCGGCGGACGACTGCTCGGTGACCATGAGCGGCTGGTGGGAGCGGACGTCGCGGGCGGGGCCCCAGCTGGGCTCCAGGAGCCGCCACAGCAGCCGGGTGGCCTCGGAGGGCCCGACGATGGAGGAGCAGCGGCGGCCGGTGCGGCGGGCCCGGTCGGCGAAGGCGCGGACGGCGTCGGGGTCGGCGCAGACGGGGACCAGGTTGGCGCCCGCGTAGCAGAGGGAGCGCAGCCGGCCGTCGGCGTAGTAGCCCCACATCTCGCCGCCCAGGCGCCACGGGTCGAGTCCGGCGACCTGGACCCGGGAGGTGACGAAGGCGTTCTCGACCGGCTCGCGCCCGAGGACTTCGAGGGCGGCGTCGAGATCACTGGGCTCAAGGACCCGGGTGGTGGTCTGCGTCAACACTGGGGCCTCACCATACAAGTCTGCTGATCTCCGCACTGTACCCGGCGTCACCGGAGGATGCCTGGTCCCACGGGTCACGAAAAAGCCCCGGCCCCGCCCGCGAGCTGCGGGAACGGGGCCGGGGCCGATGCGTGCGGGGTGCCGGGCGCGGGGCCGGGCGACCGGTGTGCTCAGACGCCGATGGCGACGGTGGGCTCGCCGGAGGTGATGCCGTCCTTCTCCATCTGCTCGGCGATCTTCATCGCCTCTTCGATGAGGGTCTCCACGATCTTCGACTCGGGGACGGTCTTGATGACCTCGCCCTTCACGAAGATCTGGCCCTTGCCGTTGCCGGAGGCGACGCCGAGGTCGGCCTCGCGGGCCTCGCCCGGGCCGTTCACGACGCAGCCCATGACCGCGACGCGCAGCGGGACCTCCATGCCCGTGAGGCCCGCCGTGACCTCCTCGGCCAGCTTGTAGACGTCCACCTGGGCGCGGCCGCAGGAGGGGCAGGAGACGATCTCCAGGCGGCGCGGCTTGAGGTTCAGGGACTCCAGGATCTGGATGCCGACCTTGATCTCCTCCACCGGCGGGGCCGAGAGGGAGACGCGGATGGTGTCGCCGATGCCCTCGGAGAGCAGCGCGCCGAAGGCGACGGCGGACTTGATGGTGCCCTGGAAGGCCGGGCCGGCCTCGGTGACGCCGAGGTGCAGCGGGTACTCGCACTGGGCGGCGAGCTGGCGGTAGGCGTTGACCATGACGACCGGGTCGTTGTGCTTGACCGAGATCTTGATGTCGCTGAAGCCGTGCTCCTCGAAGAGGGAGGCCTCCCACAGCGCGGACTCGACGAGCGCCTCGGGGGTGGCCTTGCCGTACTTCTTCAGCAGGCGTGCGTCGAGGGAGCCGGCGTTGACGCCGATCCGGATCGGGGTGCCCGCGTCCTTGGCGGCCCGCGCGATCTCCTTGACCTTGTCGTCGAACTGCTTGATGTTGCCCGGGTTCACGCGGACGGCGGCGCAGCCGGCGTCGATCGCGGCGAACACGTACTTGGGCTGGAAGTGGATGTCGGCGATGACCGGGATCTGCGACTTCTTCGCGATGACGGCGAGGGCGTCGGCGTCGTCCTGCGTCGGGCAGGCCACGCGCACGATGTCGCAGCCGGAGGCGGTCAGCTCTGCGATCTGCTGGAGCGTGGCGCCGATGTCGGAGGTCCTGGTGGTCGTCATCGACTGCACCGAGATCTGTGAGTCGCCGCCGACGGCCACCGAGCCGACCTGGATCTTGCGGCTGACCCTGCGGTCGGCAAGCTTCGTCGGCACGGCCGGCATTCCGAGAGAGATGGCAGTCATCTGCTGTGCAACCCCAAGGTGTGGATCAAGGTCCCGAGATCGGCGGGCTCCAGGCTTCGAGATTACGCCAATCAAAGGGCCGCCCACGCATCCGAGGGGCTGGAACACCCGAACGTAGGGAGCCGGGCACGATGCGTGCCCGGCTCCCCCACGGCTTCCGTGCGCCTCACGCACGTGCGGACGTACTAGGTGATCTTGATCGGGTTCACCACGTCGGCGACGAGCACGAGCAGCGTGAAGCAGACGAACACGCCTGCCACCACGTACGCCGCGGGCATCAGCTTCGCCACGTCGAACGGGCCGGGGTCGGGGCGCCGGAACACGCGCGCCACGGTGCGCCGGACCGACTCCCACAGGGCGCCGGCGATGTGCCCGCCGTCCAGCGGGAGCAGCGGGAGCATGTTGAACAGGAACAGCGAGAGGTTGAAGAACCCGACGAGCTGGAGGAAGAACACCAGCCGCTGCTCGGCCGGGATGTCGAGGGTGGCGATCTCGCCGCTGATCCGGGCCGCGCCGACGATGCCCATCGGGGAGTCGGGCTCGCGCTCGGCCCCGCTGAAGGCCGCGTTCCACAGCGCCGGGACCTTGGCGGGCAGCTTGAGCAGCCCCTGGACGCTGTTGTCGACGACCTCGCCCATGTGGTCCACGGACTGGCCGAAGGACAGCGGGGCGATCTCGCTCTTCGGGCTGAAGCCGAGCCAGCCGGCCGTCACGTACTCGCCCTTGACGTACCCGCCGTGGCCGTCCGTCTTGGCGACCTTGTTCTCGATCAGCTTGACGGGGAGGGTCTGCTGCTGCCCGTCGCGCACGACCGTGACGGTGGCGGGTCCGACGGTGTCGCGGATCTGCTTCTGCAGGACGGCCCAGTCGGCCACCTTGCGGCCGTTGAACGCCACGATCCGGTCGCCCGCCTGCAACCCGGCGGCCTTGGCCGGGGCGACCGGGTCGCCGGCCTTGCAGATCTCGCGCTTCTCGCTCTGCTGGATGACGCACGGGGAGACGGTCGCGACCTGCGTGGTCGTCTGGTTGATGCCGAAGCTCATCCAGACGCCGAAGAAGATCGCCAGCGCCAGCACCAGGTTCATGAACGGGCCGGCGAACATCACGATCACGCGCTTCCACGGCCTGCGCGTGTAGAACAACCGCGTCTCGTCGCCGGGCTGGAGCTCCTCGTACGCCGCCGAGCGCGCGTCCTCGATCATCGAGCGGAACGGCGAGGTCGACCGGGCGGTCACCTTGCCGTCCTCGCCGGGCGGGAACATCCCGATCATGCGGATGTAGCCGCCCATCGGGATGGCCTTGATCCCGTACTCGGTCTCGCCCTTGTTCCGCGACCAGATGGTCGGGCCGAAACCGACCATGTACTGGGGCACGCGGATGCCGAAGAGCTTGGCCGTGGACAGGTGGCCGAGCTCGTGCCACGCGATGGAGACGAGCAGCCCGAATACGAAGATGAGTATTCCGAGCACCGTCATGAGTGCTGTCATGCGCGCGCCTCCACGGCGGCCCGCGCCGCCATCTCCTGTGCCCGGGCCCTGGCCCAGGTCTCCGCTTCGAGGACGTCCGCGACGGTCAGGGAAGTTCCCGCGTCCGGCGTCCCGTGCTCATCGACCACGGCAGAGACCGTATCCATGATTGCTGTGAACGGCAGCCGACCGGCCAGGAACGCCTCCACGCACTCCTCGTTCGCCGCATTGAACACGGCGGGGGCGGTGGAGCCGACCGTGCCCACGTGCCGGGCCAGGCCGACCGAGGGGAAGGCCTCGGTGTCGAGGGGGAAGAACTCCCAGGTCGACGCCTTGGTCCAGTCGAAAGCGGGGGCCGCGTCCGGGACGCGCTCGGGCCAGCCGAGTCCGATCGCGATGGGCCCGCGCATGTCCGGCGGGGTGGCCTGGGCGAGCGTGGAGCCGTCGGAGAACTCCACCATCGAGTGGACGTAGGACTGCGGATGGACCACGACCTCGATGCGGTCGAAGGGGATGTCGTAGAGCAGGTGCGCCTCGATGACCTCCAGCCCCTTGTTGACCAGGGTCGCCGAGTTGATGGTGATCACCGGGCCCATGGCCCAGGTGGGGTGCGCGAGGGCGTCCTCGACGGTGACCGAGGCCAGCTCGGCGCGGGTACGGCCGCGGAAGGGCCCGCCGGAGGCGGTGACCACCAGCTTGCGCACATCGGCCCGGGTGCCGGCGGCGAGGGCCTGGAACAGGGCCGCGTGCTCGGAGTCGACCGGGATGATCTGGCCGGGCTTCGCGAGGGCCTTGACCAGAGGGCCGCCGACGATCAGCGACTCCTTGTTGGCCAGGGCCAGGGTCCGGCCGGCCCGCAGCGCGGCGAGCGTGGGCGCGAGGCCGATGGAGCCGGTGATCCCGTTGAGGACGGTGTGGCACTCGGAAGCGGCGAGCTCGGTCGCCGCGTCGGGCCCGGCCAGGATCTCGGGCAGCGGCTCCGAAGCGCCGTACTGGGCGTTCAGGGCCTCCTTCAGGGCCGGTACGACGTCTTCGCGGGCGACGGCCACGGTGTTCACGCGCAGCCGGCGGGCCTGCTCGGCCAGCAGCCCGACGCGCCCGCCGGCGGCGGACAGCGCGGTCACCCGGAACCGGTCCGGGTTGCGCAGGGCGAGGTCGATGGCCTGGGTCCCGATGGACCCGGTGGATCCGAGGATGACGATGTCCCGCCGGCCGGCCGCGGGGTCGAAGAGGAGGTGCGGATCGGCGAGGGGGGCTGGGCGGTCGCTCATGCCCCCATTGTTGCCGCAACTCAGGGGCGCGTGGACACGGAGTCCCCGTCGGTGACCCGCAGCAGCAGGTGCGGGAGCGTTCCGGCGAAGTCGGGGAGGGTACGGGCCACCCGCCACCAGGCGTCCGGGTCCTCGCCGAGGGCCAGGGCGAACAGCCGGTCCGCCTCGGCGCGGGCGGCGAGCACCGCCTCGGGGCGGTCGTGCCGGTCGGGGTGGTCCACGTCACCGAGCCAGTGGTCCTCGTCCAGGGCCCAGCAGGCGGGGAGTTTGTGGCGGACCACGTCGGCGCCGGTGAGCAGGGACCGGTCCAGGCAGTCCCGTACCCAGCGGATGTCCTCCTGGACGGTCTCCATGGGGACGGCGAGGCTGGCCAGGGCCAGTTCCCGCTCCACTCCCCCGGTCACCGGCTCGGCGGCCGTCGGGGCCAGGTGGCGTACGGCCCGCGCGAGGGCCCCGTCGTGCTCCGGGCGGGCGGCCGGGGCAGTCGGGGCGGCCGGGTCGGCCGGGCCCTGCGGCCCGGGCAGGCTTCCCGCGACCACGGCGGCCACCAGGTCCGGCAGCGGCCCGGCGAAGCCGGGGGCGTGCCGCAGCAGTTCGGACCAGAGCCGGGGGTCGTCCCCCAGCCGGTTCAGCGCCCGGGTGACGGCCGTGCGCATCCCGGCCTGCTCGGGCAGGGTCCAGCGCAGGCCCGGGCCGGGCGGGAGATGGCCGAGGAGCAGCGTGTGGCGGGCGGGGGCCACGCAGGCGACGAGCTCCTCGTGGGTGAGCCGGCCCATCCGCACGGCGCGGACGGCGGGCCGGTGCCAGGAGCGCCCGTCCCGGACGGCGGCGGGGGTGGCGAGCAGCGCGCGGACGGTGTCGTCGGGCAGTTCCGCGACGAGCAGCAGCGCCTCGACGGCGCCGGCCGGCAGCGGCTGCCGCTCGTGCTCGGCGGCCGCCTCGCGCGGGTCGAGTACGTACGGCAGCCGCAGGACGTCGAGGGCGACGCGGGGCCTGCGTATGCCGTGCCGGCGCAGCAGGCCGATCAGCTCCCCGGTGGTGAGGGCGCCGTCGGCGGGGTCCCGGCCGAGCTCGGCCCGCAGTACGGGCAGCAGCTCGGGCGGGGTGCGGCGGCGGGCGTACCGGGCGGGGCCGGGCAGCCCCGGCAGGGGCCGCCCGACGACGCGGGGGTTGCGGGCGATGAAGTGGCGGTCCGCCTCGCTGCCGTGGCGCAGGAGCAGGGTGACGGCCGAGGCGGGGAGCCACTCGTCGCGGCACAGGTACTTGCGGGTCGGCCAGTCGAGCCGGCCGAGGAGGTCGAGGGCGATGTGGTCCGGTGCGTGGCGCAGGACGTGCGCCACGCACCATGCCAGCCGCCGGCTGTTGCGGTCTTCCACGGCCGTCGACATCGCTGCCCGCCTTGCCCTCGTACCGGTAGGCGTACGCGTACGCCTGCCCGTACCCGTACATCAGTGCGCCTGAGGTCGATCCTCTCAGGTCAGCGGAGGGGACGGTGCACGTTTTTGTGAGTCGAGGGGCCGGGAGTGGCGTCCGCGATCCAGGGGCCGTCTCCGGAGGGGTCGAGCACGCCCTCCTCCAGCCAGGTGTAGGTGCCGGACAGGACGCCCGCGACGACCTTGCGGTCCAGGTCGTCGGTGTTGGACCAGAGCCGGCCGAAGAGCTCCTCGACGCGGATCCGGGACTGCTGGCAGAAGGCGTCGGCCAGCTGGTAGGCCTCGCGTCCGTGCTCCCCGGAGGCGCGCAGGTGCTCGGCGCGCACGCAGGCCGCGCTCATGGCGAAGAGCTCGGCGCCGATGTCGACGATCCGACCGAGGAAGCCCTGCTTGGTCTCCATGCGGCCCTGCCAGCGGGACATGGCGTAGAAGGTGGAGCGGGCGAGTTTGCGGGCGCTGCGCTCGACATAGCGCAGGTGGGCGGAGAGGTCGGGGTGGCCGTTCGGGTTGAAGGCCCGGTACGCGCCGGGGACCTGGCCCGGGCCGGTGGCGAGCTTGGGCAGCCAGCGGGCGTAGAACCCGGCGGCCCGGGCTCCGGCCTTGGCCTTGTCGCCGAGCGCCTTCTCGGGGTCGATGAGGTCGCCGGCGACCGACAGGTGGGCGTCGACGGCCTCGCGGGCGATCAGCAGGTGCATGATCTCGGTGGAGCCCTCGAAGATCCGGTTGATGCGCAGGTCGCGCAGCATCTGCTCGGCGGGGACGGCGCGCTCGCCGCGGGCCGCCAGCGATTCGGCGGTCTCGAACCCGCGCCCGCCGCGGATCTGGACGAGCTCGTCGGCCATCAGCCAGGCCATCTCGCTGCCGTAGAGCTTGGCGAGGGCGGCCTCGATGCGGATGTCGTTGCGGTCCTCGTCGGCCATCTGGGAGGCCAGGTCGACGACGGCTTCGAGGGCGAAGGTGGTGGCGGCGATGAAGGAGATCTTGGCGCCGACCGCCTCGTGCCTGGCGACCGGTCGGCCCCACTGCTCGCGGACGGCGGACCATTCGCGGGCGATCTTCAGACACCATTTCCCGGCGCCGACGCACATCGCGGGCAGGGACAGCCGGCCGGTGTTCAGCGTGGTCAGCGCGATCTTCAGACCGGCGCCCTCGGCGCCGATGCGCTGCGCGGCGGGCACCCGGACCCGGTGGAAGCGGGTGAGGCCGTTCTCCAGACCGCGCAGGCCCATGAAGGCGTTGCGGTGCTCGACGGTGATCCCGGGGGAATCGGCCTCGACGACGAAGGCGGTGATCCCGCCGCGGTGGTTCTCCGACTTCGGGACGCGGGCCATCACCACCAGCAGGTCCGCGACGACCCCGTTGGTGGTCCAGAGCTTCACGCCGTCGAGGACGTACGCGTCGTCGCCGTCGGGCACGGCGGTGGTGGCCAGGCGCGCCGGGTCGGAGCCGACGTCCGGCTCGGTGAGCAGGAAGGCGCTGATGGCGGTGGTCGCGCAGCGCGGCAGGAAGGTTTCCTTCTGCTCCTGCGTGCCGAACATCTTCAGCGGCTGCGGGACGCCGATCGACTGGTGCGCGGAGAGCAGGGCCCCGATGGCGGGGCTGACGGAGCCGACGAGGGCCAGCGCCTTGTTGTAGTACACCTGGGTGAGGCCCAGGCCCCCGTACTTGGGGTCGATCTTCATGCCGAGGGCGCCGAGCTCCTTGAGCCCGCGCACGGTCTCGTCGGGGATCCGCGCCTCGCGCTCGATGCGCGCGCCGTCGATCTCGGTCTCGCAGAACGCCCGCAGCCGGGCCAGGAAGGCCTCGCCGCGCCGGACGTCTTCGTCCGCGGGCATCGGGTGCGGGTGGATCAGGTCGAGCCGGAAGTGCCCCAGGAAGAGTTCCTTGGCGAAGCTGGGCTTGCGCCAGTCCTGTTCCCGGGCCGCTTCCGCGACCTGCCGTGCCTCGCGCTCGGTCACCTTGGGCTGTGCGGGCTGTGTTGCGGACATGAGGGGGCTCACCTCGCCGCCGGAGTCGGTGGTACCGGCCTACTGGCCGGTGCTACCTGTGAGTCGTACCCAATCCGGGCCCGCGGGAAAAGGGGGACGGCCGGAGCCCCCGCACAGTGGGCTCCGGCCGTCGGCTTTTTGGCCGTACGAGAATCAGATGTCGAGGCCGGTCAGGACCAGGACTCGCTCGTACGTGTAGTCGTCCATCGCGTAGCGGACACCCTCACGGCCGACACCCGACTGCTTGACGCCGCCGTACGGCATCTGGTCGGCGCGGTAGGACGGCGCGTCGCCGACGATCACGCCGCCGACCTCGAGCTCGCGGTGGGCGCGGAACGCGGTCTGGATGTTCCGGGTGAAGACGCCGGTCTGCAGGCCGAACTTCGAGTCGTTGACGGCGGCGAAGGCCTCGTCGGTGTTCTCGACCCTCGTCAGCGTCAGCACCGGCCCGAAGACCTCCTCGACGGCGAGGGTGGTGTCGGCGGGCAGGTCGGCGACGACGGTCGGCTCGTACGAGGCACCCTCGCGCTTGCCGCCGGTGAGCAGCTTGGCGCCGGCGGAGACGGCCTCGTCGACCCAGGACTCGACGCGCTTGGCGGCGTCCTCGGAGACGAGGGGGCCGACGTCGGTGGCGGAGTCGGACGGGTCGCCGGTGACCTGGGCCTGGACCTTCGCGACGACCTTCTCGACGAGGCGGTCGTAGACGGAGGCGTCGGCGATCACGCGCTGCACGGAGATGCAGGACTGGCCGGCCTGGTAGTTCGAGAAGGTCGCGATACGGGTCGCGGCCCAGTCGAGGTCGGCCTCGGAGGACCAGTCGTCCAGGACCACGGCGGCGGCGTTGCCGCCGAGCTCCAGGGTGCAGTGCTTGTGGGGCACCGACTGCTGGATGGCGTAGCCGACCTTGTCGGAGCCGGTGAAGGAGATGACGGGCAGGCGCTCGTCCTTCACCAGGGCCGGCATCTTGTCGTTGGCGACCGGCAGGACGGACCAGGAACCGGCCGGGAGGTCGGTCTCGGCGAGCAGCTCGCCCAGGATCAGGCCGGAGAGCGGGGTGGCCGGGGCCGGCTTCAGGATGATCGGCGCGCCGACGGCGATGGCGGGGGCCACCTTGTGGGCGCACAGGTTCAGCGGGAAGTTGAACGGCGCGATGCCGAGGACCGGGCCCTTGACGAAGCGGCGGGTCAGGGCGAGACGGCCGACGCCGCCGGCGTCGGTGTCGAGGCGCTGGGCCTCTCCGCCGTTGAAGCGGCGGGCCTCTTCGGCGGCGAAACGGAACACGGACACCGCACGGCCGACCTCACCGCGGGCCCACTTGATGGGCTTGCCGTTCTCGGCGGAGATCAGCTGGGCGATCTCCTCGGTGCGCTCGGTGAGCCGCTTGGACACGTGGTCCAGGGCGGCGGCACGGACGTGGGCGGGAGTCGCGGAGAACTCGGCCGTCACGGCGTACGCCGCGGCCACGGCCTCTTCGACCTGGGCGTCGGTGGGCACGCTGACGGTGCCGACGAGCCGGTTGTCCCACGGGGAGTGGACGTCGAAGCTGTCCTCGCCGGTGGCCTGGCGGCCGGCGAGCCAGAAGGCGTGGGTGGAAGTCATGCGAATCCCGGCCCTTCGAGTGTGTGCGGGGTCCTTGTCCCCTCCACCGTAGGACTCCGTCCGGGTTTCGGCGTTTAGCCGGGGTGGAGCATGACGGGGCCCGGCCGCGCCGCTTTGTCAGTGTCGCCCGCGCGATGCCGCTGCGCGGGGCCGGTTTTCAGCCGTCCGGCGTGGGACGGCCGTGCGCAGCGGCCGACCCGGCTGCTGCGCGGCGGGCGAGGAGGTGGCTACGCGGCGGGCGAGGAGGTGGCCTTGAGGGCGAGCCACAGCTCCATGCGCACGTCCGGGTCGTCCAGCGAGCGGCCGAGGATCTCCTCGACCCGCCGCATCCGGTAGCGCAGCGTATGCCGGTGCACGCCCAGATCGGCCGCGGCCGCATCCCACTGCCCGTGCCGCGAGAGCCACGCCTGCAGGGACGCCACCAGATCCCCGCGCCCCTTCTCGTCGTGCTCGCGCAGCGCCCGCAGCGTGCCGTCCGCGAAGGCCCGTACCGCCTCGTCCGCCAGCAGCGGCAGCACCGACCCCGCCGCCAGGTCCTCGTGCTCCACCATCGGCCGCCCCCGCCGCCGGGCCACGGCCAGCGCCTGGTCGGCCTGCTTGAACGCCGCCGCCACCCCCGAGGGCACCGCGGCGGCGGACAGCCCGACCACCAGCTCGTCCGGCTCCGGACCGGTCGCATCCCGCCCGCGCCGCGACTCCAGCGCCTCCGCGTGCTCCGCACAGGCCTGCACCGCCGCACCCCCGTCGGCCGCCAGCACCACCAGCCGGCCCGGCTCCGGAACCACCAGCAGCGCCTCCCCCGCCCGCGCGGCCGCCGACTCCACCGCGTCGGCCAGCAGCGCCAGCCCCTGCGGCTGCGCGGTCCCCGGCAGCGCCGGCTCCGCCACGATCAGCCGGAACGGTGCCTCCAGCAGCGGCCCGTACAGGTCCCCGGCCACCGCCCGGGCGTGCTCGGCCTCCCCGTCCAGCAGCATCCGCAGCACCGCCGCCCCCAGCCGGGACTCGGCGTCGTGCAGGGACCTCGACCGCTCGGTGGTCAGGGTCAGCAGGGCCACCGCCGAGTGCACGGCGTACCGCTCGGCGGTGCCCAGCGGGGCCCCCGTGCCGACGGCCAGCGCGCCGCGGGCCCGCCGGCCCGTCCCGAGCGACTGGAGTTCGACGCGGTCCTCCGACCCGCCGACCACGGCGCTCGCGGGCGCCGGCCGCTCCCGCAGCCGCTCCACGTCGGGGGTCAGCCGGGCGGCCCGGCGCGCGGCCCACTCCGGAGCGACCGCGACCACCGCGCCCGAGGTGTCGTACAGGGCGGCCCAGCCGTGCACGTGCGCCGCCAGCCTCGCCAGCAGCTCGGCGGGCCCGTCGGCGGAGAGCGCGGCCCGGGTCAGCTCCCGCTGCGCCTCGAAGCCGGCGGTCACCGCGCGGTACTGGTCCGCCGCCAGCGCCGCCGAGACGGCTTTGCTGATCGCGAGGAACGGAGTCCTGCGCGGTACCTCCAGCAGCGGCAGGTCCTCGGCCCGCGCGGCTTCGACCAGCGCCTCGGGGATCGCCTCGTAGTTCACGCCGACGGCGAAGCCGATGCCGACGACCCCCGCCGCGGCGAGGCGGCGTACGTACCGGCGCATCTCCTGCGGATCCTCCGCGTCCAGCTTCATCGCGGTGATCAGGAGCAGCTCGCCGCCCTCCATATAGGGGACGGGATCGGCGAGCTCGCTGACGTGGGCCCAGCGCACGGGGGTGTCGAGGCGGTCCTCCCCCGCCCGGACGCTGAGCTTGAGCGCCGAGTGCTGGACGAGTGAGGCGAGCGTGAGCGGCATCGGGTACCAGGGGCCTTAGAGGAGGGAGGGGTACGGCGGCGGGGAAGGGGGCGCGGCGGGAATTTCGCGATTTCGCCTTGTCGTATGAACGACCCCCCTCGATTCTGCCACCTCGTACGGGTCGGCTCAGCCCGTGGCGGCCAGCCGCACCAGCAGCGGAGCCGCCCGTTCCCCCTTGACCGAGGTCAGCGAGAGCACGGCGTGCCCGGGCGGAACCGTGTTGGCGAGGGCCGAGGCCGACCAGCGCTCGCGCTCCACCCGCCGCACCGTGACCGCGTCCGTCGTCACCGCTTTCCCGGTGATCAGCTTGCGCACGGCATGCAGGGCCCGGGTGAAGGGCTGATCGGCGTAGACCGTCCGGCTCGTGACGTCCCGTGTCTCGACCAGCTCGGTGCCCCAGGCATCGGCGAACCGCTTGCCGTCCCAGGTGGTGACCCCGGAGAAGGCCACCCGGCAGCCGACGGCCCCGAGCAGCGGAGTCCTGAGCGTTTCCGGTACGTCGTCCAGGGTGCGAAGCGCGAGCAGGACTCCGGCGTTCGCCGTGCGGAGCCCCTGTACTGCGCGCACGACATCGGGGGTCAGCGTGTGCGAAGCGTCGTCGACGGCGAGGAAGGCGAAGAGGGAGCGGTCGGCACGGGCCATCGCGGAGGCGTTGAACTGTACGAGCAGCAGCCTGGCCAGCAGCCGCGACGCGTCGGGGTGACCGCGCTCCGGGAGGTCGATGCGGACCCGGATGGGGTGTTCGAGGGCACGCATGGAAAAGGGGCGACCGGTGCCGGTGCTGTCGAAGAAGCCGTGGAAGGCGGGCCGGTCGAGCAGCGCCACTCGGTCGGCGAGGGCCGCTCCGGGATCGCCGTGCGCGGTGTGCTGGCGGACACGGGCGTCGAGCTCGCGCAGCATGGTCTCGTGCCCGGCGCTCTCCAGTTCCCGCCGCAGTTCCGCGAGGGCGGCCGGCAGCTGGTCGAGCAGCGCCCGCAGCTCGGGAACGGCGGGGAATCGGCCGTACGCGGCCCGGAAGGGGCCCAGGAGCTGGGCGAGGGCCGTGGCGGCCCGGCGGACGTCGAGCCCCGGCGCGTCACCGACGAGCGCGTCGGCGAGGAGGGAGGCGGCCTCGTCGGGGTCCGTGGTGCCGCCGTAGAGGTCGAGGTCGTGGACGGACGCGGGGTCGCCGGGGCGGACCACGATGTCGTAGGCGTCGTCGGGCCCCAGCCGGCTTCCGGCGCCACCGACGGCGATCACCGCCGCCTGCCCGGCGAGAGCCTGGAGCGCCAACGACTCGACGACCGGCCTGACCAGCAGGCTCGTCTTTCCGGCGCCCGAGGGGCCGACGGCCAGAACCGAGGTGCCGAGCACCTCCGGGTCCACCGCGAACCCGGTCCCGCGCCGCTCGTACGGGTTGGGCTCGGCGTCGGTGACCCGGCCGAGCCGGACCTGTGCAACCGCCAGGTCGTGGGAGGCGCTGCGCAGCGGCAGGTCGCGCGCGCCCGAGGGGTGGCCGCAGGCAGCCGCGCCCTTGGC
The DNA here is from genome assembly GCF_000717915.1 of Streptomyces sp. NRRL S-244. Lineage (GTDB taxonomy): Bacteria > Actinomycetota > Actinomycetes > Streptomycetales > Streptomycetaceae > Streptomyces. The sequence goes on from NZ_JOCX01000030.1 coordinate 53,922, forward strand.
CTGCACGGCCTGGGCGAAGGCGGCGGCGCGCGAGGGGTCCGCCATGACGGACTCCCAGGCGCGGCGGATCCGCGCGAGGTCGACGTCGTTCATCCGGCCCGCTTCGGCCTCGGCGGCCAACCGGTCGGCGGACTCCCCCAGTCCGGCGGCACGCAATTGCGGCCAGCCGGCCGGATCCTCCGGATCCCCCGGGCGCCCCGGATCCCCCGGGGCGGCCACAGGAGGGGCGGCCGGGGTGAGGAGACCGGCCAGCAGGGAGGCCCAGCCGCCAAGGCGGCCGAAGACGAGGACGAGGGGGAGATAGATCAGGACGTAGAGGGCGTATGTGATCACCGAGGCGGCCGTGCTGCCGAGTTCCGCGTACGGCAGGTGCGCGAACGCCAGGGGATAGACCGACAGGGTCTTGTTCTCGATCAGCAGCACCACGACGAGGGCGGCGGCCGCCGAGCCCAGCGCCCTGTACCAGGGCCCCCGGGCGGCTACCAGCCGGTCGAAGGCGGCTCGCCATCCGCCCACCTTGGCGAAGCCGAGGAACATGCCCACCGTGCCCAGCAGTTCGTAGAGCTCCAAGGCCGCCATGCCACGGTGGTCGACCGGCGCGCGCGTCAGGCCGTCGGTCCACCATCCGGCTGGGGTGAAGAAATAGAGGGGAGCCCCCAGGAAGGGGAGCTCTCCTGCGACGAAGAGCCGCCAGCAGACGAAGTAGACGAGGAAGGCGATCACCACGCGGGTCAGCACGGACCGGTCGGAGCCGGTGGGCTTCGGTTCGGCCGGGGTGTAGGCGTAACGCCAGATGCCCGGCTCCGCCGCCGGGCGGGGAGCGCGCAGCCAGGCGGTGAAGGGGGACTGGGCCGACGCCGAGCCCTCGGCCGCCGGGCGGGGTGCGTGGGCGGGCGGCGGCGGGGCCTTGGCCGGCCGTGGCGGGAGCACGGGCGGCGGTCCGGCCGGGCGGGGCACGTGGCCTCCGGCGGTCACCCCGTCAGGCGGACCACCGGGCCCGCCATGGCTGTGGCCGTACGTGCCGTCGGTGTCCATGAAACCCCTGCCCCCTGCCCGTGCCTGCGCTGCGTCGCTCAATGTAGTTGCCCGGAGGCGGCCGTGGGCCCCGTACGAGCCCCTGTGTCCGCAGCGTCCACAAGACAGGCGGCGGGTCCTTCCTATGGCCGTCACGGACAAGGACACGCGGGCACCACTCCCGAACGGAGCATGCCGTACCCCCTCCCCCGGGCCTAGCCTGCGGACAAAGACACAAGTGCGTCCGAAAACACCCCCCAGGAGCCCTCTATGACCGCTGTCCCGCAGGAGCGCCGCATCGTCACCGCGATCCCCGGCCCCAAGTCGCAGGAGCTGCAGGCCCGCCGCCTCGAGACGGTGGCCGGCGGCGTGGGCTCCGTGCTCCCCGTCTTCACGGCCCGCGCGGGCGGCGGCATCATCGAGGACGTCGACGGCAACCGCCTGATCGACTTCGGTTCCGGCATCGCCGTGACCTCCGTCGGCGCCTCCGCCGAGGCCGTCGTGCGCCGCGCCTCCGCGCAGCTCGCCGACTTCACCCACACCTGTTTCATGGTCACGCCGTACGAGGGCTACGTCGAGGTCTGCGAGGCGCTGGCCGAGCTGACCCCGGGCAACCACGCGAAGAAGTCGGCGCTGTTCAACTCCGGTGCCGAGGCCGTCGAGAACGCCGTCAAGATCGCCCGTGCGTACACCAAGCGCCAGGCAGTCGTCGTCTTCGACCACGGCTACCACGGCCGTACGAACCTCACGATGGCGCTGACCGCGAAGAACATGCCGTACAAGAACGGCTTCGGTCCGTTCGCCCCCGAGGTCTACCGCGTCCCGGTCGCCTACGGCTACCGCTGGCCCACCGGCGCCGAGAACTGCGGCCCCGAGGCCGCCGCCCAGGCGATCGACCAGATCACCAAGCAGATCGGCGCCGACAACGTCGCCGCGATCATCATCGAGCCGGTCCTCGGCGAGGGCGGCTTCATCGAGCCGGCCAAGGGCTTCCTGCCGGCGATCGTGCAGTTCGCCAACGACAACGGCATCGTCTTCGTCGCCGACGAGATCCAGTCCGGCTTCTGCCGTACCGGCCAGTGGTTCGCGTGCGAGGACGAGGGCATCGTCCCGGACCTGATCACCACCGCCAAGGGCATCGCGGGCGGTCTGCCGCTCGCCGCCGTGACGGGCCGCGCCGAGATCATGGACGCCGCGCACGCGGGCGGCCTGGGCGGCACCTACGGCGGCAACCCGGTGGCCTGCGCCGGTGCGCTGGGCTCCATCGAGACCATGAAGGAGCTCGACCTCAACGCCGCGGCGAAGAAGATCGAGTCCGTCATGAAGACCCGCCTGACGGCCATGCAGGAGAAGTACGACATCATCGGCGACATCCGCGGCCGCGGCGCCATGATCGCGATCGAGCTCGTCAAGGACCCGGTCTCCAAGACCCCGTTCCCGGAGGCGGCCGGCGCGCTCGCCAAGGCCTGCCACGCCGAGGGCCTGCTCGTCCTCACCTGCGGCACCTACGGCAACGTGCTCCGCTTCCTCCCGCCGATCGTCATCGGCGAGGACCTGCTGAACGAGGGCCTGGACCTCATCGAGGCGGCGTTCGCGGCCATCGGCACGGACGTCTGAGCGACCCTCCGAACACCCGAGCCCGCCGGTACCCCCGGTAACGGGCAGGCACTGTGAAGAAGATGTGGGGGGCCGATGGCAGGAGCGCGTTCCTGCTGTCGGTCCCCTTTCCGCTGCCGTACGGTTTCTGCAGATGAGTGAGACACCCCGCTCCCGGGAGACCGGGGGCGACACCAGTACCGGGCTTCCCCAGCGCCGCACTGGGCCTGCGTTCGCGCACACTCCTCACCGATCGGACGGCCGTTCGCCCCAAACCCCCCGGGGCGCTCGGCAACCCGATCCGGGCGGCCGTCCCGGAACCATCCCCCCTGTTCCGGGACGGCCGGCCATCCTCCTCCTTCTCCTCTCCCTGCTGGGGCTCGCCCTGACGACCTGGCAGGTCCTGGTCTCGGGCCCGCTGCTCGCGCCGGACGAGCGCCTCAGCCGCGCCCTGGTCCGCACGGTCCCCGACGCCGTCACCGAGCGCCTCTCCGACCTCGGCAACGCCCCGGTCGCCGTGCCGGTCCTGCTCCTGGCGATGGCGTACTCCGTCCGGCGCTCCCGCGCCTGGGCCCCGGCCCTGACGGCGGGGCTGGCGATGGCCCTGGTCCCGGCGGTGATCGTGCCGCTGAAGGAGTGGACCGCCCGCCCCGGCCCCCTCGAGCCGTGGGCCGCCGGCTACTTCCCCTCGGGCCACACGGCCACTTCGGCCGTCGCGTACATCGGGGCGGCCCTGCTGATCAGCCCGTACGCGCGCCGCCCCTGGCCGATGACCATCGCCCTCTCCCTCACGGCCGCCACGGCGACCGGTCTGATCCTGCGCGGCTGGCACTGGCCCCTGGACGTCCTGGCCAGCTGCTTCCTGTGCACGGCCCTGCTGGCGGCCGTCGCCCACTCCGTGCGCCGCGCCGCCGTACGCCGCACCGCCGGCCGCTCCGCCTAGCCGCCGAAGTAGGCGTCGAAGTTCTTCGAGAACTCCCAGGCGCCGAAGCGGTCCCAGTTGATCGACCAGGTCATCAGCCCGCGCAGGGCGGGCCAGGTGCCGTGCGTCTGGTAGGTGCCGCAGCCGGTCTTCTTCGTCAGGCAGTCCAGCGCCTTGTCCACCTCGGCGGGCGGGGTGTGGCCGTTGCCCGCGTTGGTCGTGGCCGGGAGGCCGATGGCCACCTGGTCCGGGCGCAGCGGCGGGAAGACGCGCGCGGTGTCGCCCGCGACCGGGAATCCGGTGAGCAGCATGTCGGTCATGGCGATGTGGAAGTCCGCACCGCCCATGGAGTGGTACTGGTTGTCGAGGCCCATGATCGAGCCCGAGTTGTAGTCCTGGACGTGGAGCAGGGTGAGGTCGTCGCGCAGGGCGTGGATGACCGGGAGGTAGGCGCCGGCGCGCGGGTCCTGGCCGCCCCAGGGGCCGGAGCCGTAGTACTGGTAGCCCAGCTGGACGAAGAAGGTCTCCGGGGCCATGGTCAGGACGAAGTCCGGGCCGTACTTGGCCTTCAGGGTCTTGACGGCCGCGACGAGGTTGACGATCACCGGGGTGGTGGGCGCGCGGAAATCGGTGTCGCCGGTGGCGAGCGAGAGGGAGTGGCCCTCGAAGTCGATGTCCAGTCCGTTGAGCCCGTACTCGTCGATGATCTTGCTGACGGAGGAGACGAAGGTGTCGCGGGCGGCCGTGGTGGCGAGCTGGACCTGGCCGTTCTGGCCGCCGATCGAGATCAGGACCTTCTTGCCGGCCGCCTGCTTGGCCTTGACGGCCGCCTTGAACTCGGCCGCGGATTCCACGTTCGGGCATTCGGCGACCGGGCAGAGCGAGAAGCGGATGTCCCCCGAGGTCACCGACGTCGGTTCGCCGAAGGCGAGGTTGATGACGTCCCAGGAGGCGGGGACGTCGGCCATCCGGACGTAGCCGGAGCCGTTGGCGAAGCTCGCGTGGAGATAGCCGACCAGGGCGTGCGCCGGGAGGCCGGGGTTGCCCGGGTTGCCGCCGCCGCTCGTCGTGGAGGCGGAGACGGGGGCGCTCTTCGCGGACTCGCCCGCCGCGTTCACCGCGCCGACCTGGAAGGTGTACGAGGTGGACGCGGCCAGTCCGGTGACCGTCGTCGAGGTCCCGGTGACGCTCACGGGCGCGGCGCCGTCCCGGTAGAGCGTGTACGAGGTGGCGCCGGAGGCGGCCGACCAGGAGAGGTTCAGGCTGCTCGCGGTGGCCCCGGACGCCGTCAGGCCGGTGGGGGCGGCCGGGGGCCGGGGCTGGCCGGGTCCGGAGCCGCCCGGGTCGGGGCCGACGAGCGTGACGTCGTCCGTGAGGTGGGCGGGCTGGCCGTACCAGCCGTGCGTGTAGATGGTCACCGAGGTGGTGGCCGCGCCCGTACGGAACGTCGTGCTCAGCTGCTTCCAGGCACCCGGGGTCTGCGTCCAGGTGGACACGTCGGTGGTGCCGGTCCCGGCCGCGCCGAGGTAGACGTACGCGCCCTGCACCCAGGCGGCCAGCGTGTACGCGGAGTCGGGCTTGACGGTGACGGTCTGGGAGCAGCGGGCGTTGTCCTGGCCGGCCGGGGTGGCCTTGAGGGCGGAACTCCCGCCGTGGACGGGGGTGGTGACGACGGCTCCGCTGCCGGCCGAGCAGCTCCAGCCGTCGAGTCCGGCTTCGAAGCCGCCGTTGCGGGCGAGGTCGGCGTCGGCCGCCGCGGCCGGCGGGCCCGCGGCGAGGAAGGCGGCCACCGCGAGGGCTGCCGCGGTAAGCAGTGACATGGGTCTGCGCACAACTGCCTCCGGAACATGGGGGGATGGAGCCAGGCCGCCGGTGATGCGGCAGCGGCGCCCAACATGGTCCAGACCAATGCCCTTGTCAAGGCCTGCGGCCCTCCTCCCCCGCCACCCGGGCCGCGGCCTCGTGCATCGCGAGCTCCAGCAGCACCGGATCGGTGAGCGTGCCGCTGCCGTCCGGGACCACCAGCCAGCGCACCCCCTCCGTGGCCCGGCCGGGGTACGGGACGACGATCCAGGTCCCGTGGCCCGCCCCCCGTACGCCGGTGCCGATCCAGCGGGACGCCGTACCCGGGGGCACGAAAAAGCCCAGCCGGGCGTCTGCGAAGTCGGCGAGCACCGGGCCGGGCCGGTCGAGGAGCAGGGTCAGGACGTCGAGGGCGGCCTGCCCCAGTCCTCCGGGCAGGATCAGTACGTCCCATTGCCGGCCGGCGGGCAGCAGGGCGACCCCGTGGGGGTTGCGCTCCCACTCCCACCGGCAGGCGTCGGGATCCGGCGCCACCGATACGAGCCATTCCACCGCGGTCTTGATCTCCGAGCCGCGCATCGCCCGGCCTCCGTTCTCTTCGGTGAGGGTTCCTCACCGGGAGAGAGCGGGGCCGGGCCCTGCGATGACGCGGGTTTGCCCACCCCGTGGTGGTGAAGCGGCTCACGGCATGAACCGCGCCGCGCGCCGGGGCGTGGAAGGGGTCGGGGCGTGGAGGGGGTCGGGCGGCCGGGCGGTCAGGGGG
>NZ_JOCX01000031.1 GCF_000717915.1 Streptomyces sp. NRRL S-244
GGCCGGGGCGGGGGCCGGGGCGGGGGCCGGGACGCCGTACGCCGATCAGGTCTCGGCGTGTCTGGCCAATGCCGACCTCCCGGTGGAGGAGCGGCAGCTCGCGGACGCGATCGGCGCGCGCGGCTGGGGCTCGGCCACCCGGGTGTTCAACGACACCTTCGCGATCCTGCGCGCCGGGCTCTTCGGGGGCGAACCGCCGCGGGGGGTGGCGGTGGTGTGCGGGGCCGGCATCAACTGCGTGGGGATGCGGCCCGACGGGCGCACGGCTCGCTTCCCGGCCCTCGGGCAGATCTCCGGGGACTGGGGCGGCGGGGGCGGCCTGGCGGCGGAGGCCCTGTGGTGGGCGGCGCGGGCCGAGGACGGGCGTGGCGGCCCGACGGAGCTGGCGGGGGCGCTGCCGGGGCACTTCGGGCTCGGTTCGATGGCCGAGCTGATCGAGGCGCTGCACCTGGGGACCCTGGCGTCCGGGCGGACCCACGAGCTGGTGCCGGTGCTGTTCTCGGTGGCCGCGGCGGGCGATGCGGTGGCCTCGGCGATCGTGGAGCGGCAGGCGGACGAGGTGGTGGCGCTGGCTTCGGTGGCGCTGGCCCGGCTGGACCTGCTGGAGCAGGAGGCTCCGGTGCTGCTCGGCGGCGGTGTCCTCACGGCCGGCCACGAGCAGTTGGACGAGCGGATCGCGGCCGGGCTGGCCCGGCGGGCACCGCACGCCCGGGTGTCGGTGGTCTCGGCCCCGCCCGTACTGGGTGCGGGACTGCTGGGGCTGGACGCGCTCGGGGCCCTGCCCGAGGCCCATGGAAAACTCCGTGCCCATTTCGGGTGAACCCGCCCCGGGAGGCCCCGCGTCTGGAACCGTGGCGGCCGTGGAGACGTATTCACGGTGAAGGGGTGGGGTCGGCGCACACCGGGGGGATCGCCAAGATCCAGCACCGGGTGCTGTGGTTGACCGCCACTACGGCCATACTGCTGCGGAGCAGTCAGGACCGAGGGGGAGGTCACGGTGGCCATCACATCACGCGCGCCCGCGCCGGGCGGCGCTGTCGCCGTGCCGCCGCCGGGTCCCCCCGGGGGCCCGCCGCAGGGGCCTCCCCGGCCGGGTACGGCCTGGGCCGAGGGCGTGGAGCGGCTGCGCGCCGCCGCCACGACCGAGCCCGGCCGGCTGCGGATCATCGGAGCGGTCCTGGCCGCCCTGGTACTGCTGTTCGGCATGGTGACCGTCTGGCAGATCTCCTCCCGGGTCGGCGCCGCGGACGACGTGGTGGGCCGCAGCCAGCCGCTGAGCGCGGACGCGGCGAGCATCTACCGCTCCCTCGCCGATGCCGACACGGCCTCCTCCAGCGGTTTCCTGGCCGGCGGCGACGAGCCGCGCGAGGTCCGCGAGCGGTACGAGAAGGACATCGCCAACGCCTCGAAGCTGCTGGTGAACGCGGCCGCCAACACCGGGGCGGACGAGGACTCGCGCAAGCAGATCGCGCTGCTGAGCGAGCAGCTGCCCCGCTACACGGGCCTGATCGAGCAGGCCCGCGCCACGAACAAGCAGGGCCTGCCGCTGGGCGGCGCCTATCTGCGGTACGCCAACGAGCAGATGAGCACCCAGCTGCTGCCCGCCGCGCAGCGGCTGTACGAGGCGGAGACGGGCCGGCTCTACAAGGACTATGACGACGCCCGCTCGCTGCCGCTGGCCTCGCTCGGCGCGGGCCTGCTCGCGCTCGCCGCGCTGGCGTGGGCGCAGCGCCGCAGCTACCGCCGCACGAACCGGGTCTTCAACCACGGTCTCGTGGCGGCCACGGCCGCCTCGCTGGTGGTGCTGCTGTGGCTGGCCGTGGGGCACACGGTCGCCCGGTCGGGGCTGGCGGAGGCAAGATCGGACGGGCAGGAGTCGCTGAAAGTGCTCAACGACGCGCGGATCGCCTCCCTCCAGGCGCGCGCCAGTGAGAACCTGACCCTGATCGCGCGGGGCGCCGTACTGGCCGCGGACAACAAGTCCGACAAGTACGACGTGGACTTCACGGCCGAGATGAAGGAACTGGACGCGGGTCTGGCGACGGCGCGGAAGCTGGCCGACGACAGCAGCGGCCGGGAGCCGGTGGCCCGCGCCGAGGACGGCGTCAAGGAGTGGAAGCAGCGGCACGCGGCAGCCCGGGAGACCGACTTGCGCGGCGACTACCAGGCCGCTCTGCCCCAGGTCATCGGGGACAAGGACCACAAGGACAGCAGCGGGGCCTCGTTCGACACGGTGGACGCGTCCCTGGAGCAGGCAGTGGCCCATGAGCAGAAGGAGTTCACCCGGGCCGCCCGGGGCGGGCTCGGTGCGCTGGGCGGTTTGGTGACGGGTTCGGCCGCCCTGGCGGTCATCGGCGCGGCGGCGGCACTGCTCGGCATCGGGCGCCGGCTTTCGGAGTACAGGTGACAGCGATGCGGATACGCGTGAAGTCCCACGGCGAGGGCCCCGACGAGGGCCGGGGCGGCGGAGCACCCGGTGCGGATGGGGTGCCCGGCCCGGTGCACCGCGCCTCCGGGCCGCGGCGCGTGGCGGCGCGGCTGCGCGGCTGGGGCGGGGTGAGCGCGATGGCCGCCGCCTGCGCGGTGACGGCCGCGGCCGTCCTGTTGCCGCTGGCCCAGGCGGCCCCGGAGAGCGGCCACCCCGGCGTGGTCCGCGAACCCGCCGCGATGGCGGCCGCCCCGGCCCCCTGGTCGCTCACCGACACCTGCCAGGACCCGGAGGCCAGCCTGCGCCCGAACGGCGTGGACGGGCCGGCCATCGAGCGGATCCGCAAGGCGGGCAAACTCGTCGCGGGCGTGGATCAGAACAGCTTCAAGTGGGGCTACCGCAACCCGGTCGACGGCCGCCTCGACGGGTTCGACATCGCCCTGGTCAAGGCCATCGCGAAGGACATCCTGGGCGACGAGAACGCGGTCATCTACCGGGCCATCCCCACCAGCCAGCGCGTCCCCGCGCTCCAGGACGGCCGCGTCGACGTCGTCGTACGGACCATGACGATCAACTGCAAGCGGCTGGAGGACGTCGCCTTCTCGACGGCGTACTTCGAGGCCGGGCAGCAGGTCCTGGCCCCCAAGGGCTCCCCGATCACCGGGTACGACGCCTCGCTGAAGGACCGACGGATCTGCACCGCGGCCGGCTCCACGGCCGAGGCGGCGCTCAAGGCCCAGCCGTACGGCTCGGTGCCGGTCAGCGTGCCCAACCAGCTCGACTGCCTGGTCCGGCTCCAGCTGGGCGAGGTGGACGGCATCATCACGGACAACGCGCTCGCGGCCGGCCAGGCCGCGCAGGACCCGTCGGTGCGCCTCGTCGGCTCCCCGTTCACCAGGGAGTTCTACGGGGTGGCCATGAACAAGGACGCCTCCGACCTGGTGCGCCGGGTCAACAAGGTGCTGGAGAACTACCGCGCCGGCGGTGACAACAGCCCCTGGATGCAGGCGTACGTGACGCACCTCAAGCCCGTTCTGCCCGGTGTGGCCGGACCGCCCGCGCCGAAGTACCGGGACGGCTGAGACAGGTGGCAGAGTCGGAGCCCGATGTCAGGGAAGCGGAGGCGGGGCTTGTGGAGGCGCAGTCGGCAGTGATGGACCGGGACGACGTCGACCGCGCCCTGGCCCGGCTCGGCGCGGAGCACGAGGCCGTCGAGACCTCGCTGCTCGCCCTCCAGGACCACGCCGGGCGCCGGCTGCTGGAAGGGGCCGGGCTGACCGGCGTCACGAAGGAGCGGTGGGCCGCGGCCGACGCCGCCATCACCCGGCTGTGGACGTACTTCGACGCCTACAGCGGGGCGCTGGGCGCCGCCCGGGAGATCCGCGAGCGGCGCCGCTGGCCCGGCCGCGAGGAGCTGATCGAGCTCACCGAGCGGCTGCGCGGGCCCGGGGTGCTGATCGCCGGGGCCGGGGCGGAGGGCGTGGCGCTGGCGGAGCGGCTCTCGCTCGCCGAGCTGGTGTCGCGGATGAACGAGCTGTACGCGGGCTCGCTGGACGTGGTGGTGGCCGCCGACTCGGTGTGGTCGGCGCTGCCCGCCCGCATCGACCTGCTCGCGGCGGAGCTGCACCGTACGCGCTCGCTGGCCCACTCGGTGGGGGTCCGCCCGGGCGAACACCCCTCGGGCGACGACCTGGAGGCGATCACCGCCGAGCTGACCGGGCTGCGGGAGCAGGTGATCGCGGACCCGCTGGCGTTCTGGCAGCCGGTGGCGGGGAGTTCCGCGCCCGGCGGCGGCCGTCCGGACACCACCCGGTACGACCGGGCCGCGGTCGCGCTGGAGGACGTACGGCGGGAGATCGAGGCGGTCCTGGCCGTACGGCAGGACGCCGAGCAGCGGCTGATCAGCCTGCGGGACGTGCTCTCGCGGGCGGACCGGACCCTGGCGGAGGCGCGGACGGCGCGCGGCGAGGTGCTGGCGAAGATCGCGGCGTCGGAGGTGCCCGTGGTGAGCGGGCCGCCGACGGCGCTCCAGGAGCAGCTGGCGGCGGCGGCCGAGCACCGCCGCCAGGCGCGCTGGCACCGGCTCTCCCCGCTGCTGGAATCGCTGGAAGAGCGGGCCGAGGAGGAACTGCGCAGGGCCCGCGAATCGTTGACGGCGGTGACGGCGCCCTTGGCGGTACGGGCGGAACTGCGCGGGCGGTTGGACGCGTACAAGGCGAAGGTGGCCCGGCACGGCATGGCGGAGGACCCCCTCCTGATCGAGCGGTACGACACGGCCCGGCGGATGCTGTGGAGCGCGCCCTGCGACCTGCGGGCCGCCGAGCAGGCCGTGCTGCGCTACCAGCAGGCGACGGCCGAGTCACTGGCACCGCCGCAGCCGCAGTACCGGCCCGAGGGGCCGGGGAAGGAGGAGGACGCATGAGTCTGGTCGGAACCGCGTGCGTCCGCCCCGGCTGCCCGGGGTCGTACGAGGACATGGGCGACGGCGAGCTGTACTGCGACACCTGCGGTCTGGCGCCGATCGGCGCCGTCGCGGCGGGCGCGGAGGAGCTGGTCTCGCCGCCGACGGGGATGACGAGCGCGGCCCGGTACCCCGACGCACAGGGGTCACAGGGTTCGCACGGCTCGGCCCGGTCCGGCCGCTCGGGGTCGACGTCGGCCTCGGCGCGCTCCTCACGGTCCTCGCGCTCCTCGTCCTCGCGCCGCTCGGTGTCGGGCCGGCTCTCCCGCTCCCTGCCGGGCGCCGCGTCCAGCCGCTCGGTGTCGGTGCGCAGTTCGGGCTCGGCTTCCGGGCCCTCGGGGCGCAGCCGGCTGGGCGCCGGGCTGGTCAACATCCCGGAGGTGCCGCGTCCGGACCCCTCGGCGGCGGTGCTGGAGAACCCGGAGGTGCCCGAGCGCAAGCGGTTCTGCTCGCGCTCGGACTGCGGGGCTCCGGTGGGCCGCTCCCGCGGCGACCGGCCGGGCCGGACCGAGGGCTTCTGCACCAAGTGCGGGCACCCGTACTCCTTCGTGCCCAAGCTGCGCGCGGGGGAGGTCGTCCACGGCCAGTACGAGGTGGCGGGCTGCCTGGCGCACGGCGGCCTCGGCTGGGTGTACCTGGCGGTGGACCGGGCCGTCTCGGACCGGTGGGTGGTGCTCAAGGGCCTGCTGGACACCGGGGACCAGGACGCGATGGCCGCGGCGATCTCGGAGCGGCGCTTCCTCGCGGAGATCGAGCACTCCAACATCGTGCGGATCTACAACTTCGTGGAGCACCTGGACCAGCGGACGGGTTCGCTGGACGGGTACATCGTCATGGAGTACGTCGGCGGCAAATCGCTGAAGGAGATAGCGAACGAGCGGCGGCGGCCGGACGGCCGGCGCGATCCGCTGCCGGTGGAGCAGGCCTGCGCGTACGGGATCGAGGCGCTGGAGGCGCTCGGGCACCTGCACAGCAGAAACCTCCTGTACTGCGACTTCAAGGTCGACAACGCGATCCAGCAGCAGGACCAGCTGAAGCTGATCGACATGGGCGCGGTGCGCCGGATGGACGACGAGGAGTCGGCCATCTACGGCACGGTGGGCTACCAGGCGCCGGAGGTGGCCGAGCTCGGCCCCTCGGTCGCCTCCGACCTGTACACGGTGGCGCGGACGCTGGCCGTCCTGACCTTCGACTTCCAGGGCTACACGAACGTGTTCGTGGACTCGCTGCCGGACCCGGAGCACATCGAGGTGTTCGGGCGGTACGAGTCCTTCTACCGGCTGCTGGTCCGGGCGACGGATCCGGATCCGGGCCGGCGGTTCTCGTCCGCGCAGGAGATGGCGGACCAGCTGACGGGCGTGCTGCGGGAGGTCGTCGCGCTGCAGACGGGCCGGCCGCGGCCGCAGCTCTCCACGCTCTTCGGGCCGGAGCTGCGGGTTCCGGACACCCGGCTGTTCGCCGACGTGGCCGGGGCCGAGGTGTCCCGGCTGGGGGCGCGGGCGGTGTCGGAGCCGGCGGCGGGCGGCCGGCGGCTCGGCCGTCGGACCGGGCTGTCGGCGATCCGGCGGGCGCCGGGTTCCGTTCCGGCTTCGGGTTCGGGTGCGGCTTCGGCTTCGGGTTCGGCTTCGGCTTCGGCGGCGGGTTCGGGTGCGGCGGTGGCCCCGGGGACGGCGGCCCTCCCGGCGCCGCTCGGGACCACGGCGACGCACCGGGTCGGCGGGCCGGCCGGAGCCGTCCCGGCGGCGCGCCGGGCCCCGGAGCAGGCCGGCCGGCATGCGGCCCCGGTGGCGGCGCCCCTGCCCGGGCCGGGCGTGCGCGCCACCGAACTGGCTGCGCTGGAGGCCCGGGACATGGCGCTGGCCCTGCCGGTGCCGCTGGTGGACTCGGGCGACCCCAACGCCGGCTTCCTGGCCGGACTGCTGGCCTCCGCACCGGGTGACCTGCTGGGCGCCCTGCGCTCGGCGCCCGCCGACTCGGCCGAGCTGCGGCTGCGCGAGCTGCGGGCCCGGCTGGAGCTCGGCGAGCTCGCCGCGGCCGGAGCCTCGCTGGCCGATCTGGAAGGCCGGCATCCGGACGACTGGCGGGTGGTGTGGGCGCGCGGGATCGCCTCGCTGGCCACCGGCGAGGACGAGATGGCGGCCCTGTCCTTCGACGCCATCTACGACGCCTTCCCGGGCGAGCCCGCGCCGAAGCTGGCGCTGGGCCTGTGCGCGGAGATCCTGGGGCAGTTGGACAACGCCGCCGAGTACTACCGGCTGGTGTGGAGCACCGACCCGGGGTTCGTGAGCGCCGCCTTCGGGCTGGCCCGCGTTCAGCTCGCCGCGGGCGACCGGTCCGGGGCGGTGCACACGCTGGAGTCCGTGCCCGAGGCATCGATCCACTACACCGCCGCACGGGTGGCGGCGGTACGGGCACGCCTGCGCGACCGGTCTCCCGAGGAGGCTCTGCTTCCGGATCTGGCGGCCGCTGCCGCGCAGGTGGAGGCCCTGGAGCGGTTCGGCCTGGACGCGGTGCGGCACGAACGGCTGTCGACCGAGGTTCTGGGCTCGGCCCTGGACTGGGTACTGTCGGGTAGCCGGGGTTCCGACCCCGGTCGGACCTCGCTGCTCGGCAGTCAACTGGACGAGCAGGGCCTGCGCTTCGGCCTGGAGCGCTCGTACCGCGTCCTCGCGCGGCTGGCGCAGCGGGGCGAGGACAGGATCGAACTGGTGGAGCGGGCAAACCGTTTCCGTCCCCGGACGTGGGTGTGAGTGATGTCGATGCATCGGCCGTCTGGCTGCCCCAGCTGCGCGGAACCCCTCGAGGAGGGTGACCGTTTCTGCGGCGTCTGCGGCTCTCCCGTGTCCGCCGCGCCCCCTCCCGTGCGCCGGGACGATCCGACGCTCCCGATCCCGACGCTCCCGGTCGCGCCGACCGGCCCGACGGGGGGCTACGTCCTCGCGGAGCCCGCCCCCGGGTGGGGCAGCGTCGCCTCCGGCGCGGCGCCGACGCTGGTCGGGGACACCGCCGGGTGGTCCGCCCCGGCGGAGCCGGCCACCGCCGGGCCCGCCCCCGAACCGGCCGCACGGCCCGGGCCGGTTCCGGATCCGGCGCCCGCACCGGCGCCTGCGCCCGCCCCTGCCCCCGTCGCCGTCGCCGCGGCGGCCCCCGTACCGCCGCAGGGCTCCCCGTACGGCGCGCCCGACCCGGCGTACGGCAGCGCGCCCGACCCGGCGCCCGGCGGCGGCGAGATCCGCCACGACCGGCCCGGCGGCACCCCCACCCCGCCCGAGGGGACGCCCTGGGGCGCGCCCGAAGCCCCGTACGGCGGCGGCGCCGGCCCCGGGCACGAGGATCCGTACGCCTCAGGCGCCCCGCAGGGGACCGGCCCCGCGGGCGGCGACGGCGGGAAGACCTGCGTGGCCTGCCGGGCCGGGCGGGTCGACACCGACGGGTACTGCGAGCACTGCGGGCACGCCCAGCCCCGCGAACGGGACCACCTGGAGGAGGAGCTCGGCAGCGTCGCCGCCGTCAGCGACCGGGGGCTGCGCCACCACCGCAACGAGGACTCGTTCGCGGTCGCGGCCACGGCCCTGCCCGACGGATCGGCCGCCACCGTGGCCATCGTCTGCGACGGCGTCTCCTCCGCCAGCCGCCCCGACGAGGCATCGGCCGCCGCGGCCGGCGCCGCCAACGAGGCCCTGCTCGACGCCCTCCCGCGCGGCGCCCACCCCCAGGAGGCCATGCACGACGCCATCCTGGCCGCGGCCGCCGCCGTGAACGCCCTGGCCCCCGAGGTCCCGGGCGCCCAGAACGCCCCCGCCTGCACCCTGGTCGGCGCCGTCGTCAGCGGTGAGCTGCTGACCGTCGGCTGGGTCGGCGACAGCCGCGCGTACTGGGTCCCGGACGACCGGGACGCGCTGCCGCGCCGCCTCACCGAGGACGACTCCTGGGCGGCCCAGATGGTCGCGGCCGGGCTGATGGGCGAGGCCGAGGCCTACGCCGATGTCCGCGCCCACGCCATCACGGGCTGGCTCGGGGCCGACGCGTACGACCTGGAGCCGCACACCGCCACGTTCAAGCCGGACCACGCGGGCGTGGTGGTCGTCTGCACCGACGGCCTGTGGAACTACGCCGAGTCCGCGCAGGACATGGCGCAGGTGCTGCCCGCGGACGCCGCCGCCCGCCCCCTGCACAGCGCGCAGGTCCTGGTGGGGCACGCCCTCGACGGGGGCGGCCACGACAACGTCACGGTGGCCGTCGTCCCGTTCGCCGCACCGGCCGGCCCGGGAACGGCAATGACCACCGCAGCGGCGGCAGTTGCGCGAGCCGAATCGGAAACGGAAACGGAAGGGCAAGTGGAACCGGAAGCACGCCCTCAGGCCTGATCCACCCGCCCACACCCCCGTCCTCTCCTAGGAGTCCAGCCGATGGCGAACTTCGCCAAGCCGAGCGCCCCGCGCTTCAGCGTGGAGGTGTACCAGAACGAGTTCCTCCCCGAGGGCGGGCGGGACGTGCACGCCATCGTCACGGTCACGTCCACGGGCGGTGCCACCGCCACCCGCGCGACCGCCGCCCGGGGCTCGGCAGCCGTCGTGATCATGGTGGACTGCTCGGGGTCCATGGAGTACCCGCCGGACAAGATGCGCGGCGCCCGCGAGGCCACCGCGGCCGCGATCGACACCCTGCGCGACGGCACCGCGTTCGCCGTCATCGCCGGCACCCACGTGGCCAAGGAGGTCTACCCCGGCCAGGGCCGCCTCGCCGTCGCCGACCCGGCCACCCGCACCCAGGCCAAGGAGGCCCTGCGCGGCCTGAGCGCCGGCGGCGGCACCGCCATCGGCACCTGGCTGCGCCTCGCCGACGGCCTGCTGCGCCAGTCCTCCGCCGCCATCCGGCACGGCATCCTGCTCACCGACGGCCGCAACGAGCACGAGGACCCGGCCGTGCTCCGCGCCACCCTGGAGGCCTGCGCGGGCCGCTTCACCGCCGACGCCCGCGGGGTGGGGACCGACTGGGAGGTCAAGGAGGTCACCGGCATCGCGAGCGCGCTGCTCGGATCGGCCGACATCGTGGCCGATCCGGCGCACCTCACCGAGGACTTCACGCTCATGATGGAGAACGTCATGGGCAAGGAGGTCGCGGACGTCGCGCTGCGCCTGTGGACCCCGGTGGGCGTGGAGATCCAGTACGTCAAGCAGGTCGCGCCCACCGTCCAGGACCTCAGCGACCGCCGCACCGTGGCGGGCCCGCGCGCCGGCGACTACCCGACCGGGTCCTGGGGCGACGAGTCCCGTGAGTACCACGTCTGCGTCCGGGTCCCGGCCGCGTCCGTCGGGCAGGAGATGCTGGCCGCCCGGGCCACGCTCCTGCTCCCCGGCGCGCCGGGCGAGCCGCCGACCACGCTCGCGCAGGGACTCGTACGGGCGGTGTGGACGGACGATCTGGCCGCTTCCACCGCCATCAATCCGCAGGTCGCCCACTACACGGGGCAGGCGGAGCTCGCGCAGGCTATCCAACAGGGGCTGGAAGCGCGCAAACTGGGCGATGTCGACGGCGCCACGGCCAAGCTCGGCCGTGCCGTGCAACTGGCCAGTGCCTCGGGAAACGCGGACACGGCCAAACTGCTCGCGAAGGTGGTGGATGTCGTCGATGCGGCGGCGGGTACTGTGCGGCTGAAGGCGAAGGTCGCGGATGCCGACGAGATGACCCTCGAAACGCGTTCGATCCAGACCGTCCGTGTGAAGAAGTCCTGAGACCATCTGAGAGACCTGAGAAGACCTGACGCGATGACGCAGGCTGAAGGGGGAAGAGCCGCCATGCCGACCTGCCCGAACGGGCACCAGTCCGCCTCCGACGACTGGTGCGAGGTCTGCGGCCACCGCATGGCTGCCGCCACGGGCGCGCCCGCGGCGCCCTCCTACGGCTACGGCTACCCTCCCACCGCCGGTGAGCCGACCGCCCAGGCGGAGCTCTGCCCGCAGTGCCGGACCCCGCGCGAGGCCATGGCCCCGTTCTGTGAGGAGTGCCGGTACAACTTCCTGACGCGCTCGGCGACCTCGTACACGCCGCTCACGCCGCCGGGCACGGATGCGGGAGCCGCGGGCGGGAACGGCTCCGGGGCCACCCTGCCGCCGCCTCCGCCGCCGCCTCCCGCACCGCAGGTGCCCGCCTCGGCGCCGTTCTCCCAGGACCACTTCGAGTACCAGGGCTCCCGGCCGTCCCGGGTCAACCGGCCCGCCGAGCCGCTGCAGCGCGAGGACGACTGGCTGCTGCCGCCGCCGTCGCAGGGCCAGCAGCAGCCGCAGCCCCAGTACCCGCAGCAGCCCCCGCCGCCGCTGCGGGAGTACCAGCAGCCGGAGTACCAGCAGCAGCCGCACGAGTACCAGCAGGCCCAGCAGGCCCAGCAGCAACACCAGCAGCCCCAGCAGCCCCAGCAGCCGTTCCCGCCCCAGAGCACCGGCGCGTGGAGTGCGACGGTCGGCCCCGACCGCTCGTACTTCATGGCGATGATGCAGCGCAGCGGCCCCGAGGCGGCCGGGCTCAACCTGCCCGCGTACTCCCCGGAGCAGCACCTTCCGCTCTCCGGCGGCCAGATCACCATCGGCCGCCGCCGCGCCTCCACGGGCGAGTCCCCCGACATCGACCTGTCGGTGCCGCCGGAGGACCCGGGCGTCTCCCACCAGCACGCGGTGCTCGTCCAGCAGCCCGACCTCAGCTGGGCGGTCGTGGACCAGAACTCCACCAACGGCACCACCATCAACGGCGGCGAGGAACCGATCCAGCCCTACGTCCCGGTGCCCCTCACCGACGGCGACCGGGTCCACGTGGGCGCCTGGACCACGATCACCATCCGCCGGGGATAACAAGCCGGGGGTCGGGTCACACCCGCCTCACTCCCCCAGCGGCCATACGTACGGGCCCTGGGGGTCGTCGAGCCAGGACCACTGCCCCTGCGCGCTGACCGTCACCCCGAACCGCTCGCGGCCCGGCCGGCCCTCCCCGCGCCACAGGTCCAGGGCCTCGCGCGGGTGCAGCGCACCCGCCGTCAGGACGAGCATGAACTGGAACCGCTCGTTCTCCACCAGCTCGTACGGGAGCCCGTACGGCATCCCGGGTGCGGTCTGCGAGGCCGTGGCCCCGCGCAGTGGGACGAAGTACGCCGAGGTGTGCAGGAAGCGGCCCTCCGCGAAGCCGGCGTCCCGGACCGTCAGCGCGATCAGCCCGGTCGACAGCGGGGCCAGGATCCGCGCCCCGGGCCGGCACTGGCCGAGCCAGGCGTGCGGGATCAGCGGCAGCGTGCAGGTCACCAGGATCCGGTCGAAGGGGGCCCGCGAGGGGCAGCCGCGCGCCCCGTCCCCGGTGACCACGGTCGGCCGGAGGCCGAGCAGGGCCAGGTGCGCCCGGGCGGATTCGGTGATCTCCTCGTCCAGGTCGATCGTGGTGACGTGCTCCTCGCCGAGCCGGTGGCTGAGCAGCGCGGCGGTGTAGCCGGTGCCGGTGCCGATCTCCAGCACCTCGTCCCCGTCGCGGACGTCCAGCGACTCCAGCATCTTCGCCATCAGGGACGGCTGGCTGCTGGAGGAGACCAGTTCGCCGTCGCGCAGCCGGGTGGCGAGCGGGGCGTCCGTGTAGACCCCGCGCAGCCAGCGGGCCCGGTGGGCCGGGTCCGGGTCCTCGCCCCAGAGGCGCTCGTGGCCGGCCCCGCGGCCGGTGAAGAAGTACGGGACGAAGACGTGCCGGGGCACGGCCGCGAAGGCCGCCCGCCAGGCGGGATCCTCCAGCACCCCGGCGGCGGTCAGCTCCCGCACCTGCGCGGCGTGGGCGGTGTCCCGCAGGTCCCTCGCCTCGGCGTGCGGGGCCTGCGGGGAGCGTGCGGCGTGTGCACCCATGGCTCCACTGTCCTGCGGCCGGGCCCGGGAGGCGAACGCTGGTCCTAAGACCTCCGTCCTCCGTCCGAGCGTCTGAGACGATGGTCGGGTGAATGAGATTCCGCGGGGCACGGTTCAGGAGCAGACGTTCTACGAGCAGGTGGGCGGCGAGGAGACGTTCCGCCGTCTGGTGCGGCGCTTCTACCAGGGGGTCGCGGAGGACCCGCTGCTGCGGCCCATGTACCCGGAGGAGGACCTCGGTCCGGCCGAGGAGCGGTTCGCCCTGTTCCTGATGCAGTACTGGGGCGGCCCGAACACGTACAGCGAGAACCGCGGCCACCCGCGCCTGCGGATGCGGCACGCCCCGTTCCAGGTGGACGCGGCGGCGCACGACGCGTGGCTGGGGCACATGCGCGAGGCGGTGGACGAGCTGGGCCTGGCGCCGGAGCTCGAGGCGCAGCTGTGGCGGTACCTGACGTACGCCGCCGCATCGATGATCAACACCGCGGGGTGACACGTACGGGGTCCGGTACGAGGTCCCGTACGCGGAACCCCGACCGGAGGGACGGGCCCGGGACGGGCGCGGGCTAAACCGGCCGGACCTGGAGGGCGCCCAGGCCCCCGACGCCGCCGGGGCGGCGCATCGCGATCGAGCCGTACGGGGTGCGCAGCCGCAGCCAGCCACCGGAGGCGAGCAGGGCCACCGGATCGGGAGCGGCGCCGGGGGCGCCGACACCGCTGGCCACGGCCGACCGGACCGGCCGCAGGAAGCCCAGGGACTGCGCGGCGTGCACGGCGCGCAGCGGGAGCTCGGTGTCGCCCAGCGTCCGGGACCAGATCTCGCGGCCGATGCGGTCCCGCTCGGACCGGGTCCGGTGCTGCGGGGGCAGGGCCTCGTCACGGGCCCGGAACTCGGCGACGGAGGCGCTCACGGCAGCCCGTATCGCCTCGGGGCCGGGCAGCCCGGGCAGCTGCCGCCAGTCGCCGCGGGGCGGGAGCACCCCGGTCCACGGCGGGCCGGTGACCGGCGCGGGGACGGCGGTGCTCGCGGCGGCCTCGTCCACGGACTCCAGCAGCTCGCCGGCGGACACCGTCACGTCCAGCGGGCGGGAGACGGGTACGGCGAGGCGCACCGTGCGGATGGCCAGCACCTCGAAGGACGGCGGCCGTCCGAAAACGGCGAGCGCGCCGCCGCCCGCCTGCGCCTGCAGGCGGACCGCGGCGGCGCGGTCGTAGTGCACCAGCCGGCCCAGGAAGGCGGCGAGGTCCGCCGCCTCCCCGGAGTCGGCGAAGCGCAACTGCCCGGTCATGCCGCCATGCGCCCTTCGGCGGCCTTGGCCTCGGCCTTGACCTCGGCCTTGGCCTTGGCTGCCGGTTGGGCCGGCTCGTCGAGGTACTCCTGGAGGAAGCGCCTCTCCTCCGCCGTGATGCGGCGCGGCCGCCCCTCGGCGAGGTTGTACGGCACGACCACCGTCTCGGCGCGCACGTACACCGTCTCGGGTGCGTCCTCGGTCGCCTCGTCCTTGACCTCGTAGCGGATGGTCAGGGACGCGGCGCCTATCCGGGTCACCCAGGACTCGATGAGGACGGGCTCGTGACGGTGGACGAGGGGCAGCTTGTAGTCGATCTCGTGGCGGGCCACGACGGAGCCGCCCGTGAAGGACTCGCTGCCCTCCCCCGGCGCGAGGCGGAACATGAAGTCGATCCGCGCCTCCTCCAGATAGCGGAGGAAGACGACGTTGTTGACGTGCCCGAAGGCATCCATGTCCGCCCAGCGCAGGGGGCACCGGTAGTGGTGTCTGGCCATGGTGTCGGCCTCAGCCTCGCGTGAGCTTCTTGTAGGTGGCACGGTGCGGACGGGCCGCGTCCGGGCCGAGACGCTCGATCTTGTTCTTCTCGTAGGACTCGAAGTTGCCTTCGAACCAATACCACTTGGACTCGCCCTCGTACGCCAGGATGTGCGTGGCGACTCGGTCGAGGAACCAGCGGTCGTGGGAGATGACCACGGCCGCGCCCGGGAATTCGAGGAGCGCGTTCTCGAGCGAGGACAGGGTCTCGACGTCGAGGTCGTTGGTGGGCTCGTCGAGGAGCAGCAGGTTGCCGCCCTCCTTGAGCGTCAGCGCCAGGTTGAGGCGGTTGCGCTCACCACCGGACAGGACGCCGGCCGGCTTCTGCTGGTCCGGGCCCTTGAAGCCGAAGGCGCTGACGTATGCGCGCGACGGCATCTCGACCTGGCCGACGTTGATGTAGTCCAGCTCGTCCGACACGACCGCCCAGAGGGTCTTCTTGGGGTCGATGTTGGCGCGGGACTGGTCGACGTAGCTGATCTTGACGGTCTCGCCGACCTTGACGGAGCCGGCGTCCGGCGCCTCCAGGCCCTGGATCATCTTGAACAGCGTGGTCTTGCCGGCGCCGTTGGGGCCGATGATGCCGACGATGCCGTTGCGCGGCAGCGTGAAGGACAGGTCGTCGATGAGGACCTTGTCGCCGAACGCCTTGGAGAGGTTGTTGACCTCGACCACGATCGAGCCCAGACGCGGGCCCGGCGGGATCTGGATCTCCTCGAAGTCCAGCTTCCGCATCTTGTCGGCCTCGGCCGCCATCTCCTCGTAGCGGGCGAGACGGGCCTTGGACTTGGTCTGGCGGCCCTTGGCGTTGGAGCGGACCCACTCCAGCTCTTCCTTGAGCCGCTTCTGGCGCTTCTCGTCCTTGCGGCCCTCGACCTTGAGGCGCGCCTGCTTCTTCTCCAGGTAGGTGGAGTAGTTGCCCTCGTACGCGATCGCCCGGCCGCGGTCGAGCTCGAGAATCCACTCGGCGACGTTGTTCAGGAAGTACCGGTCGTGGGTGACGGCGATGACGCAGCCCGCGTACTTCGAGAGGTGCTGCTCCAGCCAGTTCACCGACTCGGCGTCGAGGTGGTTGGTGGGCTCGTCGAGGAGGAGCAGGTCCGGGGCCTCGATCAGCAGCTTGCACAGCGCCACGCGGCGCTTCTCGCCACCGGAGAGGTTGGTGACCGGCCAGTCGCCGGGCGGGCAGCCCAGCGCGTCCATGGCCTGCTCCAGCTGGGCGTCGAGGTCCCAGGCGTTGGAGTGGTCCAGGTCCTCCTGGAGCTTGCCCATCTCGTCCATGAGGGCGTCGGTGTACTCGACGCCCATCAGCTCGGCGACCTCGTTGAAGCGCTTGAGCTTCTTCATGGTGTCGGCGGCGCCGTCCTGGACGTTCTCCAGGACCGTCTTGGACTCGTCGAGCTTGGGCTCCTGCATGAGGATGCCGACGGTGTAGCCGGGCGACAGGAACGCGTCACCGTTGGACGGCTGCTCCAGGCCCGCCATGATCTTCAGAACGGTGGACTTACCGGCGCCGTTGGGGCCGACCACACCGATCTTCGCGCCGGGCAGGAAGTTCAAGGAGACGTCATCAAGAATCACCTTGTCGCCGTGCGCCTTGCGCGTCTTGCGCATGGTGTAGATGAACTCAGCCAAGAGAAACCGTCCGGCAGATCGATGGTGGGCAGATACACCCCATCTTGCCAGTCGTCTACACCTGCGGGCGAATGGGTAGCTCGGCCCCCGCACGCTCGGGCGGCTCCCGGCAGGGCTCCGTGACGACGGGGTCACCGTCGGCCACGTGACCGGGCGCCGGGCGGTGTGACCGCGTCAACGGAGGCGGAGGGTGCCCGGGGCCTGGTTCTCGATGATCTCCGTGAGGGTGTCGAACAGGGTCGGACCCCGGCCGCTGCGCGCCTGCGCGAGCTCCTCGGAGACCCGGGCCCGGTTCGTGGGATGGCAGCGCGCCAGCACGCCCTCCAGGTGGCGGGCGGTCTCCGGGTGGCCGAGGGCCCGGCGGGACAGCTCGTGGTCGCGCCACTCGATCACGAAGCCGCCGTCGTCAGGGGTCCCGAAGCCGCCCCGGAGACAGTCGACGAAGCTGTCGAGGTTCCGGCCGAAGTAGCCCCCGGGCCCGTTGACGGCTTCACCCATCAGCGTCCAGAAGTCGCCCAGCGTCCCGATCCGTCCGCCGTCCAGCACATAGCTCGTCACGCTGCCCGAGCCTAGGCCGTGTCCTGCGGGGCGGTAGGTCAGCGGGGGCGGTAGACCGTCAGGGCGTCCGGGAGGGTGTCGAGGACGAGGGCGGGCGGGGCGGGGGTGTATTCGCCGTCGTACGCGAGCGGGGTGTCCGGCGGGATGTCGCCGATGCGGAGACTGCGCAGGCGGGTGGCCGTGTGGACGGGGGAACGGCTCAGCGGACCCGTGAACGCGGCGGCGAGCAGGCGCGGGCCGGGGCGGCCTCCGCCGTGGACGAGACGGACGTCGAGCAGGCCCTCGCCGAGGCCGTCGCGGCGGCGGGGGGTCGGTCCGGTGCCGTGGTAGGTGCCGTTGCCGGCGAAGAGGAGCCAGACGCTCCGGGGCCGTCCGGCCAGCCGGAGCCGTACGGGCCGCTCCGCGCGCAGGACCTTCCACGCGGCCAGCAGCGCGGCGGGGCCGCCGCCGATCCGCGGCGCCCAGTGCAGGCGGTGCCGCAGCAGCTCGGGGTAGGCGCCGATGCTGAAGGTGTTCAGGAAGTACCCGGAGCCGCCGTCCTCGGGGTCCGGGCCGGGGGTGAAGCGGCCCACGCTGACCCGGACCGCGCTGCCGGCGGCGACGGCGCGGCAGGTGTCCTCGGCTCCGCCGAGGCCGAGGTCCAGCGCGAAGTGGTTGAGCGTGCCGCCGGGGAACACGGCCAGCGGCACCCCGGCCCGCAGCGCGGCGGTGGCGGCGGCGTTGACCGTGCCGTCGCCGCCGCACACCCCGAGCACAGTGGACCGGGCGGCCGCCGACGCCAGCTGCTCGGGCAGCTCCGGGCCCTCGCACTCGACCACCTCCGCGTTGGGCAGCCGGGCGCGCAGTACGTCGAGCCCCGCGGCGGCGGCGGTGCCGGACCCGGTGTTGACCACGACGGTGAGCCCGGCCCCGTCCGGCAGCGCGGGCGCCTCGGTGGCCGTCCGCTCGTCGCCGGGAACGACCCGCGCTTCGTCCACGCCGCGTACGAGGCGGCGTACGACGAGACCCGCGGCCACGCCCAGCGCGGCCCCGGCGGCCACGTCGGACGGGTAGTGGACCCCCGTGTACACGCGGGAGAACGCCACCGACACCGCCACCGGGGCCAGTAGCGCGCCCCAGCCCGGGGCTCCCAGCGCCAGGCCGGTGGTGAACGCGAACGCGGACGCCGAGTGACCGGAGGGGAACGAGGTGGTCGCCGGCTGCGTCACCAGCCGCCGTACCTCGGGCACCCCCTCCAGCAGCGGCCGGGGCCGGCGTACGGACCACTTGCCGACGGTGTTCACGGTCGCCGAGGCCAGCGCCAGCGAGGCGGCTCCGCACAGCGCCGCCTTACGGGCCCCGGTCGAGCCGAGGACCGCGATCGCCGCAGCGGCCCCGCCCCACAGCACCCCGTGGTTGGCGGCCCGCCCCAGCCTCGGCAGCACCCGGTCGGCCGCCGGCCAGTGCCGGCGGGCCACCCCGTCGAACAGCGCCCGGTCCCACCGTGCGGCGACGCCCTGCCAGGTCAACTCCTGATCAGCCATCTCCGTCGTCTACCCGCACATCCGCTCCGGAATCAGCACGGATCACCGAGCGAGCTCACGGCCGACGTGCCGCTGCCCACGGGCCCCGTCCCCCCAGGGGGTGCGGACGCCCCCGTGCTCCTACGCCCCCTACGCCTCGTCCTCCTCGTCGAGCGGGCGCTTGCGCAGGAGGAGGACCACCAGCCCGCCCAGGACCACCAGGCCCACCGCCAGCGAGGCGATGATCGGGGTCGCGGCCGAGCTGCCGCTGGTGGCCAGGCGCTCCTCGTCCGGGCTGGACTCCGACGAAGCCGCGGCGGCGGCTGCGGCCGCCGCCGCCGAGGCCTGCGTCACGGCCGGCCCGTCGCCCGTGGTGCCGGCCTCCGCGACGACCGCGGGCTGCGGCCACACCGCACTGGCCGTGGCCGCCAGGGCGGACTCGCTGGAGCCGGCCACGATCTGGGTCTGGCTCGGCACCTCACTGGTGAAGACCCGCCCGACCGGCACCTTCGTGGAGCCCTGGACGGTGACCGACGCCGAGCCGTCCGGGGTGCCGACGGGCACCTCGAAGTACAGCCGGCTCCCGTTCGCCGCGGCGGTGACCGGTCGCCCCTCGGCGTCCACCACCCGCACCCCCATCGCCACGGCCGCCGCGTCCGGGGTGACCGTCACGCTCTGCGCCCCCGTCCGCACGGTGACCGGCCCGAGGCGGGTGCCCACCGGCCCCGACACGCTCCCGGGGTCCAGTCCCAGCGAGGCCGGCGGCTCCGGCAGCTTGCCGGCCGAACGCTGGAGGTAGTCGGCCAGCTTCTCCGCCGCCGGGTCGGCGGCCTCCACCTGCGCCCCGTCCGCCAGCCGCCAGATCGCGACCTGCGTCCCGGCCGCCGCGCTCTCCGCGGTCAGGGCCCCGGCCCCGGCCGCCTTCGCCAGCCCGGCGAGATCGTTCAGCTGCGGATACGAGTGCTCCAGGACCCAGCGGATCCGGCCCGCCTCCCCGTTCCCGGCGAGCGGGCTGCCGCTCCAGCCGCTCTCCGCGTACCTGGCCTGCGGCTGGGCGGTGCCCGCCACGCCGACCCCGTAGGTCTGGAGCATCCCGCCGCCGTCGACCCGCATCTCGTACAGCCCGGCCGGAATCTGCCGGGCCGACCCGTCCTGGGCGTGCAGGACCGCCTGCCCGTACGTCTTCAGCCCGTCCAGCACGGCTCTCGCGCCCTCCGGTGTCCGGGGCGCGGGCGCCCCGGTGTCGGCGGCCGCCCGCGCGCCCGGGGCTGCGGCCAATGCCGCGGCCAGCAGCGCCGCCGCCAACGGCCGCCGCGCAGAGGCCCGCACGGGCGCCGCCCCCGCCACAGGCGCGGCAGCCGTAACAGCAGCGGCAGGTGGTGCGGAAGCGACGGAAGGCGGCTCTGAAGGCGTAACGGAAGGAGTAGCGGAAGGAGTAGCGGAAGGACCAAGCGAAGAAGGAGCGGAATCAGGAGCGGAGGATGCGGGAACGGCAATCGACACAGTCTTCCCCTTCGGGCCAATGACCCAGGTGCCCGTGAGTACCGGGGAATCCTAACCGCCTCGAACACTCAGACCACCGCCGCCTTCTGAGTGGCCATCAGTGGTGGGTCCGCCTTGACGACCCGGCGGAATGCCGCCGTCCCCCGGTTCAGGTCGTGTCCGATGGCGGTCGCGTCGATGTCCGCGGAGAACCACCGGTTGCCCTCCCCGTCGGGCGGATCGTCCCGCACCCGCAGCCGCCCGTGCACCACCAGCGGCTCTCCCACCGCGACGGAACCGGCCAGGTTCACCGCGAGCGCGCGCCGCGCCCACACCGTGTAGAAGCTGGTGGGCCCGTCCGCCCACACGTCCTTGCGCCGGTCGAAGTACCGCGGCGTCACGGCGAACCGGAACCGCGCCGACGGCCCGGTCGCCGTCTCCTTGTAGTCGATCTGCGTGGCCACGTAGCCGACCAGCGTCACCAGGGTGTCGTTCATCCCGGCGGCCCTCCCCCACTTCCGTACCCGCACGGACCATCCGCACGAGGTACGACCCATGCTGGCGCGACCCCCAGAATCCCGCTCCGGCCTGTGGATTACTCGCGGGTTGTGGACAACTTCGTCCCCCCTGCGGCCACGGTCGCGTACTGCTCGCGCACCTCCCGGTAGCGCAGCAGCTCCGCCGCCACCGGCTCCAGCACCCGGGCCCGCCCGCAGCCGGCCGCCGCCTGCCGCAGCCGCCGCTCCGCGTCCTGCCCGTACCGCCGCGCCGGGCCCCGGGCCGCGATCGAACAGGCCCACTCCACCAGCGGCCCGCCGACGATGCCCGCCACCATCAGCAGCACCGGCGGCATCAGACGCGGTTCCAGGACCCCGACGATCTGCCCGACCAGCCACAGCCCGCCGTAGATCTGCAGCAGCGTCATCGCCGCCTGCGCCAGCACCGCCGCCGGCCACCACGTCGGCCGCGGCGGCCTGGCGCTCGGCACCGTGACCGCCGACCCCAGGGTCACCGCGATCTCGTCCAGCGCCTCCGGGAGCTGCTCGGCTCCGCGCACCGCGGTCTCCCGTACCGCCTGCTCCCAGGCGTCGGGCAGCCCTTCGGCCGCCGCGTCGGCGACCGCCCGTACGGCCTGCTCCACCCGCTGGCGCGCGGTCACCTCCTGCTCGGCCGGCGCCTCCGCGCCCGCCGGGCCCCGGCTGCCGCCGATCACCGCCAGGGCGGCCAGCCCGGCCAGCGTGCGCGGGGCGCGCCGGCCCTCGTACCACCGCCACAGCCGCAGCCACGGCGTGCCGCAGGCCTTCCCGGCATTGCGCCGCCAGGCCCGCTCGGCGGCGAGCCCGGCCGCGTACGCCCCGACCGCCTCCGCGAGCCGGTCCTCGAACTCGGCGCGCGCCGCCTCCCCGATCTCCGGCGACGGATGGCCGTCGGCCACGTACAGCGGGCGCAGGCGCCCGGCGGCCCGGTCGACATCGGCGGAGATCCGGCGGGTCGCGGCGCCCTTCTCCTGGGTGAACTGTGCGAGGAGGTCGCGGAGTTCCCCGACGCCCTCGCCGGTCAGCGCGGACAGCCCGAGGACGGTGGCGCCGGGCTCGTCGTGCTCGCCGAGGGCGATGCCGTCGTCGTCGAGCAGCCGCCGCAGGTCGTCCAGTACGAGGTCGGCCGACTCGCCGGGCAGCCGGTCCACCTGGTTCAGCACGACGAACGTCACCTCGGCGTGCCCGGCCAGCGGCCGCAGGTACCGCTCGTGCAGGACGGCGTCGGCGTACTTCTCCGGGTCGACCACCCACACCACCGCGTCGACCAGGGCGAGCACCCGGTCCACGTGGTCGCGGTGGGCGCCGACCGCGGAGTCCAGGTCCGGCAGGTCCACCAGGACCATCCCGCGCAGGGCCCCGGCCTCGGAGGTCTCGCGCGGCCGGCGGCGCAGCCGGCCCGGGATCTCCAGGCGGTCGAGCAGCCCGGCCGCGCCGTCGGACCAACTGCACGCGATGGGCGCGGCGGTCGTCGGCCTGCGCAGCCCCGTCTCGGAGATCTGCACTCCGGCGAGTGAATTGAAGAGCGTGGACTTGCCGCTTCCGGTGGCTCCGGCGATCGCGACGACCGTGTGCTGCGAGGACAGCCCGCGCCGCGCGGCCGCCTCGTCGAGCACCCGGCCGGCCTCGGCGAGGGTCTTGCCGTCGAGCCGGGTCCGCGAGAGCCCGACCAGCTGGCGCAGCGCCTCGAGGCGGGTGCGCAGTGCCTGTCCTTCGGGGCTGAGCGGCGGCGAGGGCGCCTTGCCCCCGTCGTTTCCGGCGCCGGAGACGGCGCGGATGAGCGCGTCGTCGCTCCCGTCGCCTCCGTCGTCCCCGTCGCCGTCGCCGCGGCCCTCGACGTCGATGTCGATGTCGATGTCCATGTCGACGCCAGCGCCGGCGCCTGGGCGGCGCGAACGTGCGATGAATCCGTCGTCCCAGCGGTCATCGGTGCGGTCGCGGTCGGTCAGAGCGGTCACCGCGTCACCTCTCCTTCTGCAGTAGGGACAGCGCGGCGATCAGCTCGGCCTGCGGTTCCGGCGTCACTTCGAGCGCCTCCAGCGGGGCCAGCCGGCGGTCCCGTTCGGCGCGCAGCACCTGCTCCAGGTGTTCGGCGACCAGTTCGCCGCCCCGGTCGCGCAGTCGTACGGCGGCCTGTACGCCGATCCGCTCGGCGAGCTTCTCCCCGGCGGGCCGGGCCCGTTTGCCGCCGAGGAGGGCCGCGACGAGGAGGGCGGCGATCCCGTCGGGGTCGGGCGCGGGCTGCTTGTCGAGCCGGGCGACCTCTTCCTCGGCGAGTTCCTCCAGTACGCGCCGCCAGCGCCGTACGGCCATGCCGATGCGCTCCGCCGCCTCCCGGTCGGGCGCGGGCAGTTGCACCGCCCCGGCGGCCGGCTCGCGCCGCCACGCCTGGGCGATCCGCTCGTCGGCGGCGGCCACGGCGCACTGGAGCAGGGCGGCGAGCGACTCGGCGAGCGAGTCGAGCAGTTCGTCGGCGCTCGTGTCGAGGGGATAGCCGCGCCACCGCGTCAGCGCGTCCCCGGCCAGTACGGCGCCCTGGTCGAGGCGGCCCCGGACCCGCTTGCCCTCCCTCTTGTACGCGTCCTCGACGGCCGAGGTCAGCCGTACGGCGGCGGCGTGCTGGGCGGCGACGGCGGATGCCAGCTCCGGCATGCGGCGCCCGAGGGAGTCCAGCGCGCCGAGCGCGGTCCGCCCGACGGCGTACTGGCGGGCGGCGGCGTCCTGGGCGTGGTGGGCGAGCCACGCGAAGAGCGGGGCGACGGCGCTGGCGGGCAGCAGCCCGCCCCCGCCGGCCGATTCGGGCAGCTCGGGCACGGTGAAGCGCGGTACGTCGCCCAGCCCGGCCCGGGTGAGCAGGGCCCCGTACTGGCGCGAGACCTCGGCGAGCACCTGGTGCGGGACCCGGTCGAGGACGATGCTCAGGGTGGCCTTGTACTGCTTGGCGGTGCGCAGCAGGTGCCAGGGGACGGCGTCGGCGTACCGCGAGGCGGTGGTGACCATGACCCAGACGTCGGCGGCGCAGATGAGCTGCGCGGCGAGCGTCCGGTTCTCGACCACGAGGGAGTCGATGTCGGGGGCGTCGAGGATGGCGAGCCCGCGCGGGAGGCCGGCGACGGTCTCGATGCGCAGTTCGCGGGTGGCGGCGGAGTTCCCGGATCCGCGGGGGGAGCCGCGGTGGGGTCCGGGGAAGGGGTCGTCCTCCCCGGGCGGGGCCCAGACCCTCATCAGGTCGGGGAGCACCCGCATGCCGGCGAACCAGTGATGGTCATCCGGATGGCAGACGAGTACGGGGATGCGGGTGGTGGGCCGCAGGACGCCGGCCTCACTCACCTGGCGTCCCACGAGGGAGTTGACGAGAGTGGACTTACCGGCCCCGGTGGACCCGCCGACGACGGCGAGCAGCGGCGCCTCGGGCGCCTTCAGCCGGGGTACGAGGTAGTCGTCGAGCTGCGCGAGCAGCTCGGCTCTGGTCTGGCGGGCGCGCGGGGCGCCGGGCAGGGGCAGCGGCAGACGCACGGACGCGACCCGGTCGCGCAGGGCGGACAGGGCATCGAGCAGCTGAGGCCGAACATCCAAGGTCACCACATGCGAAGAATGCCCAATTTAGGACCATTTTTGAAGCTTATACGCCCTCTGCGCGCCGATCGCGACTCCAGTGGGACCTTTCGGGCACATCGGACGAGTGGGACTCAGGCATAACGAGTGCACAACACCAGGGGCGCCGCGGCGCAAAAGCGGTGCGAGAATCGCACCTGCCTGCGATTATCGGGACCGCTTCACCGAACCTCCACATCGTGGCACGCGGGTGAAGCAACCGGGACAAGGCGGCCGGAGCCCTATCCTTGACCCGGTCCGGATGACAGCCCCACCCCCACCCCGGGGCTCCAGGCCACCACGGCCACCTTCCGGCCCCCGTAGCTCAGTGGATAGAGCAGGTGCCTTCTAAGCACTTGGCCGCAGGTTCGAGTCCTGCCGGGGGCACTCTCCGCTTCTCCACCTCAGGCCCTCCTCCGCGGGGGCCTTTCTGCTGGCCGGACGGCGCGGCAGCCGGCCGTCCGGTTGCACGCCCGGCTACCGCGCTGGTCCCGTCGGACGCCCTCTGGCCGAAGTGGCCCTGGACGCCGTCAGAACCCGGCCGGTCCCGCCCGAGGGGGTTCGGGCGGGACCGGAGGTCAGGGGGTGACTGGGTCGATCACGGGTGGGTTCAGGCGGCGGGCGCGTCCTGCGGGGAGACGCCGAAGGCCTTGACGGCCTGGTAGTAGGTCCACGCGGTGCTGTCGCAGGAGCCCTTCTTCACACCCGAGTACGCCGAGCAGACGCGCTTGAGGTCGGCGTAGAGGGCCTCGTCCAGTCTCGCCTTGTTGGCTGAAAATGCACCGGCGGCCTTGTAGTTGCGGTAGCCGAAGTCGTGGCGGGCACAGGACGTCTGGAAGGGGAAACCGAAGGGGTTGTCGGGCGAGGTGGAGCAGTAGTCGGTCGACCAGTCGAACCCGTACGCGCCCCACTTGCCCTGGTTGCCGCGCGCGGCGACCCAGGCGTTGTAGCTGGCGGCACTGGTCTGCGTCCAACTGCTCAGGACCTGTGGCTTGTCGGCCGGCGCTGCCGACGCGGGGGTGGCGGCGACGAGCACACCGGCCGCGGCCGCCGATGCGAGGAGAGGAGCGAGACGAAGGCGCATGGCATTCCTCCAGGACGGGGTGGGGGGCCGCCCGGAGGTACCCCCGGTACGGCGTCGGGTCCCACCCTCGGGGCGCGTCCTATCGGCGCCGCTTAACGCCGCTATAACGGCGCTCGCCCGGTGCCGGTGTCGGGTTCGGGCGCGGACAAGGGAGGTGTGCTCAGGGCCAGTTGCCGGAGGGTGCAGCTCTCAGGTAGCACGCGGTATCAGACTTCCGGCAGAGAACGGGTTCGTCCTACGGAGGGACGCGCGAGGGCGTGGGACGGCCGAGACTGGATCACATGAACCGCCGTCCCCTCGTCATCGCCGCCGCCACTGTTGGAGTCGTCGCCACCGCCGCCCTGGCGCTGCCCAACCTCCCGCCCAACCCGCTGACCGACTCCATCAACGACCGGGTCTTCGAGGAGAAGAGCAAGCACTTCGCAACCGCCGCCGACGCGCCCACCCGCGGCAACCCGGCCTTCACGCTGCCGTCCTGGGTGCCCAAGGACGCCACCGACATACGCATACGGGTGCGCACCACCGGCGAGGCGAGGCTGATCCGCTTCACGCTCGGAGCGACCCCGCTGGACGGCCCGCAGTGCACGGCGGGCACGCCGAAGGACCTGGGCGGGCGGCGGCTGAACGCCAAGTGGTGGCCGCACGGCACCCGGGCCGAGGAGCGGCCCGAATGCCGGGACGTCCACCAGTACCAGGTGGCGGTGCGCGGCAAGCGCGTCTACGCCTGGACCGACGGCACCCCGTCGCCGGGCTCCCAGCCGCAGCACAACCCCCCGGCCACGGCCCACGCCCGCAGCTAGACGCTAGACGGGGACGGGCCGTTCTCCATCAGGCCACCCTGGATTTGAGCCCCCGCTCGGGACGCCTCCGCGCTGATCGGGTGGTCTGGAGTCATCAAGGCTGGGGATCAGGACCGGGCACCGGACCGGGGTCAGGACCGGCATCAGGGCTCGGGGCATGACTTGTGTCCGCAGAAGCGATCCCAAGTCGCGGCATTGCATAAATGAGCGTGAGGATCGTGGGCACAGGCATGATCAGTACGATAGCGACGGTTATAAACGCGACGACCCCAGGAATCGGATTCCAAAAACTGGTGGGCGTACTCGTAATAAATCCGATCGCCCCAGTTCCCACGATGGCATAAGAGACGGCACCGGTAAAGGCAATCGACAGGGCAAGACTGGAAGGCTCGTCAGAATTTGTCTCCGCTTGCGCACAATTTCGCTGCCGCTGCCAGACTGCACCTATCATCGCGGCGCCAACCAGCAGCACATAGACTGGCGAAATCCATGTCGCCCACCACGGCTTCGGCCGGCCGGAGAAGGCGACGTTCACATAGTCGTGAGCGACGGTTGACAGCAGGATTACGGTCATGACCGTAATCCCATAAACCGACCTCCGAAGGAGACGCTCCACGGTCCGCATCGCCTGGATGTGCCCGAGCGCGGATTGCTCTGGTGTCACGTTCTCGACATAGGCGGCAAGCAGCCAAGATACGCCGCTGATCACGGCAACCGTACCTACGACGAGCATTCCGCTGGCTATGAGAGATTCGGTCCACACTCTGCCACATGCACCTTCAGCGACATCCCCGGTAAGAATCGAAAATGAGTAACTATCAAGACCGAGGACGACAAAGCCCGCAATGAAGAGTCGCAGCGTCGCTACCCGGAGTGTGCCGATTTTCCCCTCGGTGAGCACCATGACAATTCCAGCAAACACGAAACCTGCGAGCACTCCCGCAAGCTGCGAATTCGCCGATGCCGATTCGACCGGGCTCCACCCAGTCCCAATGCATGCACCTCCCGTTGGGCTCATGAAGCACCCTGAGGTAAGTACGGGAGTTCGGGATCACTCGGTTGTGGTAACCCATTTCCAACATGGGCCGTCTCCAGGCCTCCCGTAGGCAGGTTCTTCCGCGCAGTCATGCCTATGAGATATCAACGATTGGCACTGCGGCATAGGGTGGCGGACTCTGGCGCTTCGGCAGAGACCAGTACGCCCGTACTGCACCGAGGTACCGCAGCCACAGCAACCGATCCTTGCCGACAGCGATGACTGATCTCGCCAGGGGTCTCCGGTGGATCATGGCCGGGCGCCCCCTGGACCGGGATCGGTGCTCGTCTACGCTCGTCCGGTGAGTACGTACCTGAACCGACTCGGCGAGGACATCCCGCGGATCGGCGCGTCCCCGGCGGGGACGGCCGTGGCGGTGTGGTCCCTGGACACCACGCTCGACGTGGTCGGCGGCCACCGGATCGAAGACGCGCTGCCGGTCCTGGACGCGGGCGAACGGGAGCGGGCCGGGCGGCTGCTGCGGGCCGGGGACCGGCACCGGTACCTCGTCTCGCACGTGGGGCTGCGGGTGCTGCTCGGCGGCTACCTCGGGCTGGCTCCGCAGGACGTCGTCCTGGTCCGGGAGGACTGCCCGTGCTGCGACGGCCCGCACGGGCGGCCGGCGGTGGCGGGAGGCGCGGTGCAGTTCTCGCTCTCGCACAGCGACGACCTGGCGTACCTCGCGTTCGCGGCGGTGCCGGTCGGCGTGGACGTGGAGGCGATCCCGAGCGCGGCGGCGGTGGAGGACGTGCTGAACACCCTGCACCCGGCGGAGACGGCGGAACTCTCCGCTCTGCCCGCGGAGGAACGGCCGGGGGTGCTGGCCCGCCTGTGGTCGCGCAAGGAGGCCTACTTCAAGGGCACGGGTACCGGCCTGGCCCTGGGCCTGGCCGAGCCCTACATCGGCTCGGGCCCCACCCCTTCCCAGGTCCCCGGCTGGCACCTCACGGACCTCCCGGCCCCCCCGGCGTACGCGGCGGCCCTGGCTCTGCGCACCTGACGCACCACCCCCGGCGCCGCTCGCCACGCCGGGGCGAAAAACAAGGTCGCCGCTCGCCGCACGGCCCTATCGTGACCGCCATGGACATCCGCCCCGCCCGTACCGTCGCCGAACTCCAGGCCGCGGAGGGGCTCTTCGACGGCCCCGCCCGACTCGACTGGTCCGAGCGCTTCCTCACCGCGCCGGGACACCTGATGCTCATCGCCTACGTGGACGACATCCCCGCCGGCATGGTCTCCGGGGTCGAGATGAGCCACCCCGACAAGGGCACGGAGATGTGCCTGTACGAGCTCTCCGTCGACGAGGGCTACCGGCGGCGCGGCATCGGCCGCGCCCTGACCGAGGCCCTCGCCGACGAGGCCAAGGCGCGCGGCTGCTACGGCATGTGGGTGGGGGTCGACACCGACAACGAGGCCGCCCTGGCCACCTACGCCTCCGCCGGCTCCCGCGACGAGGGCGTCTTCACCATGCGCGGCTGGCCGCTCTCCGGCTGACGCCTGTCTTCCGGATCACGCCGGGGACCCGTTCGGCGGCGTGTCGTGGGGCCAGTCGGCGCACCCTCCGCGCGGGCGGGGCGCGGCTCGCCGAGCATCGGGCGCATGACCGCATTCACCGCGCTGCTCCCGGCCGCCGCCGCCCTGCTGGCGGCGGCCACCGCCCTGCCGCCGCACGCCTCACCCGCATCCGCACCCGCACCCGCCGCCGACACCGCGACCGCGACCGCCCCGTACGTCGTCGTCCTCAAGGACACCTCCTCCCGCGCCCCGACCCGCGCCCTGGCCGCCGAGGCCGCGGGCTCCGGCGACCAGGTCGGGGCCGTCTACGACACCGTCCTCAGCGGCTTCGCCGTCCGGACCACCGCCGCCCGCGCCAAGGCCCTGGCCGCCGACCCCCGGGTGGCCTCGGTGGAGCCCGACGCCGAGTTCCGGATCAGCGACGCGCAGAGCCCGGCGCCCTGGCCCCTGGACCGGATCGACCAGCCCGGGCTCCCGCTCGACGGCTCGTACGCGTACGCCACCACCGCGCAGGGCGTCACCGCGTACGTCGTGGACACCGGGATCTACACGAGCCACCAGGAGTTCGGGGGCCGCGCCCGGGCCGGCTACAACGGGGTGTTCCTGGAGACCTCCAACGACTGCAACGGCCACGGCACGCACGTCGCCGGGACCCTGGGCGGGGCGACGTACGGGGTGGCGAAGGGGGTCTCCCTCGTCGGCGTCAAGGTCGCCAACTGCAAGGGGTCCGCGTCCCTGACCTCCATCCTGGGCGGCCTGGAGTGGATGGTGAAGGACGCCGCCAAGGCCCCCGGCACCCCCGCCGTCGCCAACATGAGCATGGGCGGCACCCGCAGCTACTCCCTCGACGCGGCGGTGGCGCGGGCGGTCGCCGCCGGGATCACCTTCACCGTCGCCGCCGGCAACTCCGCCGACGACGCCTGCACCGGCTCCCCCGCCGCGGTCCCCTCGGCGCTCACGATCGGCGCGGCCGACGCCGCGGACCAGTGGGCCCCGTTCTCCAGTTACGGCAGCTGCGTGGACCTCGTCGCTCCGGGCGTGTCCGTCACCTCGGCCTGGAAGGGCTCGGCGACCACCCTCGCCCGCGCCTCCGGCACGTCCATGGCGGCCCCGCACGTGGCGGGCGTGGCCGCGCTGATCCTGGCGGAGGGCATCGCGGCGGGCGGTACGGCGAAGACCCCCGCCGAGGTCTCGGCCACGCTGCTGGGGGACGCCGTACGGGACCGGCTCACCGGGGTCCCGGCCGGCACGGCCAACCTGCTCCTGAACCACCCGCCGGCCGCGGGCTAGGAAGCCGGCGGATCAGGGCCGGTCAAGCCTGCGGGCTTGACCGGCCCTGATCCGCAAGATCCCGTACGCCCAAGGCACCGCCAAACTCAACGCCCAGCCCAACGCCCAGCTCAACGCCCGGTCGGTCTCCCGCCCGCACCCCACCCATCCCACCCGCCCCGCACCCCTGACGACCTGGCCTGATGGGACATCAATTTCTGTGTGCTTCGGGCGAAAGCAAGTCATTGACTTCTCATCACCGCGACGCGTCAATGTCGGCCACCGCACCGGCTCGGCCTCCCCCACACAGCGGGTGGGGGGAGGGGTTCGTCTGACGAAGGAGTCGCGACCCAGTGAGTACAACGTTCCGACGAAGAATTCTGGCCGGGGCGGGCGCCCTGTCCCTCGCGCTGACGGGCGGCGTGGTGGGCCTGACCGGCACCGCCCAGGCGGCGACCGTGACCACCCCCGTCTTCGAGAACTGCGACGCCCCGGCACCGCAGCCGGACGGTTCGGGCAACCAGAACTACACGATCACCGTGCCCGGCACGGCCAAGGCCGGAGACGTCGTACCGATCACGATCGACCCGGGTGCGAGCCCGCTGATCCCCGGCTTCTCCGTCACGACGGTGAACACCACCAAGATCACCCTCAAGGTGGGCACGACCACCCAGGTCGTCACCAGCCCGCCCGAGACCGTCAGCGTCGTCGCCGGCACCCCGCTCGACCCGAAGTCCTTCTCCGGAACCATCAAGATCCCGGACGGCACCGAGGGCACCACGGTCGACGTCAAGCTCGACCTGGCGGTCACCGACGCGGACCTCAGCGGCTCCGTCTTCACCACGACCTGCACCCCAGCGCCCCGCCCGAGCGCCACCCTCGGCTCGGTCGCCGTCGAGGCCCTGCCCAAGGACCCGGTGACCACCAGGCTGACGCCCAACAGCGGCAAGGCCGGCACGGCCGTCGTCGTGAACGGCGCCAACTTCCCGGCCGGCCCGGTCACCTGCTCCGCCCTCCTCGCGGGCGCGGCGACCGGTGACACCGGCACCGGCACGGCGGACGCGAGCGGCGCCGCCACCTGCAACATCACGGTCACCAAGAAGGCCGACGCCGTCAAGATCGACCGCTCGGTCACCCCGTACAAGTCGTTCGTGTACCTGGAGGACCAGGCGGGCGTGAAGAACCCGGTCGACATCGAGGTCCTCCCCGGCCCGCTGGCGCTCGGCCCCAAGGACGGCCAGCCGGCCGTCGCCTTCCCCTCGGTCACCATCAACGGCAAGGCCCAGTCGGTGGTCGGCGTGTTCAACGCCGCGACCGTCCAGGACTTCCGCGGCGGCACCCTCGGCTGGGACGTGACGGCGACCCGTACGCCCTTCCTGAACCAGGCGACCGGCCACTCGATGGCGAAGGCGCAGATCGGCATCCAGCC
The DNA here is from genome assembly GCF_000717915.1 of Streptomyces sp. NRRL S-244. GTDB lineage: Bacteria > Actinomycetota > Actinomycetes > Streptomycetales > Streptomycetaceae > Streptomyces. The sequence continues at coordinate 31,027 of NZ_JOCX01000031.1, forward strand.
GTCCTGCACCGTGACCAACCCGGACAGCCCGAGCACCTGCACCGCGGGCACGCCCGGCGCGATCTCCGAGACCCCCATGAAGGTGGCCTCGCAGGCGGCCGGCGGGGACGAGCTGACCGGCGGTGAGTTCGCCGTCGGCGGCGCCGGGATGATCCAGCTCCCGCCGTTCATGTTCGCCGACACCTACCAGACGGTCGTCACCTTCTCGATCGCCTGACCGGCAGGAACAGCGCACCCAGGGTGGTGCGGCGCCCCGGCGCCGCACCACCCCTTCGCCTTCCCGACACCCCCCGCCCCCGCCTCCCCGCGCCGACTGGAGAACCGCCCATGCGCCCCCGCCCCCGCATCGCTCCGCACGGTCCGCTCCTCACCCTGTTGCTGCTGGTCGCGGGCCTGCTCCTGACGCCGGCCACGACGGCGACGGCCGCGGACAACGGCACCTGGGGGGTGTTCCCGACGCCCCCGGGCGGCGCCACGATGACCGACCGCGCGTACTTCTTCCACCAGGGCGCGGCCGGGACCACGGTCAGCGACAGCGTGACCGTCCTGAACTCCTCCGACCGGGAGCTGACCTTCCAGATCTTCGCCACCGACGCCGTGAACACGCCGGCCGGCGGCGCCTTCGCGCTCCTTCCGGTGGATCAGAAGCCCAAGGACGTGGGCGCGTGGACAGCCCTGGCGCCCGAGGCGGCCACCACCGTGACCGTCCCGCCCAAGGGCCGCAAGGACATCCCGTTCACGGTGAAGGTCCCGCAGGACGCGACGCCCGGCGACCACGTCGGCGGGATCGTCGCCCTCAACACCGCCGTGGAGGGCATCCGGCAGGAGGGCAAGGTCCAGGTCGGGGTGAAGCGGCAGGTCGGCTCACGGCTGTACTTCCGGGTGCCGGGGCCGGTGACACCGGGACTGAGCGTGGAGGACGTGAAGGTCAGCCGGGCCGCGCCGCTGCTGCCGTGGGTCAAGAACGCCCGCGCCACGGTCTCGTACACGCTGGTCAACCGGGGCAACGTGGTCGTCGAGCCCAAGGTGGCGGTCTCCGCCGAGGGGCTGTTCGGCCGTACGGTGCTGGACCGGCCGGCTCGCGAGCTGAAGCTGGTGCTGCTGCCCGGCCAGCGGATCGAGCTGACCGAACCGTGGGCCGACGCACCGCAGTCGGACTGGGTGACCGTACGGATCTCGGCCGGGGCGACGGCCTATCCGGACCTCGCCTCGGCCTCCGAGGCGCGGTTCATCGCCGTGCCGTGGCCCGCCCTCGGCGCACTGCTCGTACTGGCGGGCGCCGCCCTCACCTTCCTGGCCCTGCGGCGCCGGCGCCGCTCCCCCGCGGAACAGGCCGAGCCCGCACCGGACCTGGCCGCGACGCACTGACGGGCAGGAGACGCGCTGACGGGCGAGAACGGAGCTCGCCCCCCCGCGTGAGGGTGCGGGGGGCGAGCCGGTCCTGCAAGTCCTACGTTCCTACGGCCGTACGGCCCTGCGGCCCTACGCGGTCAGTGGTTGCGGGGGAAGCCCAGGTCCACGCCCGCCGGGGCCTCGGACGGGTCCGGCCAGCGGGTCGTGACGACCTTGCCGCGGGTGTAGAAGTGGATGCCGTCGTTCCCGTAGATGTGGTGGTCACCGAAGAGCGAGTCCTTCCAGCCGCCGAAGGAGTGGTAGCCCACCGGCACCGGGATCGGCACGTTGACGCCGACCATGCCGGCCTCGATCTCCAGCTGGAACCGGCGGGCCGCGCCACCGTCCCGGGTGAAGATCGCGGTGCCGTTGCCGAACGGCGAGGCGTTGATGAGCGCCACGCCCTCCTCGTAGGTCTCGGCGCGCAGCACGCACAGCACCGGACCGAAGATCTCGTCGCGGTACGCGTCGGAGTCGGTCTTGACGTTGTCCAGCAGCGACAGGCCGATCCAGTGGCCCTGCTCGAACCCGTCGACCGTGTAACCCGTACCGTCCAGGACCACGTCCGCGCCCTGGTCGGCCGCGCCCTTCACGTACGAGGCGACCTTGTCGCGGTGGGCGGCCGTGATCAGCGGGCCCATCTCGGAGTCCGGGTCGTTGCCGGGGCCGATCTTGATCTTCTCGGCCCGCTCGCGGATCTTCTCCACCAGCTCGTCGCCGATCGATCCGACGGCCACGACCGCCGAGATCGCCATGCAGCGCTCGCCGGCCGAGCCGTACGCGGCCGAGACCGCCGCGTCGGCGGCCGCGTCCAGGTCGGCGTCCGGCAGCACCAGCATGTGGTTCTTGGCGCCGCCCAGCGCCTGGACCCGCTTGCCGTTCGCCGAGGCCGTGGTGTGGATGTGGCGGGCGATGGGCGTGGAGCCGACGAAGGAGACGGCCGCGATGCCCGGGTGGGAGAGCAGCGCGTCGACGGCGACCTTGTCACCGTGGACGACGTTGAGCACACCGGCCGGCAGACCGGCCTCGGAGGCCAGCTCGGCCAGCTTGTTGGCGGCCGACGGGTCCTTCTCGCTCGGCTTGAGGATGAAGGTGTTTCCGCAGGCCACGGCCAGCGGGAACATCCACATCGGCACCATGGCCGGGAAGTTGAACGGGGTGATGCCCGCGACCACGCCCAGCGGCTGGCGGATGGCGGCCACGTCCACCCGGTTCGAGACGGAGGTCGACAGCTCGCCCTTGAGCTGCGTGGTGATCCCGCAGGCCAGCTCGACGATCTCCAGGCCGCGCGCCACCTCGCCCAGCGCGTCCGAGTGGACCTTGCCGTGCTCGGCGGTGATCAGCTCGGCGATGGCGTCGCGGTTGGCGTCCAGCAGGGCGCGGTAGGCGAAGAGCACCTTGGTGCGGGCGGCCAGCGAGGACTGGCCCCAGCTCTGGTAGGCCTCCTGGGCGACCCGTACGGCCGCGTCGACCTCGTCGGCGGACGCGAGCGCGACCTGCGTGGTGACCTCGCCGGTGGCCGGGTCGGTGACCGGGCCGTAGTTGCCCGACGCGCCCTCGACGGTCTTGCCACCGATCCAGTGGTTGACGGTCTTCATTGCCTTGCTCCTTCACAGATGGCGACGTCGCTGCGCGGCTTGCCGGTCGTACTCTTCGCGGGCCGCGGCCGCGGACTTGCGTGTCGCGGTCTCGGCCACAGGAACATCCCACCACGCCTGTGCCGGGGGCGGGCCCGACACAGTGTCGGGTGTTCGGGTCTGTGCGTAGACACATGTGGGACGGTCCGCCGCACGCGCTTCCGCGAGGGCTTTCCGCAGGTCACCGATGGTGCGGGTGCGGATCACCGCCATTCCGAGGGAGGCCGCGTTCGCCGCGAGGTCCAGCGGCAGCGGCGCGCCGGTGTACGAACCGTCGTCCGCCCGGAAGCGGTAGGCGGTCCCGAAGCCCTCCGCGCCCACGGCCCCGGAGAGGCCGCCGATGGAGGCGTATCCGTGGTTGTCGAGGATCACCACCTTGATCGGGACGCCCTCCTGCACGGCCGTGACGAGCTCGGTCGGGTTCATCAGGTACGTCCCGTCGCCGACCAGCGCCCACACCGGGCGCCCGGGGGCGGCGAGCGCGACCCCGATCGCGGCCGGGATCTCGTAGCCCATGCAGGAGTACCCGTACTCCACGTGGTACTGGTCGGCCGAGCGGGCCCGCCACAGCTTGTGCAGGTCCCCGGGGAGGGAGCCGGCGGCGTTGATCAGGATGTCCTCGGCGCCGACGACCGCGTCGAGCAGCCCGAGCACCTGTGCCTGCGTCGGGGCGGCGTCCTCGTCGGGAGCCGCGCAGGCCCGGTCGACCAGCAGCTCCCAGCCGCTTTTCTTTTCTTTGTACGCCGTCTCGTACCCGGGGTCCACGCGGTACCCGGCAGCCGCGGCCCGGAGGTCTTCCAGGCCCACTCGCGCATCGCAGACCACCGGCTGACCGGCGAGCTTGTGGGCGTCGTACGGGTCGAGGTTGAGCCCGAGGAAGCGGACGGCGGGATTCTGGAACAGGGTCCCCGAGGCGGTGGTGAAGTCGGTGAGCCGGGTCCCGGCGGCGATGACCAGGTCGGCGCCGCGGGCCAGCCCGTCGGCGGTGGCCGTGCCGGTGTGCCCGATGCCGCCGACATCGGCGGGGTGGTCGTACGGGAGCGCCCCCTTGCCCGCCTGCGTGCAGGCGACCGGGATCCCGGTCGCCTCGGCGAACTCCGCCAGCGCGGTCTGGGCCGCGCTGTGCCGGATCCCGCCGCCGGCGACGATCAGCGGGCGCGCGGAGCCCCGTACGGCTTCGGCGGCCCGCGCGAGCTCGTCCCGGTCGGGCCGGGGCCGGCGTACGGCCCACACGCGCTCGGCGAAGAACTCGGGCGGCCACTCGTACGCCTCGGCCTGGACGTCCTGCGGCAGCGCCAGGGTCACCGCGCCGGTCTGCACGGGGTCGGTGAGGACCCGCATCGCCTGGAGGGCGGCCGGGATCAGGGCCTCGGGCCGGGTGATCCGGTCGAAGTGGCGGGAGACGGGCCGGAGCGTGTCGTTGACGGAGATGTCGCCCGCGTAGGGCACCTCCAGCTGCTGGAGGACGGGATCGGCGGGCCGGGTGGCGAAGGTGTCGCCGGGCAGGAGGAGTACGGGAATCCGGTTGATGGTGGCGAGGGCGGCCCCGGTGACGAGGTTGGTGGCGCCGGGCCCGATCGAGGTGGTGACGGCGTGGGCCGAGAGCCGCCCGCACTGGCGGGCGTACCCGACGGCGGCGTGCACCATGGCCTGCTCGTTGCGCCCCTGGAGGAACGGCATTCCGCCAGGGGCCCCGCCCGGCGCCCCGCCCGGCATCCCGCCAGGCCCCCTGCCAGCCGCCCCACCCGGTCCGCTCTCCAGCAGGGCCTGCCCGATGCCGGCGACGTTCCCGTGCCCGAAGATCCCCCAGGTGGCGGCGATCAGCCGCTGCCTGCGCCCGTCGCGTTCGGTGTACTGGGCGGCCAGGAACCGTACGAGGGCCTGGGCCACGGTGAGCCTCATCGGGTCTCGTCCTCCGCTCGGTAGAAGGGCAGCCGGGGGTCGGCGTCCTGGCCGGACCAGGTGTCCCGGATCCAGGCGTGGTCGGGGTGGTCCCGGATCAGCCACTCGCGGGGCTGCCCCGGGGGGCCTGCCATGACGTTGAGGTAGTACATGTCGTGCCCGGGAGCCGCGATGGACGGCCCGTGCCAGCCGTCCGGGATGAGCACCGCGTCCCCGGTCCTCACCTCGGTGAGGATGTCGGTCTTCCCGGCGGGGGACGGGGTGACACGCTGGTAGCCGAGGCCGGGGGTGTCGTCGCCGTCCGGGCCGCCGCGGTGCGGGGCGATCTCGAAGTAGTAGACCTCTTCCAGGCGGGACTCGTCGCCGGGATGGAACTCGTCGTGCTTGTGGGGCGGGTACGAGGACCAGTTCCCGCCGGGGGTGAGCACCTCGACGGCGATCAGGCGGTCGCAGTCGAAGACGTCGGCGGCGGCGAAGTTGTTGACCTGGCGCGTGCAGTGGCCGGCTCCGCGGATCTCCACGGGGACGCCCCGGGCGGGCCCGTACCGGGCGGGCAGGATCCGTTCGCACCGCGCCCCGACGAGCGCGAACCGCCCTCCGGCGGCGGACCCGATCACGGCCTGCCCGTCCCGGGGCAGGTACGCGAAGTCGCTCACCCCGCTGAACACGCTCTCCCGCCCGCGCAGTTCGAACACCTCCGGCCCCGCCGGCTCTTGTGGCCGGGGAACCTGCTCCACGCAGCGGACCACGCACGCCCCGGCCAGCGGGAGGACGATCCACTCCCGGTCCCCGCACGCGTGCGTGTGCGCCTCACCCGGTTCGAGCTCCAGCACCCGCAGCGCCGTGAACTCCATCTCGTGCGATCCGGTCACCTTCACGACTCCAGCACCTCCTCCACCTCCTTGGCGTACGGCATCGCCGCCGAGCACGCCAGCCTCGAAGCCACGATCGCCCCCGCCGCGTTGGCGAACCGGAGCACCCGCTCCAGGTCCCACCCCGCCAGCAGCCCGTGGCACAGCGCGCCCCCGAACGCGTCCCCGGCCCCCAGCCCGTTCACCACGTCGACCGGAACCGCCGGGGCCTGCACCACCGTTCCGTCCCGCCGCATCGCCAGTACCCCTTCCGGCCCCCGTTTCACCACCGCCAGCTCCACGCCGGCCGCCAGCAGCGCCCGCGCCGCGGCCCGCGGTTCGGACTCGCCGGTCGCGATCTCGCATTCCTGTACGTTCCCGACCGCCACCGTGGCGAGGCCCAGCGCCTGTGCGTACGCCTCGCCCGGCTCCCCCTCCCACAGCATCGGCCGCCAGTCGAGGTCGAAGACCGTGATCCCGGACTTCGCGCGCGCCTCCAGCGCGGCGAGGGTCGCGGACCGGCTCGGCTGCGCGCTCAGTCCCGTCCCCGTCATCCAGAACACCCGCGCGGCCCGTACCGCCGCCAGGTCCAGCTCCTCCGGCTCGATCTCCAGGTCGGGGGCCTTCGGCAGCCGGTAGAAGTACAGCGGGAAATCGTCCGGCGGGAAGATCTCGCAGAACGTCAGCGGGGTCGGATACCCCGCCACTTCCCCCGCCCACCGGTCGTCCACCCCGAATCCCCGCAGCTCAGCCCGTAGATAGGCGCCGAAGGGGTCCGCTCCGGTCCGGGTGATCACCGCCACCCGGCGGCCCAGCCGGGCCGCCGCGACGGCGACGTTGGCGGGCGAGCCGCCCAGGAACTTCCCGAAGGTGTCCGCTTCCGCCAGCGGTACACCCGTTGTCAGCGGGTAGAGATCCACCCCGATCCGCCCCATGGTGATCACGTCGAACGCGACATCGTCCGCGGTCGTCACAGGCAGTCCTCCCACTCGTCTCGCACCCTAAGGTGGCCGTCATGACGTCCTCCCCCACCGCGTTGACCCGTATCCGCATCGGTTCGGCTCCGGACTCCTGGGGTGTCTGGTTCCCCGACGATCCGCTCCAGATCCCGTGGGAGCGGTTCCTCGACGAGGTCGCCGACTCCGGGTACGAGTGGATCGAGCTCGGCCCGTACGGCTACCTGCCCACCGACCCCGCCCGCCTCGCGGAGGAGACCGCCGGACGGGGCCTGCGCGTCAGTGCCGGCACCGTCTTCACCGGACTCCATCACGGGCCCGCCGTCTGGGAGCAGACCTGGGAGCACGTGTCGCGGATCGCGGCGCTCACCCAGGCCATGGGCGCGGGCCACCTCGTCGTCATCCCGTCCTTCTGGCGCGACGACAAGACCGGCAAGGTGCTGGAGGACCGCACCCTCACCCCCGCGCAATGGCGTGAACTGACCACGCAGACCGAGCGCCTGGGCCGCGAGGTGCGGGACCGGTACGGGCTGCGGATCGTCGTCCACCCGCATGCCGACACGCACATCGACACCCCTTCGAGCGTGGCCCGCTTCCTGGACGCCACCGACCCGGACCTGGTCTCCCTGTGCCTGGACACCGGTCACTACGCCTACTGCGGCGGCGACAGCGTCCAGGCCATCGAGACCTTCGCCGAGCGGATCGGCTACCTCCACCTCAAGCAGGTCGACCCGCGGATCCTCGCCGAAGTCCTCGCGGAGCAGCTGCCCTTCGGGCCGGCCGTCGGGCGCGGGGTGATGTGCGAGCCTCCGTCGGGGGTGCCCGCGCTGGAGCCCGTCCTCGCAGCCGCCCAGCGGCTCGGCGTGGACCTCTTCGCCATCGTGGAGCAGGACATGTACCCGTGCCCGCCCGACCGGCCGCTGCCGATCGCCCGCCGCACCCGCGCCTACCTGCGCTCCTGCGGCGCCCGCTGACTCCCCGGAGGGAACACGACATGAGCACGCTGGGCATCGCCGTCATCGGGACGGGGAAGATGGGCGCCGACCATGTCCGCCGGATCGGGCGGACGGTGGGTGGGGCCCGGGTGGTGGCCGTGGCCGATCCGGACGGGGACCGGGTGAAGGCGGTCGCGGCGGATCTGGACGGCGCGAGCGCGCACACGGATCCGGCGGCGGCGATGGACGCTCCGGGAGTCCAGGCCGTACTGATCGCCTCCCCGGGGCCCGCCCACGAGGAGGCGATCCTGCACGCCCTGGGGCGGGAGTTGCCGGTGCTGTGCGAGAAGCCGCTGACCCCGGATCCGGCCGGGGCGCTGCGGGTGATGGAGGCGGAGCAGCGGCTGGGCCGGCGCCTGGTGCAGGTGGGGTTCATGCGGCGGTTCGACGCCGAGTACGAGCGGCTGAAGGAGCTGCTGGACGCGGGCGGGATCGGCCGGCCGCTGTTCCTGCACTGCCGGCACCGCAATGCCTCCTCGCCCTCCTTCTTCACCAGCGACATGCTGATCACCGACTCCGTCGTGCACGAGGTCGACGCGGCGCGCTGGCTGCTCGGGCAGGAGATCACGGCCGTGTCCGTACTCTCCCCGACGCCGAGCTCGGCGGCCCCCGAGGGGCTGCGCGATCCCCGGCTGGTCCTGCTGGAGACCGCGGGCGGGGCCATCGTCGACGTGGAGATCTTCGTCAACTGCGGCTTCGGCTACGAGGTCCGGTGCGAGGCGGTCGGCGAGTCCGGCAGCGCCCAGATCGGTGAGGGCCAGGCGATGGTCGTCCGGTCCGCGGGCCGCAGCTCCGGCGAGATCGCGCAGGATTTCACCGTGCGCTTCGCCGACGCGTACGACCGCCAGCTGCGGCGCTGGGTGGCCGCGGCCGCGCAGGGCCGGGTGGCCGGGCCCGACGCCTGGGACGGCTACGCGGCGGCCGCCGTCTCCGCGGCGGGGCTCGCCGCCGCGCACAGCGGCGTACGGACCCCGGTGGAGCTGGTGGAGCGCCCCGCCCTCTACCGCTGAACCCTCCTCCCTCTCCTTCCCGTTGTGGCGCATGTGTCACAGGCGTCGCCGTTGTGTCACGCATATCCCCATTACGCGGGTATTTCGTCACAGCCGGTCCACAAGGCCTCTCACGCCTTCCCCCTCTGTCGTTCTCCGGGCACAACCCGAGTGATCGTCACTGTCCACGCGTCGGCTCCCCCGACGGCCCTCCCGGCCGGCCCCGCCCCGTGGACAAGGAGGTGTCGTGGATGAGCGACCGACAGCTGTGGTCGTACAAGGAGATCGCCGCCCATATCCGGGTCCAGCCGGACACGGTGCGCTCGTACCGCAAGCACGGGCTGCTCCCCGCTCCCGACCAGGTGGAAGGCGGCAAGCCCTACTGGTACGCCGACACCATCCGCACCTGGGTCGCCCGCCGCCCCGGCAACCGGGGCCGCCGCGAGGACTGACCCCGGCCGGGCCCCGGCGCCGGCCGTAGCCGCCGGGGCCCGGCCTGACCCGCGGGCGAACCGCTAGCGGCTGCCCGCCGGTATGCGGTCCGGCTCGGGGGCGTCCCCCGGCGCCTCCCCTGCCGTCTTCGGCGGCGCCGTCGGCGCGGACTCCCCTTCGCTCAGCCCGAACCGCTCGTGCAGTCGCCGCAGCGGGCCCGGCGCCCACCAGGTGGCCCTCCCCGTCAGCTTCATGACCGCCGGCACCAGCAGGCTCCGTACGACCAGCGCGTCCATCAGCACGGCCAGCGCGATCCCGAGCCCCAGCATCTTGGTGTTGGTCACCCTGGAGCTGCCGATGGCCACCATCACCACCGCCAGGATCACGGCCGCCGCGGTGATCAGCCCGCCCGTGCGGACCAGTCCGGTGCGCACCGCCCCCTCGTGGTCCCCGGTCCGCTCGTACTCCTCCTTGATGCGGGATATGAGGAACACCCCGTAGTCCATGGAGAGTCCGAAGGCGATGCAGAACATCAGCACGGGCAGGGTGGTCTCGATGTCCCCGGTGGAGGTGAAGGAGAGCGGCCCGGAGAGGTGACCGTCCTGGAAGACCCACACCACCGCCCCGAACATCGCCGTCAGGCTCAGTGCGTTGAGCAGGACCGCCTGGACGGGTATCAGCACGCTTCCGGTGAGCAGGAAGACCAGCAGGAGCGTGGCCAGGACCACCAGGGCCAGCGCGGCCGGCAGTTTCTCCGATATCGCCTTCTGGGCGTCGACGAGGACGGCCGCCTGTCCGGTCACCGCGGTGTCGAACGGGGCGTCCACCTTCCGCACCTCCCCGACGAGGTCCTGGGCCCGCTGCCCCACCGGCTCGCCGTCGGTGACCACCGAGATGTACGCGTATCCCGGCCGGGATCCGGAGCTCACCGGCCCGTCCACCCGCACGCCGGGCAGGGCGGCCAGCCGGTCCCGGTAGGCGGCGAGGTCGGCGGGACCGGCCGCGCCCTCGGCCAGCACGGTCAGCCCGGCGCCGGGGCTGCCCGGGAAGCCGTCGCGGATCTGCTGCTGGACCAGGTGGGAGGCGGCCGTCTCCGGCAGCTGCCGGTCGTCCACGCTGCCGAACTTCACCCCGAGGAAGGGCAGTCCCAGCAGCAGCAGCCCGGCCGTGGTGGCGATGGCGAACACCGGGGCCCGGCGCATCACCAGCGCGGTCGTCCACGCCCAGCCCCGCCCGGCCTCGGCCCCGGCGGCCGCGCCCGGCGTCCCGGCGCCCGCCCCGGGCCGGTTGCGCCGCCACAGTCTCCGCAGGTCGAGGGAGTTGACCCGCTCCCCGAGGAGCACCAGCGCCGCCGGCAGGAGGATGAGGGCGGCGGCCGCCGCGAGCAGGACCACCGCGACCCCGGCATAGGCGAAGGAGCGCAGGAAGTACATCGGGAAGAACAGCATCGCCGAGAGCGAGACGGCCACGGTCAGCGCCGAGAACAGCACCGTGCGCCCGGCGGTGCGCAAGGTGGCCCCCACGGCCGCCGCCGGATCCCGCCCGGCGGCGAGCTCCTCGCGGAACCTCCGCACGATGAACAGGGCGTAGTCGATGGCGAGTCCGAGGCCGAGCGCGGTGGTCAGGTTCTGGGCGAAGACGGAGACGTCGGTGAACTCGGTGAGGCCGCGCAGCACGGCATTGGTGCCGAGGATGGCGACGATGCCCACGCCCAGCGGCAGCAGCGCGGCCACGGCGCTGCCGAAGACGAGGACGAGCAGGACGAGGGTCACCGGCAGGGCGATCACCTCGGCGCGCAGCAGGTCCTCCTGGATGGTGGTGGTCACCTCGCGCTGGACGGCGACCGGCCCCCCGAGGGAGACGTTCACCGGCCCGTGCCCGCCCCGGTAGTGCGGGGCGATCCGCTCCAGTACGGCGGCGCGGGTCTTCTCGTCGCCGAGCACCCGGGCGGCGATCAGGGCCTGCCGGCCGTCCTCGGAGCGCAGCGCGGGCAGGTGCGTGCGCCAGTACGAGCCGACCCCGGCCACCCCCTGTTCGGAGGCGAGTTGTGCGGTCAGCCGCTCGGCCTCGGCGGCGACGGCCGGATCGTCCACCCCGGACGCCCCCGGCCCGGCGGCGTCCACCAGCAGGAGCAGGTTGGGCTGGGAGCCCGGGAACTCGCGCTCCAGCACCTTGGCGGCGTAGGTGGACCGGGCGTCCGGGTCCTCCCAGCCGCCGCTGCCCATCCGGTCGGCGACGCCGCCTCCCGCGAGGACGGCCAGGGCCGTGACCACGAGGGCGAGCAGCAGTGAGAGCCGCGGCCGGGCCGTGACGAACCGGGTCCACCGTCCGCTCTCCCCAGACGACGGCGGTTTTTTGACTTCGGACATCACTCGGTGTCCCCTTCACCGTGATTGCCAGACAACTTAAGCTGGCAAACACGAGCAGTCGCTCGCGTTTTCCAAGAATGCGAGCGACCTCTCGCATTTGTCAATCACCCACGGGAAGCAGAGGACGGGACATGCCCGAGAGGCCCCAGGCCGAAAACGCCGCGAAGGCCCCAAAGGCCGCCAAGAAGACCGCCGAGAAGACCACTGAGAAGACCGCAAAGAAGGCGGCCGGGAAGGCGGCCGCCCCACGCCGCCAGGCCCGCGGCGAGCGCCGGATCGCCCAGCTCCTGGACGCCGCCGCCAGCGTGTTCTGCCGTACCGGCTACGCCGCGGCCAGCACCAACGCCATCGCCCGCGAGGCGGAGGTCTCACCGGGCACGCTCTACCAGTTCTTCCCGAACAAGGAGGCCATCGCCATCCACCTGGGCGACGAGCTGCTCCGGCGCGCCCGCGACATGCACGGCCAGGCCTTCCTCCCCGAGAACCTGGACAAGCCCCTGCCCGAACTGCTCGACGCCGTCCTGGACCCGGTCATCGCCTTCAACTGCGAGAACCCGGCCTTCTGGGCCCTCATGCACGGCTCCGGCATCCCCGGCATCACCCAGGAGCGCGAGGAGCTGCACGCCGGCCTGCTGACCCGGGTCCAGGACGTCCTGCGCACCTTCTGCCCGGACGGCTCACCCGAGGAGCTCACTCGCGTCTCCGGCATGATCCTGGGCATCTTCAAGGCGGCGCTCGACCTGATCCTGGCGAGCGAGGGCGCCGAGCGCGCCGCGTACGTCACCGAGCTGAAGACCGTGCTGCTGCGCTACGTCGAGCCGATGGTCGCCATTCCCCACCTTCACTGACCCGGCCGCGCCACATACCGGCACGTCGCCCCGGCTGTCGCCTCGCACACTCGCATTGATACCCCCTAGGGGTATAGTCTTCGAGTGTCGGGAGGACGGTGGGGTGACACCACCTGGCACCGCCGTCCCCGGCGACCGGATACGCCCTTGAAGAGGAGAACGACATGACCGCCGAGACGGACACCCAGACCACCACCGTCTACCGGGTGACCGGCATGACCTGCGGCCACTGCGAGGGCGCGGTGACCACCGAGATCTCCGCCCTGCCCGGCGTCAGCTCGGTCAAGGCCGTCGCCGCGACCGGCGAGGTCACCGTGGTCTCCGCCACCCCGCTCGCCGAGGAGGACGTGCGCGCCGCCGTGGACGAGGCCGGGTACGAGTTCGCCGGCCAGGCCGGCTGAGCCCGCTCCCTCCCTCCTCCGCAGTACCCCGCCGGGCCGTGCCGGCCAGCTCATACTGGTTCCGTACGACCCGGCCTTCCCCCTGGAGCCGGACATGAGCAGCAGCACAGTGCACGACGGGCCCATAGCGGCGGCCGAGGCCGCCGAGGTGGAGCTGACCATCGGCGGGATGACCTGCGCCTCCTGCGCCGCCCGCATCGAGAAGAAGCTGAACCGGATGGACGGGGTCACCGCGACGGTGAACTACGCCACCGAGAAGGCCCGCGTGTCCTACGGGGGCGGCGTCCAGGTCGCCGACCTGATCGCGACCGTCGTCAAGACCGGGTACACCGCCGAGGAGCCCCCGCCGCCGGAACCGGAACGGGAACCGGAGACCGCGCACCCCGGGACCGGGGCCGGGGCCGAGACCGCGACCGCCCGCGACCCCGAACTGGCCGCGCTGCGCCGGCGGCTGCTGGTCTCCGCCGCCCTGGCCCTCCCCGTCGTCCTGCTGTCGATGATCCCGGCCCTCCAGTTCGACAACTGGCAGTGGCTCTCGCTGACCCTGGCCGCCCCCGTGGTCGTCTGGGGCGGCCTCCCCTTCCACAAGGCCGCCTGGACCAACGCCCGGCACGGCGCCGCCACCATGGACACCCTGGTCTCGGTCGGCACGCTCGCCGCCTTCACCTGGTCGCTGTGGGCCCTGTTCTTCGGCCACGCCGGGATGCCGGGCATGCGGCACGGCTTCGACTTCTCGGTCTCCCGCACGGACGGCTCCTCCTCGATCTACCTGGAGGTCGCCGCCGGCGTCGTCAGCTTCATCCTGCTCGGCCGCTACCTGGAGGCCCGCTCCAAGCGGAAGGCCGGCGCCGCCCTCAAGGCCCTGCTGGAGCTCGGCGCGAAGGACGTAGCCGTCCTGCGCGGCGGCACCGAGGTACGGATCCCGGTGGCGCAGCTCGCGGTCGGCGACCGGTTCGTCGTCCGGCCCGGCGAGAAGATCGCCACCGACGGCACGGTCGTCGAGGGCGCCTCCGCCGTGGACGCCTCGATGCTGACCGGCGAGTCCGTCCCGGTCGAGACCGGCGTGGGCGACTCCGTCACCGGCGCCACCGTCAACGCCTCGGGCCGCCTCGTCGTCGAGGCCACCCGGATCGGCGCCGACACCCAGCTCGCCCGGATGGCCCGGCTCGTCGAGGACGCGCAGAACGGCAAGGCCGAGGTGCAGCGCCTCGCCGACCGGATCTCCGGGGTCTTCGTACCGGTCGTACTGGTGCTGGCGCTCGGCACCTGGGTCACCTGGCTGCTGATCACCGACAACCCCACCGCCGCCTTCACCGCCGCCGTGGCCGTGCTGATCATCGCCTGCCCCTGCGCCCTGGGCCTGGCCACGCCGACCGCGCTGATGGTCGGTACGGGGCGCGGCGCGCAGCTCGGGATCCTGATCAAGGGCCCCGAGGTGCTGGAGTCCACCCGCCGCGTGGACACGGTCGTGCTCGACAAGACCGGTACGGTCACCACCGGCCGGATGACCCTGACCGGCGTGCACACCGCCGAAGGCGTGGACGACCAGGAACTGCTCCGGCTCGCGGGCGCGCTGGAGCACGCCTCCGAGCACCCGATCGCCCGGGCCGTCGCCACCGGCGCGGCCGAGGCGGCGGGCGCCCTGCCGGTGCCGGAGTCCTTCGACAACCTCGCCGGACTCGGCGTCCAGGGCGTCGTCGACGGACACGCCGTCCTGGTCGGCCGCGAGCAGTTGCTGGCCGACTGGTCGATCGCCCTGCCCGCCGGCCTCGCGGGCGCCAAGGCGGCGGCCGAGGCCGAGGGCGGCACCGCCGTCCTGGTGGCCTGGGACGGGGCGGCACGAGGGGTCCTGACCGTGGCCGACGCGGTCAAGGAGACCAGCGCCGAGGCGGTGTCGCAGCTGCGGGCGCTGGGCCTGACCCCGGTGCTGCTGACCGGCGACAACAAGGCGGTCGCCGAGACGGTGGCCCGCGCGGTCGGCATCGAAGAGGTGATCGCCGAGGTCCTCCCGCAGGACAAGGTGGACGTCGTACGCCGGCTGCAGGCGCAGGGCCGTACGGTCGCCATGGTGGGCGACGGGGTCAACGACGCGGCCGCGCTGGCCCAGGCGGACCTCGGCCTGGCCATGGGCACCGGCACCGACGCGGCGATCGAGGCGAGCGACCTGACACTCGTACGGGGGGACCTGCGGGTCGCGGCGGACGCGATCAGGCTCTCCCGGCGGACCCTGGCCACCATCAAGGGCAACCTGTTCTGGGCCTTCGGCTACAACGTGGCGGCCTTGCCGCTCGCGGCCGCAGGCCTGCTCAACCCGATGATTGCGGGGGCCGCGATGGCGTTCTCCTCCGTTTTCGTGGTGAGCAACAGCCTCCGCTTGCGAACCTTCCGCTAATGGATCTTCTCCTCAGCCTGCGCACACTTCCTTCACAGGAGACGCAGATCACAGTGATTGCAACGTAACCATCTGGCACTGCAGTGGGTCTAATGGGGCGATGCCGGGAACGTCTTGGGGGACGTTCACGGAGGTCTTGGGGGACGTCCGGGGCATCAGCCGGCCGGGACGCGTGCCCAACGGGGTGCTTTGAGCGGCCCTCCCGACCCGTACGGGTCCCGGCAGACACCCTCTGGAGCGCACCGCGCGTGCGCTCCTCGCCGACGCCCCGGCTCGGGTCCCGTGGGGGGAATCCGTTCCGGGGAAAGGAAAGCGCCCCGACCGTCGACCCGTGGGGGGATCGACGGCGGGGCGCTTTTCGCTTGCTTGAGAGGTACCTCGGGTCAGCGGGCCTCGACCGGGACGAAGTCGCGCAGGACCTCGCCGGTGTAGATCTGGCGCGGACGGCCGATGCGGGAACCCGGCTCCTTGATCATCTCGTGCCACTGGGCGATCCAGCCGGGAAGGCGGCCGAGCGCGAAGAGCACGGTGAACATCTCGGTGGGGAAGCCCATGGCCCGGTAGATCAGGCCGGTGTAGAAGTCCACGTTCGGGTAGAGGTTGCGCGAGACGAAGTACTCGTCGGCCAGCGCGTGCTCTTCCAGCTTGAGCGCGATGTCGAGCAGCTCGTCGCTCTTGCCGAGCGACGAGAGGACATCGTGGGCCGCCGCCTTGATGATCTTCGCCCGGGGGTCGAAGCTCTTGTAGACGCGGTGCCCGAAGCCCATGAGGCGGACGCCGTCTTCCTTGTTCTTCACCTTGCGGATGAAGGCGTCGACGTCGCCGCCGTCGTTCTTGATGCCCTCGAGCATCTCCAGGACGGACTGGTTGGCGCCACCGTGCAGCGGACCCCACAGGGCCGAGATGCCGGCGGAGATCGAGGCGAACATGTTCGCCTGCGAGGAGCCGACCAGGCGCACGGTGGAGGTCGAGCAGTTCTGCTCGTGGTCCGCGTGCAGGATCAGCAGCTTGTCGAGCGCCGAGACCACGACGGGGTCCAGGTCGTACTCCTGGGCCGGCACGGAGAAGGTCATGCGCAGGAAGTTCTCGACGTAGCCGAGGTCGTTGCGCGGGTAGACGACCGGGTGGCCGACCGACTTCTTGTACGCGTACGCCGCGATCGTCGGGAGCTTGGCCAGCAGGCGGATCGTCGAGAGGTGGCGCTGCTTCTCGTCGAACGGGTTGTGGCTGTCCTGGTAGAACGTCGACAGCGCGCTGACCACGGAGGACAGCATCGCCATCGGGTGCGCGTCACGCGGGAAGCCGTCGTAGAACCGCTTCACGTCCTCGTGCAGCAGCGTGTGCTGGGTGATCTCGTTGCGGAACGACGCGAGCTGGTCGACGGTCGGCAGCTCACCGTTGATCAGCAGGTACGCGACCTCGATGAAGGTCGAACGCTCGGCCAGCTGCTCGATCGGGTAACCGCGGTAGCGCAGGATGCCCTGCTCACCGTCGAGGTAGGTGATCGCGGACTTGTAGGCGGCGGTGTTGCCGTAGCCGCTGTCCAAAGTGACGAGCCCGGTCTGGGCCCTCAGCTTCGAGATGTCGAAGCCCTGGTCACCGACAGTGCTTTCGACCACCGGGTAGGTGTATTCACCGTCCGCGTACCGGAGTACTACAGAGTTGTCGCTCACGTCATCCCTCACCGACGTAGTGCCTCTTCTTCGAGGTGCCCTGACTGCCTCTACCTTCCCCCATTTGGCGCAGGAGAGTGCACTCGGGGTCGGCCTTTGGTCCTTTTGACGGCACTGAGTGCCTTCAACCTGCTCATCCTGCCCCCTCCGCACCGGTGCCGGAACCCAAAATGATCGATCATTTAGGTGATGTTTCCCACCGGTATCCGGCCGGACAGCCTGGGCGCGACCGCCGTGTACCTCCTGCCTGCGGAAACGGTACGCACAGCCTGGCCGAGCGCTTTGCGGGACCCGACCAGCACGACCAGTTTCTTCGCCCTGGTCACCGCCGTGTAGAGCAAGTTGCGCTGGAGCATCATCCAAGCCCCGGTGGTGACGGGGATCACCACGGCCGGATATTCACTCCCTTGGGAACGGTGGATGGTGACGGCGTACGCGTGCGCCAGCTCGTCCAGCTCGGCGAACTCGTAACCGACCTCCTCGTCCTCCTCCGTCCGCACCGTCAGCCGCTGTTCGTCCACGTCGAGGGCGGTGACCACGCCGACCGTGCCGTTGAAGACGCCGTTGGCGCCCTTCTCGTAGTTGTTCCGGATCTGGGTGACCTTGTCGCCGACGCGGAAGACCCGGCCGCCGAACCGCTTCTCGGGCAGGTCCGGCCGGGCCGGCGTGATGGCCTGCTGGAGCAGCCCGTTGAGGTTTCCGGCGCCGGCCGGGCCGCGGTGCATGGGCGCGAGCACCTGGATGTCGCGGCGCGGGTCGAGTCCGAACCTGGCCGGAATCCGCCGGGCGGCCACGTCCACGGCGAGCCGCCCGGCCTCCTCGGTGTCCTCCTCCGGGAACAGGAAGAAGTCCGGCAGCCCGTCGGTGAGCGGCGGCAGGCCGGTGTTGATCCGGTGGGCGTTGGTGACCACGCCCGACTGCTGGGCCTGCCGGAAGATCCGGGTCAGCCGGACCGCGGGTACGGGACCGCCCTCGGCCAGCAGGTCCCGCAGCACCTCGCCGGCGCCGACCGAGGGCAGCTGGTCCACATCCCCGACCAGCAACAGGTGTGCACCCGGTGCCACCGCCTTGACCAGCTTGTTCGCCAGCAGCAGGTCCAGCATCGAGGCCTCGTCGACGACGACCAGGTCCGCGTCCAGCGGGCGCTCCCGGTCGTACGCCGCGTCCCCGCCCGGCTTGAGCTCCAGCAGCCGGTGCACGGTGGAGGCCTCGGCCCCGGTGAGCTCCGAGAGCCGCTTCGCGGCCCGGCCGGTGGGCGCGGCGAGCACGACCTTGGCCTTCTTGGCCCGGGCCAGCTCCACGATCGAGCGGACGGTGAAGGACTTCCCGCAGCCCGGCCCGCCGGTCAGGACGGCCACCCGGCGGGTCAGCGCCAGGGTGACGGCGTCCCGCTGCTCGGGGGCCAGCTTGGCCCCGGTGCGCCCGGCCAGCCAGCCGAAGGCCTTGTCCCACTCCACGTCCTGGAAGCCCGGCATCCGGTCGTCCTCGGCGTTCAGGAGCCGCCGCACCTGCCCGACCAGCGACAACTCGGCCCGGTGGAAGGGCACCAGGTACACGGCGGTCAGCGGCGGCCCGCCCTGCGGATCGGGCACGGCCTCCCGCACGACCCCCTCCGGATCGGCGGCGAGCTCGGCCAGGCATTCGATGACCAGCCCGGTGTCCACTTGGAGGAGTTTGACCCCGTCGGCGATGAGCCGCTCCTCGGGCAGGAAGCAGTGCCCCTGGTCGGTGGACTGGGACAGGGCGTACTGGAGGCCGGCCTTGACCCGCTCGGGGCTGTCGTGCGGTATGCCGACGGCCTGGGCGATCCGGTCGGCGGTCAGGAAGCCGATGCCCCACACGTCGGCGGCGAGCCGGTACGGCTGGTTCTTGACCACCGAGATGGAGGCGTCGGCGTACTTCTTGTAGATCCGGACCGCGATGGAGGTGGAGACGCCGACGCCCTGGAGGAAGACCATGACCTCCTTGATCGCCTTCTGCTCCTCCCAGGCGGCGCCGATCAGCTTGGTCCGCTTGGGGCCGAGTCCCGGCACCTCGATGAGCCGCTTCGGCGCCTCCTCGATCACGTCGAGGGTGTCGGTGCCGAAGTGCTCCACGATCCGGTCGGCGATCTTCGGGCCGATGCCCTTGATCAGGCCGGAGCCGAGGTAGCGGCGTATGCCCTGGATGGTCGCGGGGAGCACCGTGCGGTAGTTCTCCACCGTGAACTGCTTGCCGTACTGGGGGTGGGAGCCCCAGCGGCCCTCCATGCGCAGCGATTCGCCGGGCTGGGCCCCGAGCAGGGAGCCGACCACCGTGAGCAGGTCCCCGCTGCCGCGGCCGGTGTCGACGCGGGCGACCGTGTACCCGCTCTCCTCGTTGGCGTAGGTGATGCGCTCGAGCACCCCCTCGACCACTGCCAGTTGCACCGCCCCGTTGGTTGCCATGGCACGAAGCTACCGCCCGGCGCCGACAGCCCGTCAGCCCTGTGGATAACCCGCGGCACCGTGCGACACCTTGCGACGACCCACGACGACCCGCGACAACCCGCGACAACCCAGAAGGGGGTCCGGCCTCGCGGCCGGACCCCCTCACGGTTACCCCTCCCGTGTCGGACTTCCCGATCCCCCCAGATCCCTCCCCGGAAGTGCCGACGCACCATACGACCCGCTGCCCCGCTCCTGGGTTGCACGCGGAATCGGAACTTTACGTTTCCATTACCTCGGCGGGCTCGGGAGCCGATCCGAAGTGCCTGTGAATCACCACAGAAGTAGCGTTTCAGGCATGAGCGAATCTTCAATCCAGGACGACGTGCTCGGCGAGCTGGGCCCGGACCGGCTGAGCGAGATCGCCGGCATGCTCGGTACCGACGCGGCGGGTGCCCGCGAGACCGTCGCGACCACGGTCGGCGCCATGACCGGCGGCCTCCAGGAGAAGGCCGGCGCCGATGACGACGACGGCAACGAGGTCCGCCAGGCCTTCGCCGAGGTGGCCGAACCCCCGTTGCAGGGCGTGGCCACGCTCGGCGGCGGGCTGCTCGGCGGCGGGCTGATGGCCGGGGTGCTCGCGAAGGTGAGCAAGCCGGTCGCGGCGGCGGTGTCCAAGAAGACCGGCATCCCCGCGGCCACCGTCACCCGCGTCATCGAGTTGCTGATCCCGGTGCTGCTGACGGTCTTCGCCAAGCGCGCGGCGGCCGGCAAGGGCGCCGCCGCCGGAGCCCCGGGCTCCGCTCCCGGAAACGCTCCCGGCGCCGCCCCGGCCGAGGGCGGCGGACTCGGCGACCTGCTCGGCCAGATCCTGGGCGGCGGCAAGAAGTAGCCCGCTACCCTGGGGCGCCATGGAGCCCCCTGCTGACAACTCCGCCGCATCGGTACGGCTGCGGGAACCCGAGCCCGGGGAGCTGGGCTGGATCGTCCAGCGGCACGGCGCGCTCTACGCCGCCGAGTACGGCTGGAACGCGGACTTCGAGGGTCTGGTGGCCCGGATCGTCGCGGACTTCGCCGAGGACCACGACCCGTATCTGGAGCGGGTCTGGATCGCCGAGCTGGACGGCCGCCCGGTCGGCTCGGTGATGTGCGTGCGCGAGGAGGGCTCGCCCGGCACGGCACGGCTGAGACTGCTGCTCGTGGAGCCGGAGGGCCGGGGCCACGGCATCGGGTCCCTCCTCGTCGACGCCGTCGTCGCGTTCGCCCGCTCCGTCGGCTACCGCGAGCTGGTGCTGTGGACCAACGACGTGCTGACCTCCGCCCGTTCCCTCTACGAGCGCGCCGGGTTCACCCTGGTCTCCGAGCGCCCGCACCGCTCGTACGGCGTCACCCTCACGGGGCAGGACTGGCGGCTGCCGCTGCAGGAGGACTCCCCGCACTGACCTGCGCCGTACCGCCCTCCACCGGGCCGCCGCCCGACGCCGAACCACCGCCCGCCGCCGTCGTACGGGTGCCCGCCGCCGTCGTACGGGCGCCCGCTCGGGCGGGGGCCAGCGAGGTCATGCCCACCCCGCCGACCAGCAGCAGCGCCGCGACCCACCGCAGCCCCGAGATCCCCTCGCCCAGGACCAGCGCGGCCGAGGACATCCCGAACACCGGCACCAGCAGCGAGAACGGCGCGACCGACGAGGCCGGGTAGCGCTTCAGCAGGTGGTTCCAGGCCCCGAACCCGAACACGGTGGACACCCAGGCGACGTACGCGATGACCGCGACCCCCGACCAGTCCAGGGAGCGCAGCGCGGCCAGGTCCCGCTCGGGCCCCTCCAGCAGCAGCGAGAGCGCGAACAGCGGCAGCACCGGGACGGTGCACACCCAGACCATGAAGTTCAGCGCGTCGGGCGGGGACGCCTTGCGGGTCAGCACGTTGGACACGCCCCAGCAGGCGGCGGCCGCGACGACCAGGGTGAAGCCGAGCACCGGCCCGGAGGTGCCCCCGTCCACGGCGGCGACGGCGATCCCGGCGAGCGCGACGGCCATGCCGGCCATCCGGACCCGCCCCGGCCGCTCGCGCAGGACGAGGGAGGCGAGGACGGCGGTGAAGACGGACTGCACCTGGAGTACGAGCGAGGACAGTCCGGCCGGCATCCCGGCGGCCATACCGGTGAAGAGGAGGCCGAACTTGGCGACGCCGAGGGCCACTCCGACCGCGATGATCCACTTCCAGGCGGTCTTGGGCCGGCCGACGAAGAACACGGCGGGCAGCGCGGCGACGAGGAAGCGCAGGGCGGACAGGAGCAGCGGCGGGAAGTGGCCGAGTCCGATCTCGATGACGACGAAGTTGAAGCCCCAGACGGCGGCGACGAGTACGGCGAGTGCGGTGTGAACGGGACGCATGCTTCGAGCATCGACGCGGAAACCATGTAGCACCAGCGCGGATCTCTTCCGTGATGGATGAAGCATCGCTTACGGGTGTCCTGCGGCCCGGGGATGCCTACGATGGGCCGCATGCTCGACCTCTCCCGGCTGCGCGCCCTGCACGCCGTCTCCGTCCACGGCTCGGTCGCGGGCGCGGCGGCCGCGCTCGGCTACACCCCCTCCGCCGTGTCCCAGCAGATCGCCAAGCTGGAGCGGGAGACCCGGACCACGCTGCTGGAGCGGCGCGGGCGCGGCGTCGCGCTCACCGAGGAGGCCCGGCACCTCGCCGAGACCGCCCAGGAGTTGCTGGCGATCGTGGAGCGCGCCGAGACCACCCTGGAGGAGCGGCGCGGGCAGCCGAGCGGGCTGCTGACCGTGGCCGCCTTCGCGTCGGCGGCGCGCGGGCTCATGCCGGGGGCGCTCGCCGATCTCGCGCGCCGCCACCCCGCGCTGGACGTACGCCTCACCGAGGTCGACCCCCACCTGTCGGTGGACCTGGTGGCCCGGGGGGTCACCGATCTGGCGGTGGCCCACGACTGGGACATCGCCCCGCTGCCGGCCCCGGAGGGCGTCGAGCAGGTGGTCATCGGGGACGACCACTGCGACCTGGTCGTACCGCAGGACCACCCGTTCACCGAGCGGGCGGTCATCCGCCGGGCGGACCTCGGCGGCCAGCGCTGGGTCTGCCAGCCGCCCGGCCGGGTCTGCCACGACTGGCTGATGCGGACGCTGCGAACCGCCGGGTTCGAGCCCGACATCGCGCACGTGGCCGAGGAGAACCACACCATCGTCGCGCTGGTCGCGGCCGGGCTCGGGGTGGCCGTCGTACCCCGGCTGGGCACCGGGTCGCTGCCGCCGGGCGCGGTGGCCGTACCGCTGGAACCGGGCCCCGTACGCAGGTTGTACGCCGTGTGGCGGACGGGGGCGGCCCGCCGGCCGGCGATCACCGAGGCCGTACGGACCCTCCAGGAGCACTGGGCGTACGCGGCACCCCTTCCGGGGGACCTCCCGAGTGTCCGCGGCGGCCTTCGCGCGGCCCGGCAGTAGGGTCCGGCCCGTGTCGTACCACGCGTCCCGCAGGTCCCTGCTCACCGCAGCCGCCATCGCCGCCGTCACGGCCGCCGGGGTGGCCTCGTACGCCGCGGTCGGCGACCCGGGCGGCGAGGGCGGCGGGCCGCGCCCCGACGGCGGGCGCTCCGACGACGGGCGCCCCGGCGACCGGCCGCCGGGCCGGGCGCCCGACCGGGCCGCGCTGCGCCGCCTGGTGGCCGGGATGAGCCTGGCCGAGAAGGTCGGGCAGCTCTTCGTGTCCCGCGCGTACGGGCATTCGGCGACCGACCCGGATCCGGCGGACGCCGAGCAGAACCTGAAGCTGTTCGGGGTGCGCACGGCCGCGGAGCTGGTCTCCCGCTACCACCTCGGCGGGATCATCTACTTCTCCTGGGCCCACAACACCCGCGGCCCGCAGCAGATCGCCGAGCTGTCGGCCGCCCTCCAGCGGGCGGCGGCCGGGACCGGTTCCGGCATCCCGCTGCTGCTCTCCACGGACCAGGAGCACGGCGCCGTGGCGCGCATCGGCAAGCCCGCGACGCTGCTGCCGGGGGCGATGGCCCTGGGGGCGCGGCAGGGCGCCGGCGGTACGAGCGGTACGGGTACCGGTACAGGTAGTAGTACGGGTAGTACCGATACCGGTTCCGATACCGGTTCCGGCTCCGGCTCCGGCTCCGATTCCGCGGCCACCGCCGAGGCCCGCCGGGCCGCGCGCATCGCGGGCGCCGAGCTGGCCGCGATGGGCATCCGGCAGGACTACGCACCGGTGGCCGACGTGAACGTCAACCCGGCCAATCCGGTGATCGGCGTACGGTCCTTCGGCTCCGACCCGCAGGCCGTGGCGACCCTCGTCGCCGCCCAGGTCCGCGGCTACCAGGGCGCCGGAGTGGCCGCGACCGCCAAGCACTTCCCCGGCCACGGGGACACCGAGACCGACAGCCACGTCGGGCTGCCGGTGATGCGGCACAGCCGGGCCCAGTGGGAGGAGCTGGACGAGCCCCCGTTCCGGGCGGCGGTGGAGGCGGGCGTGGACGCCGTGATGACGGCGCACATCGTCTTCCCCGCGCTCGACCCTTCGGGGGACCCGGCGACCCTCTCCAGGCCGATCGTGACAGGCATCCTGCGCGAACGCCTGGGCTTTCGGGGGGTGGTGGTCACCGACGCCCTCGACATGGCCGGGGTACGCCAGAAGTACGGGGACGACCGGGTCCCGGTACTGGCCCTGAAGGCGGGATGCGACCAGCTGCTGAACCCACCAGACCTGGGCCTCGCGCACCGCAGCGTGCTCGCGGCCGTCGAGGCGGGCGAGCTGACGCAGGCCCGGATCGAGGAGTCGGTGCTGCGGATCCTGGAACTGAAGGCCCGCCGCGGCCTGTTCGACGCGGCGCACACCGCCGCCGGGCAGATGGACGCGCTGGTGGGGATCCCGGCGCACCTGACGGCCGCGGACGAGATCGCGGCGGGTACAACGACCCTGCTGGCCAATCCCGTCAGGCTGCTGCCGCTGGACCCGGCCGCCGCGCCCCGGGTGCTGGTCACCGGGACCGACCCCGCCTCCCCCAGCGGTACGACAGGGCCCCCTACCGCGGTACTGGCCCGGGAGCTGACCGCCCTGGGCTGCCGGGCGACGGCCCTGCCGCCCGCCCGGGCGGTGGCCGCGGCTCCCGGCAACGCGGCGGTGCTGGTGTGCACGTACAACGTCCCCGAGGGGGACGATCCGCAGCGCACGCTGGTCACGGAGCTGCTGGCCACCGGGGTGCCGGTGGTCGTGGTGGCGATCCGCAATCCGTACGACCCCGCCCGGCTGCCCGCGTGCGCGGCCGAGCTGGCGACGTACACCTGGACGGACGTGGAGATGCGGGCGGCGGCCCGGGTGGTCACCGGGGCGGTACGGCCCTCGGGCCGCCTGCCGGTCCCGGTGCCGGGCCGCTACCCGCTGGGCCACGGGCTGTCGTACGACTGAGTACGACCTGGTACGCCTGGTACGCCTGGTACGCCTGGTACTGGCCGTACTACCTCTCCCGTGGCCCCTCGGGTCCTACCGGGGAGCTACGGCCGCAGCTGCGGCTCGCGCTCCACGTCCTTCTGGTCGAGCACCGCGTCGGGCTTCGCCAGCGGCGTCGCCCGGCCCGCGTCGGCGAGCGCGGCCGCCGGGGCGACCCCGGCCCACTGCAGGATCTTCTGCGTGGCCAGCGCCTTCTCGCCGTCCAGGAGCTTGGCGACGTTGGCCCCGTGGTTGGCGCCCGGCGCGATCATCACGTAGCTGTCGCGCACCCCGTAGCCGAGGTGGAACGGTTCAGCACCCCACGGGTCGTTCTGCCCGTACACGAACAGCATCTGGTTCGCGTTGTTCTTCACCCAGTTGTCGACGTCCGCCATGACCCCCGGCTGGAAGGTCATCGGGATGTCGCGGGGCACGAAGTTGCGCGGCGGCTGGTAGCCGTAGCGGCTCAGGCCCTTCAGGTGCGACTGCTTGATGTCGGGCGAACCGAGCTGCGTACCCGCCTGGTAGTAGTACGGCGTGTACGTCTCCAGGCCCTGGTCGGCGTAGGCCGAGAAGCCGGAGATCGTGTCGATCGAGTCCCAGATCTCCTGGTCGCTCGCGGTCGCGGCGGCCGGGATGGAGGCGCAGTCGGCCAGCAGGCTGTACTGCCAGAAGGCCCACACGTAGTCGAGCACGACGGCCTCGTAGGCCTTGTCGAGGTTGCCGACGGTGGTGAAGGTCCAGCCGTTCTCGGCCGCGGCGGCCGCGTACTTGGCCTCCAGCGGCTCACGGCGTACGAGCGCCTCGCGCTGCACCGCGTTCAGCTTGTCGCGGCACTCCTTGGTGCCGACCTTGGCGAAGAACCGGTCGTACGCCGAGTCCTCCTTGTTGACGACGTCGTTGGGCGCGACGTACGCGACGACACCGTCCATGTCGCGCGGGTAGTAGCGCTCGTAGTACGTCGCCGTCATACCGCCCTTGCTGCCGCCCGTGGCCAGCCAGTTCTTCTTGTAGACCTTCTTCAGGGCGGTGTAGATGCGGTGCTGGTCGCTGGCGGCCTGCCAGATGTCCAGGTTCGCCCAGTTGGCCGGATCGGGCCGGGAGGGCGTGAAGAACCGGTACTCCAGCGACACCTGGTTGCCGTCGACGATGGTCGTCGGCTCGCTGCGGCGCGGGCTGGTGTTGACGTTGTAGCCGGAGGTGTAGAAGACCGTGGGCCGGGAGACGTCCTTGTGCAGCAGGGTGAGGCGCTGCTTGAAGGTGCCCTTCGACGGGTTCCGGTGGTCGACCGGCTGTTCGTAGTTCAGTACGAAGAAGCGGTACCCGGGGTACTCCTTCTCCTCGATCAGACTCATCCCCGCGATGGCGAGGATCTCGTCCTTGATGTCCGTCGCGGCGGACGGCCCTGCGGCGGTGGCCGCCTGGGCCGTGAAGCCGGCTGCGCCCATGGTGCCGATCAGCACCACGAGTGACAGCAGCCAGCCGAGCGTCTTGCGCATTCACCCTCCCCTGAGTTCACTTCGGTCGCCCGTGAACCTAGCGGGGTCAACGCGCCGCTGACCAGACCCAGTTGGGACGCTCGTTCAGCACAGAATCCAGCCGGAATCGACGGATCCGGCCTCGATGCTCCCCTTTACATACACGCAGCGGGTGATCGCACCGACGGTGACAGGTCCGGCATATCGGGTGAATTGCCCGGCGTCACGGACCGGAACCCCGCCGCGCGGCTGGATGCTGACCGCCATCGCCCGGCGCCGGCCCGGGTCGTGGGCGACGGTCACCGCGCAGGCCTGCGTACGGCTCTTGTAGACGCGCACCTCACCCGTCGGCAGCGGCAGCGTCCTGACCAGGTCACCCCCGCAGCCACCGGTCGCCGCGTGCGCCGGGGGCGCCGCGAGCAGCCCGCCGACGCACAGCATCAGCCCCGCCGCGAACGCCCTCGCCGACGCGGCCCCCCGGCCGCGCCCCTTCCGTCCGTGCTCCACCCTGCCCCCCGATCGGTCGTACGTAACACGTACGCACGTACGACGCGCAGACCCCCCGAAAGGTTGCTTGCAGCAAGATCCGGGGGGTCAGTGGGGCGGGGGTCTGCGCGGCGCGGCGTCAGGCGGCGGCGCGTTCGTCCTCGCCCACGAAGGTGCGCCACAGTTCGGCGTAGCGCCCGCCGCGGGCCACGAGTTCGGCGTGGGTGCCGTCCTCCACGACCCGGCCGCGGTCCATGACCACGACGCGGTCGGCGCGCGCGGCCGTGGTCAGCCGGTGCGCCACCACGAGGGTGGTGCGCTTGCCGGCGAGCCGGTCGGTGGCCTGGTTGACCTGGGCCTCGGTGGCCAGGTCGAGTGCGGCGGTGGCCTCGTCGAGCAGCAGCACGTCCGGGTCGACGAGTTCGGCGCGGGCCAGTGCGATCAGCTGGCGCTGGCCGGCCGAGAGGTTGCGGCCGCGCTCGGCGACGGTGTGCAGGTAGCCGCCGTCGAGGGTGGCGATCATGTCGTGGGCGCCGACCGCGCGGGCGGCGGCCTCCACCTCGGCGTCGCTCGCCTCGGGCCGCCCGTAGGCGATGGCGTCGCGGACCGTCCCCGGGAAGAGGTACGGCTCCTGGGGGACGACCCCGAGCCGGTGGCGGTACGCCGTCAGGTCGAGCTCCCGCAGGTCGGCGCCGTCGGCGGTGACCCGGCCCGAGGTCGGGTCGTAGAACCGGGCCACGAGCTTGACCAGCGTGGACTTGCCGGCGCCCGTCTCGCCGACGAAGGCGACGGTCTGGCCGGCGGGTATCCGCAGGCTGATTCCGGCCAGCGCGTCGCCCTTCTCGCCGCGCTCCTCGGCGGTGCCGTACGCGAAGCGCACGTCCTCGAAGGCGATCTCGCCGCGCAGCTCCTCGACCGCGCGCGGGTCGGCCGGGCGGGGGGTGCTGGTGGGCTCGCGCAGCAGCCCCTGGATCCGGCCGAGCGAGACGGTGGCCTGCTGGTAGCCGTCGAAGACCTGGGAGAGCTGCTGGACGGGGGCGAAGAACAGGTCGATGTAGAGCAGGTACGCCACCAGTGCGCCGGTGGTCAGGGTGCCGGCCTCGACCCGGCCCGCGCCGACGATCAGCACGGCGGCCGCGGCCCCGGAGGACAGCAGCTGCACGAAGGGGAAGTAGACGGATATCAGCCACTGGCCGCGCACCCGGGCCTGGCGGTACGAGTCGCTCCGCTCGGCGAACCGGGCGGCGCCGGCGCCCTGACGGCGGAAGGCCTGGACGATGCGCAGCCCGGAGACGGACTCCTGGAGGTCGGCGTTGACCAGGCTGACCCGGTCGCGGGCGAGCTCGTACGCGGCGACCGACTTGCGGCGGAACACGATCGTGCCGATGACCAGCACGGGGAGGGTGGCGAAGACGATCAGCGCGAGCTCGACGTCGAGGACGAGCAGGGCGATCAGGATGCCGAAGAAGGTGAAGACGGAGACGACGGCGGTGACGAGCCCGGTCTGCAAGAAGGTGGACAGGGCGTCCACGTCGGTGGTCATCCGGGTCATGATCTTGCCGGTCAGCTCGCGCTCGTAGTAGTCGAGGCCGAGGCGCTGGAGCTGGGCGAAGATCTTGACGCGCAGGGAGTACAGGACGCGCTCGCCGGTGCGCCCGGTCATCCGGGTCTCGGCGAACTGGGCGGCCCACTGCGCGACGACGACGCAGAGCGCGAGGGCGGCGGCGACCCAGACGGCGCCGAGGGCGGCCTGCTCGACGCCCTTGTCGATGCCGTGCCGGATCAGGATCGGGAGCAGCAGCCCGGAGCCGGCGTCGACGGCGACGAGGCCGAGGCTGATGGCGAGGGGCGCCCAGAAGCCTTGGAGCAGGCGGCGCAGGTTGTAGCTCTTCTCGGCGGCCGCCGCGCGGTCCTCGTCCACGGCGGGCTCGTCGTCGGCGGGCGGCAGGGCGGCCACCTGCGCGAGCAGTTCGGGGGTGGCCGGCATTCCGGCGACGGCGCCGGCAACGGAGGCGCCGGGCGCGCCGGTTCCGGGCGCGCCGGTTCCGGGCGCGCCGGTTCCGGGCGCGCCGGTCGCGGCCGCGGTCCGGGTGGCGGCCTCCGCCTCCGCCTCCTCCTCCGCTTCCTCTTCCTCTTGTTCCTCCTGGCGGCGCCAGAGCTCGGGGGTGATCCCGTCCACGACCCGCCGCTTGGCGTTGACCGGCTCGGAGTCGATCTCGGCTTCGAGTTCGATGTCCCGTTCCAGCTTGCCCTCGATGTCCCGCTCGAACTCGGCCATCGCGGGCGCGTCGGGGGTGCGCGGCGAGCCGGCGCCGAGCGCGTCCGGGTCGGTGAGCAGGCGCCGGTAGAGGGGCGAGCGGCGCTCCAGTTCCTCGTGCGTACCGATGTCGGAGAGCCGCCCGCGGTCGAGTACGGCGATCCGGTCGGCCAGCGCGAGCGTGGAGCGGCGGTGGGCGATGAGCAGGGTGGTGCGGCCGGCCATGACGGCGCGCAGCGCCTCGTGGATCTCGTGCTCGACGCGGGCGTCCACGGCCGAGGTGGCGTCGTCCAGGAGCAGCAGCCTGGGGTCGGTGAGGATGGCGCGGGCGAGCGCGATGCGCTGGCGCTGGCCGCCGGAGAGGGTGAGCCCCTGCTCGCCGACCTTGGTGTCGTACCCGGCGGGCAGGGCCTGGATGAACGATTCGGCCTGGGCGGCGCGGGCGGCGGCCTCGACCTGCGCGTCGGTGGCGTCCGGCTGCCCGTACGCGATGTTGGCGCGGATGGTGTCGGAGAAGAGGAACGAGTCCTCCGGTACGAGTCCGATGGCGGCGCGCAGCGAGTCGTACGTCAGCTCGCGCACGTCGTACCCGCCGACGCGGACGGTGCCGCGGTCGGCGTCGTAGAAGCGCGGCAGGAGGAGGGAGACGGTGGACTTGCCGGAGCCGGAGGCCCCGACGACGGCGACGGTCTCGCCTTCGGCGATGGAGAGCGAGAACCCGTCCAGGACGGGCCGCTGGGGGTCGTACCCGAAGCCGACCCCGTCGAACTCGACGGTGGCGGGGACGTCGGCGGGCAGCTCCCGCGTGCCCTCCTCGATGACGGGCTCGGTGTCGATGAGCTCGAAGACCCGCTCGACGCCGGCGCGGGCCTGCTGGCCGACGGTGAGGACCATGGCGAGCATGCGGACGGGGCCGACGAGCTGGGAGAGGTAGGTGGAGAAGGCGACGAAGGTGCCGAGGGTGATGTGCCCCTGGGTGGCCATCCAGCCGCCGAGGGCCAGCATGGCGACCTGTCCGAGGGCGGGTACGGCCTGCAGGGCGGGGGTGTAGCGGGAGTTGAGCCGGATGGTCCGCATCCGGCCGGCGAACAGCCGGCGCCCGGCGGTGCGCAGCTTGCCGGTCTCCTGCTCCTCCTGGCCGAAGCCCTTGACGACGCGGACGCCGGTGACGGCCCCGTCGACGACGGTGGCGACGGCGGCGGCCTGGCCCTGGGCCCACCAGGTGGCGGGGAAGAGCTTCTTGCGGCTGCGCTTGGCGATGAACCAGAGGGCGGGGGCCATGAGCAGCGCGACCAGCGTCAGCAGCGGGGACAGCGCCAGCATGATGCCGAGGGATATCCCGAAGAGGAGGAAGTTCCCGATGGTCATGGGCAGCATGAAGAGCAGCCCTTGGATCAGCTGGAGGTCGCTGGTGGCGCGCCCGATGACCTGGCCGGTGGACAGTTCGTCCTGGCGGCGCCCGTCGAGGCGGGCGATGGTGTCGTACATGTCGGTGCGCAGGTCGTGCTGGACGTCGAGCGCGAGGCGGCCGCCGTAGTACCTGCGTATGTAGGTCAGTACGTACACGAGGACGGCGGCGGCTATGAGGAGCCCGGCCCAGACGCCCATGGGCTTGGTGTGGTCGCCGATGACGTCGTCGATGATGACCTTGGTGACCAGGGGTACGAGGGCCATGACGGCCATGCCGGCCAGTGAGGACCCGAGGGCGAGCAGCACATTGGTCCGGTACCGCCAGGTGTAGGCGGTGAGCCGCCTGGCCCAGCCCTGTTTCCCGCCCGCTGCCGTCACGTCGTGCCTCCCCGTTCGTCTTGTCCTGCCGGAAGCCCCAACGCTCCGACCGGCGGATTTCATCCCGCCGCAACAATCGAACGGGTTTCCGCGCGGCGCGGCGACCCGACCCCACCCATCCGTGTCGGCCTGACCGTGCCGCCTTACGGGCTGGGCAGCGGCTTCACGACGGGAGGCCGCTCCAGCGGCTTGTTCTCGCAGCCGAGGGCCTCGGTGACCCGGCGGGCCACGAGGTAGGCGAGGGCTGTCTGGCGGTCCCGGGCGGCCTGGTCGAGTTCCGGCTTGCCGATGTTGATCGTGTACGAGGCGTCCGCGTAGAACCGTGCCGACTTCGACCGCTCATCGAGTTCACCGGGCATGGCGCACTCGACGAACACGCTCTTCGCCTCGGGCTCGCCCGAATCGCACGACGACATCGGCCCCGATGCCGTTGAGGGCGCCGGCCGCCGCGCCGATGTCATGGGCCCGGAGTGACCGCCTTGACCGTGTCCGCGATCCGCTGCGTCCGGGACCGCTCGACCTCCGGGAGGTCGGGGTCGTGGCGGATCGCCTTCGCCGTGTCCGGGTCGGCCTTGCCGAAGTCGTAGCTCGCGACGCCTGCGTCCGAGACCTTCATACGGGCGGTCACGGCATCGGCGCCTTCGTCAGACCGGTCGCGAACGGCACCGCTCCCCCTCGCACTTCGCCCACGTGATCAAGGCCACCCGCCACCCTGGCCAGCCGCCGGCAGGGCTCCCGGCGCTCAGAGGTGTGTGGGCGCGAACATGCGGAGTTCGGCCGGAAGGACGACCACCGAAGGGCCCGGGGTCTTCAGGGACTTGGTGAGGTCCTCGCGGAGGGTTTGGGGGGTCGTCGTCGATGCCGGGACTCCGAAGGATTCGGCCAGGGCCGTGAAGTCCGGGCGGGCGAGGTCGGTGCCCGTCGTGCGGCCCTCGAAGGAGTCCGCCATGTACTCGCGCAGGATGCCGTAGCCGCCGTCGTCCACGATCAGCCAGGTCACGTCGAGGTCGTGCTGCTTCGCCGTCGCCAGGTCCGCGATCGAGTACATCGCCCCGCCGTCGCCCGAGACCGCCAGGACCGGGGTGCCCGGTTCCGCGACGCAGGCTCCGAGGGCCGCCGGGAAGGCGTAGCCGAGGCCGCCGGCGCCCTGCGCCGAGTGCATCGTGTTGGGGTGCTTCGCGTCGAACGCCGACCAGGCCCAGTACGACAGGATCGTCATGTCCCAGAAGGACGGGGAGCGGGCCGGGAGCGCCGCGCGGATCGAGGTGAGGAGCCCGCGCTCCAGCGATACGTCCTGCGTCGACAGGCGGGTTTCGATCTCCGAGAGGAGCAGGCGCACGCGTTCCGGTGCGTGGGTGTCCTGGCGTTCCCCGACCGTCTCCAGGAGGGCCTGGAGGGCCAGGCGGGCGTCCGCGTGGATGCCGAGGGCCGCGTGGTTGGACTCCAGCTTGCCGAGGTCCGCGTCGATCTGGACGACCCGGCCCGTCGGGAAGAACGTGTGGTAGTTCGAGCTCAGTTCGCCCAGGCCGGAGCCCACGACGAGGAGGACGTCCGCGTCCTCCAGGAAGTCCGTCATGTGGCGGTCCTCCAGCCAGGACTGGAGGGACAGCGGGTGGGTCCACGGGAAGGCGCCCTTGCCGCCGAACGTGGTGACCACCGGGGCGTTCAGCCGCTCCGCCAGCCGGCGCAGCTTGCCCGCCGCGTCCGAGCGGATCACCCCGCCGCCCGCGATGATCACGGGGCGGGCGGCCCGCTCCAGCCAGTGCGCCGCGAGCGCGGTGAGCTCGGGGCGCGGGACCAGCTCGTGCGGGGTCGCGTCCACGCCCGTGACCTGCGGGATCACCGTCTCCGCGCGCAGCACGTCCTCCGGGATCTCCACCCAGACGGGGCCGTGCGGAGCCGTCAGCGCCGATTCCCAGGCCTCCGCGATCACCGAGGGGATCTGCGACGGGGTGCGGGCCGTGTGGACCGACTTCACCACGTCCCGGAACGACGCCGACTGGTCCCGCAGTTCGTGCAGGTGCCCGCGCCGGCCGCCGCCCAGGCCCGCCACCGGGACCTGCGAGGCGATGGCGAGGACGGGGGCCGAGGCGGCGGCCGCCTCCGCGAGGGCCGGCAGGGCCATCAGCGCGCCCGGACCGGTCGAGAGCAGCAGAGGAACCGCCTCGCCCGTGATGCGGCCGTACGCGTCCGCCGCGAAGCCGGCGTTGTTCTCCGTCCGCAGCCCGACCAGCCGCAGGTCGGAGCGGCCCACCGCGTCGAAGAGGGCGAGTGCGTGCTGCCCCGGCAGACCGAAGACCGTGGTCGCGCCGAGGCCGCGGAGCGTCTCCACGACCAGGTCCCCGCCCGTCCGCCCCGGCGGCGGCGCGAGGGCGGCCGCCCTCTGGGCCTCGGTGGGACGGAGTACCAGGTCGTGGTCGTGCGTCACGTGCGCTTACTCGCCCTTCTCGGGTCCTACTTCGTCCTCGACGCCGCGATCTGACGGCTCATGATCGTCGTCAGCTCGTACGCGGTGTGCGAGGCCGCGACCGAGGTGATCTCGGCGTGATCGTACGCCGGGGCGACCTCGACGACGTCCGCCGAGACCAGGTTGCAGGAGGACAGGCCGCGGATGATCTCCAGCAGCTCGCGGGAGGTCATGCCGCCCGCCTCCGGCGTGCCGGTGCCGGGCGCGTGCGCCGGGTCCAGCACGTCGATGTCGATCGAGATGTACAGCGGGCGGTCGCCGATGCGCTGGCGCAGCTGGTCCGCGACCTCGTCGGCGCCGCGCCGGTAGACGTCGGCCGAGGTCACGATGCCGAAGCCCATCTTGGCGTCGTCGTCCAGGTCCTGCTTGCCGTACAGCGGACCGCGCGTGCCGACGTGGGACAGCGCCTCGGTGTCGAGGATGCCCTCCTCCACGGCGCGGCGGAACGGCGTGCCGTGCGTGTACTCGGCGCCGAAGTACGTGTCCCAGGTGTCCAGGTGCGCGTCGAAGTGCAGCAGCGCGACCGGGCCGTGCTTCTTCGCGACGGAGCGGAGCAGCGGGAGGGCGATGGTGTGGTCGCCGCCGAGGGTCATCAGGCGGGAGCCGGCACCGAGGAGCTCGTCCGCGGCCGCCTCGACCGTCTCGACGGCCTCGTTGATGTTGAAGGGGTTCACGGCGATGTCACCGGCGTCCGCCACCTGGGCGAGCGCGAACGGGGAGGCGTCCTGCGCCGGGTTGTACGGGCGCAGCAGGCGGGAGGCCTCGCGGATCGCGTTGCCGCCGAAGCGGGCACCGGGGCGGTACGAGACGCCCGAGTCGAACGGGACACCGACGACGGCGACGTCCGCCGAGCCGACCTCGTCCAGGCGGGGCAGCCGGGCGAAGGTCGCGGGGCCCGCGTAGCGCGGGATGCGGGAGGAGTCGACCGGTCCGCGCGGCGTCTGCTCGTTGCTCATCGGGGTGTGCCCTTCTGGAGGTCCTTCGGTGCGGTCCTTCGAGCGTAAGCCGCGGGTGCCGGGGCGCGAAGTGTACGTTTTATCCACCGAACGACCTCGAACTGTACGGAGCATCCATGCCGAAGCCTGCGGGGGCCGACAGCCCGCCCACGCCCGCGGTCGGGCTCGGCGCGCTGCTCGCCGACCAGGCACTGGAGCTGCGGCTGGTCGCCGGGCCGGAGCGGGCGGAGGTGCACGGGGTGCACGCCTCGGAGATGGCGGACCCGTCCCCCTACCTCCTGGGCGGCGAGCTGCTCCTCACGGCGGGGGCGGGCGACGCCGCCGATGCCGCCGATGGCGCCGACGCGTACGTGCGGCGGCTGGTCGGCTCGGGGGTGGCCGCGCTCGGGTTCGGGGTGGCGCCGCTGCACGCGGAGGTGCCGCCCGCCCTGGCCGAGGCCTGCGTCCGGCACGGGCTGCCGCTGCTGGAGGTCCCGCCGCAGACCCGGTTCACGGCCGTGGCCCGCGCCGTGTGGCGGCTCATGGCCGAGGCGCGGACGCGCGAGCTGCGCCGGGTCACCGAAGCCCAGCAGGCCCTCGCCGCCGCGGCCGCCCGCCCCGACCCGGTCCCGGCGGTGCTGGCCCGCCTGGCGGCCAGCCTGAGCGGGTGGGCGGCCCTGCTGACCCCGGCCGCCGCCCCGGCGGGAGGATCGGACCAAGCGGTCAGCCGGTCCGGCGCCGGGGCGGCCGGGTCAGGCCCGGCGCCCGGCCCGGCCGGCGCCGCGGCAGAAGGATCAGGCCCCGCGGGCGGTCTGCCCGGCCCCGGAGCCGCCGCGGGCCCACCCGGCGGCCCGGCCGGATCCGGAGCTTCCGGGGTCGCGCCGGGCGGGCCGGCCGTGTCCGACGCCGCGGCGGCAACCGCCGGAGCGCCCGTCGGGGTGGTGCGGGCCGCCGGGGCGGGACCGGCGGAGGAGGCGCTCGTCGCCGTCCGGGGGCTGGCGCGGCGGGTGGCGGGCGGGGCGGCGGCCACCGCCACCGACGCCGTCGGCGGGACGCACCTCGCCGTCTACACCGTCGGCGGGGGGCGGGTGCTGGCCCTCGCCGCCCCGGTCCGGGCCCCGGGCGACCACGCCATCGCCTCCATCGCCGCCGTCCTGCTGGCCCTGCTCACCGCCGACCGGCCGGCCGGGGCCGAGGCCGCCGCGCTGGCCCGGCTGCTGCTGGGCGGCTCCCCCGCCGCGGCGCTGGGCGGGCCCGGGCCCTGGT
Organism: Streptomyces sp. NRRL S-244; assembly: GCF_000717915.1. Lineage (GTDB taxonomy): Bacteria > Actinomycetota > Actinomycetes > Streptomycetales > Streptomycetaceae > Streptomyces. Next base: position 66,395 of record NZ_JOCX01000031.1, read on the forward strand.
ACGCGGTCCACGCGCGCGGCGGCGCCGATCCGCAGGCCCTCGCCGCCGCGCTGGGCACCGTACTGCTGGACCCGGACGGCCCGGCCGTACGGCTCCTCACCGACCGGGAGCCGTCCCCGCAGCCCGGGTGGCGGCTCGGGGTCAGCGCCCCGGCCGGGCCCGACGCGCTGGCCGGCGCCGACGCGCAGGCCCGCCGGGCCCTGGACCGCGCGGAGGCGGCCCGGACCCTGCTGGCCCGGCACGCCGACTCCGGCTTCGCGGGGCTCGTCGGCGAAGCCGAGGCCCGCGCCCACGCCGAGGCCCTGCTCGGCCCGCTCTCCCCCGCCCTGCGGGACACCCTGCGCGCCTGGCTGGCCCACCACGGCAGCTGGGACCGCAGCGCCGCGGCCCTCGGGGTGCACCGCAACACCGTCCGCCAGCGCATCGCCCGCGCCGCGAGCCTCCTCGGCCGCGACCTCGACGACCCGGACACCCGGATGGAGCTGTGGTTCGCCCTGCGACGGGCGCCGGAGGCCTGACCGGCCCGGGCCACCGGCCATCCGGGGCCACCGGCCCGGCCCGGGGCAGCTCCGCCGTACGGATGGACTCGGGCCGTACGGCAGCGGGTGCGCCGCCCCGCGGCGCATGGCGGCCTACGTTCGCACTGCATCCCCCACCCCACCTCGAAAGGCAGTACTCGTGCGATCGATCCGCCCCGCCCTGACCGCTCTCGCCGTCGGCGGCATCATCCTGGCCGGCGCGTCCGCCGCCTCCGCCGACGACACCTTCACCGTGTACGCGCCGATCGACAACACGTACTCGATCGTCTTCGGCGACCTGTCCCAGGTGGCCGGCGACGACGTGTTCAACGCCGGCCGCGACAACACGGTCGGCTCCCACAACGGCACGGCCCCGGCGGCCGGCGACATCGGCATGAAGGCGCTGCCCGGGACCCGGGTCCTGAGCAACGAGGCCCTGATGCAGGGCGCCGCCGGCCAGTGGACCGGCAAGATCCTCGGCAAGTAGGACCCGGCAAGCACCACCGAGCGCGACCAAGCGGAACCAAACAGCACCGAGCAGCACCAGCAGAACCAAGCAGGACTCGGCGTCGGCCGGCCGGCACGGGCCGGCCGGCCGGCGCTCCGCCCCGGCCGACATGGGCCGGACATCACACCCGGTCCCCCTCCGCGACTCTGGACAGCCCACCCGACCCACCGGTAACTTAGTAGTCTGAGCAAGCGCTTAGACACGGCGCGACAGCGCGACGGGCGACAGGATCGAGGAGGCGGCTGTGCGCCGTACCGTTTTCAACGAGGACCACGAAGCGTTCCGCGAGACCATCCGCGCCTTCATAGAGGCCGAGGTCGTCCCCGTCTACGACGAGTGGTTCGCGGCCGGCCAGGCTCCGCGCGACTTCTACTACAAGCTCGGCGAGCTGGGCATCTTCGGCATCAACGTCCCCGAGGAGTTCGGCGGCGCGGGCCTGGACACCCACAAGTTCGAGGCCGTCCTGTACGAGGAGACCGCCCGCGCGGGCGTGAACTTCGGCGGCTCCGGTGTGCACGTGCTGCTCGCCCTCCCCTACATCAAGATGCTGGCCGACGTCGAGCAGAAGAAGCGCTACCTGCCGAAGTTCGTCTCCGGTGAGGAGATGTGGGCCCTCGCCATGACCGAGCCGGGCACCGGCTCCGACGTCGCGGGCATGAAGACCACCGCCAAGCTCTCCGAGGACGGCACGCACTACGTCCTCAACGGCTCCAAGACCTTCATCACCGGCGGCGTGCACGCCGACCGCGTGATCGTCTGCGCCCGCACCTCCGCCCCGCGCGAGGACGACCGCCGCTTCGGCATCTCGCTGTTCGCCGTGGACACCAAGTCCGAGGGCTACTCCATCGGCCGCAAGCTCGACAAGCTGGGCCTGCGCACCTCCGACACCGCCGAGCTGGCGTTCGTCGACGTCAAGGTCCCGGTCGAGGACCTGATGGGCGAGGAGGGCAAGGGCTTCTACTACCTCGGCCACAACCTGGCCTCCGAGCGCTGGGGCATCGCGTTCGGCGCGTACGCCCAGGCCGCCGCGGCCGTCCGGTTCGCCCAGCAGTACGTCACCGACCGCACCGTCTTCGGCAAGCCGGTCGCGCACTTCCAGAACACCAAGTTCGAGCTGGCCGCCTGCCAGGCCGAGGTGGACGCCGCCCAGGCCGTCGCGGACCGCGCCCTGGAGGCCCTGGACGCCGGCGAGCTGACCCCCGCCGAGGCCGCCTCGGCGAAGCTGTTCTGCACCGAGGTCGCGCACCGCGTGATCGACCGCTGCCTCCAGCTGCACGGCGGCTACGGCTACATGAACGAGTACCCGATCGCCCGCCTGTACGCCGACAACCGCGTCAACCGCATCTACGGCGGCACCAGCGAGATCATGAAGTCCATCATCGCCAAGTCGATGGGCCTGTAAGGCCCGTCGGACCAGGGACACGAGGGACTTACCCTTCCCCCCATGAACGAGGCACTGACGACGCTCCTCGATCTGCTCGACCTGGAGCAGATCGAGGAGAACATCTTCCGCGGTACCAGCCGTTCGGCGCTGGTACCGCGCGTCTTCGGCGGCCAGGTCGCGGCCCAGGCCATGGTCGCGGCCGGGCGGACCGTGCCCGAGGACCGCACCGCGCACTCGCTGCACTCGTACTTCCTGCGCGCCGGGGATCCCGGCGCGCCGATCGTCTACGCGGTCGACCGGATCCGCGACGGGCGCTCCTTCACCACCCGCCGGGTCGTCGCCGTCCAGCACGGCCAGCCGATCTTCCACCTCTCCGCGTCCTTCCAGACGTACGAGGAGGGCCTCGACCACCAGGCCGCGATGCCGGACGCGCCCGATCCGGAGACCCTGCCGACGGCCGCCGAGGCGCTTCCGGCGTACCGGGAGATCTTCCGCGACCCGGGCACGGTGGAGCGGCTGATCGAGGCGCGCGACGCCGTGGACCTGCGGTACGCGACGGTCCCGCCCTGGGGCAGCGTCGGCAAGCCGGTCGAGCCGCGCTCGCAGGTGTGGTTCCGTACGGCCGGGAAGCTGGAGAGCGACGACGCGCTCCTGCACACCTGCCTGGCCACCTACGTCTCGGACATGACCCTGCTCGACTCGGTGCTGCTCGCGCACGGCCGGGGCGGCTGGGCGGTCGGCGACGTGGTGGGCGCCTCGCTGGACCACGCGATGTGGTTCCACCGGCCGTTCCGCGCCGACGAGTGGCTGCTGTACGACCAGGAGTCCCCGACCGCGGCCGCCGGGCGCGGCCTCGGCCAGGCCCGGATCTGGACCCGGGACGGACGCCTCGCCGTGACGGTCATCCAGGAGGGCGTCGTACGCGTCCCGCGCGCGTAACGCCCACTGCGCGTCAGTCCCACCAGAACGCCCAGTGCTCCGCGCCGGTCACGGCCTCGTCGGCATACGCGCGGACGCTGCCCGAGCCCTGCCACACGTTGTCGGGGCAGAAGGCGAAGTGCTCGGCGGCGACCGGCAGCGCCGCGACCCTCGTCGGGAGCGGGGCCGCCACGGACAGGTGGACCTCGTCGAAGCCGAGTGCGATGACGCGGGCCCCGAACCGCTCCTCCCACGAGCGCATGACGGTGGTGAGCAGAGCCGTGTCGTTCTCGTGGTTCGCCGCGCCCTGCCAGCCCATCGCGGTGGGTACGTCGGCTCCCCGGGCGGCGGGGACCAGCGCGAGCCGCGGGCTCGGCAGGACCCCGTCCCGGATCAGCCCGTCGGCGAGGGCGAGGGCGAGGGCCTCCGGGTCCTCCCGCGGGGTCCGGCGCTCGGCGAGGCCCGGCCAGTCGCGGCCGAAGGGGGCTATGAGCCCGGCCCCGTCGGGGCCTTCTCCCTCCTCCGGATCGGGGACGACCCCGGCCCAGAACTCGCGCAGCACCGGCTCGACGTGGTGGTCGTCGGGGTCGGACATCGAACCGGGGCACAGCTCGCCGCGGTTCCACCACTCCTCCAGGCCGCGCCGCTCCTGGAGCAGCACCGCCTGAAGGCCCGCGCCGGTCCGGGCCAGGCGGGAGCGGCAGGCGGCGAGCACGCCGACGCCGACGGGCTCGTCGGAGACCCACAGCAGCGGCTCGCGCCGCGCCCGGGACCACAGCGGGGTCCGCCCGGCGGGCCCGTCGACGACCGTGCCGGGCGGCAGGTCCAGCCCCAGGGCCCGGCCTTGCGGATCCTCGGCCAGCGGGGACAGCGCGTTCTGGTTCTCCGGCGGTTTCGTCACGCCTTCGACGCTAGCCCCCGGCACTGACAACGCCCTTTCGGCGAGAGGGCGGTGGGACCGGGGCCGGCTACGCCTCGGGCTGGGCCTTGAGCTTGGCCCAGATCGCCTCCAGCGCGGCTATGTCCGCGTCGTCGAGGCGGTCGTCGAAGGCCTCGGCGAGGGCCTCGCGGCGGGTGGCGTCGGCCTCCGCGAAGGCGCGGCGGCCCGCCTCGGTGAGGGTGATGCCCACGGACCGGGCGTCCGTCGGGGACGGGACCCGTTCGATCAGGCCGCGGGCCCGGAGCGAATCGGCGACACGGGATACCTGGCTGCGGCTGAGCAGGGTCCTGGTGCCCAGCTCGGAGGGGGCGACCGGCTCTTCCTGGATGCTCAGCCACAGCATGACCTCGAACCACGACAGCGGCAGGTCGTGCCGGCGCGTGAGCGCCTGGTCGACCCGGGCGGTGAGGGTGGTTCCGGCCCAGACCAGGCCGTAGAAGGCGTGGTCGCGGGCGGTGAGACCGTTCAAGTTGAGATTCGCGTGCGCCATGGGGGCAGGATACCGGGTTGCGTGCACGCACACACATCGTTAATGTGTGTGTGCACGCACAAATCTAGGGAGCCTTCCATGAGCAACAAGACCACCGCCAAGACCGTCCTCATCACCGGCACGTCCTCGGGCATCGGCCTGGCCGCCGCGGTCGCCTCCGCCCGGGCGGGCTGGCACACCGTCGCCACCATGCGGGACACCACCCGCGCCGACGCCCTGAACAAGGCCGCCGCCGAAGCCGGCGTCGCCGACCTCGTCCAGGTCAAGCGGCTCGACGTGACCGACGCGGAATCGGTCGCCACGTGCGTCGCCGAGGTCGTCGCCGAGCACGGGCACCTCGACGCGGTCGTGAACAACGCGGGCGCCGGCTTCGTGGGCACGATCGAGCAGCACAGCATGGAGCAGCTGCGGAAGGTCATGGAGGTCAACTTCTTCGGCGTGGCCGAGCTCACCCGGACCGCGCTCCCGCACCTGCGCGCCTCGGGCGGCCGGGTCATCACCGTGACGAGCGTCGGCGGAATGATCGGCCAGCCGTTCAACGAGTCCTACTGCGCGGCCAAGTTCGCCGTCGAGGGCTTCATGGAGTCCCTGGCCCCGGTCGCCGCGTCCGCGGGCGTCCAGGTGGCCGTCGTCGAACCGGGCGCCGTCGCCAGCGAGTTCGTGAACAACGTCGGGCTCGACATCCCGACGCTGACCGCCCAGGCGGGTCCGTACGGCCCGGCGCTCGAGGGCTACATCAACCACGCCCTGGAGGTCTTCGGCAGCGGCACCGCCCAGACCTCGGAGCAGGCGGCGGCGCCGGTCATCGAGGCGCTGACCGCCGAGAAGATGCCGTTCCGGATCCAGACCTCCGACTGGGCGCGCGACTTCGTGGGCATGAAGCTCGCGGACCTCGACGGCTCGGCCGTCCAGACCGCGATGACCGCCTGGCTCGGCTGAGCGCGACCCGGCTCCGCGCCTCCGACGTTCCACCGGAGGCGCGCGGGAGCCGGACGCGCCCTACAGCAGGCCGGCCGCCGACAGCAGGTACGCCACCACCGGGTCGTAGAAACGCGGGTCGCGGACGTGGTCGTCGAGGGGGACCGCCACCTGGAGGGTGCCCTCCGCCTCGCCGAGGAAAAGCGCCGGGTCGTTGCAGTCCGCGTACCCCACCGCGTCCAGCCCGCGCTGCGCCGCGCACCCCGCCCAGCCGTGGTCGGCGACGACCAGGTCCGGCTGGGGGCGGTCCTCCGCCGCCAGGCCGTCCAGGATCGCGGCCATCGGCTCCGGGGAGTGGGTGTGCCACAGCGTGGCACCCCGCTCCAGCACCGCGACGTCCGCGAACTGCCACACCGAGCCCTCGTCCGCCACCAGCCCGGACGGGATCACCACGATGTCGCAGCCCGCCGCGCGCAGCGCCGCCGCCGTCGCCCGGTGGACGTCCAGCAGCCCGCCCGGGTGCCCCGTGGCGAGCAGCACGCTCTGCCGGTCCAGGGCCGCCTTCCGCAGCCGCACCGCCATCCGGTCCAGGCCGGAGACGGTCAGCTCCGGGTCGATCGTGTCCTGGCCGAAGCGGTACGCGGCGTCGTCGACGACCCCGACCCGCTCCGCCATCACGGCGAGCACGTCCTGCTCGTCCGCCCAGCGGTCGCCCAGCTCCAGGCCCAGCCAGTAGTGCCGGTCGCCGTTGGCGAGCTTGCGGTAGTGCGACAGGTTGTTCTCGCGGGGCGTCGCGACCTGACCCGAGATCCGGGTGCGGACCAGATGGTCGACGAGTTCGGCGCGGCTCGGTACGTGCGTCTCTATCGGCTTCGGCATATGGCCCATTCTGCCGCCGCCGGGCTCCGGGCGGCGGTGCCATTTCGACCAGCGGACGCGCCGCCTCACCTCCGCCTCACCCCGACAGCGCCCCGAACGCCCCGTGCGCCAGGCGCCGCAGCAGCGATTCCGTTGCCTCCCGGCCGAGCGCCGCCAGGTGCGGGGTGGAGTTGAGCAGGCCGAACACGGCGTGCACGGACACCCGCACCTCCGCCTCGCCGACCTCCGGGTGCAGTTCCCGTACGACCTCCACCCACAGCTCCACGTACTGCCGCTGCAGCTGCCGTACGAGCTTGCGGTCGGCCTCCCGCAGCCGGTCCAGCTCCCGGTCGTGGAGCGTGATCAGCGCCCGGTCGTCGAGGGCGAAGTCGATGTGCCCGTCGATCAGGGAGGCCAGGACGCCGTCCGGATCGCCCGCGGCCTCGGCCACCCGGTGGCGGCCGCCCGTCAGCAGCCGCTCGCTGATCCCGACGAGCAGCTCGGCGAGCATCGCGTCCTTGCCCGCGAAATGGCGGTAGAGCCCGGGGCCGCTGATGCCCACGGCGGCCCCTATCTCGTCCACGCCGACGCCGTGGAATCCGCGCGCGGCGAAGAGACGGGCGGCCTCGCTGAGGATCTGCTCGCGACGGGTCGGGGCGGCGGCTCTGGTGCTCATGGGAATCCATTCTAGACAGGGCCGTTAGCGCTCGTTAACCTAGGCGGTACATGCGTTAACGCTCATTAACAGCGTGCACCGAGCAAGGGAGCTCGACCGATGCAGCAGGCACCAGTGCTGACGAGCGCCGCGGACCCGGCGTCCGAGGCCTGGCGGACCAACGAGGCCGCCCACCGCGAGCTGACCGAGGGGCTGCGCGCCCGGCTCGACGCGGCCCGGCTCGGCGGCGGCGAGAAGGCCCGCGCGCGCCACACCGCCCGCGGGAAGCTGCTCCCCCGCGACCGCGTGGACACCCTCCTCGACCCCGGCTCGCCCTTCCTGGAGCTGGCCCCGCTGGCCGCCGAGGGCATGTACGGGGGCGCGGCCCCGGCTGCCGGGGTCATCGCCGGCATCGGCCGGGTCAGCGGCCGCGAGTGCGTGATCGTCGCGAACGACGCCACCGTCAAGGGCGGCACGTACTACCCGATGACCGTCAAGAAGCACCTCCGCGCGCAGGAAGTGGCCCTGGAGAATCGTCTCCCCTGCCTCTACCTGGTCGACTCGGGCGGCGCCTTCCTCCCCATGCAGGACGAGGTCTTCCCCGACCGGGAGCACTTCGGCCGCATCTTCTACAACCAGGCGCGCATGTCCGGCGCCGGCATCCCGCAGATCGCCGCCGTCCTCGGCTCCTGCACGGCCGGCGGCGCCTACGTCCCGGCGATGAGCGACGAGGCCGTCATCGTCCGCGGCCAGGGCACGATCTTCCTCGGCGGCCCGCCGCTGGTGAAGGCCGCCACCGGCGAGGTGGTCACGGCCGAGGAGCTCGGCGGCGGGGAGGTCCACTCCCGGATCTCCGGCGTCACCGACCACCTCGCGGAGGACGACGCGCACGCGCTGCGGATCGTACGGAACATCGTGGCGACCCTGCCCGAGCGCGGGGCCCTGCCCTGGTCGGTCGAGGCTCCGGAAGAGCCGAAGGTGGATCCGTACGGGCTGTACGGCGCGGTCCCGGTCGACTCGCGCACCCCGTACGACGCCCGCGAGATCATCGCCCGGATCGTGGACGGCTCCCGCTTCCAGGAGTTCAAGGCCGAGTTCGGCACGACGCTGGTCACCGGCTTCGCGCGGATCCACGGCCACCCGGTCGGGATCGTCGCCAACAACGGCATCCTGTTCTCCGAATCCGCCCAGAAGGGCGCGCACTTCATCGAGCTGTGCGACCAGCGCGGGATCCCGCTCCTCTTCCTCCAGAACATCTCGGGCTTCATGGTCGGCCGCGACTACGAGGCCGGCGGCATCGCCAAGCACGGCGCCAAGATGGTCACGGCCGTGGCGTGCACGCGGGTCCCGAAGCTGACGGTGGTCGTCGGCGGCTCGTACGGAGCCGGCAACTACTCGATGTGCGGGCGTGCGTACTCGCCCCGCTTCCTGTGGATGTGGCCCAACGCCAAGATCTCCGTGATGGGCGGGGAGCAGGCGGCCTCGGTGCTCGCGACGGTCAAGCGCGACCAGATCGAGGGCGCGGGCCAGGAATGGCCCGCCGAGGACGAGGAGGCCTTCAAGGCCCCGGTCCGCGCGCAGTACGAGGAACAGGGCAACGCCTACTACGCCACGGCGCGGCTGTGGGACGACGGGGTCATCGACCCGATGGAGACCCGGCAGGTGCTGGGACTGGCCCTGACGGCTTGCGCCAACGCTCCCCTGAGCGACTCCGCTTTCGGCATCTTCCGCATGTGACGTGAGGACCTCTTCGATGTTCAGCACTGTTCTGGTCGCGAACCGGGGCGAGATCGCGGTCCGGGTCATCCGCACGCTGCGGGAGCTCGGCATCCGCTCCGTGGCCGTCTTCAGCGACGCCGACGCGGACGCGCGGCACGTACGGGAGGCCGACACGGCCGTCCGGATCGGCCCGGCGGCGGCCGCCGAGAGCTACCTGTCAGTGGAGCGGCTGCTCGACGCCGCCCGGCGGACGGGCGCCGAGGCGGTCCACCCCGGGTACGGGTTCCTCGCCGAGAACGCGGCCTTCGCGGCCGCGTGCGCGCAGGCGGGACTGGCCTTCATCGGGCCGCCGGCCTCGGCGATCTCCCTGATGGGCGACAAGATCCGCGCCAAGGAGACGGTGAAGGCGGCGGGCGTGCCCGTGGTGCCGGGCTCCTCGGGCAGCGGCCTGTCGGACGCCGAACTCGTCGCGGCGGCCGAGGCGATCGGCATGCCGGTGCTGCTGAAGCCCTCGGCGGGCGGCGGCGGCAAGGGCATGCGGCTGGTCCGCGAAGCCGGTCTGCTGGGCGAGGAGATCGCGGCGGCGCGCCGCGAGGCGCGGTCCTCGTTCGGCGACGACACGCTGCTCGTGGAGCGGTGGGTGGACCGGCCGCGGCACATCGAGATCCAGGTGCTGGCGGACGCGCACGGGAACGTGGTGCACCTGGGTGAGCGCGAGTGCTCGCTCCAGCGGCGCCACCAGAAGGTGATCGAGGAGGCCCCGTCGGTCCTGCTCACGCCGGAGCTGCGGGCCTCGATGGGCGCGGCGGCGGTGGAGGCGGCGCGCTCGTGCGGGTACGTCGGCGCGGGGACGGTGGAGTTCATCGTCCCGGGCGGGGACCCGTCCTCGTACTACTTCATGGAGATGAACACCCGGCTCCAGGTGGAGCACCCGGTGACGGAGCTGATCACCGGGCTGGACCTGGTGGAACAGCAGCTGAGGGTCGCGGCGGGCGAGCGGCTGGGCTTCGGCCAGTCGGAGGTCCGGCTGACGGGCCACGCGATCGAGGCCCGCGTCTGCGCGGAGGATCCGGCGCGGGGCTTCCTGCCGTCCGGCGGTACGGTGCTGGCCCTCTCGGAGCCGGACGGCGGGGCGGTGCGTACGGACTCCGGGCTGGTGGCGGGCGTCGACACGGGGTCGACGTACGACCCGATGCTGTCGAAGGTGATCGCGTACGGCCCGGACCGGGCGGCCGCCCTCCGGGTGCTGCGCGGTGCGCTCGCGGACACCGTGATCCTGGGCGTCCAGACGAACGCCGGGTTCCTGCGGAGGCTGCTGGCCCACCCGGATGTCGTGTCGGGCGACCTCGACACCGGCCTCGTCGAGCGGGACCTCGCCTCCCTCCTCCCGGATTCGGTGCCGCCGGAGGTGTACGCGGCGGCCGCGCTGCTGGATGTCCCCCGCCCCGCCCCTTCCCGAAACCCTGCCGGGGGCTCGGGGGACCCGGGCTGGGTGGACCCGTTCGGGGCGGCCGACGGCTGGCGCCTCGGCGGTACCCCGGCCTGGACGGTCCGCCACTTCCGGCTCCCGGGTCAGGAGCCGGTCCAGGTCCGCACCCGCCCCCTGGGCGCGGAGACCGAGCTGACCGTTTCCGATGCCGCCGGGGCAAACCCGGCCCCGGCGGCGAGTGAGGCGCGGGGTCCGGGGCAGAGCCCCGGGGCGCCGGCCCTCGGCCGGATCGTCAGCCGCACCCGGAGCCACCTCACCATCGAGCTGGACGGCGTCACGCACCGCTTCGCCCACGCCGCTTCCCCGGAGGGGGTCTGGCTCGGCCGCGACGCGGACAGCTGGCACGTCCAGCGCCACGACCCCGTCATCGCCGCCCTCACCGGGGCCGGGCACGCCGGCGCCGACACCCTCGCCGCCCCCATGCCCGGCACGGTCACCGTCGTCAAGGTCGCCGTCGGCGACAAGGTGGTCGCGGGGCAGAGCCTGCTCGTCGTCGAGGCGATGAAGATGGAGCACGTCATCTCCGCCCCCCACTCCGGCACGGTCACCGAGCTGGACGTCTCCCCCGGTACCACCGTCGCCATGGACCAGGTCCTGGCCGTCGTCACCCCGGACGAGGATGAGAAAGAGGAGGAGGGCGCGTGAACGGGCTGCCCATGACCTTCCCGGCCCCCGAGCTGCCGGCCCGCGTCCGCATCCACGAGGTCGGCGCCCGTGACGGGCTGCAGAACGAGAAGTCGGCCGTACCCACCGCCGTCAAGGCCGAGTTCATCCACCGGCTGGCCGCCGCCGGCCTCAACACCATCGAGGCCACCAGCTTCGTGCACCCCAAGTGGGTGCCCCAGCTGGCCGACGCCGAGCAGCTGTTCCCGGAGCTGCACGACCTCGCCGGGGTGCACCTGCCCGTCCTCGTCCCCAACGAGCGCGGCCTCGACCGCGCGCTCGCCCTCGGGGCCACCCGTATCGCCGTCTTCGGCTCGGCCACCGAGACCTTCGCCTCCCGCAACCTCAACCGGACCGTCGCCGAGTCCCTCGCCATGTTCGAGCCCGTCGTGGCCCGCGCCAAGGAGGGCAGGGCGCACGTCCGCGGCTACCTCTCCATGTGCTTCGGCGACCCGTGGGAGGGGCCGGTCCCGGTCCACCAGGTGGTCCGGGTGGCCAAGGCCCTGCTCGACCTCGGCTGCGACGAGCTCAGCCTCGGCGACACCATCGGCGTCGCCACCCCGGGCCATGTCCAGACCCTCCTCAGCGAGCTCAACGAGGAGGGCGTGCCGACCGACCGGATCGGCGTGCACTTCCACGACACCTACGGCCAGGCCCTGTCCAACACCCTCGCCGCGCTCCAGCACGGGGTCACCACCGTCGACGCCTCCGCAGGCGGCCTCGGCGGATGCCCGTACGCGAAGAGCGCCACCGGCAACCTCGCCACCGAGGACCTGGTGTGGATGCTCGACGGCCTCGGCATCGAGACCGGCGTCGACCTGGCCGCCCTCACCGCCACGAGCGTGTGGATGGCCGAACAGCTGGGACGCCCCAGCCCCTCCCGTACCGTCCGCGCGCTCTCCCACAAGGAGTAACGAAGACCATGTCCCTCGACCACCGGCTCACCCCCGAGCACGAGGAACTCCGCCGTACCGTCGAGGCGTTCGCCCACGACGTCGTCGCCCCCAAGATCGGCGACCTGTACGAGCGGCACGAGTTCCCGTACGAGATCGTCCGCGAGATGGGCCGCATGGGCCTGTTCGGCCTGCCCTTCCCGGAGGAGTACGGCGGCATGGGCGGCGACTACCTCGCCCTCGGCATCGCCCTGGAGGAGCTGGCCCGCGTCGACTCCTCTGTCGCGATCACGCTGGAGGCGGGCGTCTCGCTCGGCGCCATGCCCCTCCACCTCTTCGGCACCGAGGAGCAGAAGCGGCAGTGGCTGCCGAAGATGTGCTCCGGCGAGATCCTCGGCGCCTTCGGCCTCACCGAGCCGGACGGCGGCTCCGACGCCGGCGGCACCCGCACCACGGCCGTCAAGGACGGCGACGAGTGGGTGATCAACGGCTCGAAGTGCTTCATCACCAACTCCGGTACGGACATCACCGGCCTGGTCACCGTCACCGCCGTGACGGGCCGCAAGGCGGACGGCCGCCCGGAGATCTCCTCGATCATCGTCCCGTCCGGCACCCCGGGCTTCACGGTGGCCGCGCCGTACTCCAAGGTCGGCTGGAACTCCTCGGACACGCGGGAGCTGGCCTTCGACAACGTACGGGTGCCGCTGGCCAACCTGGTCGGCCAGGAGGGCCGCGGCTACGCCCAGTTCCTGCGCATCCTCGACGAGGGCCGTATCGCGATCTCGGCGCTCGCCACGGGCCTGGCCCAGGGCTGCGTGGACGAGTCGGTGAAGTACGCGAAGGAGCGCAAGGCCTTCGGCCGGCCCATCGGCGACAACCAGGCCATCCAGTTCAAGCTGGCGGACATGGAGATGCGTGCCCACATGGCCCGCATCGGCTGGCGTGACGCGGCCTCCCGCCTCGTGGCCGGGGAGCCGTTCAAGAAGGAGGCGGCGATCGCGAAGCTGTACTCCTCCACGGTCGCGGTGGACAACGCCCGGGACGCCACGCAGATCCACGGCGGCTACGGGTTCATGAACGAGTACCCCGTGGCGCGCATGTGGCGGGACTCCAAGATCCTGGAGATCGGCGAGGGCACCAGCGAGGTGCAGCGCATGCTGATCGCCCGCGAGCTGGGCTTCGCCGGGTAGTCATCCGTACGGGGACGACCGCCGGGCCGCGATCGGTCCGGCGGCCGTTCCCGTTCGCGACTACTGCTCGCGCTCCGCCTCGGAGACGAAGGGCTGGAGGAAGCTCGCGATGTGCTGCTCGACGTCGGTGATCCGCTGCTCGAAGGCGTAGAGCTGGTCCCGCATGCCCGCCTTGGCCTGCTCGTCCTGCCGCGACTCCTCGATGTTGCGCTGGACGATGCCGATGAGGTCCTGGAGCTGGACGTGGAGCGTTCCGCTGATCCCGCCCCACATCTCGCGCAGGTCCGCGGCGCGGCTGCCCGCGTACTGGCGGGCGGTCTGGGCCGCCGAGTCCTTCACGTGGACGGCGAACTCCTCCGCCGCTCGCGTCTGAAGCTTGCCGTCGGCGAAGAAGACCGCCCCCGAGGCCAGCAGCGGTCCGATCGCCGCGCCGATGGCCACCGCCACGCCGACCGGCGGAACGGCCAGGCCCAAACTGATCAGACCGGCCGCCGCGGCGGCCGTCGCCCCGCCGGCGACCACCGCGCCGCCGCCCGCGCCGAGCGCCATGAGCGAGCTGGGGCGGAACATCAGCGGCACGTCGTCGCTGTGGCGGCGCCCGTCGCGGCCCGCCTTGCCCTTGCCCGCCGCGATGGCCAGCGTGTAGATCAGGTAGTTCTGGTCCCGTTCGGACTGCGAGCCGGTAAGTTCCGCGCGCAGCTTGTCGAGGAGGTCGGCGTGCGCCCGGATCAGCGGTTCGAGCTGGCGCACCAGGTCCCCCTGCCGCTCCTCGATGACCTGGTCGAGCTCCTGGGCGCAGAAGACCTGCATGCGTTCCTGGAGCTGGACCGTGTACGCGTCCATCAGCTCGTGCTGGGCCGCGACGCGGCCGCCCTTGGTGAAGGAGCGCACGGCCCGGGTCAGGCGCCCCGGGCCGGTCGTGACGTGCCATTCGCCGATCTCGCGGCTGATCTCGGTCAGGAACGCGGCGAACCTCAGCTGCAGTTCGTTCTCGATGCCGAGGATCTTGGTGCTGACGATGTCGCGGATCGCGTCGGCGCTGGCGCGCAGCTGGTCCTGGGTGGACTGGCTGCGGTCGAGGAGTTCGCGCAGCTCCGCAGTCGACTTCATCAGGACCGCGCCCTCGTCGTGCAGGCGCACGCGCAGGTTGACGGCGTTGTGGCGCAGGAACTCGGCGAGCCGGACGAACTTCACCCGGGCCGCGTCGCGCATGCAGAAGACCTCCAGGGCGGACTCCAACTGCCCGATCCCCGAGGCCTTCAGGGCCTCCTCGTTGCCGTCGGTCCGCGCGCGCAGGGCCTGGAGGGCGCTGATGAAGAAGACGTTGGGGGTGGCGCCGCCGGATTCCCCGCTGAACTCGGCGACCGAGTTGCGGCAGCGGCTCATCACCTCCGCCCGCTCCTCCTCCTCGATGCGGTCGAACTGGTTCACCACGAAGAAGATGTCGCGGTGGCCCAGCTTCCTGACCCGGGAGAGATAGTTCTCGGTCTCGTGGAGGGTGAACGGCCGTCCCGCGTCCGTGACGAAGAGGACGGCGTCCACCTCCTCCAGGTAGCGCAGGGTCACCAGCTCGCGGTCGGAACTCTCGTTGATCCCTGCCGAGTCGACGATCTCGACGGACCTGCGCAGCAGCTCCAGCGGCTGCTCGACGACGGCCAGCGCGAAGGACGGGGTGCGGGGCGCGCCCTTCGCGTCGATCTGGAGGGCGACCTCCCGCTTGAACTCCTCCGTGGTGACGGCCGTCTCGCCGCTGCGCCGGTCCCCGTCCCGGTAGAGCCAGGCCCGCTCGGTCTCGCCCCAGCGCAGGACCGTGGTGAAGGCGGTGGCCGGATTGGCCTTGGTGGGCAGCAGTCGCTTGCCGAGCAGGGCGTTGATCAGGGTGCTCTTACCGCTGCTGAACTCGCCGAGCACCATGATCCGGAAGGTCTCGCGCTCGAAGACCGCCCCGTTGATGCCGAGGTCCAACGGCCCGCCCGGGGTGCCGGGCGGGGCGATGACGGCCGCGGCCTCGCCGGCCACCTGCTGGAGGCGCTGGTAGTACGAACGCAGCGTTCCGATGTTCTCGCTCCAGCCGCGGAATTGCGGGGCCGGTGATTCCTGGCCGGCCGTTAACCGCCGGTTCTCTTGCGCCATCAGGCCCCTTCCAGGGGAGAGAGGTGGGCGTGCACGGCGCGGCTCAGCGTCCGCGCCGTGCTCCGCAGTGAACGCCAGTGGTCGAGGGATTCCGGCTGGGCGGCGACGGCGGTGGTGTGCAGCCGCCACCACTGCTCGTCGCGTTCCCGCGCCTGGCCGAGCAGGCGGTCGTAGACCTGGCCGATGCGCGACTCGGTCCGTGCCACCTGCTCCGTGAAGGCCGCCTCGACGATCCGTTCCAGGTCGTCGATGGCGCGCTCGCGGCGCTCGGCCTGGCCGTGTTCGAGGGCTTCCGTCACCAGCGCCGTACCGGCCGCGCCCGCGATCTGGCCCACGACCTCGGCGGACATGGGCGTCAGCACGCTCTCGATGGCGGTGCCGACGAACTCCGGCAGCCAGGAGGCGTCCCAGGCGGTGGCGCTGCGCGATTCGGCGGCGGCGGCCTCCTCGGCGACCGGGGGCAGGGCCGCGGCCGGTACGACCCGCCCGGCGCCGGGGGCGGCCAGGCCCTGGAACAGTTCCTCGCCGGGCCGGTTGCGGAGCAGGGCGGCGCGCAGCCGGCGGATGTCCTCTTCGAGGGCCCGGTCGACGGCTTCGGTGATCCACGCCTCGAAGTGCTGGAGGGCCTCGGCGGTGTACGGGATCGCGTGGAGGCGTATGAAGTGCTGCTCCTCCGGCGTCTCCAGCATGGCGGAGAAGCGCGCGGCGAGTTCGCGCGCCGTGGCGGCGCGGCGCCCGCGCGCCTCGGCGCCGATCGTCTGGACGAGGGTGGCGCGCCACTCCCCGGCATCGGCGCTGAGCACGATCCAGTGGAACCGGGCGCTCTCGTGGGCGGTGTGCCAGATCTGGGCGGCCCGCGTCCGGACGGGGTCGGGCCGGTGCACGTCGGCCAGCGCCCGTCCGGCGGCTTCGTCCACGAGGGCGCAGGTGGCCGCGAGGAGGTGCAGCCTGCGGATGGTGCGCAGCGCGCGGCGCAGCCGGATCCCGGCGAGGTGGCCCAGTACGGCGCGGAGCGGGTCGATGCCGTCGGGCTCCCCGGCGGCGGGGGCCGGGACCGGTCCGGTCAGTACCAGCGCCTCGGGGGCCAGGACCGAGACGAGGTGGTTGACGCGGCGCAGGATGTCGGGCGCCTCGTCCTCGACCTCGGCGAGCTTGGTGACGACGACGGCGAGCGGCGGGCTGTGCGGGGCGGCGGCGAGCGCCTTGATCCGGGCCTGTTCGGTGGCGAGCATCGCGCGGCGCGCCTCGGTGACGACGACCACCACGTCGCAGTCGCCGACGATCCGGGCGAGGGCGGCGGTGTCGGGCTGCCGTACCCCGGACCAGCCCTCCCAGCCCGGGGTGTCGACGAGTTCCACCCCGGTACGGGCCGCCCAGGACCCGGACGGCACCTCGACGCGTACGGTACGCAGGCCCGCCGGTTCGGGGTCCCCGGGAGCGGGGGTGTCGCCCGGCCCGGCGAAGTGGCCGGTTTCCGCCGGTGCGGCGGACCCGGCGGACCCGGCGGACCCGGCGGTGAACGGGCGTACCACCACGGGCGACCCGTCCGTCGGGTGCACGGACACCGGCACGCACGCCGCGCCGACCAGCTCGTTGACGAGCCGGGACTTGCCGACGTTGCTGCCGCCGATGACGCAGATCCGGGCCCTCGGGGATTCCGCGCGGCGGGCCGTGCGGCGGATCAGGGAGGCGGCGGAGTCCGCCCCGGCCCGGTCCGCCAGCAGGGCCACCTGTTCGGCGAGTTCGGCCTGGCGCAGCTCGCGCTCATGCTCCTCCGTACCGGCCACAGCGCCGCCACCCCACCCCGTCAGGTCCTCCCGGCAGGGCCATGATGCCAACGGACGGAGCCTTGCGCCTCCGGTTCGGCGGGAAGGGCACCTCGTACGCGCGGGGAAGGAGCGGCGGCAGGGGCGCGGGAGAAGGCGCCCGGGAAAACTTAGGCCCCCCTTACCAGTTTCGGCCAAGGTTAGGCTAACCTTCCCTCCGAACGGCCCCGTGGCCGCCCGGCACGCACGAAAGCGGACATAGACATGCCCAAGTCCCGTACCTCCCACCTCTCCCGCCGCGGCCTCATCGCCGCCGGCGGAGCGCTCGGCCTCGTCGCGGCCCTCACCGCGTGCGGCGGATCCGGCTCGGCGAAGGGCGAGGCGGGCGACAAGGACAAGGGCGCCGCCGCCTCCGGCCCCTGGACCTTCAAGGACGACCTCGGCAAGGACATCAGCCTCAAGGCGAAGCCGAAGAACATCGTCGCGTTCACCGGCACCGCCGCCGCGCTGTACGACTACGGCATCCAGGTCAAGGGCGTCTTCGGCCCGACCAAGACCGCCGACGGCAAGCCCGACGTCCAGGCCGGCTCGATGGACATCTCCAAGGTCGAGATCCTCGGCAACGTCTACGACGAGTTCAACGTCGAGAAGTACGCGTCCCTCCAGCCCGAGCTGCTCGTCACCAACACCTGGGACGGCACCTACTGGTACGTGCCCGAGGCCTCCAAGGACAAGATCCTGAAGCTGGCCCCGGCCGCCGCCGTCGGCGTCGGCGGCGACGTCTCCATGGACAAGGCCCTGGAGCGCACCGCGGACCTCGCCAAGTCCCTCGGCGCCGACCTGAACTCCAAGTCCGCCGCCGACGGCAAGGCCCGCTTCGACGCCGCGGCCGCCAAGGTCCGCGAGGCCACCAAGGCCAACCCGGGCATCAAGGTCCTCGTCGGCTCCGGCTCCGCCGACCTCTTCTACGCCTCCTCCCCCGACACCTCGGCCGACCTGAAGTACTTCAAGTCCCTGGGCGTCGAGTTCATCACCCCGGACAAGCTGGGCGAGGGCAACTTCTTCGAGAGCCTGAGCTGGGAGAACGCCGGCAAGTACAAGGCCGACCTGGTCCTGCTCGACAACCGCACCGGCACCCTCCAGCCGGAGGAGCTGAAGGCCAAGCCGACCTGGGCCGAGATGCCCGCCGTCAAGGCCGGCCAGGTCGCCCCGCGCGTGACCGAGCCGATCTACTCGTACGACAAGTGCGCCAAGATCCTGGAAGACCTCGCGAAGTCCATCCAGAGCGCCAAGAAGGTCAGCTGACCCTCGGCAGGCCCACCGGCCTCCGGCGCCCCGACCAGGCGCCGCTTCCACTCCCAGGGGGGACTCTCCGCATGACCGCCACCGCGTCCGACACGACTGCCTCCGAAGCCGTCCCGGCTGCCGCCCACTTCCGCTTCTTCGAACTCGAAGTGCTGCGCACCCGCCGGCTCGGGCACTCGTTCCTGCGCGTCACGTTCGGCGGGGAGTCCCTCGCGGGCTTCCGCTCGGGCGGCTACGACCAGAGCCTCTCGCTCTTCCTGCCGCCCGCCCACGAGGAGCACACCGTGCTCCCGTCCACCGACGAGGACACCTGGTTCGCCGCCTGGCGCGCGATGCCCGACGCCGACCGCCCGGTGATGCGCTCGTACACCGTGCGCGAGCAGCGCCGTACGCCCGAGGGCGTGGACGAGGTCGACATCGACTTCGTCCTGCACGGGGACTCCTCTCCGGCCTCCCACTGGGCCGGACGGGCCGTCACCGGCCGCCGGATCATGGCGATCGGCCCGGCCGTCACGGAGAACAAGTCCGTACGTTTCCAGCCACCGGCCGCCACCGACGCGCTGCTGATGTACGCGGACGAGACGGCGCTCCCGGCGGCCGCAGCGATCCTGGACCGGCTCCCCGCCGGCACCCGGGTCGCGGCCTGGTTCGAGGTCCCGCACGCCGACGACCGGATCGGCCTCCCCACCTCCGCAGACGCGGACATCACCTGGATCGTGCGGGAGAGCGGCGCGGGCAAGCAGCGCACCGAGCGCGTGCTGGAGGCGCTCCGGTCAGCAGAACTCCCGGTCGCGAAGGCTCCGTACGTCTGGCTCGCGGGCGAGGCGGGAACCGTTCGGGCGGTCCGCAGGCACTTCGTGCAGGAACGTTCCGTCGACCGGCGCGCGGTGCGTTTCACCGGCTACTGGCGTCTCGGTGCGAGCGAGGAGGAACTCCTCGCCGAGGCGTACGCGGGACAGGCGGCCAGCGAGGACCCCTCCTCCGCGCTGTAGCGCCAACTCCCTTTATCCACACCCCTGCTGAGAGATGGGCCCCGGCTTCCGGCCGGGGCCCATCTCTATTTGGCGTGACACTTAGGTTAGGCTAACCTAAGGGACGTCTTCCCCACCCCCCTCTCCCCGTGCCCGGAGGAACGTTGATGCGCTCGCATCTGCTGAATGAGACGACCGCGGACCTTTACCGGCGTTCCGTCACGGAAGGCGTCGAGCGCGTCGCCGCCAAACTCGCGACCACGGAGCGGCCCCACACCGGCATATCCGTCGACGAACTCGCCCCGGTCATCAACGGGATCGACCTGGACCGGCCGCTCGAAGACGCGGCCGCCGTCCTCGACGAGCTGGATGAGGTCTACCTGCGCGACGCGGTGTACTTCCACCACCCGCGCTACCTCGGTCACCTCAACTGCCCGGTCGTCATCCCCGCCGTCCTCGGCGAGGCCGTCCTGTCGGCCGTCAACTCCTCGCTGGACACCTGGGACCAGTCCATCGGCGGCACGCTCATCGAGCGCCGCCTGATCGACTGGACCGCCGAGCGCATCGGCCTCGGCCCGGACGCGGACGGCATCTTCACCTCCGGCGGCAGCCAGTCCAACTTCCACTCCCTGCTGCTGGCCCGCGACGAGGCCTGCCGCACGGTCATGCAGCGCAGCGAGCGCCCGCCGGCGAAGTCCGAAGTCCTCCCGAGGCTGCGCATCTTCACCTCCGAGGCCAGCCACTTCAGCGTCAAGAAGTCGGCCGCCATGCTCGGGCTCGGCTACGAGGCCGTCATCGCCGTCCCGGTCGACCGCAACCGCCGCATGGACACCTCCGTGCTCGCCCTGGAGCTGGAGAGCTGCGTCCGCGAGGGCCTGGTCCCGATGGCCGTCGTCGCCACCGCCGGCACCACCGACTTCGGGTCCATCGACCCGCTCCCCGAGATCGCCCGCCTGACCGCCGAGCACTCCACCTGGATGCACGTGGACGCCGCGTACGGCTGCGGACTGCTGGTCTCCCCGACCCGCCGGCACCTGCTCGACGGCATCGAGCACGCGAACTCGGTCACCGTCGACTACCACAAGTCGTTCTTCCAGCCGGTCAGCTCCAGCGCGATGCTGGTGCGCGACCGCGACACCCTCAAGCACGCCACGTACCACGCCGACTACCTCAACCCCCGCCGCATGGCGGAGGAGCGGATCCCCAACCAGGTCGACAAGTCCATCCAGACCACGCGCCGCTTCGACGCGCTCAAGCTCTGGATGACCCTGCGCACCATGGGCGCCGACGGCCTCGGCTCGCTCTTCGACGAGGTCATCGAACTGGCCGCCGCGGGCTGGGACATCATCGACGCCGATCCCCGCTTCGAGGTCGTCGTCCGCCCGCAGATCTCCACCCTGGTCTTCCGCTACGTACCCCGTCTCGAAGGCGTCGACGTGCGCAAGGACCTCGTCGACGAGGCCAACCTGCACGCCCGCAAGGCGCTGTTCGCCTCCGGTGAGGCCGTCGTCGCGGGCACCAAGGTGGACGGGGACCAGTACCTGAAGTTCACCCTCCTCAACCCGCAGACCACGACGGCCGACATCGCGGCCGTCCTCGACCTCCTCGCCGCACACGCCGAGCAGTTCCTGGGAGAATCCCTTGCCGTCCACCACTGAGCCCCACGACTTCATCGGTATCGGCCTCGGTCCCTTCAACCTGGGACTCGCCTGCCTGACCGCGCCGATCGCCGAGCTCGACGGTCTCTTCATCGAGTCGAAGCCGCACTTCGAGTGGCACGCCGGGATGTTCCTGGACGGCGCCCACCTGCAGACGCCGTTCATGTCGGACCTGGTCACCCTGGCCGATCCGACCTCGCCCTTCTCCTTCCTGAACTACCTGAAGGACAAGGACCGGCTGTACTCCTTCTACATCCGGGAGAACTTCTACCCGCTGCGGACCGAGTACAACGACTACTGCCGCTGGGCCGCCGACCGCCTCGACAACGTGCAGTACTCCACCTCCGTCACGGAGGTCACGTACGACGAGCAGGCCGAGGTGTACGAGGTCCACACCGACCGCGGCGAGACCCACCGCGCCCGCCGCCTGGTCCTGGGCACCGGCACCCCGCCGTTCGTGCCGCAGGCCTGCGCCGGCCTGGGCGGCGACTTCACGCACAACTCCGCGTACATGCAGAACAAGGCGGAGCTCCAGCAGAAGAAGTCGATCACGCTCGTCGGCTCCGGCCAGAGCGCGGCCGAGATCTACTACGACCTGCTGTCCGAGATCGACGTGTACGGCTACCAGCTCAACTGGGTCACCCGCTCCCCGCGGTTCTTCCCGCTGGAGTACACGAAGCTGACGCTGGAGATGACCTCGCCGGAGTACGTGGACTACTTCCACGCGCTCCCCGAGGAGACCCGCTACCGGCTCGAGACCCAGCAGAAGAACCTCTTCAAGGGCATCGACGGCGAGCTCATCAACGCCATCTTCGACCTGCTCTACCAGAAGAAGGTCACCTCGCCGGGCCCGGTCCCGACCACCCTGCTGACCAACACCTCGCTGAACTCCGCGGCGTACGACACCACCACGGGCACCTACGCCCTGGGGCTGCGCCAGGAGGAGCAGGAGCGCGACTTCTCCCTCGCCACCGAGGGCCTGATCCTCGCGACGGGGTACAAGTACACGCTGCCGGAGTTCCTGAACCCGGTGCGCGAGCGCCTCGCCTTCGACGGCCACGGCCGCCCCGACGCGGCCCGCAACTACAGCATCGACGTGACCGGCCGCGGGGTCTTCCTCCAGAACGGCACGGTGCACAACCACTCCATCACCTCGCCCGACCTGGGCATGGCCGCGTACCGCAACGCGTACATCGTCGGAGAGCTCCTCGGCCGCGAGTACTACAAGGTCGAGAAGTCCATCGCGTTCCAGCAGTTCGCGGCCCCGGAAGGCACCCACGCATGAGCACCACCACGGAAAACCTCTACACGCGCAACGACGCCGTCCTCGGCAGCTTCGCGATCCGCCCGCTGGACCCCTTCGCCGACGCGGAGCTGCTCCACGGCTGGGTCACGCACCCCAAGGCCTCGTTCTGGATGATGCAGGACGCCTCGCTGCCGGACGTCGAGCGCGAGTACATGCGCATCGCCGCCCACGAGCACCACGACGCCTTCATCGGCCTCCACGAGGGCCGCCCGGCCTTCCTGATGGAGAAATACGACCCGAGCCGGCTGGAGCTGGTCGGCCTGTACGAGGCGCAGCCCGGCGACGTGGGCATGCACTTCCTCGTCGCGCCGAGCGAGCGGCCGCTGCACGGGTTCACCCGCGCCGTGATCACCACGGTGATGGCCGCGCTGTTCGCCGACCCGAAGACCGAGCGCGTCGTGGTGGAGCCGGACGTGGAGAACAAGGCGGTGCACGCCCTGAACGAGGCGGTCGGCTTCGTCCCCGACGGCCCGGTCCGCAAGCCCGAGAAGACGGCCCTGCTGAGCTTCTGCACCCGCGCGCAGTTCGAGGCGGCCACCGGCCTGACGGGAGCCTCCATATGAGCCTCGCCGACGCGATCTCGCACCTCTCCCCCGAGCTGTGGGCCCGCGCGAACCGCGCGCTGGTCCGCAAGGCCCTGGCGGAGTTCTCGCACGAGCGCCTGCTGACCCCGAAGCCGCTCGACGGCGCCGCCTCCGGCACCGGCACTGCGTACTCGGTCCTCAGCGACGACGGCTCGGTCGAGTACCGCTTCACCGCGGCCCGCCACGCCCTGGACCACTGGGCGGTGGACGAGGCCTCGGTCACCCGTCTCAAGGACGGCGCCGAGCTCCCGCTGGACGCCCTCGACTTCCACATCGAGCTGCGCGAGGCCCTGGGCCTGAGCGCGGAGGTCCTGCCGGTCTACCTGGAGGAGATCTCCTCCACCCTGGCCGGCTCGGGCTTCAAGTACACGAAGCCGCAGGTCCCGTCCGCCGTGCTCGCGAAGTCCTCCTTCCAGGACATCGAGACCGGCATGACCGAGGGCCACCCCTGCTTCGTGGCCAACAACGGCCGGCTCGGCTTCGGCGTGCACGAGTACCTCTCGTACGCCCCGGAGACGGCGAGCCCCGTCCACCTGGTGTGGGTCGCGGCCCGCAAGGACGTCTCCACCTTCACGGCCGGCGCGGGCCTGGAGCACGACGCGTTCATGCGCGAGGAGCTGGGCGAGGCCGCCATCGCGGGGTTCGAGGCCAAGCTGTCCGCCCTGGACCTGGACCCGGCGGACTACCACTTCCTGCCGGTCCACCCCTGGCAGTGGTGGAACAAGACCACCGTCACCTTCGCGGCCGAGATCGCGAACCGCCGTCTGGTGCTGCTCGGCGAGGGCGAGGACGCGTACCTGGCCCAGCAGTCGATCCGTACGTTCTTCAACACCACGACGCCGGCCAAGCACTACGTGAAGACCGCCATCTCGGTCCTCAACATGGGCTTCATGCGCGGCCTGTCGGCGGCGTACATGGAGGCCACCCCAGCGATCAACGACTGGCTGCACCAGCTGATCGAGGGCGACGAGGTCCTGCGGTCGGTGGACTTCTCGATCATCCGCGAGCGCGCGGCGATCGGCTACCACCACCGCCAGTACGAGCGCGCCACCGACCGGTACTCGCCGTACCGCAAGATGCTGGCCGCCCTGTGGCGCGAGTCCCCGGTCAACCACCTGCGGGACGGCGAGCGCCTGGCGACGATGGCCTCGCTGCTGCACGTCGACTCCGAGGGCAAGTCCTTCGTGGGCGCGCTGATCGAGGAGTCGGGGCTCACCCCGTCGCAGTGGCTGAAGCCGTACCTGAGGGCCTACCTCCTCCCGCTCCTGCACTGCTTCTACCAGTACGACCTCGCGTACATGCCGCACGGCGAGAACACGATCCTCGTCATCGAGAACGGCGTGGTGAAGCGGGCGATCTTCAAGGACATCGCCGAGGAGATCGTGGTCATGGACCCCGACGCGGTGCTCCCGCCGGCCGTCGAGCGCGTCAGGGCCGACATCCCGGAGGACATGAAGCTCCTGTCGATCTTCACGGACGTCTTCGACTGCTTCTTCCGCTTCCTGGGCTCGATCCTCGTCTCGGAGGGCATCTGCGAGGAGGAGACCTTCTGGCGCGCGGTCGCGGACTGCGGCCACGAGTACCAGGAGTCGATGCCGCAGCTCGCGGAGCGCTTCGAGCGGTACGACCTGTTCGCCGAGGAGTTCCAGCTGTCCTGCCTGAACCGGCTCCAGCTGCGCAACAACAAGCAGATGGTGGACCTCGCCGACCCGGCGGCCGCCCTCCAGCTGATCGGCACCCTCAAGAACCCCGTCGCGCCTTACGCATCGCGACGGTGATCAAAGGGGGTGGGTGCGCTGCCGAATACGGTCCCTCGGCAGCGCACCCGCCCCTCCTGCCCGAGGACGTGTCTGCGGAGCCCTGACTGGCCCTCTTCGCGGACACGCCTCGGGCATCCCGTTCTCCCGGCTACGGCCAGGGGACGTCCGGTGCCCGGTAGTACGTGATGTCCTGGGCGTCCAGCCTCGGGCCCTGCGCCGCCACCCGCTGCCGGTACTCCGCCCAGTTCCGCGGGCCCGGGCTCCAGCCCAGTTCCGCGAGGCCCAGCACCCGCGGGAAGGCCATGAACTCCAGGTCCGCGCGGGTCGCGATCGTCTCCGTCCACAGCGGTGCCTCGACGCCCAGGACCGCGGACTCCGGGACTCCGGCCGCGGCCAGGTACGTCCCCGGGTTCCAGTCGTAGGCCCTGCGCACCGGGACAAAGCCCGCCCACGCCAGACCCGGCTTCGTCGTCAGGTCGTACTTCATGTCCAGGTACAGCCGGTCCGCCGGCGACAGGATCAGCGGGTGGCCCGCCTTCGCCGCCGCGGCCACCGCCGCCTTCTCCGCGGCCGCCGTCCCGTCGTGGCCCCAGTACTGGAGCACCGCCCCGGGCGCCGGGCGGGCCGTGGCGAGCTGGTGCCAGGCCACCACCGTCTTGCCGTGGCGCCCGACGATCTGCTGGGCCCGGTCCATGAAGGCCGCGTAGTCCGCCGCCGGAGTCGAGTGCGCCTCGTCGCCGCCGATGTGCAGGTAGCGGCCCGGCGTCAGCTCGGCCAGTTCGCCGAGCACGTCGTCGATGAACTCGTACGTCCGCTCCTTGCCGACGCACAGCGAGCTGAAGCCGACCTTGATCCCGGTGTAGCGCTCGCGCGCCTTCCCGTCGCAGTTCAGCTCCGCGTAGGAGGCCTGGGCGGCGTTCACGTGCCCCGGCATGTCGATCTCCGGGACCACGTCCACGTACCGCTCGCCCGCGTACGCCACCAGGTCCCGGTACTGGTCCTTCGTCCAGTACCCGCCCGGCCCGCCGCCGACCTCGCTGCCG
The DNA here is from genome assembly GCF_000717915.1 of Streptomyces sp. NRRL S-244. Taxonomy (GTDB): domain Bacteria; phylum Actinomycetota; class Actinomycetes; order Streptomycetales; family Streptomycetaceae; genus Streptomyces. The sequence goes on from NZ_JOCX01000031.1 coordinate 92,064, forward strand.
CCGCCGTACTCCGCCAGCCGCGGCCAGGAATCGATCGCGATGCGCCAGCCCTGGTCGTCGGTCAGGTGCAGGTGCAGCGTGTTGACCTTGTACCGGGCCAGCTGGTCCACGTACCGCTTGACCTGCTCCGCCGTGAAGTGGTGGCGGGCGATGTCCAGCATGGCCCCCCGGTACGCGAACCGGGGCGCGTCGGCGATCTCGCCGCCGGGCACCGTGCCCGGTCCGGCCACCGGCAGCAGCTGCCGCAGCGTCTGCCCCGCGTGGAAGAGCCCCGCCGGGGTCCGGGCGGTCAGCGTGACCCCGCCCGGACCGGACTCCAGCCGGTACCCCTCGGTGCCGGTCCCCTCCGCCTGCTCGTCGAGCCGCAGCCGGATCCCGTCGCCGTCGGCCCCGTCGACCACCGGCAGCGGGAGCCCGCTGGGGCCCCTGAGCTGCTCCGCGAGGAGCTCGCCGACCCGCCGGACCTCCTCGCCGCCCGGGCCGGTACGGATGACCGTGCCCGCGCCGACGACGTACCCGGGGCCTTCGGCGCGTGCGGAGGCGGGCGCCGGCAGGAGCTGTGCGTAGGGGGCGAGGGCGGCCGGGCGCCCGTCCCCGGGTCTGGCGTCGGCGTCGGGGGACCCGGCGCAGGAAACGGCCGCGCCGAGGACGAGGAGTGTGCCGAGCGTGCGTCGCAGGACTCTCATAGAGCAGGTATAGGCCAACTGGCGTGCCGGGGCCGGTGCGAGAATCGACGGATGGCGGAAATCATCCAGAAGGACGGCACATGGACCTTCGACGGGGACGCGGTGCGGATCGTGCCCGGTCGGGACAAGGGGGTGGGGCTGCTGCGCCAGACGCTGGGCGAGGTGGTCGTCCCGCTGCGCGCGCTCGCCGGGATCAGCCACGAACCGGGGCGCAGGACGGGCCGGTTGAGGCTGAGGCTGCGTGACGGCGCCGACCCGCTGCTCCAGGTGACGGGCGGGCGGCTGCCGGAGGCCTCCGACCCGTACCGGCTGACGGTGGACACGGACCGGACCGGGGTGGCGGAGTACTTCGTGGACGAGGTGCGCAACGCGCTGCTGCTGGACCAGGTGGACCCCGGCCCGGCGGACGCGTACCTGCTGCCGGGGCCGGCCGTGCCGATCACGGTGGCCGCGGGGGACGGGACGGTGGCCTTCGACGGCGACCGGGTGGCGCTGGACTGGAACTGGACGACGGAGGAGGCCAAGAGCTCCGGCGGGCCGCGCGAGTTCCGGGTCGCGGACCTGCGGGTGGTGGAGTGGTCCCCCTCGAAGGGCCTGGACAACGGATGGATCCGGTTCACGCTGGCGGGCGCCCCGGCGGCTCCCGCGCCCAAGTACGACCCGTACACGGTGGAGCTGTTCGGCTTCAAGAAGGACCCGCTGATGGCGCTGGTCGCGGCGGCCGTGGCGGTACGGATGCCCCATCCCCGGGGCGCCGCGGCCCCGGCCGAGCCCGCCCCGGCCCTGTCGAAGCCGCCGGTGCCGGAGCTGGCGGCCTCGGCCCCCGAGCCGGCGGCCCCGGAGGACCACGACGCCCTGCTGCGGCGGCTGCGCGAGCTGGGCGATCTGCACCAGGGCGGCATCCTCACGGCCGAGGAGTTCGCCGCGGCCAAGCAAGCCGTTTTGCGACGTTTCTGACCTTTACCTTCGCTTTTCGGTGACCGGATTTACGCATTCCACTGGTCTGGACCAGAGGGATCCTGCCCGATTCCGGGCAGGATCTTTGCGTTCCCGGCCGCGGCCAGTCAGTATCTACGGGTGCTCGACCGCCGCCCGTCTCATGACGATCTCGTCGACCACCTGGTGCGCAGCACCGCGCTGCAGCGCGGCGAGGCCGCCCGGGTGGTGCTCGACGTACTCGCGTACTTCGACGAGACGACCGAGGAATTCGTGCGCCGCCGCCACCGTGAGCTCCAGTCCGGCGGCGCGGTCAACGCGGAGATCTTCGAACGGATCGCGGCCGAGCTGCCGCACCGCGCCGTGGCGCCGCCGGAGCTCTCGCTCCGGCAGTTGCGCCGCATCGTCTACGGCTGAGCGACAGGGCCGGCCGACGGCCAGGCGCGGCGACAACAGCGGCAAGGGCAACCGAACTTCAGGAGGGGCAAGACTTTATGTGCGGAATCGTGGGTTACATCGGCAAGCGTGACGTGGCACCGCTGCTGCTGGAAGGCCTGCAGCGACTGGAGTACCGCGGTTACGACTCCGCGGGCATCGTCGTCAACAACCCGAAGTCCCCCGCGCTCAAGGTGGTCAAGGCCAAGGGCCGCGTCCGCGAGCTGGAATCCCGGGTCCCCAAGCGCTTCGCGGGCACCACCGGCATCGCCCACACCCGCTGGGCCACCCACGGCGCGCCGAGCGACATCAACTCGCACCCGCACCTCGACGCCGAGAACAAGGTCGCGGTCGTCCACAACGGCATCGTCGACAACGCCGCCGAGCTCCGCGCCAAGCTGGAGGCCGAGGGGGTCGTCTTCGTCTCGGAGACCGACACCGAGGTCATCGTCCACCTGATCGCCCGCTCCCAGGCCGACACCCTGGAGGAGAAGGTCCGCGAGGCCGTCAAGGCGATCGAGGGCACGTACGGCATCGCCGTCATGCACGCCGACTTCGCCGACCGCATCGTCGTGGCCCGCAACGGCTCCCCGGTGATCCTCGGCATCGGCGAGAAGGAGATGCTCGTCGCCTCGGACGTCGCCGCGCTCGTCGCCCACACCCGCCAGGTCGTCACCCTCAACGACGGCGAGATGGCCACCCTGAAGGCCGACGACTTCCGCACCTACACCACCGGTGGCGCCACCACCACGGCCACGCCGGAGACCGTGGAGTGGGAGGCCGCCTCGTACGACATGGGCGGCCACGACACGTACATGCACAAGGAGATCTCCGAGCAGCCCGACGCGGTCGACCGCGTGCTGCGCGGCCGGATCGACGACCGCTTCAACACCGTGCACCTGGGCGGCCTGAACCTGGACCCGCGCGAGGCGCGCGGCATCCGCCGGGTCAAGATCCTGGGCTGCGGCACCTCGTACCACGCGGGCCTGATCGGCGCCGGCCTCATCGAGAGCATGGCCCGCATCCCCGCGGACGCCGAGCCGGCCTCCGAGTTCCGCTACCGCAACCCGGTCGTGGACCCCGACACGCTCTACATCGCCGTCTCGCAGTCCGGTGAGACGTACGACGTGCTGGCCGCCGTGCAGGAGCTCAAGCGCAAGGGCGCCCGCGTCCTCGGCGTCGTCAACGTGGTGGGCTCCGCCATCGCCCGCGAGGCCGACGGCGGCGTGTACGTGCACGCCGGTCCCGAGGTCTGCGTCGTCTCCACCAAGTGCTTCACCAACACGGTCGTGGCCTTCGCGCTGCTCGCCGTGCACCTGGGCCGGATCCGGGACCTGTCGGTCACCGACGGCAAGCGGATCATCGAGGGCCTGCGCAAGCTGCCCGCGCAGATCCAGGAGATCCTCGAAGGCGAAGAGGACATCAAGAAGCTGGCGGCCGAGTACGCCGAGGCCAAGTCGATGATGTTCATCGGCCGGGTCCGCGGCTACCCGGTGGCCCTGGAGGCCTCCCTGAAGCTCAAGGAGATCTCCTACATCCACGCCGAGGCCTACCCGGCCTCCGAGCTCAAGCACGGCCCGCTCGCGCTCATCGAGCCGGCGATGCCGACGGTCGCGATCGTCCCGGACGACGACCTGCTGGAGAAGAACCGCGCGGCGCTGGAGGAGATCAAGGCCCGCAGCGGCCGGATCCTCGCGGTCGCCCACCGCGAGCAGGAGAAGGCCGACCACACGATCCTCGTGCCCAAGAACGAGGACGAGCTGGACCCGATCCTGATGGGCATCCCGCTCCAGCTGCTGGCGTACCACACGGCCCTGGCCCTGGGCCGGGACATCGACAAGCCGCGCAACCTGGCGAAGTCCGTCACGGTCGAGTAGTCGCAGCGGCGCACCGAGCACGCGGAACGGCCCCCGGGGATTCCCCGGGGGCCGTTCCCGTACTTCCGCTTCCGTCCTTCCGCTTCCGTACTGCGCCCTCAGCTCGCGGCGACCGTGCCGCGGCCCGAGGCCTTGCCCAGTGCGGTGGGCCAGTGGGCCAGCGCCGCGGTGGCGCCGTACCAGAACAGCAGCCCGGAGAGCGCGGCCGCCCAGCCGGCCGCCTTGGCGAGCCCGCCGCTGTCGGCGAAGGAACCGACCGCGAGGAGCAGCAGGGAGAGGGTGAGCAGGGCGTACGCGCCCTGGCCGAACAGTCCGCTCGTGGCGCTCACGGTGAGGGTCAGCGCGAGCAGGGCGAAGAGGACCAGGAACAGTCCGGCGGCGTGTGCCGAAACCTTTCCGTCCGCCCCCGATGCCCAGGTGAACCAGAAGGCGCCGAGGCCCGCGAACGCCGTGCCGTTGAAGCCGTTGCCGCCGCGGAATTCGAGGACTCCGAGGACGAACAGGGCGAGACCGCCGACGTAGGTCGCGAGTGACACGGAGTTGGCGACGGACACGCCGCTGACGACGGCGGTGTGGCCGATACCGAATGCGAGAAGGGTGAGACCCAGGGCTATGTTCCCGAGGGTCGAAGTCGAGGCCGTGCTTCCCGCAGAGACACCATTGTCCACGGCGGGCTCCCTTCGATCTGCAGTTGTTTGCTGCGTCCCAGCAGCATTTATCTACCCTTTACATGGGGGTTCACAACCGCACGACCGACGTACAGTGGGTTACGGAATGACAACGACCGGTCGCTGTGCGCGCTTGGCCAGCCGGCCCGCCACGGAGCCGAAGATCCGGCCCACGATCCCGTGCGTCGAGCCCACCACGATGGCGTCCGCCGAGTACTCCCGGCCGACCTCCTCCAGCTCGTGGCAGATGTCCCCGCCCCGCTCCACCAGGATCCACGGCACCTCGGAGAGGTAGTCCGCGCAGGCGAGCTCCAGCCCCAGCACCTCGGTGCGGTGGTCCGGTACGTCCACGAATACGGGCGGCTCGCAGCCGGCCCACACGGTGGTGGGCAGCCGGTTGGCCACGTGCACGATGATCAGGCCGGATCCGGAGCGGCGGGCCATCCCGATCGCGTACGCCAAGGCGCGCTCACTGGACGTGGAGCCGTCGAACCCCACCACGACCCCGTGCCGGAAGGCCGGGTCGCAGGGATGACGTGTCTGTTCCGCCGCGCGCAGGTCGCTCGACGTGTGGTCGGCGAGCGGTTTGCGCTTGCGGTCCGCGGGTTCGGGAAGTTCGTGACCGGCCATGGATGTCTCGGCGAAAGGTCCTCGGGGGAAGGGACAAGGCGACGGAGCGGCAATGGGCGGAAGCAACGATTGAAAAAACGACGACTCAGGGTGACGGAGCACTGTCCGGGAAGCATCTTCCCAAGCCCATACCCACCAGGGTACGGCGACACTCCTGTCCTGCACAGGGCATGCCGCCCTTGGAGAGCGTCCCAGGGAGCATGCCGGAGCGAGGGCTCCTTGGCAATGGCCGCTGTCCCCTACAGCCAGTGACGAGTTGCCGCACGAGCCACTTCTGCGCCACCCGTGCGCGCAGTGACCGAGCGCGGCCGCGCGCCGTTGGACAGGCGTCCGACCGTCCAGGAAGAGCCCGCAGGGAGCACGCCGTGCCCGGCCATCCGGTTCACCCCGTCCAGCCCGCTCACCCGACCCACTCCGCCCGGTCCGCCCGGTCCGCCCGGCACGCCCACACGACACCGCATTTCACGCCCGCTCCCGTTCACTCGTCCGTGCACCCGCCGAGACACGCCCATGACGACCCCGCGGGTGACGTGGTCCGCTGGGCCGCCTTCAGCTGCCTGCTCGTGCCCGTGGTGCTCGTCGTGTACGGAACCTCCTTCGGCGGGGCCGCCGTCGCCACCCTCGGGCTGGTCGCGGTCACGGCGGCGTGCCGGGCGATGCTGCGCTATTCGGAGAAGGCGGAGCGGGCCTCCCTGGTTCTCGCGGAGGACCGGCTGCCGCCGGGCAGGCGCCGCCGGCATTCGCGCGCCGGGAGCGGGTCCGGGGGCCGCGGCTGCCACTCGTCCGGTGGAATCTCCCCAGAGGACTGACTGATTCGTACACCCACACCCGCATATTTTCAGCCAACTTCCCGGAACAGTGCCGGTCTTGCCGGAATGCCCCCTCAACCCCCCTACCACCAGCGACGACAGCGGCGAGGGGGCTCCGAGACCCTACGGGTACTGGCCATGGCCGGAGGGCGAGCTTCCCACTCCGGTAGCGGAGTGGAAGGCTTCCTGATCGAATGCTTTTCGCCAAGTTGCCAAGTCGACATAGCGCTGCGTGCTGAACTTGTCACGCCGACACCACGGGACGCAGTAGATTCGATCATGTATTTACGGCGGGGGATCCACGTGCAAGGCCGAGGGGAAACGTGCAGGTGCGACCAGACCAAGGAGTCGCGACACCCAAGGGGGGCTTAGCCATGAGCCAGGATTCCACCGCCGTCGTCGCGGACGCCGGCAGGAAGCTCGCGGGGCGTCGCCGCAGGGAGATCGTCGCGGTGCTGCTGTTCAGCGGCGGCCCGATCTTCGAGAGCTCCATTCCACTTTCCGTGTTCGGCATCGACCGGCAGGACGCGGGAGTTCCACGCTATCGACTGCTCGTCTGCGCCGGGGAGGACGGTCCGCTGCGGACCACCGGCGGACTCGAGCTCACCGCGCCGTACGGGCTGGAGGCGATCGCCCGGGCAGGCACGGTCGTCGTTCCGGCCTGGCGCTCGATCACTTCACCGCCGCCTCCCGAGGCGCTCGACGCACTGCGTCTGGCGCACGAGGAGGGCGCCCGGATCGTCGGACTGTGCACGGGGGCCTTCGTGCTCGCCGCCGCCGGTCTGCTGGACGGCCGGCCCGCCACGACGCACTGGATGTACGCGCCGACGCTGGCCAAGCGGTACCCGTCCGTCCATGTCGATCCGCGCGAGCTGTTCGTCGACGACGGCGACGTGCTCACGTCCGCGGGCACCGCGGCCGGAATCGACCTGTGCCTGCACATCGTGCGCACGGACCACGGCAGCGAGGCGGCCGGGGCACTGGCCCGCCGGCTCGTCGTCCCGCCGCGCCGCACGGGCGGCCAGGAGCGCTATCTCGACCGGTCGCTGCCGGAGGAGATCGGCGCCGACCCGCTGGCCGAGGTCGTCGCCTGGGCCCTGGAGCACCTCCACGAGCAGTTCGACGTGGAGACGCTCGCGGCCCGCGCGTACATGAGCCGGCGCACGTTCGACCGCCGGTTCCGCTCGCTGACCGGCAGCGCGCCGCTCCAGTGGCTGATCACCCAGCGGGTGCTCCAGGCCCAGCGGCTTCTGGAGACCTCCGACTACTCGGTCGACGAGGTCGCCGGGCGCTGCGGGTTCCGCTCGCCGGTCGCCCTGCGCGGTCACTTCCGGCGGCAGCTGGGGTCCTCCCCGGCCGCCTACCGCTCGGCCTACCGGGCACGCCGGCCGCAGGCCGAAGTGTCCCAGGTCAGCGAGATGCCGGGGGGCCCGGTGCCGCACCAGCGCACCCCGCAGCCCCAGCGTGCGGCGGCCGCCCTGGCCGCGGCCGGCCCGACGGTGACGGAGCTGTACGCCCCGAACCGGGTCCTGCGCGAGCACGCGTAGCTCCCGCCACGGGCACTGCCTGACGGAGGTCCCCCGCATCGGTCACCACCGAAGCGGGGGACCTTCCGCGTTATCCGCATAAGCTGGGCCGCATGAACGATCGCATGGTGTGGATCGACTGCGAGATGACCGGGCTCTCGTTGACGGACGACGCACTTATCGAGGTGGCCGCACTGGTCACCGACTCGGAGCTCAACGTGCTCGGCGAAGGCGTGGACCTCGTGATCCGCCCGCCGGACGCGGCCCTGGAGACCATGCCCGACGTGGTGCGCGAGATGCACACCGCCTCCGGACTGCTCGACGAGCTGGCCGGCGGGATCACCCTCGCGGACGCCGAGGCGCAGGTCCTGGCGTACGTACGGGAACACGTGAAGGAGCCCCGCAAGGCGCCGCTCTGCGGAAACTCGGTCGGTACCGACCGCGGGTTCCTGCTGCGCGACATGCCGGCGCTGGAGAGCCACCTGCACTACCGGATCGTGGACGTGTCCTCGGTCAAGGAGCTGGCGCGCCGCTGGTACCCGCGGGCGTATTTCAACAGTCCGCCGAAGAACGGCAACCACCGGGCGCTCGCGGACATCAAGGAGTCCATCGCCGAGCTCCGGTACTACCGGGAGGCGGTCTTCGTCCCGCAGCCGGGGCCCGACTCGGACACCGCCCGGGCGATCGCCGCCAAGCACACCCTGTCCGCCGAATAGGACCCGGCGGGAGCCTCCGGAGGCGGGGCGGGGGAAAGGGGGGCGCGAGCACCCTCCCGGACCCTGTACCCTTTTCTTCGGCCGGTCGGTTTTCCGACCGGACATGGTGGGTGTAGCTCAGCTGGTAGAGCACCTGGTTGTGGTCCAGGTGGCCGCGGGTTCAAGTCCCGTCACTCACCCTGCGAGAGGGCCCCGGTCCGCGAAAGCGGACCGGGGCCCTCTGCATTTTCCTCATTCTGCTCCTGCGCGACCGTCCTCTCAGACGAGGTCGCTGCGGAACCAGTTCCAGGAGCCGGTGCTCTCCCACTTCTTCACCGGGGCCGCGAACCCGCCGCCCGTGCCGGTGAAGGTCCACAGGCCGGTCCGGTTGGTGCCGTCACCCTGCTGGCCGTAGTTGTAGAGCACACCCACGTCGGTCTTGCCGTCGCCGTCGAAGTCCCCCGCGGTGACCTTGCTCGCGTCGGCGTTCCAGCTGCTGCCCGAGTCCCACTTCTTCACCGGGCCGCCGAAGCCGGAGCCGCTGCTCGTCATCGTCCACAGGCTGGTGTGGTTGACGCCTCCCGCGTCCTGGCCGTTGTCGTACAGGACGCCTACGTCGGTCTTGCCGTCGCCGTCGAAGTCACCGGCGACGGGCTTGGAGCGGTTCCAGTCCCAGCTGCCGGTGGTGCGGTCGTCGTTGTCCCACTTCTTCACCGGGCCGCTGAAGCCGGAGCCGGTGCTCGTCATCGTCCACAGCGCGGTCAGGTTGGTGCCGTCGGACTGCCGGCCCGTGTTGTAGAGGACGCCCACGTCCGCCTTGCCGTCGCCGGTGAAATCTCCGGCCACGAGCTTGGAGCGGTCCCAGCTCCAGCTGCCGGTGGTCCGGTCGTCGTTGTCCCACTTCTTGGCGGGTGCCTTGAAGCCGGAGCCGGTGCTGGTGAACGTCCACAGGGCGGTCAGGTTGGTGCCGTCGCTCTGCTGGCCGTTGTTGTAGAGCACGCCGACGTCCGTCTTGCCGTCGCCGTCGAAGTCGCCCGCGGTGAGCTTGGAGCGGTTCCAGTTCCAGGAGCCGGCGCTCTCCCAGGCCTTGACCGGGTTGCTGAACGCGGAGCCGGTGCTGGTGAAGGTCCACAGCGCCGTGTGGTTGGTGCCGTCCGCGTCCTGGCCGTTGTTGTAGAGAACACCGATGTCGGCCTTGCCGTCACCGTTGAAGTCGCCCGCCGTCACCTTCGAGCGGTCCCAGTTCCACGAACCGGCGCCGGAGGCGACGTTGTCCCACACCTTCACGGGAGCGTCGAATCCCGAACCGTTGGCCGTGAAGGTCCACAGCGCCGCGTGGTTGACGCCGCCGGCCTCCTGGCCGTAGTCGTACAGCACGCCGACGTCGGCCTTGCCGTCACCGTTGAAGTCGCCGGAGGCCTGGGTGGCCGCGGCCCGGTTGGCGGTGAAGAAGGAGACCCCGGCCGAGGCCGGCCCGGTCTGCCCGGCGTCGTTCGTCGCCTTGACGGTGAGGGTGTGCGGGCCGTCGGACAGGCTCGTGGTGTCGAGGGTGACCGCGTACGAGGGCCCGGAGCCGGTGGCCGCAGCGACCGCCGTGCCGTCGACGTAGAACGTGGCACCGGTCGGCGTGCCGACCGCGTCCGTCACCGACGCGGTCAGCGAGACCGGGCCGGTCAGTACGGTGCCCGCGCCCGGGCCGGTGACCTTGGACACCGGCGGGACCGGGTCGGGGTACGGGTCGGCGTGGTCGGCGCCCAGCCCGGCGGCGGGTCCGCAGTTCGGCCAGGCACCCTGGCCCTGCCCCTTGAGGAGCTTCTCGCCTGTCAGGATCTGCTGCTGCTTCGTCGCCTTGTCCGCTCGCGGGGCGTAGGCAAGACCGCCGTACGCCTCCCAGGAGGACTGCGTGAACTGGAGGCCGCCGTAGAAGCCGTTGCCCGTGTTGATGGCCCAGTTCCCGCCGGCCTCGCACTGGGCGACCTTGTCCCACGTGCTGACGGAGGCGGCGGTGGCCGGTCCGCCGGCCAGGAGGGTGGCGGCCATGCCGGCCACGGAGACGAGGGAGACGGCGGCGGCGAGGCGGGCGGTGCGCGCGGTACGGGCGGTGCGCGCGGTGGCGGCGGAACGGGACATGGCGGGTTCTGCTCCTGAAGGCGAAGAGTGCGGGGGAAGGGGGCCGGGGGGGGGGGGGGGGGGGTTTTTCCCGCCCCCCCCCGTCCGGGCGCCGGGGGGGCGGTCCCCGGGCTTGGCCGGGGTCCTGCTTCCACAGGCCGGTCCGGTTGGAGCCGTTGTCCTGCTTGCCGTAGCCGTACAGCACGCCGACGTCGGTCTTGCCGTCGCCGTCAAAGTCACCCGAGGTGAGCTTGCTGGCGTCGGAGTTCCAGCTGCCGTCGCCGGAGTCCCACTTCTTGACCGGGCCGTTGAAGCCGGAGCCGGTGCTGGTCATCGTCCACAGCGCGGACTGGTTGCGGGAGTCCTCGCTCTGGCCGTTGTTGTAGAGGACACCGATGTCGGCCTTGCCGTCGCCGTTGTAGTCGCCGACCGTGATCTTCGAGCGGTCCCAGTTCCAGGAGCCGGTCGTCCGGTCGTCGTTGTCCCACTTCTTGACCGGGCCGCTGAAGCCGGAGCCGGTGCTCGTCATCGTCCACAGCGCGGTCAGGTTGGTGCCGTCCTCCTGCTGGCCGATGTCGTACAGCATGCCGATGTCGGCCTTGCCGTCACCGGTGAAGTCGCCGGCCACGACCTTGGAGCGGTCCCAGTTCCACGAGCCCGTGGTGCGGTCGTCGTTGTCCCACTTCTTGACCGGCGCGTTGAAGCCGGAGCCGGTGCTGGTGAACGTCCACAGGGCGGTCAGGTTGGTGCCGTCCGTCTGCTGGCCGTTGTTGTAGAGCACGCCGACGTCGGTCTTGCCGTCGCCGTCGAAGTCGCCCGAGGTCACCTTGGAGCGGTTCCAGTTCCAGGAACCGGTGCTCTCCCACTTCTTGACCGGCGCGTTGAAGCCGTTGCCGTTGCTGGTGAACGTCCACAGGGCGGTGTGGTTGGTGCCGTCGGCGTCCTGGCCGTTGTTGTAGAGCACGCCGATGTCCGACTTGCCGTCACCGTTGAAGTCGCCGGTCGTGACCTTGGAGCGGTCCCAGTTCCACGAACCGGCGCCGGTGGCGACGTTGTCCCACACCTTCACCGGGTCGTTGAAGCCCGAGCCGTTGCTGAGGTACGTCCACAGGCCGGTGTGGTTGGAGCCGTCGGCCTCCTGGCCGTAGTCGTACAGCACGCCGACGTCGGCCTTGCCGTCGCCGTTGAAGTCCGCCTGGAAGGTGGAGGTGGCCTCGCCGTTGGAGGTGATGACCTGGGTGCGGGCGGTACCGGTGTTGCCGTTGGTGTCGGTCGCCTCGACGGACACGATGTGCTTGCCGTCCGGGACCCGGCTGGTGTCGAAGGCGAACCCGTACGGGGCCTTCGTCTGCTTGCCGCCGACCGGCTTGCCGTCCACGTAGTACTGGACGGAGGCGACCGGGTAGGTGCCGGCGGTCGCAGAAGCGGTCAGGTTCGCGACGCCGGACGCGGTGCCGCCCAGCCCGCTCAGGGTGACCTTCGGCGGGGTCGCCGCCTGGAGCTTCGGCGAGATGTACGCGCTGATCGTCTGGCCCCAGGGCGCCTGTCCCACCCGGTACGTGGTGGTCGTGCCGGTGCTGACGATGCCTTCGCGGTGCGTGCTGTGGCCCTGGTTGCCGCCGGTGATCGTCACTTCGTCGCCGTTGACGGCGGTGACCATGGCGACGTGCTGGGCCCAGCCGTTGGTGTACCCGAAGACGACGGCGTCGCCGACGTGCGGGGTGCCGGACTTGGTGCCGTACTTCACGCCGTACTCGTAGAAGCTGGCGGCGCCGTCGGTGAGGGTGCTCATGCCCTGGACGTTGTAGTGGGACCAGACCCAGCCGACGAAGTCGGCGCACCAGGCATGCGCCTGGCGCCCGTTGCCGGCGCAGCTGTTGCTCTGGTTGATGTTGTCGTCGTAGCCGCCGTTGGCACAGGGCCCGTTGCCGTTCTGGCTCTTGGCCAGCGCTGCCATCTGGTCCAGCTCCGAGGCGGCGTGGGCGGGCCCCATGCCGAGGCCGGATATCGCGGCGGCGGCGACGAGGGCGGCGAGGCCGGTCTTCATGCGGGCGGCGTTCTTGGTGCTGGACATGGCAAGTCTCCTGGAATCGGGCATGGCGGTGCCGTCTCAGTGGCGTGGGAAGTTCAGAAGCTCAGGGGGCGACGGTGTAGCCGTGCGCGGCGAAGGGGGTGTCCACCCGGGTGAGCAGGGTGCGCATCTGCTCGAGGGCCGAGGCGTCGCAGTCGGCTCGTACGAAGAGGAAGAGGTCCAGACCGTGCTCGGTGGGGCGGGGCCGGATGTGTTCCAGGCCCTCTGCCTGCGTGGCGTGCGCCCAGAGCAGGTCGTGGATGAGGTGGGAGGACCCCGCGGGGGCCGGCCCGGGGAGGGTGCGGTGCAGGGAGGCTTGGATCACCCGCACGGGTCGTCAGTCCCAGCCGATGACGCGCTTGTTCGCGGCCGGGGAGTCCCACCCGATGACGGAGGCGGAGGCGGAGACCGCGTGGTACGAGTCCCAGCCGATCACGCCGGCGGGTGCGGCAGGAGCGGCGACGGCGGCGGAGGCGGCGCCGATCGAGAACAGAGCGGTGAGGCCGGCGGCAGCGATGAAGTGCGTGGTGCGAGACATGACGTTCCCCTGAGCGTGAAAGCGGTGCGGTGCGGGTGGTGCGCGCTGCTCCGGTCCGGCCTTTCGGCCCTGGCCTGGGGTGGGGCTTCCGTGCCCCGCCGTCCCGGTGATCAATATCTTGCTGCCCGGGTGGGAGGCCCGGAAGGGGTTCGGGCTGGCACCGTGCTGCCCGGCAGCTTGGTGTCACCTGACCGAAATGCCGCAGGGGCCGACTAAGATCATCCAATGGCCGTCTGACCTGGCCGTCTGCACGAAACAGCTGGGGGGCTGCGCATGCTGGAAGCGTTGGGATTCGATGGGGACGTGGAGTCCGTGTACCGGGGGATGCTGGCGGATCCGTCGGGCGGGCTGGCCGAACTGGGCGCCCGCATCGCGCTCCCGGAGGCCCGCGTACGGGACGCGCTGGACCGGCTCGTCGACCTGAACCTCCTGACCTCCTCGCGCGAGAGCTCGGGCGGGCTGCGGGCCGTCAGCCCCGAGGTGGGTCTGGAACTGATCCTGCGCCGCCAGGAGGAGGACCTGGCGCGGCGCCAGCAGCAGCTCGCCGCGAGCAAGGCGGCGGCCGCGCAGGCCATCGCCGAGTACGCCGGACTGCGGCCGAACACGGAGACCGACGGCACCGAGCGGCTCGTGGGGATCGACGCCATCCAGGCGCGGCTGGAGGTCCTGACCCAGGACCTCGCCGAGGAATGCCTCGCCATCATCCCGGGCGGGGCGCAGTCACAGGCCAGCCTGGACGCATCACGCCCGCTGGACGAACGGGCCATGGCCCAGGGCGTCGACCTCCGGGCCGTCTACCAGGACAGCGTCCGCAACGACCCGGCCACGCTGGGCTACGCCCAGTGGACCACCGAGCGCGGCGGCCAGGTGCGCACGAGCCCGATGCTGCCGCCGCGGCTGCTGGTCTTCGACCGGACGACCGCCATCGTCCCGATCGACCCGGCCAACTCCCGGCTCGGCGCGCTGTGCACGACGGCGCCGGGCATCGTCGCCTCGCTGATCACGCTGTTCGAGCAGACCTGGGAAACGGCGGTACCGCTCGGCGCCGACCTCAAGCAGCCGGCGCAGGACGGCATCACCGCCGGCGAGCGGGAGCTGCTGAAGCTGCTGGCGTCCGGGCTGACGGACGAGGCCGCCGGCAAGCGCCTGGGCGTCTCGCTGCGCACCGTACGCCGCCAGATGGCCGGCCTGATGGAACGCCTGCACGCCACGAGCCGTTTCGAAGCCGGCCTCAAGGCAGCCCAGCGCGGCTGGCTGTGACCGCACGCGCCGCCCACGCCGCCCACGACTAGCGGCGGCGTTGGCCCGCGTAGAGGAGGGTTGCGGCGGTCAGGGCATAGAGGCCCGCGGTGATGCCCAGGCCGACGGGGTCGGCGGCGCGGTTGTCCGTGGCCTCGATCCACGGGTCCAGGCCGCCCAGCCGGTCCTTGAAGAGGACGACGCGCCGCCCCGTCGCGAACTGGCCGTGGCAGTTCTGGATGTCGCCCAGCTCCGCGCGGCTTCCCGCATCGTCGAGGACCCGGCAGAAGTGCCGTACGTCGCCCTTGACGTTGACCCGCTCCCCCGCCTCCACGACCACCGCGCCCGTGCTTTCACCGAGCTGCTTGAGGTACGTCTCGTTGAGGTTGGACCCTGCGAACAGCCCCAGCGCGAACACGGCGAAGCCCACCAGGGTCGCGGCGCCCGCCCGCTGCCAGACCGAGCCCGCCACGATCGGGCCCGCTGCCGCGGCGGCGAGAACGATCAGGACTCCGACCCACAACATGCCGTAGGGGTACTGGCTGACGAAACCGCCCACGGTGGCCGCCGTGGGGATCAGCGCGGCCCAGAACAGCGTGTTCGCCGTCCGCCGCGGCCGCCCGGCCACGGCCTCCTCCGGACTCCCCGGTATACCGATCTTCTGCATCCGGACACCCTAGGCACTTGGGGCGCGGAACGCCTCCACGTGGTCACGGGCCCAGGTTTCGAAGGAGCGGGCCCGGTGGCCGGTGAGGTGCTCGACGGCGTCGGTGATCTCCACCGGGAGCCCGTCACTGGCCGCCCAGTAGTCGAGGAGGGCGTCCGCGTAGGGGCCGGATATGTGCCCGTCGACCTCGGCCTTCCACTGCTCGGCGGTGACGGACTCGAACGGTATGGGGGCGCCCAGGACCCCGCCGAGTATCGCGAGTTGGGTCGCGAACGTCAGCGACTGCGGTCCCGTCAGGTGGTACGCGCGGCCGGCGAGGGCCGGGTCGGTCAGGACGGCGAACGCGGCCTCGGCGAGGTCGGCCTCATGGACCGGGTCGCAGTGCGAGCCCGGGTAGGGCAGGTGGACCGGGCGGCCGGACTTCAGCGACCAGGCCCAGCCGAGGGCGTTGCTCGCGAAGGAGCCGGGGCGCAGCAGGGTGGTGCGCAGCGGGGAGGCCAGCAGGGCTTCCTCCACGACGAGGTGGGAGGCGGCCAGCGGGCTGTCGGCGGCGCCGGGGGCGAGCACCGACGACGAGGAGAGGAGCACGACGTGCTCGACTCGGGCGGTGACGGCCTCCTTGACGAAGGCGTCGATGGCGGAGGCCTCGGCGTAGAGGAAGACGGACCGGACTCCGGCCAAGGCGCCCGGGAAGGTCGCGGGATCGCTGAGATCGCAGCGGACGGTGTCTGGTGTGTCCGGCTCGCGGGAGGCGAGGCGGTGGGGGATGCCGCGGGCGGCGAGGAGGGGGACGAGGCCGCGGGCGACGGAGCCGCGGGCACCGGTGACGAGGATCGACATGGCGGGTTCCTGCTTCCTGTTCCAGTTCGTGTTCGTGTTCATGAGCACGGGTACGTCACCCACGCTAGGATTGATACGTGGCACAGATTCTGCACGATAAATATTCTGCGTCACACAGATAAATTTCAGGCATGGAGAAGCCGATGTCAACCGATTCCCCTCGTTCGAGTGACGGCGCCCGCGATGAGTGGAGCCGCGCCGAGCTGCTCGCGCGCATCGTCACCGAGAGCCAGCGGCACTACGCCGACTACTCGCTCTTCGCCCAGGCGATGGCCGACCACGTCGGCCTGCACCCCACCGACATGCAGTGCGTCGGGCTCCTCGACATGGAACCCGGCCCCGTCAGCACCGGGGACATCGCCCGCCTCACCGGCCTGACCTCCGGCTCCGCCACCCGCCTCGTCGACCGGCTCGTCAAGGCCGGCATCGTCGAGCGCCTCGCCGACCCCCACGACCGGCGCCGCTCCCTCGTCGCCCTCGCCCCCGAGGCCCGCCGGCGGATCGGCGAGGCCTGGGACACCCCCGGCCGGGCCTTCGGCGCCGTCCTGGAGAGCTACTCCGACTCCGAACTCGCCGTCATCGCCGACTACCTGCACCGCGCCGCCGAGGTCGGCCGGTCCCAGGCCCGGCGCCTGAACTCCGGCGGCTGACCGCCGTCGCACCGGTGGCGGCCGCACACACAGTGGCGGCCGCCGGCCGGGTACGGGCGCTCAGCCCCGCGCGCTCTGCAGCTGCGACAGTCCCTTCGCCAGGTCGTCCGCGTTCATCACCGGGCTGACCTCGATCTCGGCGTTCAGCTCTGCGAACAGGTCCTCGAACAGCGGCGGCATCTCCGCGCTGTCCTGCATGTCGAAGACGATCCAGCAGGTCCGGACGCCCTCGGAGGGGCCGAAGTACGCGGCTTCCGGCTTGAGCTTGTCCATGAGCTTCTTCATGGCCTGGGGCAGGGCGCCGGTCTTGATGGCCTCATTGCCGGCCGGTGTGTCGATGTGGGCCCGGAGCATGACTCTCATGCCTGACTCCTTCCGTCGGGCCCACACTCGGCGGGGCCACCGGGACCGGCAACATCTCCTCGCCCATCCGGCCCCAGCCCCACCCCCGCCCCCACCCCCGCGAAGAACTCAGTCGCTCCCCGCCGCGCCCTGGATGTGGAAGTTGAAGTCCGCGTGTCCGAGGGCGCCCATCATGCGGAGCCAGATGGGCAGGAGCATCTCGGTGCCGCGGGCCGACTCGATGCCGCCGAGGTCGAGGACGCTCGCCTCCGGCCAGCCGAAGGAGTACAGCAGTTCGCGTACGGACTTCTTGGCGTCGGCGTCCTCCCCCGACAGGAACACGGTGTGCTCGCCCGCCACCCGCGCCGGTTCGACCATGACGCGGCAGTTCATCGTGTTCAGCGTCTTCACCACCCGCAGCCCCGGGAACGTCCGCTGGAGCAGCTCCCCCAGGCTGTCGTCGTTCACCGGGTCGAGGGTGGGCGGGAACCCCCGCGAGAAGTCCAGCGGGTTGGCGATGTCGATCAGCACCTTGCCGTCCAGGTGCGCGGCGTCCGCCTCCGTCAGCGCGGCGACGCTGACCTGCCCGCCGGTGGCGTTGACCAGGACGTCGCCCTGCCGGGCGGCGTCGGCGAACGGAGCGAGGCCCACCTGCGGGTGGGCCTCCTGCCATTCGGCGTACTCGGTACGGGCGCGGGTGGCCCCGGGGTCCCGGGTGCCGATGACCACCTCGTGCCCGAGCGAGACGAGGCGGGCGGCCACCGTACGGCCGACGATGCCGGTGCCGAGGACTGCGTAGCGCATGACCGGTTCCATTCCGTTGGGGGAAGGGACGAAGGACGACCAACAACCCCGTACGGTACGCGTCAGCCGCGCCGCTTGCGCCGGCTGACCCGGCGCGACCGTACGCCGCCCGACCCGCCCCGCGCCCGGTCGTCCAGGGCGATCCACACCCTGACCTCGGTCCCGCCGAGCATCGAGCGGCCGATCCGCACGTCGCCGCCCGTCGATTCCGCGACCCGGCGCACGATGTCCAGCCCGAGCCCCGTCGAACCGTCCCGCCCGCCGTCGTTGCCGCGCCGCAGCGCCGCGTCCGGATCGGCGATCCCGGGACCCGCGTCCGAGACGAGCACGATGACCGCGTCCCCCGCGTCGTGGACGTCCACCGCGAACGGGGTGCCCTCCGGGGTGTGCCGGAACACGTTGCCGAGCAGGGCGTCGAGGGCCGCCGCGAGCTCCGGGCGGGCGACCGGGAGCCGTACCGTACGGTCCACGCCCGCGAGCCGCACCTCGCGGCCCTCGTCCTCCGCCAGCGCCGACCAGAAGGCCATCCGGTCGCGGATCACCTCCGAGGCGTCGCAGCCCGCCCCGGCCCCGCCGCCCGCCGCGGAAGCCGGCGCACGCTGTTCACGGGCGGTACGGATGATCGTGTCGACCTCCCGTTCCAGCTGCTCCACCGCCGCCCGGGTCTGCTCCGCGGCCGGCCCGTCACCGAGCGAGGCCGTGTTGAGCCGCAGCACCGTCAGCGGCGTCCGCAGCCGGTGCGAGAGGTCGGCGGCCAGCTCCCGCTCGTTGGCGAGGAGTTCCACCACCTGGTCCGCCATCGAGTTGAACGCGACGGCCGCCGAGCGGAGTTCCTTCGGCCCGTCCTCCGGCACCCGCGCCCCCAGCCGGCCCTCGCCCAGCTGGTGCGCGGCGTCCGCGAGCCGCTCGGCCGGCCGCACCAGCCGGGCGCCGAGCCGGTCGGCGACCGCCACCGAGCCCACGATCAGCGCCAGTCCCACGCCCGCGAGGACCACCCAGGCCGTCGCGACGCCGTTGCTGACCTCGCTCTCCGGTACGAAGATCTCCACGACCGCGATGTCCCCCGAGCCCAGGGCGGTCGGCTGGAGCAGCGCCGAACCGCCCCCCGCCAGCCGGGCCGTCATGGCCCGCCCCATCCGCCGGGTCTCCTCCACGGCGTGCGCCCCGGCCCGCGTGGTGCCGATCTCCACCGGCGCGCCGCCGCCGATCGCGGGCACGTGGACCGCCATCCGCCGGGCCGCGCCCATCTGCGTGGACTCGACCGCCTTGCGCAGCTGCCCCGGGTCGGTGGTGATGGACAGGGTCGGCCCGATCGTGGCGGCCTGCCGCTCGGCGTTGGAAAAGGCCCGGTCACTGGCCATCTCCTGGACGACGAGCCCGAGCGGTACGGCGAAGGCCACGACCACCATGGCCGTGACCGCGAGGCACACCTTGACCAGCGCCCATCTCACTGCGGCGGCTCCAGCTTGACGCCGACCCCCCGCAGGGTGTGCAGGTACCGCGGCCGCGCCGCCGTTTCGCCCAGTTTGCGGCGCAGCCAGGACAGGTGCACGTCGATCGTCTGGTCGTCCCCGTACGACTGCTGCCAGACCTCGGCGAGCAGCTCGCGCCGGGCCACGACCACCCCGGGCCGCCCGGCGAGGAAGGCCAGCAGGTCGAACTCCCGCCGCGTGAGGTCGAGTACGGCCCCGTCCAGCTCGGCCTGGCGCCGCAGCGGATCGATGGCCAGCCCGCCCACCCGCAGCACGCGCGAGGGCGGCTCGGCCCCGGCGGCCGCCCGGGCGCGGCGCAGGACTGCGGACATCCGGGCGGAGAGGTGCTCCACGGAGAAGGGCTTGGTCAGGTAGTCGTCGGCGCCGTCGTTGAGGAGCCGGACGATCTCGGCCTCGTCGTCGCGCGCGGTGGCGATGATCACCGGTACGTCGGTGATGCCGCGCAGCATCTTCAGCGCCTCCGACCCGTCGAGGTCGGGCAGCCCGAGGTCGAGGATGACCACGTCGAACCGGTGGTGGGCGACCTCGCGCAGCGCCTCCAGGGCCGTACCGACGCTCCGCACGGTGTGCGAGGCCTCGGTCAGGTGCCGGATCAGGGCGGAACGCACGAACTGGTCGTCCTCGACCACGAGCACACTTGCCATGGGCCGCACCGTAGTCCATTCGGGGGACCCGGCGGGGTGTCGGGCCGCCTCTCGGACCGGTGGTGCAGTATGTGCCCTGATGCACCGAGGACTTGTTCACGCACTCGCCTGGACGCTGGCCACCGGGGCGGCGGTGACGCTGTCCTGGTGGGGCGTGCACACGGTCATGTCCGGAACTGCCTACGATCCGCCGCTGGCGGTGCCGCTCACCACGCAGCCGCTGTCCTCCTCGACGCACCGCGCGGCGGAGCCCTCGCCTCCGCCGGCCTCGGACGCGCCGTCCCCGTCCGCCGCCTCCCCCTCGGCTTCGCCCTCCGCCGGCGCCTCCCCCGCGAAGCCCCCGCAGAAGGCGGCCCCGCCGAGCCCGCGCCAGGACGAGCAGCGGGGCGACGGCGGGGACCAGGGCAACGTGAAGGCCTATCCGGTCACGGGTGGCCGGGTGGTCTTCGACCTCGGTACGTCCTCGGCCGAGCTGGTCTCGGCGACGCCGGACGCCGGATGGCAGATGCAGGTGTGGAAGCAGCCGTACTGGATCCGGGTCACCTTCACGAAGGCGGGCCGGGAGATGTCGGTCTTCTGCACCTGGAACGACCACCCGCCGATGGTGGAGACGTACGAGGGCTAGGCCGTCCCTTTCGGATCAGGCCGGGACGCCCGGCGTCAGGCCATGACGGTGATGTTCGTCGCCTGCGGCCCCTTCGCGCCCCTGCTGACGTCGTACTGGACCTTCTGGTTCTCCTGGAGCTCCTTGAAGCCGGTCCCCTGGATCTCGCTGTAGTGGGCGAAGACGTCCGCGCTGCCGTCCTCGGGCGCGATGAACCCGAAACCCTTCTCGGCGTTGAACCACTTGACGGTGCCGTTGGCCATGTTCCTGTCTCCCTGCTGCCTGCTGATGTCCGCTCGCCCCGGCGGGACGTTCGACTCGCAGACATACCCGCCCGCGGGCCGGTCGGAGCGCAAGGTCATCCGTACGAGGGCGTGTCGCGACGGGTCGCTGCCCCCCGGGACACGCTCTAGCGAAAGACCGACGGCGGGGGCTCCGGCGAGGCCACCGCCGAGGCGTCCGCGACCGGGGCCGCCCCGCCCGCGAAATCGGCGAGGGCCCGGCCGTGCTCGACCCGGCCGGGATGCGGGTCGCTCGCGACCCGGCGGGTGAACTCGGCGACCGGCAGCTCCCGGTCGGCGGCCACCAGCACCGCATTGCCGAACCGTTTCCCCCGCCACACCACCGGGTCGGCGGCCAGCGCCAGGTGCTCGAAGCGCGACGCGGCCGTCGCGATCTGGCCCTTCAGGTGCGCGAGCGGCGGACCGTCCGCGAGGTTGGCCACGTACCACCCGCCCGGCGCGAGGGCCCGCCGTACGTCGTCCAGGAACTCGGCGCTCGTCAGGTGCGCCGGGGTGCGCGCGCCGCTGAACACGTCCGCGATCACCAGGTCGGCCCAGCCGTCCGGAACCTTGGCCAGGCCCGCCCGCGCGTCCACCGCCCGGACCCGGACCCGCGCCTGCGGGTCCAGCGGCAGGTGTTCCCGTACGAAGGCCACCAGGGCGGCGTCGATCTCCACGACCTGCTGGGTCGAGCGGGGCCGGGCGGCGGCCGTGTAGCGCGCGAGGGTGAAGGCGCCGCCGCCCAGGTGCACCACGTTCAGGGGCTGCCGGGCGGGCGCGACGAGGTCGATGAGGTGGCCGATCCGGCGCTGGTACGCGAAGTCCAGGTGCCCCGGATCGCCCAGGTCCACATGCGACTGCGGGGCTCCGTCGATGAGCAGCGTCCAGGCCTGCGCGCGCTCCCGGTCCGGAGCCAGCTCCGCCGTGCCGCCGCCCACCTGCCCGACGACCGCCCCGGAGCCCGCGCTCCCGCTCCCGCCCGCGCGCCCGCGCTGCCTGCCGCCGCCGCTTCCGCTGCCTTTGCCCTTGCCTGCCACCACCCCATTGTCGCCGGTCAGCGACAGTTGTCCGCCGCCTCGATCAGGCGGGCGGCCTCGCCGAGCGCGGCGCGCAGCACCTCCGGATCGGTGACCGGACCGACGGCTTCCGGGGGGAGCAGCCAGCCGGTGTCGCCGGCGGTGGGCGAGACGTCACCGAAGCGCATGCCGCGTCCGTTGGTCTGGGTGCAGGCGCTGCCCGGCATGTCCCAGGCGTCGGCGGTGCCGGGCGGGACGAGGAAGCCGAGGGTGTCGTCGGAGCCGTCGTGCAGCACCGGGCCGACCCCGCCGGGCAGGCCCGCGGCGCGGCGGATGATGTCCACGGCCTCCAGGCCCTGCCGGGTGGGCACGGTCACCAGGTCCGGCGCCTCGGCCGGAGCGACCGCCACGGCGGTCGCGGCGGTCGCTCCGGCCGGGACGGGGGTCGCACCCGAAGACGCGGGCGCGGTGTTCATTCCTGTGTTCTCCATGCCGCCCTCCACCAAGGGAACCCCTCCTCGATCCGCGTACGAGCGGGTGCGGGAGTCAGCTCACACCCCGCACGGGCTCAACGCGCGAAAACGTCAACGGGTGCGGTGGCAAGACGCTGCAAAGGATGGCACTTCATGGCGGATCGCGGGTGAGATATCCCTTTTGTAGCCAAACACCGCATCAACCACCCGCCTCTGGCGGTACGTTCATGCGCGCCGGACCCGGCTCCATCCCGCGGAACCCGGCGGTGCGTCCCTTGCCAGAGAGGCCACGTCCATGGCGGCGTTCCCCCACTCACCCAATCAGACGTTCCGGCGGCTGCGCGGCCGGCACTCCCCGGCCGAGTTCGCGGGCATGGTGCGCCGGGCCGCGAAGGAGATCGGAGAAACGGTTTCCTGCGACGCCCGCTACATCGGCCGGGTCGAGTCCGGCGAGATCCGCTGCCCCAACTACGCGTACGAGCGGGTCTTCCTGCACATGTTCCCCGGCCGGACCCTGGCCGATCTGGGCTTCTCCCCGCGCGAGGCGGTCCGCGGCCGGTCCGCGCAGCGCTCCGCCCCTTTCACCCACAAGGAGAGCGACGTGCTGCGTCGCGCGTTCATGGCGGGCGGTTCCGCGACCGTGGCGGCCGCCACGATCGGCTTCACGCTGCTCGGCGACACCCGCCGGCCGCCCTCCCGGGCCGGCGAGTCCGAGGCGGCCGCGGTCGAGGAGGCCGTACGCCAGATCCGGCTGCTGGACGACCGGCACGGGGCCGACGCCCTGTACCGCAAGGCCGCCGAACCCCTGCGCACCGCCTACGCGTTGCTGGACGCCGGGGCCTCCCGGCAGTCCACCGAGGACCGGCTGCACGCGGGCGCCGGTGAACTGGCCATCTCCGTGGGCTGGCTGGCGCACGACTCCGGCCGCTTCGACGACGCCCGCTCGCACTACGCGGAGGCGCTGGCGACGGCCCGGGTCGCGGGGGACGCCGGCCTGGAGGCGCACGCCTTCAGCAACATGGCCTTCCTGGCCCGGGACTGCGGCCGGCCCCGGGAGTCCGTACGGGCGGCCCAGGCGGGCCGCCGCGCCGCCCGCTCCCTCGGTTCCCCGCGGCTGCTGTCGCTGCTCGCGCTGCGCGAGGCGGGCGGCTGGGCGGGGCTGGCCGACCGCAAGGCCTGCGAGGAGGCGCTGACGCGGGCGCACACGGAGTTCTCCCGCGGCACGGCGGCCGCGGACCCGGAGTGGATGTCCTTCTTCGGCGAGGCCGAGCTGGAATCGCTGGAGTCGCGGTGCTGGGCGGCCCTCGGGGAGTACGCCCGCGCGGCCCGGCACGCCCGCCGCGCGGCGGACCTCCAGGATCCGCACTTCGCCCGGAACGTGGCCCTCTACACGGCCGAGCTGGCCGACGACCTGGCCCGCGCGGGCGCCCCGGACGAGGCGGCCTGGGCGGGCGGACGGGTCCTGGACCTGCTCACCGAGGTCCAGTCCACCCGGATCCGGTCCATGCTCTCGGGCACGGCCCGCGTCCTGGTCCCGCACCAGCGCAGCCCGCGGGTGGCGGCCTTCCTGACCCGCCACGCGACGGCCTGACCACCCGACCACCCCGGTCACCCCGGTCACCCCGACCACCCAACCAGCAACCCCGGCAAGGGACTTCGGGCTACGGCTTGGGCTACAGGTCCAGGTGGCCCGTGTCGTTCCAGCGCTCCAGGGCGGGGGCTCCGTACGCCCAGCCCAGGACCGAGAGGGACGTGGGCTCCAGGCGGATGCGGGCGCCGAAGGAGGCCTCCAGGCCGAGCCAGCGGGCGGCCAGGGTGCGCAGGATGTGCCCGTGGGCGAAGACCAGCACGTCGCGCTCCGCCGAGCGGGCCCAGGCGACGACCTCGTCGGCCCGGGCCGCGACGTCGGCCACGGACTCGCCGCCCGGGACCCCGTCGCGCCAGATCAGCCAGCCCGGCCGGACCGCCTGGATCTCGGCCGGGGTCATGCCCTCGTAGTCCCCGTAGTCCCACTCCATCAGCGCGTCCCACGGATCCGCCTGGGCTCCGAAGCCCGCCAGGTCGCAGCTCTCGCTCGCGCGGACCAGCGGGCTGGTGCGGACCTCCACACCGGGCAGGCCGTTCCAGGGGGCGCGGGACAGCCGCTCGCCGAGCAGCTTCGCGCCGCGCCTGCCCTCCTCCAGCATGGGCACGTCCGTGCGGCCGGTGTGCTTGCCGAGCTGGGACCACGCCGTCTGGCCGTGCCGGGCCAGGAGGATGCGGGGGGCCATAGGGAACTCTCCCGGTAAGTAGTGTTTCGTACGACTTTGGGCGATTGCGTCGTCCATCCATCATCCATCACATGAACACCAGGCAACCCACTCCGTCGCACAAGCGTCCTACGGCGTATGACTAATCGGCAGAAGCCCACCCGCTGGTGGGCCGAACTGCTGCTCCTGGGGCTCGTCTACGGCGCGTACACCGGTGGCAGACTCCTCGCCAGGGGCGACGTGCACCTCGCCGTCGGCCACGGGCTCTCGATCCTCCGGGCCGAGGAACTGCTGGGTCTCGACTTCGAACGACCGCTCAACCGGCTGTTCTCGCGGCAGGGGCTGCTCGGCATACCCGCCGACTTCGTCTACGCCTCCCTGCACTACCTCGTCACCCCGGCCGTGCTGGTCTGGCTGTACCTGCGCCGGCCGCAGCACTACCGCAGCGCCCGTACGTGGCTCGTCGTCTCCACCCTCCTCGGGCTCGTCGGCTTCACCCTGATGCCCACCTGCCCGCCGCGGCTGCTGGACGCCGCGCAGGGGTTCACCGACACGATGGCCCAGTACAGCGCGTACGGCTGGTGGGGCGCCGAGGCCAGCGCGCCGCGCGGGCTCGGGGGCCTGACCAACCAGTACGCGGCCATGCCGAGCCTGCACGTCGGCTGGGCCCTGTGGTGCGGGGTCCTGCTCTGGCGGCACGGGCGCCACCCGCTGCTGCGGGGGCTCGGCATCGCCTATCCCGCCGTCACCGCGCTCGTGGTCATGGGCACCGCCAACCACTACTTCCTGGACGCGGCCGCCGGAGCCGCCGTGATGGCCGCCGGGTACGCGATCACGCGCCGGCCGCCCGCGCGAGCGGCCCGGCCGGGAGCCCGGCCGGGAGCGCAGCCGGGAGCCCGGCCGGGAGTCCGAGCAGCCGGTTTCCGCGGTACCGCCCCGATTGTCAGTGGCGGATGGGACACTTCCGCCCGTGAGCTCCTACCCGCCCAGCGGCCCGCCCCCGACGACGACACTGCGGCAGCGGCTCGCTGACCTGCGCGGCCCCGCCGTGCCGCCCCGCCCCCTCGATGCCCGCGCGCTGGCGGCGCTCGCCGCCAACCCCGGATGCGGCAGACGAGCCCTGCTCGACGGCGCCGGGGTGGACAAGACCGCCCTGGCCTCCGCCCTCGGCTCGCCCGCCCCCTTCGGCCAGTCGCAGTTCGCGATCGTCCGCGGGAACTCCTTCGAGGCCAAGGTCAAGGGCGACGGCGGAGCCGAGCTCCTGCGGCTCGTGTACGAGCACCTCGGCGCCGGCGGCGAGCCCCCCGGCCCGGGCGCCCGCGTCCCCGACCTGACCGCCGCCGGGCCCGAGGGCCGCGCCGCCCGCACCGCGCTCGCGCTGCGCGAGGCGACCGCCGCCGGGGACGCCGCCGGCCCCGCCGCCGGTACGTGGACCCTGCTGGACCACCCGATGCTGGCCCTGGAGGTGGCGGGTTCCCCCGCCTATCTGGAGCCGGACGCCGTCGTGGTGCATCCCGACGGCCGCTGGACCGTCGTGGAGATCAAGTCGTTCCCGATGATCGACGGGGCGGCCGACGCCGCGAAGGTGGGCGCCGCCGCCCGGCAGGCCGCCGTGTACGTCCTGGCCCTGGAGAAGACCGCCGAGAAGCTGGCCTCCGCCGTGGTCGGGCACACCGTACTGCTCGTCTGCCCCAAGGACTTCTCCAACCTGCCCGCCGCCGCGCCGGTCGACATCCGCCGCGAGCGGGCCGTGACCCGCCGCCAGCTGGAGCGGCTGACCCGGGTCGAGGAGCTGGCCGCCGCCCTCCCCGAGGGGCTCAGCTTCGACCCGGCGCGGCCCGCCGAGGAGCTGACCGAGGCGGTCGCGGCCGTCACCGCCGCGTACGCCCCCGAATGCCTGGCCGCCTGCGAGCTGGCCTTCCACTGCCGGGAGCGGGCCCGCGCCGCCGACGCGGTGACCGCGCTGGGCCGTTCCGTACGGGGGGAGCTCGGCGCGCTCACCACCGTCGAGGAGGCCCTCGCGGCCGCCGCCGGCTCCGGCCGCCCCGACGACCCGACGGCGGCCTCCCTGCACCACGCGGCCCGGCTGCGCGCCGAGGCCCTGGAGGCGGCCGCATGTCCCTGCTGAACACCCTCGCGCGCCTGGAGGCCGTCCGGGCGGGCCGGGCCCGGCCGCTGGCGACCGTACGGCACCGGCATCTGGGCGCACGCCCGCTGGTCCTCGTACCCCTGACGACGGCGGGCGAGGCCGGGGCCCCGCTCGGCGCGCTGGTCGGCACGGATCCCGAAGAGCCGCGGCTGCTCGTGGTGGCGCAGCCGCGCGACCGGGACCTGCGCTGGGCCTTCCTGGCGGACCTGGCCGACGTGGTCCTGCCGTACGTGGACGGGTACGCGGACGACGTCGAGTACGTGGAGCGGACCGAGACCGACCCGGACACCGGCGCGAAGAGCAAGGTCGCCGCCGAGCTCTGCCTGGACGCGCCGCAGCTGATCGTGCCGAGCCGGGCCGGCATCGAGTACGTGCGGCTGCTGGGGCGGTCGATGCGGTTCCGGCGTACGGCCGAGGAGGATCCGGAGAATCCGTATCCGGCGCCCACCCGGGTGCCGCTGCTGGGGCGCTGGTTCACGCACCTCGGCGAGCGCTCCCGGGTCCCGGGGGCCTCGATGCTGCTGTCGGCGACCGAGCTGCTCGGGCGGCACTGGGCCACCGGCCAGAGCAATCTGGAGGACCAGCACCTGGGCGCGCTGCTGTCGTGGATAGCCCCGCCGGAGGGGGAATCGGGCGCGGAGGCCGCCCTGCGGGCCGAGCTGGGCCGCGACCGGGCCGGTCAGCTGCTCCTGCCGCCCGCAGGGCCGGCCACCGACCCGGCCTTCGACAACAAGCTGCTGGCCCCGGCGATGGCCCGCTACGACGCGGCGCGCGCCGGGGACGACCCGAAGGCGGCGGACCGGGCCGAGGCGGCCGTCCGGGAGCTCGTCGCGGAGCAGATGCGGCCCACCTGGCGGGCGGTGTGGCAGTCGCTGGAGCTGCTGCGCGCGCTGCCGGCCGGGGAGCGGGCCGAGGAGCGCTGGACCCGCGACCGCTGGTCGTACACCGGCCACCGGGACCGGGTCCGGGCGGGCGAGCCCCCGCAGCCGCGCCGCGACGACGCGGTGACGGCGGCGCAGAAGCTGGCGACGCGGGAGACCGAGCAGGTGCGGCTCGACGCACAGGAGGCGCTGGACGATCCGCTGGTGATGGCGGGCCGGCGGCTGTCCGGCGAGGCCTTCGCGGGCGAGGTCACCGAGGTCGTGATGGAGTGGACGGAGTCGAAGCGGCCGAGTCCGCGCCCGCTGGTGACGGTGGCCACGGAGGACCGTCCGCAGCTCGCGGAGGGCGGCGGCGGCAAGGTGTTCCGCTCGCTGGAGGGCCGCCCGCAGTCGGCGCAGTTCGTCCGCTTCGAGGAGGACGGGCGGCTCGTGCTGCGGCTGCTGGACAAGATGGGCCGCGGCCGGGAGCCGGAGCCGGGCTCGGTGCCGGAGAAGGGCGACCGGGTCTGCTGGACGCTGTTCGAGCACGACGCGCGCGGCGGCCCGAAGCTGCCGGACCCGGAGCGGACCCCGTGGACGCACGGCGGCCCGCCGGGATCCGCGACCGCCGCTCCGCCGCCCGACGCCGTGACCGATGAGGACATCCTGTGAGCACCGCATCCGACCGGGGATTCGATCCGGGTACGGCCGCCGCCGAGGCGACCGCGGCCATCCTGCGCGACACCCTGCACGGGAGCGAGCGCGGCGTGGTCGTCGACTCCCCGCCCGGGGCCGGCAAGTCCACGCTGGTGGTGCGGGCCGCCCGGGAGCTGGCCGCGGCCGGGCGGCGGCTGATGGTGGTCGCGCAGACCAACGCGCAGGTCGACGACCTGGTGCTGCGGCTCGCCGACAAGGATCCGGAGCTGAAGGTCGGCCGGCTGCACAGCAGCGACGGCGAAGCGTACGATCCGGCGCTGCGCGAGCTGCCCTCGGTCACCCTCTCGGCGAAGCCGGGGGACCTGGCCGAGCTGCCGATCACCATCTCGACGGCGGCGAAGTGGGCGTACGTGAAGGACGCGGAGCCCTGGGAGCACGCCATCGTCGACGAGGCGTACCAGATGCGCTCCGACGCGCTGCTGGCCGTGGCCGGGCTGTTCGACCGGGCGCTGTTCGTGGGCGACCCGGGGCAGCTGGACCCGTTCAGCGTGGTCGGCGCCGAGCAGTGGGCCGGGCTGTCGTACGACCCTTCGGCGAGCGCCGTCAGCACCCTCCTCGCACACAACCCGCACCTCCCGCAGCACCGGCTGCCGGTGTCCTGGCGGCTCCCGGCGTCGGCCGCGCCGCTGGTCTCGCGGGCGTTCTACCCGTACACGCAGTTCCGCAGCGGTACGGGCCCGGGCGAGCGGCGGCTGTCGTACGGGGTCGCGGGCGACGGCTCGGGCCCGGACCGGGTGCTGGACGAGGCCGCCGAGTCGGGCTGGGGCCTGCTGGAGCTGCCCGCGCGGCACACCCCGCGCACCGACCCCGAGGCCGTACGGGCGGTGGCCCTGGTGGTCCGGCGGGCGCTGGACCGGGGGGCGGTGACGGCGGACGAGCAGTCCGAGGCCCCGGCCCCGCTGACCGCCGACCGGATCGCGGTCGGCACGGCGCACCGGGACCAGGCGGCGGCCGTCCGGGCCGCCCTCGCGGACCTCGGCGTCGCCGGGGTCACGGTGGACACCGCGAACCGGCTCCAGGGGCGGGAGTACGACCTCACGGTGGTGCTGCACCCGCTGTCGGGCCGCCCGGACGCGACGGCGTTCCACCTGGAGACGGGCCGCCTGTGCGTGCTGGCCTCGCGGCACCGGCACGCCTGTGTCGTGGTGGCCCGGGCGGGGATAGCGGAACTGCTGGACGACCACCCCTCCACGGAACCGGTCCAGTTGGGCGTGACGGTGAAATTCCCGGACGGCTGGGAGGCGAACCACTCGGTCCTGGCCCACCTGGCGGAGCACCGGGTGGCCTGGAGGCCGTGACGGGCCGAGCCGGCGGCGGCCAAGGGCTGCAGCCCCTGGAGGCCGTGACAGGCCCGAAGGCGGCGCTCTTGCGCGGCGTTGGACAATGGAGGGTGGCCCGGAAGGATCCCGAACGCGCAGCAGGAGGACACGCATGGCAGAGCCCGAGCGGACGACCGAGCGGAAGCTGCGGCCCGC
Organism: Streptomyces sp. NRRL S-244; assembly: GCF_000717915.1. Classification (GTDB taxonomy): domain Bacteria; phylum Actinomycetota; class Actinomycetes; order Streptomycetales; family Streptomycetaceae; genus Streptomyces. Next base: position 121,547 of record NZ_JOCX01000031.1, read on the forward strand.
GCCGCTGCTCTTCGAGCCCTCGGAGGCCGCCACGGACCCGGAGCACTTCTTCGACCTGGAGTCGATCGAGGACCCGCGGGAGCTGCTGGCCCGCGCCACCGAGCTGACGCTCGCCTTCCGGGCGGCGCAGGAGCGGGCGGTGGAGTTCCAGGCGCTGGCCGCCGCGCAGCTCGCCGATCCGCGGCGGTTCGACCGGCTGCCGCCGGCGGAGATCGCCGCGCAGGCGGACTGGACCGAGGACTACGCGCTCAAGATGATCGAGTTCGGCGAGTCCCTCCAGCGCGAAGCCGGCCCGGACGCCCCGTAATCCCGCCGCCGGGTGCGGCGGGCACCACCTCCGACGTCGCACCTGGCATATGCGGGGCGCAACATAGCCCACCATCCCCCGCCCTGTCCCGGTTTTCCGTAACTCCCGGAAACCGGATCGCTACGCCCGGTAGACCGGTCCGCATGACGACGCTGACGACGGCACCCGCCTGCCCCGCCCCTCACGCACGCACCGCCACCCACGTCACCCCCCAGGGCGCCGCCTGGCTCGCCTCCGCGTCCGCGCACCCGCACAGCACCCTCGCGCGCTGGGAGGCCCGGGCCACCGCCCCCGCCGTACTGCCCTGCGGGACCGCCTTCGACGTCGTCAACGTCCCGCTCGTCCTCGGCCGCCGCATGCTCGACCTGCTCTGGGCCGAGGGCCCCGGCTCCGGGCCCGTGGCCGTGCACCGCGGGCGGATGCTGCTGTTCACCTCCACCGGCACCGCGCACCGCCTCCCCGCGCTGCTCGCCTGGGAGGAGTGGGGCAGCCGCGTGCCCGCGCCCCTGTGCCACGGCCGCGGCGACGCCGTCACCGTCCCGCCGCTCGACGCGACCCCCGGCGCGTCCCGCTGGGTCGTCGCCCCCGACACCCGCACCCCCTGGCTGCCCGGACCCGAGGCACTCCTGTGGGCGTACCTCCGCGCCGCCCGAGCTGCGGATATCGATTTTTCCTTCCGGCCATCTCCCTGCTAATGTCTTCCTCGTCAGCAAGCGCCGCTAGCTCAGTTGGTTAGAGCAGCTGACTCTTAATCAGCGGGTCCGGGGTTCGAGTCCCTGGCGGCGCACAGACGGAAGAAGGCCCTCACGCGAGTGGGGGCCTTCTTCGTCATGCCGTGACGCTAGGTCGTGGCGCTAGGTCGTGATCTTGACCGTGTACGCGCCCGACGGGGTCCGGTCCGCCACCTCGATCCTGATCCGCTCCCCCGGCACCGTGAACGACTCCCCCACTTCCAGCGGCGCGTCCGCCAGCGGCGGGTACACCGAGCGGTCCCAGCAGGCCTCCGAGCCCGGATGCCCGTCGAGCACCTCGATCGGCCCGCCGCCCGACGCCGCCTCGTTGCGCACCCGGTAGACCAGGACCCCCTCCGTACAGATGTCCCCGTCGTTGCCGGCGGAGCCCCGCGCCTCGACCGCGATCGCGCTGCCGGTGCCCGTACGGATCACCGCGAGCCGGGTCCCGCCCGTGGCACCGGGGGCCGGGGCCTGGGCCAGCGGCAGCAGGGTGTGCAGCGAGGAGCCGGACTGCACGCAGTCCACCTGGGAGGAGGACAGCCAGCCGAGCTTCCACTTGTGCCAGGCGAACAGGTCCGGCGCCATCCCGAACTGGCTGCCCATGACGTCCCAGTCGCCGACGTACGTGTCCCAGTCGCCCTTGCCGTCGGTCGGCCGGTGGTAGAGGTCGGGCAGGTCGAAGACGTGCCCGGTCTCGTGCGCCAGGACGTTGCGGTCCGGCGGGTGCCGCTCGAAGACGGTCACGATCCGCCGCAGGTCCGTCCCGTCCGCCCGGATCGGCCGGTCGAAGTTGACGACCTTGGTGGCGTCCGAGTCCACTCCGGGCGCGTCCGGGTCGGCGACGAAGTACACGACGTCGTACTGCGAGAAGTCCACCTCCCGGTCGGCGGCCGCGACCGCGTCCCGCAGGTACGCCGCCCGGTCCTGGGCCGCCCAGTCACGCTGTATCCCGTACGCCGTCGACGGCTTGGGCATCTGGATCCACTGCCCCTGCGGGTGCGGTTCCAGCCGGAACCTCCCGTACGAGGCCCGCTCGAAGAAATCGCTGGTCGCGGGGAAGTAGTCGCCGGTCAGCTGCTCGGTCGTGAGGGTGGCCCGGTGGTCGGGGAACGAGAGGAAGACCATGACCGCGTGGAGGGTGCGCTCCGGCTTGGGGTAGGAGCGGTTCCAGGTGTCCAGACCCAGGGAGTGGTGCGCCGAGGTGCGGGCCAGGGCGCACGGCCCGGCCCCCGGATCGGCGACCGCGGGACCGGCGACGAGCGACATGGCGGCGAGTGCCGTCAGGGAGGTGAGCGCGGCCGCCGTGCTTCTGATGCGGGAGCGTTCCACTCCCCCGGGTGTCTCCTGTCGCGGCACATCGACCTCCGGTGGTGGATTCGTACCATCTCGTCCCACCCTGCGGCGATTGTCTTACTAATGCCCTGTTCCGCTGCCCCACACGAGTGAGCACTACGGCAAGCCGGTGACCCGGGGGGTTCACCCACATGCCTACAGAACGTCACGACCGATCACCGGAGATCATCCAGGAGCTTTCGCTGCTCAGAGCCGTGCAGAAACGATCGCCCGGGATGCGGCCGGCGGGCCGTCAGCACGCCGAAGTCCCGTGCCCCGCACGGCGACGGAGCTGGATAGGGCCGTACGGTGCCTCTATGATCGGCACACTTTCCTGCACGGACACTCACGAGCAATGCGGGAGCCAACGGTGAGCGGAACCTCAGAGGGAACCGGTTCGGCGGCCGACAGCACCCGATCGGCCATTACGGAGCGTCACCAAGCAGTGCCGCCCAGGCCGACGACGCCGAGCTTCACCGCGTCCGAACTGCGCGATTACCGCGCCGCCTTCAACGCGGCCCACCTCGCGATGGCCGTCGTCGACCGCTCGGGCCACGTCGTCGCCGCCAACGAGGCGCTGGGCGGGCTCCTCGGGACCGAGCCGCACGCGCTCGTCGAGCAGAACGCGGCCGACCTGGTCGACCTGGGCGCCGAGGCCCGTACCTGGCAGGCGTACCAGGAGGTGCTCCGCGGCCGGCAGGCCAGGCTGCGCTGCACCCGCCGCCTCAAACACCCCGACGGGCACTCCCTGTGGACCGAGGTCACCCTCGGCCCGGTGCCCGGCACCCGGGACGTGCTGCTGTCCGTCGCCGACATCAGCGACCGCCGCGACCTCCAGGCCCGGCTGCGCCACCTCCAGATGCACGACCCGGTGACCCGGCTGCCCAACCGGGCGCTGTTCTTCGAGCGGCTCTCCGCCGCCCTGGAGGCCTCCTCGTACGAGCACGGCGGCACCGGGCGGATCGGCCTGTGCTACCTCGACCTCGACGGGTTCAAGGCCGTCAACGACACCCTGGGCCACCGGGTCGGCGACCGGCTGCTGACCGCCGTCGCGTCCCGGCTGACGCAGTGCGCCGACCAGTCCGGCTACGGGCGCACCGGCGGGCACCTGGTGGCCCGCCTCGGCGGCGACGAGTTCGCCCTGCTGGTCGAGGACTCCACCGGCACCGAGCAGCTCGTCGACCTGGCCCGGAGCGTACTGGCCGCCGTACAGGAGCCGTTCGACCTGGCCGGGCAGCGATTGTCGGTCTCGGCGTCGATCGGCGTCGTGGAGCGGGCCGCGGACGGGACCTCGGCGACCGGGCTGATGCAGGCCGCGGACACGACCCTGTACTGGGCGAAGGCGGACGGCAAGGCCCGCTGGACGCTGTTCGACCCGGAGCGCAACGCGCACCGCATGACCCGCCAGGCGCTGACCTCGACCCTGCGGCCGGCCGTGGAGCGGGGCGAGTTCGCGCTGGAGTACCAGCCGCTCGTGGACCTGGAGAGCGGGGCGGTGCGCGGGGTGGAGGCGCTGGTCCGCTGGAACCACCCGCAGTTCGGCATGCTGACGCCGAATCGGTTCATCGGGATCGCCGAAGAGGACGGCTCCATCGTCCAGTTGGGGCGGTGGGTGTTGCGGACCGCCTGCCGGCAGGCCCGGCGCTGGCAGATCGAACGGCCCAGCGACTCCCCGGTCTTCGTCTCCGTCAACGTGGCGGTCCGCCAGGTGTGGGACTCCGACCTCGTCGGCGACGTGGCGGGGATCCTGGCCGAGACCGGGCTGGCCCCGCAGCTGCTCCAGCTGGAGCTGACCGAGTCGGCGGTGATGGGCTCCGCCGGGCGCCCGCTCCAGGCCCTCCAGGCGCTGAGCGACATGGGCGTGCGGATCGCCATCGACGACTTCGGCACCGGGTACTCGAACCTGGCGTACCTGAGCCGGCTGCCGGTGTCCGTGCTGAAGCTGGACGGCTCCTTCGTACGGGGCTTCCGCTACGAGGAGGGAACCCACCCGAACCCGGCCGACGAGACCATCGTCGAGGCCCTGGTGCAGCTCGCGCACCGGCTCGGGCTGACCGTGACGGCGGAGTGCGTGGAGACGGCGGGCCAGGCGGCCCGGCTGCGCCGGGTCGGCTGCGACACGGGCCAGGGCTGGCTGTACTCGCGCGCGGTGGCCCCGGAGCTGATCGCGGAGATGATCGGCACCCGCCCCGGGGCGTAAGCCGTCGCTTCCGGATATTGCCCGACCCGCGACGCTCCCCCGGCCGCCGCCGGGAGGTGCCCCCGGGCCCCGCGCCTCGCGCCTCGCGGCGTGTCCGGAGGGGACGACCCGGCTAGTCGGGCCCGGTCCAGTCGAAGGTGATGTGCTTGCTGGACAGGCCTTCGCGGCTCCACAGGAAGCCGTGGGCATCGGCGCGGTCCACCGTCGAGCGGCCCCACGTCGCCACCTGGCCCGGTCCGGTCTCCGCACCCGGCAGGTTGGTCGACTGGACGCGCGCGCCCTCCGGCGTCGTGGGTCCCGTGAGTGCGACCGCACCCGCCTCGACCCGGCCCGGCACCACGGCCCGCCAGCTCGCGAGGTCGTCGGCGACCTCGATCTCGATGGGGGCGAACTCCATGCCGCGCATTTCGGCGCCCATCATGCTCACCATCCCGGCGGGCCAACTGCCCGCCTGCCCACCGAAGATCATCTGGAGCGCCTCGCGCTGAAGGTCGTCGGCGCGCTCGTCGACGAAGACCGCGGCGTACGTGTCGGTGTGCTCGGCCCAGATGTTGCCGACGAACGAGGCCAGCATCAGCACGTTCAGTCCGTCCAGCCGTACGTCACCGTAACGGCCCTCGCGGATGTGCCAGGCCAGGATCCCGTCGCAATCGCCTTGGGTCGGCAGCTGTGCGAACGAGCAGGGGCAGGGCACATTGCACTTGCAGGTGTCGAACCAGTCGCCCGCCACGTGCCACCGGGGAACGGTCGCCGTCGTCTCGGACATCTCCCTGCCTCCTCGTGACCGTGCCGGGACGTCGGTCTCGGGAGGACGGCAGAGCCCCCGGGAACCATCGCCGGCCCACGCCCGGGTCATACGGGTGTCCAATCCGATTGTCCCACCGCAGAGGCCACCCGGAGGAGGTGCTTTCCACGTACACGCGTCTGCGCGCGCACGCGCAGGTCCGCCGTGATGTGCTGGAGGCGTGCGCCTCGACCGGAAGGCCCTGTCACCCCCGCTGCGTCCGGCGAACCTGCTGTCGGCCCGGCAGCTCGCGTTCGCCTGGTCCGTGATGGCGTCGATCGCCCTCCTGGCCTGGGTACTGGTGGTCGACCAGTCCCGTGACATGGGGGTCGAGCCGGGAACCATGGGCATGGGCGTCCCGCTGTTCCTGCTGCTGTGGCTCGTCATGATGATCGCCATGATGTTCCCGTCGGTGGCCCCGGTCGCCCTCACCTGGGCGCGGGCCATCGGGCGCCAGTCGCCCACGGGAGTCGTGCGGGTGGCGCGCACCGTCCAGTTCGTCGGCGGGTACCTGCTGGCCTGGACGGCCTTCGGCCTGATCGCCTACGGGCTCCTCGCCGGGACCGGGGCCCTGGTGGACGAGCACCCGGAGGCCGGGCGCTGGATCGGCGCCGGGGCCTTCCTGGTCGCCGGGCTGTACCAGTTCGGCCCGTGGAAGGACCTCTGCCTGCGGCACTGCCGGAGCCCGATGGGCCAGCTCGTGCGCTACGCGGGGTTCCGGCCCCGGGCCCGCGATCTGCGGGTCGGGGCGCACCACGGGGCGTACTGCGTGGGCTGCTGCTGGGGGCTGATGGTCGTGCTCGTCCCGCTGGGCGTCATGAACGTCCTGGCGATGGCCGCGGTGGCCGTGGTGATCTTCGTGGAGAAGCTCTGGCGGCTGGGCCCCGTCTTCTCGCAGGTCGTCGGGGCCGCCTTCCTCGTACTCGCGGTCCTGAGCCTCTTCCAGCCCTGGCTGCTGCCGGGCCTGATCCCGCCGCAGTCGCCCATGACGGAGATGCTGGGCGGTGGCGTGATCACCGGCAGGTGATCGCCGCGATCGCGTTCAAGTACCGCACCGGGGCGGTGTCCGGGGCCGCTGCGCGGAGCCTTCTCCCCGCCCCGCCCTTTCTCCGTTTCCCGGGCTCCGCCCGGACCCTTAGAGGCTGCTCACGAAGGCGGCGAATGCCGCCGGGGCCACGGTGAGCGCCGGGCCTTCTGGGTTCTTGGAGTCCCGGACGGCCACCAGGCAGGGCTGGGCGGCCACCTCGACGCACTCGCCGCCGTTGGAGCCGCTGTACGAGGCCTTGCGCCAGGCGGCGGTGCCGAGGGGAGCGCACTCGACACACTCGCCGCCCGTGTTTCCGCTATAGCTCGACTTGCGCCACACCGCGTTGGTCAGGTTCTGGCTGGTGCCCATAACGTTCCTCCATTACGCGGATAATCAACTCCGCCGAGTCCTCCACCGAGAGCGCGGCGGCCTGCAAGTGAGCGTAACGAAGGGCGGCTTCCTTGACAGTGTCAGGGTTGGCCGTCATGTGGCCGGAGATCAGGTCCTCCGAGTAGACGATGTCTGGGTCGTCGTCAAACCGCATCGCTGTGAACGAGCCGATCAGACTGGCATGTTCACCAGCCGAGAAGGGAAGCACCTGGATCCTGGTCCAGCGCCTGTCCCGGAAGCTCAGCAGATGCGCGAGCTGTTCCCTCATGACCTCCCTGCCGCCGATGGGCCGGTACAGGGCGGCTTCGTCCAGCACCACCCACGCCATGGGCGGGCGGTCCCGCCCCAAGATCCGCTGACGGTCCAGACGGGCCGCGACCAAATCGTCCAAACCGTCCGGCAATCCGGTCGCCAGCACAGCGCGCGCGTAGCGGGGCGTCTGCAAGAGCCCGTAGACCAACTGCGCCTGGTACGTCGAGATGTATGCCGCCCGGGCCTCCATCTCCGCGAAGGGCTGGAACCACGTCGGGAGCACGCTCCGCAGGACCAGTCCCACCAGCCGGGAGAACGTCCCGTCCGTGCCGAGCGCTGCGTCCAGCCGCTCCGAGAAGTCGCGGGTCGGAACCCGTTTCGTCGTCTCGACCTGGCCGATCAGCGAGCCCGTGCAGTAGATGATGTCGCCCAACTGCGTCTGTTTCAGCCCGGCGTGCTCGCGCAGCCGGCGCAGTTCGTAGCCGTAGTAGTCCAGCGGCGAGGCGCTGGGATCGAGGTCGCGGGCCAGGACCATGGAACGGTCACCCCCATGAAGACGCGGGTCGGATTCACCTGTGGCCGAGCGTAGCGAGACCGACACGCTGCGATGTCCGGAATCCGGTAACCATGTGACACACCTCCGCCCCGCACCCGGAGTACGGGGCGGGGCGGGGGCGTCGCTCGGCGCGGGGTGGGGGGAGATCAGCAGGCGCCGAGGTCCTTCCAGACACCCCACTCACCCGTGGTGCCCGGGGTCTCGTTCTGCGTCCACCACTGGGCCTTGTACTTGCGGCCGTTGTAGGAGACCTCCTGGCCACCGGTGTAGACCGTGCCCGCGACGTACGCCGGGGTCGAGCCGCAGCCCGTGGTCGGCGGCGTCGTGGGCGGGGTGGTCGGCGGGGTGGTCGGAGGCGTGGTGGGCGGGGTCGTCGGAGGCTGCGTGGTGCCGCCGAGGGCGCCCGAGATCTGGTTCAGCAGCGTGGTGTTGTCGTCCAGGCCGAGCAGGGAGTACATCATCGCGCCGGCCAGGCCGCGCTGCTTGCCGTAGTCGACCCGGGCCTGGATCGCCTTCTGGTTCAGGCCGGTGAAGAACTCGCCGTCCTTGTAGAAGTACGAGGCCTTGGCCTGGTCGTCCCAGAAGGTGGTCGCCGGGTTGTCGACGATCCCGCCGAGCTCCTTGTAGTTGGCGATGCCGGCCTGCTGGCTGGTGGGCCGGGCACCCGAGGCACCGGTGGCGCTCTGCGCGAGGCCGTTGTTCGCCCCGGCGGGGACGCCCTTCCAGCCGCGGTAGTAGAACTCGTAGCCCAGCGTCAGCTTGTTGGCCGGGAAGCCGCCGGCGATGCCGTAGGCCGGCTTGCCGTCGATCCAGGAGTCGATGGCGTTGTCGATGCTGTACTTCTCGGTGCCCGGGGCGATCGGGTCGGTCGGGTCGCCGGCCGGCGAGTACAGCGGGGACTGGTGGTACGTCGGCCCGTCGCCGTCCCAGGCGCCGTGCATGTCGTACGTCATGATGTTCGCGTAGTCGAGGTACGAACCGATCTTGTCCGTCTCGATGTACTTGATCTTGTCCTGGCCGGCCGGGAGGGCCGCGGTCAGCAGGTACTTCTTGCCGCCGTTGGCCGCGCCGTAGGCGTCGAGCTGCTCGCGGAACTCCTTGAGCAGGAGCGTGAAGTTCTGCTTGTCCTCGGGGGCGTAGTGGTTGCCCAGGTGGCCGCCGGAGGAGCCGGGGTACTCCCAGTCGATGTCGATGCCGTCGAAGATCCCGGCCGCCGTGCCCGGACCGCCGTAGCCGCCGTCGACCGGCAGGTTGCCCTTGATGTACTGGTCGATGCAGGAGGAGACCAGCTTCTTGCGGGAGGCGTCGGTCTTGGCCGCGTCGCTGAAGTACTTCGAGTACGTCCAGCCGCCGATCGAAATGTTGATCTTCAGGTTCGGGTACTTGGCCTTCAGCTGCTTGAACTGGTTGAAGACGCCGACGATCGGCTGGTCCCACTTGTCGGCGACCCCGCTGACGCTGTCCGCCGCGCCGAAGGACTTCTGGTAGTCGGCGTACGAGTCGCCCGCGCCGTCACCGGCGTTGGGGTTGTTGTCGTCGCCCGCCGCCTTGTTGGCCTCGAAACAGGTGAGGTTGGTGGGGTGGATGTTGCCGAACGAGTAGTTGATGACGTCCAGCTTGCCCGCTATGCCGCGGGTGTCGAGGTGCTTGGGGTAGAAGGCGTTCCCGTACACGCTCCACTGGTCGTAGTAGGCGATCTTGACGTTGCCGCTGCCCGCGGTGGTGGCGGAGTCTGCGGCCTGTGCGGTGCCGAGCCCCGCGAAGCCCGCCAGCGCTCCGGCTGCCAGCGCGGCCGTGGCGGCGGCCGCGATGAGTGGTTTACGGATGTGCATGAACTGCCTCCGGGGGGTGGGAGGGGGAAGCGAGAGGTTCGGGTGGGAGAAGTGATAGCGATCACCCGAGGTCCGAGTCAATGGTTTGGACCAAAGAAGGACTAGACCACTCGCGGGGTAAATCCCCTCGTCAGAGCCCTGCGCGCATACGAAAAACCGCCCGCCACCCCGGGTGACGAGCGGTTTAAGGCTGTCTTATGGCCATCTCCGCGCAAGGTTGCGGCAACAAACCAACCCGACGGCGTTCCGGCCGGTCAGTCAGCTCGCGGGGCCTCCACCGGCATCCCGTACGCGTCCGCGACGAGTTCGTAGGAGCGCAACCGGGCCGCCCCGCTGTGGGCGTTGGCGGTCAGCATCAGCTCGTCGGCGCCCGTCCGCTTGGCCAGGCCGTCGAGCCCGGAGCGCACCTCGTCGGGCGTGCCGTGGACGACGTTCGCGAGCCAGCCGTCCACGAACTCCCGCTCCAGCGGGGAGAACCCGTACGCCGCCGCCTCCTCGGGCGTCGGGATCAGCCCGGGCCGCCCGCTGCGCAGCCGCAGCATCGACAGCGCGCCCGTGAGCACCTGGGCGCGGGCCTGTTCGCCGGTGTCGGCGGCGAGCGCCGAGACGCCGATCACGGCGTACGGGGCGTCCAGTACGGCCGAGGGGCGGAAGGTCTGGCGGTAGAGGTCCAGCGCGGGCAGGGTGCCGGCCGCCGAGAAGTGGTGGGCGTACGCGAAGGGCAGGCCGAGCTCGGCGGCGAGGCGGGCGCTGAACCCGGAGGAGCCGAGCAGCCACAGCGGCGGCCGCCCCGCGGGGCCCTGCACGGGACCCGGCACCGCGTGGACGCGGGCGTACGGATGGCCGTCGGGGAAGTCGTCGTCGAGGAAGCGGGTCAGCTCCACGAGCTGCCGGGGGAACTCCTCGGCGGCCTCGTCGAGGCGGCCGGATCCGCGCAGGGCGGCGGCCGTGCGGCCGTCGGTGCCGGGCGCGCGGCCGAGCCCGAGGTCGATGCGGCCCGGGGCGAGCGCCTCCAGGGTGCCGAACTGCTCCGCGACGGCGAGCGGCGCATGGTTGGGCAGCATGACCCCGCCCGAGCCGAGCCGGATGCGGGAGGTGTGGGCGGCGAGGTGGGCCAGGATCACCGCCGGGGAGGAGCTGGCCACCCCGGGCATGGAGTGGTGCTCGGCGACCCAGTGGCGGTGGTAGCCGCGGGACTCGGCGAGGCGGGCGATGTCGACGCTCGTACGCAGGGAGTCGTAGGCGGTGCTGCCGCTGCCGACGGTGACGAGGTCGAGCACCGAGAGCGGCACCGGCGCGTGGCCGCGTATCGTGCCCCGGATCGGATCCGTGCGGCCTCCGAGGTCCTCGCGACCTCCGCGATCTTCGCGGCCGTCCCGGTCCGCACCCCGACCCGCGTCCCCGGTGTCACTCATAGTCGCTCCCGCCTCGCTTCGCCGTCCGTACGAAGAACTCGAACCATCGGCGGCACGCGGGCATTCCCGACACCTTCGGACAGTGGGCGTGACCTTGGCATATGCCAGAGGTTTAGACGGAGGCAGGGGGACGTGATCGAGCCATCAATCTCATCAACAGGCGCTCCACAGGGGCCTCTTGATGGCTATCGTGGTAGGGCAAGCGGTAACAACCTGCTAGGGGGAAAACCGTGGCGCTGAAGCCCGAGCCGACCACGCCGTTCCACTCGGTGCAGTACGCCCTGCGCGTACTCGAAACGATCGCCCGCCACACCGGCGGTGTGACCGATGTACAGATCGCGCGTGAGACCGGCCTGCCCGCGGTCCATCTCACCCCCATGCTCCTCATGCTGCGCCGCGAGGGGTACGTCCTCCAGGTGGCGGACGGCGCCTACGCCATAGGCGACTCCCTGGTGCTGCTCGGCTCCGGCATAGACCGGCAGCAGGCACTCCAGAACAAGCTGCAGGACACCCTGGACCGGCTCCGGGACTCGCTGGGCGCCGCGGTCTACATCAGCCGGTACGTGGACGGCGAAGTGAAGATCACGCAGTTCGCGGACAGCCCGCGCACCCCGAAGGTGCACGAATGGGTCGACTTCCGCTCCGCGGCGCACGCCAGCGCGGTCGGCAAGTGCCTGCTGACGCAGCTCGACCAGAACGGGCGGCGCGACCACCTCTCGCGGCACAAGATCGCCCGGCTCACGTCGAAGACGATCGTGAACGAGCGGATCCTCTTCTCCAAGCTGGACGCCCAGCCGGCCACGGTTCCGGTGCTGGACCTCCAGGAGTACGCGGTGGGCACCGTCTGCGCCGCGGTACCGATCACGGCCGGGGCCTCGGTGGGCTGCCTGGCCCTGTCGATGCCGGTCGAGCACGCGCACCGGCTGCGGGCCGCGGCGGACGCGCTGAACCGGAAGGCCGCACCCCTGCTGCTGTCGCTCACGCTCTGAGGTAGGTGCGGTGGGCCGGAAGCCCCGAAAACACTTCGGGCGGTTCCCGGTGAACCGGGAACCGCCCGAAGTACAGGTGCGCCGCCAGGGACTCGAACCCCGGACCCGCTGATTAAGAGTCAGCTGCTCTAACCAACTGAGCTAGCGGCGCCTGACAGAGAAAATACTACCTGGTCCTCAGGGGTGCTCAAAACCAATACCCGCGGGCGCCGGAGATCGCCGGTCAGCGCTCCAGGAGCTCGCCCCGGCCGTGCGCCGCGTACGCCGCCAGCAGCCCGGCGAGGTCCTCCGGACCCAGGAGGCGGTAGCCGCAGCCGCCCGGCGGGGACCACCAGACCGGGTCGGGGCAGCGGAAGCCGGAGCGGCGCAGGGCGGCCCGGTGGATCTTGTTCGTCGCCGTCGTCGGCATGGACCGGACGATCCGGACGTAGCGCGGGGACATCTTCGTGCCCAGGTCCGGCTGGGCGGCCAGGAACGCGGAGAAGGCCTCCGGCGAGAACCGCTCCCCCTCCTCCAGGGCGAGCGCCGCCATCACCTGGTCGCCGGCCACCTCGTCCGGCACCGCGTACACGGCGACCGCGGCAGCGGCCGACCAGCGCGCCAGGATGTTCTCGATCACCGCCGCGGCGAGGTTCTCGCTGTCGACGCGCAGCCGGTCGTCCGTACGGCCCGCGAAGTAGAGGAAGCCGTCCGCGTCGCGGAAGAAGAGGTCGCCCGTCCAGTACCAGCCGTCGCGGGTCCGCGCGGCCTGTGCCTCGGGGTTGCGCCAGTAGCCCTCGAACAGGCTCCGGCCGCGGTTGACCAGCTCGCCGATCGCCGCGGAGCCGTTGAGGAGGCGGCCCCGCCCGTCCAGGACGGCCGGCGGGCACTCCGCGCCCGTCTCCGGATCGATCACCGCCAGGTCGTCGCCGGCCCCGGCCCGGCCCAGGGCGCCCGGCGGGGTGTCCGGGGTCCGCTGGACGGAGGCGCCGCCCTCGGTGGCCCCGTACCCCTCCACCAGCCGGACCCCGAACCGCTCGGCGAAGCGGGCCGCGTCCACGGCGCCGGCCTCGGTGCCGAAGCCGAGGCGCAGGCGGTGGTCGCGGTCGTCGGGGCGGGGTTCGGTGGCCAGGAGGTACTGGACGGCCCGGCCGACGTAGGTGAAGTACGTCGCCCCGTACGCGCGGACGTCGGGCAGGAACGCGGAGGCGGAGAAGCGGGGGCGCAGCGCCACGGCCGCGCCCCCGGCGAGGGCGGGCAGCCAGTCGGCGATGACCGCGTTGCCGTGGAAGAGCGGCATGCAGACGTAGTGGACGTCGTCGGCTGTGACCGAGAACTGGCGGACCAGCGAGTCCGCGGCGGCGGCCAGCCGGCCCTGGCTGCAGAGGGCGGCCTTGGGGGCGCCGGTGGAGCCGGAGGTGAAGTAGAGGAGGAAGCGGGAGCCGGGGGCGGGGTCGGCGAGCACCGCCTCGCCCGGCTTCGCGGCCGCGTACGGGGCGAGCAGGGCGGCGTACTCCTCGGAGTCGGTCACGAGGATCCGTACGCCGGGCAGGTCGAGCCCGCGCAGCAGCGGCAGGTGGGCGCGCTCGGTGACCAGGATCCGGCAGTCGGTGTGCAGGATGTCGCGCGCCAGCTCGCCGCCGCGCCGGGTGGGGTTGATCCCGGCGACGGCGGCCCCGGCGAGGGCCGCCGCGCCGAGCCAGAACGGGAACTCGGGGGTGTTGTCGAGCAGCACCCCGACGTGCGGTTCGGCGGCCTGGTCCGCCGGCAGGAGGTCGACGAGCAGCGCGGCGCGCGCGGCGGCCTCCTGGGCGGTCCGGTGGCGGCTGAGGACGGCGGTGTGCGTGCTGCCGCCGTACATCAGCCCCGGCCGGTGGTCGCCCCATTGGCGCGCTATGAGCTCCGCGACGGTTCCGGGTGTCGTCCGCATGCCGCCGGAGGGTAGCTGACGTACCGTCAGAATTGAACGTCGGAGCAGGAGTAGAAGGCCATGGCGGTGTCGTTGACCGTCCAGACGGCCAGGATCATGTGCCGGCCGGTCTTGCCGCTCGGCATGGTGCCCTGGTGGACCGTGGTCATGTCGGGCCGGGCGCCGTTGTAGGCGACGGTGAGGAAGGGCTGGGATTCGAGGGAGGCGCGGGTCAGGGGCCTGGTGGGGTCCCAGCCGTTCTTGGTGACGTAGTACTTGAAGTCGGTGGTGGAGTGGTTGGCGGTGAACTGCCACCGGAAGCCGTAGCTCTGCCCGCTGGTCACCTTGGTGGTGGGCCAGGTGCCGCCGCGCGGGTCGTCGAGCTGCGCGAACTCGCTGTGCCCGCCGGAACATATCTGGCCGTCGGCCGGACCGGCGGCGGGGAAGCCCTTGTAGCCCTCGACGCTCTGCGGCTCCCACTGGATCGGGCCGCAGTCGGACACGGTCTTGTTGGCGCAGAGCTTCTGGCGGCTGATGGGGGTGTCCGTGTAGCCGTGGCTGCTCGCGGTGGGGGCGGTGAGCAGCGCCAGGCCGGCGATGACGCCGAGGCCGAGCGTGGCGGCTCCGGCTCGTCTGGGCAGGTGAACGGGCATGCGGATGGGACGCATGATGCTCCTTGAACGTGGGGGGAGTCCGATGAGAGCGTGCGCACGCGTGGGGATTTAGGTCTAGACCAAGTACCAGGCTATTGACGGGAGTTGGCCATGTCCATACCAATGGGAGAACGGGTGGCCCGGCAGATTCCGGCCACCCGTTCTGTGTCAGCTGGTACCGCCGCGACCGCTACTCGGGGCGCCCCGTGTAGAAGGCGACGGTGAGGTCCTTCACGAGGGCCTTGCGCTCGTAGTCGTCGAGCTCGACGAGCCCGCGCGAGGTCAGCCGGTGGACGGTGTCGTCGACCGCGTCCACGACCGAGGTCAGCACCGTGTCCCGGTGCTTGGCGTCGATCGCCGCGACCCGGCGCCGCCGCATGGCCTCGGCGACCTCGGGGGCGTACTCGATCCGGGTCGGCTGGGCCGAGTACACCTCGATCCCGACCGCCTCGGTCTCGGTCGCCAGCATCCGGGTCAGCGCGTCACCGACGGCCTCGGAGTCGCGCAGCGTCGGGGCGTCCTCGTGGAAGGCGTCGGCGGGCAGCTGGGACAGGACCCGGGCCATGGCCGATTCGACCTGCTCGGCGAGGAATTCGGTGTGGTCCTCGACGGCGAGGGTGGCCCGGGCCGTGTCCTTGACCTGCCAGACGACCTGGACGACGACCCGCAGGGCCAGGCCGCCGGAGTCCACGGCGGGCATGGGCTCGCTGCGCCAGTGGCGCAGCCGGACGTCGACGCGGCGCCGCAGCAGGAGGGGGCTGACCCAGGTGAGGCCGGTACGGCGGACCGTGCCGCGGTAGCGGCCGAAGAGTGTCAGCACCCAGGCGTGGCCGGCCTTGGCGCGGCCGAGTCCGCCGAGCGCGAGCAGCGCGACGATGCCGAGGAAGGCGAGCGGGGGCCAGTGGGTGGCGCGGAGCCCCTGGTAGGCGCGGGGGGTCGCGCCGAAGGCCGCCACGAAGGCGGCGGGGACGGCCCCGGCCCGCCAGAGCACCGCCAGGCAGCCGGTGAGCGCGAGCCCTCCGACGCCGACGCCGACCCAGCCGGGCAGTACGGGCCCGCGGTGCTCGCGCAGCCGCTCGTCCCCGCGCGGCACCCGACGCCCGGGCGCGGGCGCGGGCCGCGGCGCGCGGGGCCGCGCGGCGGGGGCCGGTTCCCGGGCGGGGGCCGGGGCCGGCGCCTCGACCGGGCGGGACTCGGCGGGGAACGGCAGGTGTACGGGCACCTCGGTGACGGCTGCCCCGCGCGCGGCCGCGCCCGCGACCCGCGGCGGATCCTCCGTCTCCCCCTCCGCCATTCCCCGGGCCACGGCCAGCGCGACGATGTCGCCCACGGCAGGCCCGGGCACGCGCCCGACCTCGGCGTCGACCGCGATGTGCGGCTCCGGGACCCGGGGCCCGGCTTCGCCCTGCGGACCGGCGGACGGCCACGGCTCCGCGGGCCGGGTCCCGGCACCGTCCGCCCCCTGCTCCGCCTCGGGACGTGCGGGCGGCCACACGTGGCCGAGCGGAACCCGGAGCCCGGCCTCGGCGGGGGGCTGCGGAACGTACGGGGCTTGCGCCGCGGGCTCGGCCCCGCTCTCACCGTGCCCCGCCCGACTGCCGGACTCCGCCTCGGCGTGCGGACGCGGGGCCGGCTGCCCGGCTTCGCCTTGCGGGACGGCGGGCGGCCACGGCTCGCCGCCCCGCTGCGCGGGCCGATCGGCCCCCGCTTCGGAACCGGAGGCCGGCCAGACCCGACCGAGCGGTGGACGGGGCGCGGTCCGGGCTTCGGCGTGCGGTACGCCGAGCGGCCAGGGCGCACCCTGCGCGGCCGCGGAACCGTCCGCCCCGGGCCCGCCGGGCGGCAAGGCGTCCGCGGGGTGACCCGGCAGCGGCTCCGCCCCGGGCCCGGCCGGGGGCCAAAGCTGCGCGTCCGCGGCACGAGGACCCGCCTGCACCGCAGGCCCGGGGGCGACCCCGGAACCGTCCGGCAGCGGCTGCGCCTCGAGCCCGGCCGGGGGCCAAAGCTGCGCGTGCGCGGCACGAGGACCCGCCTGCACCGCAGGCCCGGGGGCGACCCCGGAACCGTCCGGCAGCGGCTGCGCCGCAGGCCCGGGCCCGGCGTGCGGGGCGGTGGAGGTGCCGTACCGCTCCGCGGGGTGACCCGGCAGCGGCTCCGCCCCGGGCCCGGCCGGGGGCCAGACCGGGGCGTGCTCGGGCGGGGGTTCGGCCGGGCCGCCGAAGCCGCGCAGGCGCAGGGCGGACACGCCCCCGTGCGCCGCCGGGCCCGGTACGGAGACCAGCGGATCGGGCTCCTGGCCGTACCCGGCGCGCTCGCCGGCCCCGGCCAGCGCGTGCACCGGCTCGGGCTCGACCCGGATCCGCGCCGCCGGGACCTCGCTCACTGCGCTGTCCGCAGCCGGCCGCCCGTGCGGGAGGGCGACCCCGCCCGGCCCGGCCACCATCCTGACGGGAACCCCGGCAACCCAGGCCGGGCCTCCCTTGTCCGCAGCGTCCCCGCCCGGAACTGCGGCCGCCACCGCCCCGAGGGCCCGGTCCGCCTCAAGCTCGGACCCGGAACCCGCCGCCGGGGCGGCGGCCCCGACGGGAGCGTCGAACTCCGAACCGGCCTGAGCCGCGTGCGCGAGCCGGTCCATGGCTGCGGCAGCGTCGGCAGGAGCCTCGGACGGGGCCGGGATCACGGCCCCGGCCTCCGGCTCCGCACCAGGCCGGGCCGGGTACGCCCCCGGGGTCGCGGTCGCGGGAGGCGCCGCCTCCGACCCGGGCTGGGGCAGCTGGTCCGCGGCCCCGGCCAGAGACGCCGGGACCGACCCGCTCTGAGCCCCGTACGAAAGCCCGGACTTGGACCCGACCTCGGCCGGGAGGTCGGCCTCCGGCCCCGGCCGGGCCTCGGCCCAGGGGCCGGCCTCCGGCTCGGGCCGGGCCGCGTACGGGGCCGGGATCACGGCCGCGGCAACGATCGGCTCGGCCTCCGGCGCCCACTGGGCCGCCTGCGGGAGCGGACCGGCGGCGGCCTCGGCCGAAGACCTCGGCTCCGGAGCCGGCTGGGCCGCCTGCGGTGACGGGTGCAGGTGGAGGGTCGGGGCTTCGCCCGTGGTTCGTACCGCCGGGGCCTGCGGGGGCGCGGGCGGGATGCGGAAGGTGCCCGTCGTCGAGGTGGTGCGCGTGGGGTACATCGTTGCCTCCGTCATGCGAACAGCCGGCGCCAGGTTTCCGGGCCCGGGTAGCCGTCGGCCGCGGCTCCGCGCCAGCCCTGGGCGCGCTGGAAGGCCTCGACACTGCGACGGTCGGCCTCGCTCCAGCGGGGCCCCGGGCCGGACGTGTAGTTCTTGCCGAAGCCCTTCTGCACCAGCCGGCGGCCAAGGGCGGTGATGAGCGGGTTCGAGGACCCGGGGCGGAACACCGACAGCCCCGGATAGCCCGGCACCCCGGCCGGACGGCCCGGCACCCCGGCCGGACCGCTATGCGTACCGGCCGGACCGCCATGCGTCCCGGCCGGACCGCCATGCGTCCCGGCAGCGCCCGGTGCACCGGGCGGCCCCGGTCTGGGGGGAGAGCCCGGGGCGCCGTCCACCGTGGGGCGGATGTCCTTGCCCGTGTGCTCGACCAGCAGTTGCCAGGTGTGCGCGCCCGGGATGCCGTCGGCGTCCGTGCCCGTCCAGCCCTGCGCGGTCTGGAAGGCCTGCGTGGCCAGCCGGTCGGCGTCGCTCCACGCCGTGCTCGCGCCCTTCGGGTAGAAGCGCCGCCCGCCCCGCTCGATCAGCATCCGGCCCAGCTGGGCGACGTACTCGTTGTTCGCGCCCGGACCGAACTGCGTGGCGCCGGGGAAGACCGTCGGGACCGCCGGCTTCGGGTCGGTCGCCGCCGGGTCCTCGGCGAGGCCGCCCGTCACCCCGTTGAACCGGTAGGGGACGTACTTCGTCGCGTTGTTCCAGTAGCCGTACGGCGTAGCCCCCGTGCGCGTGTTCGGGCGGGTCTGCTCGTACGCGACGTAGTGCGTGCGCGTCTCGTCGACCCACCCCCCGAAGAGCACCACGTGCGAGCCGTTGGTCGGGTCCGAGGGGTTGTGGAAGAGGAGCATGTCCCCCGGCAGCAGCTCCTCCTTCGTGATCTTGGTGGCGAATTTGTCGAGGCTGCCGGTCCACTCGTTCGTACCAAGGTTCCAGGCCATCGAGACGTAGCCGGAGCAGTCCTGCCGGTAGCCGTCCGACCAGTACGTGGACATGCTGTACGGGACCTTCGCGTCCAGCCACACCTTCGCCCGCGTGATGATCGACGTCCGGTCGATCCGCCTGAGGGCCGACGGCGCCCCGGGCGCGCCCGCCGGCTTCGCCGGGGCCGGGCGTCCGTGCAGCGGGGACCGGCCGCCCTGCGGGGAGCCGGGGGTGTCGAGGGAGACCGGCCCCGGGCCGGGGACCGGGTTGGCCGCCGCCAGGGCCGCCGAGCCGCCACCGCCGAGGACCACGCCCGCCGCGGTGGCGAGCACCAGCGCCCGGCGGGCGCCGCGGGCGGCCGGGTGGCCGCCGTCCCGGAGCGGTATGGCCCGCGCGCGGGCGAGGGCACGGCGGCGCTGCGCGCAGCCCAGGCAGACGCAGTCGCCTGCGGGCTCGTACTCCTCGAAAGCGGGCACCGGCATGGGCATCGGCATCGCTGCCGGCTCCATCGGCGCAGGCATCTGCACATGCATCGGAGGCTGGATCGTCATGCGGTTCCGTCCACTCCCCTGCTCGTCGCGCTGGTCAGGCGGGCCCCGCATCTGTCGGGGCATCAGATTCGGCTCGGCCCAGACATATCGTGCACGATAAACCCCTCAAACATGGGTTAATCGGACAAGGTGGGCGCGGCTGGTCACGAGCACCGCTGGAGGTGGGGTAGAGTTTTCTCTGTCAGCAGGCGCCGCTAGCTCAGTTGGTTAGAGCAGCTGACTCTTAATCAGCGGGTCCGGGGTTCGAGTCCCTGGCGGCGCACAGACGAGAAGAAGGCCCCCGCAGCGAAAGCTGCGGGGGCCTTCTTCGTCGTGCTGCTGCTTCGTCGTCCCGTCCCCTCACGCCGCCGCGCCCGGCCGGACCCCTCCCGTCAGGTAGGCCGACACGACCACGTTCGCCGTGTACTCCTTGGCCGCCTTGTCGTACGTGCCCCCGCAGGTCACCAGGCGCAGCTCCGCCCGGCCCTTGATCCGCGGGCCGTACGCCCGGTGCGCGTCGAAGCGCGCCCGCTCGTAGACCCGTACGTCCTCGATCGTGAACTCGGCGACCGAACCGTCCGTCCGGACCACCCGCACGGAGTCGCCCGGCCGCGCCGTGCTCAGGCCGTAGAACACCGCCGGCTTCGACGCCGTGTCCACGTGCCCCACCAGCAGCGCGGCCCCGGCCTCGCCCGGCTTGGCGCCGCCGCCCCACCAGCCCACCGTGCCGGGGCGGTCGTACGGTGGCGGCTCGATCGCGCCCCGGGCGTCGAGGCCCCGGGAGATCACCGGGGCCTGGATGCCCATCGACGGTACGTCGACCCGCGCGGGGAGCGACGCCGCCAGCGGAGCGTGCGCCGCGGGCAGCCCCGGGACCGGGAGCGCCGACCCGCCGGCCAGTGCGGACGACGGGCTCGGCGGGACGCCGGTGATCTCCCGGCCCCACAGCCACAGGCCGAGCACCAGCACGGACCACGCGGCGAAGGTCAGCAGCCGCCCGCCGCCGGAGGACCTCGGCTCCCCCGGGCCCGTCACCGGCGTGCCCTCACTCGCCGCTGCGGCGCCGGCGCAGGGTCAGCGCCCGGAACGCGACGGCCAGCGTGGCCGCGGCGGCCAGCACGGCGCCGATCACGGTGTGCGGAAGGCCGGGGCCCTCGCCGCCGTGGCTCTTCCTGGCCGCAGCGGCCTGGTCCTGCGCCTCGGCCTCGGCCTTGGCCTGGTCCTGCGCCGCCTGGGCGGCCCGTACCGCCCGGTCCGTCGCCGCGAGCTCGGCGGACATCCCGCCGCCGCCCGCGTGGACGGGCCAGACGGGCGTCTGGTGGGGGTTCGGCCGGTCGCGGTCCCGGTCCTTCTCGCGGTCGTCGCGGCGGCGGGCCACCTCGACGGTGCCGCGGAGGCGGTCCTCGCCCCCGTCGCACTTCACCTTGATGTCGTGCAAGCCGGGCTGCGCCTGCGAGCTGATCATCGCGTCACCCGAGAGCGACTTGTCCCCCTCGCGGCCGGAGGACAGATGGACCTCCGAGACGAACGCGGCGGACTTGGCGGTCGCCCATTTGTCCTCACAGCCGTGGACGCGCAGCTTGATCTGCGCCCCCGGTTCGGCCTGGCGCGGATCGACCGAGACGCTGCCGCTTTTCTCCTCGCCGGCCGCCAGGGCGGTGGGCGAGGACACGGCGGTGAGCGCCGTCAGGGCGACGGCCACCCCGGTGACACGGAGAGCGAACAGAGCACTGCGCATGGTGAACCTCCTCAACAAGGAGATTCACGCGCGGCGCAGCGCTCCGCATCCGGAGCGCCGCGCGCTTGACCCGTTCGGATCAGACGAGATCGACCAGGTCGGCGATCGAGTCGACGGTCTTGGTCGGCCGGTACGGGAACTTCTCGGTGTCCGCGGCGGTGGTCAGTCCGGTCAGCACGAGGAAGGTCTGCATCCCGGCCTCCAGCCCGGCCAGGACGTCGGTGTCCATCCGGTCGCCGATCATCGCGCTGCTCTCGGAGTGCGCGCCGATGGCGTTCAGGCCGGTCCGCATCATCAGCGGGTTGGGCTTGCCGGCGAAGTACGGCTGCTTGCCGGTCGCCTTGGTGATCAGCGCGGCGACGGCGCCGGTGGCGGGCAGCGGGCCCTCGGTGGAGGGGCCGGTCTCGTCGGGGTTGGTGCAGATGAAGCGGGCGCCCGCGTTGATCAGGCGGACCGCCTTCGTCATCGCCTCGAAGCTGTAGGTACGGGTCTCGCCGAGGACCACGTAGTCGGGCTCGTGGTCGGTCAGGATGTAGCCGATGTCGTGCAGGGCGGTGGTGAGTCCGGCCTCGCCGATGACGTACGCGGTGCCGCCCGGGCGCTGGTCGTCGAGGAACTTGGCGGTGGCGAGCGCCGAGGTCCAGATGTTCTCGACGGGGACGTGGAGGCCCATGCGGGAGAGGCGGGCCTGGAGGTCGCGCGGGGTGTAGATGGAGTTGTTCGTCAGGACCAGGAAGGGCTTGCCGGATTCGCGCAGCCGCTTGATGAAGGCATCGGCGCCGGGGATCGGGGTGCCTTCGTGGATCAGGACCCCGTCCATGTCGGTGAGCCAGGATTCGATCGGCTTGCGCTCTGCCACTGGACTGTTCTCCGCTCTCGGTGGCCGTACCTCTGACCTGTGACCGCTGACCACTGGCCGCTGACCCGTGGCCTGAGGTCTCCACCACCCTATCGGGGCCGGGCTGTGGGCGCCGAAAGCGTCCACGGCCCGGACCCCTGACCGGCTGCGTGGATCAGCCGAGCTTGACGTTGTCGACGGTCCAGTACCAGTTGTTGGTGCCGGCGTAGCGGAAGCGGACCTGGACGTCGGTGGCGCCGGCCGGGACCTGGAGGGTCAGGGACTCCGCCCTGGCGACCGCGTCGGCGGTGTAGCTCTTGACGACCGTGGGCGTGCCGCCGTTGTAGGAGACCAGGACCTGGGCGGTCTGGCCGGCCTCGTGGTGGTAGTGGGTCTGGAAGGTCAGGTTCGCGGACGAACCCGTCGCGCCGCCCGTCACCGCCCACTTGGGGGTGATCAGGGTGGAGTCGTAGGAGCCGGTGTGGGACTTGTCGTCCCACTCGTCGGAGTCTGCGACGGCGAACACGTCACGGGAGCGGACGTTCAGCTCGCGCCACTGGTCGCGCTGGGACTGGCTCCAGAACTCGTCGGTCGCGAAGGCCCAGCCGGCCCACTCGGTGACACCGCCGGTGCCCATCTTGGAGTTGTCGACGGACCAGCCGGCCGGCGGGGTGTGGGTGAAGCCCTTCACGCCCGCCGGGATGCCCGTCTCGTCCACGCGGGCCTGGAGGTTCGGCCGCAGGGTGTCGAACGGGTCGTTGTCGTCGGGGGCGTTCAGCGGTATGCCGTCGATCGCGGAGCCGGGGTCGACCCCGACCTGAGCCATCGCGGTGGCCGCCACGTCGACGAGCTTGACGTCGCTGCGGACCGAACCGGCCGGGATGCCCGCGCCCTTGGCGATGACGAAGGTGCCGCGCTCCTGGATGGTGGAGCCGCCGTGGCCGCCCGCGTCGGTGTGCCCGTGGTCGGTGGTGACCAGGATCTTCCAGTTCTCCTGGGCGTACGTGGGGCGGTTCTGCACGGCGGTGAGCAGCCGGCCGACCATCACGTCGACGCGGCCGATCGCGTCGAGGTACTGCTGGCTGGCGGCGCCGTACGAGTGCCCGGCGCCGTCGACCTGGCCGAAGTAGACGAACGCGGCGTCCGGGTTCTGGTCCTGCAGTTCGGCGGAGGCCGCGGCGGCGATCTTCGGGTCCTCGGTGCCGTAGCCGTCGCGGTCGCCCTTGAGGCTGAGGCGCTTGTCGACCTTGGCGGAGAAGATCGGGCCGCCCGCGTCGGTGGAGGTGATGGGCTCCCAGTCGGCGGCCGCGTACGTGTTGAGCGACGGCTTGGCGTTCTCGATGCGGGTCAGGAAGTCGGGGTAGGCCGTGTAGTTCTTGCCGGTGAAGGTGTTGTCCTTCACGCCGTGCTTGTCGGGCCAGACGCCGGTGGCGATGGTGGACCAGCCGGGGCCCGAGGAGGTGGCGGCCATCGGGTTCGCGTAGAGAGTGCTCTTCGCGGTGAGGCCCTGGGCCATCAGGCCCTGCAGGTGGGGGGCGTTGGCGGCCTTGACGCGGTCCAGGACCGTGCCGTCGATGCCGATGACGAGGACCTTGTCGGTGGTGGCGGCGGTGGCGGTGGCGGCTGCCGTCTCGGCGGTGGCGGTGTGGGCGCCGAGGGCGGTGGCGAGCAGGGCCGTGGCGGTGGCGGTCACGGCGAGGGCGCGTCCTGACAGGACAGTGGGCACGTACTCCTCCGGGAGTAATCGTGGGGAAGGCGCGGGTGGACTTGCGTGCGGACGTGCGGGCACGGAGGCGTGAGGCACGGATGCGTGCGGACGTGCGCGCGGTCCGGACCGAAGGCGCGGGTGCGATCTTCGGTCCAGACCCGTTATGCAAGCGTCACTTTCCTGGTCGTGGGTGACCAGGAGGCGACCAATCAGCTGCCGGTTGCCGACTTCCACGCGTCGACGTAGCTCGCCAGGTTCTTGTCGATGTCGGCCCAGTCCGGCTCGAAGACCTCGACGCCGGTCATCAGCTTGGTGAGCTCGACGGCGTTGGCGTCGGTCGGCTTGACGTCGGTGCGCGCGGGGAAGCCGCCGCCGACCTCGCTGACCAGCTTCTGGGCGTCCTCGCTGAGCAGGAAGTCGAGGAGCTTCTTGCCGTTCTCGGTGTGCGGGGCCTTGTCGACCAGGCCGGCCGCGTACGGCAGGGCGAAGGTGGTCGGCTTGCCGCCGTCCTTGGCCGGGAACCAGATGCCCAGGTTCGGCATGGACTTGGACTGCGCGAAGTTCATCTGGACGTCGCCGTTGGCGACGAGCAGCTCGCCCTTGTCGGTCTTCGGCGCGAGCTTGCTGGTGGAGGAGGACGGGCCGACGTTGTTGGCCTGGAGCTTCTTCAGGTACTCCAGCGCCGGCTCCTTGCCGCCGAAGTCGTGCATCGCCTTGACGAGGACGGCGGTGCCGTCGCCCGCGACACCCGGGGTGGAGTACTGGAGCTTGCCCTTGTATTCGGCGTCCAGCAGCTCTTCCCAGGTCTTGGGCGCGTCCGTGAGCTCCTTCTTGTTGTAGACGAAGCCGAAGTAGTTGTTGACGACCGAGGTCCACTTGCCGTCGGTGGCCTTGTTGGTGCCGTTGACCTTCTCCGAACCCTGCGGCTTGTAGGCCTGGAGGAGGCCCTTGCCGTCCGCCTGCTGGATGAACGGCGGGAGGGTGACGATCACGTCGGCCTGGGTGTTGGTCTTCTCGCGGACGGCGCGCTGCACCATCTCGCCCGAGCCGCCCTCGACGTACTTGACCTGGATGCCGGTCTTCTTCGTGAACTCGGCGAAGACCTTGTCGTACCAGCCGTCGCCCTTCTCGCTCTTGAGGCCGTCGGCGCTGTAGACCGTGACGATCTTCTCGCCGCCGCCCTTGGACTCGGCGGCGGTGGTCGAGCCGCCGCAGGCGGTGAGGCCGCCGGCGAGGGCGAGGCTGCCGGTGACGGCGGCGGTGGCACGGAGGAGGTTGCGACGACCGGCGGGGGTTCTGGACATGGGAAGAACTTCCTTACGGGGGAAAGGGAGTCAGCGGTACGTGGCTCTGGTGCGGATGCGGGAGACGGCCAGCAGGACCAGCAGGGTGGTGGCCATCAGGACCACGGCGACGGCGGACCCGCCGAAGAGCGAACCGCGGTCGGTGGCGGTGAAGATCCGGACCGGGAGGGGCATCCAGTCCGGCGGGTAGAGCATCATCGTGGCGCTCAGCTCGCCCATGGACAGGGCGAAGCAGAGTCCGGCGGCCGCCGTCAGGGACGGCAGCAAGAGGGGCAGTTTGACCCGCCACAGCACGTACGCGGGACGGGCGCCCAGGGAGGCCGCCGCCTGTTCGTACGCGGGGTCGAGACGAACGATGGCGGCCGAAACCGACTGATGGGCAAACGCCGTGACAAGAATCGTGTGCGCCAGGATCACGATTGAGCTGGTGCCGTTGAGCAGCAGCGGGGGCTTGCTGAACGCGACCAGGACGGCGAGGCCGGCGACCACGGACGGCACGGCGACCGGCAGCATGAACAGGGCGTCCACGAACCGCTTCCCGCGCCGCTTCAGCCGGGCGGCGGCCAGCGCGGCCCAGGTCCCGACGGTGAGCGCGAGCAGGCTCGCGACGAGGGCGGTCACCAGCGAGGTGGTCAGCGCCTGGAGGGATTCGCCCTGCACGGCGGAAGCGTAGTTCTCGGTCGTCGGGCCGGAGGGGAAGGCCCCGGACCAGTGGGTGGAGAACGACGCGGTCACCACGACGAGCAGGGGCAGGGCGAAGAGGGGCAGGAAGAGGAGGCCGAACAGGCCCCAGGCGGCCCAGCGGCCGGTCTTGCTATGCACCAGCACGCTTGCTCACCACCCGGTAGAGGCCGAACAGGCCGACGGAAATCGCGATGTTGACGACGGCGACCACACAGGCGGCCGAGTAGTCGGACTCCAGGATCGCCTTGCCGTAGACGAGCATCGGGAGGGTCGTGACGTCCTTGGCGCCGGTGAACAGCACGATCCCGAACTCGTTGAGGCACATGACCAGGACGAGGCTGCCGCCGGCGGCGAGCGCCGGCAAGGCCTCGGGCAGGATCACGCGCCGGATGATCCGGGCGGGCTTCGCGCCGAGCGAGGAGGCCACCTCCAGCTGGGCGGTGTCCAGTTGGGAGAAGGCGGCGAGCAGCGGGCGCATCACGAAGGGCGTGAAGTACGTGATCTCCGCGAGGAGCACGCCCCACGGGGTGGTGAGGAAGTGGAACGGCCCCTCGGCGCTGCCGCTCACGTCGGTCCACAGCCCGTTGGCCATGCCGACCGTGCCGTAGATGAAGAGGAGGGCGAGGGTGATGAGGAAGGAGGGGAAGGAGAGGAAGACGTCGATGAACTTCGCGACGGCCTTGGCCCCGGGGAAGGGGACGAAGGCGATGATCAGCGCGAGTACGAAGCCGAGGACGAGGCAGCCGACGGTGGCTCCGGCGGCCAGCCAGACCGTGGTCCCGAGCGCCTCGCGGAAGGAGTGCGAGCGGAAGACGGAGGCGTACGCGTCGAAGGCGCCGCCGCCGTTCTCGGGGCTGAAGGACTGCTGGACGACCAGGGCCAGGGGGTAGAGGAAGACCAGCGCGAGCGCGGCCACGGGCGGCAGGGACCACAGCCAGCCGGGTACGGTGCGGGGCCCGCGCGCGGCATGGGCCGCGGAGCCGCCGGAGCCGCTCGGGGCTCCGGCCGGGCCGGCGGGCCCGCCCGGCGCGGAGCTCCGTACGGTCTGCTGCCGGGTCTGCGTCCCGCTCTGTGTCTGTTGTGGGGTCCGGGTCTGGTGCGGGACGGTCGTGGCGGCCGGTGCGGGGACCTCAGCCATCACAGACTCCCGCCGACAGCAGGACCGCGTCCCGCGGCTCGAAGTGCAGGGTGACGTGGTCGCCCAGCGCCGGGGTCTCGCGCAGCTCCGGCAGGTCCGCCTTGATCCGGTGGCCCTCGACGTCCACGTACAGCCGGTGCGTGGAGCCGCGCCACTGGACCTCGGTGATCGTCCCGCTCAGCGCGTTGGGACCGGCGCCCAGACCGAGCAGGTGCGGCCGTACGCACAGGGTGGCGCTCGCGCCGGGGACGGCGCGCCCGCGGTCCAGCTCCAGGGCCCGCCCCGCGAAGAGCGCCCCGGACTCGGCGACGGTCACCGGGATCAGGTTCGCGTTGCCGACGAACGACGCGGTGAACTCGGTGCGCGGCGCCCGGTACAGCTCTTGCGGAGTGCCGCAGTCCTGGAGCCGGGCCTTGTCCATGACCGCGATCCGGTCGGCGAGCGTCAGCGCCTCCACCTGGTCGTGGGTGACGTACAGAATCGATACGTCGGGCAGTTCGCGGTGCAGCCGGGCCAGTTCGGCCAGCATTCCGGAGCGCAGCTGCGCGTCGAGCGCGGACAGCGGCTCGTCGAGCAGGAGCACCCCGGGCCGGATCGCCAGCGCGCGGGCGATCGCCACGCGCTGCTGCTGCCCGCCGGAGAGCTCGCGCGGGAAGCGCTGGGCGTACGCCGCCATGCCGGTCATCTCCAGGGCCTCGGCGACGCGCCCGGGTATCTCGGCCTTGGGGGCCTTCTGCGCCTTGAGGCCGAAGGCCACGTTGTCCTCGACCCGCATGTGCGGGAAGAGCGCGTACTGCTGGACGACCATGCCGATGCCGCGCTTGTGCGGCGGGAGCTCGGTGACGTCCCGGCCGCCGATCAGCACCCGGCCCGCGGCCGGCCGCACGAAGCCGGCGACCGCGCGCAGCGCCGTGGTCTTGCCCGAGCCGGAGGGGCCGAGCAGCGCCATGACCTCGCCCGGCTCGACGGTCAGGTCGAGGCGGTCCAGCACGGTGTTGCCGCCGTACTCGACGCTGACCCCCTCGAAGCGGATGCCGCTCACGCCGACTCCAGCAAGGCCGCGGGCAGGTCGGCGATCGACTCCAGGACGTGGGTCGCGCCGTGCTCGGTGAGCGCCGCGCGGTCGTGGGCGCCGGTGAGGACGCCCGCCACGATCCCGGCGCCGGAGCGGCGGCCGCAGAGCATGTCGTACGCGGTGTCGCCCGCGACCACGACGTCCCGTACGTCGTCGGCGGCGCCGGTGCGCAGGAACGCGGCGAGCACCATGTCCGGGTAGGGGCGGCCGCGGCCGCCCGCGTCGGCGGGGCAGAGGGTGAGGTCCGCCAGGCCCTGCCAGCCGAGGGCGTCGAGGATGGCGTCCTGGGTGACGCGGGCGAAGCCGGTGGTCAGCACGACGGTGCGGCCGTCGGCGCGGAGCTTCTCGATGGTCCGGCGGGCGCCGGGGATCGGGGCGATGAGCCCGCCGTCGACGAGCTCGCCGTAGGCCTCCTCGAAGGCGGAGTTGGCGCGCTGGGCCATCTCCTCCGTGCCGAAGAGGTGGCGGAAGACGGAGATCTTCGACTCGCCCATGGTGTCGCGGACGTACTGGAGCTTGGCCTCGTGGTCGGCGGTGCCCGGCTCGACGCCGATGCGCTCGGCGGCGAGCTCGAAGGCCCGCTCGACGAGGCCGCCGTCGGCGACGGTGGTGCCGGCCATGTCGAGGACGACGAGGTTGCGGTTGTTCGTTGTGCTCGCGTTGCTCATGTTCCCTACCAGCCCAGTTCGTTCGCGGTGGTCTCGGCTATGGCGGGCGAGCAGGTCATCCCGCGGCCGCCGGGTCCGGTCACCAGCCAGACGCCGTCGGCCACCTGCTGGCGGTGGACGACGCGGGTGGTGTCGGTGCATTGCGCGTACACGCCCGCCCAGCGGTGCCGGATCTTCGGCAGCGGGCGGCCCAGGAAGGACTCGACGACCTCGGTGAGGTACTCGTACGGGTCTTCGAGGGTGTCGAACGCGAAGGGGTGCTCGTACTCGTGGGTGTCGCCGATGGTCAGTCCGCCGTCCTGGCGCTGGACCATCAGCAGCTGCATCTTGTGCGCGGCGGCGACCGGCGCCTGCGCCTGCCCGGCGTTGAGGGCGTCGAGGGCCTCGCTCTTGTAGGCGGGGTAGTAGCGGAAGCTGTCGGCGTCCGCGATGGAGGTGGTGAGCTCCTCGCCGAGCGGGGCGGTCTGCATCATCTGGAGCCGGACGCGGCGCACGGGCAGGTCGGGGACCAGCTCGCGGACCATGCCGGACAGCCAGGCGCCGGTGGCGAGGACGACGGCGTCGCCCCGGTGGACGTCACCGTGGTCGTCGCGGACGGCGCCGTTGCCGACGACCTCGCGCACCTCCCGTCCGGGCAGGAAGGTGTAACGGCCGCTCGCCTTGAGGGCCTCGCGCAGGTGGAGCTGGGCGGTGCGCGGTTCGACGGCCGCGTCCCGCTCGCACCACAGGGCGGCCTCGAAGGTGCCGCGCAGGGCGGGGTTGATCTCCCGGGCCTGCGCGGCGGTGACCAGTTCGTAGCCCCGGGCGGCGGCGTCGGGGCGGGCGGCGGCCGCCTCGGCGACCGCGTACTCACGGGCATTGCGCACCGGGGTGAGGGAGCCGATCGCACGGAAGCCCAGGCCGGGCACCTCCGCGCCGATCCGCTCCCAGAGCTCGCGGGCCCGCAGGGCGGTGTCGAGCTCCTCGCCCCCGGCCCGTCCACTGACCCAGATCTGGCCGAAATTGCGCAGCGACGCGCCGCGGGCCTCCGCCTCTCGCTCGATCTGGACGACCTCGTGGCCGCGTTCGACTGCTTGCCAGGCGTGCATGGTGCCGACCACGCCGCCTCCGACGACTATGACTCTCACGTGCCCCACGGTGGCCGTGCCCCGTGGACCGGGGGGATCGCGACGGCAACGGGACGGTGAACAGACCTCGACGCTTGGACTAGACCCGTTACCTTCCCGTGATCTCGATACGCCCCTTTTCGCCGCCTTGCACTGATCCGCTCGGGACTATTCGGGCCGCAGGTGGGTCGTGAAGCTGAACCGGTCACCACGGTAGAGCGAACGCACGCGCTCCAGCGGACGCCCGTCCTGGTCCCGCGAGAACCGGTGGATGAGCAGCATGGGGAGGGCGGGCGGGGTGCCGATCAGGAGGGCCTCGCGGGGGGTGGCAAGGACGGTCTCCAGCTTCTCGTCGGCGTCCCCGAAGGAGATCCCGAGCCGGTCGAGGAGGTACCCGTAGAAGGAGGAGTCGGGCGGGAACTCGCTGTCGAGGCGGGGCGCCCGCGCCACCCGGATGTACGTGCTCTCCAGGCCGACCCGCTCGTCGTCGGCGAGCAGCACGCGCTCCAGGTGCCAGACGGGCTCGCCGGGCTCGGCTCCGATGCCGGGGGCCAGCTCGGGCGGGCAGGGGAACTGCTCCAGCCCGATGAGGTTACGGCCAGGGCGGCGGCCCTGGCGGCGTACGCCCTCGGTGTAGCTCGCGAGGGAGAGGGGCTGTTCGAGCTTCGGGCCGGCGACGACGGTGCCGCGGCCGGAGCGGCGGAGCCGGCCCTCCAGGAGCAGCTCGCGCAGGGCCTGCCGTACGGTCTCGCGGGACACCTCGTACCGCTCGGCGAGATCCCGCTCGGTGGGCAGCAGGCCGCCCTCGCCGAGGTCGTCGAGAAGGTCCGCGATGAGGGCCTTGACGGCGTAGTACTTGGGGATGCGGCCGTGCTCCGGGATGCCGGAACGGACGGGCGAGCCGGGGCGGTGGTGCAGGTTCTGTTCTTCCACCCTGGGACTGTACGCGGGCCGGGTGTACGGAGATCAGCGCGCCGGGGTACCGGGAGTGCGGGGGGTACCGGGGGTGCGGGGGGTGTCGGG
>NZ_JOCX01000032.1 GCF_000717915.1 Streptomyces sp. NRRL S-244
GAGAGGGGGAGGGCGGGGTGGGGCGAGTGGCACACACCACACCGCGGTCGCCGCCGCGGTGAGAGCTTGGCCACGTGTCGGACAGACGAACTCGCGTACGCTGACGCTTCACTCGCGTGTCGATGCCGGACCCCGTAGGACGCCGCACGGTGCACCAACGCCGCGGCTCCGCAGACGCTGGTCCGCCGAGTGCGAGCGATCATCTGGGAGGTACATGCATGTCGGGGACGAACGCGGCCGCCTTCCGGCTGCGGCTGCGCGCCGCCTCCGGCGGGACCAACCGCTGGCTCGTCCTCGCGGTCCTGTGCGTCAGCCTGGTCCTCGTCGCGCTCGACGCGACGATCCTGCACGTCGCCGTCCCCTCCGTCACCGAGGACCTGCGCCCCGGTTCGGTCGAGCTCCTGTGGATCGTCGACGCCTACCCCCTGGTCTGCGCCGCCCTCCTGATCCTCTTCGGCACCCTCGGCGACCGGGTCGGCCGCCGCCGGATACTCCTCCTCGGCTACGGGCTCTTCGGCGCGGCCTCGGCGCTGGCCGCCCTGGCCGACAACGCCCAGGTGCTGATCGCCGCCCGCGCGCTGCTCGGCGTCGGCGGCGCCATGATCATGCCCGCCACCCTGTCGATCCTGCGGCAGGTCTTCCCCGACCGGCGCGAGCGGGCCCTCGCCATCGGCATCTGGACCGCCGTCGCCGCCATCGGCGCGGCCAGCGGACCGGTCCTCGGCGGGTTCCTCGTCCAGCACTTCTGGTGGGGCTCGGTCTTCCTCATCAACATCCCGCTCATGGCTCTGATACTGCCGCTCGGGCGCTGGCTGCTGCCGGAGTCGCGCGGCGCCGCCGACGGGCCGTGGGACGTGGTCGGCGCGGTCATGGCCGCCGCCGGCGTGCTGGGCTTCGTCCTCGGGGTCAAGCGGATCGGCGCGGAGCGCCGGCTCCTCGACGCCGAGGCGCTGGTGCCGCTGCTGCTCGGCGCGGCGCTGCTGATCTTCTTCGTACGGCGGCAGAAGCGGCGCACGCACCCGCTGATCGACATGCGGATGTTCTCGCGCGCCGCGTTCTCGACGTCCGTCGGGTGCATCGTGCTCGCCATGCTGGCGCTGGTCGGGCTGGAGCTGATCGCGGTCCAGTACCTGCAGCTGGTGCTGCACCTCAGCCCGCTGGAGACGGGGCTGCGGCTGCTGCCGCTGACCTTCGCGGCCATGGCGGCCGGTGCCACCGGGTCGTACACGCTGGCCCGGATCGGGCCGCGGACGATGGTGTCGCTGGGCTTCGTGCTGACGGCGTTCGCCGTGCTGCTGCTCACGTTCATGGGGCAGCACGACCGGCCGGTGCTGCTCACGGTCGGGTTCATCCTGCTCGGCTTCGGGCTGCAGACCACGCTGTTCGCGGCGTACGAGTCGATGCTGAGCGAGGCGCCGGCGGCCACGGCCGGCGGGGCGGCCTCCATAGGCGAGACCTCGTACCAGCTGGGCGCGGGGATGGGCATCGCGCTGCTCGGCAGTGTCATGAACGCGGCCTACGCGCCGGGGCTGACGCACGTGCCGGGGGTGTCGGCGTCGGATGCGGCGGGGGCCGCGAACTCCCTGGGCGAGGCGTACCAGATCGCGGGGGCGCTCGGGGGTGCGGCGGGGGAGTCGCTGTACGCGGCGGCGCGGCATTCGTTCGTGCACGGGCTGCACGTGACCCTGGTGGTCAGCGCCGGGCTGTTGCTGGCGGGGGCCGTGATGGCGCTGAAGCTGCCGCGGGTGATGGAGTGTCCGGACCTCGCACCGGACTCCGAATCGGAGCCGGTCCGCCTCCCCGCGCAGGCACAGGCGCCGGCGTCGACGCCGGACCGCGACCCGGCCGCCCGCCCGGCCTGACCGCCGCCCGGCCAGGTGGGGGTGGACCGCGGGCGGTCGCGAGGACAAACTTGCACCGCTAGGTTTCGAACCGCTGGTCCGCACCAGGAGGCGCCGTGCCCTTCGTACCCACCGATCCGCTCGGGATCGACGAGCTCCTCGCACCCGAGGACCTCGCCATCCGCGACACCGTGCGCGACTGGGCCGCCGAGCGGGTGCTGCCGCACATCGCCGGGTGGTACGAGAGCGGCGAGCTGCCCGGGATCCGGGAGCTGGCGCGAGAGCTCGGCGCGCTCGGGGCCCTCGGGATGTCGCTGGAGGGGTACGGCTGTGCCGGGGCCTCCGCCGTGCAGTACGGGCTCGCCTGCCTCGAACTGGAGGCCGCCGACTCCGGGATCCGCTCCCTCGTCTCCGTACAGGGCTCGCTCGCCATGTACGCGATCTGGAAGTACGGCTCAGAGGAGCAGAAGCAGCGCTGGCTCCCCGGCATGGCCGCCGGCGAGCTGATCGGCTGCTTCGGGCTGACCGAGCCCGACGTCGGCTCCGACCCGGCCGCCATGCGCACGTACGCCAAGCGCGACGGCACCGACTGGGTGCTCAACGGACGCAAGATGTGGATCACCAACGGCAGCGTCGCGGCCGTGGCCGTGGTGTGGGCGCAGACCGACGAGGGGATCCGCGGATTCGCGGTCCCCACCGACTCGGCCGGGTTCTCGGCGCCCGAGATCAAGCACAAGTGGTCGCTCCGGGCCTCCGTGACCAGCGAGCTGGTCATGGACGACGTACGGCTGCCCGCGGACGCGGTGCTTCCCGGGGTCACCGGGCTCAAGGGGCCGCTGGGCTGCCTCAGCCACGCGCGGTACGGGATCGTCTGGGGGTCCATGGGCGCGGCGCGCGCCAGCTTCGAGGCCGCGCTCGACTACGCGAAGACGCGGGAGCAGTTCGGCAAGCCCATCGGCGGCTTCCAGCTCACCCAGGCGAAGCTCGCCGACATGGCGCTGGAACTCCACAAGGGCATCCTGCTCGCCCACCACCTGGGCCGGCGGATGGACGCGGGCACCCTGCGGCCGGAGCAGATCAGTTTCGGCAAGCTCAACAACGTCCGCGAGGCCATCGACATCTGCCGCACCGCGCGGACCATCCTCGGTGCCAACGGGATCTCGCTCGAATACCCCGTCATGCGGCACGCCACGAACCTCGAGTCGGTGCTCACCTACGAGGGCACCGTCGAGATGCACCAATTGGTGCTGGGCAAGGCGCTCACCGGGCTCGACGCCTTCCGGTGAGGGCCCTGCTCAGCTCTGGTTGAAGAAGTCGCGCGAGCGGCCGGCGGGCTCGCCGCTCACGATCTGGGTGTCGGCCGGGGTCAGCAGGAAGACCCTGGTCGCCACCCGCTCGATCGAGCCGCGCAGGCCGAAGGTCAGGCCGGCCGCGAAGTCGACCACGCGCTTGGCGTCGGCCGGGTCCATGGACGACAGGTTCACGATCACCGGGACGCCCTCGCGGAACAGCTCGCCGATGCCGCGCGCGTCACGGAAGCCGTCCGGGGTGACCGTCGCGATCCGCCGGCCCTGCTCGACGGCCGACTCCGAGGCGACCTTGACCCGGGGGTCGGTGACCCACTGGTCGCCGGGGCCCGAGACGGAGCCCTGTGCGGCCTCCGCGTAGTCGTCGTCGTAGTAACGCTCGTCGTCGCTGTCCTCCACGAGACCCAACCAGGCACTCGCCTTGCGTACCGAACCCATGGACGCCTCCTTTCACCGCGGTCAGTTGTCTTCTCTCCGCTGCCCCTATGGTCGTCCATGATGCTGACAACGCGCCAAGTGGATAGCCGCCGCGCAGGGGTTTCGTGACGGTACTGGTGCAGAACATCCGTTGCACCGTCAAGCTTCCTGGCGGGTACCACTGCTGACTGAGTGAAAATACGACCGCTGCCGCCGTGTGGGTGACCGACGCGGACGTACGGGTGAACGATCCCGCTCGATACGATGCGCATCACGCACGCGTATGACACACGGGGGACCGGTTTGTTCGGCATCGTCAGACCCTGCACGCACCGGCTGGGTGAGCGCTTCAAGACCGAGTGGATGGCCCATCTCTGCGGGCTGTGCCTGGCACTTCGCGCCGACCACGGACAGTTCGCCCGGATCGTGACCAACTACGACGGGCTGCTCGTCTCCGTTCTGACGGAGGCTCAGTCCGGCCCGGCGGCCGGCTCCCGGCGCACCGCGGGTCCCTGCCCGCTGCGCGGGATGCGGACCGCGGCGGTGGCCAAGGGGGAGGGCGCGCGGCTCGCGGCGGCCGTCTCGCTCGTCCTCGCCTCGGCGAAGGTACGGGACCACGTGGCCGACCGGGACGGGCTGTTGGCCCGGGCGCCCGTCGCCGCCGCCGCGCGCAAGGTGGCCCGCGGCTGGGACCGGGCCGGCGCCCGCGCCGGGGCCTCGCTCGGCTTCGACACGGCCGTCCTCGTGGACGCCGTGGACCGGCAGGAAGGCATCGAGGCGCTCGCCGGGCCCGGCACGCCGGTGCTCGTGGTGACCGAGCCCACGGAGACCGCGACCGCCGCCGCCTTCGCCCATACCGCGCAGCTGGCCGGACGGCCAGGCAACGCCCCCGCGCTCGCCGAGGCGGGCCGCTACTTCGGGCGCCTCGCGCACCTGCTGGACGCCGTCGAGGACCAGGCCGCGGACGCCGCCGCCGGCGCCTGGAACCCGCTGACGGCCACCGGGACCCCGCTCGCCGAGGCCCGGAGGCTGGCCGACGACGCCCTGCACGGCATCAAGCTGGCGCTGCGCGAGGTCGAGTTCGCGGACGCCGGGCTGGCCCACCGGCTGCTCGTGCACGAGCTGAAGACCTCGGTCGACCGGGCCTTCGGGGTCACCGGCTGCGGGCACGCGGGCCAGGTCGCGGGCATGAACGCCGCGGGGCAGGGCGGCCACGGGGCGCCGCCGCAGGGCCACGGCCCGGGCCAGGCGGGCCCGTACGGCAGCGGCCCGTACGGCAGTGCTCCGTACGGCGGTGGTCCGTACGGCGGCCAGGGCGGGAATCCGTACGGCGGCGGCGCGGGCGGGGCCGGCGGCGCGGGCGGGCCCGGCGGGCCGTGGATACCCGGGCCGCCCATGGGCCCCGGCGGCGGGCTGCCCCCGCAGAAGCCGCGCCGCGGACTGCTCGCCGGCTGCGCGGTCGCGATCGGGCTGTTCTGCACCTGCCAGCTGTGCTGCACCGACCACGAGGGTCCGTGGTCCCGCAAGAAGCGGGACGCGTGGTGCGAGGCCTGCGACTGCGGCAACGGCTGCCCCGACTGCAGCGGATGCTGCGACTGCTGCAACTGCGACGGGTGCTGCTGCGACGGCTGCGGCTGCGACTGCTGAGAGCCGGTCAGATACCCACGGGGCCGGACGGCGTACAGGGAGATTCCCGTCCGGGCCCGTGTGGAAGGGTTGAGCGGCATGAGCGATGACGCAGATGACGCAGACGATCCGAAGACCGCCTGGCGGAAATGGCACGAGCATCGGGTGGCTTCCGTGTCCGCCCCCTACGGCCCCCTCTCCCTCATCGGCACCCACTGGCTCTCGGACTACCCGGAAGGTCGAATTCCGGCCGTTCCGGGGCGTTGGCGCGCCATCGAGGGCGGGGTGGCGCTGCGCGCCTCCGCCGAGGACGGCCTCAGCCTCGACGGCGAACCCTTCACCGGTGACGCCGTCCTCGCCGCCGACGAGGCCCCGCCCGCGCGCTCCCGGGTCGCCGCCGCCCACGACCTCCGGATCACCGTGATCCGGCGCGAGGGGGAATGGGCGGTCCGGGTCTTCGACCCCGGCTCCGCGGCGCGCCGGGCCTTCGCCGGCATCGAGGCCACTCCGTACGACCCGGACTTCGTGCTGCCGGGGCGCTTCCGGCCGTACGGCGAGGACCGGACCGTCCAGGTGGCGAACGCCGACGGGCGGGCGCGCGGGCTCGGCCTCGGCGGCGAGCTGAGCTTCGCGTACCGGGGCGCCGGGCACACCCTCCAGGTCGCCGTCGACGAGGACGACGGCAGCCTCTGGGCCGTGATCGGCGATGCCACCGGAGGGAGCTCCAGCTACCGCTTCCGCTTCCTCAAGCCCGGGGTTCCGGACCCCGTGGACGGCTCGATCACCGTCGACTTCAACCGGACCGTGCTGCCGCCCTGCGCCTTCGCGGACCACTTCATCTGCCCGTTCCCGCCACCGGGGAACACCCTGCCCTTCGAGGTCGCGGCGGGCGAGCGGAGGCTGAAAGATGCCCTTGCCGCCCGAATCTGACGCCGAGACACTCCCGACAGCGCCTTCCGGGGGCTTGTCAGGGGCACGACGAAATCCTGTGCGCCCGCCGTACCCCCGGCTGCGCCTCACGGGCTCCGGCGCCCCCCACTGTCCGCCGGGCCCCCGATCCCTCCCGGGAGGACGAGAAGTGAGGATCAAGAGCATCACCCGTACCCGGCTGCTCGCCGTGGCCGCCGGCCTGGCGGCCGTCGCCGGGCTCGCCGCCCCCACCGCGGCGAGCGCGGACAGCGGCTTCAGCGCGGCGCGGCTCGCCGCGGCCGGGGCCTCCGTCCAGCGTGCCGACGTCGCCGGCACCGCCTGGTACACCGACCCCGCCAGCGGAACCCTCGTGGTCACCGCCGACTCCACCGTCTCCGCCGCGGACCTCGCCAGGATCCGTACCGAGGCCGGAGCCGACGCCGCGGCCCTGCGCATCGAGCGCACCCCCGGCAAGCTGCGCAAGCTGATCTCCGGCGGCGACGCCATCTACACCTCGGGCTGGCGCTGCTCGCTCGGCTTCAACGTGCGCAGCGGGAACACGTACTACGTGCTGACCGCCGGGC
The DNA here is from genome assembly GCF_000717915.1 of Streptomyces sp. NRRL S-244. Taxonomy (GTDB): domain Bacteria; phylum Actinomycetota; class Actinomycetes; order Streptomycetales; family Streptomycetaceae; genus Streptomyces. Next base: position 6,685 of record NZ_JOCX01000032.1, read on the forward strand.
ACTGCACCGACGGCGCCGGCACCTGGTGGACGAACTCCTCGCACACCACCACCGTCGGCTCGACCGTCGGATCGAGCTTCCCGACCAACGACTACGGCCTGATCAAGTACGCCAGCAGTTCGCCGGTCCCGCCCGGCACCGTCGGCAGCCAGGACATCACCAGCGCCGCCAACGCCACCGTCGGGATGTCCGTCACCCGGCGCGGCTCCACCACCGGCATCCACAGCGGCTCGGTGACCGGCCTCAACGCCACCGTCAACTACGGCGGCGGCGACATCGTCTACGGCATGATCCGCACCAACGTCTGCGCCGAGCCCGGCGACAGCGGCGGCCCGCTCTACTCCGGCAGCCGCGCCATCGGCCTGACCTCCGGGGGCAGCGGCGACTGCAGCTCGGGCGGAACCACCTTCTTCCAGCCCGCCGTCGAGGCCCTCAACGCCTACGGCGTGAGCGTGTACTGACCCGACCGCCCTGCGGCACAATGAGCCCCCGCCCAACTCCCGGGCGGGGGCTCGCCTTTCGGGGGAAACGGGGTAGCGCGCATGGTCAGTGCACCTTTGGGGCGGGGCGGCTCCGCACCCGACGCGCAGCGGCGGATACGGCGCAACCGCTGGCTGTTCACCGCACCCCTCGTGCTGCTCTGCCTCCTGGGCGCCGTACTCGTCTGGGAGATCGTGCGCGGGAACATGTCCGAGGCCTCCCGCGATCACTGGCCCTGGCGGCTCCAGCTGATGAGCCCCGAACCCCTCGCCAGCCTGCTGGCCGTCGCGGCCGGCGCCGTGCTGGCCCGCGCCCAGTACGCCCGTACGGTACGGCCCGCACTGGGCTGGCGGGCCGAGTTCGTGGCGGGACAGCTGCCGGGCCCCGGCAAGGACTGGAGCGTCGGAGTCCTCAACGGCGGCCAGCACAACGTGGTGGTGGAGCACGTGGACTACCGGCTGACCCTGGCCCGCGACCCGGTCGCCGGACAGCCCGGCGAGGACGAGGGGTGGACGAGCCTGGCGGGCGTCGGCGAGCGGCTGGCCGCCGCCGGACTGCGCGCCACGGTGGACTTCCGCCTCGTCGGGATGGGAGCGGGATACCCGCTCGTCGCCACCGGTACCTACGAGACCGTCGGCGTGGGCGTGTTCTCGAAGCGGTTCATCGACGAGGTACGCGCCTTCCACATGCGCATCCAGGTCGTCGACAGCGTCGGCGACACCCACGAGCGGATCGTCCAGTGCCTCGAAGGTGCCCGCGAGGCCGTCGTCGCGCCCGTCGAGGAGGCGCATCCCGTCACAGCAGCCACTCCAGGGCCTCCGGCTGCGCGTACTGAGCCGCGAAGTGACCGGCCCCCGGCTTGAGTACGGCGGTGCTCCGGTCGATGTGCCCGGCCAGCCAGCGGAAGTGCCCCAGGGGGGAGAAGGCGTCCTCGGCGCCGTGCCACAGCAGGACCCGGCCCGGGATCGAGCCGGGGTCGAAGCCCCACGGCCGGCAGAAGGCCAGGCTGTCGTCCAGCCACCCGTACGCGGAGGTACGCAGCGCCTCGCGGTAGCCGTCCATCAGCGCCCGGTGCACATCGGGGTCCGAGATCACCGGCAGGTCGGCTTCCGACAGCTGCGCCCGCAGCTCCTCCAGCAGCCTGCCGGGATCGCTTCCGATCGCCGCCGCCCGGGGGGTGAGCCGGCGCTCCAGGGCCGCCGGGTCGCGGGCGGCGAGGGCGTAGTGCTCCGCGTTGTGGGCGGTCATGCCGGCGAACCAGTCGAGCCCGGCCCCGCCCCAGGGCGCCAGGCTGACCAGGGCCGCCGTCCCCGTCACCCGCTCCGGGAGCAGCGCCGCGCAGGCCAGGGCGTGCGGACCGCCCCCGGAGCGGCCCACGACGGCGAAGGTGTCCAGGCCCAGGGCGTCCGCCACGGCGGCGGAGTCCGCCGCGGCATCGGCCACCGTACGGCCCCGGGCGCGGTCGGAGTCCCCGTAGCCGGGCCGGTCGTAGGCGAAGAAGCGGATGCCCGGACAGCGCTCGGTGATGTCGCCCAGCGCGGTGCCGAGGCGGCTGCCGGGGGTGCCGTGGTGCAGCAGGACGGGCAGCCCGCCCGGGTCCCCCCAGTCCTCGGCGACGATCCTGCGGCCGTCCCCTGCCCTCACCTCGACGCGCACCACGCCTCCGCGGTCTACCGGCTCCCTGCGGATGTCCCTAGTCTCATCCCGACAGCTCTCGATGTCCTGCCCGATGTCCTGCCCGATGTCCTGCCCGATGTCCTGATGGAAGCACAGCCACGACCCGGAGGGGGAACCGTGACGACCATTCAGAAGCACCATCCCGCAGCCATACCGGTGAACGAGGAACACGGGGGCCGGCCCTCGCGGGCCTCCCTCGCCTCCCTCGCCGCGCGCGGCGGCGCGGAGTCCGACCGGCTCATCGACCGAGTACTGCCCGGCCGGGACGCCGCCCCGGCGGTCCGGACGGTCACCTTCAACTCCTCCCTCTGAGCGGGGGCGCCCGCGTCGCGATGGAGGCCACCGGGGCCGGTGCCGCAGCAGCGCTCATCCCGTTCCGCGAGTTCGTGGTCAAGGTGCACAGCAGATGCGATCTCGCATGCGACCACTGCTACATCTACGAGCACGCGGACCAGAGTTGGCGGCAGCGGCCCGCGGTGATCCCCGAAGCAGTCGTCGAACGCTTCGCGGAGCGGCTCGCCGAGCACGCGCGCGCCCACGCGCTGCCCTCGGTGACCGTCATCCTCCTCGGCGGCGAGCCGCTGCTGGCCGGACCCGCCCGGCTGCGACGGCTGTGCGAGGCGCTCACCCGGGCCCTCGACGGGGTGGCGGGCCTCGATCTGCGCGTGCACACCAACGGGCTGCGGCTGAACGAGTCCGTCCTCGCGCTGTTCGCCGAGTACGGGGTGGGCATCGGGGTGTCCCTCGACGGAGACCGCGCCGCCAACGACCGGCACCGCCGTTACGCGAACGGCCGCAGCAGCCACTCCCGCGTGCTCGCCGCGATCGGCCTCCTCGGCGAGGACCGCCACCGCCCCCTCTACCAGGGGCTGCTCTGTACGATCGACGTGCGGAACGACCCGGCCGCGGTGCTCGACGCGCTCCTCGCGCTCGCACCGCCGCGCATCGACTTCCTCCTGCCGCACGCCACCTGGGAGGCGCCCCCGCCCCGGCCCGACGGGCGCCCGGACGCCTACGCCCGCTGGCTGCTGCGGCTCTTCGACCACTGGGACGGCCTGGGCCGGCCGGTGCCCGTACGGCTCTTCGACTCGCTGCTGAGCACCCTGCGGGGCGGGCCGAGCCTGACCGAATCCCTGGGCCTGACCCCCACCGACCTGGTCGTCGTCGAGACCGACGGCACCCTGGAGCAGGCCGACTCCCTCAAGACCGCCCACGAGGGGGCCGCCGCCACCGGCTTCGACGTCTTCCGGCACGCCTTCGACGAGGTGGCCGCCCACCCCGGCATCCGGGCCCGGCAGCTGGGCCTCGCGGGTGTCAGCGCCGAGTGCCGCGCCTGCCCGGTGGTGCGCTCCTGCGGTGGCGGCCTCTACGCGCACCGGTACCGCGCCGGGAACGGCTTCGACAACCCGTCCGTCTACTGCGCCGACCTGAAGGCGCTGGTGGAGGGCGTCGAGCAGCGCACCGCCCGGGCCTCCGTCGCGGCCGAGGCCACCGAGCCGACTGCGCTCGCGGCCGCCCAGCAGGAGCTGACCCGGGTGCTGCTGGTCCGGCTGAACGCGGAGCTGGAGGGGCGCGGTGACGCAGACTGGCGGCGCGCCTGGGAGCTGGTCACGGCCGTCGAGGCCGAGGCGCCGGACGCGCTGGACGCCGTACTGGACCACCCGTACACCCGCACCTGGCTGCTCGCCGCCCTGGACGCCGTACGGCAGGGCAGGCCGCCGCGGGTGGCGTCCGGGCACAGGCTGTCCGCGCTGGCCGCCGCGGCCGTGGTGCGCGGGAGGCTGGAGCTGCCCGCGCCCGTGGACCACGGGGGCGGCGGGCTGTACCTGCCCACCCTCGGGCTGGTGCGCGCGGACCGGGGGCGGACCGAGGTCCGGGCCACCGAGGAGGGGTTCTCCGTACGGGGGGAGGGCGGCCGCGTACGGACCTTCGGGCCGGGCGGGGAGGCTGCGGACTGGCAGCCGGTCCGGGTCCTGGCGGGCGGAGCCGGAGCGGGCGTGCCCCCGGCGTCCCTGGTTCTGGAGGACCTGGACCCCGACCGGGGCTGCTTCGCCCTGCCGCCGGCGCCGAGGCTGGACGCGACCGGGGCCGGGCGCTGGGAGCGTCGCCTGGCCGAGGCCTGGGAGCTGCTGCACCGCACGGTGCCGGCGCGGGCGCGGGAAACGGCGGCCGGGCTGACCACGCTGACTCCGCTCGCGGGCGCGGGCGCGGGCGCGGGCGCGGGGGCGGGGGCGGTAGCGGGCGCCGGGGCGGCGGGGGAGGACGCGCGGCGCGGGCCCGGCGCGCTGGGCGTGCCGCTGGGTGCGGGCGTACGGGAGACCGCGCTCGCGCTGCTCACCGGCCGGCGGCGGGCCCGGCTGCGCGAGCTGACGGAGGTGGCCGACCTGTACGCGTCGGACGGGGAGTGGCTGCACCCGTCCCCGTGGCGGGAGGAGCCGGTGCCGGTGTCACGGCTGCTGGCGGACGCGCACGCGGCGGTGGCGGCGGAGGCGTTCCACCGGGCGGGCGGCGGGCCCGGCGGCGGGTCCGGTGGAGGACCCGGCGGCGCCGACCGGATCGAGCGCGCCCTGGACCGGCTCGACGGGGCGGCGGAACTGACGGTGAGCGGCAAGGCGGTGCTGGCCGCGCTGCGCCGGGAGTTCGCATCGGAAATGAGCGCGCCGCGCGCCTGACACGGCCTAGACGTGCGGGACGAGCAGGGCCGCTGCCGAGCGGGCCCGCTCCAGGGATGCGGCCCGGTCGGCGCCGCGCTGGCCGAGCACCACCCGGGTGCTCAGCCCGTCCAGCAGCGCGAGCAGCTCCGAGGCGCGGGCGGGGACGTCCAGGGCGGCGGCGAAGCGGCCCTGGTCCACGCCCTTCGCGAGCAGCGCCTCCAGGTCCCGCTGCCAGCCGTCGTCGATCTCCTGCTGGGCGGCGCGCAGGTCCTCGTTGGCGGGGGTGCGGGCCCACAGTTCGATCCACAGGGTCCAGCGCGGATCGCGCGGGCCGCGCGGCAGGTACAGCTCCAGGAAGAGCGCGAGCTTGCGGTGCGCGGTGACCCGGCGGGCCAGCAACTGCGTGCGCTCCGCGGCGAGTCGGTCCTCGCTCCAGCGCAGGGCGGCCAGCAGCAGCCGGTCCTTGCTGCCGAAGTAGTAGAGGATGTGGCCGCCGCTGGTGCCGAGCCGCTCGGCGAGCGCGGACATGGTGAGCTCCGCGAGCCCGTCCTCGGCGATCGCCGCCATGGCCTCTTCCAGCATCCGCTCCTGGGCGATCCGCCCGTCGCGCCGCCGCGCCGACCCCGTCGCCCCCGCTGCGCCTGCCGCTCCCGCCGCTCCCGCCACCCCGTGCCGCCTTCCCGATCTTCGTGGCCCGACCTTATCCCGGACAGGGTCTTGACGCGGTCCCGATCGGCGGCGCATCTTGAATGCCATTCAAGAACTTAGAACGTCATTCAAGGTTCAGCGGGTCCACAGTCAGGGGTACGGCGCATGACGCAGCAGGAGACGACGGCCGACGTCGACGAGGTGTTCCGGGTCGAGACCCACGGCATCGACCCCATCCCCGACGCCGAGCGGCACGGCGGGGCCCAGGACCTCTTCTGGCTCTGGTTCGGCTCCAACCTCACCTTCACCTACGTGATCAACGGTGCCCTCGCCGTGGCCTTCGGCCTCACCTTCTGGCAGGCCACCGCCGTCGTCGTGATCAGCGGACTGTCCTTCTTCGCGGTCAGCGCCGCGGGCCTCAGCGGCATCCGCACCGGCACCGCCACCCTCGTCATCTCCCGGGCCGCCTTCGGGGTCCGCGGGAACTTCCCGGCCGGGGTCCTGAACTGGGTGGTGAGCATCGGCTACACCATCGTCAACACCGTGGTCGGCACCCTCGCCCTTGAGGTGTTCTTCGCCGAGGTCGGCCTCGGCGAAGGCGCGGCGGTACGGGCCCTCGCGCTCGGGATCACCCTCGCGCTCACCTTCGCCGTCGCGATGTGGGGCCACGCCACCGTGCAGTTCGCCGAACGCTGGATGGCCTACGTCCTCGCCCTCGGCTTCGGCGCGCTGCTCGTCTTCCTCCTGCCCGGCGCCGAGACCGGCGCCCCGGCCGGCGCCGGCGCCCCGGGCCTGTCCGGCTGGAGCCTGGCCTTCGTCGTGATGCTGGCCGGGCCCTTCTCGTACCTGCCGATGCCCGCCGACTACACCCGCTACCTGCCCCGGACCACCTCGCTGAAGTCGATCACCTGGATGGGGGCGCTCGGCGGATTCGTCTCCTCCGTCGCCCTCGGCGTCGCCGGGGTCGCCGCCGCCACGCAGACCGACATGACCGACGCCGTGGCGGGGGCCGAGAGCCTGCTCCCGGGCTGGTTCAAGCCGGTGTTCCTGGCCCTCGTCCTCGGCGGCTCCGTCACCAACTCGATCATCACCCTCTACTCCTCCAGCCTGAACCTCCAGGTCCTCGGCATCCCGTGGAGCCGCGCCCGCGCCATCGTGATCAGCGCCGCGGTCACCGCCGCCGGATCGCTCGCCGCGCTCTTCCTGACCGACTTCACCACCTCGCTGCTCTCCTTCCTCTCCCTGCTGATCATCGTGTTCGCGCCCTGGGGCGGGGTCTTCCTCGCCGACATGCTGATGCGCCGCTGCCGCTACGACTCCGACGCGCTGCACGCCGGGAGCGCGGGCGCCTACTGGTACCGGGCCGGCTACCACCCCGCCGGTATGGCAGCGCTGCTGGCCGGCATGGCCTTCGCCGCGCTGACCTGCGATTCCGAGCTGTGGACCGGCCCACTGGTGGCCCCGCTCGGCGGCGCCGACCTGACCCTGCTCGGCTCGGTCGTCTCCGCGCTCACGTACTGGGCCCTCGCCTCCCGCCGGGTGCCCTCATACGCCCCGGCCGCCTGACCCGTCCTCCCCGTACCGCCACCGCCAACCCCCTCAGCACAGGAGCACCACCCATGCCGCACCCGTCCCCCGCCGACCTGCTGCTCACCGGAGCCCGGATCCACACCGTCGACCCGGACCTGCCCGAGGCCGAGGCCCTGGCCGTGTCCGACGGCCGGATCGTCTGGCTCGGCCCGGACGCGGAGGCCGCCGCCTGGGCCGGCCCGGACACCGAGCGGATCGACGCGGGCGGCCGGCTGGTGCTGCCCGGCTTCGTCGACGCCCACAACCACGTCCGGCTCGGCTCCGACGACGCCTGCGTACAGCTCGCCGGGGTGCGCACCCTGGAGGCGATCCTCGACCGGATCGGGGCCTGGCGGGAGGTCCACCCGGACGCCGAGTGGATCGAGGCCGAGGCCTTCGACTACTCCGCGATACCGGGCGGGCGGATGCCCACCGCCGCCGACCTCGACCCGGTCACCGGGGAGGTCCCGGCGATCGTGCTCTCGTACGACGTGCACACGGCCTGGCTGAACACGGCCGCGATGCGCCGGCTCGGGGTCGCGAAGGACCGTACCGACCTGCCGTTCGGCACCGCGGCCGTCGACCCGGAGACCGGCGAGCCCACCGGCTTCGTCAAGGACTTCGCGATCAAGGGGCTCTCCCGGGACGGCCACCGGGCGCTGCGCGAGCTCGGCGTGCCGTGGGCCTCGCCGGACCGGCAGTACGGGCGCCTCGCCAAGAGCCTGGACGACGCGATCGGCTTCGGCATCACCACGGTCGTGGAACCGCAGAACTCCCTGGACGACCTGGAGCTGTACGAGCGGGCCCGTGCCGAGGGCCGGCTGCGCTCGCGGATCGTGGCGGCGCTGTTCCACCCGCGCGGCACGACCGAGGAGGAGCTCGACGCGTTCGCGGCGGCGGCCCGCATGTACCCGGGGGACCGGCTGCGGGTCGGACCGCTCAAGCTGTACATCGACGACGTGGTCGAGCCGCGCACGGCCGCGCTGCTGGAGCCGTACACCGGGTGCGGGGCGCACCGGGGCGAGACCTTCTACCCGGCGGAGGAGTTCGCGGAGCTGCTGGCGCGGCTGGACGCGCGCGGGTTCCAGTGCTTCGTGCACGCCACGGGCGACCGGGGGATCCGTACGGTCCTGGACGCGGTCGAGCACGCCCGTACGGTCAACGGGCCGCGGGACGCGCGCCACCAGGTGGTGCACGTGGAATGCCTGGACCCGGCGGACGTGCCGCGCTTCGCCGAACTCGGCGTGGTGGCCTGCATGCAGCCGAGGCACTGCGCGCCGGAGATCGCCGGGCCGGGCCAGGACTGGGCGGAGAACGTGGGGGAGGGCCGCTGGCACAAGGCGTGGCCGATGCGGAGCCTGGCGGGGGCGGGGGCGGTGCTGGCGTTCTCCAGCGACTGGAACGTGGCCGAGATGGACCCGATGATCGGGATCTACACGGCGGTCACCCGCCGCCCGCTGGACGGCGGGGACCCGTGGCAGCCGGCCGAGACGGTGGACGTGGCGACGGCGGTGTACGGCTACACGATGGGCTCGGCGTACGCCAACTTCCTGGAGGCGGACCGGGGTTCGCTGACGGTGGGCAAGGCGGCGGACTTCGTGGTGCTGTCCCGGGACATCCTGGCCGTGGCCCCGGAGCGGATCCCGGGCACGGTGGCCGAGACGGTGGTGGTCGCGGGCGAGGTGGTCCACAGGGCCTGAGCCGGCGCGTCAGGGCCTGAGCCGGCGCGTCCTCCGGGAGCCCGCTGCCCACGGCGGGCCCCGGGCGGCCCTTGCGGAAGACCGCGCAGGCCACGGTGACGGCCGAGCCGAGCACCGCCCAGGCGGGCCCCGGGCCTGCTCGACGCGGCCGACGACCAGTTCGAGGGCCTGCCTGTGGGAGCGAGGCGCCGGCGCCGCTCGCGACCGGCAGCCGGTCGGCCGGGCCGGCCGGGTCGGCCGGGTCGATGACCAGCGCCCCGTCCACGTCCCGGTTCTCCACCTCCGCCGTCGCGGCCGCCTCGTCCTTCACCGCGTGCGGGTCGAGCGGTTTCCCGGGCAGGTCGGCGAGCTGCTGAACGGACTGCTCGGCGACCGGCCCGGCGGGGGCGGCCACGGCGATCGGGATGTCTCACACGCTCGGCGTACGGGGGGCGGGACGCAGCAGGGGCGGGCCGAACGGATGACGGGTGGCAGGCGCCTCGGACCAGCAGGGTCTCGAACGAATGTTTCGCACGGATATTCGAATTGCTCTATGGTGGAGACGGGGGTGGTGTTCACGTTCGAGCGAAGCAGGAGGCCGCGGGTGCCTGGTTTTACGCATCTGCACACCGTTTCGGGGTTCTCCATGCGCTACGGAGGCTCCCACCCCGAACGGCTGGCGGAACGCGCCGCGGACCGGGGCATGGACGCCCTCGCCCTGACCGACCGCGACACCCTCGCGGGCGCCGTCCGGTTCGCGAAGGCCTGCGCCGGGGCCGGGATCCGGCCGCTGTTCGGGGTCGACCTGGCCGTGTCGCCCGCGCCGGGCCCCGCGGGGCCGGGGGGCTCCGCGGGGCCGGGCGGACCGGGAGGACAGGGCGGCTCGGGCGGCTCGGCCGGTCCGGGCGGCTCCGGTGAGGTCTCCTACCGGCGGCGGACCCCCGTCGTCGGCGGCGCCTTCGTCGACGAGTCCGCACCCCGGGCCACCTTCCTGGCCCGCGACGGCGCCGCCGGCTGGGCCGAGCTGTGCCGTATGGTCACCGCCGCCCACGCCCACGCCGCCGCCCGCGACGGCCTGCCGGTGCTGCCCTGGGCGGACCTGCGCGGCGAAGGGGTCTTCGTACTGCTCGGGCCCGGGTCCGAAGTGGGGCGGGCGCTGGCCGCCGGCCGGCCGGACCGGGCCGCCCGGCTGCTCGCGCCCTGGCGGGAGGCGTACGGGGACTCCCTCCGGCTGGAGGCCGTCGACCACGGCCGCACCGGTACCGGCCCCGGCTCGCTGCGCCTGGCCGCCCGTACGGTCGGCTTCGCCGCCGAGCAGGGCGTCCCGGCCGTGCTCACCAACGCCGTCCGGTACGCCGACCCCGGCCAGGGCCCCGTCGCCGACGTCCTCGACGCGGCCCGTCGGCTCGTCCCCGTCGACCCCCGCCGCCTCGACGGTGGCGAGCGCTGGCTCAAGGACCCCGGCGCCATGGCCGCGGCCGCCGACCGGATCTGCCGGGCGGCCGGCCTGCGCCCCGCCGACGCGCGCGGGCTGCTCGCGGAGACCCGGCGTACCGCCGAGGCCTGCGCGGTGGACCCCGAGGACGACCTCGGCATGGGCTCCGTGCACTTCCCCGAGGCCCACCTCGTCGGCGCGGCCCACCGCACCGCCCAGCGGGTCCTCGCCTCCAGGGTCTCCGCCGGCATGGTGCTGCGCGGCTACGCCGACGACCGCGCCTACTGGGAGCGGATGCACCACGAGCTGGACATCATCGCCTACCACGGGTACGCCTCGTACTTCCTGACGGTCGCCCAAGTCGTGGACGACGTACGGGAGATGGGCATCCGAGTGGCCGCCCGCGGCTCCGGCGCCGGCTCCCTCGTCAACCACCTCCTCGGCATCGCCCACGCCGACCCCGTCGAGCAGGGCCTGCTGATGGAGCGGTTCCTGTCCAAGCGCCGCCACGTCCTGCCCGACATCGACATCGACGTGGAGTCCGCCCGCCGGCTGGAGGTCTACCGGCGGATCATCGACCGCTTCGGCACCGAGCGCGTCGCCACCGTCTCCATGCCCGAGACCTACCGGGTCCGGCACGCGATCCGCGACGTCGGGGCCGCCCTGTCCATGGACCCGGCCACCGTCGACCGGCTCGCCAAGGCCTTCCCGCACATCCGGGCCCGCGACGCCCGCACGGCGCTGGCCGAACTGCCGGAACTGCGCGACGTGCGCGGCGAGGAGCACGGGCGGCTGTGGGAGCTCGTCGAGGCGCTGGACGCGCTGCCGCGCGGGATCGCCATGCACCCGTGCGGGGTGCTGCTCTCCGACGCCTCGCTGCTCGCCCGCACCCCCGTGGTGCCCACCAGCGGCGAGGGCTTCCCCATGTCCCAGTTCGACAAGGACGACGTGGAGGAGCTCGGGCTGCTCAAGCTCGACGTGCTGGGCGTACGGATGCAGTCCGCGATGGCGCACGCCGTCGCGGAGATCCGGCGCGGTACGGGGGAGGAGCTCGACCTGGACGACCCGGCGCAGGTGCCGCCGGGCGACGGGGCGACGTACGAACTGATCCGCTCGGCCGAGACGCTGGGCTGCTTCCAGATCGAATCGCCGGGCCAGCGCGACCTGGTGGGGCGGCTCCAGCCGGCCACCTTCCACGACCTGGTCGTCGACATCTCGCTGTTCCGGCCCGGGCCGGTCGCCGCCGACATGGTGCGGCCGTTCATCGAGGCGCGGCACGGGCGGGCCCCGGTCCGCTTCCCGCACGAGGACCTGGCGGACGCGCTGCGCGAGACGTACGGGGTGGTGGTCTTCCACGAGCAGATCATCGAGATCGTGCACGTCATGACCGGCTGCGGGCGCGACGAGGCGGACCGGGTGCGGCGCGGGCTCTCCGACCCCGAGTCGCAGGCGCGGATCAAGGTGTGGTTCGCGGCGAAGGCGGGCGAACGGGGTTACCCGGCCGAGGTGATCGGCCGGACCTGGGAGATCGTCGAGGCGTTCGGCAGCTACGGCTTCTGCAAGGCGCACGCGGTGGCCTTCGCCGTGCCGACGTACCAGTCGGCGTGGCTGAAGGCGCACCACCCGGCCGCGTTCTACGCCGGGCTGCTCACGCACGACCCGGGGATGTACCCGAAGCGGCTGCTGCTGGCGGACGCGCGGCGGCGGGGCGTGCCGGTGCTGCCGCTGGACGTGAACCGGTCGGCGGTGGCCCACCGCATCGAACTGGTATCCGAGACCGGGGTTCCGCCGGTGTGGGGGCTCCGGCTGGCCCTGGCCGACGTCCACGGCATCGGCGAGGCGGAGGCGCGGCGGATCGAGGACGGGCAGCCGTACGGATCGCTGCGCGACTTCTGGGACCGGGCGCACCCCAGCCGGCCGGTCGCGGGGCGGCTCGCGCAGGTCGGGGCGCTGGACGCCTTCGGCGCCAACCGGCGCGACCTGCTGCTGCACGTGGCCGAACTGCACGGCGCGCAGCGGTCGGCGGGGGCCCGGCCGGGCGGTGTCCAACTCCCGCTGGACGGCGGGCGGTCCACGGCCCCGGTCGGCCTGCCCGACCTGAACGAGGCGGAGCGGCTCAGCGCGGAGCTGGGCGTGCTCGGCATGGACGCCTCACGGCACCTGATGGGGGACCACCACGACTTCCTCGCGGAGCTGGGGGCGGTCCCGGCCCGCAGGCTGCGCGAGGTCGAGCACGGCCGGACGGTGCTGGTCGCGGGGGCCAAGGCGGCCACCCAGACCCCGCCGATCCGCTCCGGGAGGCGGGTCATCTTCACCACGCTGGACGACGGGACGGGCCTGGTCGACCTGGCCTTCTTCGACGACAGCCACGAGGCGTGCGCGCACACCGTCTTCCACTCGTTCCTGCTGCTCGTCCGCGGTGTGGTCCAGCGGCGCGGACCGCAGAGCCTGAGCGTGGTCGGCGCGGCGGCCTGGGACCTGGCCGAGCTGGTGGAACTGCGGGCGGCGGGCGGCCTGGACGCGGTCGCGGCCCGCCTGGCGGAGCCGCTGCCGGGTGCCGGGGGTGCCGGGGGTGCCGAGGGCGCCGGGGGTGCCGGGGGTGCCGGGGGCGCCGGGGGCGCGGCCGGCTCCGCTGATTCCGGGCGCCGCATCCACCTGTCCACCGGGTACGAGATGAACCCGTGGGCCGACCTCCAGCCGCCCGGCGACCGCGCCGCCACCGGCCGCAAGCTGTGGCACTCCAGCCCGGGGAGCGCGGGGTGATCCCGGTGAACGGCGTCCTGCACGTGCGGTGCGCTCCGGGGCTGGCCGAGGAGGGGTACCGCGAAGTCCTCGAACTCCTGCGGGAGTTCTCCCCGACGGTGCAGGCCCTGCCGCCCCGGGCGGCGCTGGTGCACGTACGCGGGGCCCGGCGGTACTTCGGCGCGGACGCCGGCCGGATCGCCGAGCTGGTGCGGCTGCGCGCGCTGGCCCGGCTCGGCACCGACGTACGGATCGGGGTCGCCGGGACCTGGGCGGTGGCGGCGACGGCCTCCGCCCGGGTGCCCGGGCCCGGCGGGGTCCTGGCCGTGCCCGAGGGCGGGGCGGACGCCTTCCTGGGGCCGCTGCCGGTGGAGGCGCTGCACGGCATCGGCCCCAAGCAGGCGGAGGCGCTCCGGGGGTACGGACTGCATACGGTCGGCGCGGTCGCGGCCGTCTCCCCGGGCACCGTCGAGCGGATCCTGGGACAGCGGGCGGGCCGGCTGGCCGCGGAGCGCGCCCGGGGGATCGACCCGCGCCCGGTCACCCCGAAGGACCTGCCCCCGTCGGCCGCCGTCCGCAGCGGCTTCACCCGGCACGAGCTCGACGGCCCGCACGCCCGGGCCGTGCTCCTCGCCCTGGTGGTCCGGCTCGGCGCGGTGCTGCGCGGCCGCCGCCAGGCCGCCCGGGCCCTGTCGCTGACGCTGCAGTTCGCCGGTGGCACCCGCTGGGAGCGGACCCGGCGGCTCCCCGAGGCCTCCGGGCACGACGAGGACCTGCGGGCGGCGGCGTACCGCCTGCTGGACGCGGCCGGTCTGCAACGGGCCCGGCTGACCGGCATGGTGCTGCGCGCCGAGGACCTCACGGACGCCGGGCGGGCGTCCCGGCAGATCTCGCTGGACCCGGTCCGCGAGGCCCGCCTGACGGTGGAGGCGGCCGTCGACCGCGCGAACGCCCGCTTCGGCCCGGGCACGGTCCGCCCGGCGGCCACCTTCCACAAGGCCGCCTAGGCGGAGGAGTACTCCTCCGCCTCCCGGGACACGCATTTTTTACTGACGCGTAACTTCCAAGTCTTGCTACTCACCCGTAATTTGACGGGAAGCAGCCCCCTTGTGATCCGGATCACGGGACGAACCCCCACGTATTTCCCTGACCCGCAAGGAGATCACTCGATGCTGCCCTGGCGACGCCTGCTCCGCCCGCTGGCCGTCCTCACCCTCGCCGCCGCCGCCCTCGTCGCCCCCACCGGCGCCGCGCAGGCCGCGTCCGCACCCAGCAGCGGCTGGAACGACTGGTCCTGCAAACCCTCCGCCGCCCATCCGCGCCCGGTCGTCCTCGTCCACGGCACGTTCGGCAACTCCGTGGACAACTGGCTCGGATTCGCGCCGTACCTCGTGCACCGCGGGTACTGCGTCTACTCGCTCGACTACGGGCAACTGCCCGGCGTGCCCTTCTTCAACGGGCTCGGCCCCATCGACAAGTCGGCCGGCCAGCTCCAGGTGTTCGTCGACAAGGTGCTGGCCTCCACCGGGGCCGCGAAGACCGACATCGTCGGCCACTCGCAGGGCGGCATGATGCCGAACTACTACCTCAAGTTCCTCGGCGGCGCCCCCAAGGTCAACGCCCTGATCGGGCTCGCCCCCGACAACCACGGAACCACCCTGGCCGGGCTCACCCAGCTGCTCCCGTACTTCCCCGGCGCCGAGGACCTGATCAGCTCGGCGACCCCGGGGCTGGCCGACCAGATCGCCGGATCCCCCTTCGTCACCAAGCTGAACGCGGGCGGGGACACCGTCCCCGGGGTCCAGTACACGGTCATCGCGACGAAGTACGACGAGGTCGTCACGCCGTACCGGAGCGCCTTCCTCCAGGGGACCGGCTCCAACGTACGCAACGTCGTGCTCCAGGACCTGTGCCCGCTGGACCTCTCCGAGCACGTCGCCATCGGGCTCACCGACCGGATCGCCTGGCACGAGGCGGTCAACTCCCTCGACCCGGCGCACGCGAGCCGGACCACCTGCGCGTCGGTCTTCGAGTGACGCGCAGGTGAGGGGCCGGTGGCCGTCCGGCTAGCGGCCGCGTCGGCCCGGCGTCGTCGCACGGCGTCGGGCCACGCCGAACAGCACGGCCGCTCCGACGGCCAGCACGCCCGCCCCGGCGATCGCGATCGCCGGGGTGGCGGCGCTTCCGCCCGTCTCGGCGAGGTCGGTGCCCGCGGGGGACTCCGACGGGACCGGGGTGAGGGCGGTGCTGCCGTTCGTCCTCGGGTCGTTGTCGCCGTGGCCGTTGTGCTCCACGGTGGACTTGCTCTCGCCGTCCGCGATCTGCCGGTCCGTCGGGGCCTTGGGCGCGTCCGAGGGGCGCCCGCCCCCGGTGGAGGGCTTGGCGCTGGGCTTCGTACTCGGCTTCGTGCTCGGGGTGGTGCCGGTGCCGCCTTCGCTCCCGCCGCTCCCGCCGTTGTCCTTGCCGAACACCACGTCGGAGCAGGTGTAGAAGGCCTCAGGGCTGTCCGAGCGCTGCCAGATGCTGTAGATCAGGTGCCGCCCGGACTTGTTCGGCACGCTGCCGGAGAACACGTAGTCCCCGTTCTGCATGCCCGGGTCGGTGACCTTCGCGAACGGCGCCGGCTCCAGGTCCGACCACTTCACCGGCTTCGACGGGTCGTAGCCGTCCTTCGTGATGTACAGCTCGAAGGACCCCTTGTGCGGGGCGGTCCCCTTGTACCGGAAGGTGTGCGCGCCCGGGGCCATCGGGCTGGCCGGCCAGTCGGCGCGGGCCAGGTCCAGGCCCCGGTACTTGTCGTTGCCGGCGGAGCAGAGCTGCCCGTTCGGGATCAACGACCGGTGGTTGCCCGCCGCGTTGGCGATGTTCACCGCGTTCCAGTCGTAGAACGCCTGGGCGCCGCTCGCCGCCACCGCCGCCTTGCAGGCGGCCGACTTCGGCGACTCGGGCCCCTCCGCGTAGCAGGCCGCCACCCGGCTGACCGGGTCCGTCATCGAGCCGTGCGCGGCCGCGGGCCCGGCGGCGTACGCGGCCACCGCGAGCGGGGCGAGGCCGACTGCGGCGATACGGGTCACGGTGCGGCGGCTGCGTGCGGGCATGGGTGGATCTCCTTCGGAGCGGCGGTGCGGGGACCACGGTCGTGGGTGGGCCGGGAGCCGGCCGGGCGGCGCCGCCCCCCGCAGGATCCGACGCCGCCCCATGCCCTCCTCGGCCCCGCCAAGCTAGCCCCCCACACCCCCGCCGCCACCCCTTTCACCCCCCTCCCGAAGATCCTTAGGCTCCGCTTAAGGCGGGCATAGGAAGGGGATCAGGTGAGGAGGGCGGGCAGGCCCTCCGGGGTGTGTGCCTGGGCGGCCAGGGCGTCGAGGGCGCGGACGGCTTCGGCCGCCGCGTGCGGGTCGCTCTCCCCGAGGCCGCTCGCCGCGAACTCGTCCTCGTCCAGCCGCAGGACGCTCGCTCCGTCCGCCGAGACCCACAGGTCCAGGTCCAGGTCCTCGACGAGGATCCCGCCGTCCTCCACCACCGCCGGGCGCGTGATGTCGCAGTACCAGCCCTTGAGGACGCCCTCGCCCGTCCGGACCTCCTTGACCGCGTACCACCGGGTCCGCCAGAAGTGCTCGGTGAACACGTCGCCCGGCTCGAAGCGCACGAAGCCGAAGTCCCGTACGCCGTCCGCCGCCCAGGGGGCCCGTACGGAGATCCGGTCGCCCGTGTCGGCGACCAGGGCGGCGGGGTAGCGGATCTTGGTGCGGCCCGCCTTGGTGAGGGTGACGGTGAGGTGGTCGGTCATGTCCTGTTCTCCGGCTTCTTGGCGAAGCGCGTCTCGGTCGCGCAGATCTCGTACCCGAACCACCTGTTGACGGCGAGCATCGGCTCGTTCCCCGTGTCGTTGCCCGTGAAGGCCTCCGTGTAGCCGGCGGCGCGGGCCCGGCGCAGCGAGTCCGTCTTGGCGAGCTTGGCCAGCCCGCGGCCGCGGAACGCGCGCAAGGTGCCGGTCATCGCCGAGCCGTAGCGGGTGGCGCCGTCGGTCCGGGCCGCGCAGAACGCGGCCACGACCCCGTCGACCAGTACGACCCGGGTCAGCTCCCGGTCGAGCGTCGGCTCGTGCCAGACGCTGCTCAGCCAGTCCTCGTAGGCGGGCGGCGCCTCCGGTACGTCGCCCGGCTCGTCGGCCGAGACCGCCGCGTCGGCCTCGAACAGCGGGCGCGGGTCGGCGGCGAAGGCCGAGGCCGGGCGCAGCTCGACCCCGGCGGGCAGGACGGCCGGGAGCTCCGGCAGCGGGCCGGCGGCCAGGTCCAGGCGCAGGAAGTGCGCGGAGCGGGAGGGGCGGTAGCCGCGCCGCTCGGCGAAGGAGCGGTGGGCCGGCTCGTCGAGGACCCAGGCGTACGTCTCCAGCGCGCCCTCGGCGGCCAGGTGCTCCTCGGCCGTGCGCAGCAGGGCGGTCCCGGCGCCGCGGCCGCGGTGTGCGGGGTCGACGTAGGCGTTGACGAAAGACTGGCCGGGCTCG
This sequence comes from Streptomyces sp. NRRL S-244, assembly GCF_000717915.1. Classification (GTDB taxonomy): domain Bacteria; phylum Actinomycetota; class Actinomycetes; order Streptomycetales; family Streptomycetaceae; genus Streptomyces. The sequence continues at coordinate 24,076 of NZ_JOCX01000032.1, forward strand.
GGGCTCCGGTGCACGAGCCCGAGCTCGGCGGTGCCGATGACGAGGCCGTCCTCGGTCTCGGCGGCGAGGATGCGGTGGCGCTTGTCGGGGTGCGCCGTTGCCAGCTCGTGGGCCAGAGCGGCCGGCGTGGTGATCATGAAGGGCAGGGCGGCGCGGCGCACCCGTACGACGGACTCCGCGTCCGAGGGATCGCCCGGGCGGAGGTCGCGGATCTTTATGGTCATGGCGTCGACCGTAGGCGCGGGGGCGGGGCGAATACCTCTGAATTTCCCGGCGGATGGGGGAGAATCGCCGGGTGACCTCGACGAACCTGAAGATCCGGATCGACGGGGCGGCCGGCGCGGCCGCCCCGTACGAGCAGCTGCGCGCGCAGATCGCGCAGGCGGCGCGCTCGGGGGAGCTGCCGGTCGGGTACAAGCTGCCGACGGTGCGCGGGCTCGCAGAGGAGCTGGGTCTGGCGGCGAACACGGTCGCGAAGGCCTACCGGGCCCTGGAGGGCGACGGGGTGATCGAGACCCGCGGCCGGAACGGGACCTTCGTCGCGGCGGCCGGCGACGGGGCCGCCCGCGAGGCGGCCGCCGCCGCGCAGGCCTACGCGGAGCGCGCGAAGCGGCTGGGCCTGAGCTTCGACGAGGCGACGGCCGCCGCCCTCGACGCCCTGCGCGCCCGCTACGGCAACTGACCGGCTACGGCCTAGTCCTTGTACGGGCTCAGCTGGGCCCGGAGGTGGTGGTGCAGGGGCTGTCCCATCGCCGCCATGTCCTGCTCGATCGTCAGCTCCCCGTCGGCGAAGGCGTACCGGCGCCGCATGGCGGTGACCTCCTTGGCCTTGGGCGTGCGGGCCACGGTGTCGGTGGCCATCTCGATCTCCGTCCCGGACACCCGGCCGACGTACGTCTCCACGATGCCGGTGGGGTGCGCGAGGACGACCTCCAGCGAGGCGTCGGGCAGGATCCGCCACCAACCGGACTCCCGCCCCGAGGGGCGCAGGGCCGTACCGGACTCGTCGATCAGCCAGGCCCGCGACTCGTAGCGCAGGAACGGCCGGCCGTCGTGGCTGAAGGTGATCTCCTGCTCGTACCGGAACCCCTGCTCCAGGGTCGGGTATTCGCCGCGGCCCCGGCCGTGCCAGCGCCCGAGGAGGGACAGCACCGGCAGCAGCTGCGGATGCGGCTCGGGGCCCTCGCCGAGGACGTGGCTGTCGGGGTACGGATTCTCCTGCGCCGGCTCGGGCACGTGCACTCTCCTGCTCGGTGGTGTCCCGGCCCCGGGCGCTTCGGCCGGGGCGGGGTGGGCGGTCCGGGGCGGCCGGGTCCGGAGCCCATTGTCTTCGGCGCGCGGGTGCGGCCCGTGCGCGCCCCGCCCGCGGAGCCACCGAGGGAAGCCCTTACAGGTAGAGGCCCGGCTCCGCGCCGTGCTGGCCCTGCGGCGGCAGCAGCGACGCGGGGCCCGTGCCCCGCCGCAGCGCGAACAGTTCGGCCAGCGTGGCGCCCTCGCGCGACACTCCCTCGTCCGTGCCCAGCCAGTCCACCGCCTCGCCGTGCGTCAGCCGGCCGACCTCGATGCGGGCGAGGCAGCGGCCCGGCCGCACCACCGCCGGGTGGAGCCGCTCCAGGTCCTCGTTCGTGGTCACGCCGACCAGGACGTTGCGGCCCTGGCCCAGCAGCCCGTCCGTCAGGTTCAGCAGCCGCGACAGCGCCTGGCCCGCCGTGTGCCGGGCCTCGCCGCGGATCAGCTCGTCGCAGTCCTCCAGCAGCAGCAGCCGCCAGCGGCCCTTCGCCGTGCCCTCGTCCTCGCCGATCGCGATGTCCATCAGGTAGCCCACGTCGTTGAACAGCCGCTCCGGGTCCAGGACGCAGTCCACCTGGCACCAGTCCCGCCACGACCGGGCCAGCGTCCGCAGCGCGGAGGTCTTGCCCGTGCCCGGCGGGCCGTGCAGCAGGAGCAGCCGGCCCGCGATGTCGTCCGGGGTCACCTTCATCAGCCGGTCCATCGCCCCGGCCACCGGCGCCGTGTAGTTGGGCCGTACCTCCGCCCAGGTCCCGGCCGCGATCTGGCGGGTCGTCCGGTACGGGCCGCGGCGCGGGGAGACGTACCAGAAGCCCATCGTGACGTTCTCCGGCTGCGGTTCGGGCTCGTCCTGCACCCCCTCCGTGGCCTCGCCGAGCACGCTGGAGGCCAGTTCGTCGCTGACCGCCGTCACCGTCACGTCCGCGCCGCGGCTCCAGCGGGAGACGAGCATCGTCCAGCCCTCGCCCTCGGCGAGCGTGGCGCTGCGGTCGGAGTCGCGCGCGGAGCGCAGCACCGTGGCCTCGGGCGGCAGCAGGGTCGCCTCCGCCTTCACCCGCTCGATCGTGACGCTGTGCGAGTACGGCTGCTCGCCGGACGCGAACCGGCCGAGGAACAGCGCGTCCACGACGTCAGACGGTGAATCGCTGTCGTCGACGTTGAGCCGGATCGGCAGCGCGTCATGCGGGTTGGCTGGCATGGCGCCCATGATCCGGCACGAAGTGGCCTCGTGCACCCGTGTTTCGCCGGATCGGGTGCCCAAGTTCCCTCTTCAAACGCACCGGTGGTGAAGATTCGGGTCGCAACTCCGCGCCGAAAATTCTTGGCATGAGCACTTCCGGCCATGCCCGGCTCCCAGTACCACGGACTCAGGAGTAACTCCCGAGTAACCCCCGTGTACCTCCCCCCACAAGGAGCCGCACACATGAGCATGAAGATGTCGCGCTTCGCCGCCCTGACCTCCTCCCTGTTACTCGCCGCGAGCGCCGCCCTGTTCGGCGCGGGACAGGCGGCCGCCGCCACGGCCGACTTCGGCTACGTCGCCCTCGGCGACTCGTACTCCTCCGGCGTCGGCGCCGGCAACTACGACAGCGGGAGCGGCAACTGCAAACGCACCACCCGCGCCTACCCGGCCCTGTGGGCCGCCGCCCACGCCCCGCAGACCTTCTCCTTCGCCGCCTGCTCGGGCGCCCGTACGGGTGACGTCCTCTCCGGCCAGCTCTCCCCGCTGAACTCCGGAACCGACCTGGTCAGCATCACCATCGGCGGCAACGACGCGGGATTCTCCGACGTCATGACGACCTGTGTGCTCCAGTCCGAGTCCACCTGTGTCAACCGCGTCAACCAGGCCAAGGCGTACGTCGACTCCACCCTCCCCGGCCAGCTCGACCAGGTCTACGACGCCATCCACGGCCGGGCGCCCGGGGCCCACGTCGTCGTCCTCGGCTATCCCCGCTTCTACAAGCTGAACGGCACCTGCGCCACCGGTCTCACGGAAGGCGAGCGCTCCGCCATCAACGGCGCGGCCGACTACCTGAACGCCGCCATCGCCAAACGCGCCGCCAACCACGGGTTCACCTTCGCCTCGGTGGCCGGCGCCTTCACCGGCCACGAGATCTGCTCCGGCGACGCGTGGCTGCACAGCGTCAACTGGCTCAACATCGGCGAGTCGTACCACCCCACCGCCGCCGGACAGTCCGGTGGCTACCTGCCCGTGTTCACCAACGCGGCCTGACCGGGGCCGCCGCGGCGGCCACGAAGCGGCGGCCAGGACGCCGCGGCTAGGAAGCGCCGGCTTCCGGGCCGGCCGCTTCCGGCGCCGGAGCCTGTGCCTCCGGCGCCTCCGGCGTCTGCGGCCCCGCGGGCACCGGCCCCGCGGGCACCGGCCCCGCGGGCACCGGCCCCGCGGACACCGGTCCCGCCGAGGCCGGGGCCGGCGTACCGCTCGCACCGGGGGAGGGGGAGGGCCCGCCCGGCGGGGTCTCCCCCTCCCCTTCCGCCTCGCAGGTCACGGAGAACTCCACCCACTCCGAGGCCGTCGGCGCGTCCCCCCGCACCTCCAGCCGGACCGCGTCCGTGAAGGTCGCGCTCGGGTAGTACGTGAGCTCGGTGTGGTCCAGCTGCCGGCTCCGGGGGCCGTCCGCCTCGTACGTGACGGACTGCCAGTCGGGGCCGGAAGTGACCCCGCTGCGCGTCGCCCAGCGGTACTCCAGCACGGCGGGCGTACGGTCCGCCTCGACCGTCGCCGTGAAGGCCGGTGCCTGGTCGGCGGGCGGCGGACACGTCCCGCGGTAGTCGTCCCGTACGGCGCGCACCGCCACGGCGAACCGCGGCGCGGGCGCCGCCGTCGGCGAAGCGGACGGCGAGGCCGAAGGGGACGGGGACGGGGCCGCGGACGGCGACTGCGATCCGGACGAGCTCCCGGACGCGGCCGACGAGGTGGCCGGGGCCGTCGTGCCGGTGCCCCCGCTTCCACCCGGCTCCTTGCGGTCCTTGAGCAGCAGCCACCCCAGGGCGACGATCGCCAGCAGCAGCACCACGATCCCGGCGGTCAGCACCGCCCCGGCCCGCCCCTCGCGCGGCGGCCCCCCGCCGCCGGGCCCGGGCCCCGCAGGACCGGGCACCGTCGAAGGCGCCGGCCCGGGCATCGGCATCGGCATCGGCGGGGTCGGCCCGTCCTGGCGGCCGTGCCGCTGGTGCGCCGTGGCCGTCGGGGAGTCCGGGCCCGACACCGCCCCGCCGGAGCCCCGTAGGACCCCGCCCGCCCCGATGATCCGCAGCATCCGGGCCACCTCCGCCGCGGGCAGCCGCTCCTGCGGATCCTTGCGCAGCAGCCCCTCCAGTACGGGCGTCAGCGGACCGGCGTGGCGCGGCGGCGGCATCTCGTCGTCCACCACCGCCCGCAGCGTGGACAGCGGGGTGTCGTGCCGGAAGGGCGTGACCCCCTCGACCGCGGCGTACAGCATCACCCCGAGCGACCACAGGTCCGACTCGGGCCCCGGGTCGCGCCCCAGTGCCCGCTCCGGCGCGAGGTACTCGGGGGAGCCCACCACCTCGCCGGTCATCGTGATCGAGGACGAGCCCTCCAGGCTGGCGATCCCGAAGTCGCTCAGCACCACCCGGCCGTCGTTGGCGATCAGTACGTTGGCGGGCTTGACGTCCCGGTGCAGCACCCCTGCCTCGTGCGCGGAGCGCAGCGCGGCCAGCACCTGCTCCCCGAAGTGCGCGGCCCGCTGCGGGGTGAGCGGCCCGTCGGCCTCCAGTACGTCGGCCAGCGAGAGCCCGCGGACGAGCTCCATCACGATCCAGGGCCGGCCGTCGTCGGTGGCCACGTCGTAGACCGTGACGACCCCGCGGTGCGAGACCCGGGCCGCCGCCCAGGCCTCCCGTTCGAGCCGCCGGTACATCCGCCCGATCGCGGCGCCGTCCAGTCCGGCCGGGGCCCGTACCTCCTTGACGGCCACCTCGCGGCCCAGCACCTCGTCGCGGGCCCGCCACACGATGCCCATGCCGCCCCGGCCCAGCTGGTCGAGCAGCAGGTACCGGCCCGAGATGACACGGCCTGCGGCGGATTCCCCGCCCGGTTCACCCATGTTGTCACTCACGCGAGCCCCCAGGCGTGTCCGTGTGTCGGCGGGCGGTCACTCCAAGTTAGCGCAGCGGACGCGATGTGGGCCCGGTCCGGGGCGGGACGCGCGCGCGGAGCCGCCGAAGAGCAGGCGGAGGGCGGGCGGAGGGCCGACGGAGGGCGGGCGGAGGGCCCATCGGGGCTCGCGCAGGGTCCCCGAAGCACCCGCCTCCCTGCGGAGAGTGACGGTCGACTCCACTGAGTAACCGTCAACTCCCCGTCGCCATAGGGGTAATTCACACCACCGGGATACCCGAGCACGACGCAGGGGCGATAGGGTTACCCTGCCCGGGCCGGGTGCCCTCGTACGGGTGGGGAGAGATCATGGAACAGATAGCAATGCGCAGCAGGCCGCCTCGCGTGCCTGCCATCACCTGCGGCAGCAGTGCGACCAGCTCGCGCCTCGACCGCCACCTCGCCGTGCTGGGCGGACCCGCCGTCCCTCACCGCGAGGCCGCCGAGGCGACGCTGCTGATGCGCGAACTGACGTCCCGCGACCACACGCACCGCCTGCGGAGCCGGAGCGCGCGCGTCTCGCTCTTCGCGCCGCTGCGCCGCCTGCGTCGCACGCTCTTCGGCAGCCGCCGCTCGTAACAACGTCCCCGACCGTCATTGGTTTCGCCCCGGCCCTACGCAACCACACCATCCCGGCGCAGTGTCGTGATCTGCGCGTCCGTCATCCCCAGGGCGCGCAGCAGGGCCTCGGTGTGTTCGCCGAGCGCGGGCACCGCACCCATGTGCGGTGCCGCGCCTCCCGGCAGTCCGATCGGCGGCAGCAGCGCCCGCAGCGGACCGGCCGGTGATCCCACCTCGCACCAGCGGTCCCGCGCCGCGAGCTGGGGGTGCCGCGCCAGCTGGGCCACTGAGTTCAGCCGCGCACAGGCGATGCCCGCCGCCTCCAGCCGCTCGATCGCCTCGTCCGCGTCCAGCCCGGCCAGCGCCTCGGCGACCACCGCGTCGGTCTTCTCCCGGCCCCGGGTGCGTGCCGCGTTCGTCGCGTACGCCGGATCCTCGGCCAACTCCGGCCGCTCCAGCACCTGTTCGGCGAGCCGCCGCCACTCGCGGTCGTTCTGCACCGACAGCAGCACCCGGTCCCCGTCCGCCGTCGGGTAGGCGTCGTACGGGGCGATGACGGCGTGCGCGAGGCCCGTGCGCACGGGCTGCTCCCCGCCGTGCATGGTGTGGTGCAGCGGATGGCCCATCCACTCGGCCAGCGCGTCGAGCATCGAGACCTCGACCCGGCCCCCGCGCCCGGTGGCCCCGCGGCGCAGCAGGGCCGCGAGGACTCCGGAGAAGGCGTACATGGCCGCCGCGATGTCGGCGGCCGGGATGCCGGCCTTGACGGGCTGTTCGGGGGTGCCGGTCACCGAGACCAGCCCCGCCTCGCACTGCACGAGCATGTCGTAGGCGCGCTTGTGGGCGTACGGGCCCTCGGCCCCGTACCCGGAGATGTCGACGGCGACCAGCCGCGGGTGGCGCGCGCACAGCGCGGCCGAGTCGAGCCCGAGCCGGGCGGCGGCCCCCTGGGCGAGATTCTGGACGAACACGTCGGCCCCGTCGAGCAACCCGTGCAGGACCTCCAGGCCGCGCGGGTCCTTCAGGTCGAGCGCGATCGACTCCTTGCCGCGGTTGGCCCAGACGAAATGCGAGGCCAGTCCGTGCGCGGCGGTGTCGTAGGCGCGCGCGAAGTCGCCGCCGTCGGGGCGCTCGACCTTGATCACCCGGGCTCCGAGGTCGGCGAGCTGGCGGGTGGCGAAGGGGGCCGAGACGGCCTGTTCGACGGCGACGACGGTCACGCCGTCGAGGGGCGGCGGTTCCACGGGTTCCACCGGGCGCGGTTCCACGGGGCGTGCGGGTGCGGGCGAGTCGGCTGTCATGACAGCCTGCCTACCCGCTCCGACCCCGGCCTGTCACCAGGCAGATCGTCGACATCGCCGGCCGTGCGCGGTTCGTCCGCGTATGGCGCCGCGGCCGGGCCGTCTCCAGGTGCCGCCGCCGCGCGTGAGCGGTCCCGGGTTCCGTCAGAGCAGGGCGAACTGGCCGCCCGGGCCCTCCTCGTGGTGGTCGAGCACGGAGGCCGGGCGCCGGGACCAGCGCGGCGGCGGCAGCACCCCGGCCGCCGTCAGCTCGGCGGCGGGCAGTAGCGGCCCGGCGGTGAACGCCGTCCGCTCCGGGGCCAGATCGGCCAGCAGCGCCAGGGTGGTCACCAGTGCCAGCAGCTCCGAGGTCCAGGCCTGCGGCCACTCGGCCGGCCCGAGCGCCTCCAGCCCGTCGGCCTCGGGATCCCGGTGGGCGGTGCGGGCGGCGAACCAGGCCTCCAGCACCCGCGTACCGCCCTGCACCTCGTACTCCCAGGCGCCCGGCGGCACCGGGGAGACCGTCCCGGTGCCGAGGCCCAGGGTCTCGGTGTCCGGGTCGTACGCGAGCCCGCCCGGCCAGGCCTGGACCGCCGAGCGGACGTACGGGCGCCGCCCGCCCGGCAGCCGGGGCGGCTCGGCGCCGGGCCCGCCGCGCAGCTGGACGGTGAGCAGCCGGTGCCCCAGCTCCAGCCCGGCCCGCCAGCGGCCGGGATCGCCGGTCAGCGGGACCTCGTACCCCCGGGGGCCGGGGCGGCCCGCGGCGAGGATCCAGCACAGCACGTCCTGCGGGGTGACCCAGCCGCCGTAGCGCTCGCCCAGCAGCGGCAGCAGGCCCGGCGCGAGATTGGGCTCGGCGCCGCCGGGGCGCCGGTGCAGCGGGCGGATCCGGCCGAGCCGGCCGGCCGGGAGGTGCGCGGTGACCAGTAGCTCCGGGGTCTCCACGGCGAAGAGCTGGTGCTCGTCCAGGACCCGCCACAGCTCCGGCCGGGCCATGTCGATGAGCCGCTGGTCGGGCAGCAGCCACTGCTCGTCGAAGGGGTCGCGCAGCACCCGTACGGGCTCCGGGCAGGGGCCCGGCGCGTCGGCGAAGCGGGCGGTCGACGGCGAGCGCCGGCCGGGCAGGGCCGCCGCGCCGGTGGTGGGCGTACGGCTGCGGGTCGGGCGGAACAGTCGCTCCCGCTCGGTGCCTTCGGCACCGGTCAGGGCCGCCCAGCGGGCGCGCAGGGCCGCCGGGTCGGGGGCCGCCACCCAGGCCCGGCCCAGGCGCAGGCCACCCACGGCCCAGGGCATCAGATCGTCCAGCAGCGGTACGTCTTCGCTCACCCGGCAGATGGTAGCGACGGGAGGCGGCGGCCGGGGGTGTCGGCGTGGGCGCCGGCGGGGGCCTGGCCGGGCTGGGTCGGGGCCGAAGAGCTAGGCTCCCTATGTGCGGGTATATCCCTACATGAGGATTATGTCGACTGTGTCGATGCCGAGGAGACGGACATGAGCCACTACGACGAATACACGACTCCGTCGCAGGCCGAGGGCGAACGGCTCGACGAGGACATGGACGAGAAGGAGAAGATGGAGCGCCACCACCCCCAGACGATGCGGACGACGCCGTCGCAGGCGGAGGGCGAGCGCAGCACGGACGACGACGGGAAGTAGCCCCCGCAGGGTCTGGCCCCCGCAGGGTGTGGCCCCCGCAAGGTGTGGAGGCGGCAGGCGTCAGGTGGCGTCGACCGTCACCGTGAACGAGAACCGGTCACCCCGGTACCGGATCCGCGCCACGTCCACGACCCGACCGTCCTCGTCGTACGTCACGCCCGTGTAGTGCAGGATCGGGCTGAGCAGCGGTACCTGCAGCAGCTCGGCCGTCTCCGGGTCGGCGAGCCGCGCCTCGACCGTGTCCGTGATCCGGCTGATCTTCACGCCCACCACGTCGCGCAGCACCTTGGTCATCGGCCAGCGCGCCAGATCGGCCAGGTCCACGGCTTCGGCGACCTCCGGCCGGACCGCGTTCTCCGCCCAGTTCGTCGGCTCGCCGCTCTCCCCGTCGTGGCGGAGCCTGCGGTACGTGACCACCTCGGCCGTGTCCGGGAAGTGCTCCAGCAACTCCCCTGACACGGCCGTCCGCTCGTGGCCGAGAATCGTCGTACGGTCGCCCGACTGCTGCGCCACGATCGCGTCGACCGATCCCAGCAGCCGTACCGGCGCCCCGCGCCGCGCACCCGGCTCGATGAACGTGCCGCGCCGGCGGTGCCGGCTGATCAGCCCCTCGCCCTCCAGCTCCTTGAGCGCCTGGCGCATGGTCAGCACGCTCACCCCGTAGTGCTCGGCGAGCTGCTCCTCGGTGGGCAGGCGCAGCGAGGCGTCCGGGGTGCGCCCCAGTATCGAGGCGCGCAGCGACTGTGACACCTGGTACCAGAGCGGCAGCTTCCGGTTCAGCACCAGGGAGTCGGGGGCGAAGGCGGTCACGGGTGGTTCTCCGTAGGGACGGGGCGTGGCGCACGTGGTGCGGGGCACGTGACGCGCTGCGCGTGGCGCGCGCGTAGCGATATTAGGCGCGGAAGTGGCGCTGGAGCCCCTGCCAGACGTCGTCGTATCCGCGCTGGAGGTGATCGGCGCCGGCCGCCTGGGTGGTGGCGGTGATCGGCCAGCGGGTCTCGAACATGAAGGCCAGGCCGTCGTCGATCTTCTGCGGCTTCAGCTCGGCGGCGCTCGCCTTGTCGAAGGTCTCCCGGTCCGGCCCGTGCGCGGACATCATGTTGTGCAGCGAGCCGCCGCCGGGGACGAAGCCCTCCGCCTTGGCGTCGTAGGCGCCCTCGATCAGGCCCATGTACTCGCTCATGACGTTGCGGTGGAAGTACGGCGGGCGGAAGGTGTCCTCGCCGACCAGCCAGCGCGGGGCGAAGACCACGAAGTCCACGCCCGCGAGGCCCGGGGTGTCGGAGGGCGAGGTCAGCACGGTGAAGATCGACGGGTCCGGGTGGTCGTAGCTGATGGAGCCCAGGACGTTGAAACGGCGCAGGTCGTAGACGTACGGGGTGTGCGTGCCGTACCAGGCGACCACGTCGAGCGGGGAGTGGTCGTAGGTGGCGGACCAGAGGTTGCCGCAGAACTTGTTGACCACCTCGGTCGGGCGCTCGACGTCCTCGTACGCGGCCACCGGGGCCCGGAAGTCGCGCGCGGCGGCGAGGCCGTTGGCGCCGATCGGGCCGAGGTCCGGGAGCTCGAAGGGGCGGCCGTAGTTCTCGCAGACGTACCCGCGGGCGTCCTCGTCCAGGAGCTCCACGCGGAAGCGCACGCCGCGCGGGATCAGGGCCATCTCGCCGGGGCCGGCGCTGAGCAGGCCGAGCTCGGTGCGCAGCAGCAGGCCGCCGCGCTCGGGGACGATCAGCAGCTCGCCGTCGGAGTCGCTGAACACCCGGTCGGTCATGGAGGCGTTGGCGGAGTAGAGGTGGATGGCCATGCCGGTGCGCTGGGTGGCGTCGCCGTTGCCGCCGAGGGTCCACAGGCCCGCCAGGAAGTCGGTGCCGGGGGCCGCGTCGGGCAGCGGGTTCCAGCGGAGCCGGTTGGGGTCCGCCGGGGCCTCGGTGAAGGGTGCGGAGCGCAGGGCGCCGTTGTCGACCCGGGTGAAGGGCGGGTGGGCCGCCGAGGGGCGGATCCGGTAGAGCCAGGAGCGGCGGTTGTGCTTCCGGGGCTCGGTGAAGGCGCTGCCGCTGAGCTGCTCCGCGTACAGGCCGAGCGGGGCGCGCTGGGGCGAGTTGCGGCCGGGCGGCAGGGCGCCGGGGACGGCCTCCGAGCTGTGCTCGTTGCCGAAGCCGGTGAGGTACTCCAGTGCCCCGGCCGTCTTCCGGGCCTGCTCGGCCTGCTCGCTCATGGGTGCTCCCGCTCTGTGGACGGTCGAAGGAATCCTATGGTCGACAGTAGGATTCCGTGGCCCGCGCGTCAATGGCGTCCCCGATTTCGCGCTGTCGTAGGGGGTCCAAAAAGATGAACATTGCTCTACTCTCACGCGCATGTCGTGGACCCGCAGGTTCCCTGCCGTGCCGGCGGCGCTCCTCGCCGCCCTCCTCGCGCTCCTGTCCCTCTTCGCCGCCGCGCCCGCCGCCCGCGCGCACGAGGAGCGCCCCGTGACCCTGCCGGACGGCTCCGGGTCCGTGCCGCAGTACCGGAAGGCCGAGCCCGACCTGCTGGTCTGCAAGACCGACCGGCCCGCCTTCGAACGCCGGACAGCCGCCTTCCCGGAGGAGCTCAGGCAGCGCAACCTCGCCCTGTACGAGCGGTGCGAGAAGAGCGGCTACCGGCACCTCCAGGAAGCCGTCGACGCCGTGGACCGGCCCGGCATGAACATCGCGGTCCTCCCCGGCCTGTACGAGGAGGAGCCCTCGCTGCCGCAGCCGACGGGGGAGTGCGCCGCGCTCAAGGCCCCCAACTCCTCGCTCGGCTACCAGATCCTCACGTACGAGCAGCAGGTGCAGTGCCGGCACAACCAGAACCTCGTCGCGATCCTCGGCAAGACGGACCTGCAGATCGAGGGCACGGGCGCGAACCGGCAGGACGTCGTCATCGACGCCAAGTACCAGAAGCTGAACGCCATCCGCGCCGACAAGTCGAACGGCATCTACTTCCGCAACTTCACCGCGCAGCGGACCACCTTCAACTCGCTGTACGTCCTCGCGGGCGACGGGTTCGTCATCGACGACGTCCTGACCCGGTGGAACGACGAGTACGGCTTCCTGACCTTCGCCAGCGACCACGGGCTGTACAAGAACTGCGAGTCGTACGGGAACGGCGACTCCGGCATCTACCCGGGCAGCGCCTCGAACATCAACGACGGGCGCGGCTACGAGGTCCCGCGCTACTCCATCGAGATCACCGGCTGCCACAGCCACCACAACATGGTCGGCTACTCCGGCACCGCGGGGGACTCGGTCTGGGTCCACGACAACGAGTTCGACGCGAACATGGGCGGCGCCTCCATGGACAGCGCCTTCCCGGGGCACCCCGGACTCCCTCAGAACCACGCCAAGTTCGAGCGGAACCTGATCCACGACAACAACGCCGACTACTACGGGTACGTCGCCGACGGCACCTGCGCCAGACCGCCGATCGAGCGCGGCTACGAGCAGGGGGTGGTCTGCCCGCAGATCTCCATGCCGCCGGGCACCGGGATCATCACCGCGGGCGGCAACTGGAACGTCTACGAGAACAACTGGGTGTACGGGCACCGGCGCGCGGGCTTCTTCCTCTCGGCGGTCCCGGCGTTCATCCGGGGCGAGGAGGCGTGGTCGAAGCAGGCGGACACCTCCCACCACAACCGGTACGCCGCCAACATCCTCGGCAAGGACAAGTCGGGGGCGTCGCGCCCCAACGGCATGGACGTGTGGTGGGACGGGCAGGGCCGCGGGAACTGCTGGCAGAGCGGACCCGACGGCTCCACCCCGGGCACGCTCCCGCACTGCGGCGACCGCCGCGGTGAGGTGTCGGGCGCCTCCTCCCGGCTGGTCGGCGAACCGGTGAAACTCGCCCAGCTCCTCGTCTGCGCCGACTACAGCGTGCAGGCGCGCAAGCTGCCGGCCGGCTGCGACTGGTACGGCGCGCGCGGCATGGAGCGGGTGGAGACCCAGATCGCGCTGGCGGTGGCGGCGGTCCTGCTCCTCGTCGGCGGGGTGCTGTGGTGGCGCCGCCTGCGCGGGTCCCGCCTGGGCACGACGGCCTCGCTGCTGGGCCTGGCCGGGCTGGCCCTGGACGTGGCCGGCTCCACGATGCCGCTCGTGGACACGGCCGTGCCGGCCCTGGCGCTGCTCCTGCTGGGCCTGTGGTGGACGGGCGCGGGTATCGCCCTGCGGCCCACCCGCCCCTGGCTGGCGCGGCTGACCCTGCTCCTGGCGGCCCTCACCCTCCTCGACGCCTTCGACAAGGCCGTCCTGATGATCCCCTGGATCCCGGTCGGCCCCTCCTGGCTCCGGGCTCTGGTTCTGGTCCCCTGGACCCTCTGGGCCACCATCGCCGCCTCCCGCCCGGGCGACCGCACCCCGGCCCCGGCCCCGACCGCGGCCCCGACCGCGGCCGCGACCGCGACTCCGGCCCCGACCGCGACCCCGGCCCGCCCGGCCGAAGGGGGAGCGCGGTGAGCGACGACCGGGCCGCAGGCCCCATCGCGTGCGACGGCTGCGGGACACCGCCCTTCGGGGCTCGGCCTCGACGCGGCGCCCGAAGCGCGGCCCTGCTCGCGCTCGTACTCCTCCTCGTCGGCGGCGCGGCGATGGGCTGCGGCGGGCGGGCCACCACCCACCACAAGCCCGGCACCAGCCACGAGCAGGCCACCGGCAGCGTCGGCACCCTGCTCGATGCCCAGGACCCCACCGGCCACCGGCTCCGCGAGGTCACGGCCGAGGGCGCGCCGGAGGTGCGGCTCGCCGCCCGCCCCGACTCCGAGGACGGCTGGAACCTCCAGCTGACGGTGAAGAACTTCCGCTTCACCCCCGACAGCACCGGCGGCGCCGCCCTCCCGGGCGCCGGCCACGCGCACCTGGAGCTCGACGGCCGCAAACTGGCCCGGCTGTACGGCCCCTGGTTCCACCTGCCGGCGGCTCAGGTGCCCGAGGGCACGCACACCCTGACCGTCCGCCTCTACGCCGACGACCACACCGCCTGGGCGGTCGCCGGCAAGGCGGTCGAGGGCACGCTTCAGCTCACCGCCACCGCCGCCACCCCCGGCCAAGCCGGCCACAGCCACACCCCGCCGTCGGCACCCACGTCACCGTCGTCGCCGCTCTCGCAGGCGCCGTCGCAGGCGCCTGCCGACCGCACCGTCACCATCGCCGTCCGGGACGGCAAGGTCACCCCCGCCCCCGGCCGCACCGAGCTGCGGCGCGGGGAACGCGTCGCCCTGCGCGTCACCAGCGACCGCGCGGACACCTTGCACGTCCACGGCTACGACAAGGAACTCGCCCTGCCGGCAGGCCAGGAGGCCACCCTGGTCCTGACGGCCGACCGTACGGGCCTCTTCGAGGTCGAGACCCACGAGTCCCGCCTCGTCCTGACCCAGCTCCTCGTCCGGTGATGCCGCCCGGGAACGGCCTCGCCCCGTTCCCCTCCGGACGGACCACGGTGACCCGAACCCACCCGGCCGCGTCCCCCTTCCGCGGAGGGGAACAGGGCCGTGCGGGCGGGCCAAAGTGACCCCGGTCGGGCTCGGGCCCGTACCCGTCGCGGGCGGTGGTGGCGGGGGCCGGGGCGCGGTCCCTGGTCCGGCCGGTCCGCTCACCACGCTCGCGCACGGGATCGGGTCCCAGCACGATCTGCCGATCTCTCCCTTCTACGCCTTCGCCGGTGCCTTCGCCGCACTGTTCGTCTCCTTCCTCGCACTCGGCCTCCTCTGGTCCTCCTCCCGATTCCGCGGCGACCGGTCAGGCCTCGCCCTGCCCGCCGCCCTGGAGCGGATCGCCGACGCGCCGGCCACCCGTACCGCCCTGCGCGGACTCGGCCTCGCCGCCGCCCTCGCCGTCCTCCTCTCCCTCCTCCTCGGTCCCGACGACCCCGCGCGCAACCCCGCCCCCGGGGCCGTCTACGTCCTCCTCTGGGTCGGCCTCGTCCCCGCCTCCCTCCTCCTCGGCCCCGTCTGGCGCCTGCTCAACCCGCTCCGCACCCTGTACCGCCTGTACCGCCTGTACCGCCGGCTGCCCCGCGCCCGGCCGCGGCACGCACCCGCCCCCCTTCCCGCCCGGCTCGGCCAATGGCCCGCCGCCGCCGGACTGTTCGGCTTCACCTGGCTCGAACTCGCCGCTCCGGATCCCGCATCCACCACCACCCTCCTGACCGCCCTCGCCGTCTACACCGCCGTCCACCTCGCGCTCGCCGCCCGCTTCGGAGAGCGCTGGTTCGCCGACGCGGACGCCTTCGAGGCGTACTCCGCCCTCCTGGCCCGGCTCTCCCCCCTCGGCCGCCGCAGCGACGGCCGTCTCGTATTCCGCAACCCCTTCCACGGACTCGACGCGACACCCGAGCGGCCCGGACTCGTCGCCACCGTCTGCGTCCTGCTCGGCTCCACCGCCTACGACGGCTACTCCGACAACCCGTCGTGGATCAACACCCTCCAGACCTCCCCCCTCGGCCGCACCCCCACGGCCACGCTCGGACTGCTCGCTTCCGTCGCCCTCGTCGCCACCCTGTACTGCCTCTGCGCAGCGGCCACCCGCCTCGTCTGCGGCCCCCACCCGCGGCCGCTGACCGCCTTCGCGCACTCACTCGTACCGATCTCACTCGGCTATCTCGTCGCCCACTACTTCTCCCTCCTCGTCACCGAAGGACCACGCACAGTAATCATGGCACTCGGCACTGACAACGCCCCAGAACCCTTGCCACCACTGGGCCCCGGGGGCCTCGCCGCCCTCCAGGTCCTCGCCGTCGTCGCCGGCCACGTACTCGGTGTGATCGCGGCCCACGACCGCTCCGTACGCCTCTTCCCGCCCGCCAGGGCCGTCACCGGCCAGCTGCCGCTGCTCGCACTCATGATCACCTTCACGATCGGGGGCATCGGCCTCCTGCTGAACTGAGACCGCTGCTGAACCGAGGAGCCAGGAGCGGCATGATGGACCCCGTGCCCCCCGCCCACCCCCTGCGCCGGACGCCGATCCAGCAGCGCAGCGCCGACCGGCTCGCCCGGATCCTCGACGCCTGCGCCGAACTCCTGGACGAGACCGGGTACGAGAACCTCAGCACCCGGGCCGTCGCCCTGCGCGCCGGCGTGCCCATCGGCTCGGTCTACCGCTTCTTCGGCAACAAGCGGGCCATGTCGATCGCCCTCGCCCACCGCAACCTGGACCGGTACACCGACGCCATCGCGGAGCGCCTCGCCGCGCTCCCGTCCGGCGACTGGCGGCCCGTCGTGGACGCCGTGCTCGACGAGTACCTGGCCATGAAGCGGACCGTTCCCGGTTTCGCGCTCGTCGACTTCGGGGTGCCCGCCCCGCCGCCCGAGGGCCCGGCCGCCGACCCCAACGGGCTGGTCGCCGTACGCCTGACCGGACTGCTCGGCGCCCATCTCGGCCTGACCCCGGACGCCACCCTGGAGCGGGCGGTCCTGGTCGCCGTCGAGGCCACGGACGCGCTGACGAAGCTGGCCTTCCGCGCCGATCCGGCCGGAGACCCCGCCATCGTGGCCGAAACCCGGGCCATGATGCACGCGTACCTGTCCCGCGTACTGGACTGACCCCCGCTCGGGGGCCCCGCCCGCGGACCGGACCCTCCCCACCGTGCCAACCGGTCGGTATGCTCGGCTCGCCCGCGTGTCCGTGTCGCGCCTGCCGCCCCTGGAGGGCCCATGCCCCGCACCGCCCTGCGCATCTGCCCCCTCTGCGAAGCCACCTGCGGCCTCACCCTCACCATCGAGGGCACCGGCGTCACGGGCGCCCGCGGGGACCGCGAAGACGTCTTCAGCCGCGGCTTCATCTGCCCCAAGGGCGCGGCCTTCGGCGCGCTCGACGCCGACCCCGACCGCCTGCGCACCCCTCTCGTGCGCCGCGACGGCCGGCTCCAGGAGGCCACCTGGGAGGAGGCGTTCGAGGCCATCGCCGCAGCCGTCCCGGCCCTCGTGAACGCATACGGGGCCCAGTCCGTCGGCGTGGTCCTCGGCAACCCGAACGTGCACACCATGGCGGGCAACCTGTACCCGTCGCTGCTGCTCAAAGCCCTCGGCACCCGCAACTTCTTCACCGCCAGCACCCTCGACCAGATGCCCAAGCACGTCTCCAGCGGGCTCCTCTTCGGCGACCCCTTCGCCATCCCGGTCCCCGACCTCGACCGCACCGACTTCCTGCTGCTCCTCGGCGCCAACCCGGTCGAGTCCAACGGCTCCCTGTGCACCGCCCCCGACTTCCCGGGCCGGCTCAAGGCGCTGCGCGCCCGCGGCGGCACCCTGGTCGTCGTCGACCCCCGCCGCACCCGCACCGCCAAGCTCGCCGACCTCCACCTCGCACCGCGCCCCGGCAGCGACGCCCTGCTGCTGGCCGCCCTCGCGCACACCCTCCTCGCGGAGAAGCTCGCGGCCCCCGGCGCCCTGGAGGAACAGACCGAGGGACTCGGGGAACTCGCCGGAGCCCTCGCGAGTTTCACTCCTGAGGCCGTCGCCCCCGCCTGCGACCTCACGGCCGCCGAGATCCGCGACCTCGCCCGCGCCCTGGCGGCCGTGCCCACCGCCGCCGTCTACGGGCGGATCGGCAGCTGCACCGTCGAGTACGGCACGCTCGCCAGCTGGCTGGTCGACGTGCTGAACATCCTCACCGGCAACCTCGACCGTCCCGGGGGAGTCCTCTTCCCGCTCCCGGCCGCCGGCCCGCGGCCGCGCCCCGCCGGGCCCGGCAAGGGCTTCACCCTGGGCCGCTGGCGCAGCCGGGTCAGCGGGCACCCCGAGGCCAAGTCCGAACTGCCCATCGCCGCCCTGGCCGAGGAGATCGAGACGCCGGGGGAGGGGCGGATCCGGGCGCTGGTCGCCATCGCCGCCAACCCGGTGCTGTCCGCCCCCGACGGGCGGCGCCTCGACGCGGCCCTGGCCGGGCTTGACTTCATGGTCAGCATCGACCCCTACCTCAACGAGACCTCCCGCCACGCCCACGTCGTGCTGCCTCCGCCGCCGCCCTCGCAGAGCGCCCACCACGACTTCGCCTTCAACGGGTTCGCCATCCGCAACCAGGTGCGCTACAGCCGTCCTGCCGTCCCGCTCGAAGCGGACCGGCTCGACGAGTGCGAGATCCATGCCCGCCTCGTCCTGGCCGTCTCCGGCATGCACGGATCCGCCGCCCCGTCCTCCGTCGACGAGATGGTCATCCAGGGCACCCTCGCCAAGGAGACCGCCGACCCGCGCTCCCCCCTGCACGGGCAGGACCCGGCGCGCCTGGCCGGTCTGCTCACCGGGGAGAGCGGCCCCGAGCGGCGGCTCGATCTGATGCTCCGACTCGGGCCGTACGGAGACCGGTTCGGCGCCGGCTCCGCGCCCGAGGCGGGACCGGGCGAGGACACGGGCGCGGGCGTGGGCGTGGGCACGGGCGTGGGCGTGGGCGAGGGGCTCAGCCTGGAGCGGCTGCTCGCGCACCCGCACGGCATCGACCTGGGCCCGCTGCGGCCCCGGCTCCCGGGCGTGCTGAGGACGCGCAGCGGCAGGATCGAGCTGCTCCCGGACCCGATCACGGCCGAGCTCCCCAGGCTGCGCGCGGCGCTCGCCGACCGCCCCGCCTCCCTGGTGCTCGTGGGCCGCCGCCATCTGCGGTCCAACAACAGCTGGTTGCACAACGTCCCGGCCCTCACCGGAGGTTCCAACCGCTGCACCCTCCAGGTGAATCCGCAGGACGCCGGGCGGCTCGGGCTCACCGAGGGGGGACTGGCCCGGATCACCGCCGACGGCGGCAGCCTGGAGGTCCCCGTCGAGGTCACCGACACCGTCCGCACCGGCGTCGTGAGCCTCCCGCACGGCTGGGGCCACGACCGCGACGGGGCCCGGCTCTCCGTCGCCTCCGCCGTGCCCGGCGCCAACGTCAACCAGCTCCTCGACGGCTCCCGGCTCGACCCGCTGTCCGGTACCGCGGTGCTCAACGGCTTCCCCGTCGAACTGACACCCCTGCCCTGAGCTGGGGTTTTGCTCGTATTGCTCACACGCTGACGTCTTGTTGACGCAAGGAGGCGGCACCTACGTTCCCTGCATGCTGACCTTCCTCGGCTTCGCCATGATCGCCACCTTCCTGGTCCTGATCATGATGAAGAAAATGTCGCCCATCGCGGCGCTCGTCCTCATCCCCGCGCTGTTCTGCGTGTTCGCAGGAAAGAGCGCCCACCTCGGCGACTACGTCATCGACGGCGTCGGCAAACTCGCGCCGACCGCCGCCATGCTGATGTTCGCCATCGTCTACTTCGGCGTGATGATCGACGTCGGCCTGTTCGATCCGATCGTGCGCGGCATCCTGCGCTTCTGCAAGGCGGACCCGGTGCGGGTCGTGGTCGGCACCGCGGTCCTCGCCGCGATCGTCTCGCTCGACGGCGACGGCTCGACCACCTTCATGATCACCGTCTCGGCCATGTACCCGCTCTACAAGCGGCTCGGCCTGAGCCTGGTGGTCATGACGGGCGTCGCCGCCACCGCCAACGGCGTCATGAACACCCTGCCCTGGGGCGGCCCCACGGCCCGCGCCGCCACCGCCCTCAAGCTCGACGCCTCCGACATCTTCGTCCCGATGATCCCCGCCCTCGCGGTCGGCCTGCTGTTCGTGTTCGGCCTCGCGTACGTCCTCGGCCTCAAGGAGCGCCGCCGGGTGGGGACCCTGGTCATGCCCGGCGAGGCCGCGGACCCTGCGGAGCCTGCCGAGGAGCGCCTCCTGGTCGCCACCGCCGCCACCGCCACCGCCGCCACCGGGTCCGCCTCCGCCTCCGCCCCGTCCGTCCCCACCTCCCGTACGGACGCAGGCTCCGGCTCCGGCACGGAGTCCGACTCCGACTCCGCCTCCGCCTCCGACTCCGCGGCGAACGAGGAAGGCTTCCAGGGCCTCGACCCCCGCCGTCCGACCCTCCGCCCCCGCCTCTACTGGTTCAACGCCGGTCTCACCGTCGCCCTCCTCACCGCGATGATCACCGAGCTGCTGCCCATTCCGGTGCTCTTCCTCCTCGCCGCCGCCCTCGCCCTCACCGTCAACTTCCCGCACATGCCGGATCAGAAGGCCCGGATCGCCGCCCACGCCGACAACGTGCTGAACGTCGCCGGCATGGTCTTCGCCGCCGCAGTCTTCACCGGCGTCCTCAACGGCACCGGCATGGTCAAGCACATGGCCGACTGGCTCGTCGGGGTCGTCCCCGAGGGCATGGGCCCGCACATGGCCCTGGTCACCGGCCTGCTCAGCCTGCCGCTCACCTACTTCATGTCCAACGACGGCTTCTACTTCGGCGTCCTGCCCGTCCTGGCCGAAGCCGGCGCCGCCCACGGCGTCTCCCCGCTCGAGATCGCCCGCGCCTCGCTGGTCGGCCAGGCCCTGCACATGTCCAGCCCGCTGGTTCCCGCCGTCTACGTCCTCGTCGGCATGGCCAAGGTCGAGTTCGGCGACCACACCCGCTTCACCGTGAAATGGGCGGCCCTCACCTCCCTCGTCGTCCTCGGGGCAGGGATGCTTTTCGGCATCATCTGACCCCCGGAGCAGTAGCGGGCCGAAAACTACCGGCGGTAGTTTGTAGGGTGGTCGAACGAGGTCAGGTCTACGCGTCCACGCGTTCGTGCGCGCTCGGGAGGAAAGCCATGAAGGCCCACGACGGGATGTACATCGACGGCGCATGGCGGCCCGCCGCCGGACGCGAGCGGATCGAGGTGGTCAACCCGGCCGACGAGCAGGTCATCGACGGGGTCCCGGCCGGAAACGCCGACGACGTGGACGCGGCCGTACGCGCGGCACGCGCCGCCTTCCCCGGCTGGGCGGCCACGGCTCCGGCCGCGCGGGCCGCCCTGATCGGCGCGCTCCGCGATGTGCTGGTCGCCCGGAAGGACGAGTTCGCCGAGCTCATCACCGCCGAGCTCGGCTCCCCGCGGGGCTTCTCGGAGATGGTCCACGTGGGGGCGCCGATCGCGGTGTCCTCCTCGTTCGCCGAGCTGGGGGCCTCGTACGCCTTCGAGGAGCGGATCGGCAACTCCACCGTGCTGCTGGAGCCGGTCGGCGTCGTCGGGGCCATCACGCCCTGGAACTACCCGCTGCACCAGATCGTTGCCAAGGTGGCACCCGCTCTCGCCGCCGGCTGCACCCTCGTCCTCAAGCCGGCCGAGGACACCCCGCTGACCGCACAGCTCTTCGCCGAAGCCGTGCACGAGGCGGGCATCCCGGCGGGCGTGTTCAACCTGGTGACCGGGACCGGCCCGGTCGCCGGACAGGCGCTGGCCGCGCACGAGGGAGTCGACCTCGTCTCCTTCACCGGCTCCACCGCGGTCGGCAAGCAGATCGGCGCCACGGCCGGCGCCGCCGTCAAGCGCGTCGCCCTCGAGCTCGGCGGCAAATCGGCCAATGTCATCCTGCCCGGGGCCGACCTGGCCAAGGCCGTCGCGGCGGGCGTGGGCCACGTCATGAACAACTCCGGCCAGAGCTGCAACGCGCTCACGCGGATGCTCGTCCACCGCGACCAGTACGAGGAGGCCGTCTCGCTCGCGGCCGCCGCCGTCGCCAAATACCCCTCGGGCGACCCCCGCGACCCGGGCACCCGCCTCGGCCCGGTCATCAACGCCAAGCAGCGCGACCGCGTCCGCGGATACATCACCAAGGGCGTCGAGGAGGGCGCGCGCCTCGTCGCCGGCGGCCCCGAGGCGCCGTACGAGCACGGGTACTTCATCGCCCCGACCGTGTTCGCCGACGTCACGCCCGAGATGACCATCGCGCAGGAGGAGATCTTCGGCCCGGTGCTGTCGATCCTCCCGTACGAGGACCAGGACGAGGCCCTGCGCATCGCGAACGGGACCGTGTACGGGCTGGGCGGCGCGGTCTGGGCGGCGGACGAGGAGACCGCGGTCGCCTTCGCGCGCCGCATGGACACCGGCCAGGTGGACATCAACGGCGGCCGCTTCAACCCGCTCGCGCCCTTCGGCGGCTACAAGCAGTCGGGCGTCGGCCGCGAGCTCGGCCCGCACGGCCTGGCCGAGTACCTCCAGACCAAGTCGCTGCAGTTCTGAGCCGCCCGCCCCAGCCCCACGCCACCGCCTTGCCCTCCTGAGCCCGAGAGACGGAATCGACCATGGTCCGCGCCGCCATCCTGCCCGCCGTCGGAGCCCCGCTGGAGATACGGGAGATCGTCCTGCCCGATCCCGGCCCCGGCCAGGTCCGGGTGCGGCTCGCCGCAGCCGGTGTCTGCCACTCCGACCTCTCCCTCACCGACGGCACCATGGTGGTCCCCGTCCCCGCCGTCCTCGGTCACGAGGGGTCGGGGACGGTCCTCGCCGTCGGCGAGGGCGTCACCCACGTCGCCCCCGGCGACGGGGTGGTGCTCAACTGGTCCCCGTCCTGCGGGGCGTGCCACCACTGCTCGATCGGCGAGGTCTGGCTCTGCGCCAAGGCGCTCAGCGGGGTCGGGTCGGTCTACGCCCACGACGCCGGGGGCACGCCGCTGCACCCGGGGCTGAACGTGGCCGCGTTCGCCGAGGAGACGGTCGTCGCGGCGAACTGCGTGCTGCCCGCGCCCGCCGGGATCCCGCTCGCCGAGGCCGCGCTGCTCGGCTGCGCCGTCCTCACGGGCTACGGCGCGGTGCGCAACAGCGCCCGGGTGCGCCCCGGCGAGTCCGTCGCCGTCTTCGGCGTCGGCGGAGTCGGCCTGGCCGCCCTCCAGGCCGCGCGGCTGGCGGAGGCGGGCCCGATCGTGGCCGTCGACGTCTCCCCGGCCAAGGAGGAGCTGGCCCGGGCGGCCGGGGCCACCGATTTCGTACTGGCCTCCGACACCACCGCCAAGCAGATCCGCGCCCTGACCGGCGGACAGGGCGCGGACGTCGCCGTCGAGTGCGCGGGCCGGGCGGAGTCCATCCGCGGGGCCTGGGACTCCACCCGCCGAGGCGGCCGCACCACGGTCGTCGGCATCGGCGGCAAGGAGCAGAAGGTGAGCTTCCACGCCCTGGAGATCTTCCACTTCGCCCGCACCCTCACCGGGTGCGTGTACGGGAACAGCGACCCCGCGCGCGATCTCCCGCTGATCGCCGACCACGTCCGTGCGGGCCGCCTCGACCTCGGCTCCCTGGTCACCGACCGCATCACCCTGGACGGCATCCCGGCCGCCTTCGAGGCGATGCTCGCCGGCAAGGGCGGCCGCTCGCTCGTCGTGTTCTGACCGCCCTGCCAGCTGCCTGCCAACCGCCTGCCGCCTGCCGCCTGCAACCGCCTGCCACCTGCCTGCCGACAGCCTTCTAACCGCCGGTCGCCGGCCCCGTCAATGCCTCGTGCTGGAGGGCCAGTCCGTCCAGCAGGGCGGCCAGGCCCGTCTCGAACGCGCCCTCGTCCACCTCGCGCCGGCGCTCGGCCAGCAGGTGGGCCTGGCCCAGGTGGGGGTAGTCCGAGGGGTCGTATGCCGCCTCGTCGTCCACGAAACCCCCGGCGAACGAGCCCACCGCCGAGCCCAGGATGAAGTACCGCATCAGAGCGCCGATCCGCGTCGCCTGGGCCGGCGGCCACCCGGCCTCCGTCATCGCGCCGAACACCGCGTCCGCCACCCGCAGACCCGCCGGGCGCCGGCCAGGGCCGCGCGCCAGCACCGGCACGATGTTCGGATGGTCGGACAGCGCGTCCCGGTACGAGTGGGCCCAGTCGTGCAGGGCGCTCCGCCAGTCCCGGCCCGCCCCCGGCTCGAACATCGACAAGTCGACCCGCGCGCTCACCGCGTCCGCGACCGCGTCCAGGATCTCGTCTTTCGTGCGGAAGTGGTTGTACAGCGACGGCCCGCTGACCCCCAGCGCGGCGGCCAGCCGCCGCGTCGACACCGCCCCCAGCCCCTCCGTGTCCACCAGCGCGCCCGCCGCCTCGACGATGCGGTCTCTGCTGAGGAGGGGCTTGCGCGGTCTGGCCATGCGCCACATAGTAGGGCCTGCCCGCCATAAACTACCGGTGCTAGTTAACCTCGCGCCGGACCGCCCGGAGGTGCCCGGTGAATCTGGAGCTGAGCGAGGAGCAGGAAGCCGTACGGCGGCTCGCCCGCGAGTTCACCGAGCGCGAGATCGTCCCGTACGCCGCCGAGTGGGACCGCGCCGAGAGCGTCGACCGGTCCATCGTCAAGAAGCTCGGCGACCTCGGCTTCCTCGGCCTGACCGTCCCCGAGGAGTACGGCGGCTCCGGCGGCGACCACCTCGCCTACGTGCTCGTCACCGAGGAGCTCGGCCGCGGCGATTCCGCCGTGCGCGGCATCGTCTCCGTCTCCCTCGGCCTGGTCGCCAAGACCCTCGCCGCCTGGGGGACCGAGGAGCAGAAGCGCGCCTGGCTGCCCCGCCTCTGCTCCGGCGAGGCGCTCGGCTGCTTCGGCCTGACCGAGCCCGGCACCGGCTCCGACGCGGGCGGCCTCACCACACGCGCCGCGCGCGAGGGGGACGCGTACGTCATCAGCGGCAGCAAGATGTTCATCACCAACGGCACCTGGGCCGACGTGGTCCTCCTCTTCGCCCGCACCAACGACGAGCCCGGCCACCGCGGGATCTCCGCCTTCCTCGTCCCCACCGACACCCCCGGGCTCACCCGCCGAGAGATCCACGGCAAGCTCGGCCTGCGCGGCCAGGCCACCGCCGAACTCGCCCTCGACGGGGTCCGCGTCCCCGCCTCCGCGATGCTCGGCCCCGAGGGCAAGGGCTTCTCCGTGGCCATGTCGGCCCTCGCCAAGGGCCGGATGTCGGTCGCCGCCGGGTGCGTCGGCATCGCGCAGGCGGCGCTGGACGCCGCCGTCTCGTACGCCGCCCAGCGTGAGCAGTTCGGCAAGCCCATCGCCCACCACCAGCTGGTCCAGGAGCTGATCGCCGACATCTCGGTCGACGTGGACGCGGCCCGGCTGCTGACCTGGCGGGTCGCCGACCTCGTCGACCGCGGGCAGCCCTTCGCCACCGAGTCCTCCACCGCCAAGCTCTTCGCCTCCGAGGCCGCGGTACGGGCCGCGAGCAACGCCCTCCAGGTGCACGGCGGATACGGCTACATCGACGAGTACCCGGCCGGCAAGCTGCTGCGCGACGCACGCGTGATGACCCTGTACGAGGGCACCAGCCAGATCCAGAAGCTGCTGATCGGCCGCGCCCGCACCGGGGTGTCCGCCTTCTGAGCGCATATCCGGGCGCGCGTCTCGGCCGTCGTTCGGAGTGCGTCCCGGTACGCATCCCGGCGCGCGCATCTGAGTACGCACGTGAGTACGTGCGCGGAGGTGCCCGCGGCCGCGCCGCCCGATGCTGGGCCCATGAGTGAGACACCGGTCAAGCAGCGCAACTCGGCGGCGTACTACGGTCAGTCCGTCGCCTCCTTCGCCATCGCCATCTGTGCCGTCGCCGTGGGGATCTACCACCTCCAGGTGGACGGCTGGGTCCGCGCCTTCCTCGGCATCGCGGTCCTCTACCTCACCACCTCGGCCTTCACCCTCGCCAAGGTGATCCGGGACCGTCAGGAGCTCACCCAGATCGTCACCAGGGTCGACCAGGCCCGGATGGAGAAGATCATGGCCGACTACGACCCCTTCCAGCCGAAGGTCTGAGGAGCCATGTCGGCTAAGCGCTTGCTCACCCTCCGGTAAGGTGTTCCTTCCACAGGACGAAGAGGGTGAGCGAGCGATGGACAGCGCGGAGGAGACGACCGCCGGCTACCGGCCGTGGTCGGAGGTCACCCCCGACGCCGCGCGGCGGCTGCTCGTCGCCGCCGTCGAAGCGTTCGCGGAGCGCGGGTACCACGCCACCACCACACGTGACATCGCAGGACGGGCCGGCATGAGCCCGGCCGCGCTCTACATCCACTACAAGACCAAGGAAGAGCTGCTCCACCGGATCAGCCGGATCGGCCACGACAAGGCGCTGGAGATCCTGGAGACCGCGGCTTCCGGCCCGGGTTCGGCCGCCGAGCGGCTCGACGCCGCCGTCCGGTCCTTCGTGCTGTGGCACGCCGCGCACCACACCACCGCGCGCGTGGTCCAGTACGAGCTGGACGCCCTCGCTCCGGAGCACCGCTCCGAGATCGTGGCCCTGCGCCGGCAGAGCGACGCCGCCGTACGCCGCATCCTCGCCGACGGGGTCGCGGCCGGGGAGTTCGACGTTCCGGACGTTCCCGGCACCACCCTCGCCGTCCTGTCCCTCTGCATCGACGTGGCCCGCTGGTTCAACGCGGCCGGCCGCCGCACGCCCGACGAGGTCGGCGCGCTCTACGCCGACCTCGTCCTGCGCATGGTGGGCGCCGCCCCGGACGGACCCGGTACGCCTCAGAAGTAGTAGCGGGACACCGACTCCGCGACGCACACCGGCTTGTCGCCGCCCTCGCGCTCGACCGTGACCGTCGCCTCGACCTGGACGCCGCCGCCCGCCTCCGTGACCTCCGTGATCACGGCGGTGGCGCGCAGCCGCGAGCCGACCGGGACGGGCGCCGGGAAACGCACCTTGTTCGTGCCGTAGTTGATGCCCATTTTCATGCCCTCGACCCGCATGACCTGCGGGACCAGGCTCGGCAGCAGCGACAGCGTCAGATAGCCGTGGGCGATGGTGGAGCCGAAGGGTCCGCCCGCGGCCCGCTCCGGGTCCACGTGGATCCACTGGTGGTCGCCGGTGGCATCGGCGAACAGGTCGATCCGCTTCTGGTCCACCTCCAGCCACCCGCTCGGACCGAGCGGTTCCCCGATCCCCGCGCGCAGTTCCTCGGCGGACGTGAAGATCCTCGGCTCGGCCATGCGTCTCCCTCTCCCTGGCGAATAAGCGCTTGCTCAGCGCTGCTCAGCATGGTGGGGCCGCATGTATCTGTCAACGACACGTCTGTCAACGAATGTCGGACCGGCCGACTACCCTCGGCCTCGTGCCGCAGATTCCCGAAAAAGTCCACGAGCTCACCGTCGGCCAGCTGTCCGCCCGCAGCGGCGCGGCCGTCTCCGCGCTGCACTTCTACGAGACCAAGGGCCTGATCAGCAGCCGTCGCACCACCGGCAACCAGCGCCGCTACAGCCGCGACGCACTGCGCCGGGTGGCCTTCGTACGCGCCGCCCAGCGCGTCGGAATCCCGCTCGCCGCCATCCGCGACGCCCTCGCCCAGCTCCCCGAGGAGCGCACCCCCAACCGCGAGGACTGGGCCCGGCTTTCGGAGGCCTGGCGCGCCGAGCTCGACCAGCGGATCACCCAGCTGGCGCGGCTGCGCGACCACCTGACCGACTGCATCGGCTGCGGCTGCCTCTCGCTGAAGAACTGCGCCCTGTCCAACCCGGACGACGTCTTCGGCGAGCAGCTCACCGGCTCCCGGTTGTAGCGGCTGCCCCGGTACCTGCAATCTCGCGGGCCGCCGCCACCAGCTCGGCGTTCGACCGCGCCGGACGGCCGTCCGGCAGGTGCAGTACGTCGCCCACGCCGGTCCGCGCTCCCGCACCGCACCGCGCGGCCAGCCGCAGCACCGGCCAGGCCGCGGCCTCCCGCCCGAACAGCAGCAGCGGCACCGGCGGCAGCCACCGCAGCCCCGCCACCAGCGCCGGATCGGCCGCGGCCAGCTCCACCGCGAGCCGGATCCGCGCCGGATCCCGTACCGGCCAGGCCAGGAACCGGGCCAACGGCCCGGGCTCGGTCCCCGGCTCGGTCCCCGGGTCGGCCCCCGGGTCGGCCCCCGGGTCGGCCCCCGGGTCGGCCCCCCACCCGGCCCCGGCCTCCCCGCCCAGCGGAACCACCGCGTCCACGGCCACGCCCCGCGTCAGCAGGGCCTGCGCCAACTCCTCGGCCCCCGGCTCCGCGAAGTGCACCACCGCCCGGTCCGGCAGCACCGTCCACGACCGGACCCGCTCCAGCCGGCCCGCCGGATCGGGCTCGGCCCCGATCCCCGCGGACACCGAAAGCGGTACGGAGACCCCCGCGCCCCGCATCGCCTCCAGCAGCGGCCCCACGACCCGGGGCGACAGGCTCTCCCGGCCGCACGGGGTCCGCGGATGGACCAGCACCTCCCCGGCCCCGGCGGCCACCGCCGCCAGCGCCGACTCCACCACGTCCGGCGGGGACAGGGGCACGGCCCCGCCGTCGACGGCACCACGCGCCCCGTTCAGCGACACCACGACCGCAGCCGAATCCGGTCCCGCCACCGGAACCCGCCCCGCCCCTGAAACCAGCGCCACCGAATCCGGCCCCGAAGCCCCGAGCCCCCGCAGGCTCATGCCGCCCCCGCCGAAGCCGGGTCCGCCAGCGAAACCGCGTCCGCCAGCGCCGGCCTCGGCACGACGATCCCGCAGCCCGCACACACCGGACCGTCCCAGGCCCACGCACCCTCCCAGGTGCGATGCCCCGCGCGGGGCACCCGTCTCTGCCCCGGCCCGTGCGCGGCCCAGCGCAGCTCCTGCTCCCCGCAGACCGGGCACCCCGTCCCCGGCTCCGACTCCAGCGCCGCGACCAGCCGCCGCAGCACCTCGCCCAGCGTCCCGTCCGGCCGCACCCCCGGATCGGCGCACCGCACCACCGCATCCCCGCTGCCGCCCCAGGCCCACTCCGGCCGGCGCAGCCCGTGGTGTTTCTCCCGCCGGCGCCGCTCCGCGAACTGCCGCTCGTACTCCAACCAGACCGCCCGCGCGTCCTCCAGCTCCTCCAACGCCGCCACCAGCCGCTGCGGATCGGCCGCCCGGTCCTCGGGGGCGATCCCGTGCCGGTCACACAGATGCCACCACGTCGCCCGGTGCCCGTACGGAGCGAACCGCTCCAGGCAGCGGCGCAGCGAATGGCGCCGCAGGGCACGGTCATTGCGCGCGTCCCGCACCTGGTACGCCAGACTTCGGAATCCCGCCATCACACCTTCACCTCCGTCGCGCCCACGCCCGCACCGGGGGGCGTCGTACTACGTCGAACGACGACGCACCGTGAGATGTGCCCAACATGCCCGGCCAGGTGCGGGCGCATGCGGGGGCGGTCGAGGCGTGCGGGTGGCACATGGCCGGAAGTCAGCGCCCCATGCGCCCCGCAGCAACCACGAGCCGGGCCAGCTCCTCGTGGCAGATGTCACTGTGCGCCCCCGACGGGGGACCGCCGCGGCGCACCACGGACCCGGTGTCCACACTGACGCAACCGGCCTCCGGCACCCCCGCGCGCAGGGCCGCGTCCAGGGTGAGCCGCGGCGCGCCCGGCACCGCCTGCACCCCGTCGTGACCGATCGCGCCCCACCGCTCGTCGAAGCCGAGGAGACCGGCCGAATCCCCTGCCATCCGGGAGGCCAGCGGGTAGAAGACCTTGAGGGCCGAGTCGTACGGGGAGTGGCACGCGAGCACCGGGCCGTCGACCCGGCGCTGCATCCCGCGCAGGGCGCCGCCGCTGCCCTTGTCGTGGGGGAGCCGGTCGGCGAAGGCGTAGTGGGAGAAGGCCCCCTGGAGCAGCGTCGCGGATTTCACGTACCGGGCGCCGTCCGGCACCGCGCGCAGCGAGAAGGACACCACCCGGGCCCCGAAGCTGTGCCCGATCAGATGGATCCGCAGGGCCGGGCGGCGGCCCGCGAGTTCGGCCAGCATCGGGCCGAGGCCGCGCTCGCCGACCACTCCGGCCCGCTTCTTCATCTGGTAGTAGGTGGCCTGCCGCAGCAGCTCCTTGGCGCCGTTCCACAGCGCGCGCAGGCCGCCACCGACGGAGAACCCGGGCTCGGCGGCGCCCCCGGTCGGCGCGCCCGCCTCGGCCAGCCCCTCGGTGAAGGCGCGGCACACCTCCAGCACGTCCAGCGCGAAGATGTCGGGCACGTCCCGTACGACCGGCCCGGCGACAGCGACGGTGGCGGCGACGGCCGCGGCCGGATCGACGGCACTCCCCGCATCCGCCGAATCCCCCGCGTCCACCACGTCCACGCCCGCCAGCTCCCGTACCAGTGCCCCGAACTCGGTGAACGCCGCCGCCGACTCCGGCCGGTCCTCCAGCAGTTCGGCGACCCGGTCCAGCTCCGCCACCCGCCCCGGCCAGAACTCCCCGAGCGCCCGCAGCGTGGCGGGGTCCAAGGCCGTCCCGTGGCCCGGCTCGGCGAGCGCGCCGTGGGGGTCGAAGTCCGGAATCGGCTCGTCCGAGAACCGGATCGAGGGCCAGACGACGCCCACGTACCCCAGCCGCACCCCCGGCCCCACCAGCCCCGGGAACGGTGCGTAGAAGCGGTCGAAGAGCCGGGTCGAGGTCGCCCGGTCGCTGTTCCAGCCGTGCGCGAACACCAGCAGGTCGGTGGCCTCCAGGGCGGCCACCGCATCCTGGGTGCCCTGATCCACGTCACCGTCCGCGTCGAAGGTCAGCTCCGCGTACGGACCGGCCCCGATCCCGCCGCTCGACGTCGTTGCATCCGACATGAGGTCCCCCTCCGCGCCGTCTCTCCGGTGCCGTCCAGCATCCTGCTGCCGCCCCTACCCGGCCAGACCCCTGCCACCCACGGATTCACGCGGATCCACACGGACTCACGGGGACTCGCACGGATTCACGCGGATTCACGCGGACTCACGGATAGAGCAGATACCGCCCCCGCACCGCCGCGAACCGCTCCAGCCCCGCCGCCCAGTCGCCCGCGATCTCCTCGACCCCCGCCCCCGCGTCCACCATCTTCCGGACCCGGTCCGAGCCGGTCAGCTGGTCGATCCAGTGGTCCGTGCGCCACGCGAATCCGCTCCACGTCCGCTTCGCGGTCACCAGCAGCCCGATCCCGGCCCGCACCGGATCGAAGGCCGCCCGGTCGTGCACGATCAGCCGGACTCCGCCGCACACCTTCCCGCTGAACTTCGAGAAGGTGGGCGTGAAGTAGGCCTCCCGGAACCACACCCCGGGCAGCCCCAGCGCCTGCGCCGCCTCCGCCCACCGCCGGTCCACCCCCTCCGCGCCGACCACCTCGAACGGCGTGGTCGTACCGCGCCCCTCGGACAGGTTGGTGCCCTCGAACAGGCAGGTGCCGGCGTACGCGAGGGCCGTGTCCGGCGTCGGCACGTTCGGGCTCGGCGGCACCCAGGGCAGTCCGGTCGCCCCGAAGAAGGAGTCCCGCTGCCATCCGGTCATGCGTACGGTGTGCAGGCCGGCCGGCTTCGCCGCCAGGAACTCCGCGTTGAACAGCAGGGCCAGCTCCGCCACCGTCATCCCGTGCGCGAGCGCGATCGGCTCCCGGCCCACGCCGCTCGCGTACGCGCGCTCCAGTACGGGCCCGGCGGCCCACCGGCCGCCCACCGGGTTCGGCCGGTCCAGAACGACCACCGCCTTGCCGGCCAGCGCGGCCGCGCGCATGCAGTCGTACAGGGTCCAGATGTAGGTGTAGAAGCGCGCCCCGACGTCCTGGATGTCGAAGACGACCGTGTCGATCCCGGCCGCCGTGAACACGTCCGCGAGCGCCTGCCCGCTCTTGCCGTACGTGTCGTACACGGGCAGCCCCGTCGCCGGATCGCGCCCGGCCGCCTCGGAGTCGCCCGCCTGCGCGGTGCCGCGGAACCCGTGCTCCGGTCCGAACACCGCCACCAGCTGCACGCGCGCGTCCGCGTGCAGTACGTCGACCAGGTGGCGGGCGTCGGCGGTGATCCCGGTGGGGTTGGTGACGACCCCGACCCGCTGTCCGGCGAGCACCTCGTAGCCGTCCGCGGCGAGTTGTTCGAAGCCGGTGCGCACCCGCTCGGCGGCCGTGTCCGCCCGGTCCGGAGCCCGGTCCGGAGCCCGGCCCGGCGTTGCACCCACCGCCCCCAAGGCCCCCGTCGTTCCCGCCAGTCCCAGCAGCCCCCGTCGCGACAGCGTCATCCGGCCACGCTAGGCGTCGCCCCTCTTCCACCCCGACATACCGACCGGTTAGTCTGCCCGGCATCCGGCCATGAACGCCATGAACGCCATGAATGCCATGAACGCCATGAAGGGTGATCCCGTGAGCGCGTACCAGGACCAGCGAGTCGTCGTCACCGGAGCGGGCGGCGGCATCGGCGCCGCCCTCGCCCGCCGCTTCGCCGACGAGGGGGCCACGGTGGTGGTCAACGACCTCGACGCCGCCAAGGCCGCCGCCGTGGCGGGCGAGATCGGGGCCCGGGCGATAGCGGTCCCGGGCGACGCCTCGACCGTCGTGGCCGAGGCCCGCGAGGCCCTCGGCGGCGGGGTGGACGTCTACTGCGCGAACGCCGGACTCGGCTCGGGCGGCGACGCGTTCGCCGACGAGGCCGTGTGGGAGGCGGCTTGGGACACCAACGTCATGGCGCACGTCCGCGCGGCCCGGCTGCTGCTGCCGGACTGGCTGGAGCGCGGGAGCGGGCGCTTCGTGTCCACCGTCTCGGCCGCAGGGCTGCTGACCATGATCGGGGCGGCGCCGTACAGTGTCACCAAGCACGGTGCGCTCGCCTTCGCGGAGTGGCTCTCGCTGACCTACCGCCACCGCGGCGTCCAGGTCCACGCCATCTGCCCGCAAGGGGTCCGCACCGACATGCTGACGGCCGCGGGCTCGGCGGGCGAACTCGTCCTCGCGCCGACCGCGATCGAGCCGGAAGCGGTTGCGGACGCACTGTTCGACGGCATGGAGAAGGGCCGGTTCTTGATCCTCCCGCACCCCGAGGTCGCGGACTACTACGCCGCCCGCGCCACCGAACCGGACCGCTGGCTCACCGGCATGAACCACATCCAGCAGAAGTGGGAGACCAGGTGACGCGGCCGGACCCGCCCTCCCGCTACGCCGCCAAGCCGTGGCTGGGACTGCTCAGCCCGGCCCAGCGCGCCCCCGTCTCGCCGCCGCCGAGCCTGCTGCACGCCTTCCGCGACGCCGTCGCCCGGGCCCCCGGGCGCACCGCGCTGGCCTACTTCGACGGCCGCATCGGCTACGCGGAGACCGACGCGCTCTCCGACTCCGTCGCCGGCCACCTCGCCGCGCACGGCATCGGCCGCGGGGACCGGGTCGCCGTCATGCTCCAGAACACCCCGCACTTCGTGCTCGCCGTCCTGGCCGCGTGGAAGGCCGGGGCGGTGGTCGTGCCGCTCAACCCCATGTACAAATCGGGTGAGATCGGGCACATCCTGCGCGACTCCGGGGCCGTCGCACTGGTCTGCGACGGCCGCGCGTGGACGGCGTACGTGGCCGAGGCGGTCCAGGGCACGGCGGTACGGGTCGCCCTGACCGCCTCGGACCGGGACTTCCAGACCCGTAACGACCCCCGCGTCTTCGCCCCCGCCGAACCGGCCGCGGCGGAACCGGACCCCACCGCCCCGCCGGCCCCCGCCGAAC
>NZ_JOCX01000033.1 GCF_000717915.1 Streptomyces sp. NRRL S-244
GGTGCGGCGAGCGGCGGGGGGCGGCTGGGTGGGGCGACGATTCTTCATCGGCATGGGCAGCGGCAGGTACTTGCACCTTCCCCCCGAGGAACAACTCGCATCCGTCCCCTCCGACATCCGTGACATGTCGGCGCTCTTCCGGTCCTTCGGATACGACGCGGTCCTCTCCGGACTCGGTGAGTACGACGGCGCCGAACAGCTGCGCCAGAAGCTCCGCCACTGGTCCGCCGACACCGCCCTCACGGGCGAGGACGTCGTCGTGGTCTACTTCGCGGGCCACGGCGCCGTCGAGGAGCGCGACCGGCACTACCTGCTCTGCTGGGATTCGCAGGACGCCGACCTCGCCGCCACGGCCCTGGCCACCGAGGACCTCGTCCGCATCCTCTGCAAGGGCGGCCTGCGCCATCTGCTGCTGATCCTCGACACCTGTTCCGCCGGCGCGGGCAGCGCGGACGCCTCCGCCGTCGCGCTGCAGACCATCGTGTACCGGGGCGCGGCCGCCGACGCCTCCGCCGGCCTCTGGTTCCTCGCCTCGGCCCGCCGCAAGGACGTCGCCGACGACGGGGCCTTCGTGGCCGCCCTCGGCGACGCGATCACGACCACGACCGAACGCACCGGGCAGCGCCAGCAGTACCTCGACCTGACCGAGCTCGTGAAGGCCGTCAACGAACGCTTCGAGGCCGACGGCCGCGGCCAGCGCGCCGAACTGGCCAGTGGCCTGGTCACCGGCCTCGCCCCCTTCCTCGCCAACTCCGGCTACCGCGAGGAGTTACCGCCGCTCGGCACCGACCTGGAGGTCCAGCGCCGCGTCGTCGCCCGCGACCTCACCGAGCATTTCGGCCCCCGCTCGCGCGGCGTGGAGTTCGAGTCCGAGCAGGGCCTCTACTTCAGCGGCCGGGTGAGCGTGCTGTCCGAGCTGGTGGGCTGGCTGACCGCCCCCGACGGCGACTGCCGGGGCCGGGTCGTCACCGGCAGCCCGGGATGCGGCAAGTCCGCCGTCCTCGGCCGGATCGTCGCCCTCTCCGACCCGGCGTACCGGGCCCGGCTGGACCTCACGGGCGGGGACCCGCGCACCGTCGTCCCCGAGGGCTGTGTCACCGCCGCCGTGCACGCCCGTCACAAACGCCTCGAAGAGATCGTGGACCGGATCGCCGCCGCGCTCGGCAACGAGGCCGACGGCGCGGCCGCCCTGCTCCAGGAACTCACGCGGCGGGGCCGCCAGGGGTCGCCGCTGATCATCGTCGTCGACGCCGTGGACGAGGCCGGATCCGACACCGCCGCGGACGCCGGGGGCCACGGCGAGCCCCGCCGGATCACCCGCGAGCTGCTGCGCCCGATGTCGGAGATCCAGGGTGTGCGCCTCCTCGTCGGCACCCGGCACGAGCTTGTCACCCCGCTCGGACCCACCTTCGTCTGCCTGGACCTGGACCGCGAGGAGTACCGGGCCGGGCACGAGGACGTCACCGGGTACGTGGCCCGGGTGCTGCTCGCCGCCGAGGAGG
The DNA here is from genome assembly GCF_000717915.1 of Streptomyces sp. NRRL S-244. Taxonomy (GTDB): domain Bacteria; phylum Actinomycetota; class Actinomycetes; order Streptomycetales; family Streptomycetaceae; genus Streptomyces. The sequence continues at coordinate 1,503 of NZ_JOCX01000033.1, forward strand.
CCGACGTACGCACCCCCTACCGCGGCCGTCCCGAACTGGCCCGCGCGGTGGCGCGCGGCGTGGCCGACAAGGCCGCCGGTGTGTACCTGTACGCCCGTACCACCGCCCGTACGCTGCGCTCCGACGAGACCGCCGTCGACATCACGAAGCCGGGCTGGGCCGAGGCGCTGCCCAGCGAGGTCGGCGAGGCCTTCGACGACTACCTGGCCCGCTTCGGCCCCGATGAGCCCCGAGTCCGGCGGATGCTGCTGGCGCTGGCCTTCTCGGAGGGCAAGGGGCTGCCCCGCGGCCGGGTGTGGACCGCGCTGAGTTCGGTGATCTCCGGGGTGCCCTGCGAGGAACAGGACGTCAGCTGGCTGCTCGACGTCGCCGAGGCCTACATCGCGGAGGTCGTGGACGACGACCGGCGCTCGGTGTACCGGCTCTACCACAAGGCCCTGGCCGAGCACCTGCGCGCCACCGCCGACCGGCCGCCCGCCGAGATCCAGCAGTCGGTGGTGGACGCCCTGAGGTCGCTGGTCCCCGGGGCGGCCGAGGGGCACCCCGACTGGTTCGCCGCAGTGGCCTACGTACGCCAGCACCTGGCCACGCACGCCGCCGAGGCGGGGCGGCTCGCCGAACTGGTCGAGGACCCCGGCTTCCTGCTGGCCGGCGAACCCCTCTCGCTGCTGCGCGCGTTCGCCACCATCGAGGGCGAAGGGGCCCGCCGGATCCGGGGCGCGTACGAACAGGTGGCCCACCGGCTCACCGCCGACCGCCCGCTCGGCGAACGGGCGGCCGACCTCCAGCTGTCGGCCCGGCGCTGCGGGGCGGACCGGCTCGCCGATCGGGTCGAGGAGCTCGCCGTCATCCGGCCCTGGTCGGCGCGCTGGGCCTGGTGGTCGACGAGCGGGGTCCACCGGCTGCTGGCCGGGCACACCCGTACGGTGGTCTGCGTGGCGGTGGGCCTCCTCGACGGCCGCCCCATCGCCGTCACCGGGAGCGTGGACCGTACGGCCCTCGTCTGGGACCTCCGGGCGCAGCGCCGGATCGGGGACCCGCTGCCGGTCGGGATCGCGGTGAGCGCGATCGCCATCGGGGAACTGGGCGACTACACCGTGGCGTTGACGGGAGGCGACGACGGAGTCGTCCGCGTCTGGGACCTTTCCGCCGGCCAGGAGTACGGTGCGCCGCTCACGGGCCACACCAACCGCGTCGAGTCCATCGTGGTCGGCACGGTGCGCGGGCACCCGGTGGTGCTCACCGCGAGCGCCGACGGCACCGCCCGGGTCTGGGACCTGGTCGGACGCCGCCAGCTCGGCCGGGATCTCAGCGCCCACCGGCGCTCCGTGCGCGCCGCGGACCTGGGCGAGCTCGACGGGCGCCCCATCGCCGTCACTGGCGGCGAGGACAAGGCCGTCCACGTGTGGGACCTCTCCGGCATCCTCGACGGCGGCGACGCCCGCCTCGACGGCAGCCCGCTGATCGGCCCCGCCATGGCGGTCACGGCGGTGTGCGCGACGGAGCTCGACGGCCGGACCGTGGCGCTGGTCGGCGACGAGGCGGGCATGCTCAGCCGGTGGGACCTCGCCGAGCGCCGCCAGATCGGCGAGCCCGTCATGGCGCACGTCCACATCACCCGCAGCGGGGTGTTCTCGGCTTCGGTCGGCGTACTCGGGGGCAGGCCGGTGGCGTTGACCAGCGGCACGCGCAGCGCCCGCGTGTGGGACCTGCGCACCCTGCAACCGCTCGCCCACCAGCTGCGCGGCCACGTGGAGGACATCAGGGCGGCGGCGCTCGCCCACCACGGCGAGGCCGCGCTCGCCGTCACGGTCGGCGACGACCGGACGGCCCGGATCTGGGACCTGACGGCGGACCAGCCACCCGAGGGCCACACCCAGCCCGTCTGCGCCACCGCCTTCTGTGCCGGGCCCGGCCGGTCGTTGGCCGTCACCGGGAGCGAGGACGGCACGGCCCGGGTCTGGGACCTGCAGACCCGTGAGCAGCTCGGCGCCCCGATGGAGGGCCACACGGGGCAGGTCACGGCTGTGGCCTGCGAGATGGTCCACGCCCGCCCGAGGGTGGCCACGGGCGGTTCCGACACCACCGTCCGCCTGTGGGACCCGCTGCGCGGTCCCGGCGCGAGCCTGGTGCTGACCGGCCACACCAACGCGGTGCGCTGCCTTGCCTTCGGTGAGCTGGACGGCAGGTCCGTCGTGGTCAGCGGGAGCGAGGACGGCACGGCCCGGGTCTGGGACGCCGCCTCCGGCGCGCCGGTGGGCTCCCCGCTGGCCGGTCACGTGGGAGGCATCCGCCGGCTGGCCGTGCGCCGGGCGGGGCGCGGGATGGAGATCGTGCTCTCCACCTCCCTGGGCCACGCCTACCTGTGGCACCTCACAGGTGACGGGGCCACCCCGGCCGCCCGGCGACCGGCCCACTTCGACGTCATGGACCTGACCCTGTCGGCCCGGATCGTGGGGGTGGCCTTCCACCGCTCGCGCGCCGTCGTCCTGGCCTCGCTCGCGGGGAACAACGTGCACGTCCACGACGTGGCCGACGGGAAGATGCTGGCGGGACCCTTCCGCGGCCACACCGGATTCGTGGTGGCGGGCGCCCTCGGGCAGATCGGGGGAGCTCCGGTCCTCGCCACCAGCGGCCTCGACAACGCGGTGCGGATCTGGAACGTGGAGACGGGGGAGCCCCTCGGCCCGCCCCTGGAAGTGTTCTGTTCACGAGGCCCCCTCGGCGCCGAGACCCTTCCGGTCTTCGGCCATGCGGACGGGGTGCCCGTCGTCATCACCTCCGGCTCCCTGGACGTGCGGGTCTGGGACCTCGTCGCCCTGCACCCGGTCGGGGAGCCGCTGTGCGGGGTGGAACAGACCCTGGTGTCCGCCGACATCGTCCCCGGTGAGCGCGGGCGCGACCTCGTCGTGACGGGAGGGCTCGACGGCGCCGTCCGCGTGCACGACCTGGCGGACGGCCGGCAGGTGGCGCCGCAGCTCACGTTCGAGACGCTGGCCCTCAGCCATGTCACCGCGGCCCGCCTGGGCGGGGACACCGTGGTCGTACGGAGCAGCTGGATGTACACCGACGTGTGGACCCTGGAGCCGCGCCGTCGGCTCGTGAAGCGGCCCGGCACCTCGTTCCGGGCCGAAACGTACGCGCTGGGCGAGCGCCGGATCGTGGTCTCGGTCTCCGACGACTACGCCCTGCACGCCTGGGACCTGGGGACCCAGGCGCCGCTCGGCGTCCCCATGACCGGCCACACCTCCAACATCGCCGGACTGCGGACCGCTCTCGTCGACGGGACGCACACCGTCGCCAGCTGCTCCTACGACGGGACCGTCCGGCTCTGGGACCTGGAGACGGGCCGCCCGCTCGCCGAACCGCTCGGCGGCCACGAGCTCGGTGCCACCGGGCTCGAACTGGCCCGGGTCGCGGGTGAGGACCTCGTCGTCACCGGAGCGGGCGACGGCAGCCTGCGCGTCCACGCCCGCGCGGGCGGCTGGCGGTTGCGCACCGAGCTGGCGCCGTTCTCCTCCGCGGTCGGCGCCATCCGCGTCATGGACGTCCGGGGCGTCGACACGCTCATCGCCGCCGACCAGCACGGTCTGATGCGGGTCTGGGACATGAGCCGGCCGGGCCTGTGGACAACGGAGATCCACATCGGCAGCGGCATCAACGGGTTCGCCGTCGACCCCGCCGGACGCGTCTGCGTCGCCACCGACATGGGCGTCGTCGCCCTCAGCCTGACGGAGGTCCGCGCGTGAGCCGTATCGTCCTCGTCCACGGCATCGCCCAGGAGGTCCTGGGCCCCGAGACCCTGCTCACCGAGTGGTGCCCCGCGCTCGCCGACGGCCTGACCCTCGCCGGGCACCCGGGCGTCCCCCGCGAGGAGGTCTCGATGGCCTTCTACGGAGACCTCTTCCGCCCCAAGGGCCACCGAGGCCTCGGCGCACCCGAGCTCGACGCCGGTGACGTCGAGGACGGCATCGAGCGCGAACTCCTGCTCCGGTGGTGGGAGCACGCCGCCACCCTGGAGACCCGGGTCTCCGGACCGGGCGACCGCACGCGGCTGCGCACCCCGCACCTGGTCCAGCGGGCCCTGGACGCGCTCAGCCACTCCGCCTTCTTCGCCGGGATCGGCGAACGCCTGATGATCGGCGCCCCCCGCCAGGTCCGGCGGTACTTCACCGAGCCCGCGCTGCGCGACGAGATCCAGGGGCGCCTCGCCGCGGCCGTGACCGACCGGACCGAGGCGATCGTCGCGCACTCCCTCGGTTCGGTCGTCGCGTACGAGACCCTGTGCGCGAGCCCGGACCGGCCGGATGTGTCGCTGGTGACCCTGGGATCCCCGCTCGGCGTGCGGAACCTGATCTTCGACCGGCTCCGGCCGGAGCCCTCCCGGGGGCGGGGCCGCTGGCCCGCGCCCGTGCGGCAGTGGACCAACGTCGCCGACCGGGGCGACCTCGTGGCGCTGGCCAAGGAGCTCGGGCCGCGTTTCGGGGAGCGGGTGCGGGACCTGTCGATCCACAACGGGGCTCGGGCGCACGACGTACGGCCCTATCTGACCGCGGCACCGACCGGCCGGGCGATCGCCGGAGCCCTGACCGGCCCGGGGTAACTCCGCGGGGTGATTCAGGCGGGGGGTGATCCCACCGAGGCCTCGTACCTGCCCCGGGCGCCCGTCAGGATGTGCGCGCAGCCCGTCCCACGGACTCCACCAGCGGCAGCAGCCGGTGCGCGACGCGTTCGCGCAGCGCCACCTCCGTACGGGTGCGGACCACGCCGGGCAGCTGGATCAGCCGTTGGATCACGTCCTCCAGATGCGCGTTGTCCCGGGCCGCCACCCGGGTCAGCAGGTCCCCGCCGCCGGTGATCGAAAAGGCCTCGATGATCTCGGGTACGGCGGCCAGGGCCTCGCCCACCTCGTCCAGGTGCCCCTGGGTGACCTCGATGTGCACGAACGCCAGCACCGGATGCCCGAGGGCCGCGGGGGAGAGGAAAGGGCCCGTTCCGGTGATCACCCCGGTGCGTTCCAGCCGGTCCAGCCGGGCCTGGAGGGTGCCGCGCGCGACCCCGAGGATCCGGGCGTACTCACGGACGCTGGTGCGCGGCTGTTCGATCAGCAGACGCAGGATCCGGGTGTCGAGCTCGTCCACCGCCATGCCGTGACTGTACCAATGGCCCAGTGCGGTGCCCTTCCGCCGAGTGCGGTCGAGGTGCATCCGCAGCGACCCGTCCACGGGAATCCCTTGAGGGACTGACTGCCGGGCGGACACGTCCGAGGAGCGGAGAGAGCGATGAAGGCCACCACCGGTCTGCACTGCCTGGTCACCGGGGCCACCGGATACATCGGGGGCCGCCTCGTGCCCGAGCTCCTCGACGCCGGACACCGCGTCCGGTGCCTGGCCCGGTCCCCCGAGAAGCTGCGCGACCACCCGTGGGCCGGGAGCACCGAGGTCGTCCGGGGCGACGTCGTCGACGCCGAGTCCGTCGCGGCGGCCCTGCGCGGCATCGACGTCGCCTACTACCTCGTCCACGCCCTCGGCGCCGGATCCGGATTCGAGGACCGCGACCGCACCGCCGCCCGCGTCTTCGCGGAGCAGGCCCGTGCGGCCGGCGTCCGCCGCATCGTCTACCTCGGCGGCCTCACCCCGGCCGGGATCCCGGTCCGCGACCTGTCCCCGCACCTGCGCTCCCGCGCCGAGGTCGGCGAGATCCTCCTCGGCTCCGGGGTGCCGGCCACCGTCCTGCGCGCCGCCGTCATCATCGGATCCGGCTCGGCCTCCTTCGAAATGCTGCGCTACCTGACCGAACGGCTCCCCGTCATGGTCACCCCCAGCTGGGTCGGCACCCGCGTCCAGCCCGTCGCCGTCCGCGACGTCCTGCGCTACCTCGTGGGCAGCGCCACCATGCCGCCCGAGGTCAGCCGCGCCTTCGACATCGGCGGCCCCGACGTGCTCACGTACGAGGAGATGATGCGCCGCTACGCCGCCGTCGCCGCCCTGCCCCACCGGCTCATCCTGCGCGTCCCGATGCTGACCCCGCGGCTGTCCAGCCACTGGATCGGCCTGGTCACGCCCGTGCCACGGGCGCTGGCCCGGCCGCTCGCCGAATCCCTGCGCCACGAGGTCGTGTGCGCGGAACACGACATCGCGCGGTACGTCCCCGACCCGCCCGGCGCCCCGATCGGCTTCGACCGGGCCGTGTCCCTGGCCCTGCGGCGGGTGCGCGAGGCGAACGTGACCACCCGCTGGTCCTCCGCCTCCCCGCCCGGTGCGCCCAGCGACCCGCTGCCGACCGACCCCGACTGGGCGGGCGGCAGCCTCTACACCGACCGGCGCGAACGCGCGGTCGACGCCTCGCCCGCCGCGCTGTGGCGGGTGGTGGAGGGCATCGGCGGGGAGAACGGCTGGTACTCGTTCCCACTGGCCTGGGCCGTACGGGGCTGGCTCGACCGGCTCGTCGGCGGGGTCGGCATCCGGCGCGGCCGACGCGACGCCGCCCGGCTGCGCGTGGGGGACTCCCTGGACTTCTGGCGGGTGGAGGAGATCGAACCGGGCCGCCTGCTGAGGCTGCGCGCGGAGATGCGGCTGCCGGGGCTGGCCTGGCTGGAGATGTACGCGGACCCGGCCGCGCCGCCGGGCCGGGACCAGGGCGGTGCGGTCCGGGGCGCCCGGTACCGGCAGCGGGCCCTGTTCCATCCGCACGGGCTGCTCGGCCACCTCTACTGGTGGAGCGTGTCGCCCTTCCACGCCGTCGTCTTCGGCGGCATGGCCCGCAACATCGCCCGCGCCGCGCGCCGCCTGGACGAGGAGGCCGCCGCGACCCGGGACCCCGCGTCCGACCGGCCCGCGTCCGACCGGCCCGCGTCGGGCAGGCCCGCGTCCGACCGGTCCCTGTCCGACAGGCCCGCATCCGACCGGCCCCCGTCCGCCGAAGTACCGGACGACAGCCGTCCCCCCGGTCCCGACGCGGAGCGAGAGAACCCATGAACGTCGCGGTGGTCCTGTACACCTCCGACCTGCGCCTGCACGACCACCCGCCGCTGCGCGCGGCCCTCTCCTCCTGCGACCGGGTGGTGCCGCTCTTCGTCCGCGACCGGGCCGTGGACGCGGCCGGCTTCGCCGCGCCCAACCGGCTCGCCTTCCTCGCCGACTGCCTGGCCGACCTCGACGCCGGACTGCGCGAGCGCGGCGGCCGTCTGGTGCTGCGGTCCGGCGACGCCGTCGCCGAAGTCCGGGCCCTCGTCCGGGAGTGCGACGCCGACGAGGTCCACATGGCGGCCGGGGTCAGCGGCTACGCCCACGCCCGCGAGGAACGGCTCCGCGCCGCCCTCGAAGCCGAGGGCGTGCGGCTCTACGTACACGAGGCCGTGATCACGGTGGCCGCCCCCGGGGCCGTGCTCCCCGCCGGCTCCGACCACTTCGCCGTGTTCACCCCGTACTTCCGCCGCTGGTCCGAGCTGCCGCCCCGCCCCGTCGCCCCCGCGCCGCGTTCCGTCCGCGTGCCCGACGGCATCGGCTCCGACCCGCTGCCGCGGCGCGCGGACGTCACCGGGGTCTCCCCGGGCCTTGCCCGCGGCGGCGAGCGCGAGGCCCGCGACCTGCTCAGGCGCTGGCTGCGCGCGGGCCTCTCCCGCTACGCGGACTCCCACGACGACCTGGCCGGCGACGCCACCTCCCGGATCTCCCCGCACCTGCACTTCGGCACGCTCTCGCCCACCGAGGCCGTCCACCGCGCCCGCGCCGCCGCCGGCCCCGCCGCGGACCCCGGCGCCGAGGCCTTCGTCCGGCAGATCTGCTGGCGCGACTTCCACCACCAAGTGCTCGCCGCCCGCCCCGAGACCGCCGTACGCGACTACCGCGACCGCCGCGACCACTGGCGCACCGGGGCGGCCGCCGAGGAGGAGACCGAGGCCTGGAAGGAGGGCCGCACCGGCTACCCGGTGGTCGACGCGGCCATGCGCCAGCTCCGCCACGAGGGCTGGATGCACAACCGGGGCCGGCTGCTCACCGCCAGCTTCCTCACCAAGACCCTGTACGTGGACTGGCGGATCGGCGCCCGGTACTTCCTGGACCTCCTGGTGGACGGGGACCTCGCCGACAACCAGCTCAACTGGCAGTGGGTGGCCGGGACGGGCACCGACACCCGCCCCAACCGGGTCCTCAACCCGGTGCGCCAGGGCCTGCGTTACGACCCGTCGGGCCGCTTCGTGCACCGCTGGGTGCCGGAGCTCGCCGGGCTGGACGCCCCGAAGGTGCACGAGCCCTGGCGCCTGCCCGCGCCCGAGCGGGCCCGCTACGCCTACCCGGACCGGATCGTGGAACTCGCCGACGGGCTCGAACGGTTCCGGAGCGGACGGGGAGCGCAGTGAACGGCGGTCCCGGCCGCCCCGGCGCCCTATCGTGAGCGGGTGGACCGCGTGCCCCAGACACCACCGCCGCCCCAGACATCACCCCCGCCCCAGACACCACCCCAGCCCCGGCGCGCCGCCGCGCTGAGCACCGGCGCTGTCGCCCGCCACCTCGGGGTCTCGCCGACGACGCTGCGCTCCTGGGAGCGCCGGTACGCGATCGGCCCGGCCCGCCGCGAGCCCGGCCGGCACCGCCGCTGGACCCCGGGGGACATCGCCCGGCTGGAGCTGATGTGCCGGCTCACCGCCGACGGGGTGCCGCCGGCCGAGGCGGCCCGGGCCGCGCTCGGCGGCGCCCCCGGAACGCGCCCCGCCGCGCCGGAGCCGTCGACTGCTCCCGGCGGGCCCGACGCCCTTCCGCTGGGCGCGGTCCGCCCGGAGTGCCGGGGGCTCTCGCGGGCCGCCGTACGCCTGGACGCGCCGACCGTGGCGGAACTGCTGGAGGCGGCCTTGGCCGAGGACGGCCTGGTCACGGCCTGGGAGGAGGTCATCGCGCCGACCCTGCACGCCGTGGGCCGCAAATGGGCCACCGCCGGGGAGCGTTACGTGGAGGTCGAGCACCTGCTGTCCTGGCAGGTCTCCGCGGCGCTGCACCGGATCCGGCCCCTGCCCGAGCCGCCCCGGAGCCCGCCGGTACTCCTCGCCTGCGTCCCCGGCGAGCAGCACAGCCTGCCCATCGAGGCCCTGACCGCGGCCCTCGGCCAGCGGGGCGTGCCGGCCCGGATGTTCGGGGCCGCCCTGCCCGCCGAGGCCCTGCGCGACGCCGTGCGGCGCACCGGCCCGCGGACCGTCGTCCTGTGGGCGCAGTCCCGTACGACCGCCGACCCGGCCCTGGCCCGGTCCGTGGCGGGCATCGAGTGGGGACTGCGCGGTGCCCGGAGCCGTCCGGCACTGCTGCTCGCCGGACCCGGCTGGGGCGCGGACGTACCGGCGCCGCGCGCCGAGCGGCTGTACGGGCTGCGCTCGGGCCTCGCGGTCATCGAGTCGCTCGGGCCGCCGCGGGCAGCGACCGGCGCAGCCGGTGCAGAGCCCTTCGCATATGGCTCTTGACGGTGCCCAGCGGGAGCCCCGTGCGGACGGCGATCTGCGTCTGGGTCAGGTCCGCGTAGAAGGCGAGGTGCAGCACCCGCCGCTGCTCGGAGGGCAGCCGGGCCAGCTCCCCGAGGACCAGCAGCCGGTCGAGGACCTGCTCCGCCTCCTGCCGGGCCGGGCCCGCGGGAGGCTCGGCCGCACCGCAGGAGGCGCGCGCCGCGGCCGCGGCCGCCCGGGCCCGCCGGGTCCGCGCCTCCAGGGCGTCGGCCACCTTGTGGCGGGTGATGCCGGTGATCCAGGCCCCGAGCCCGCCGGGCCCGGGCCGGTAGCGCCGCCGGCCGTGCCAGGCGGCGAGGAACACCTGCTGGGTGACGTCCTCGGCCTCCCGCTCGTCGCCCAGGCACCGGTGGGCGAGCGAGTGCACCAGCGGCCGCCAGCGCCGGTAGACGGCCTCCATGCACCGCTCGTCGCCCGCCGCGAAAGCCGCCGCGAAACCCGCCGCGACGCACTCCTCGCGCTCGCTTCCATCCATGGCCCGAGCCTCGCGAGTGCGTCCCGGACGAGCCACTCGCAGCGTTTGCGCATCGATTGCTCCCGGGCCGGGTCGGTCGGGGCGGGAATCCCCCGGCGCCGACACGCCGGAGGGTTTATGGTCCGGAACATGAGCGACCTGTTGCTGGTGAGGCACGGCGAGACCGCCTGGAGCGCCAATGGGCGCCACACCGGGCGGACCGACATCCCGCTGACCGCCACCGGCGTCGAGGAGGCCATCTCGCTGGCCCCGTACTTCCGCGACCGCCACTTCGCCCTGGTGCTGACCAGCCCGCTGCGCCGGGCCGTCGCCACGGCCGAACTCGCCGGACTGAGCGACGGCGTCACCGACCCCGACCTGTACGAATGGGACTACGGCGGCTACGAGGGCATCACCACGGCCGAGATCCAGCGGACCCGGCCGCACTGGTCCCTGTGGACCGACGGAGTCCCGCCCGGCGACGCCGAACACCCCGGCGAGAACGCCGCCCAGGTCGGCGCCCGCGCGGACCGCGCCCTGGCCCGGGCGGCCGCCGTCCTCGCCGAGGACCGCGGCGACGCCGTCATCGTCGCCCACGGCCACTTCCTGCGCGTCCTGACCGCCCGCTACCTGGGCCTGCCCCCGCAGGACGGCCGGCTCTTCCTGCTGCGCACCGGCACGGTCAGCATCCTGTCCACCGAACACGACCTCCCGGTGATCGCCGGCTGGAACACCCACCCCTGAGTTCCGACCCCTGAGTTCCTCGTCCCCAGGTCCCGCGGCCGTCCCCGTGGGATTCTGAGAACGTGCGAGCCCTTGGGGAACTCGAACGGGAACTGCGGACGGGCACCGGCCCAGTGCCGGCGGCCGCCCGCCGGGCCGTCCGGACCACGCTCGCCGCCTGCGGCTCCTTCTTCGTGTTCCTGTACGGATTCGACCGGCCCATCGGCGCGACCTACGCCCTCTTCTCGGCCGTCTCCCTGGCCGGGCTCGCCCGGATCCCGGGCACCGGAAGGCAGCGGGCCGCCGTCATGGTCAAGCTGCTCCCGGTGGCCTGCTTCCTGGTGACCCTGGGCACCTTCCTCGCCGTACGGACCTGGACCGCCGTCCTCGGCATGGCCGTCGTCGGCTTCTGCCTGGCCTTCTCGGCGGCGGCCGGACCCCGGCCGGCGGGCGCCGCGCCCGGGCTCCAACTGCTGTACATCCTGCCGAGCTTCCCGCCGTACCTCCCGCACACCCTCGGCGAGCGGCTGGTCGGCACCCTCGCCGGCCTCCTGCTGCTGGTCCTCGCCGAGGCCTGGATCCTGCCCGACCCCCGCCCGGTGACGTACGCGGAGCGGGCCGCGGGCGCAGCGGCCGAAGCGGCCCGGTGCGCCGCCGCGCTGGGGCGGCCGCCCCACGTACTGGCCGCTCCGGCCGCCGACCGGGCCCGGGCGGCAGCCGAGGCGCTGCGCCCCTCCCACGTCCCGGAGGCGGAACGGCCCGCCGGGCCGGGTCTGCGCGAGCGGGCCATGGCCCACACCGGGCTGACCGCGCGCACCCTGCTCTCCCGGCTGCGGAACCTGCCCGCACCGCCGGCCGGGCGGGAGCCGAGACAAGCCGGGCTCGACCTCCTCGGCGCGGTCCGGGAATCGACGACCGGGACCGCCACCCTGCTCCGCGACGGGCGCCGGCCCCCGGTGGACTCGGCGGAACTGCTGCGCCTGCGCGCCCGCAACGCCCGTATCCCGGCCGACCTGCCCGAGTCCCGACGCCGGCAGGCCGCGCTGCTGGAGGTCGCGGACGCCACCGTGGCGCTCCGCACGGCGGCGGAGATCGCCGTGGAGGGGCGCGGGGCGCACCCGGACGCGGACGCCGCGGACCGGTTCTGGTACGTCCGGCAGAGCACCCCCCGCCTCTGGTGGCACCGGCTCGCCGCGCACACGGGGCCGCGCTCCGTGCACTTCCAGAACGCCGTACGGATCGCGGTGGCGCTCGCCGTCGCCCGTACCGTGGCCGGGCTCGACTCCCTGCCGCACGGCTTCTGGGCCATGCTCGCCGTCATCAGCCTCACCCGGACCACCGCCGTGCAGACCCGGGAGACCGTGCGCAGCGCGCTGATCGGCACCTGCGTGGGCGCGCTCGCCGCCGGGACGGTGCTCGCGCTGGCCCGCGAGGAGACGACCCTGTACGCGATCGTGCTAGCGCCGCTGATGCTGCTCACGTTCACCCTCGGTCCCGTACGGGGCGTGGGCTGGGCGCAGGCCCTGTTCACGCTGGTCGTCGCCCTCGTCTTCGCCCAGCTGTCCCCGGTCACCTGGCAGCTGGCCGAGGTCCGCTTCCTGGACGTGCTCATCGGCAGCGCGATCGGGATCGTGTGCGGGCTGTTCGCCTGGCCGCGCGGGGCCCATGACGAACTGGGCCGGGCGGTGGCCCGGCTGCTGCGCGCCTGCGCCGACGACGTCGAGACGACCACCGCCGTCGTCGCGGCGCCCGGGCGGCTCCCGCAATCCACCGGGGACGAGGAGCACCGGGTCCGGACCACGCTGACGATGGCGGAGTCGGCGTACGCCCAGTACCAGAGCGAGACGCAGCGCCCGGTGGCGCCCGGCGCCGACTGGCAGGCCGCGGTGATGACCGGGCACCACGTGCTCTGGGGCGGCGGGCGGGTGCTGGGCAGCGCCGACGGGAGCCCGCTCGCGCGCAGTGAGGCGGCGGGACTGCGGGAGTACGCGGCCCGGGTGGCGGCGGGGCTGCGCCGCGCGGCGGCAGCGGCCGACGTCCCGCGCAAGACCCGGCACGGCGCACCCGGCCCACCCGGCGCCCCCGAAGCCCTGCTTCCGGACACTCTGCCCGCGCCCACCGACGCGGCGCCGCCCGATGCCGGGCTCGCGTACTTCGCCACGACGGCCTGGCTCGACTCCCTGACCGCGGACCTCCAGCTCATCGCGTCGGGCCGCGCCGCGGCCCAGTCCCCGGGCTGAGCGCGGGGACCCGCGGCGTTTCCGGTCCACCGGCCCGGGCAGAACCTCCACGGCGTCCGGACCGGCCGGCCGGGCGGCGGCGCACACGAATCGAGGGTGAAGGTGGGGGAGCCGATGAAGGGCGGCAAGTCCGCGGCAGAGGTCTTCGACGACGTGGGCGCACGGTACGAGGAGGTGTTCGGGCGCGTCCCCGGACAGCTCGCCGCACTGGACTGGCTCACCGCCCGCCTCGCCCCCGGCGCCCGCGTACTGGACGTCGGCAGCGGTACGGGCCGACCGGCCGCCGAGGCGCTCGCGCGGGCCGGCTGCGCGGTGACCGGCATCGACGTCTCGGCGCACATGGTCGACCTCGCGCGCGCCCGGGTCCCGCAGGCCCGCTTCGAGCAGGCAGACGTCCGGACGTACGTGCCCTCGGAGGGCCCCTTCGACGCGGTGTGCTCCTTCTTCCCGCTGCTCGTCATGGACCAGCGGGAAGTGGCCGCAGCCCTGGAGCGGATGGCCTCGTGGGTGGCGCCCGGCGGGTACTTCGTACTCGCGACCGTGCCGGGGGACATCAGCGACCTCGACATCGTCTGGATGGGGCACGAGGTCACCGTCAGCAGCCTGTCCCCGGCGGAGCACCTGCGGCTGCTGGGCGAGGCCGGGCTGGAGGTGGTGGAGCACCACACCGCGCTGTTCCGGCCCGAGGGGATCGAGCCCGAGGAGCACTTCTTCTGTTACGCCCGCCGCCCCGCCTGAGCGAACGCTGGTCCGTTGGCCGCGAGTGGCCGATGAATACCCTCCGGTACTGGACCAATGGCCCAGTGATAGGGAGGTGTGTTGAGCCAGTGGGCCCTCGGATGCTTATCTGTGTCGTATCCATGTACTTACGGCGCCGCGCAGCGCCGGACGGCAACGAGGCCGGTCCGGAGCGCGGTGCCTTCGCCGTGCCCGCCTGCCGCCCACCACCCCCGGGCGGACGCCGGACCGGCGCGCACCACTGCAAGGGGGGCGGCACACCGCCGTGAAGAGGATGTTCGTGGCTCCGGATCCGGGGCGCCTGAGACTGAGGAACTCGCTGCGGGCCGTGCTCGGCGTCGGGCTCGCCGTCGCCGTGGCCGAGGTCTGCGGCCTCTCCCTCACCGCCTCCATCACCGGGGGACTGGCGGCCCTGCTCACCCTGTTCACCGTGCTCGACGCGACCGTGCGGGCCCAGCGCGTGACCAGCGCCCTGCTGCCCGTCGCCGGATTCCCCGTCCTCGCGCTGGCCACCACCCTGCACGGGGTGCCGCTCGCCCGGGACGCCGCCTTCCTCGCCGTCGTGTTCGCCGGGGTCTACGCCCGCCGCTGGGGGCCGCGCGGGCACGCCCTCGGGATCTTCGGCTTCATGATGTTCTTCGTCACGCAGTTCCTGCACGCCGTCCCCGGCCAGCTGCCCGAGCTGTACGCCGCCGTGGGGCTGGCGCTGCTCTCCGCCGGAGCGGTGCGGTTCCTCCTCTGGCCGATCGAGCGGCGCACCCCGCCGCCCGCCGCGCCGCCCGGCCTGCCCGGCACCGGTCTGGCCCGGCCGACCACGCGGCAGGCCTTCCAGGCCACCGCCGCCTGCGCCTTCGCGCTCGGCATCGGCCAGGCGCTCTCCGACGACCGCTGGTACTGGGCCGTCGGCACCGCATGGTGGATCTTCGTCAACACCGCCTCCCGCGGCGAGACCCTCGTCCGCGGATTCCGCCGGGTCCTCGGCACGGTCGTCGGCATCGCCGCCGGGCTGCTGATCGCCGTACCCCTGCACGGGGCGCCCGCGCCGACCGCCGCCCTGGTCGCCGTATGCGTCTTCGGGATCTTCTACACCGCGGCGCCCTCGTACTCCTGGATGATGTTCTTCGTCACCGTCATGGCCGGACTGCTCTACGGGCTCCTCGGCGTCCTGCACCCCGGCCTGCTGCTCCTGCGCTTCGAGGAGACCGCGATCGGCGCGCTGGGTGCGGCCCTCGCCGTGGTGCTCGTCCTCCCGGTGACCACCCACGCCGCCAACGACGCCTGGATCCAGCGCGCCCTGCACTGCGTACGGGCCTCCACGGCGGCCTCCCTCGACCGGCTCGCCGGGGACCCCGACGCCGATCCCGCCCCGCACGCCGCCGAACTCGAACTGCTGCTGGCCCGCGTACGGATGGCCCTCGCGCCCCTGGTCCACCCGCTGAGCCCGCTGCGCGCCCGCAAGGCCCGGGCCCGGCAGGTCCTCGGGCTGCTCGACGACTGCGCCCGCGAGGTGCGCGGACTGGTGGCCGTCGCCGCCGACCCGCAGGCCTCGCACGACGCCCGGCTGGCCGCCGCGTGCTGGCGGGTGGAGAGCGCCGTGGAGGCGCTGACCGCCCCCCGGGCCGCGGCGGAACGCGCCGTTCCCGCCCACCCCCGGCCCGCCGCCGCGGAGCCGGCCCTCGCGCACCTGCACGGCCTGGAGCACGCCCTCGTGGCCCTCCACGCCCCCCTGCGCACCGACCCCCGCGCGCCCCTCGCCATCGGCGCCTGATCCGGCCCCGGCCCCGGGCCCGATCCAGGAGATCCACGAGGTCACGGCCCGCATGGCGGCGGATCTTACGCCCTGTCAGAACCGCTCCGCAGGGCAATGGCCCGAAGATCACCCGGTGGAGTTGTTCCGGTTGCGCGTGCCGTACGCCGCTGACCTGCGGCATGTACAACGGGTGAGTGTTGATAGCACATTCATCCGGCACGTACAGGGTGGATCTGGTCGGACAGGGGGTAACCGCCCGGGATGGAAATACTTCAACAGCGCTCGACCACAGCCGAAGTGTGGGAAGCAGCCGAGGAGTTCATCCGACTCTTCCACCGGGAGAATCCGCCGGCGGGTGATCCGCGGGCCCGGCTCGCCGCCGTGCGGGCCGAGCTCGCGGACACCGGAAGCTACCGGCACACCCCGCAGGAGCTCGTCCACGGGGCCCGTGTCGCCTGGCGCAACAGCAACCGCTGCATCGGCAGGCTGTACTGGAACTCGCTGCGGGTGCGCGACCGCCGCGAGCTCACCGACGCCGACGACATAGCCGCCGAGTGCTTCGAGCACCTGCGCGACGCGACCAACGGCGGCCGGGTCAGACCCACCATCACCGTCTTCGCCCCGGACACCCCGGACCGCCCCGGCCCGCTGATCTGGAGCGAGCAACTCGTCCGGTACGCCGGATACGGCGACCACCACTCCGTCACCGTGGGCGACGCCCGCAACGCACCGCTCACCAGTGCCCTGCTCGGCCTCGGCTGGACCGGGGGCGCGGGCACCCCCTTCGATCTGCTGCCGCTGGTGGTCCAGGGCGTCGACGACAAGCCCCGCTGGTTCGAGACCCCCGCGGACGCCGTGCTGGAGGTCCCGATCGAGCACCCCGACGACGCCGGCTGGGCGGCCTGGGGGCTGCGCTGGCACGCCGTACCCGCCATCTCCAACATGTGCCTGGAGATCGGCGGCATCCACTATCCGGCCGCGCCCTTCAACGGCTGGTACATGGGGACCGAGATAGGCGCCCGCAACCTCGCGGACACCGACCGGTACAACCTCCTGCCCGCCGTCGCCCGGCGCCTCGGCCTCGACACCGCCAGCGACCGCTCGCTGTGGAAGGACCGCGCGCTCGTCGAGCTCAACCGGGCCGTACTGCACTCCTTCGACCGGGCCGGGGTCACCATCGCGGACCACCACACCGAGTCCCGGCGCTTCCTCAGCCACATGGAGCGCGAGGAGCGCAAGGGGCGGGAGGTGGGCGCCGACTGGTCCTGGATCGTGCCGCCGATCTCGGGCTCCGCGACCCCGGTCTTCCACCGCACGTACGACGACCGGCCGAGCTCGACGGCGTACGTCCACCACCCGGGCGCGCGGGAGCGGGCCCAAGGGCGGGATCTGGTCTAGACCCTTCTGTTACCGTCGGCTCCGCACGGATCGATCCGAACGGTGGAGAGGGGCATCCCGTGGGCGGCGCGGACGGTACGGAGCTTTCGAACGGCACGGCGGACACGGACGGGACGGCGGGCATGGACGGCCGGGACGGCAGGGACGGCAGGGACGGCCGGGGCGGCCGGGGCGGCGGACTGCGGGCCCGCATCGGCTCGTTCACCTCGGGAGGCGGCCGCGGCATCACCACCGCGGCCGTGGACCCGGCGACCGGTGCGCTGACCCTCCTCTCCGCCACCGACGCGGTCGCGGACCCCTCGTACCTCGCCCTCGACCGGGGCACCGGGGTGCTCTACGCCGTGAGCGAGACGGACCAGGGTGCGGCCGCCGCCTTCCGGCCCACCCCCGAGGGCCTCACCGCCCTCGGTCCCGCCGTCCGCGTCGGCGGCTCCGGACCGACCCACCTCAGCGTGGCCGGGCGCCGGCTGCTGACCGCCAACTACACCTCCGGCAGCGTCAGCAGCCTCCCGCTCGCCGCGGACGGCAGCTTCTGCGGGCCCGCCTCGGTCCTCGCGCACGAGGGCTCCGGCCCCGACGCGAGCCGCCAGGAACGGCCGCACGCCCACCAGGTGCTGCCCGATCCGAGCGGCCGCTGGGTGCTCAGCGTGGACCTCGGCACCGATTCGGTCCGCGTCTGCGCGCCGGACCCGGCCACCGGGGCGCTGCGCCTGTGCGGCGAGACCCTGCTGCGTGCCGGGACGGGCCCGCGCCACCTCGCCTTCCACCCGGGCGGCGAAGTGGCCTACGTCCTGCACGAGCTGGAGCCGCAGCTGACCGTCTGCCGCTGGAACGCCGGCTCCGGGCGGCTGGAACCGGTCGATGAGGTTCCGATCGCGTCTGCGACCGCTCCAGGGGCCGTACGGGCCTACCCGTCGGCCGTGGTGGCCTCGCCCGACGGCCGCTTCGTGTGGGCGGCCGTGCGCGGAGCCGACGCCATCGCCACCCTCTCGCTCGCCGACGGGCCCGAGAAGCCGCGGCTGGTGGGCACCGTGGGGTGCGGCGGCAGCTGGCCCCGGGACCTCGCCGCCGACCCCTCGGGGCGCCGGCTGTACGCGGCCAACGAGCGCTCCGGGGACGTCACCTGGTTCGACGTCGACCCCCTGACCGGGCAGCCGCGCCGGACCGGCTCGGTGGCGGTGCCGGCCGCGACCTGCGTGGTCTTCGCCTGACCCGACTGCCCGACCGCTGGCTGCCCGACTGGCGGCTGCCCGCCGTCCGCGTCCGCACGGACGAGGGCCCGCGTCCCAGGGGTTGAACCCCCGGGGCGCGGGCCCTCGTACGAGCGGACCTGTGCGGGATCAGTGGGCAGCGGCGCCCTGGGTGAGGCCGAGCGCAGCGGAGTACTGGGTGACGACCAGCTTGCCGAGCGCCGAGTAGGCCCCGAGTACCTCGGCGGCCGCGCAGTCGGCCTCCTTGCAGGCCGTGTCCAGCAGCCCCTCGGCGGCTTCCGGGCCGATCAGGTAGGGGGCCAGCGCGAGCTGCGTCGAGCCCTCGCTGCGCAGCTGCTCGGCGACCGCGGCCACCGAGCCCTCCTGGTCGAGCGCGGCGGCCTTGACGGGCACCGCGAGGCGCGCGGCCAGCAGCATGCCGGTGACCGCGGCGGCCTGGACGGCCTCCGCGCCGCCGGTGGTGGCCACGATGATGCCGTCCGCGGCGGTGGTGACGGTGAACAGCCGGGCGCGGTCGGCGCGCGCCAGTCCGGCCTCGGAGAGCCGCACGTGCAGGCCCTCGGCGAGCAGCGGGTGCGGGCCGAGCACCTCGGCCAGCTCGGCGGCGGCCGAGGAGTCCATGACGGCCTGGCGCATCCGGCGCAGCAGGTCGGCGTCGGGGCCGGCCAGCAGCGGGACGACCACGGCGTCCGGGCCGGTCGGCGCGGGCACCTCGTGGCCGGCGGCGCGGGCGAACTCCGCGCGGGCGACGCGCTCGGCCGCGACCGAGGTCAGCACGTGGGAGAGGGCCGGGAACTCGGCGCCCTCAGCGCCCTCGGCGTCATCGCCTTCGAGGAAGCCGATGCGGGCGTCCAGGCCCGGCAGCTCGGAGCGGCCGATGCTGACGATCTCTTCCGCGAGCCCCCGGGAGGCGGCCGAAGGGGCACCGGGCACGGCGAGCACCAGCGCGGGCGCGCCCTCGGGCGCCACCGCGGGCTCGGGTCGGCGGTGCCGTCCGGCAGGGCGGGGTCGCGGCATTCGTACGGGCAGGCCATTCGCGGGCCCAGTGGGGGAGCTCATGGCGCCGCATGCTACTGGCTTATCGGAACCGAGTGTTCGGGCAGGGCCTGAACGGGCGGCTTCTGTCCGTATTTATCCGTGGAATGTCGTATACCGTTCAACAGAAAGGCCAGCGAAAGATCAACCGGCGGCCGGAAGCCGCCAGTCCACCGGCTGGGCTCCCTGGTGGACCAGCAGGTCGTTGGTCCTGCTGAAAGGCCGCGAACCGAAGAACCCGTTGGCTGCGGACATGGGGGAGGGGTGGACCGACTCCACGGCCGGCAACTCGCCGAGCAGCGGCCGCAGATTGCGCGCGTCGCGGCCCCACAGCACCGACACGAGGGGCTTCCCGCGCGCGGCCAGCGCCCGGATGGCCTGCTCGGTGACGGCCTCCCAGCCCTTGCCGCGATGGCCCCCGGTCTTGCGCGGGGCGGTGGTCAGCGCGCGGTTCAGCAGCAGCACGCCCTGCCGGGTCCACGGGGTCAGGTCCCCGTTCGCCGGCCGGGGCACCCCGAGGTCCGCGTACAGCTCGCGGAAGATGTTGTCGAGGCTGGGCGGCCACGGGCTGACGTCGGGCGCCACAGAGAAGGACAGGCCCATCGCGTGCCCCGGGGCGGGGTACGGGTCCTGGCCGACGATGAGCACCTTCACCTCGTCGAAGGGCTGCTGGAAGGCGCGCAGTACGTTCGCCCCGGCGGGCAGGTACGTCCTCCCCGCGGCGATCTCGGCGCGCAGGAAGTCGCCCATCGCGGCGATCTGCGCCGCCACCGGCTCCAGAGCCCGGGCCCAGCCCGGCTCGACGATCTCGTTCAACGGTCGTGCTGCCACAGCGAGTCACTCTACTGGCCGATTCGGTGAGCGATGACCGCAGCCCGTTCGTACAGGACGTCGGGCAGGTGCCCGGCCGGCACCCGGCAGCCGTCCCCGTCGTCGTGGCACGCGCCGGCCGAACTCCGGATGCGGATCCGGCAGGAACACCGCCGAGACGCCGTCGTTGGAGGGGGTCCGGCGGGCGCCGCCGTCCAGGGTCCGGAACACCCCCTCCGGACTTCGCCGTCCCGGTCGCTGCGTACCGTTTCGGCCAGTCTGCTCCCGGCCACCGACAGCGGCCGGGCCGCCGGTCCGCTGCGCCGAGCAGTCGGTCGTCATCGATCAACAGGCGTATCCAAAGGGTGGCTACTTGATCGTAGGAGGCCGATGGGGGTTGACTTCCACCTCTGCCACCGCACGCGAGAGGCAATACGTGGCCACCGAGCACCTGTCACCGCTCGACCTCGCCTTCTGGCGGATCGAATCCGCCGCCCATCCCATGCACCTCGGCGCCCTCGCGGTCTTCGAAGCCACCCCGCGCGACACCCCCGGCACCGGCACCGGCACCGGCACCGGCGCCGACGCCGGCCCCGACCCCGCCGTCCGCGCCGCCGCACTGCTCACCGCCCGCTGCGCCGCCGTCCCCGGCCTGCGCCGCCGCATCCACGACGTGCTGCTGCCGATCGGCGCCGCCGCCTGGTCGCCCGACGCGGACTTCGATCCCGCCCGGCACGTGTTCCTCGTCCGCACCCCCGACCCGCGGGCCGCCGCCGGGCCCCTGATGGCGCGGCCGCTGGACCGGGGCCGGCCGCCCTGGGAGGCGCACGTCCTGGCCGGGCCCGATGCGGGCTCCTTCGCGGTGCTCTTCAAGTTCCACCACGCCCTCGCCGACGGGCTCGGGGCCCTGGCGCTGGCGGCCATGCTCTTCGACGAGGGCGCGACCATACGGGGTCCCGCGCGACCGGTCCCGGCGGCGCGGCCCGCCGCCGGCTCCGCCCTGCGCAGCCTCCCCGGGATGCTGGCCGCCCGGGTCCAGGACGTCGGCCAGGCGCTGGAGATCGGCGCCTCCGTGGCCCGCGCCGGACTGCCCCTCGGGGTCCCGGCGGCCCTGACGGCCGTCCCGGCGCAGACCGGCACCCGCGTGGTCGCCGGCCTGGCGCTCGACCTCGACGACGTCAACCGCATCCGGAAGGTCGCCGGGGGCACCGTCAACGACGTGCTGATCGCCATGGTCGCGGGCGCCCTGCGGCGCTGGCTGCTGGGCCGCGGCGACCCGGAGCCGGAGGGGCCCGGCCCGCGCGCCCTGATACCGGTATCCCGCCGCCGGCCCGGCGGCGCCGCGTACGGCAACCGGCTCTCCGGCTACCTGCTGCGGCTCCCGATCGCCGAACCGGACCCGCTGCTGCGCCTGGACCGGGTGCGGCTCGGAATGGACCGCAACAAGGAGGCCGGACCCGCCCGCGGCGCCGGGGCCGTCGCCCTGCTCGCCGACCACGTCCACCCCCTCGGCCACCGGCTCGGCGGCCCCCTGGTCGCCCAGGCGGCCCGGCTGCTCTTCGACATCCTGGTCACGAGCGTCCCGCTGCCCGGCTTCACCTTCTCGCTCGGCGGCAGCCGGGTCCGCGAGGTCTATCCGCTGGCCCCGCTCGCCCGCGGCCACTCCCTGGCGGTCGCGGTCTCCACCTACAAGGGCACGGTCCACTACGGCCTGGTCGCCGACGCGGCCGCCGTGCCGGACCTGACGGCCCTGGCGGAGGCGCTGCGCGCCGAGCTCGACGAGCTTGTACGAGAGGTCTCGTAGTACGGCATAAATCGTAGTACGCTGACTCTCGTACAAGCCGCCGATCCGCGGCGTGCCCGGCCACCTCCGGAGAGTCCTTCATGAGTGCTGCCCCCATAGCCCCCGCCACGCACGTCCCCGCCACCCACGCCGAGGCCCTCTTCGCGCCGTTCACCCTGCGCTCGGTCACCGCGCGGAACCGGATCTGGATGGCGCCGATGTGCCAGTACGTCGCGGAGGCCTCGGGTCCGGACGCGGGCGTGGCCCACGCCTGGCACTTCGCGCACTACGCGGCCCGCGCGGTGGGCGGCGCCGGCCTGATCCTCCAGGAGGCCACCGCCGTCTCCCCGGAGGGCCGGATCTCCCCGTACGACCTCGGCATCTGGAACGACACGCAGGTCGAGGCGCTGCGCCCGATCACCTCCTTCATCAAGGCCCAGGGCGCCGTTCCGGGCGTCCAGATCGCCCACGCCGGGCGGAAGGCCTCGACCGGCCGGCCCTGGGAGGGCGGCGGATACGTCGGCCCCGAGGCGGACGGCTGGCTGCCGAGCGCCCCGAGCCCGGTGCCGTTCGCCGAGGGCGACCCGGTGCCGCACGAGCTGACGACCGCGGAAATCCACGAGATCACCGGCCAGTTCGCGGCCGCCGCGCGGCGCGCGCTGGCCGCCGGCTACGAGGTCGTCGAGATCCACGGCGCCCACGGCTACCTCATCGGCCAGTTCCTCTCCTCGCAGATCAACCGGCGCACCGACGCGTACGGCGGCTCCTTCGAGAACCGGGTCCGCTTCGCCCTCGAAGTCGTCGACGCCGTACGGGCGGTGTGGCCCGAGGAGCTGCCGCTGTTCTTCCGCGTCTCCGCCACCGACTGGCTGGAGGAGTCCGGCTGGACCCCCGAGGACACGGTCCGGCTGGCCGCACTGCTCCAAGGCCGCGGGGTGGACCTGCTGGACGTGTCCACCGGCGGGATGGCCCCGAAGGCGAACATCCCGGCGGGGCCCGGCTTCCAGGTGCCGTTCGCGGCCGAGGTCAAGGCCCGGACCGGCCTCCCGGTGGCCGCCGTCGGGCTGATCACCGAGCCGGAGCAGGCCGGCGCGATCCTGGCCGACGGGCAGGCGGACGCGGTCCTGCTCGGCCGCGAGCTGCTGCGCGACCCGTACTGGGCCCGCACCGCGGCCGCCGCGCTGGGCGCCGAACGGGCCGCCGAACCGGGCACCGGGGTACGGGTGCCCGTCTCGTACCACCGTGCCTGGTAGCCGCCACCGCGAGCACGTGTGTGCGTTCCTTCCGGTGGCAGCCGATGTACTACGGTGGTTCTCGTACGAACAGGGGAGCCGGAGGAGACGAGGCCAGACGTGACGGATACGGCCACCACCCGTGCGCTCGCCCATCCCGGGCTCGACGAGATCCGGCTCGAAACGGTGCTGCACGCACTGTCGGACCCGATCCGGCTGTCGATCGTGCGGGACCTCGCGGCCACGCCGGACGAGCTGGCGTGCTCGTACTTCGACCTGCCGGTCACCAAGTCGACGACCACGCACCACTTCCGCGTCCTGCGGGAGGCCGGTGTGGTCCGCCAGGTCTACCGCGGGACGGCGAAGATGAACGGCCTGCGCGGCCCGGAGCTGGAGAGCCTGTTCCCGGGGCTGCTCGACAGCGTGCTGGCGGCGGCCGCCGCGGAAGAGGCACGCCTCGCGCGTTAGGGCGCCGGGTGCCGGGCCGGGCCGCGCCGGCCCGGGCTCAGGCGCCCGCGTTCGCCGCTGCCAGCAGGCCCGGCCAGTCCGGGATCTTCACCGAGCGGCGGCCCAGCGAGCGCCCGAGATCGGCCTCCGCCGCCTCGATCGCCAGCCAGCCCGGCCACTCCACCGGGTGCAGCCCGGCCGCCCGCAACGCGTCCAGCGGATCGCCCGGCAGCTCCCGCCGGGCCAGCACCGCCGCGTCCTGGAGCAGCGAGGACGCCGTCTCCTTGGCGCAGGGCCGGTTGGTGCCGATCACCCCGGTCGGGCCGCGCTTGATCCAGCCCGCCACGTACTCGCCCACCGAGGCCCGGCCCTCGCGCAGCACCCGGCCGGCGGCGTGCGGAACCGTGGCCTTCACCGGGTCGAACGGCAGACCCGGCAGCGGAACCCCCTGGTACCCCACCGAGCGCAGCACCAACTGCGCCTCGATGTCCTCGTACGAGCCCGTCCCGGTGACCCCGCCGCGGCCGTCCGGGGCGGTCCGCTCGAAGCGCATCCCGGCGACCCGGCCGCCGGGGCCGGCCAGCACCTCCACCGGGCGCAGGTAGAACCGCAGGCCGATCCGGCGCTGCGCGCCGCCCGGGTCCTGCCCGGCCCAGCCGCGCAGCACCTCCAGGTTGCGCCGGGCCACCGCGGGCAGCGCGGCGGCCGCGTCCTGGTCGGCGTACGCGGGGTCGAGGGCCAGCTCGGCGGGGTCCACCACGGCGGCCACGCCCGGCAGCGTGCCCAGCTCCCGCAGCTCCTTGGTGGTGAACTTGCCCTGCGAGGGCCCGCGTCGGGCCACCATCGACACCGACTTCACCCCGCTGTCCGCGAGCGCGCCCAGGGCCGGCTGCGGCATGTCGGTAGGGGCCAGCTCCGGTTCGCCCCGGGCCAGCATCCGCGTCACGTCCACGGCCACGTTGCCCGCCCCGACGACCACCGCCGAGCCCACCCCGGGCAGGTCGAAGGCCTCGGCCACGGCGTCCGGGTGGCCGCTGTACCAGGCGACGAACGCCGTCGCGGAGTGCACCCCGGCCAGCTCCTCGCCGGGGATTCCGAGCAGCCGGTCGCGGGCGGCGCCCACGCAGTACACCACCGCGTGGTACAGCTCCAGCAGCCGTGCGGTGGGCAGCTGCGGTCCGCCGACCTCGACGTTGCCGAGGAAGCGGATCCGCTCGTCCTCCAGCACGGTGCGCAGGCTGCCCTGGAGCGACTTGATCTTCTCGTGGTCGGGGGCCACCCCGTAGCGCACCAGCCCGTACGGCGCGGGCAGCCGGTCCAGCACGTCGACCCGGACGCCCGGCACCTCACGCTGCTGTACCAGGGTCTGAGCGGCGTAGACCCCGCTGGGGCCCGAACCGACGACGGCGACACGAAGCACGGCGGAGCTCCTCCCGCAGGTGCTCCCAGCATGCCACCGGGCCCGGCGGCCGTCAGCCCATCGCGCGCATCCGGTGGATCTCGGCGGTCTGGGTGGCCACCACCTCGTTGGCCATTTCCTCCACCGCGCCGTTGTTTCCGGCGGCCAGCGCCTCGCCCGCCATCTTGACGGCGCCCTCGTGGTGGGCGGTCATCAGGGTGAGGAAGAGCTTGTCGAAGCCGGCGCCCTTCGCCCCGGCGAGCTGTTCGAGCTGCTGCCCGGTCGCCATGCCGGGCATCGCGCCGTGGTCGTGGCCGGCCGCCGGGGCCCCGGAGGGTGCCGGGTAGCGCGCCAACCACTTCTCCATCGCGCCGATTTCGGGCTGCTGGGCGGCCGTGATCCGCTCGGCGAGCCGTTTGACCGCGTCCGCCGAGGCCCGGTCCGGGGCCAGTGCGCTCATCGTGAGGGCCTGCCGGTGGTGTTCGATCATGTGCTGTACGTAGGTCCGGTCGGCCGCGTTCGGGCCGTCGTCCGGCTGCCGCTTCGCGGCCTCTTCGGGGGAGAGGGTGCGGGCCTTCTCGCCCGGTCTGCCTGGGGCGATGACCGCCGCGCCGCCGTTCTTGGCCCCGTCGCCGCCGTCCCCGTCGCGGCAGCCGGCCAGGGCGAGCAGGATCCCGGCGGCCATGGCCGCCGCGGTCGTTCGGCCGAGTAACCCTTTTGCCATGTCCATGAAGGGAACATACTGCCGGGGACCGCTCCGGTACCCCGGCGGGCGCGTTCCCACCACGAGCGGGCGCGTTCCCACCGCGAGCGGAATCGATCGGACTCCACGGGAGGGCACAGTGACCTCGAAGCTCACCACCAGAGTGCGGCACAGGAGTCTGGGGGCGGCCGTGGCCGCGGCCGGGCTGCTGACCACGCTGTTCGCGGCCGGCCCCGCGGCCGCCACCCCCGATCCCGGGGACTTATCGCCCGGCAGGGCTTCCACGCGGGGCGCCGACCCGGCGGCGGGCGGGCGCGTCCTCGCCCCGGGTGAGATCCCCGGCCAGGACGAGATCGTGCACAGCGCCAACGTCAAGCACCTGACCAACATCCCGAGCACCTACCCCGGCGTCATCAACACCGACCTGGCCTTCCAGGGCAAGTACGCCTACGCCGGCAACTACAACGGCTTCACGATCTACGACATCGGCAACCCGAAGGCCCCGAAGACCGTCAGCCAGGTGCTCTGCCCCGGTGGCCAGAACGACGTCTCCGTCCAGGGGGACCTGCTCTTCCTCTCCACGGACTCCTCGCGCAGCGACGACTCCTGCAACAGCGTCTCGCAGCCCGCGACGGAGAAGTCCTCGTGGGAGGGCATCAAGATCTTCGACATCAAGGACAAGAAGAACCCCAAGTACATCAAGTCCGTGGAGACCAACTGCGGCTCCCACACCCACACGCTGGTGCCGGGCGAGCGCGACATCTACCTCTACGTGGCCTCTTACTCCCCGAACGAGGCGTTCCCCGACTGCCAGCCGCCGCACGACGGCATTTCCGTGATCAAGGTCCCGAAGAAGAACCCGACGCAGGCGGCGGTCGTCGCCTTCCCCGTCCTCTTTCCGGACGGCGGCAACCCGGGCGCGCCCACCAACCCCGGCGTCAGCAAGACCACCGGCTGCCACGACATCACCGTGCTGCCGTCGAAGAAGCTGGCCGCCGGCGCCTGCATGGGTGACGGCATCCTCTTCGACATCAGCAAGCCCGAGCAGCCTCGGGTCATCGACCGGGTGCAGGACAACGTGAACTTCGCGTTCTGGCACTCGGCGACCTTCAACGAGAAGGCCGACAAGGTGGTGTTCACCGACGAGCTGGGCGGCGGTGGCGGCGCCACCTGCAACGAGGCCACCGGCCCGAACCGCGGGGCGGACGGCATCTACGACATCACCGGCCGCGGCGACCAGCGCAAACTCGTCTTCCGCAGCTACTTCAAGATCCCGCGCCTCCAGGCCGACACCGAGAACTGCGTGGCGCACAACGGATCGCTGATCCCGGTCGGCGGCGGCCGCGACATCATGGTCCAGTCCTGGTACCAGGGCGGCGTCTCGGTGTGGGACTTCACCGACTCCGCCCGGCCCAAGGAGATCGGCTACTTCGAGCGCGGCCCGCTCACCACGGACCAGCTCGGACTCGGCGGGTCCTGGTCGGCGTACTACTACAACGGGTACGTCTACTCGAACGACATCGCCAAGGGCCTCGACGTGCTGCGGATCGACGACTGGCGCACCGAGAGCGCGAAATGGGTGTGGATGGACCGGCTCAACGTGCAGACCCAGCCCGAATACCACTGAGCATGACCTAGGGGGAGCCTGTTGAGGGAAACGTTCCGCCGGGCGGTCCGCCGTCCGGCGGGAAGCCGAGCTCCCAGTCCAGCCCGTAGCGCTGGAACAGCTCCGCCCGCAGCCGCGCCAGCGGCATCGGAGCCCCCGGCAGCAGGACCGCGACCACCGCGCCCATCAGCAGCGCCCGCAGCAGCGGGTAGTCGGTGTCCACGTCCGCCGATCCGTACCGCGTGACCGTGTCCCGGAGCAGCTCCGCCAGCCGCTGCTGCTCCGGGCACTGCACGAACCCCTCGGCCTGGAGGATGCCCGCCATGTGTGTCCGCATCAGCAGCGGCTCGTCCCGGGCGAGCCCGAGGATCGCGTCGACGGCGCGGGCGAGCCGCTCGCGACCGTCGTCGCTGCGCGGCTCGCGCTCCAGGGCCGATTCCAGGGTCAGGTGCATGAGCCGGTGGACGGCCGACTGGAGCAGCTGCCGTTTGCCCGGGAAGTAGTACGAGACCAGGCCGCGGGCCGTGCCCGCCCGGTCGGCGATGTCGCCGAGCGTCGTGGACTCGTAGCCGCGTTCGGCGACGAGTTCGACCGTGGCCTGGAGCAGCCGCTCCCGGGAACGTCTGCGCAATTCTTCATTGACCGATGCGCTGCGCGGGGACATGCTTACTCCTGCGTTGACTGGCTCCCAGCCAATATACTCAGCGCACGGGGTCGCCTGCTCTGGGTGACGCGGGGGATCACCCAGAGCAGGGACTTCCACACCTCGGGGGAACGTCGGATTTCGGCCTGTCCGCTCAGACGGGCGGGCGCGAGCGGGCCCTACGGGATCAGGTGAGGGCGCTCAGGCCCGGCATCAGGGCCACGACCAGCGGGATCGCCGGGACCAGTGTGGCCAGTGCGGTCAGCCGAAGCCGACGGCCCGCCGACAGCCGGGGCGCCGCCGACAGCAGCCGCCGCACCCGGTCCGACACGTGCGGCTGCGGGCTCGGGTAGGCCCCGAACACCCCCCGGTCCTCGTTGAGCCCGACCAGCGCCAGCGCGATTGTCAGCCTCCCGAACCGCCGCGAGGCCACGTCGTCGGCGGCCAGTTCGACGAGCCGGTGCATCTCCGCTTCGAACGCCGCGAAGACCGGCACCTGCGGGAACCCGCCCGCCAGCGCCCGCGAGCAGTGCAGCAGCCAGTCGTGCCGGGCCTGCGCGTGCCCCTGCTCGTGCGCCAGTACGGCGTCCAGCTGGCTCCCCTTGAGCCGTCCGAGGGCGGCCGTGGTCACCACCAGCTGCGGGGCCGCGCCCGGCAGCCACCACGCGTCGGGCCGCGTCCCCTCCAGGACGACGAGCCGCGCCCCGGCCGGGTCCTCCCCGGGCAGCAGCGGCGCCCGTACGAGCAGCTCGGCGCCCTGCGCCCGGCGCCGGGCCCGGGCCCGCAGCACCTCCCGGGTCAGCCGGGCCCCGGTCCACAGCCCGCCGCCCGCCAGCGCCAGCGCGGTCCCCACGGCCCACGGGCCGCCGGTCGGGCCCAGCGCGTACGCGTCGACCACCCCGTGCGGGGCCGCCGCGAAGAGCCGGCCCCGGACCGCCAGCCAGGCGGCGGCCGCGCTCAGCAGCATCGACAGGGCGAAGCACAGGAGCACCGCGCCCACCACGCACTGCCACACCCACAACGCGACGACGGGCTCCCGCTCGGGCCATTCGGCCCGGGCCAGCAGACGGGGGGCGAGTACCGCGGTCAGGGCGCCGAGCAACAGGAGTGCGGCGGGGACCATCATGTCCGCCAGCCTATGAGCGGGGGGCTACCTGCGGGTACGGCCTTTCGTGATTGGTGACGCAGGACACGTTTGTCCGCCGGCTCCCAGACCTTCACAGACTCAGCAGCATCGCCAACATCCCCATTCCCATGGCGAGTCGGCACGCCCGCGTCAGCTCCGCGGCCCTCGCAGGCGGCCCGCCCGCGACCGGCTGCGCGCCCCCGCCCGCCGTCACCAGCCGGGCCCCGCCGAGCAGCACGTACCCCGCGAAATAGACGAGCAGCGCCCCGGTGACGAGCGGCGGGCCCCCGCCGTGCCCGTGCCCGTCGGCCATCGTCAGCGCCATGTACGCCATCGCCAGCGAGCCGACCAGGTGGTGCGCGTGGTGCACCCCGCCGCGCAGCAGCCACAGCGCATGCAGCGCGGCCCCGCAGAAGACGGCCAGCAGGATCCCGGGCCCCCACGGCCCGATGCCCGAGGGCACGGCCATCACCGCCATCCCGAACCCCATCAGCGCCTCGCCCCCCGCCCCGCCGCGCGCCTCCCGCTCCGATCTGCGCACCCGCCACAGGCAGTACGCACCGCTCACGGCACACAGCAGTACGAGCAGCCAGGCGGAGAGGGAAGCGGGAAAGGACATCGCGGGACCGTGCACGGCGGAACCTCCCGGTTCGTCGGCGTCACGGGAAGAGATGCCCCGGCCCGGATGCCCGCACGCCGCCCCGGGTTAGGCTCTCCTTGCCGCACCGGGCATGTCATATGCCGCCGAGCAGAACGGGAGCACCCGATGTCGACCGCCCACCCCACCGCCCTGAACTTCCGCAGTGCCGTGGAGGCGGACGTACCGGAACTCGTGATCCTGGTCGAGTCGGCCTACCGCGGGGACGCCAGCCGCGCCGGCTGGACCACCGAGGCGGACTACCTGGACGGGCAGCGCACCGACCCCGCGGGGGTCCGCGCGATCATCGACTCCACCGACAGCGTCCTGCTTGCCGTCGAGCGCGCGGGCGAGCTCGTCGCCTGCTGCCAGCTCGAACACCGGGGCGACCACGTCTACTTCGGGATGTTCGCGGTCCGCCCGGGCCTGCAGGGCGGCGGCCTCGGCAAGGAGATACTCGCCGAGGCCGAGCGCCGCGCCCGCGAGACGTGGGGCGCCAAGGAGATGCGGATGACGGTGGTGAACGTACGGGAGGATCTCATCGCGTACTACGTGCGCCGCGGATACCTGCGCACCGGCGAACTGAGCCCCTTCCCCTACGGCGACGAGCGCTTCGGCGTCCCGCTCCGCGACGACCTGGCCTTCGAGCTGCTGGTCAAGCCGCTGTAGCGCGCAGCGGGAGCCGCCGTCAGGCGATGAACCGGCCCGTGCTGCGGATCTCCGGGAAGTCGGTGGCCGCGCCGTCCAGTTCGAGCGCCCGCGCCACCCGCAGCTGTTGCAGGGTGTTGACGGTCCAGCCGGTCACCCGCAGCCCGGCCGCGTGCACGGACTCCACCGTGTCCAGGGCGAGTTCGCGGATGTTCAGGGCGACCGTGTGCGCGCCGACGGCCAGCGCCCGGTCCACGACGGTCGCGCGGTGCGCGAGGTGCCGGTCCGCGTACAGGCAGCCGCGCACCCCCGGCAGCAGCCGGGCCGTCTCGGCGAGCACCTCGTCGCGGAAGGAGGCCACCTCCACCCGTGCGCCCAGGTCGCGGCGCAGCAGCAGCTCCGCCAGCGCCGCCGCGGTCGGCCCGTCCTGGACCGACACCTGGAGCGGGGTCCGGACCGCGTCCAGGACCTCCTCGAACACCGGCACGCGCTCACCCTGGCCGGCGTCCAGCTCGCGCAGCGCGGCCAGGGTCAGGTCGGCGACGGCTCCGGAGCCGTCGGTGGTGCGGTCCACCTCGGCGTCATGCAGGACGACGAGCACGCCGTCCTTGCTCAGCTGCAGATCCAGCGCGATGACGTCCATCCCGGAACGTTCCGCGCGGACGAACGAGCGCAGGGTGTTCTCCGGTTCGACACCCATGACCCCGCGGTGACCGATGGTGAGGAAAGTCAAGGTTCTCTCGCTTCCGTCGACGGCGGCTCGCCGCACGGTCACGGTGTCCCTACCGGCCCGGGCGGTGAGGACGCATGCTAGTGCGCCGGGGATGCGATGGGACCGCCCGTGCAGCGCCCGGAACGGGCCCTTCGGCCGGTTCCCGCCAGGGCCGTACGCCGCCGCGCGCGCCGCGGCGGCCCTGCCGCGTCACCCGGGCGTGGGCGCGTCCCCGCCGCCTTGACGGTCCGCGGCCTGGGCTCCGGCCGGGGCTCCCGCAGTGGCCGGGTCCAGCTCCGCG
Organism: Streptomyces sp. NRRL S-244; assembly: GCF_000717915.1. Classification (GTDB taxonomy): domain Bacteria; phylum Actinomycetota; class Actinomycetes; order Streptomycetales; family Streptomycetaceae; genus Streptomyces. Next base: position 32,586 of record NZ_JOCX01000033.1, read on the forward strand.
AGATCGGCCAGCAGGGCCTCGCCCAGCTCCAGTTCGGCCAGGTGCTGCCGCTCGCTCCAGCGCAGCGCGAGCGCGGGGAAGGCCCACTCCGGTACGTCCCCCGCCTGCGCCATGGCCTCCCGTACGGCGGCCAGTTCGCCCCGGGTGCGCTCCAGGTGCTCGCCGACCATCGCGCGCAGCAGCTCCGGCTCGGCGAGGTGGCCGAGCCAGATCCGCAGCAGCAGCCCGTGCTTGAGCACCGGGGGTCCGGCCTCCGCGGTGTCCGAGGCCCAGCCGGCGAGGGCCGCGCGCCCCGCGTCGGTGATGGCGTAGCGGCGCTTGGCCCGGGCCTCCTCGGGTCCCGAGCGCGCGGAGGCCGCGTACCCGAGCTCCTCCAGCCGGCGCAGTTCGGCGTAGATCTGGCTGATGGCCGGGGACCAGTAGAAGAAGCGCAGCGAGGAGTCCGCCCACTTCTTCAGCTCGTACCCGGTGCGCTCCCCGGGGAAGGACAGCAGCCCGAGCACGGCCCACGCGGTGGCCGGCAGGTCTTGCTTCTTCGACGTCTGACTACTAGTCATATTCCGAATTGAAGTAAGGCCGGGCACGGGACGCAACCCTGGAGGCATCGTGAAATTCTCCGTGATCTTCGAAGCTCAGCTCGCCGACCCGACCGTGGAGCGGGAGCACCAGGTCATCCACGACTGCGTGGAGCAGGCCGTGCTCGCCGAGCGGGTGGGATTCGACCGGATCTGGGCCGTCGAGCACCACTCCCTGAAGTGGTACGCGCACATGTCGGCTCCCGAGGTCTTCCTGACCTGGGTCGCGGCCCGGACGCACACCATACGCATCGGCCACGGGGTCGTCTGCATGCCCTTCCACTTCAACCACCCGGTGCGGGTGGCCGAGCGGGCGGCCATGCTCGACCTGCTCTCCGGCGGCCGCCTCGACCTCGGAGCCGGGCGCGGCGGCACCGAGCAGGAGACCTCCCTGTGCGGGGTCGACCGGGAGCGCACCGCGCAGGAGGTGGAGGAGGCGCTGCGGATCATCGGCAAGGCCTGGCAGGAGGAGGAGCTGGAGTACCACGGCGAGCTGATCGACATCGACCCGCACCCGATCCTGCCGCGGCCGCGCCAGACCCCGCACCCGCCGCTGTTCCTGGCGTGCAGCCGCGCCGAGACCCTCGTACAGGCCGCCGAACTGGGCGTGGGGGCCCTGGTGATGGGCTTCGCCGGGCCGGAGTCCATCGCCGGGATGCGGGCCGTGTACGACGGGGCGGTGGCCGGCCGGGACGGCGCGCGCTTCGTCTCCACCGCGGTCAACGACCACTTCTCGGTGCTCTGCCCGACCATCGTGCTCGACGATCCGGCCGAGGCGCGCCGGATCGGCATCCGCGGCCAGCGGTTCTTCGCCCAGTCCATCGGCCACTGGTACGGCGGCGCCGGCATCCCGGACGAGGCCGTGGTCGCGGGCGCCGACGAGGCGGCGCTGATGCGCCGGGCGGCCGAGCAGGTGGTGGCCCGGCTGCACGAGCAGGCCGTACCGGTACGGCCCACGTCGACGGCGACCTTCCACGCCGATCACGCGTACGGGAGCGCCGACGACGCCATCGCGTACGTGCAGCGGCTCAAGGAGGCGGGTGCGGACGAGGTCATGTGCCTGATCCAGATGGGCACGGTGCCGCAGGAGGCCTGCATGGAAACCCTGCGGCAGTGGGGCGAGAAGGTCATCCCGCACTTCCGCACCGCCTGAGTGACGGACGTCACCCACCGGCCCTTCGGGTGGCCGCCCGAAGGGCCGGCGGGTGCGAGTGGCGGTGCGCGAAAGGGGCGAAGCGCTCGCTCGGACGGTGGACGGCGGGAAGAATTACGGTGCCGACAGGGGTCGCGCAGGATAATTTCCCGCGCAGCCCCTTGAGCAGGACAGGCCCGCACGCATACGCTGTGTTGACGCGAGGTTCTCCTGTGGAGGAAGTGACATGACGGAAATTCTTGTGCCGGGTTCTGGCGGTGCGGTGATAGCCGCCGGTGCGCGGGTGGTCGACCACCCGGCGTGGCCCGAGCTCAAGGCCGCCGTGGAGGAGATCCGCCCCTGGCAGGCCAAGGACGGCTCGATCGACTTCGAGGCCGCGGGCGCCCCGGCTCCGACCGAGGTCGCAGCGGCCGTCGAGCGGGCGATCGCCGCCGTGGAGACGCTGTCGCCGCTGCTGCCGCACGCCGCCGCGTACCACCGCGCGCTCGTCTCCGACCTGCGCAAGTGGGTGGCGGACGGCTTCAAGGTGCCGGACTTCCTGGACTCCCTGCTGGCCTTCCACCCGGCCGCCGAGCGTGCCGACGGGCTCCAGCACCTGGTCGTCTTCCCCATGTACACGCAGAACGGCAACCTCGACCGCAACTTCGAGGCCGTCGTCCTGAAGATGGTGTGGCCCGAGTGGCTCTCCGAGCTGGAGCGCACCCGGTACGACAACCCGCTCTTCCTCGGCATCACCTTCGAGGACTTCACCCCGGGCTACGACACGCACTCCGCCGTGCTCTTCCCGGAGACCATCGCCGTCCGCGAGGCCCCCGAGCGCTTCACCTGGGGCGGCATCTTCTGCGACCGCGAGGCCGCCCGCTACCGCAAGGTCACCGAGGCCGCCGTCGACATCCTGGGCATCGAGCTGCCCGAGGACATCGCCCGCATGGTCGAGGACCAGGAGCGCTGCGAGAAGGCCTTCGTCCTGTGGGACATGGTCCACGACCGCACCCACAGCCACGGCGACCTGCCGTTCGACCCCTTCATGATCAAGCAGCGCCAGCCGTTCTGGATGTACGGCCTGGAGGAGCTGCGCTGCGACCTCACCGCCTTCAAGGAGGCCGTGAAGCTGGAGTCCGAGGGCAACGAGCACGGCCGTGACGTGCAGTACGCCGTCCTCTTCGACCGGATGTTCCGCTTCCCGGTCTCCGGTGACCGCAACCGCAACTACGACGGCCTCGGCGGCCAGCTGCTCTTCGCGTACCTCCACAAGCACGACGTCGTGCGCTGGACGGACAACAAGCTGAAGATCGACTGGATGCGTGCCCCGCAGGTCACCAACCAGCTGTGCGCCGAGATCGAGGACCTCTACCGGGCCGGCATCGACCGCCCGAAGCTCGTCCACTGGTTCAAGGCGTACGAGCTCGTCTCCACCTACCTCGCCCCTCACCCGGGCTCCAAGTGGGCCAAGGGCCCCGACGCGCTCGACCTGACGCAGCCGCCGCGCAAGCTCGTCGACGACGTGCTTCCCGACGAGTTTCCGCTGAGCATGTTCTATGAGGCGCTCGCCAAGAAGCTCAAGGGAGTGATCGCCTCCACGAAGGGCATCACTGCAGTGAACGCCGATTCGGCCGAGCGGGTCGCCGCGTGAGCGCTCGCGCACAGGAGGCTGCACAGATGAACAGCGCAGGGAAGTCCGGGAACGGCAAGCTCCACGGTGCCGTCGTGGCGGTCGCCGGGGCCGGCGGCCCCGCCGGTCGCGCCGCCCTGGTCCGCCTCGCCGAGGCCGGTGCCGTGGTCGTCGCGGCCGACGCCGACCCGACGCGCCTCGCGGAGTCCGTGGACGCGGCCCGCTACGCCCACGGCGGTGCCACCGTCACCGGTGACACCGTGGACCTGCTCGACCTGGAGGCCACCAAGGCCTGGGCCGAGCGGACCGAGAAGGAGTTCGGCCGCATCGACGGGGTCGTCCACCTCGTCGGCGGCTGGCGCGGCAGCAAGACCTTCACCGACGTGGACCTCGCGGACTGGGACTTCCTGGAGAAGCTCCTGATCCGCACCGTCCAGCACACCTCGCTCGCCTTCCACGACGGGCTGCTGCGCAGTGACCGCGGCCGCTACGTGCTGATCAGCCAGTCCGGCGCGCACAAGCCGGTCGCCAACAACGCCGCGTACAACGCGGGCAAGGCGGCCGCCGAGGCCTGGACGCTCGCCCTCGCCGACTCCTTCCGCAAGGCGGGGGGCGAGGACGGCCCGGGCGCCGCGGCTGCGATCCTGGTGATCAAGGCACTGGTGCACGACGCGATGCGCGCCGAGCGCCCCAATGCGAAGTTCGCGGGCTTCACCGACGTCAAGGAGCTGGCCGAGGCCATCGCCGGCGTCTGGGAGCGGCCCGCCATCGATGTGAACGGACAGCGTCTGTGGCTCACTCCGCAACCGTGAAGACCGATGCCCACCGCCACCACGATCCGGCGGTGCGCGGATTCGCGAGCGACAACTACGCGGGGGTCCATCCGGAGATCCTGGAGGCCCTCGCCCTGGCCAACGGCGGCCACCAGGTCGCCTATGGCGAGGACGAGTACACCGAGCATCTGCAGAAGATCATCCGCAGCCACTTCGGCCCGTACGCGGAGGCCTTCCCGGTCTTCAACGGCACCGGCGCGAACGTCACGGCCCTCCAGGCCCTGACGGACCGCTGGGGTGCGGTGATCTGCGCGGAGACGGCGCACATCAACGTCGACGAGGGCGGCGCCCCGGAGCGGATGGCCGGGCTCAAGCTGCTCACCGTCCCGACCCCGGACGGCAAGCTCACCCCCGAGCTCATCGACCGGCAGGCCTGGGGCTGGGAGGACGAGCACCGGGCGATGCCGCAGGTCGTCTCGATCACCCAGAACACCGAGCTCGGCACGGTCTACACGCCGGACGAGATCCGGGCGATCTGCGAGCACGCGCACGCCCACGGCATGAAGGTCCACCTCGACGGTGCCCGCATAGCCAACGCCGCGGCCTCACTCGACGTGCCGATGCGCACGTTCACCAACACGGTGGGCGTGGACGTGCTGTCCTACGGCGGCACCAAGAACGGCATGATGTTCGGCGAGGCCGTGGTGGTCGTCAACCCGGACGCGGTCCGGCAGATGAAGCACATCCGCAAGATGTCGATGCAGCTCGCGTCCAAGATGCGGTTCGTGTCGGTGCAGCTGGAGGCGCTGCTCGCCAAGGACCTGTGGCTGCGCAACGCCCGGCACGCCAACGCGATGGCACAGCGGCTGGCGGCGGGGGTGCGCGAGACCGACGGGGTGGAGATCCTCTACCCGGTGCAGGCCAACGCGGTGTTCGCGAAGCTGCCGCAGGAGGTGTCGCGGCGGCTGCAGAAGCGCTACCGCTTCTACTTCTGGGACGAGGCCGCCGGCCACGTGCGCTGGATGTGCGGCTTCGACACCCAGGAGGAAGACGTGGACGGCTTCCTCCAGGCACTGAAGGAAGAGCTGTCCCGCTGAAGATCTGAATAGATATACCCCCGACCGCAAATCCATTGATTCGCGGTCGGGGGTATGCCTATGCTCCGGGCCATGCAGCTGATCCCGCAAAGCCCGGATGCGCGCGCCTATCTGGCGGCAGATGAGGTCATCGACCATGACCACCCGCTCGTACGGGAGACCGCCGACGCCCTCTGGACCGCCACCGGCGACGCATATTCATACGTCAAGGTCGCCTTCGAGTTCGTCCGCGACACCATCCCGCACTCCGCCGACTCCGGGGACCTGCGCGTCTCCTGGCGCGCCTCGGACGTGCTGCGCACCCGCAACGGCATCTGCTTCGCCAAGTCCCATGCGCTGGTCGCCCTGTTGCGGGCCAGGGGCATCCCGGCCGGCCTCTGCTACCAGCGGCTCACCGAGGACGACGGCTCGAACCCCGTCGTGCACGGGCTGATCGCCCTCCGGCTGCCGGGGGCCGCGGACTGGGCCCGCCAGGACCCGCGGGGGAACAAACCAGGCGTGGACGCCCGGTTCGCACTGGACGCCGAGCGGCTCGCCTTCCCCGTACGCCCCGAACTCGGCGAGGTCGACTACCCCGAGCTGTACGCCGCGGCGCACCCGGCCGCGCTGGGGGCCCTCCAGGGGTCCGCCGACCGGCCGGAGCTGTGGCGGAACCTCCCGACGGAGATGGGAAGCGCACGTACGAACGGCCCCGCCGTGAACGGCGGGGCCGCAGGATCACCCGACCTGGTGGTGCGGGATCAGCCCGCTTCCTTGACCTGGGCGGCCGTCGGCGCGGTGCCGCCCAGGTGCGCCGGCACCCACCAGGTGTCCTCGGGGCCCTTGGGCTTGCCCGGGTAGGCGCTCTGCGCGGCGTCGAGCAGCTCCTGCACCCGCTCGCGCAGGCGGCGGGTGATGGCACCGGCGTACTGGTCGGAGGGCGCCTCGATCGGCTCGCCGACCCGCATCGTCACCGGGATGTGGCTGCGCTTGAGGTTCTTCGGGCGGCCCTTGGCCCACAGCCGCTGGGTGCCCCACAGCGCCACCGGGATCAGCGGGACGCCGGCCTCCTGGGCCATGCGCGCGGCGCCCGACTTGAAGCTCTTGAGGGTGAACGACTGGGAGATCGTCGCCTCCGGGAACACGCCGATGATCTCGCCCGCGCGCAGCGAGTCGAGGGCGTGCTGGTAGGCCGTCTCGCCCTGCTTGCGGTCGACCGGGATGTGCTTCATCGCGCGCATCAGCGGACCGGACACCTTGTGGCGGAAGACCGACTCCTTCGCCATGAAGCGGACCAGGCGCTTCTGCGGCCGCGCGGTCAGGCCGGCGAAGATGAAGTCGAGGTAGCCGATGTGGTTCGACACGAGTACCGCCCCGCCCTTGCGCGGGATGTTCTCCGTGCCCTTCATGTCGATGCGGATGTCCAGCGCCTTGAAGAGGGTGTGGGCGGCGCCGATCACCGGAGGGTAGACGAACTCAGCCATGAGGGGGAGACCCCGCTTTCTGCCTGGGGAGGTGCTCCCGGCCGGAAGTTACGGCTGCGTAGGTACGCTGCCCTTGGGGATCGTGCCCCATACGCGGGCTGCTGGCCAGCCCAGACGACCGTGCCCGAGGAGATTCTCATCACGCCGGGAATGCGGCGCGCGGCCGGGGCGCTCGGATCACCGTACGAACGCAATTCAATGATGCGGCAACGGGGTCCGCGGCGACGGGAGCAGCGTGCACGGCGATGAGGACGGGCAGGTCACGGGCCTGGCACGGCTGGGCGCGGCGGAACTGGGCGTACCGCTTGGGCGCCGGGCCACCCTGGTGCAGTTCTCCAGCGCGTTCTGCCAGCCCTGCCGGGCCACCCGGCGGATCCTCGCCGACGTGACCGGCCTGGTCGAGGGCGTCCGGCACATCGAGATCGACGCTGAGGCCCGTCTCGAGCTGGTGCGCGCCCTCGGCATCGAGAAGACACCGACCGTGCTCGTCCTGGACGCCGAGGGCCGGATCGTGCGGCGCGCGGTGGGGATGCCGCGCAAGGCGGACGTGATCGCCGCGCTGGGCGCCGCGGTATGACGCGCGCGGCGGCCGGCCCGATCATCGGCCCGGCGGTCGGCCCGACCGCCGGTACGCCGGTGCACGCGCCCGCACGCAGCGTGACGCGCCTCGCATCTGCCCGATGCGGCTTGACTGTGTACACGGGAGATCGCCAGGCTGGCGGCATGCGGTATGAACTCCTGCTTTACGGGCGGGCCCACGTGGACCTCGTCCGCTACGCGAGCGCGCGTTGTCGGGGCCACTGAACGAACCCGGTCCCCGACCCGATCCCACCGCGCCCGTGCCCGCCGCCTCCGCGGCAGAAGGAAGCACCTCCATGACGGCCCCGACCGCCTCCACCGTCCCCGCCACCGCCACCGCCGACTCCGGCCGGCCCGGCTCGCCCGACCTGCTGCGCTCCGTCTTCCGCCGGCATGCCGCGGGAGTGGCCGTGATCACCGCCGAGGACGGCGGCCGCCCCGTCGGGTTCACCGCGACCTCGCTCAACTCGGTCTCCGCCGATCCTCCACTGCTGTCCTTCACCATCGCCACGGGGGCCTCCAGCTGGCCCGCGATACGCGACTCCGAGCACCTCGGCGTCCACATACTCGGCGAGCACCAGGAGGACCTCGCGGGCCTGTTCGCCCGCAGCGGAGCCGACCGGTTCGGGTCCGGCACGGGCTGGGCCCCGGGTCCGTACGGGGTTCCGGTGCTGGACGGCGTACTGGCGTGGCTGGTGTGCCGGGTGGTGGCGCGCGTGCCGGCCGGGGCGCACCGGGTGATCATCGCGGAGGCGGTGGCCGGGGACCCCGCCGGGGAGGGCCGGCCGCTGCTGTACCACCAGGGCCGCTTCAACGCGCTGCGCGACTGAAACGTCCCTGCTGGGGCGGGTTCGGGCGGCGTTGGACAGATCACAGTTCACCGGCCTTGCCACCGCGGGGCACCCACGGTGTACTGGCGAGTAACATTCCCTTCGGAGCGCGGGCCGCCCCGACCGGGATCCGCCCGACAAGGCGCCTATGCTGCCTGCACAAGGCGGTATCAGAAAAAAGACGATGCGGTAGGAGAGCCGGCGTGAGCCTGAGGATCGTTGTCTGTGTGAAGTACGTGCCCGACGCCACCGGCGACCGGCACTTCGCCGATGACCTGACGGTCGACCGCGACGACGTCGACGGTCTGCTGTCGGAGCTCGACGAGTACGCCGTCGAGCAGGCGCTGCAGATCGCCGAAGACGCCGACGACGCCGAGATCACCGTCCTGACGGTGGGCCCCGAGGACGCCAAGGACGCGCTGCGCAAGGCGCTGTCCATGGGCGCCGACAAGGCCATCCACGTCGAGGACGACGACCTGCACGGCAGCGACGTCATGGGCACCTCGCTGGTGCTCGCCAAGGCGATCGAGAAGGCCGGCTACGACCTGGTCATCACCGGTATGGCCTCGACCGACGGCACCATGGGCGTGCTCCCGGCGATCCTGGCCGAGCGCCTGGGCGTCCCGCAGGTCACCCTGCTCTCCGAGGTCAAGGTCGAGGACGGCACCGTGACGGGCCGCCGCGACGGCGACTCCGCGAGCGAGCAGCTGGAGGCCTCCCTCCCGGCGCTCGTCTCCGTGACGGACCAGTCGGGCGAGGCCCGCTACCCCTCCTTCAAGGGCATCATGGCCGCCAAGAAGAAGCCGGTGGAGTCCTGGGACCTGGAGGAGCTGGAGATCGAGTCGGACGAGGTCGGCCTCGAAGGCTCCTGGACCGCGGTCGACTCCGCGACGCAGCGCCCGGCCCGCACCGCCGGCACGATCGTCAAGGACGAGGGCGAGGGCGGCAAGGCGCTGGCCGAGTTTCTGGCCGGCCAGAAGTTCATCTAAGAGCTTCGGCCGAAACCCTCTCGATCGCCCCCTGACTACTTCGCATTCGCAGGAGCATTCCCATGGCTGAAGTCCTCGTCTACGTCGACCACGCGGACGGCGCCGTCCGCAAGCCCACCCTCGAGCTGCTGACCCTGGCCCGCCGCATCGGCGAGCCCGTCGCCGTCGCCCTCGGCGCCGGTGCCGAGAACACCGCCGCCGTGCTCGCCGAGCACGGTGCGGTCAAGGTCCTGACCGCCGACGCCCCCGAGTTCACCGAGTACCTCGTCGTACCGAAGGTGGACGCGCTCCAGGCCGCGTACGACGCCGTCTCCCCGGCCGCCGTGCTCGTCCCCTCCTCCGCCGAGGGCAAGGAGATCGCCGCCCGCCTGGCGGTCCGCATCGGCTCCGGCATCATCACCGACGCCATCGACCTGGAGGCCGGTGACGAGGGTCCGGTCGCGACGCAGGCCGCCTTCGCCGCGTCCTTCACCACCAAGTCCCGCGTCTCCAAGGGCACCCCGGTCATCACCGTCAAGCCGAACTCGGCTCCGGTCGAGGCCGCCCCGGCCGCCGGCACCGTCGAGGCGCTCGCCGTCACCTTCGGCGCCCTGGCCACCGGCACCAAGGTCGTCTCCCGCACCCCGCGCGAGTCGACCGGCCGCCCCGAGCTGACCGAGGCCGCGATCGTGGTCTCCGGCGGCCGCGGCGTCAACGGCGCCGAGAACTTCCACATCATCGAGGAGCTCGCGGACTCCCTCGGTGCCGCCGTCGGCGCCTCGCGCGCCGCCGTCGACGCCGGCTGGTACCCGCACTCCAACCAGGTCGGCCAGACCGGCAAGTCGGTCTCCCCGCAGCTGTACATCGCCTCCGGCATCTCGGGCGCGATCCAGCACCGGGCCGGCATGCAGACCTCGAAGACCATCGTGGCCATCAACAAGGACGCCGAGGCCCCGATCTTCGACCTGGTCGACTACGGCGTGGTCGGCGACCTCTTCGCGGTCGTCCCGCAGCTGACCGACGAGATCAAGGCCCGCAAGGGCTGACCTGCGTCGATGCTGTGACTCGGGGCCGCGTGGTGACTCACCACGCGGCCCCGAGCTGTTTCCTGCAACCATTGACTAGACAATGTACTCATCATTAAATTCTGCTATGCGGATCTAAGCTTCCGTGAAGCGGAAAAAGAGGAGAGTGCACGATGGGTCAGCAGGAGAAGGTGGCGACGAGCCTCGCAGGCGCGGTCAGCGAGGGAATCAGCGCCTCCCTCGCCCCGGTGGACGCGGAGCTCGCGCGCCACTACCCGGGCGACCCCGGCACCCGCCAGCCCATCCACACGGTCTACGTCCCCGGTGACGTCTTCGCCGCCGACACCATCCGCTCCTGGGGCGACCAGGCCCTCGCCGCCCTCGACGAGCACGCCCCGGACGCCGCCACCTTCGCCAAGGTCCTCGGCATCTCCGACGAGCTCGCCGTCCCCGTCTACGACCGCGTCCGCGCCAAGCTGCGGCGCGAGCCCATCGAGGACCTCCGCGTCGACTTCGAGGACGGCTTCGGCGTCCGCTCCGACGAGGAGGAGGACCAGGCGGCCGCCCGCGCCGCCCGCCTCGTCTCCGAAGCCTTCTCCAACGGCACGAACGCCCCGTACATGGGCATCCGCATGAAGTGCATGGAGTCCAACGTCCGCGACCGCGGCATCCGCACCACCGACATCTTCCTGTCCGGGCTGCTGGAGCACGGCGGGCTGCCCGAGGGTCTCGTCCTGACCCTCCCGAAGGTCACGTACGCCGAGCAGGTCAGCGCCTTCGTCAAGCTGCTGGAGGCCTTCGAGACCGCCCGCGGCCTGCGCCCGGGCCGGATCGGCTTCGAGATCCAGATCGAGACCAGCCAGTCGATCGTCGCCTCCGACGGCACCGCCACCGTGGCCCGGATGATCGAGGCCTCCAAGGGCCGCGCCACCGGCCTGCACTACGGCACCTTCGACTACAGCGCCTGCGTCGGCGTCTCCGCCGCGTACCAGTCGAGCGACCACCCCGCCGCCGACCACGCCAAGGCGATCATGCAGGTCGCGGCCGCCGGCACCGGAGTACGCGTCTCCGACGGCTCCACGAACGTCCTGCCGATCGGCAGCACCGAGCACGTACACGAGGCCTGGAAGCTGCACTACGGCCTCACCCGCCGGGCCCTGGCCCGCGCCTACTACCAGGGCTGGGACATGCACCCGGGCCACCTGCCGACCCGCTACGCGGCGGTGTTCACCTTCTACCGCGAGGGCCTCGAAGCCGCTGCCGCGCGACTGAAGGCGTACGTCGCGAAGATCGAGGGCGACGTGATGGACGAGCCCGCCACGGCCAAGGCCCTGGCCGGCTACCTGGTCCGCGGCCTGGACTGCGGCGCGGTGGGTGCCGAGGAGGTCACCGCCCTGACCGGCCTGACCCGCGCCGAGCTGGACGCCTTCGCGATCCCGCGCCGCTCGGCGACGCTGACGGCGACCGCCTGATCCGCCGCGCGGTGGACGAGGCCCGGCCGGGGACGCCCCGGCCGGGCCTCGCGACGTCTTGCGCGTTTTACAGCGGGCCGATGATCCAGCGGTTCAGGGTTCCGTCCCGGCCCGCGGTGACGAGCAGGCTCCCGTCGGGGGAGAAGGCCACGGCGTTGACGGCCTCGTGGCCTTCGAGCGGACCGCCGACGCGCCTGCCGGTGGCCGGGTGCCACAACAGGACGACGCCGTCTTCGCCCGCCGAGGCCAGTAGCTGCCCGTCCGGCGAGAACGCCACGTCGTACACCGCGGAGCGGTGGCCGGTCAGCGGTTCGCCGACCGGCAGGCCGCCGTCCGGATCCCACACCCGTACGGTGGCGTCACCGCCCGCCGTGGCCAGTAGGGTCCCGTCCGGTGAGAACACCGCCGACCACACCGCGCCCTGATGGCCGAGCGAGACACCGTCGGGCAGCAGCGGCCTGCCGGGATCCCGCCACAGCACCCGGCCGTCGGCGCCGGAGGTGACCAGGCGCCGCCCGTCCGGGGCGAAGGCGAGCCCCACGACCTCGTTGGTGTGACCGCTGAGGGGCTCACGGAAACGTCTGCCGGTGGCCGGATTCCACAGCTCCACGGTGCCGTCCGTGCTCCCCGTGGCGAGCAGTTGCCCGTCAGGGGAGAACGCGAGGCGTTTCAGCGGGCCGCGGTGGTCGGTCGGCAGCTCCCGGACCCTCGCGCCGGTCACCGGATCCCGCAGGTACACGGTCCGGTTGGCGGACGCCGTGGCGAGCACGGTCCCGTCGGGAGAGAAGGCCAGGCACCAGGGCAGGGTGGCGAGCTGGGCCGGGGGCGGACCGACGGGCCGTCGGGTGACCGGGTCCCACACGTGTACGGACCCCGCGCCGGTGGTCGCCACGACGAGGCGGCCGTCTGGGGAGAAGGCCACCCTGATGAGGGCGGCTTCGGCCTGGACGGGCGGCAGCCGGACCGGCTGACGTTCGCGCAGGGCGACGGCCAGGGCTTTGGCCGCGAGCCGTGTCGTACGGGGGGCGCCGGACCGTTCGTACAGCATCACCGTCTCGTCGGACGACGAGGTGGCAAGCAGCCGTCCGGTGGTCGAGAAGGCGATGTCCTCGACCCGGCCGGCGTGGTCGCTCAGCGGCGGGCCGACCGGCAGGCCGGTGGCCGTGTCCCACAGGCGTACGGTCGCGTCGTCGGAGCCGGTGGCGAGGAGCCGCCCGTCGGGGGAGAAAGCCAGCGCACAGACCGGGCCGGCGTGGCCCCGGAGGGTCAGCGCGTCACGGCCGCCGGCCGCCTCGTACACGGACGTCCGGCCGTCGCGGTGGCCGAGGGCGAGCAGCAGCCCGTCGGGGGAGAGGGCGATCGCATCCGGAATGCCGGCGGCCGCGGCGCGGGGCGCACCGGCGACCCCTCCGCCGAGCAGGTCCCAGACCCGTGAACTGCGGGCGGCGGCGAGCAGCCGGCCGTCGCGGGCGAAGGCCACCGCGTCGATCGGGTCCGCGCCGCCGCCGTGGGTGACGACGACCGGGAGGCGGCCGACGGACAGGTCGCAGAGCCGTACGGTGCCGCCGAGTTCGAGGGTGGCGGCCATGCCTCCGGTCGGTGCGCAGGTGATTCCGGTGACGGGGGAGGCGTGGCCGGTGAGGGGCGGGCCGTCGGGGCGGCCGGTCGCGGGGTCGATCCGGTGGAGTACGCAGGGGTCTCTGGAGTCGGCCGCCAGCAGCCGCCCTTCGGGGGTGAACGCGAGGGGGTGCGTCGCGGTGAAGGGGGTGATGGTGCCGAGGCCCGTCGTGGTGTCCCACAGCTGGACGGTGTCGCCGCCGGCGGAGGCCAGCAGGCGGCCGTCGGGGGAGAAGGCCAGGTCCCGGACCGGGGCGAGGTGCCCGACGAGGCGGTGGCGGAGGGCGTACGGGCCCGGGCCGGCGTGCAGGCCGGGCGGTGGTCCGGCGGGCGGCCCGGGGGCCGGCCCGGGAGCCGGTCCGGGCATGGGCCGGGCGGGCGGTTCGGGATCCCAGGGCGGCCGGGCCTGTCCGGTGGGCCCGTGGGGTTCGCGGGGTTCGGCCGGACCGGCGGGTGCGTGGGGTCGGGCGGCCGTGTCGTGCGGGGCGGCCTCCCGGACCGCCTCCTCGGCCGCGGTGGCCGCCTGCGGCACACCGGTGCGTGCGCGGGCGCGCGAGTGCCCGGGAGGCTGGAGGGCGGCCAGTTCCTGCCAGCGCCGCCGCCAGACGGCGACTTCGGGGTCGGTGTGGGAGGGGACGGCGGTGCGCCGGCCGTACTCGTCGTACGACAGCAGGATCCGGATCAGTGCCATGAAGGTGTCGGGCCGGACGAGCCGCTTGCCGTTGAAGATCTCGCTCTGCGTGGCCACCGACAGCCGGAGCTCGGTACCGGAACCGGCCGCGCGCGCTTCGAGATCGCGGTACGAGGGCCTGCCCCGCTCGATCCGTAATCGTGTCAGATCATCGGTAAGCGCGGCGAGTCCCTCCTCGAAGGTCGTGAAGGTGCCGTTCGGCTGCGGCTCCATGTCCCCCATGTCCCCCCTCGGCCATGTGTGGCCGCCCAGGTTAGAACGACGTCGGCGGAACAGTCCCGAACTTTCCCGAACAGCGCGGAACGGCCGGCGCGTTCCGCCGAACACCCGTGTCGTTCAAGGTGTTTCCGGGGCGATCGGCTCGGACCGGGTTCGTTCCGTACGTGCCTGCCGACGGTTCGGCCGGGGGTGCAATCGAGCCATGACCACTCCACGTGAAACGGAACAGCCGTTCCTGTCCCTGCACGCCGCCGTCGTGCTCGTCATCGCCCTGCTGATCGGGTGCGCCGTCGGCGGGCTGAGCTTCATGGGCGGCGTCCCCGTCGCCCTCTCCGTACTCGCCGGGCTCACCGCCGCCGGCGGGGCCGTGCCCGTACTGCGGGGGCTGATCCGCTGAAGCCGAACCCTCACGCGGCCGGGGGGAGTTCTCCCGAGCCGCGGGGGATCAGCCGGGTCGGGAGTTCGATGCGGGCCGGAGCGAGGGCCGCGCCCGAGAGGCGCTGGAAGAGGCGGTCCGTGGCCACCCGGCCCAGGGCCGCCGCGTCCTGGGCCACCACCGTCACCCCGGGCCGCAGCAGGTCGGCCAGCTCGAAGTCGTCGAAGCCGACCAGGGCCACCGGCACCGGGTGCTCGGCCAGGACCCGTACCAGCGTCACCGTCACCCGGTTGTTCCCCGCGAAGAGCGCCGTGACGCGGTCCGGGCCCGTCAGCATCGCGCGGGCCGCCTCGCGGACGCGGTCCGGGGAGGTCGAGCCGAGGGAGACCCAGGGCTCCGCGACCGGCAGGCCCGCGTCCGCCATCGCCGCCCGGTAGCCGCGCAGGCGCTCCGTCGCCGTGTGGATGTGCGGATGGTCGCCGATGAAGCCGATCCGGCGGTGGCCGCCCCCGATGAGGTGCGCCACGCCCGCGCGGGAACCGCCGAAGCTGTCCGACAGCACCACGTCCGCCTCGATCCGGCCCGCCGGCCGGTCCACGAACACCGTGGCCACCCCCGCCCGGATCTCCGGCTCCAGGTAGCGGTGGTCGTCCCCGGCCGGGATCACGATCAGCCCGTCCACCCGGCGCGCGCACAGCGCCAGCGCCAACTCCCGCTCCCGGTCGGGGTCCTCGGCGCTGGACCCGTTGATGAGCAGTGCCCCGTGGGCCCGGGCCACTTCCTCCACGGCCCGGTTCAGCGGCCCGTAGAAGGGGTCCGCGAGGTCCTCCAGGACCAGTCCGACGGTGGCCGTACGGCCCTTGCGCAACACGCGGGCGCTGTCGTTGCGGCGGAAACCGAGCGCCTCGATGGCCTCCTGGACCCGGCGCACGGTGTCCGGGGTGACCCCCGCCTCGCCGTTGACCACGCGCGAGACCGTCTTGAGGCCCACGCCCGCACGGGACGCCACGTCCTTCATGGTCGGCCGGTTGCCGTAGCGGGGGTCGGACGGGCGGCGGGTGTGCGGCACGGGACGGAAACCTCCGGAGGCGGCGGGGCGGGCGGGGCTGGTTCTGACCTTTCCGACCTTGAGGATAAGCACTGGGCGGAGGAGCGGGTTTCCGTGGCAGGGTGATGCGGGCAAGCCACTGGGGGCTCCGGACGAGCCATGGGGAGAGGGGTAGACGTGATTGTCTGGATCAACGGCACATTCGGCGCCGGGAAGACCAGCACGGCCCGCGAACTGACCGGGATCCTGCCGGACAGCACCCTGTACGACCCGGAGCTCGTCGGCGACTCACTACGCCAACTGCTGCCGCGCAAACGCCTCGTGGAGGTCTCCGACTACCAGGACCTGCCGAGCTGGCGGCGCCTGGTGGTGGACACCGCCGCCGCGATGCTCGCGGAGCTGGGCGGGGTGCTGGTCGTGCCGATGACGCTGTTGCGGCAGGAGTACCGGGACGAGATCTTCGGCGGGCTGGCGGCGCGCCGGATTCCGGTGCGGCATGTGCTGCTCGCCCCGGCGGAAACGATCCTGCGCGAGCGGATCGCGACGCGGGAGGAGCCGGGGGACCCGGCCGACGCGGACGTGCGGGTGCGGCAGTGGGCGTACGACCACATCCCCGCCTACCGGCAGGCGCTGGGCGGCTGGCTGGCGGCGGACGCGCACGTCATCGACAACGGCGCCCTGAGCGTACGGGAGACGGCGGAGCGGATAGCCGAAGCCGTACGCACGGACGCGGCCCGGGTCTGCGACATCGTGCAGACGCCGGAGCCGACCCGGGAGACGGTGGCGGCCGGGGTACTGCTGTTCGACGACGAGGACCGGGTGCTGTTGGTCGATCCGACGTACAAGCCGGGCTGGGAGTTCCCGGGCGGGGTCGTGGAGGCGGGCGAGGCGCCGGGCGGCGCGGGGGTGCGGGAGGTCGCGGAGGAACTGGGCCTGGCGCTGGACGCCGTACCGGGGCTGCTGGTCGTGGACTGGGAGCCGCCGATGGCTCCGGCGTACGGGGGACTGCGGCTGCTGTTCGACGGGGGCCGCCTCTCGCCCGCCGCCGCCGCGGGGCTCCGGCTGCCGGGTCCGGAGCTGCGGGCGTGGCGGTTCGTCACGGAGGAGGAGGCGGCGGGCCTGCTCCCACCGGTCCGCTACGAGCGCCTGCGCTGGGCCCTGCGAGCCCGCGAGCGCGGCCGCCCCCTCTACCTGGAGGCCGGCCGCCCGACGCCATGACTCCCCTTGACTCCCCTTGACTCCCTTTGGCCGGGAGTTCGGCTCCCGGCCCCTCGGGGCCGCGGCTACGGGATGGCCGCGGCTGCGCGGAGGGTGGCCGCCGCGGCCTCGGTGAGCGGGTCTCCGTGGCCGAAGCAGGCCACCGACGGGGACAGCCCCGCCAGACGCCGGAACGAGGCCTGGGCCTGCGCGCGGTCCACGTTGAACACGCCCAGCATCACCTGTCCCACCCCCGCGATGCAGTCGCCCGCGAACAGCACTCCGTGGCGCGGCAGATGGATGCCGATGCTGCCCGGCGTGTGGCCGGGGGCGTGGACCACCACCGCGCCGCCGCCGAACGGGAGCACCTCCCCGTCCTCGACCTCCCGGTCGACCCGCGTCGGCGGCGCCTGCGGCACCGTCAGGCCGTGCGCGTACAGCGGGAGTTCCCAGTCCAGCAGGACCGGCTCCGGGACCGGGAGCTCGCCCCGGATCACCGGTGCCTCCAGCCGGTGCGCCAGCACCTGCGCACCCCAGCGCCCGGCGAGTTCCTCCGCGGCGCCGATGTGGTCGCGGTGGCAGTGGGTCAGGACGATCCGCTCCAGCCGCTCCGGGCGCAGCCCGAGGGAGCGGACGGCCTCCTCGATCGCCGCGGCGGCGCCGACGTGGCCGGAGTCGATCAGGGTCAGAGACTCACCGTCGCGCCACAGGTACGCCTGGCCGATCGGGAAGCGGAGCATGTGGAGCCGCTGCGGGAGTACTTCGACAAGATCCATGCCCCGAACGTACGTCCGCCGGCTCCGCTCCCGGCCGGCCTTTCACCGGGAGCGGATTTCGCCCGTGGCGCAGGCCGACGGGCCGACGGGCCGGCCGATCCGCAGGTCAGCCGATCCGCAGGTCGGCCGATCCGCAGGTCGGCCGATCCGCAGGTCGGCCGATCCGCCGATCCGCCGATCCGCCGATCCGCCGATCCGCCGATCCGCCGATCCGTCGGTCCGCCGATCCGTCGGTCAGCCGGTCAGCCGCGCTTGGACTCCGCGTAGTTGACCAGGAACAGGGCCTCGGCGACCGACAGCCGCTCCAGCTCCTCCGGCGAGACGCTCTCGTTCACCGCGTGGATCTGCGCCTCGGGCTCGCTCAGCCCGATCAGCAGCATCTCCGCCTCCGGGTAGAGCGAGTTCAGCGTGTTGCACAGCGGAATCGATCCGCCCATGCCGCTGATCTGCATCTCCTGGCCCGGGTAAGCCTCCTGAAGGGCCGCCTTCATCGACGCGTACGCCGGGCTGTCGGTGTCCGCCCGGAACGGCTGGCCCTGGCCCACGACCTCGAGGTCGAGGCGCGCCTGCCACGGGGTGTGCGCCACCAGGTGCGCCTCCAGCAGCTTGACGGCGGCGGCCGTGTCCACGCCCGGCGGCACGCGCAGGCTGATCAGGGCGCCGGCGCTCGCGTGCACCGAGGGGGTGGCGCCGACGACCGGCGGGCAGTCGATGCCGAGCACGGTGACGGCCGGGCGGGCCCAGAGCCGGTCCGCGATCGTGCCCTCGCCGATCAGCCCGACCCCGTCCAGCACCTTCGCGTCGGCGCGGAAGTCCGCCTCCGGGTACTGCAGGCCCTCCCAGACGGCGTCCGAGGCCAGGCCGTCGACGGTCGTCGAACCGTCCGCGGCGCGCAGCGAGTCCAGCAGCCGGATCAGCGCGGCCAGCGCGTCGGGCGCGGCGCCGCCGAACATGCCGGAGTGCAGGTTGCCGCCGAGGGTGTCGATCTTCACCTTGATCAGGCACATGCCGCGCAAGGTGGCCGTGACCGTCGGCAGGCCGAGCCGGAAGTTGCCCGTGTCGCCGATGACGATCGTGTCGGCGGTCAGCAGCTCCGGGTGCGCCTCGGCGTACTGCTGGAGACCGCCGGTGCCCTGCTCCTCCGAGCCCTCGACGATCACCTTCACGCTCACCGGCACCCCGCCGTTGGCCTTCAGCGCGCGCAGCGCCAGCAGGTGCATGATGAACCCGCCCTTGCAGTCCGCGGCGCCGCGCCCGTACCAGCGGCCGTCGCGCTCGGTCAGCTCGAAGGCGGGGGAGATCCAGGCGGCGTCGTCCAGCGGCGGCTGCACGTCGTAGTGCGCGTACAGGAGGACGGTCGGCGCACCCTCCGGGCCGGGCAGGAAGCCGTACACCGACTGGGTGCCGTCGGGGGTGTCGAGGAGCGCCACGTCCTGGAAGCCCTCGGCGCGCAGCGCGTCGGCCACCCAGTTGGCCGCGCCCTCGCTCTCGCTCTGCGGGAACTGCGCCCAGTCCGCCACCGACTGGAAGGCCACCAGCTCGCTCAGCTCCTGCTTGGCGCGGGGCATCAGCGAGGTGATGGTCTCGGCGATCGGATTCTGGGACATGGGCACGCTCCTCTTGGGTGCGACGTTGTGTAGGTGTACGCCGTGTACGCCTACGCCGTGTGGGTGTACTCGGCGGTCGGGTACGCCGCCCGCATCCGCGTGGTGGGCGTATGCCGGGTACGGCGAAAGACAGTCCCGATCCTCGCACAGCAGGACGGGGCGGACTCGCGCCGTAGGATTTCCCTGCATCGGAGCAACCGCATGATCAGGAGCAGCAGCACATCGTGAGCAGCGACGACAGCACCGTCGGGGGACCCGACTCAGTAGCAGGGCAGGCCGCTCAGGGGGCGGAGGACGGGGTGGCCGAGGTGCCCGGGGGCACCGGTGAGGTGTGGGACGTGGTCGTGGTCGGGGCCGGGCCGGCCGGCGCCTCGGCCGCGTTCGCGGCGGCGACGGCAGGGCGGCGCGTACTGCTGCTGGAGAAGGCCGAGCTGCCCCGGTACAAGACGTGCGGCGGCGGGATCATCGGGCCTTCGCGCGATGCCCTCCCGCCCGGTTTCGTCCTGCCGTTCAAGGACCGCATCCACGCGGTCACCTTCTCGCTGAACGGGAAGCTGACCCGGACCCGCCGTGCGCGGCAGATGCTCTTCGGGCTCGTCAACCGGCCGGAGTTCGACGCGGCGCTGGTCGCCGAGGCCGAGAAGGCCGGCGCCACCATCCGCACGGGGACGGCCGTCGCACGGGTCGAGCAGCACGGGGCGGCGGTGCCCGACCGGCGCACGGTCGCCGTGGTCCTCGCCGACGGGGAGACCGTCCTGGCGCGCGCGGTGGTCGGCGCGGACGGCAGCGCGAGCCGGATCGGCGCGCACGTCGGCGTCGAGATGGACCAGGTGGACCTCGGCCTGGAGGCGGAGATCCCGGTCCCGGAGACGGTCGCGGAAGACTGGAAGGGGCGGGTGCTCCTCGACTGGGGCCCGCTGCCCGGCAGTTACGGCTGGGTCTTCCCCAAGGGCGACACCCTGACCGTCGGGGTCATCTCGGCGAAGGGCGACGGGGCCGCGACCAAGCGGTACCTGGAGGACTTCATCGCCCGGCTCGGACTCGCCGGGTTCGAGCCCGTCATCTCGTCCGGGCACCTGACCCGCTGCCGCAAGCCCGAATCGCCGCTGTCGCGGGGCCGGGTCCTGGTCGCGGGCGACGCGGCCGGACTGCTGGAGCCGTGGACCCGGGAGGGGATCTCCTTCGCGCTGCGCTCGGGCCGGCTGGCCGGGGAGTGGGCGGTGAAGATCTCCGAGGCGCAGGACGCGGTGGACGCGCGCCGCCAGGCCCTGAACTACGCGTTCGCGGTCAAGGCCGGACTGGGCGTCGAGATGGGCATCGGCAAGCGGATGCTGACAGCCTTCGAGGCCCGGCCGGGGCTGATGCACGCGGCGATCACCGGCTTCCGTCCGGCATGGCGGGCCTTCGCCCGCATCACCCGGGGCGCGACGACGCTGCCGGACCTGGTGCGGACGTATCCGATCGCCCGCAAGGCGCTGCACGTCCTGGACGGCCGGCAGGCGCGGAACCGGGCCGAGGGCCCGGAGCAGGGCCAGGGGCAAGGGCAGGAGACGGAGAAGGCTTAAAGCGCCGGCCCGGCCCTGAGGGGGCGGGTGGTACGGCGGCCGGGCTCTTCCTGGCCGGCGGATGGACGAGGGTGGCGGTCTTGCCGGGTGTGCGGGCGAGGCCGCCGCTGCTTTTTGGGCGGGGCGGGGCGGGCGGGGGGCCGGCCGGGGTCGCCCGGGGTGCGGCAAGGGGTGCGGCCCGGGGTGCGCCGCGCCGCCTGAACCGTGCGCGTCAGTGTGACATCGTGATGCGGAAGACCGGGTGGTCGCCGGCGGTGGCCTGGAGCTCCGCGTCGGTGGACCGGGCGGTGACGCCCTGGAAGAACCGGTTGACCTCCCAGCCCCACTTCTCCAGGTAGGTGCGCAGCACGGCGGCCTTCTGCACCGGGTCGGTGATCTCGGTGACCGTGAAGGTGCGCACCTTGCGGCCCACGCGCAGCTCACCGCCGCCCGCCACCCGCATGTTGCGGACCCACTGCGAGTGGCCGCGCGCCGACACCAGGTACTGCTCGCCCTCGTACGTGTGCGGGTTGACCGGGATCCGCTGCATCTGGCCGGACTTGCGGCCGCGTACCGACAGCTCGGCGGAGCCGGCCAGGCTGATGCCGAGCCGGGCCAGCTTCCCGAAGAGGGCGTTGAAGCGGGTGGCGAGCGGACTTGCCTGGACGTAGTACGGGGTGGGCGCGTTCATGGCCTGCTCCGGGGTCGTTGGGAGAGCGGTGCTCTCGCTTGAGATCAGTGTGCACGGATTGCCGCTCCAAAACAAGAGCAGTGCTCTCTGAATGGAGCGACGCTCTGATTTTTGGGCAGTGCTCTGCCTTCTGGCACACTGCTCGTATGACTACCGTGCGCGGGGCCCGGGAGCGGGCCCGTATCGAGGTCACCGCCGCCATCAAGGACGAGGCGCGCCGCATGCTCGCCGCCGAGGGCGCCGCCAAGCTCTCGCTGCGCGCCGTGGCCCGCGAGCTGGGCATGGTCTCCTCGGCCCTCTACCGCTACTTCCCGAGCCGCGACGAGCTCCTCACCGCCCTCATCGTCGACGCCTACGACAGCATCGGCGCCGCCGCCGAGGAGGCCGACGCCCGCGCCCGCGCCGCCGGCGCCGCGCCCCGCGGGCGCTGGACGGCCGTCTGCGAGGCCGTCCGCTCCTGGGCCCTGGGCCACCCGCACGAGTACTCCCTGATCTACGGCTCCCCGGTCCCCGGTTACAGCGCCCCCATGGACACGGTCGCCCCCGCCTCCCGCGTCGGCAACACCTTCATCGGCATCGTCCGGGCCGCCCACGCCGGGCGCGGCCTCGCGCTGCCGCCGCTGCCCGCCGCCCTGCGCCCCGAGGCCGTACGGATGACCGCGGACTTCGCCGAGGGGCTGCCCCCGGAGGTCACCGCCGCCCTGGTCGCGGCCTGGGCGCAGCTGGTCGGCCTCATCTCCTTCGAGCTGTTCGGCCAGTTCAACCGGGTCGTCGAGGACCGCGCCACCTTCTTCACGCACGCGGCGGGCCAACTGGCCCACGGGATCGGGCTGCCCGCCGTATGACGGCCCGTGCGCCCGTGCGCCCGTCCGTACGACGGCCCGTGCGGCCGCGTGACGCGCGGGATTCACATGATGAGGTGACGGATCGCTTGTCTGTTCCTCATACCAATGCGAGTGGTTCGGCTTTCACCGAACGGGCGCCCGTCTAGTGTTCGTCGGGTCGTGCTCCTGCCCCCGCCCCTCGTCGGAGGAACAGCCATGGCCCGCGCCGTGAAGGCCCTGTACGCCGTCCTGGTCACCTCCTTACTGGCCGCCCCGGCGCCCGCCGTGCCCGCCTCGGCCGGCACCGCGGCCGAGGACGCCGTCCCGGCCCCGAGACCCCGGGCAGCCGGCGTGCGGGGACTGGAGATCGGCGTCCCCGCGTACGCATGGGCCGGGGACCGCATGCTCGGCGACCTCGTCGCCAGCACCCCCGCCGCGTCCGTGGTCGTCCTCAACCCGGGCAACGGCGACGCCCCCTTCGACGCCCGCTGGCAGGCCCGCGCCGACGCGCTGCGGGCCGGGACCACCGCCACCGGGGAGAAGACGAAGGTCCTCGGCTACGTCCACACGGACCACGGCAACCGCGACATCGCCGCCGTCAAGGCCTCCGTGGACAACTACCTCAAGACCCGCGACGGCCGGCTGCACGTGGACGGCATCTTCTTCGACGTCGTCAGCCGCGACTGCGGCCCCGGCAACGCCACCCGGGACCACTACGCGCAGCTGCGCGCGTACGTGCAGGACACCATGGACGCCGCGGACCCCACGGCCGCCGAGCTCGTGGTCGACAACCCCGGCACCGCCATCGCCGACTGCTACCTGGAGCCCGGCCACCGCACCGCGGACGTCTTCGTCACCTTCGAGGACACGTACGCCGCGTACACGGGAAGCGGCTGGCTCGGAGGGAACGTTTTCGCAGAGTCGGGCGGCTACCGCGCCGGTACGGAACTCGACCCGACCGGCACCGCGTTCTGGCACCTCGTCCACGCCGTCCCGGACACCACCGCCATGCGCACCACGCTCCGCACCGCCTTCGAGCGCGGCGCCGGCTACGCGTACGCGACCGGCACGCGGATGCCCAACCCCTGGGACGAGTCACCGAGTTGGAAGTACCGGAACCAGACGCTGTACGCCGCCACTCTGGGCTGACGGACGGGACGGCCGACGGCTGACGGCGGCCGGGGACGCGGCGGTCAGCGGCCGTCGTTCTCCGTGCGGCGGGCGAAGCGCCACAGGACGTGGGTGATCCGGAACAGGAACACCGCCCCCGCCAGGACCCCGGCCGTCACCGTGAGCACCCCGTCGGCGGTGGGGGAGACGTCGAAGACGAGGGCGGGGCCGTACACCGCCCCGAAGACGAGCGCGGCCGCGAAGCACCCGCTGACGAACGCGTAGCCGATCTCTATCGTGATCGCGTCGCGATCCGCCTGCGTCCGTCGCCCCATCCACGCAGTGTCACAGCCCGTACCGCACCGTCACAAGGGTGCCTCGGGGCTGCTTCGACCGCCCGCGAGGCACCCCCGGCCCCCAGCCCCGGCCCCGGCCCCGGCCCCCAGCCC
>NZ_JOCX01000034.1 GCF_000717915.1 Streptomyces sp. NRRL S-244
CTGCTGGATCGGGGGGTGGTGGGGTTATCCCCACCATGGGGACGCCCACCCGCCCGATGGTTTCGAGGGCTCCCGGGCGGGAGGGTGGGGGTGGTTACGGGAAGTGTCGAGAGGGCGGGTTGGATTATGGGTTTCGGCCGTGCGTTGCGGGCTCCCGTCGAGGGGCGGACCTGGCGGGAGTTCGGGTATCTGGTGCTCGGGCTGCCGCTGAGCCTGCTGTACTTCTCGCTCGCGATCACCGGCGTCAGCCTCGGCGCCGGACTGCTCGTCACCTTCCTCGGGATCCCGGTCCTCGCCGGGGTGCTCGCCATGTGCCGCGGGTTCGGGCGGGTCGAGCGGGGCCGGGCGCGGGCCATGCTCGGGGTCGACATCGCCGAGCCGGCGCCCATCCGGGCCGAGAAGCGGGGTCCGCTCGCCACCATGGGGGCCCTGCTCAAGAGCGGCAGCGCCTGGCGGCACGCGCTGTACTCCGTGATCCACCTCCCCTGGGCGATCTTCGCCTTCACCCTGGCACTGGTGTTCTGGGCGTACGGCTGGGCCTTCCTGCTGTACCCGCTCTGGTTCTGGGTCTTCCCGGCCTACACCGACCGGCCCGGGCTCCAGCTCTTCCAGAACGACGACTACACCTTCTACCTCGACTCCCCCGCCGAGATCGCCCTCGCCTGCCTGGTCGGGCTGGCCTTCACCCTGGCCACCCCCTGGGTGGTGCGGGCCCTGACCACCGTCGACCGCGTCCTGATCGCCGGGCTGCTCGGGCCCTCGCGCCTCGACCACCGGGTCACGGAGCTGGAGTCCGACCGCGGGGTCGTCGTCGACACCGCCGCCGCCGACCTGCGGCGCATCGAGCGCGATCTGCACGACGGGGCGCAGGCCCGCCTGGTGGCGCTGGCCATGGACCTCGGACTGGCGAAGGAGAAGCTCGCCGAGGATCCGCAGGCCGCCGCCCGGATGGTGGACGAGGCGCACGGAGAGGTGAAGGTCGCGCTCCAGGAGCTGCGCGACCTGGCCCGCGGGATCCACCCGGCCGTGCTGACCGACCGCGGTCTGGACGCCGCGCTGTCCTCCGTGGCCTCCCGCTGCGCGGTGCCGGTACGGGTGTCCGCGGACCTGCCGGACCGGCCGGCCTCCGCCGTCGAGGGGATCGCGTACTTCACCGTCTCGGAGCTGCTCCAGAACATCAGCAAGCACTCCGGGGCCCGTACCGCGAGCGTGGACGTGTGGAAGTCCGGGGACCGGCTGCTGATCCAGGTCGCGGACGACGGGCGCGGCGGCGCGAGCAGCGAGGGCGCCGGCACCGGGCTGGCCGGTCTCACCGAGCGGCTGGACGCCGTGGACGGGGTTCTGGTCGTGGACTCCCCGGCCGGCGGCGGCACCACCGTCACCGCCGAGCTCCCCTGGCGCTCCCGCTAAGCCGCTGCCCGTTCGACCCGTTCGACCCGTTCGATGGTTCCGACTCGCCTCCATCCGGCCCCCAGGCTGGGATGCTTGGCTGCGTCAGGTACATCGAACGACGGGACTCGGGAGCTGCTGGTCGTGGAAGACAGGGTGCGGGTGGTCATCGCCGAGGATTCAGTGCTGCTGCGCGAGGGCCTGACCCGGTTGCTGACCGACCGGGGGCATGACGTCGTGGCCGGCGTCGGGGACGCGGAAGCCCTGATCAAGACGGTGGCGGAGCTGGCGGCCGAGGATGCGCTGCCGGACGTGGTGGTGGCCGACGTACGGATGCCACCGACGCACACCGACGAGGGCGTACGAGCGGCCGTACGGCTGCGGCGCGAGCACCCCGGGATAGGCGTGCTCGTGCTGTCCCAGTACGTGGAGGAGCAGTACGCCACCGAACTGCTGGCCGGTTCCAGTACCGGGGTGGGGTACCTGCTCAAGGACCGGGTGGCCGACGTACGGGAGTTCCTGGACGCCGTCGTACGCGTGGCCCGTGGCGGTACCGCCCTGGACCCGGAGGTGGTCGCCCAGCTGCTCGGCCGCAGCCGGAAGCAGGACGTGCTGGCGGGGCTGACCCCGCGCGAGCGCGAGGTGCTGGGCCTGATGGCCGAGGGGCGCACCAATTCGGCCGTGGCCAAGCAGCTCGTGGTCAGCGACGGAGCGGTCGAGAAGCACGTCAGCAACATCTTCATGAAGCTCGGGCTGTCACCGAGCGACGGGGACCACCGGCGGGTTCTGGCCGTTCTCACCTACCTGCGCTCTTGATCGAAAGACCAGGGGCATTGATCAAAGCCTTGATCAACTGACACTCTGTCAGGTGTGGCGTTAACCCACCCGGCCGCCAGGGGCTCGCACTATTTCTGCACGGCACGAAATCTCGGAATCTCTCGGAATCTCCCGGAATCCCGTGGACCCGCGCAATCCCACGGGATTCTCTCGACAGACCGCCGCAGACGACGGTCCAGAATACGAGCGTCCCCCGAGCAGGCCACTCCTACCGACGTAGGGTTGACCTTGGGAACGGGAACGCCACGCCTCGAAGGAGGTCCAGTTCAGTGACCAGCCAGGTCAGTAGTCCAGCCGAACAGGCCGACGGGGCCGAAGGTGCCGTAGTCGGCGAACAACGGACACCCCCGGCCCCCGGCGGCAAGGAAGTACGCCGCCTGGACCGGGTGATCATCCGCTTCGCGGGTGACTCGGGGGACGGCATGCAGCTCACCGGTGACCGGTTCACCTCGGAGACGGCCTCCTTCGGGAACGACCTCTCCACGCTGCCGAACTTCCCGGCCGAGATCCGCGCCCCCGCCGGCACCCTGCCGGGTGTGTCGTCATTCCAGCTGCATTTCGCCGATCACGACATCCTGACGCCGGGCGACGCCCCGAACGTACTGGTCGCGATGAATCCGGCGGCACTGAAGGCGAACATCGGGGACGTTCCGCGCGGGGCCGAGATCATCATCAATACCGATGAATTCACCAAGCGCCCGATGGCGAAGGTGGGCTACGAGACCTCGCCGCTGGAAGACGGTTCGCTGGGCGCGTACAACATCCACCAGGTGCCCCTGACCACGCTCACCGTCGAGGCGCTGAAGGACTTCGGGCTCTCCCGCAAGGAGGCCGAGCGCAGCAAGAACATGTTCGCGCTGGGGCTGCTGAGCTGGATGTACCACCGGCCCACCGAGGGCACGGAGACCTTCCTGCGGCAGAAGTTCGCGAAGAAGCCCGACATCGCCGAGGCGAACGTGGCCGCGTTCCGGGCCGGCTGGAACTTCGGCGAGACGACCGAGGACTTCGCGGTCTCGTACGAGGTGGCCCCGGCGACCCGGGCCTTCCCGACGGGCACGTACCGGAACATCTCCGGGAACCTGGCCCTGTCGTACGGGCTGATCGCGGCGAGCCGGCAGGCCGATCTGCCGCTCTACCTGGGCTCTTACCCGATCACCCCCGCCTCGGACATCCTGCACGAGCTGAGCCGGCACAAGAACTTCGGCGTACGCACCTTCCAGGCCGAGGACGAGATCGCCGGCATCGGCGCGGCGCTCGGCGCGGCCTTCGGCGGCGCGCTCGGCGTGACGACCACCTCCGGGCCCGGAGTCGCGCTCAAGTCCGAGACGATCGGGCTCGCGGTCTCGCTGGAGCTGCCGCTGCTGATCGTGGACATCCAGCGCGGCGGCCCGTCGACGGGTCTGCCGACCAAGACGGAGCAGGCGGACCTGCTCCAGGCGATGTACGGGCGCAACGGCGAGGCCCCGGTGCCGATCGTGGCGCCCCGGACCCCGGCGGACTGCTTCGACGCCGCCCTCGACGCCGCGCGGATCGCGCTGACGTACCGGACGCCGGTCTTCCTGCTCTCCGACGGGTACCTCGCGAACGGCTCCGAGCCCTGGCGGATCCCGGACGTCGCCGACCTGCCGGACCTGAAGGTTCAGTTCGCCTCAGGGCCCAACCAGCAGCTCGCGGACGGCACCGAGGTGTTCTGGCCGTTCAAGCGCGACCCGCAGACCCTGGCCCGCCCCTGGGCGGTCCCGGGCACGCCCGGGCTCGAACACCGCATCGGCGGCATCGAGAAGCAGGACGGCACCGGCAACATCTCGTACGACCCCGCCAACCACGACTTCATGGTCCGCACCCGCCAGGCAAAGATCGACGGGATCCAGGTCCCCGACCTGGAGGTCGACGACCCGGACGGAGCCCGGACCCTGGTCCTCGGCTGGGGCTCCACGTACGGCCCCATCACCGCCGCCGTCCGCCGCCTGCGCAATGTCGGGACCCCCATCGCACAGGCCCACCTGCGCCACCTCAACCCGTTCCCGAGGAATCTCGGGGAGGTCCTGAAGCGTTACGACAAGGTAGTGGTGCCGGAGATGAACCTCGGGCAGCTCGCCACCCTGATCCGGGCGAAGTACCTGGTCGACGCCCAGTCGTACACCCAGGTCAACGGAATGCCGTTCAAGGCTGAGCAGCTCGCGAAGGTTCTCGAGGAGGCCATCAATGACTGAGGTGACCGACGCCCCCCATCTGCTCTCCCTCGTGCCGAAGGCCGAGGCCAAGCAGTCGATGAAGGACTTCAAGTCGGACCAGGAGGTCCGCTGGTGCCCCGGGTGCGGTGACTACGCGGTACTGGCAGCCGTCCAGGGCTTCATGCCCGAGCTCGGACTGGCGAAGGAGAACATCGTCTTCGTCTCCGGGATCGGCTGCTCCTCGCGTTTCCCGTACTACATGAACACGTACGGGATGCACTCGATCCACGGCCGCGCCCCGGCCATCGCCACGGGCCTGGCCACCTCGCGCCGGGACCTGTCGGTGTGGGTGGTCACCGGCGACGGCGACGCGCTGTCCATCGGCGGAAACCACCTGATCCACGCCCTGCGCCGCAACGTCAACCTCAAGATCCTGCTCTTCAACAACCGGATCTACGGACTGACCAAGGGCCAGTACTCGCCCACCAGCGAGGTCGGCAAGATCACCAAGTCCACCCCGATGGGCTCGCTGGACGCCCCCTTCAACCCGGTCTCACTGGCGCTGGGCGCGGAGGCCACCTTCGTCGCCCGGACGATCGACTCCGACCGCAAGCACCTCACCGAGGTGCTGCGCGCGGCAGCGGACCACCAGGGCACGGCGCTCGTGGAGATCTACCAGAACTGCAACATCTTCAACGACGGCGCCTTCGAGGTCCTCAAGGACAACGCGCAGGCGCAGGAGGCCGTGATCCGGCTGGAGCACGGGCAGCCGATCCGCTTCGGCACCGACGGCCACAAGGGCGTCGTACGCGACCAAGCCACCGGGGAGCTGGAGGTCGTCACGGTGACCCCCGAGAACGAGTCCCGGATCCTGGTCCACGACGCGCACGGCGCCGGCCCGACCACCGCCTTCGCCCTGTCCCGGCTGGCCGACCCGCACACCCTGCACCAGACGCCCATCGGGGTCTTCCGCAGCGTGGAGCGGCCGGTCTACGACACGCTGATGGCCGAGCAGCTGGATGCGGCCGTCGACGCCAAGGGCAAGGGCGACCTCAGCACCCTGCTCGCCGGCAACGACACCTGGACGGTCGTCGGCTGACCCACGCCCGCGCCTCGCCGGACGAACGGCCCGGAGTTCCTCACGCGTCAGGAGCTCCGGGCTTCGTCGTACGCGGCCCGCGCCGCCTGGACGTCGGCGGTGCGCCGCTCGGTCCAGCGGGCCAGGGCCCACACCTGCTCGGCGGCCTCACGCCCCAGCTCGGTCAGCGAGTAGTCCACGCGCGGCGGGATCACGGGCTTGGCGTCGCGCAGCAGGAATCCGTCGCGCTCCAGCGTCTGGAGGGTCTGGGCCAGCATCTTCTCGCTGACGCCGCCCACCTCCCGGCGCAGTTCACTGAACCGGTACGAGCGCTCGACGAGGGCGGCCAGCACCAGGACGCCCCAGCGGCTGGTGACGTGCTCCAGCACTCCGCGGGAGGGGCACATCGGGGCCTTCACGCTCACCTTCACACTTACCTCCATGCCAGTACCTTACTTTAAAGTGGGTACTTACGAAAGGTTAGCGCTCTCCCTAAGGTGGTGCCATACCCCGAAGCAAGACACGGCCCCACGCAAGGAGCGCACCCCATGAGCATCGTCGTCACCGGAGCCACCGGAGCCCTCGGCCGCCTCGTCGTCGAGGAGCTGCTGAACCAGGTCCCCGCCGAGCGCGTCGCCGTCGTCGTCCGCAGCGAGGAGAAGGCCGCCGACCTGGCCGCGCGCGGGGTCGAGGTGCGCGTCGCGGACTACGACGCCCCCGAGACCCTGGCCGGAGCCTTCCGCTCCGGCGACCGCGTCCTGCTGATCTCCGGCAACGAGGTCGGCCGCCGGGTGCCGCAGCACCTCGCCGTGATCGGGGCCGCGCAGGCCGCCGGCGTCGCCCAGCTCGCGTACACCGGGATCCTCGGCGGCCCCGAGGCCGACTTCGACCTGGCCGCCGAGCACAAGGTCACCGAGCAGGCCGTCCTCGACTCCGGCCTGCCCTACACCTTCCTGCGCAACGGCTGGTACCACGAGAACTACACCGGGAACCTGGGCACCGTCCTGGAGCACGGCGCGGTCGTGGGCAGCGCGGGCGAGGGCAGGATCGCCTCCGCGGCGCGGGCGGACTACGCCGCCGCGGCGGCCGCCGTACTGACCGGCGAAGGCCACCTGAACCGGGTGTACGAGCTCTCCGGCGACTCCGCGTGGAGCCTGGCGGAGTACGCGGCCGAGGTCGCGGCGCAGACCGGCAAGGAGGTCGCGTACAGCGAGGTCCCGGCCGAGGCGCACCTGTCGATCCTGATTGGCGCAGGGGTGCCCGAGGGCTTCGCGGCGATCCTCGTCGACATGGACGCGGCGATCTCCCGCGGCCTGCTGGCCCACACCGGCGGGGACCTGTCCCGGCTGATCGGCCGCCCGACGACCCCGCTGGCCGACGCCATCTCCTCCGCCCTGGCCTGAGCGATCCGGCCGACCGGCCGACCGGCCGGCCGCAGCCCGAGTCCCAGAGTCCGCGAGTCCGCGCCGCCACGGCCACGCAAGGCCCCGGAGATGTCATGAGTATCTCCCGTAAACGGGCATGACATCCGGCCCGCCCGGCGCTACCTTCGTGAAGTTGGCCGAATGACGACTGGAGGGCCCCGTGAAGGCGGAGAACGAGCAGCGCACGGGTTTGCTCTACGGATTCGGCGCATACGGGATGTGGGGGCTGGTCCCCCTGTTCTGGCCGCTGCTCAAGCCGTCCGGGGCCATCGAGATCCTCGCCCACCGCATGGTGTGGTCGCTGGGCGTGGTCGGGATCCTGCTGCTGGCCCTGCGCCGCTGGGCCTGGATACGGGACCTGCTCCGCCAGCCCCGCAAGCTGGGCCTGACCGCGCTGGCCGCCTCGGTGATCTCCGTGAACTGGGGCCTGTACATCTGGGCCGTCAACAACGGCGCGGTCGTCGAGGCCAGCCTCGGCTACTTCATCAACCCGCTCGTCACCATCGCCATCGGCGTGCTGGTCCTCGGTGAGCGGCTGCGCCGCGCGCAGTGGGCGGCGGTCGGCATCGGCGTGGCCGCCGTACTGGTGCTCGCCGTCGGGTACGGGCGGCCGCCGTGGATCTCGCTGGTGCTGGCCTTCTCCTTCGCCGCGTACGGGCTGATCAAGAAGAAGCTCAACATGGGCGGGGTCGAGTCGCTCGCCGCCGAGACCGCGCTGCTGTTCCTGCCCGCCCTCGGCTACCTGCTGTGGCTGGGCGCGCAGGGCAGGTCGAGCTTCGCCTCAGAGGGCCTCGGGCACGCCTCGCTGCTCGCCGCGACCGGGCTGGTCACCGCGATCCCGCTGGTGTGCTTCGGTGCGGCCGCGATCCGGGTCCCGCTGTCCACGCTGGGGCTGCTCCAGTACCTGGCC
Source organism: Streptomyces sp. NRRL S-244 (assembly GCF_000717915.1). GTDB lineage: Bacteria > Actinomycetota > Actinomycetes > Streptomycetales > Streptomycetaceae > Streptomyces. Next base: position 7,813 of record NZ_JOCX01000034.1, read on the forward strand.
CCGGTCTTCCAGTTCGGGCTCGGCGTCGTGTACTTCCACGAGGCGATGCCGCCGGAGCGCTGGGCCGGGTTCTCCCTGGTCTGGGCCGCGCTGGCGCTGCTGACCTGGGACGCGCTGCGTACGGCGCGCAGGACCCGGGCCCGGCTCGAAGCGGCCCGCGCCGCCGCCGGGCCGGTGGCGGCCGCCCCGGCGCCCGAGTTGGCATAGTCCCACCGCGCATCCCAGTACCCCCACGATCCCCGCTACGGAACCCCCGTAGCGGGGATCGTCCGTTTTCCGAACCACCCTGACCGAATCTCGGTCTTGACGGGCAGTCACCCTTCCACTGAACATCAGGCTCGCACTGACGCACGATCGCTCAATTGCGCCACCCCGCACGTTCCGTTCAATCCCCAACGGAATCCCGGAGTCCCCCACATGAGCCTGTCCGTCTCCCGGCGCCTCGCCGCCGTGACCGCAATCGCGGTCGCCGGCCTGTTCGCCTCCACCGCTCCCGCCGCACTCGCCGCCCCCACGGCGGCGACCGCGGCGCCGACCCCGCCCGACATCCCGGTCGCCAACGTCAAGGCGCACCTGGCGCAGCTCCAGTCCATAGCCACCGCCAACGGCGGCAACCGCGCCCACGGCCGGGCCGGCTACAAGGCCTCAATCGACTACGTGAAGGCCAAGCTGGACGCAGCCGGTTTCACCACCACCCTGCAGACCTTCACCAGCAGCGGCGCGACCGGCTACAACCTGATCGCCGACTGGCCGGGCGGTGACCCGAACTCGGTGCTGATGGCCGGATCGCACTTGGACTCGGTGACCGCCGGTCCCGGCATCAACGACAACGGATCCGGCTCGGCCGCCATCCTGGAGACGGCACTGGCCGTCTCGCGCGCACAGCTCCAGCCCACCAAGCACCTGCGGTTCGGCTGGTGGGGCGCGGAGGAGCTCGGCATGATCGGCTCGAAGTACTACGTGAACAACCTGCCGGCCGCCGAGAAGTCGAAGATCTCCGGGTACCTGAACTTCGACATGATCGGCTCGCCGAACCCGGGCTACTTCGTCTACGACGACGACCCGACCATCGAGCAGACCTTCAAGAACTACTACGCGGGCGTCGGCATCCCGACGGAGATCGAGACCGAGGGCGACGGCCGCTCCGACCACGCCCCGTTCAAGAGCGCGGGCATCCCGGTCGGCGGCCTGTTCTCCGGCGCCGACTACACCAAGACGGCGGCGCAGGCGCAGAAGTGGGGCGGCACCTCCGGGCAGGCCTTCGACCGCTGCTACCACGCCTCGTGCGACACCTCGGCGAACATCAACGACACCGCCCTGGACCGCAACTCCGACGCCATCGCGTACGCGATCTGGAACCTGGGGGCGGCCACCCCGGTCCCGCCGGGCCCGTCCTTCGAGAACACGGCGGACGTGAACATCCCGGACTCCCCCGGCGCCGCGGTGACCTCGCCGATCACGGTCTCGGGCGTCACGGGCAACGCCCCGGCCACCACGAAGGTCGACGTCAACATCGTCCACACCTACCGCGGTGACCTGGTGGTCGACCTGGTGGCCCCCGACGGCACCGTCTACAACCTGCACAACCGCAGCGGCGGCAGCGCCGACAACCTGGTCCAGACGTACACGGTCAACGCGTCGAGCGAGGTGGCCAACGGCGTCTGGAAGCTCCAGGCCAAGGACGGGGCGGCGCAGGACACCGGCTACATCAACAGCTGGAAGATCACCTTCTGAGACAGGAACGGGCCTAGGACGGCGGGACCGTCTGCGGCTCCTGTATGAGGGCCCGGAGTTCCTCGGCGACCGCGGCGACGTCGGCGCGGCCCAGCTTGGCCGCCTCCACCAGGTCGCCGAGGTCCTCCGGTGAGGGCAGCTGCTTGGCTCCCGCCACGCGCAGGTACGAGCGCGTGGCGGCGGCCGCGTAGAACTCGTTCATCGGCGATTCCAGCGCCGGACACACCGCGAGGGTGTGCAGAAACGCGGCGGCCCGCCACGCGGTGTCCGGGGCGGGCTGTTCGGGCACCAGGACGAGGTCGTTCTGGTGCCGGGCGACCGCGGCGGCCACCCCGGAGGGATCCCACACGGCGGGATCTGACGGGAGATGGTGGGCCAGAGCGGTCCAGGCCCACTCCATGGTGATCTTCAATTGCCGAACCGCTCCTGGAAGTAGCTCCAGTGGTCGGCGAACTCCTCGATGCCGGACAGGAAGTTCTTCCGGTCCTCGTCGAGCTCGCGTTCCGTTACCTCGGTGATCAGCGCGGTGACCGTCGTCCCCAGTGCCGCCGCGCGCGCTTTGAGGCGCTCGTGGAACTCTTCGTCCAGGCGGATGGTGACGTGTCTCGACATGCTTTTCACGGTACAGCGGGGCCGCTGTACACAGGGCCGGAACGGCCGAAGGGTGGGCAGGGACACAGTCCCCGCCCACCCTTCGGACAGTCCTACCCGCCGTACGGCACTACTTGTTGGCGTCGGCCGCCTTCACCAGCGCGTCCTTGGTGACCGCGCCGACGTAGACCTTGCCGTCGTCCGTGATCAGGGCGTTGACCAGGCGGGTCTTGAAGACCCGGCCCTCGCCGAACTTGCCGGTGACCTTGCCGCCGAGGGAGTCGAGGAACTGCTTGGCCTCCTTCGGAGTGTCCTTGCCGTTCTCGATCTCCTTCAGGCTCTTGCCTGCACCCGTGTCCATGCGGGCAATGGTCGCCCAGCCCTCGCCGAGCACCTTCGTCTCGCCGCCCTTGCCGCCCGCGCCGCCCATGCCGCCGGTCAGGGCGCCCAGGCCGGGGAAGGAGTCCAGGCCCTTGAACTCCTTGCCGTGGCCACGGCCGTCCTTGCCCGCCCCGTCGGCGCCCTCGGTCACCTTGGCGCCCTTGGGCGCGGTGAACGCGAACGTGTCGGCGGACGGCTTGGCGAAGTCCACCTTGGTGAACCCGGCGTCGACGATCGGCTTGCCGCCCTCGGCCGCGAGCAGCTGCACCCGCAGCGGCACGCCGTTCTTGGCGTCCACCGCGATCTTGACCGAGCCGACCGTGGATCCGCTCTGCTTCGGCTTCAGCACCAGCTGGTAGGCGTCCCGGCCGGCCACCTGCGCGGTCTCGCCCACGCTGACGTCCGTGGTCGGGCCGGCGGCCTTCAGCACGTCCTGGGCCAGCTGCTGGGGCGAGGCGCCGCCGAGCCGCTCGGCCGTCTTCTTCTGGTCCTTGCCGGCCGCCGCATCGGGGTTCTTCTCGTGCCAGACCTCGTTGGCCTTGCTGTCGTACCCCCAGACGTCGGCGCCGTTGTGGATGAGGCTGTACTCGTCCTTGCCGTCCACGAACGTCAGCTTCTGGCGGTCCGGCCCGTCGGCCGCGACGCGCAGCGTGTGCGAGCCGTTCGCCAGCTGCGCGATCTTGTCCTCGGGGTTGGCCGAGCCGCCCGCGATGCCCCCGCCGCCGAGGAGGCCGCTCGCCAGGGTCGGCAGACCCAGGTCGGTGCTGATCTTCGCGCTCCCGGACAGCTGCTGCACGTCGGAGGCGGCGACCTTCTCGATGAGCTGCTGCGCGGTCATCTTCGGCAGGTCGGGGCCGCCGGAGTTCGCGAAGGCCGGGACCATCGCCACGGTCGCGGCGGCCACACCCGCCACCGCTACCGGTACGGCGTACCGGGCGGCCTTGCGGGTCTTTGCGTTCGTTGCCATGTCTGCCCTACCTCTGTGTCACCCGTTCTGGTGTGTCTCCATCTGACCAAAGCGGGAGGGGTCGGGGCGTCACTCCCCGGGGCCAACTCGGCGTACGCCGCAGGGATGACACGACGAGGGCCCGGCATCCCCTACCCGTAAGGGATGCCGGGCCCCGCCTGCGCCGAACGGCTTGTCCTAGCCGGCGCGGTGCACCACCGCGTCGCACAGCTCTTCCAGCGCCGACTTCGCGAAGCCCTCCGGCAGCGGCGCCAGCGTGGCCCGCGCCTCCTGCGCGTACCGGATGGTGTCGCGGCGGGCCTGCTCCAGCGCGGGGTGCACCCGCAGCCGGGCGAGCACCTCGGCGTGCAGGGCGTCGTCGGTCAGGTCCCCGTCGAGGAGGCCCACAAGCTCCAGGTCCTCGGGGTCGCCGCCCCGGGCCGCCATCTCGCGCAGCCGCAGCACGGGCAGTGTGGGGATGCCCTCGCGCAGGTCCGTCCCCGGGGTCTTGCCGGATTCGTGCGAGTCGGAGGCGATGTCCAGGACGTCGTCGGCGAGCTGGAAGGCGATGCCGAGCCGCTCCCCGTACTGGGTCAGGATGTCGACGACCGACTCGTCGGCGCCGGACATCAGCGCGCCGAACCGGCCGGAGACCGCGATCAGCGAGCCGGTCTTGCCGGCCATGACGTCGAGGTAGTGGGCGACCGGGTCGCGGCCGTCGCGCGGGCCGGCCGTCTCCAGGATCTGGCCGGTGACCAGCCGCTCGAAGGCCTCGGCCTGGATGCGTACGGCCTCCGGCCCGAGGTCCGCCAGGATGTGCGAGGCGCGGGCGAACAGGAAGTCACCCGTCAGGACGGCCACGGAGTTGCCCCAGCGGGCGTTGGCGCTGGCCACACCGCGGCGCTCGTCCGCCTCGTCCATGATGTCGTCGTGGTAGAGGGTCGCCAGATGGGTGAGCTCGACGACCACCGCGGCGGGCACGATGCCGGGCGCGTAGGGGTCGCCGAATCGGGAGGCGAGCATCACCAGCAGCGGCCGGAACCGCTTGCCCCCGGCGCGCAGCAGATGCTGTGCGGCATCGGTGATGAAGGGGACTTCGCTCTTGGTGGCCTCCAGCAGACCCGCCTCGACGGCGGCCAGTCCGGCCTGGACATCGGTCTCAAGAGCCTGGTCCCGCACGCTCAGTCCGAACGGCCCGACGACGGTCACGAGGGGTACTCCTGTCTGCTGACGATCACGGTGACGATCACCTGGATTGTCGATGTGTCGCTGCCATCACTCAAGCCAGCGTATCCGGTCTGTTTTCGATCACCGAGAGCGGCCGCCATGTCGCCACCCGCGCACTGCCCGATGCGCACCGGTATGTTCGTGAGGAGCCGAAACAACCGGAGAATGCGTTTTGTCCAGAACTACCACCGCAATAGAGGAACCGGCGGAACCGGTCGACCCGGAGGCGGACCAGCCGCCGCCCGCCGACGACCACGCCTTCCTCGGGCACCCCCGGGGCCTCGCCACGCTGTCCGGACTGGAGGTCTGGGAGCGCTTCTCGTTCCTCGGCATGCAGGCCATCCTCGTCCTCTACTTCGCGGACGCGGTGGCCGACGGCGGCCTGGGGATGAACCCGGGCACCGCGGCCTCCGTCGCGGCGGCCTACGGGACCATGGTCTACCTCGTCTCCGTCGCCGGCGGGTGGCTCGCCGACCGGATCCTCGGTTCGTACCGGGCCGTGCTCTGGGGCGGCATCCTGATCGCCTGCGGCCACTACGCCATGGCGGTGCCGACGGCCGCCATGACCTGGACGGGCCTCGGCCTGATCAGCGCGGGCACCGGCCTGCTCAAGCCCAACGTGGCCAGCATGGTCGGCAAGCTGTACCGGACGGACGACGACCGGCGCGACGCCGGATTCGCCCTCTACTACATGGCCATCAACATCGGCGCCTTCGCCGGACCCCTGGTCACCGGCTGGCTCGGCGAGCACCAGGGCTGGCACTGGGGCTTCTCCGCCGCCGCCGTCGGCATGACCGCGGGCCTGGTCCAGTACGTCCTCGGCCGCCGCCATCTGGCCGGGCGAAAGCACTCGGCCGAGTACCCCCTCGCCCCCGACGCGATGCGCCGCGCCGTGCGCCGGATCGTCGCCGGACTCCTCGCCGCGGGCGCGCTCGCCACCCTTATGGCGGCCCTCGGATGGCTGACCATGGGCCGCTTCGTCGACCTGCTCACGCTCGTCTCGGTGATCGCGCCCGCCGTCTACTTCGCGGTCATGTTCCGCAGCCCGCGGGTGACGCGCGAGGAGCGCGGGCGGCTGCGCCCGTACGTGGTGCTCTTCCTGGCCTCGGTCGCCTTCAACTTCATCCTCTTCCAGGCGTACTCGACGATGATGCTGCTCGCCTCGACGAACGCCCGGACCGAGATCCTGGGCTTCCACTTCCCCGCGAGCTGGTACGCCTCCGCGCTCGGCGCGTTCGAGGTGGCGCTCGCCCCGGTCGTGGCCGCGCTGTGGGTCCGGATGGGCCGCCGCCAGCCGCACGCCTCCAACAAGATCGCCATCGGGGTGATCCTGGGCGGCCTGTCCTTCCTGCTGATGGTGATCCCCACCTCGGGGCACGGCGGGGAGGCGTACCAGATGGCCGCATGGTGGATCGTCGGCTCGTACCTGCTGCTCGGGCTCGGCGACGTCCTGCTGGAGACCTCCGGCATGTCGGCCACCACGAAGCTCGCCCCGAAGGCCTTCTCCAGCCAGACCATGGCGCTCTGGTTCCTCTCGCTGGCCCTGGCCAACGGCATCCAGGCGCAGGTGGTCAAGCTGTACGGCCAGGTGTCCACTCCCGCGTACTTCGGCGTCAACGGCGCGATCGCGGTGGTGGCGGGCCTGGCCGTGATCGCGCTGGCGCCGTGGCTGCGGCGCACGATGCACCCCGTCCACTGAGGCGAACGAGGTGGTTCCCGCATGATCATCCGTACCGATTTCCCGTACGAGACGACGCACGAGGATGTCCGGATCCCGATGCCTGGGGGCACCTCCCAGGCCGAAGGCTCTGGGGGAGGGGTGGAGCTGTACGCCCGGATCTGGCGCCCGCTGACCGACGAGCCGGTCCCGGCGCTGCTGGAGTACCTGCCGTACCGGCTGACCGACTGGACCGCGCCCCGCGACTGGCAGCGCCACCCCTGGTACGCGGGCCACGGCTACGCCTCCGTCCGGGTGGACGTACGGGGACACGGCTGCAGCGGCGGGAACCCGGGCGACGAGTACGACGCGCGGGAACTGGCCGACGGGACGGCGGTGGTGGAGTGGCTGGCGGCGCAGCCGTGGTGCACGGGGTCGGTGGGGATGTTCGGGATCTCGTGGGGCGGGTTCAACTCCCTCCAGATCGCGGCGCAGGCCCCCGAGGCGCTCAAGGCGGTCGTCACGGTCTGCTCGACGGACGACCGGTACGACAACGACGTCCACTACATGGGCGGCTCGGTGCTGGCCGTGGACATGCACGCGTGGGCGGCGACCATGCTGGCCTTCGCGGCGCGGCCGCCGGACCCGCTGTTCGTCGGCGACGGCTGGCGGGAGCAGTGGCTCGCGCGGCTGGAATCCGTCGAACCCCTGATCAACACGTGGCTGGCGCACCAGACGCGGGACGGCTACTGGCGCCACGGCAGCGTCTGCGAGGACTACCCGGCGATCGGTGCGGCCGTGCTGGCGGTCGGCGGCTGGCACGACCCGTACCGGGACACGGTGCTGCGGCTGGTCTCGCACCTGCCCGCCGACCGGGTGCGGGGGCTGATCGGCCCGTGGTCGCACCAGTACCCGGACCGGGGGCTGCCGCCCGGGCCGGCGATCGGGTTCCTCCAGGAGACCCTGCGGTGGTGGGACCACTGGCTGAAGGGCGCGGAGAACGGGGTGATGGAGGAGCCGCTGCTGCGGTCCTGGATCTCGGAGTCCCACCCTCCGGCGACCACGTACGAGGTGCTGCCGGGGCGCTGGGTCGGGGACGCCGAGTGGCCCTCCCCCGCCGTCACCCCGGTCACGTACGCGCTCCAGGGCGCGCCGGTGGCCGTGGCCTCCCCGCAGCACACGGGGCTGGACGCGGGGCGGTTCTTCCCGTTCGGCAACGACGCGGACCTGCCGCCGGACCAGCGCGAGGAGGACGCGAAGTCGGCCTGCTTCGAGTTCCCGGTGGGGCGCGAGCCGGTGGAGGTCCTGGGCCGCGCGCAGGTGACGGCCCGGCTGCGGATGGACGTCCCGTACGGGCAGGTGGTGGCGCGGCTGTGCGACGTGGCGCCCGACGGGTCCTCGACGCTGGTGACGCGGGGCGCGCTGAACCTCTCGGCCCGGCTGGGCCGGGACAAGGCGGTGCCGTGGCCGGTGGGCGCGTACGAGGACGTCGTCTTCGAGCTGAACGGCATCGGGCACCGGTTCGCCGCGGGCCACCGGATCCGGCTCGCGCTGTCCTCCGCGTACTGGCCGTGGATCTGGCCGCGGGCCGGGTCGCAGGCGGGGTGGACGCTGGATCCGGCGGGGAGTTCGGTGGTCCTGCCGGTCCGGGCCGCGGGAGCGGACGCCTCCGGCCCGGAGATCGTCTTCGAGCCGCCGGAGCAGGCGGAGCCGCTGGGGGTGTCGTATCCGGCCACGCTGGACGAGCCGCGGCCGGAGCGGCTGGTCGTACGGGACGTGGCGCGCGGGCGGTGGCGGCTGGAGGTGGACCCGCGGTACGGGGGGACGCGGGTGTATCCGGACGGGCTGGAGTACGCGGAGGACGCGGAGGAGGTCTACGAGATCGACTCGGCGGATCCGCTGTCGGCCCGGACCCGCTCCGAGTGGCGGATCCGGTTGCACCGGCCCGAGTTGGGGTGGGACGCCCGTATCGAGACCCGGTCGGAGATCTCGTGCGACGAGGGTGGGTTCGTGACCTCGAACGAGGTGGTGTGCCGGGAGGGGGAGGAGGTCGTCTTCCACCGGACGTGGGAGCGGCGGCTGCCCCGCGCGGCGGGGTGACGCCGGCTGCCCGGGCCGGGAGGCCGGCGGGCGGGGGCGGTCCGACAGGCGGGGCCGGGGTGCCGGCGGGCCGGGGTGCCGGCGGGGCCGGGGTGCCGCCGGGGCCGAGGGCCGGGGTGCCGGGGTGCCGGCGGGGGCGGACTCAGACCGGGAAGAGGCCCTGTTCGTTGGAGAGGGTCAGTTCGTCGGCCACGGCGATCAGTTCGCGGTGGGCGTTGGCCATGGCCACGCCGTGCGCCGCCCACGCGAACATCGGGATGTCGTTCGGCATGTCGCCGAAGGCGATCGTCGACGACGGGCCGACCCCCAGCGCCTCCGCCGCCAGCGCCAGTCCGCTCCCCTTGCTGACGCCCGGCGGCTGGAGCTCCACCGTGTGCTCCCCCGCCATGGTCACGTTCACCAGGTCCCCGACCACCGCACGCGCGACCCGCGTCAGCTCGTCGTCGTCCAGCTCCGGGTGCTGGAGCAGCACCTTGTTGATCGGTGCGGCCCACAGGTCGCCGCGCCCGGGCACCCGGACCGTCGGCAGGTGCGGGTGCCACATCCGGTAGCCCGGCCCTATCAGCATCTCGGCGTCCACCCCCTCCTGGTTGACCGCCGCGTACACCTCGCCGATCTCCGCCTCGATCTTCCCGAGCGCCACCTCGGCCAGCTCCCGGTCCAGCGCGACGGAGTGCAACAGGCGCGCGGCCGCCGTGTCGTACACCTGCGCGCCCTGCCCGCACACCGCGAGCCCCGTGTACCCAAGGTCGTCGAGTACATGGCGGACCTGCGGAACGGGGCGTCCGGTGACGATGATGTGCTGGGCACCCGCGGCGCGCGCCGTCGCGAGCGCCGCGTACGAGCGGGCGGAGACGGTGTCTCCGGCGCGCAGCAGGGTTCCGTCCAGGTCAGTGGCGATCAAGGCGAACGGGAGGGCCGAAGGCGGGGCGGAAGTCACGGCGCAAGGATACGGACCCCTTTGGACAAGTCCTACAAATAGAGCCCGAATCCGGCCTCCCACCGGCCCCACTGGCCACGTAACGTATCAACCAGCCCCCGGGACACCCCCGGACCGCATCGAAAGCGAGGCAGTACCCCATGCCCCAGCAGAGCCCCCTCGATGTCCCCGAGGGCGACCCGTTCGGGCCGCACAACCTCCCGTACGGCGTCTTCTCCACCCCCGGACCCACCTCCGCGGAGCCCGGCCGCCGTCGCATCGGCGTGCGCATCGGCGGACACGTGCTCGACGCGGGGGCGGCCGCGGCCGCGCTCGGCTCCCCGTACGCCGCGCTGCTCGGGCAGTCCTCGCTCAACCCGCTCCTCGCCGCCGGCCGCACCGCCTGGCGCGACGTGCGCCGCGCGCTGACCGCGTGGGTGACCGACCCCGGCCACCGCGAGACCGTCGAGCCGCACCTCCTCCCGCTCGACGCCGTCACCCTGCACCTGCCGTACGAGGTCGCCGACTACGTCGACTTCTACGCGAGCGAGCACCACGCCACCAACGTGGGCCACATCTTCCGCCCGGACGGCGAGGCGCTGACCCCCAACTGGAAGCACCTGCCGATCGGTTACCACGGCCGGTCGGGCACGATCGTGGTCTCGGGGACGGACGTCGTACGCCCCTCCGGGCAGCGCAAGGCCCCGGCCGACGCGGCGCCCGTCTTCGGCCCGTCCGTCAAGCTCGACATCGAGGCGGAGGTCGGCTTCGTCGTCGGCACCCCGTCCGAGCAGGGCCGCCCGGTGCCGCTGGCCGACTTCGAGGACCACGTCTTCGGGCTGTTCCTGCTCAACGACTGGTCGGCGCGCGACATCCAGGCCTGGGAGTACGTGCCGCTCGGCCCCTTCCTCGGCAAGTCCTTCGCCACCTCCGTCTCCGCCTGGGTCACCCCGCTGGAGGCCCTGGAGGCGGCCCGGGTCGCCCCGCCCGCCCGCGACTTCCCGCTGCTGCCGTACCTCGACGACGCCGAAGCCGACCGGCCCGGCGGCTTCGACCTGCGCATCACCGTCTCCATCAACGGGCAGGAGGTCGCGCAGCCGCCGTTCGCGACGATGTACTGGACCGCCGCCCAGCAGCTCGCGCACATGACGGTCAACGGCGCCTCCCTGCGCACCGGCGACGTCTACGGCTCGGGCACGGTCAGCGGCCCCGAGGTCGGCCAGCGCGGCTCGCTGCTGGAGCTGACGTGGAACGGCCGCGACGCCATCGAGCTCGCCGACGGCAAGCGCACCTTCCTCGAGGACGGCGACACCGTCACCCTCACCGCCTGGGCTCCGGGCCCGGGCGGCACCCGCGTCGGCCTCGGCGAGGTCACCGGCCGCATTGTGGGATCCCGCTAGTCCGCCCCTCGGGACGAGGGACACCACCGGGGTGGCGGAACTTTCCGCCACCCCGGCGTCGTAGCAGGTCACAGCCCTGCTGCTGAGCCCCGGCGGTGGCGCAACACTGCGGCAACACCACCGGCCGGGGCCCGTCGGTATGTTCCGTGCCATGCCAGCCGAACGCACCCGTGAGCACACCGTCCCGGTCGCCGCCGCGCGCCGGCGGCGACTGCGCGCGGACCAGGCGCGACAGCTCGCCGACCTGCTGCGCCACCAGATCCTGGCCGGCGGCTACCCCGGCGGGGTCCTCCCGCTGGAGGACGTCCTCGCCGCCGAGTACGGAGCCGGCCGCAACACCGTCCGCCAGGCCCTCGACCTGCTGCGCGGCGAGCGGCTCGTCGAACGCCGGCCGGGGGTCGGGACCGTCGTCGTCTGCGAGAAGTACCCGCACGGCCTCGACCGCCTCCAGGGCCTGGCCGAGACCCTGCACGAGCACGGCCGGGTGACCAACGAGGTCCGCACGGTCGGCCCGGTGCGCGCCCCCGCCCCCGTCGCCGGCCGGCTGGGGCTCCCCGAGAACGCCGACGTGCTCTACATCGAGCGGCTGCGGCGGCTGAACGGGCTGCCGCTCTCCCTCGACCTCACGTACATCCCCCTCGACATCGGCGCCGAACTGCTCGGCTGCGACCTGGAGAACACCGACGTCTTCCGGCTGCTGGAGTCCCTGACCGGGCAGCCCCTCGGCCACGCCGAGATCACCCTGGAGGCCGTCAACGCCGACGCGCACTCCGCCGCCGTACTGCAGGCCCCGCGCGGGGCCGCCGTGCTGATGCTGGAGCGGCTCACCCATCTGGGCGACGGCCGGCCCGTGGACCTGGAGTTCATCCGCTTCCGCGGCGACCGGATCACCATGAGCGGCCTGCTGCACCGCTCCCTCTGACCCCCTGCGTACCCACCTTCCTGGAGACAGCCATGCCTGTGGTCCCCCAGCGCGGCGACGTGCCCGTGACCATCGACGAGTCCCTGTGCATCGACGGCTGCACCCTCTGCGTCGACATGTGCCCGCTCGACTCGCTCGCGATCCGCGAGGACAACGGCAAGGCGTACATGCACGTCGACGAGTGCTGGTACTGCGGCCCGTGCGCCGCCCGCTGCCCCACGGGCGCGGTGACCGTCAACATGCCCTACCTGCTCCGGTGACCCCGGTGAAAGGCCCTGTTCCGATGCGCAGTCCGAGACCGTCCTTCGCCCTCGCCCTCGCCCTCTCCGCGCTCCTCGTTCCGCTGACCGGCGGGTGCGGCGGGGGCGCGTCCGGGGCGGACGGCCCCAAGACCGTGACGGTGACCGTCGGCTACCAGTCCAAGACCATCAACACCGTGACCGCCGGCACCCTGTTGCGCTCCCTCGGCTACTTCGAGCAGGAGCTCGCGGAGCGCGGCGGGCGGGACGGCGTCACGTACAAGGTGGACTGGCAGGACTACGCCACGGGCGCGCCCATCACCGCCCAGATGACCGCCGGGAAGATCGACATCGGCTCGATGGGCGACTTCCCGCTGCTGATCAACGCGGCGCGCGGCAAGGAGCTGGGGCAGCCCACCCGGCTCGTCTCCGTGACCGGCTACAACCTGCGCGGCGGCCTCAACACCATCGTCACCGCGCCCGGCGCGACGTACGCCTCGCTGGCCGATCTGCGCGGCAAGAAGGTGTCGACCTCGGTCGGCTCGGCCGCCGACGGGACCCTCGTACGGGCCCTCCAGCGCGCCGGGATCGATCCCGCGAGCGGCATCCAGAAGCTCAACCAGCAGCCCAGCGTGGGGGCTTCGGCCCTCCAGGCGGGCAGCGCGGACGCGCTGTCGCAGTTCGTGGCCTGGCCCGGGCAGCTCGCGTACGAGGGGAAGGCCAAGGCCCTGTACGACGGCGCCGAGCTGAACCTGCCGACGTTCCACGGGGTCACGGTGCGGCAGAAGTTCGCGGCGCAGCGGGCCGGCGTGCTGGACGACTTCCTGCGGGCGCAGCACAAGGCGACGGAGTACCTGCGGACGCGGCCGGTCGCGGCGGCGGAGTCGGTGGCGAAGGAGACCGGGCTGCCGCCGGAGGTCGTGTACCTGTACAACGGCGCGAACGGGATCGCGACCTTCGACCCGGCGCTGCGGCCGGAGCTGCTGGCTGCGCTGAAGGAGGACGTACCGGTCCTCAAGGACGCGAAGCTGGTCGGGGACGTGGACGTGGACGCGTTCGTGGACCCGGCGCCGCTGAAGCGGGCCGTGCCGCAGGCCGGCTACCCGGCGGCGGCGCCCGCCCGCCCCGAGCTGTGGCTGAGGAACGAGCCGGCGACGCGGACGTTCGACACCCCGGCGGCCCTGCTGAAGGCCCTGAAGGGCGCGGGCGCGGCGGCGGTCCGGGCGGCGTACGTGCCGGACGCGGTGACCGGGACCCCGTGGTTCGCCGACAAGGCGGTGTGGGTGGCGGAGGGCGCCGAGCTGCGGGCGTTCGTCACGCCGGCGGGCGCGAAGTCGTACGTCGACCGGCACGGGGGGTCCGGGGCGCGGATCGTGGGCTTCGCCGAAGCCGAAGGCATCGCGTCGTGACTCCGGGGCGCAGGCTGCTGCGGCTGGCTTCGCTCGGGGCGGCCCTGGTGGCGTGGCAGCTGCTGACTTCGCTGGATGTCGAATTCTGGCTCCGCTTCGGGCAGTTCCCGACGGTGACGGAGGTGGCGTCGAAGCTGGCGGAGCGGGCGTCGGCGGCTCCGTACTGGGAGGACGTCTTCTCCAGCCTGCGCAGGATCGTGTCGGGCTTCGCGCTGGCGGCTGCCCTGGGGGTGGTGGTGGGCACGGCGATCGCCCGCTCGCGGGTGGCGGCGGACGTGCTCGGCCCGGTCCTGGAGGTCGTGCGCCCGATCCCGGCCATCGCGCTGGTCCCGGTGGCGATCCTGCTCTTCCCCTCGAACGAGCAGGGGATCGTGTTCATCACGTGCGCGGCGGCGTTCTTCCCGGTGCTGGTCTCCACCCGCCACGCGGTGGCGGCGCTGTCGCCGGTCTGGGAGGAGGCAGCCCTCACGATGGGGGCGAGGCGGGGGCGCGTACTGCTGTCGGTGGTCCTGCCGGGCTCCCTCCCCGGCGTCTTCGGGGGCTTGTCGGTCGGGATCGGGGTGTCGTGGATCTGCGTGATCTCGGCGGAGATGATCTCGGGTGAGTACGGCGTCGGCTACCGCACCTGGCAGGACTACACGGTGGTGGACTACCCGGGGGTCTTCGTCGGCATGGCCACGATCGGCGCCCTGGGCTGGCTGACGTCGACGGCGGTGGAGCGGCTGGGACGGCTCCTGACCCGCTGGCTCCCGACCCGCGCCGCAGGCTCCGCCCCGAACCCGAGCCCGAACCCGAGCCCGAACCCGAGGCCGAACCCGAGCCCGAACCCGAGCCCCCGCCGGCCGGCCTCGGAGCCGGCCGTTCCGTAAGCCCGCGTGCCTGGCGGCCGGCATTCGACTACGCACAGGAGGTCCCCCGATGTCCGCACATGCGGCCCCACCCACCACCCGCGTCCCCGCCACCGCGGCTTCCGCACCGCCCGGCGCCGCCCTCCGCCTCCAGGCCGTCCGGCTCGGCCGGGCCGGGGGCCCGGCCGTCCTGGACCGGCTCGACCTCGGCATCCGGCCCGGCGAGGTGCTGGCCGTCGTCGGGCCCTCCGGGTGCGGGAAGTCCACCCTGCTCCGCACCCTCGCCGGGCTCCTGCCCCCGCTCGCCGGCACCGTCACGCAGGACGGAACCCCGATCACCCGCCCCGACGCCGACCGCGCGCTCGTGTTCCAGGACGACGCCCTCCTCCCCTGGCGCACCGTACGGGCCAACGTCGAACTCCCCCTCCTCATCCGCCGCGTGCCCCGCGCCGAGCGGCGCCGGAGCGCCGAGGACTGGCTGGCGCGCGTCGGACTCGCCGACCACGCCCTCAAGCTTCCCCACCAGCTCTCCGGCGGCCAGCGCCAGCGCGTCCAGCTCGCCCGCGCCCTCGCCGCCCGCCCCCGCGCCGTCCTCATGGACGAGCCCTTCGGCGCGCTCGACGCCCAGACCCGCGCCGGGATGCAGGACCTCCTGGTCGACGTCCTCGCCGGCACCGGCGCGACCGTCGTCTTCGTCACCCACGACGTGGACGAGGCCCTGTTCGTCGCGGACCGCGTCGCGCTCCTCGCCACCGGCACCGTGCTCGACGTACCGGCCCCGCGCGACCGGACCGCCGATCACTCCGCCCTCCGTGCCCAGATCCTCTCCTCCCTCTGAACTCTGACCTCCGGCCGCTGGCCGCTGGCCGCTGGCCGCTGGCCGCTGGCCGCTGGCCGCTGGCCTCTGACCTCTGACCGACCCCCGAAGGGCAACCCCCACCATGGACATCCCCGCACTCGCCGACGCCGAGGAACTCTCCTGCGACGTCCTCGTCATCGGCGGCGGCACCGCCGGCAC
This sequence comes from Streptomyces sp. NRRL S-244, assembly GCF_000717915.1. Lineage (GTDB taxonomy): Bacteria > Actinomycetota > Actinomycetes > Streptomycetales > Streptomycetaceae > Streptomyces. Next base: position 23,204 of record NZ_JOCX01000034.1, read on the forward strand.
CATGGCGGCCCTGACCGCCGCCGGCCGCGGCGCGCGGGTCCTGCTGCTGGAGAAGGCGCACGTACGCCACTCCGGCGCCCTCGCGATGGGCATGGACGGGGTCAACAACGCGGTCGTCCCCGGCCGCGCCGAGCCCGACGACTACGTCGCCGAGATCACCCGCGCCAACGACGGCGTCGTCGACCAGTCCACGGTCCGCCAGACCGCCAGGCGCGGCTTCGCGATGGTGCAGCGCCTGGAGTCGTACGGCGTGAAGTTCGAGAAGGACGAGCACGGCGAGTACGCGGTCCGCCGCGTCCACCGCTCCGGCTCGTACGTGCTGCCCATGCCGGAGGGCAAGGACGTCAAGAAGGTCCTCTACCGGCAGCTGCGCCGCCGCGAGATGCGCGAGCGGATCCGGATCGAGAACCGGGTGATGCCGGTACGGGTCCTCACCTCGCCCGAGGACGGCCGGGCCGTCGGCGCCGCCGCGTTCAACACCCGTACCGGCGCCTTCGTGACGGTCCGCGCCGGCGCCGTGATCCTCGCGACCGGCCCCTGCGGCCGGCTCGGACTCCCCGCCTCCGGGTACCTGTACGGGACGTACGAGAACCCCACCAACGCCGGTGACGGCTACGCCATGGCCTACCACGCGGGCGCGGCCCTCACCGGGATCGAGTGCTTCCAGATCAACCCGCTGATCAAGGACTACAACGGACCGGCGTGCGCGTACGTCGCGAACCCCTTCGGCGGCTACCAGGTCAACCGGCACGGGGAGCGGTTCGTCGACTCCGACTACTGGTCGGGGCAGATGATGTCGGAGTTCGCGGCCGAACTCGCCTCGGACCGGGGGCCGGTGTACCTGAAGCTCAGCCACCTCCCGGAGGAGTCGGTCTCCGCCCTCGAATCGATCCTGCACACCACCGAGCGGCCGACCCGCGGCACCTTCCACGAGGGCCGAGGCCACGACTACCGCACGCACGACATCGAGATGCACATCTCGGAGATCGGACTGTGCGGGGGCCACTCGGCGTCGGGCGTGCGCGTCGACGACCACGCGCGCACCACCGTCCCGCGGCTGTACGCGGCCGGCGACCTGGCCTCCGTACCGCACAACTACATGATCGGGGCGTTCGTCTTCGGCGACCTGGCCGGCGAGGACGCGGCGCAGTACACCGCGTACGAGGGCCCGCTCCCGGCGGAGCAGGTGGCGGCGGCGCACGAGCTGGTCTACCGGCCGCTGCGCCGGCCGGACGGGCCGCCGCAGCCGCAGGTGGAGTACAAGCTGCGACGGTTCGTCAACGACTACGTGGCCCCGCCGAAGACGGGCGCGAAGCTGTCGCTGGCCGTGGAGGCCTTCACCCGGATGGGCCGCGAGATCGAGGAGATGGGGGCGCGGACGGCGCACGAGCTCATGCGGTGCGCGGAGGTGTCGTTCATCCGGGACTGCGCGGAGATGGCGGCGCGGGCCTCGCTGGCGCGGACCGAATCCCGCTGGGGCCTGTACCACGAGCGGCTCGACCACCCGGAGCGCGCCGACCCGGCCTGGCTGCACCACCTGGACCTGCGCAAGTCGGCTTCGGGGGCGATGGAGTTCACGGCCCGCCCGGTGGAGCCGTACGTGGTCCCCGTTCCCGAATTCGCCCCGCCGGGCGGCCCGTCCCGCCACCTGGGCGAGGTCGAACTGGTCGGCGTGGCGACGGCGGGGCCGCGCGCGAGCGCTCCGGTCCCGGGCCGGGGTCCGGAACCCGCGGCGCCCTCCGAGGCCTCCCCTGCCGGTGCCGGAGACGGGGCCAGCCCCGGGGGCGGGGCCAGCGCCGGTTCCGGGGTCGGGGCCGGGGAGGCCGGCGGCGCCTCGCCCCGGATCCTCGAACTCCTGGCCCTGGCCGAGGAGTCCCCGGACCTGGCGGTCCTGCGCCCGTACCTCACCGACCCCGATCCGGCCGTACGGGCCGCCGCGGTGACGGCGATCGGCGAAACCGTTCCGGCGGGCGCGGGCCCGGAGCTGGCGGCCCGTCTCGGCGACGCCGATCCCGCGGTACGGGCCGCCGCCGCGGCCGCGCTGCGGGAGCTGCTGGAGGTGCTGCCCGGGGACCCGGAGCTCGGGGCCGCCCTGCGCGCGGCGCTCCCCGTACCGGACCCGGTGGTGCGCGCCGCCGCCCTGGAGGCCCTGCGCGCGCTGCGGCTCGGCGGCGCCGGCCTGTACGCGGAGTCCCTGGCGGACCCCGACCCGGAGGTCCGTATCCACGCCGTACGGGCGCTGGTCTCGGTGGACGCCGTCGCGGCCCTCGCGCGGGCCGCGGCGGACCCGGCCCGGGAGGTCCGGGTCGCGGTGGCCAAGGGGCTCGCGGCGGTGCACGCCCCCGCCCCCGCCCCACTGGACCCCCTCCTCGCGGACCCGGACCCGCTGGTCCGGGCCGCGGCCCTGGCGGCGCTGGCCGCCACGGGCTGCCGCGGGCCGTACGCCGCGACGGCCGTCGCGGCCCTGGCCGACCCGGCCTGGCAGGTCCGCGCGGGCGCGGCCACCGCCCTCTCGGCGGCCGACCCCGCCACGGCCGTCGCCGCCCTCGCCGCGGCCCTGAAGGACGACAACGCGGACGTCCGCAAGGCCGCCGTCCTCTCCCTCCGCGCCCACCGCACCGCCCCGGAGGCCCGCACGGCCCTGGCCGGCGCCGCCTCCGACCCCGACGCGGATGTCCGCGCATATGCCAGTCGCCACTGACGGGGTCAACATTCCGGGCCCGTTCACACGTGTGGACGGGCCCGGAAGGATCTCCGGCGATACTCCGGCGAGCCCGGGAGACTCCCCCGCATGGAACCCGAGGACCTCGAGTCGGCATATCGCTGGCCGATCCCCCCTACGGCCGGCTGGACGGGAGACGACCTCGACCTTCTCCCCGACTTGCCGCCGCACACCGAACTGATCGACGGAAGCCTGGTCTTCAGGAGTCCACAGACCCTCTTCCACATGCGGACGGTCGGCTTCATCAACCACCGCCTCGAGGCGCTGATCCCACCGGGGCTGGAGGTCATGCGCGACCGGCACAGCAAGCCGCTCACGTACGCCCGCGCCGAGATCCCGCACTTCTGGCGGCTGGAGAACAACGACGGCCGAGCCGTGGTCTACGTCTACGAACTCGACCCGGCCACCAAGGCGTACGTGGCCACCGGCATCTTCCGCGACCGGCTCAAGGTTGCGGTGCCGTGCGGCATCGACCTCGACCTCACGGCCGCCCGGTGAGGAAACGCAGCTGGGCCCGGCTCCCCCAAGGGAGCCGGGCCCAGGGACAAGCCGGTCAGCGGACGAACGTGCTCGCCTGACCCGCCAGGTCCAGGAAGTACTGCGGGGCCACGCCCAGGACCAGGGTGACGGCCACGCCCACCGCGATCGTCGTCATCGTCAGCGGCGAGGGGACGGCCACCGTCGGGCCGTCCGCCTTCGGCTCGCTGAAGAACATCAGGACGATCACCCGGATGTAGAAGAACGCGGCGATCGCGGACGAGATCACACCGACCACGACCAGCACCCCGGCGCCGCCCTCCGCCGCCGCCTTGAACACGGCGAACTTCCCGGAGAAGCCCGACGTCAGCGGGATGCCGGCGAAGGCCAGCAGGAACACCGCGAAGACCGCCGCCGTCAGCGGCGAACGGCGCCCCAGGCCCGCCCACTTGGACAGGTGCGTGGCCTCGCCGCCCGCGTCCCGCACCAGCGTGACCACCGCGAACGCGCCGATCGTCACGAAGGAGTACGCGCCCAGGTAGAAGAGGACGGACTGGACGCCCTCGGCCGACGTGGCGATCACACCGGCCAGGATGAAGCCCGCGTGCGCGATCGAGGAGTACGCCAGCAGCCGCTTGACGTCGGTCTGGGTCACCGCGATCACGGCGCCCGCCAGCATCGTCAGGATCGCCACGCCCCACATCACCGGCCGCCAGTCCCACCGCAGGCCCGGGAGGACCACGTACAGCAGCCGGAGCAGCGCGCCGAACGCGGCCACCTTCGTCGCCGCCGCCATGAAGCCCGTGACCGGGGTCGGGGCGCCCTGGTAGACGTCCGGGGTCCACATGTGGAACGGGACCGCGCCGACCTTGAAGAGCAGGCCCGTCAGGATCAGCGCCCCGCCGATCAGCAGCAGCGCGTCGTTGCCCATGGTGTCGGCGAGCGCCGGGTCGATCTTGGTGACCGTGCCGTCGACCACGTCGGCGATCGCCGCGTACGAGACCGAGCCCGCGTACCCGTAGACCAGGGCGATGCCGAAGAGGAGGAAGGCCGAGGAGAAGGCGCCGAGCAGGAAGTACTTGACCGCCGCCTCCTGCGACATCAGCCGCTGGCGGCGGGCGACGGCGCACAGCAGGTACAGCGGGAGGGAGAAGACCTCCAGGGCCACGAACAGCGTCAGCAGGTCGTTGGCGGCCGGGAAGACCAGCATGCCGGAGACCGCGAACAGTGCCAGCGGGAAGACCTCGGTGGTGGTGAAGCCCGCCTTGACGGCGGCCTTCTCGCTCTCGCTGCCCGGTACGGACGCCGCCTGCGCGGCGAAGGAGTCCACCCGGTTGCCGTGGGCGGCCGGGTCCAGGCGCCGCTCGGCGAAGGTGAAGACCGCGACGATCGCGGACAGCAGGATGATGCCCTGGAGGAACAGCGCCGGGCCGTCCACGGCCACGGCGCCCATCGCCGCGATGTGCGCCTTGTCGCTGCCGTACCCGCCGGCGGCGAGGCCGACGACCGCCGCGAAGGCCGAGGCCAGCGCGGCGACGGCGAGGAACACCTGGACGTAGTAGCGGGACTTGCGCGGGACGAAGGCCTCGACGAGGACTCCGAGGACCGCCGCGCCCACCACGATCAGCGTGGGCGCGAGCTGCGCGTACTCGATGTGCGGGGCCGGGATCCGGTCGACCGGCTCCCCGGCCGCCAGTGTCAGCAGCCCTTGGGCAGCAGCCATCGTGCTCACTTCGCCGCCTCCCCGTTCTTGGCCTCGACGGCCACCTGTGGCTTCGGGTCCTTCTCGTGTACGTCGGACATGGTGTGCTCCACCGCCGGGTTGACGATCTGGGTGAGCGGCTTCGGGTACACGCCCAGCCCGATCAGCAGCACGATCAGCGGGGCGACCACCAGCACCTCGCGCAGGCGCAGGTCCGGCATGGTGCGGACCTCCTCCTTCACGGGGCCGGTCATCGTGCGCTGGTAGAGCACCAGGGTGTAGAGCGCGGCGAGCACGATGCCGATGGTGGCGATGATGCCGATGACGGGGTACCGGGCGAACGTGCCGACCAGGACCAGGAATTCACTGACGAAGGGCGCGAGGCCCGGCAGCGACAGGGTGGCGAGGCCGCCGATCAGGAAGGTGCCGGCCAGTACCGGGGCCACCTTCTGCACGCCGCCGTAGTCGGCGATGAGCCGGGAGCCGCGGCGCGAGATCAGGAAGCCGGCCACCAGCATCAGCGCGGCCGTCGAGATCCCGTGGTTGACCATGTAGAGCGTGGCGCCCGACTGCCCCTGGGAGGTCATCGCGAAGATGCCCATGATGATGAACCCGAAGTGGGAGATCGACGCGTACGCGACCAGCCGCTTGATGTCCCGCTGCCCGACCGCGACCAGCGCGCCGTAGACGATGCTGATCAGGGCCAGGACGAGGATCACCGGCGTGGCCCACTTGCTGGCGTCGGGGAACAGCCCGAGGCAGAAGCGGAGCATCGCGAACGTGCCGACCTTGTCGACGACCGCGGTGATCAGGACGGCGACCGGGGCGGTGGCCTCACCCATCGCGTTCGGCAGCCAGGTGTGCAGCGGCCACAGCGGGGCCTTCACCGCGAAGGCGAAGAAGAAGCCGAGGAAGAGCAGCCGCTCGGTGTTGGTCGCCATGTCGAGCGTGCCCGCGGCGCGGGCGGCGGTGATCTCCTGGAGCGAGAAGCTCCCGGCGACCACGTACAGGCCGATGACCGCGGCCAGCATGATCAGGCCGCCGACCAGGTTGTAGAGGAGGAACTTGACCGCCGCGTACGAGCGCTGCGCGGCCGCGTTCTCATCGGACCCGGCGTGCGCCCGGTCCCCGAAGCCGCCGATGAGGAAGTACATCGGGATGAGCATGGCTTCGAAGAAGATGTAGAAGAGGAAGACGTCGGTGGCCTCGAAGGAGATGACCACCATCGCCTCGACCAGCAGGATCAGGGCGAAGAAGCCCTGCGTCGGCCGCCAGCGCGAGCTCGCCGGGGATTCCCCCTCCAGCGGGTCGGCGTCGTGCCAGCCGGCCCCGATCACGAACGGGATCAGCACCGCGGTCAGCGCGATCAGCGCCACCCCGATGCCGTCGACGCCCAGTTCGTAGCGGACGCCGAAGTCGGGGATCCAGGCATGCGATTCGGTGAGCTGGTAGCGGGCGCCACCGGGCTCGAAGCGGACCGCGACGAGCACGGCCAGCGCCAGCGTCGCCAGGGAGAAGAGCAGCGCCAGCCACTTGGCGGCGGTCCTGCGGGCGGCCGGGACGGCCGCCGTCAGGACGGCGCCGACCGCGGGGACCACGGCCGTCACCGTCAGAAGCGGGAAACTCATCTCACACCGCCCTCATCAGCAGGGTCGCGGCGATGAGGATCGCCGTGCCCCCGAACATCGAGACCGCGTAGCTGCGGGCGTAGCCGTTCTGCAGCTTGCGCAGCCGGCCCGAGGCCCCGCCGACCGAGGCGGCCGTCCCGTTGACCACCCCGTCGACCAGGCTGTGGTCGACGTACACGAGCGAGCGGGTCAGGTGCTCGCCGCCGCGCACCAGCACGACGTGGTTGAAGTCGTCCTGGTACAGGTCCTTGCGCGCCGCGCGGGTGACCCAGCTGGCGCGCGGGGCGACGACCGGGACGGGCTTCCTGCCGTACTGGACGTAGGCGAGGCCCACGCCGATGAGCAGGACCACCACCGTCGAGGCGGTGATGGCGGCGGCTCCGATCGGCGGGTTCCCGTGTTCGAAGGAGGTGACGGGCTCCAGCCACTTCACGAAGGACTCGTTGAAGCTGAAGAGGGCACCGGCGAAGACCGATCCGAAGGCCAGGACGACCATCGGGAGGGTCATGGACTTCGGGGACTCGTGCGGGTGCGGCTCGTGGCCCTCGGCGTCCGGCTGCCAGCGCTTCTCGCCGAAGAAGGTCAGCAGCATCACGCGGGTCATGTAGAACGCGGTGATGGCCGCGCCCAGCAGGGTGACCGCGCCGAGGATCCAGCCCTCGGTGCCGCCCTTCGCGAACGCCGCCTCGATGATCTTGTCCTTGGACCAGAAGCCCGACAGGCCCGGGAAGCCGATGATGGCGAGGTAGCCGAGGCCGAAGGTGACGAAGGTGATCGGCATGAACTTGCGCAGGCCGCCGTAGCGCCGCATGTCCACCTCGTCGTTCATCCCGTGCATCACGGAACCCGCGCCGAGGAAGAGGCCGGCCTTGAAGAAGCCGTGCGTCACGAGGTGCATGATCGCGAAGGCGTAGCCGATGGGGCCGAGGCCCGCGGCCAGGATCATGTACCCGATCTGCGACATCGTCGAGCCGGCGAGGGCCTTCTTGATGTCGTCCTTCGCGCAACCGACGATCGCACCGAAGAGGAGCGTGACCCCGCCGACCACGACGACCGCGGTCTGCGCGTCCGGCGCGGCGTTGAAGATCGCCCCGGAGCGGGTGATGAGGTACACGCCCGCCGTCACCATCGTCGCCGCGTGGATCAGGGCCGAGACCGGGGTCGGGCCCTCCATCGCGTCACCGAGCCAGGACTGGAGCGGCACCTGGGCCGACTTGCCGCACGCGGCGAGCAGCAGCATCAGGGCGACCGCCGTCAGCTTCCCCTCCGTGGCGTTGCCCACCGAGGCGAAGACCGGGCCGAAGGTGAAGGTCCCGAAGGTGGTGAACAGCAGCATGATCGCGATCGACAGGCCCATGTCGCCGACCCGGTTGACCAGGAAGGCCTTCTTCGCGGCGGTCGCCGCGCTGGGCTTGTGCTGCCAGAAGCCGATGAGCAGGTACGAGGCGAGGCCCACGCCCTCCCACCCGACGTACAGCAGCAGGTAGTTGTCGGCGAGGACGAGCAGCAGCATCGCCGCGAGGAACAGGTTCAGGTAGCCGAAGAAGCGGCGGCGGCGCTCGTCGTGCTCCATGTACCCGATCGAGTACACGTGGATGAGCGTGCCCACTCCGGTGATCAGCAGGACGAACGTCATCGACAGCTGGTCCAGCTGGAAGGCGACGTCCGCCTGGAAGCTCTCGACCGGGATCCAGGTGTACAGCTTCTGGTACAGGGTCCGGTCGTCGGCGCCGCGTCCGAGCATGTCGGTGAACAGGGCCACGCCGATGCCGAAGGAGGCGGCGGCGAGCAGGGTGCCGAGCCAGTGGCCGGCCTTGTCGAGGCGCCGGCCGCCGCACAGCAGCACCGCCGCTCCGAGCAGGGGCGCCGCGATCAGCAGCCCAATCAGATTCTCCACTGTGAGCGCCCCTTACAGCTTCATCAGGCTGGCGTCGTCGACCGAGGCCGAGTGGCGGGTACGGAAGAGCGACACGATGATCGCGAGGCCCACCACGACCTCCGCGGCGGCGACGACCATCGTGAAGAAGGCGATGATCTGGCCGTCGAGGTTGCCGTGCATCCGGGAGAAGGCGACGAACGCGAGGTTGCAGGCGTTGAGCATGAGCTCGATGCACATGAACAGCACGATCGCGTTCTTCCGGATGAGTACTCCGGCCGCGCCGATGGTGAACAGCAGGGCGGCCAGGTAGAGGTAGTTGACCGGATTCACTTCGATGCCTCCTCACGGCCGAGGCGCTCCGCGGACGCCTGCTCCAGCGCCTTCAGGTCGTTCAGCGCCTCGCTGGACACGTCCCGGATCTGGCCGCGGGCGCGCAGCGTCTTGTTGACGGTCAGCTCGGACGGGGTGCCGTCCGGCAGCAGGCCGGCGACGTCCACCGCGTTGTGCCGGGCGTAGACGCCGGGCGCGGGCAGCGGCGGGAGCTGGACGCCCTCGCGCACGCGGCGCTCGGCGAGCTCGCGCTGGGTGGCGGCCCGCTCGGTGCGCTCGCGGTGGGTGAGGACCATCGCACCGACGGCGGCCGTGATCAGCAGCGCGCCGGTGATCTCGAAGGCGAACACGTACTTGGTGAAGATCAGCGCGGCCAGCCCCTCCACGTTTCCGGCGGAGTTGATCCGGCCGAGCCCGTTGAAGTGGGTGAGCTTGGCGTTGGCGAGGCCCGCGATCAGCAGGACGCCGAAGCCGAGCCCGCACAGGACGGCCATCCAGCGCTGCCCCTTGAGGGTCTCCTTCAGCGAGTCGGCGGCGGTGACGCCGACGAGCATGACCACGAAGAGGAAGAGCATCATGATCGCGCCGGTGTAGACGATGACCTGGACCACGCCCAGAAAGTACGCCCCGTTGGCGAGGTAGAAGACCGCCAGAATGATCATCGTCCCGGCCAGGCTCAGCGCACTGTGCACGGCCTTCTTCATCAGGATCGTGGACAGCGCGCCGATGACGGCGACGGTACCGAGGACCCAGAACTGGACCGCCTCGCCCGTGGAGGTCGAGGTGGCCGCTGCGAGGGCGCTCATGCCTGCACCTCCTCGGCATCGGGCGAGGCCGCGGTCTCGCCCTTGGAGACGGCCACCTGCCGGACCGTCCCCGGAGCCGCCCCCGTCACCAGCCCGCGGTAGTAGTCCTGCTCGTCCGTGCCCGGGAAGATCGAGTGCGGCGACTCCACCATGCCCTCGGTCAGGCCCGCGAGCAGCTGCTCCTTGGTGTAGATGAGCGATTCGCGGCTGGAGTCGGCCAGTTCGAACTCGTTCGTCATCGTCAGCGCCCGCGTCGGGCAGGCCTCGATGCACAGCCCGCACAGGATGCAGCGGGCGTAGTTGATCTGGTAGACCCGCCCGTACCGCTCGCCCGGGGAGTAGCGCTCCTCCTCGGTGTTGTCCGCGCCCTCCACGTAGATGGCGTCGGCGGGGCAGGCCCAGGCGCACAGCTCGCAGCCGATGCACTTCTCCAGGCCGTCCGGGTGCCGGTTCAGCTGGTGCCGTCCGTGGAAGCGCGGAGCGGTGGTCTTCTGCTGCTCCGGGTACTGCTCGGTGAGGCGCTTCTTGAACATGGCCTTGAAGGTCACGCCGAAGCCGGCCACCGGGTTCTGCCACTTCTCGCCCTGTTCGGCATCAGACTTGTCAGACATTCTCAGCACCCTCCTCTCGGTCACTGTCAGTATTCGTCCCGCCACTGACAATCAGCTCCCGCTCACTGCGAGGCCGCCTGCGCGGTACGGGTGCCAGGTGCTGGCCGGGCTTGGGCGGTACGGGGAACCCGCCCGCCAGCGGGTCGAACGGCTCGGCCCCGGCGGCCTCGCCGGCCTGCTCGGCGGCCGCCTTCTCCTTCCGGTCGCGGAAGAGGTCCGCGACGAAGGACAGCAGCAGGATCGCGACGACCGCGCCGCCGACGTACAGGACGATCTCCGAGAAGTCGTAACTCTCGTTGCGCAGCGCCCGGACGGTCGCGACCAGCATCAGCCAGACCACGGAGACCGGGATCAGGACCTTCCAGCCGAGCTTCATCAGCTGGTCGTAGCGCACGCGGGGCAGCGTGCCGCGCAGCCAGATGAAGAAGAAGAGCAGTAGCTGGACCTTGATGACGAACCAGAGCATCGGCCACCAGCCGTGGTTCGCGCCCTCCCAGAAGTGGCTGATCGGGTACGGGGCCCGCCAGCCGCCGAGGAAGAGGGTGACCGAGACCGCCGAGACGGTGACCATGTTGACGTACTCGGCCAGCATGAACAGCGCGAACTTGATGGAGGAGTACTCGGTGTTGAAGCCGCCGACGAGGTCGCCCTCGGACTCCGGCATGTCGAACGGCGCGCGGTTCGTCTCGCCGACCATCGTGATGACGTAGATGATGAACGAGACCGGCAGCAGCACGATGTACCAGCGGTCCGCCTGCGCCTCCACGATCGCCGAGGTCGACATCGACCCGGAGTAGAGGAAGACCGAGGCGAAGGCCGCGCCCATCGCGATCTCGTACGAGATCATCTGCGCGCAGGAGCGCAGGCCGCCGAGCAGCGGGTACGTCGAGCCCGAGGACCAGCCCGCGAGGACGATGCCGTAGATGCCGACCGAGGCGACCGCGAGGATGTAGAGCATCGCGATCGGCAGGTCGGTGAGCTGCATCGTGGTGCGCTGGCCGAAGATCGAGACCTCGTCGTCGGCCGGGCCGAACGGGATCACCGCGATGGCCATGAAGGCCGGGATCGCCGCGATGATCGGGGCCAGGACGTACACCACCTTGTCGGCCCGCTTGACGATGAGGTCTTCCTTGAGCATCAGCTTCACGCCGTCGGCGAGCGACTGGAGCATGCCCCAGGGGCCGTGCCGGTTGGGGCCGATGCGCAGCTGCATCCAGGCGACGACCTTGCGCTCCCACACGATGGAGAAGAGCACGGTCACCATCAGGAAGGCGAAGCAGAACACCGCCTTGACGACGACGAGCCACCAGACGTCCCTGCCGAACAGGGAGAGGTCCTCGGCCGCGAGCTGTACCGCGTTCACGCGCCCACCTCCGCAGGGGTGCCGCTGCCGTCGGCCGGCGTCGCCGGACCGATCCGTACGAGAGTGCCCGGGTGGGCCCCGGTGTCGGCGAGGACGCCGTGCCCGGTGGAGTTCAGCGGGAGCCAGACCACCCGGTCGGGCATCTCGGTGATCCGCAGCGGGAGTTCCGCGGAGCCGGCCGGGCCGGTCACCGCGAGGACGTCGCCGTCCTTGACTCCGGTCTCGGCGGCCGTGGCGGCCGACAGCCGGGCGGCCGCCTCGTGCCGGGTGCCGGCCAAGGCGTCGTCGCCCTCCTGGAGCCGGCCCAGGTCGAGCAGGAGCCGGTGGCCCGCGAGGACCGCCTCGCCCGCTCCGGGGCGGGGCAGCGGCGCGGTGTCCGCGGAGTGCTCGGCGGCGCGCTCCCCGGCCCACGGGCCGAGCGCGTCGAGCTCGCGGCGTACGGCGTGTACGTCGGGCAGCGCGATCGGCCGGTCGGCCGCGTCGGCCAGCATGTGCAGCACGCGGGCGTCGGCGGGGGCGAGCCGGCGGGTCATCTGGTCGGGCTTCAGGGCGGCCTCGAACGGCCGGACCCTGCCCTCCCAGTTGATGAACGCTCCGGCCTTCTCGGCGACGGCCGCGACCGGGAAGACCACGTCCGCGTGGTCGGTGACCTGGCCGGGCCGCAGTTCCAGCGAGACCACGAAGGCCTCCTGGAGGGCGACCAGCGCCCGGGCCGGGTCCGGCAGGTCGGCGACCTCGACGCCCGCGACCAGCAGGGCGGAGAGCTCGCGCCCGGCGGCTGCTTCGACGATCTGGCCGGTGTCGCGGCCGTAGCGGTGCGGGAGTTCGTCCAGCCCCCAGGCGGTGGCGACCTCGTCGCGGGCCCGCGGGTCGGTGGCCGGACGGGCCCCCGGCAGCAGCGACGGCAGGGCGCCCGCCTCGACGGCGGCCCGCTCCCCGGCCCGGCGCGGGATCCACACGAGCTGCGCTCCGGTGGCGGCGGCGGCCCGTACGGCGGCGGTCAGCGCGCCGGGCACGCCGGCCAGGCGCTCCCCGACGACGATGACCGCGCCGGCCTGCCGCAGCGCGTCGGCGGCCCCGGCCCCGCCGGCCTCCAGGCCGGTCCGGGAGGCCAGGGCGGCGAGCCACTCGGGTTCGGTGCCGGGGGCGGCGGCCAGCAGGGTGCCGCCCGCCTTCTCCAGGCCGCGGGTCGCGAACGGGGCCAGGGCGAAGGTCCGCTGCTTGTGCTTGCGGTGGGCCTTGCGCAGCCGCAGGAAGACTCCGGGGGCCTCCTCCTCGGACTCGATGCCTGCGAGCAGGACGGCGGGCGCCGCCTCCAGCTTCGCGTACGTCACACCGCGGCCGTCGAGGTCCTTGCCGGTGCCGGCCACGGTGGCGGCCAGGAACTCGGCCTCCTCCGCGCTGTGGATCCGGGCCCGGAAGTCGATGTCGTTGGTGTCGAGGACGACGCGGGCGAACTTGGCGTACGCGTAGGCGTCCTCGACGGTGAGCCGCCCGCCGGTCAGCACCCCGGCCCGGCCGCGCGCGGCGGCGAGCCCGGCGGCCGCGGCCTCCAGGGCCTCGGGCCAGCTGGCCGGGGCGAGGACCCCGTCCGTACCGCGCACCAGCGGGGTGGTGAGGCGGTCGGGGCGCTGCGCGTAGCGGAACCCGAAGCGGCCCTTGTCGCAGATCCACTCCTCGTTGACCTCGGGGTCCTCGGCGGCCATCCGGCGCAGCACCTTGCCGCGGCGGTGGTCGGTCCGGGTCGCGCAGCCGCCCGCGCAGTGCTCGCACACGCTCGGGGAGGAGACGAGGTCGAACGGGCGGGAGCGGAACCGGTAGGCGGCCGAGGTGAGGGCGCCGACGGGGCAGATCTGGATGGTGTTGCCGGAGAAGTACGACTCGAAGGGGTCGCCTTCGCCGATGCCGACCTGCTGGAGCGCTCCGCGCTCCAGGAGCTCGATCATCGGGTCCCCGGCGACCTGGTTGGAGAAGCGGGTGCAGCGCGCGCACAGGACGCACCGCTCGCGGTCCAGCAGCACCTGGGTGGAGACCGGGACCGGCTTCTCGTACGTGCGCTTCTTGCCCTCGAAACGCGAGTCGCTCTGCCCGTGGGACATCGCCTGGTTCTGCAGCGGGCACTCGCCGCCCTTGTCGCAGACCGGGCAGTCCAGCGGGTGGTTGATGAGCAGCAGCTCCATCACCCCGCGCTGGGACTTCTCGGCGACCGGGGAGGTCAGCTGCGTCTTGACGACCATGCCGTCGGTGCAGGTGATGGTGCAGGAGGCCATCGGCTTGCGCTGGCCCTCGACCTCGACGATGCACTGGCGGCAGGCGCCGACCGGGTCGAGGAGGGGGTGGTCGCAGAACCGGGGGATCTCGATGCCGATCTGCTCGGCGGCCCGGATGACCAGGGTCCCCTTGGGCACCGACAGTTCGATGCCGTCGATGGTCAGGGAGACCAGGTCCTCGGGTGGTACGGCAGCCTCTCCGCCACCGGTCGGAGCATTAGTGGTGACGGTCATGCGTTCACCTCCGTGTCAGCCCAGAGGGTCGACTTCTTGGGGTCGAAGGGGCAGCCCTTGCCCGTGATGTGCTGCTCGTACTCCTCGCGGAAGTACTTGAGCGAGGAGAAGATCGGGCTGGCGGCGCCGTCTCCGAGGGCGCAGAACGACTTGCCGTTGATGTTGTCGGCGATGTCGTTCAGCTTGTCGAGGTCGGACATGACGCCCTTGCCGGCCTCGATGTCGCGGAGCAACTGGACCAGCCAGTACGTGCCTTCGCGGCAGGGAGTGCACTTGCCGCAGGACTCGTGGGCGTAGAACTCGGTCCAGCGGGTGACGGCCCGCACCACGCAGGTCGTCTCGTCGAAGCACTGGAGAGCCTTGGTGCCGAGCATGGAGCCGGCCGCGCCGACGCCCTCGTAGTCCAGCGGGACGTCCAGGTGCTCGTCCGTGAACATGGGGGTGGACGAGCCGCCCGGGGTCCAGAACTTCAGCCGGTGCCCGGGGCGCATCCCGCCGCTCATGTCGAGCAGCTGGCGCAGGGTGATGCCGAGCGGGGCCTCGTACTGGCCGGGGCCGGCGACGTGCCCGGAGAGCGAGTACAGGGTGAAGCCGGGGGACTTCTCGGTGCCCATCGACTTGAACCAGTCCTTGCCCCGGTTCAGGATCGCGGGAACCGAGGCGATGGACTCCACGTTGTTGACGACAGTGGGGCACGCGTAGAGCCCCTCGACGGCAGGGAAGGGGGGACGCAGCCGGGGCTGACCGCGCCGGCCTTCGAGGGAGTCGAGGAGTGCCGTCTCCTCACCGCAGATGTACGCGCCCGCCCCCGCGTGCACCGTGATGTCGAGCTTCAGTCCGCTCCCGAGGATGTCCTCCCCGAGGTATCCGGCCTCGTACGCCTCGCGCACCGCCTCGTGCAGGCGCCGCAGGACCGGCACGACCTCGCCGCGCAGGTAGATGAAGGCGTGCTCCGACCGGATCGCGTAGCAGGCAATGATCATTCCCTCGATGAGGGAGTGCGGGTTGGCGAAGAGAAGGGGGATGTCCTTGCAGGTTCCCGGCTCCGACTCGTCCGCGTTCACGACGAGGTAGTGCGGCTTTCCGTCGCCCTGCGGGATGAACTGCCACTTCATTCCGGTGGGGAAGCCCGCGCCGCCGCGGCCGCGCAGACCGGAGTCCTTCACGTATGCGATGAGGTCGTCCGGGGTCATCGCGAGCGCCTTGCGCAGGCCCTCGTACCCCTCGTGGCGCCGGTAGGTGTCCAGCGTCCACGACTGCGGCTCGTCCCAGAAGGCCGACAGCACGGGCGCCAGCAGCTTCTCCGGGGCGCCGTTCTCATGCATTTCGGCAGTCACCGTCATCACTCCCCCTCCTCGGTGGCAGCAGAAGCCTCACCACGCGGGTGCACGACCTTGCCGAGCTGCGGGGTCTCGCCGCGCGCGATGCGCAGCCCGATCAGGGAGGCGGGGCCGGCGCCGCCGCTCGCCTCGACCGCGCCCTCGCGCTCGTCCGGGAAGCCCGCCAGGATCCGGGCCGTCTCCTTGTACGTGCACAGCGGCGCGCCCCGGGTCGGCGCGACGGGCCGGCCGGCGATCAGGTCGTCGACCATGGCCTTGGCGGACTCGGGGGTCTGGTTGTCGAAGAACTCCCAGTTGACCATCACCACGGGGGCGTAGTCGCAGGCCGCGTTGCACTCGATGTGCTCCAGCGTGACCTTGCCGTCCGGGGTGGTCTCGTTGTTGCCGACCCCGAGGTGCTGCTTGAGCTCGTCGAAGATCGCGTCGCCGCCCATGACCGCGCACAGGGTGTTCGTGCAGACGCCGACCTGGTAGTCGCCCGAGGCCTTGCGCCGGTACATCGTGTAGAAGGTGGCCACGGCGGTGACCTCGGCGGTGGTCAGGCCCAGCACCTCGGCGCAGAACCGGATGCCGGTGCGCGAGACGAATCCCTCTTCCGCCTGGGTCAGGTGCAGCAGCGGCAGCAGCGCGGAGCGGCTGTCGGGGTAGCGGGCGACGACCTCCTTCGCGTCCGCTTCGAGCCGGGCGCGTACGTCGGCCGGGAAATCGGGGGCGGGAAGCTGCGGCATCCCCAGTTGGACGTCGGTCATCGGTCGACGCCTCCCATCACGGGGTCGATGGAGGCGACGGCGACGATGACGTCGGCGACCTGGCCGCCCTCGCACATCGCTGCCATGGCCTGCAGGTTGGTGAAGGACGGGTCGCGGAAGTGGACCCGGTAGGGGCGGGTGCCGCCGTCGGAGACGACGTGGACGCCGAGCTCGCCCTTGGGGGATTCGACCGCCGCGTACGCCTGTCCGGCCGGTACCCGGAAGCCCTCGGTCACCAGCTTGAAGTGGTGGATGAGGGCCTCCATGGAGGTGCCCATGATGTTCTTGATGTGGTCGAGCGAGTTGCCGAGGCCGTCCGGTCCCATCGCGAGCTGCGCCGGCCAGGCGATCTTCTTGTCGGCGACCATGACCGGGCCCGGCTCCAGCCGCTCCAGGCACTGTTCGACGATCCGCAGGGACTGGCGCATCTCCTCCAGGCGGATCAGGAACCGCCCGTACGAGTCGCAGCTCTCGGTGGTCGGCACGTCGAACTCGTAGGTCTCGTACCCGCAGTACGGGTCCGACTTGCGCAGGTCGTGCGGCAGGCCGGCGGAGCGCAGGATCGGGCCGGTGGCGCCCAGCGCCATGCAGCCGGTGAGGTCGAGGTAGCCGACGTCCTGCATGCGGGCCTTGAAGATGGGGTTGCCGGTGGCGAGCTTGTCGTACTCCGGCAGGTTCTTCTTCATGGTCTTGAGGAAGTCGCGCAGCTGGTCCACGGCGCCCGGGGGCAGGTCCTGGGCGAGGCCGCCGGGGCGGACGAACGCGTGGTTCATGCGCAGGCCGGTGATCAGCTCGAAGATGTCGAGGATCAGCTCGCGGTCCCGGAACCCGTAGATCATGATCGTGGTCGCGCCCAGCTCCATGCCGCCGGTGGCGATGCACACCAGGTGGGAGGAGAGCCGGTTGAGCTCCATCAGCAGGACGCGGATGACGGTGGCGCGGTCCGGGATCTGGTCGGTGATGCCGAGCAGCTTCTCGACGCCGAGGCAGTACGCCGTCTCGTTGAAGAACGGCGTCAGGTAGTCCATGCGCGTCACGAAGGTGGTGCCCTGCGTCCAGTTCCGGAATTCGAGGTTCTTCTCGATGCCGGTGTGCAGGTAGCCGATGCCGCAGCGGGCCTCGGTGACCGTCTCGCCGTCGATCTCCAGGATCAGCCGGAGCACGCCGTGGGTGGACGGGTGCTGCGGGCCCATGTTGACGACGATCCGCTCGTCGTCGGCCTTCGCCGCGGACTGGACGATCTCGTCCCAGTCGCCGCCGGTGACGGTGTAGACGGTGCCTTCGGTGGTCTCCCGGGAGGCCGCGTGGTTCGAGGAGGCGCCGTTTTCCGCGTGGTTCGAGGTGGGGGACATCAGCTGTACGACCTCCGCTGGTCGGGAGCCGGGATCTGGGCGCCCTTGTACTCGATGGGGATGCCGCCGAGCGGGTAGTCCTTGCGCTGCGGGAAGCCCTGCCAGTCGTCCGGCATCATGATCCGGGTGAGCGCCGGGTGCCCGTCGAAGACCAGGCCGAAGAAGTCGTACGTCTCGCGCTCGTGCCAGTCGTTCGTCGGATAGACGGAGACGAGTGACGGAACGTGCGGGTCGGCGTCCGCGACCGAGACCTCCACGCGCACCACGCGGCCGTGGGTGATCGAGCGCAGGTGGTAGACGGCGTGCAGCTCGCGGCTCTTGTCGTCGGGGAAGTGGACGCCGCAGACCCCGGTGCAGAGCTCGAAGCGCAGGGCCGGGTCGTCGCGCAGGGTCTTCGCGACGCGGACGAGGTGCTCGCGGGCGATGTGGAGCGTCAGCTCGCCCCGGTCGACGACGACCTTCTCGATCGCGTTCTCCGGGAGCAGGTCCTGCTCCTCCAGGGCCCCTTCGAGCTCGTCGACGACCTCGTCGAAGTAGGAACCGTACGGGCGGTGGCTCGCGCCGGGCATGGCCACGGTGCGGACGAGGCCGCCGTAGCCGCTGGTGTCGCCGCCGCCCGCGGCACCGAACATGCCCTTGCGGACGCCGATGACCTCGGGGCCCTGGGCGCGCGGCGCAGGGACGTTGCTGCCGTTCTCCGGCTCTTGGGTCTCGCTCACCGGAGCAGCCCCTTCATCTCGATCGTGGGGAGGGCCTTGAGGGCCGCCTCCTCCGCCTCTCGCGCCGCCTCTTCCCGGTTCACGCCGAGCTTTCCGCCCTGGATCTTCTGGTGGAGCTTGAGGATCGCGTCCATCAGCATCTCGGGGCGCGGCGGGCAGCCGGGGAGATAGATGTCCACCGGGACGATGTGGTCGACACCCTGGACAATCGCGTAGTTATTGAACATTCCGCCTGAAGATGCGCAAACCCCCATGGAGATGACCCATTTGGGAGCGGGCATCTGGTCGTACACCTGCCGCAGCACCGGCGCCATCTTCTGGCTGACCCGCCCGGCCACGATCATCAGATCGGCCTGGCGCGGGGATCCGCGGAAGACCTCCATGCCGAAGCGGGCCAGGTCGTACCGGCCCGCTCCGGTGGTCATCATCTCGATGGCGCAGCAGGCCAGGCCGAAGGTCGCGGGGAACACGGATGACTTGCGCACCCAGCCCGCGGCCTGTTCGACGGTGGTCAGCAGAAAGCCGCTCGGCAGCTTCTCTTCCAGTCCCATGGGAAATTCAGCCCCTCAGTCCCATTCCAGGCCGCCGCGGCGCCACACGTAGGCGTAGGCGACGAAGACGGTGAGCACGAAGAGCAGCATCTCGACGAGCCCGAAGATCCCCAGGGAGTCGAAGGTGACGGCCCAGGGGTAGAGGAAGACAACTTCGATGTCGAAGACGATGAAGAGCATCGCCGTCAGGTAGTACTTGATGGGGAAGCGACCGCCACCGGCCGGCGTGGGCGTCGGCTCGATGCCGCACTCGTACGCCTCGAGCTTCGCCCGGTTGTACCGTTTTGGGCCGATCAGCGTGGCCATGACCACGGAGAAGATCGCAAACCCTGCGCCGAGGGCGCCGAGCACGAGGATGGGCGCGTACGCATTCACGCTCCTCGCTCCTTCCAGTCGTCCTTGACCGTTGGACCGCTGTGCCGGCGCCGAGCGAGCCGCCCCGCGAAGATCGCCCAACTCGACGAGATCGCATGTGAGGCAGTTCACAAGCCGGACTGCTGCGCATCTTATGCCCGGTGGTCTGTGATCTGCGACACGGGTAACAACAACGAGTTTGTGATCTCCACCACCTGACGAACGATCATGAAGTCCGATGAGCTGTGATCTTCATACGCGAAGCATCCACATGATCACCAAAGGTGACATCCGACCCCGTTACCGCAGGTAGAAGGGTGATGGCACTATCAAACGATGGCGGGTGCAGGCAAATTTGCGAGATCAAGCCTTGCACGGTAAAGGAAATCGCCGTCGCCCGGCCGGGGGAGGCCCCGGGGACGGGAGTGGACGGACGAAAAGAGGGGCGGGACGCGTGCGCGCGTTCACGAGCGGCGGGCCCGGGCGGCCGGCCCGCCGGGGGCGGCGCCCCACGGGAAGTTCACGGACGGATCACGGACGGACCACAGAGCCCTCACAGTGAGACGGTTCTGTGACCTGCGCCACTCCGAATTCTTGGTTCCGAAAGCGGGCTTGGCCATCTGTCCGCAGGGATGGTAGGTCGTGGATCAATTCGGACTTATTGCGGAAACCCCTTGATCACAGCCTTGTGACGGCGTGTCCGATACGTCCGTTACGGCGTCAATAAGACGCGCGGCGCGCCCGGTTAGCCCGGTTCGCGGACAACTGTGGCGCAGACCACGTTTCTTGAAGGGAACCCGGGCCCCCTGATAGCGGTTGTCCTCATGTCCCACACCGCTCACATACCCAGCCACCGGAAGCCCCGTCGCAGCGCCTCGAAGCTCGCGGTCCGCGCCGGAGTTGCCGGTGGCGTCCTCAGCACCCTGGCGATGGCCGGCACGGCGAGCGCGTCCCCGTCCGAGCCCGTGACCGAGACGACGCTCGAAATGCCGGTCCTGAACCTGGATCTGGCCGCCGACGTCTCCTCCGCCGTCACCACCGCCGCCGAGAACACGGCCGCCGCCGCCGTCACCGGTGAGCTGCGCACCCAGGAGGAGCAGGCCCGTACGGGCGCTGCCGCCGAGGCCAAGAAGGCCAAGGAAGACGCCCAGAAGGCCGACGCCGAGAAGAAGGCGAAGGAGGAGGCGGACCGCAAGGCCGAGGCCGAGCGCGCCACCCGCAGCTCCTCCCGCACCTCGCTGCAGAACGCCTCCGCCTCCGCGGACTCCGGCGAGCAGGGCTCGGGCACCGTCACCGCCCCGGCGACCGGCTCCGCCGCCGCGGTCGTCAACTTCGCCCGCGCGCAGGTCGGCAAGGCGTACATCTCGGGCGGTACCGGCCCGTACTCCTTCGACTGCTCCGGCCTCGTCCAGGCCGCCTACCGCCAGGCCGGCATCTCCCTGCCGCGCGTGTCCCAGGACCAGTCCACGAAGGGCTCCTCGGTCTCCCTGAGCGCCCTCCAGCCGGGCGACATCCTGTACTGGGGCCCCAGCGGCAGCGCCTACCACGTCGCCATCTACGTCGGCGGCGGCAAGTTCGTCGGCGCGCAGAACACCGGCACCGGCGTCGTCGAGCGCTCCCTGAGCTACGACCCGCCGACGGGCGCCCGCCGCGTCCTCTGAGCTCCCTGACGTCCCCCGAGGACCCTGAGGCTCCCCAGGGGCTCCTGAGCCCCTCTCAGCGCGTCCCGGCGCGTCCAGTACGGCCCGAGGGCCGGCACTCCCCCGCTCGGGGGCGGAGTGCCGGCCCTTTCCGCGTTCGCCGGCGCCCTGAGAGGATGGCAGGACACAGCGCCCGAATCAGGCCAGGAGGTGGCGGACCGTGATGACCGACGCGTACGAGGAACTCGACGGCACCGCCGACCCCACCCCTGACCCCACCCCTGTACCCGCCGCCGCCGGGCTCTTCCTGCTGGCCGTCGGCGGCTGGCTGCTGAACACCACCCGCCCGTGGCACAAACCCGGACATCCCGTCATCCTGGGGCTCGGCTGGGCCGTTGCCTTCGCGCTGCTGCTGTGGGGCGCGGTGCTGGTGGCCCGCTGCGTACGGACGGTCCACGGCGCAGAGCCCGGTGCGCCCGAAGACGACGAAGCGGGCCGAACCGGAGCAAACCCGGCCCGACCCGCTCCGTAGGACTCGCCTCAGGCCTTGGGGGCCACCTTCGAGAGGCCGTTGATGATGCGGTCCATCGCGTCGCCGCCCGCCGGGTCGGTCAGGTTGGCCAGCATCTTCAGCGTGAACCGCATCAGCACCGGGTGCGTCAGGCCGCGCTGCGCGGCGACCTTCATGACCTTCGGGTTGCCGATCAGCTTCACGAAGGCGCGGCCCAGCGAGTAGTAGCCGCCGTAGGTCTCCTTGAGCACCTTCGGGTAGCTGTGCAGCGCCAGCTCGCGCTGGGCCGGGGTGGCCCGGGCGTGCGCCTGCACGATGACGTCGGCAGCGATCTGACCGGATTCCATCGCATATGCGATGCCCTCGCCGTTGAACGGGTTGACGAGCCCGCCCGCGTCGCCGACCAGCAGCAGGCCCTTGGTGTAGTGCGGCTGCCGGTTGAAGGCCATCGGCAGGGCCGCGCCGCGGATCGGCTGCGTCATGTTCTCGGGGGTGTAGCCCCAGTCCTCCGGCATGGACGCGCACCAGGCCTTGAGGACCTCGCGCCAGTCCAGCTCCCGGAAGGCGGAGGAGGAGTTGAGGATGCCGAGGCCGACGTTGGACGTGCCGTCGCCCATGCCGAAGATCCAGCCGTAGCCGGGCAGCAGCCGGTCCTGCGCACCGCGGCGGTCCCACAGCTCCAGCCAGGACTCCAGGTAGTCGTCGTCGTGCCGGGGCGAGGTGAAGTACGTACGGACGGCGACGCCCATCGGGCGGTCCTCGCGCCGGTGCAGGCCCATCGCGAGGGACAGGCGCGAGGAGTTGCCGTCGGCGGCGACCACGAGCGGGGCGCTGAAGGTGACCGGGGTCTTCTCCTCGCCCAGCTTCGCCTGCACGCCGGTGATGTGGCCGGTGCGGGGGTCGCGGACGGGCTCGCCGACGTTGCAGCGCTCGTACAGGCGGGCGCCGGCCTTCTGGGCCTGGCGGGCCAGGGTCTCGTCGAAGTCGTCGCGCTTGCGGACGAGTCCGTAGTCCGGGAAGGAGGCGAGTTCCGGCCAGTCCAGCTGGAGCCGCTGGCCGCCGCCGATGATCCGCAGGCCCTTGTTGCGGAGCCAGCCGGCCTCTTCGGAGACGTCGATGCCCATCGCCACCAGCTGCTTGGTGGCGCGCGGGGTCAGACCGTCGCCGCAGACCTTCTCGCGCGGGAACGCCGTCTTCTCCAGCAGCAGGACGTCGAGTCCGGCCTTGGCGAGGTAGTAGGCGGTGGTCGAGCCGGCGGGCCCGGCCCCGACGACGATCACATCCGCGGAGTGTTCGGAGAGGGGCTCGGTCACTGCGGGGTCTCCCGAAGGCTCGATAAGGGGTGCCCAACGGCACGGGACATGTGCAGTCTATGCAGCGAGAGAGATCACGAACCCGAAGGGCTGCCCCGATGACCGCTTCGCCCACGTCGCCCACCTCGCCCGCGTCGCCCGGCTCACCCGGATCGCCCGGCTCGCTCCCCACCGTCCTGCTGCGCGTGCCGACCGACGAGGACGCCCGGGCCTGGCACGAGGTCTTCGACGACCCCGACGTCATGGAGTTCCTCGGCGGCCCCGCCGAGCTGTCCCTGTACGAGGAGTTCACGGCGCGGCAGCGGCTGCACGACGCACAGCTCGGCTTCTGCCTGTGGACGCTGCTGGACGCGCAGGGCGCGGTGATCGGCTTCACCGGCGCGCAGCCGTGGCCGCAGGAGAAGGCGTGGGGCCCCGTCGGCGAGATCGAGATCGGCTGGCGCCTGGGCCGCTCCGCGTGGGGCAAGGGCTATGCGTACGCGGCGGCCCTGGCCACGCTGGAGCGGGTGCGCGCGGCCGGGATCGGGCACGTGGTGGCGATGATCAACGACGAGAACCGCCGCTCGATCGCGGTGGCGGAACGCCTGGGCATGACCCTGGCGGACCGCTTCCTCCTCCCCAACGGCGTCCGCTACGGCCGCCGCTACGAACTCGCGCTGGCTCCCGAGTAGCCCCCGGCGGGCACGGGCAACGGCTCCACCGGGGGCCGGCGGACGGAGTCCGCCGCAGCGTCGCGAAGCCGGTGAGGCCCGCAAGGGCCGAGCCGAGCGAGCGGCGCGTCAAAAAACGGACAGGCCGGTCAGCGTCGTGAAGCGGTCCAGGGCGGCCACGCCCGCAACGGAGTTGCCGTGGAGGTCCAGGCCCGGGGACCAGACGGCCAGCGTGCACACGCCCGGGACCACCGCCACGATCCCGCCGCCCACGCCGCTCTTGCCGGGGAGGCCGACGCGGTACGCGAACTCGCCTGCCGCGTCGTACGTCCCACAGGTCAGCATCACCGCGTTGACCTGCTTGGCCTCGCTGCGCGTCAGCAGCCGCGAGCCGTCGGCCCGCAGCCCGTGCCGGGCCAGGAACAGCGCCGCCCGCGCCAGATCGGCACAGGTCATCTCGATCGAGCACTGCCAGAAGTAGTGGTCCAGCAGCGCCGGCACGGGGTTGTCGATGTTCCCGTACGAGGCCATGAAGTGCGCCAGCGCGGCGTTGCGGTCGCCGTGCTCGTGCTCCGAGGCCGCCACCTCCGCGTCGAAGCCGAGCTCCGGGTTCCCGCTCTCCTCCTGGAGGAACTTCAGCAGCTCGCTGCTCGCGTCGCCCGTCAGCGTCTGCAGCCGGTCCGTGACCACCAGCGCACCCGCGTTGATGAACGGATTGCGCGGAACGCCGTTCTCGTACTCCAGCTGCACCAGGGAG
Source organism: Streptomyces sp. NRRL S-244 (assembly GCF_000717915.1). Lineage (GTDB taxonomy): Bacteria > Actinomycetota > Actinomycetes > Streptomycetales > Streptomycetaceae > Streptomyces. Next base: position 47,162 of record NZ_JOCX01000034.1, read on the forward strand.
TTGAACGGGTTGCCCGACGGCTCCCGCCCGACCCGCTCCCACAGGCTGTCGCCGCCCTCGGCCAGCGCCAGGGCCAGCGCGAAGACCTTGGTGATCGACTGGGCCGAGAACGGAACCTGCCAGTCCCCCACCCCGAAGACGTTCCCGTCCAGATCGGCGACGGCCATCCCGAACTGCCCCGGATCCACGGACGCGAGCGCCGGGATGTACTCGGCCGGCGTGCCGCTGCCCACCAGGGGGGCGACGTCCGCCGCTATCTGCCCCAGGAGGGCCTGGTAGTCCACTGCGCCCTGCCCGCTGCCCGTTGCCCGCTACGCCGTCTTGACGCCGCGGTGCAGCGCCACGATGCCGCCGCTCAGGTTCCGCCACGCCACCTTCGACCAGCCGGCCTTCTGGAGCAGCGCGGCCAGCGCCGGCTGGTCCGGCCACTCGCGGATCGACTCGGCGAGGTACACGTACGCGTCGGGGTTGGAGGAGACCGCGCGGGCCACCGGCGGCAGGGCGCGCATCAGGTACTCCATGTACACGGTCCGGAAGGGGGCCCAGGTGGGCTGCGAGAACTCGCAGATCACGACCTGCCCGCCCGGCTTGGTCACCCGGTACAGCTCCCGCAGCGCCGCGTCCGTGTCCTGCACGTTGCGCAGCCCGAAGGAGATCGTCACCGTGTCGAAGACGTCGTCCTTGAACGGCAGCTTCGTCGCGTCGCCCGCGGTCAGCGGCAGCCAGGAGTGCCGCTTCTTGCCCTCGCGGAGCATCCCGAGCGAGAAGTCGCAGGGGACGACGTACGCGCCCGTCGCGGCGAACGGCAGCGAGGAGGTCGCGGTTCCGGCGGCCAGGTCCAGCACCTTGTGCCCGGGGCGCGCACCGACCGCCTTGGCGACCTCCTTGCGCCACAGGCGGGCCTGCCCGAGGGAGAGGACGTCGTTGGTGAGATCGTAGTTCGCCGCCACACCGTCGAACATGGAGGCGACTTCGTGCGGCTGCTTGTCCAGGGAAGCGCGGGTCACTGGCGTTGGCCCCTCAGGTGCGGTGCGGTACGGGTGGGCGGATACCGGGCCATTCTCGCAGGCGGCCCCGGGCCCCGCCGCCGGGGGCACAACTGGCCCGATGGACAGTTACGCGGAGCCCGCGCGTCCGCGTTGACTGGCGGGTATGGCCTGAACCAGGCCTACCGAAACACGATATTCACGAACAAAGGGCTCCACGATGCCGGCAGGCAAACCCACCGGTCACGGTCAACGGTCCCGCCTCGGCCCCCGCGCCCAGCGGCGGGCCGAGCGGCGCAAGCGGCTCCACCGCACGCTCCTCGGAACGGCCGCGGTGGTCGCCGTCGCGGCGACCGCGTACGCGGTCGTGCCGCTGGACGACGCCTCCTCCGTCTCCGACTCCGTGGCCGCGTCCCCGTCCGGTACGCCCGGGCCCGGTACCTCCGGTACGCCCGGCCAGGATCCCGCCGCCGCGCCCGCGTCCCCCTCGGCCTCGGCCGGGTCCGCCGAGCCCGGGAAGCCCTCCGCCGACGCCTCGAAGCCGAGCGGCGGTGCCGGCGGCGGCGCGACCGCCGGCAAGACCCCCCAGTCCGGCCCGGGCACCTTCGCGGCCTCCTCCCACTCGGGTCAGCCGCAGGGCAAGGGGCCCGCCCGCAAGTGGCGGATCGAGGTCGAGGAGGGAAGCGGGGTCGACGCGAACGCCGCCGCGCAGTCCGTGGAGAAGATCCTCGGGGACCCCCGCGGCTGGATCAAGGACCCGGCGTACGGCTTCCAGCTCGTCGGGGCCGGCCAGCCGGTGGACTTCACCGTGAAGATCGCCACACCCACGACCACCGACCGGCTGTGCGAGGTGGTCACCCCCGAGCTCGTCGGCGAGACGAACTGCCGGGCCGGGCACACGGTCGTCGTGAACCTCAAGCGCTGGCTGGAGGGATCTCCGCAGTTCAAGGGGGCTGTGGAGGAGTACCGGGCGCTGATCGTCAACCACGAGGTGGGCCACGAGCTGGGCCGCGACCACGAGACCTGCCCGGGCCCCGGAAAGCCCGCTCCGGCGATGATGCAGCAGATCAAGGGGCTGCTCGGCTGCAAGGCCAATGCCTGGCCGTTCGACGGAAATGGAACCTACCTGTCAGGACCACCCGTCCCATAGGGCAGAGAGCGCGGCCGCCGGCCGCCGGCCAGGGACGAGGAGCGGAAACCGTGCGCGTCGTGAACTTCAGCGTCCCTGTGTGGTTCCCACCCCGTACGAGGGAGAAGGCCCGGCGGGACGAAGTCCAGCTCACCGAGCAGGAGTCGGCCGTGTTCCTGTGCCTGGCGACCGGCGCGTCCAACGCGGAGCTGGCGAGCGAGCTCCAACTCTCCGTCAGCACGGTCAAGTTCCACGTGCACAACATAAGAGCGAAGCTCGGCGGCATCAGCCGCCTCCAGGCCTGCCTCCTGGCCGCCCTGGCCCGGGAATCCGCGAGACCCAGGCCGGTCAGCGGCGGCGGTGGAGCAGCCGTCCCCCGATGACCGTGGCCACGCAGGTGGTCGCGCCCTGCGCGAGCAGCTCCGCCGGACCGGCCACGGCGAACACCGCGAAGCGGGCCGGGGCGCCCGCGTCGAGCGCCCCGTGGAAGGCCTCCTCGGCCGACTCCCGCCCGGCGAACGGGTCCAGCGAGGGTTCCCCGGCCGCGGCCGCGGGCAGGAGCGTCAGCCCCGAGCGGACCACCGCCGTCCGTACCGCCGGGACCGTGAGCCTCCCGGCCACCGCCACCACCCCGCGGGCCAGCAGCTTCTGCGTGGCCCGCCGGGCGCTGTTGCCCCAGCGGGCCTCGGTCAATTTGAGGGCGTCGAGCGCCTCGGCCTCGCTGATCGGGTCGGGCCCGAGCTCGGCGGTCTCGTACGGGTCGTCCGGGTAGTACGTCCGCTCCAGCAGCGCGTCCGCGCCGCGCACCAGCAGCCCCGGCGTCAGCACCCCGGGCCAGCGCCGGACCCGCGCGTGCGGCCAGGCCGCGGCGAGCTCCTCGTACGGGCCCACCCGGGCGATCCGGTCGCCCTCGACCAGGACCGCCCCGGCGGGCAGCGGCACGCGGCCGGGCCCGGACAGCAGGACGTCGGCGGTGTGAAGCGTCAGCACGGCCGCGTCAGTTCGTGGAGATGAGCTTCAGCTCGGGGTGCGCCGTACCGCCCTCGATCGCCGTGGACGAGATGTGCGAGACCACGCGGTCGTCGACCGGGTCGTTCGCCGGGTCGTCGTGCACGAGGAGGTGCTCGTACGTGGTCGCGCGCTGCGCCGGGACGCGGCCCGCCTTGCGGATCAGGTCGATGATCTCCTGGCGGTTCGAGCGGTGCTTCGCACCCGCCGAGGAGACGACGTTCTCCTCGAGCATGATCGAGCCGAGGTCGTCCGCGCCGTAGTGCAGCGAGAGCTGGCCCGCCTCCTTGCCGACGGTGAGCCAGGAGCCCTGGATGTGGGCGATGTTGTCGAGGAAGAGCCGCGCGATGGCGATCATGCGCAGGTACTCGAAGACCGTCGCCTGGGTCCGGCCCTTGAGGTGGTTGTTCTCGGGCTGGTACGTGTACGGGATGAAGGCGCGGAAGCCGCCGGTGCGGTCCTGCGTGTCCCGGATCATCGCGATGTGCTCGATGCGCTCGGCGTTGGTCTCGCCGGTGCCCATCAGCATGGTGGAGGTGGACTCCACTCCCAGCTTGTGGGCGATCTCCATGATCTCCAGCCAGCGCTCGCCGGACTCCTTCAGCGGGGCGATCGCCTTGCGCGGCCGCTCCGGCAGGAGTTCGGCGCCGGCGCCCGCGAAGGAGTCGAGGCCGGCCGCGTGGATGCGGCGGATGGCCTCCTCGGCCGAGACGCCCGAGATACGGGCCATGTGGTCGACCTCGGAGGCACCGAGGGAGTGGATGACCAGCTGCGGGAACGCCTTCTTGATGGCGGAGAAGTGCTCCTCGTAGTACTCCACGCCGTAGTCCGGGTGGTGTCCGCCCTGGAACATGATCTGCGTTCCGCCGAGCTCCACGGTCTCCGCGCAGCGGCGCAGGATGTCGTCGAGGTCGCGGGACCAGCCCTTCTTGGTGTCCTTCGGGGCTGCGTAGAAGGCGCAGAACTTGCACGCCGTGACGCACACGTTCGTGTAGTTGATGTTGCGCTCGATGATGTACGTCGCGATGTGCTCGGTGCCGGCGTAGCGGCGGCGGCGCACCGCGTCGGCCGCCTGGCCGAGCGCGTGCAGCGGGGCGTGCCGGTAGAGGTCGAGCGCCTCTTCCTTGGTGATCCGGCCCCCTGCGGCGGCGCGGTCGAGGACAGACTGGAGAGCGGCCTGGTCGGTCACCGGTGCGTCACCTTTCGGCGGTGTCAAGAGGTACGGACCGATCCAGCGTACGCCAGGGCCCGTCGGCGGGTTTCAGGGGATGCGGGTCAGGTCGCCTTCGGGGTTTCCGGCCGGGCCGTCGCCCGACTTGTAGTGGAGCGTCCCGTTGGCGTTGAGGGTGAAGCGCTCGTCGGCGGACCCGTTGGAGCAGACTCCGGGAGCCGGGTTGGGGCCGCCCGCCGTGTCCAGGACGAGGGAGCGGTCGGTGGCGGAGGCCAGCTTCCAGTCGCCGCTGCAGTCGGTGCCGAAGATCGGGACGATCGACTTGTCCCGGGCGACGACCTCGCCGACCTTGCCGGCCTTGATGGTGATCTCGAACTCGCTGGAGACCCCGGCGCGGGCGGTGGTGACCGTCCCCTTCCAGGTGCCCGTCAGCTCCTTGGGGACGTCGCCCCGGGTGCCGGTCGGAGCCCCCGTCGAGGGCTTGGCGGAGGGGGAGGCCGAGGGGCCGGCCGAGTCCTTCGGGGCCGGGCTGCCGGATGCCGCCGTCGACGGGGGCGTGGCGGCGGAGTCGCCCGACGCGTGCTGGCCGGCGTCGCCGCCGGTGCCCGGGAGCAGCCCCAGCCCGTACAGCCCGCCGCCGGAGAGCACGGCCAAGGCGGCCGCTGCCGCGAGGACCAGCGAGCAGCTGAACCGCCGCCCGGCCGCGCTGAAGGTGACCTGGCGCGCCGGGTCGGGGGAGGTCCGCGGCTGCGGCACCCCGCCCCCGGCGGTCTCGGTGGGGCTGTGCGGAGCATCCGTCGGCGGCGGCCCGTAGGGCCCGTACGAGGGACCCGCCCCGCCGGCGCCGGACATGGCGGCGCTCCCGTACGAGGGGTCCGGCGCTCCGAAACCGACCGCGGGTCCCCCGTACGAGGAGGCGGTGAACGGCACCGGCCCCGACGGGGATTCGGTGACGGGCGCCGCGGAACCCTCGGAGGGGCCCACCGGCGCGGCCTCCAGGTCCAGCAGGGCCATGGCGGCGCGGCTGGCCTCCTCCACCACGGGCGCGGGAAGCCAGCCGGGGGCGCGCAGGGCGCCGGAGAGCGCCTGCGCGATCTCCGGCGGGGCGGGCCGGTCGGCGGCCGCCTTGGCCAGGCAGGCCGCGATCAGCTCGCGCAGCCCGCCGGCCGGGACGGCGTCGAGCTCCGGCGGCTCGTGGACCACCTTGTAGAGGAGGGTCGCCGAGTTGTCCCCGGTGAACGGCGGCCGCCCGGTCGCCGCGAAGGCCAGCACGGCGCCGAGCGAGAACACGTCGGCGGCCCCGGTGATCCCCTTGCCGAGGATCTGTTCGGGGGACATGTAGCCGGGGGAGCCGATGGAGACGCCGGTGGAGGTCAGCGAGGCCGTCCCGTCGGTGGCCCGGGCGATCCCGAAGTCGATGAGCCGGGGTCCGTCGAGGGTCAGCATCACGTTCGACGGCTTCACGTCCCGGTGGACGAGGCCCAGCCCGTGCACGGCCACCAGCGCCCGGGCCAGGCCTTCGCCGACGGCCCGTACGGAGGCCTCCGGAAGGGGCCCGTGCGCGGCCACCGCACCGCCGAGCGAGGGGCCCGCCACGTACCCGGTCGCCACCCACGGCACCGCCGCGTCCGGGTCGGCGTCGAGCACGGGCGCGGTCCACTCGCCGCCGACCCGGCGCGCGGCCTCGACCTCGCGGCGGAAGCGGGCGCGGAACTCCTCGTCGGAGGCGAAGTGGGGGTGCACGATCTTGACGGCGACCGTCCGGCCGCCGGCGCTGCGGCCGAGGTAGACCCGCCCCATGCCACCCGAGCCGAGCCGGCCGAGCAGCCGGTACGCGCCGATGGTCCGCGGTTCGCCGGCTTCGAGCGGCTGCATCGCGTCCCCCTCCCCCGTGGTCCCTGTTGGCGTCGTGCCTGTTGGCGTCGTGCCAGCAGAACCTTAGGGGCTGATCACGGTGGCGCGCCGGGGGTACGACGGGTTCGCGCGCGCAGGACGTACGCGTCGATCGGGACGAAGCCGATCCCGGCCGGGGCGGCCCCGCACGTGCGCGGGGACCGCGAATCGGGTTCTCCGCATTCCTGTTCGGTGGTCCGGAAAGCGAAAATAGGGGGAATTCCCGGGAAATGGCGTATACCCCGTGCATACCCCGTGACCGGAACCCCGGCTACCGCCCGGTAAACCGATCAGCGGAGGCGATCAGCAGTGCGCGCCGTTCCCGTTCAGCAGCTCCACCTCGACATCGGCGGCATAGCCCGTACTCGATCCCGTACGACGCGCGAATTCCCTTACACCGGCCAACTGTTCGGGCCCGAAGCGGAAGTCGAGCGTCGTGAAGTACCGCTCCAGCAGATCGGCGTCGAAGGCCTCCCAGCGGGCCGCCTGCTCGGCGACCTTGGCGACCTCCTCCAGGGAGAGGTCGCGCGAGTCGAGGAAGGCCTCGTGCACCTTGCGCACGACGACCGGCTCGCGGGCGAGGTAGTCCTTGCGGGCGGCCCAGACGGCGAAGACGAACGGCAGTCCCGTCCACTCCTTCCACATCAGCCCCAGGTCGTGCACGTCGAGGCCGAGCCGGGGCGCGTCGTGCAGCGAGGCGCGCAGCGCGGCGTCCCCGATCAGCACCGCCGCGTCCGCCTCCTGCATCATCAGGCCCAGGTCGGGCGGGCAGGTGTAGTAGTCCGGCTCGACCCCGTACCGCTCGGAAAGCAGCAGCTGGGCGAGGCGTACGGACGTACGGGAGGTCGAACCGAGGGCGACCCGCGCCCCGTCCAGCTGCTCCAGCGGCACCTGCGAGACGATCACGCAGGACATGACCGGGCCGTCGCAGCCGACCGCGAGATCGGGGAACGCGACGAGCTGATCGGCGTTGCGGAGGAACTCCACGAGGGTGATCGGACCCATGTCGAGCTCCCCCTGGACGAGGCGCTCGCTGAGCTTCTCGGGGGTGTCCTTGGTCAGCTCCAGGTCCAGCAGCGTGCCGGTTCTGGCCAGTCCCCAGTAGAGCGGAAGGCAGTTCAGGAACTGAATGTGGCCGACGCGGGGCCGGCTGCGATAGACGTCCACATCGCGAGACTAGCCCCCGCGTCTGCGTCAGCCTTCGGGCGGGCCTCAAACGTCCGGGTGACGTGATCTTTCCCTCTGGTCTCCGCCACAGGGTGCGTGCTAGGCTCGTCCGCAAGTTGCAGTTTGGTTTCCCTTGCAGTACGAGGCCTGCGGAGAATGTGACCCGCAGGCTTTTGTAGTTTTCAGACTTCTTAGCAGGTTCTGGAGCAGGGCGACCCTTTGGCCCATAGGAGGGCTCATGGCTACCGGAACCGTGAAGTGGTTCAACGCTGAAAAGGGCTTCGGCTTCATCGCCCAGGACGGCGGCGGCCCGGATGTCTTCGTCCACTACTCCGCGATCAACGCCTCTGGCTTCCGCTCCCTCGAGGAGAACCAGATGGTGAACTTCGACGTCACCCAGGGTCCGAAGGGCCCGCAGGCGGAGAACGTCACCCCGGCCTAGTCGCCTGGGCCAACCTAATCGCGGTTGGATAGCAGTACCCAAGGAGCCCTGCCTCCTCCGTGCGAGCGGAGGCGGCGGGGCTCCTGCCTTTGTTCGAGGGCTCACCGGACCGGCCCTGTCCTCCACGCGGACCGCCCCGGCCACCGTCGACACGGTGACCGGGGCGGTCCGGCGTTTGCGCCGGGCTTACGACGCCGGCGGCGCCGTCGGCGTCGGGGCCGCCGTGATCTTCAGGTCCAGGACCAGGACCACGTTGTCCTTCGTGATCAGGCGCAGGTGGTACGTGCCCGGGGCCACGTCCGTCGTGAACAGCTCCGGCAGCGCGATCTTGCCGTCGGCGCCGGTCGGGGCCAGGAGCAGGCTCGTCACCTTGGCGCCGTCCTTGTCCTTGAACCACGGGCCCTTGGACTTCGCCGGGTCCACCGGGACCCACGCGCCGTCTGCGTTCTTCTCGACCAGTCCGGCCGTGACCTGCGTACCCTCCGCGGCCTTGCCCTGCGCCGTGGCCGTGACCTCCAGGCCCTTGAGGCTCTTGCCCGCCTCGACCTCGAGCGGCTTGTCCGCACCGGCGTCGGTCCGGGCCAGCTTGTCCGCGACCGGGGCCGGCTTCGCCGTCACCGTGCCGGTGAAGTTCACCGTCAGCTGCGCCTCGGTGTTGTACGCCGCCACCCGCAGGGTGAAACCGCCCGCCTTGGCCCCGGCCTTCAGGCCGGGCAGGGCCGCGATGCCCTCGGAGTCGGTCTCGACCACGAGGAAGGTCTTGCCCTCGGTACCGATGAAGGAGCCCGTGGTGTCGTCCTTGAGCTCGAACAGGATGGGCTTCGCGGCGGCCGGCTTGCCGTCGCTGAGCACCGCCTTGATCCGCGGGACCGCCGTGAACGCGGACCCGGCCTCGGCCTTGATCCCCGCGCTGCCGAGCAGCTCCAGCTTGGCCAGGCTCGGCGTCGGCGTGGGCTTCTGCGGCTCCTCCGGCTTCGACGGCGTGGGCGTCGGGGTCGGAGTCGGGGTGGGCGTGGGCTTGGGCTTCGGGGTGGGAGTCGGGGTCGGGGCCGGCTTCGGCGTGGGCAGCGTCGTCGTGGGCGGCACCGGGAAGTTCCCCGCGGGCGGGTTCGGCACCCCGGTGGCACCGTTCTGGTACTGCTGCATGTACCCGACCACGGTGTTCACGTACTCGCGCGAGTTGTTGTAGCTGAGGATCGCCCGGTCGAGCTGCGCCTGGTCCGAGAGGTTCCGGTCGCCCGCGCACAGGTACAGGCCCGCGCCCAGCGCCGCGTCGTAGATGTTGTTCGGGTCGCGCTTGGAGTCGCCGTTGCCGTCGGCGCCCCAGGTGGCCCAGGTGGACGGGATGAACTGCATCGGGCCGACGGCCCGGTCGTAGACGGCGTCCCCGTCGAACTCGCCCTTGTCGGTGTCCTTGACCTCGGCGAAACCGTTGCCGTCGAGGCGCGGGCCGCGGATCGGCTTCTCGGTGTAGCCGTCGTTCTTGAGTCCGTAGCCCGAGGCGTGGACGGACTCGACGCGGCCGATGCCGGCGAGCAGTTGCCAGGGCAGCTTGCAGCCGGGCAGCGCGGCGGCCACGGAGATCTCGGCGCGCTTGTACGCGTCGAGGGCGGTCGCGGGTATGCCGCTGGCCCCCTCGCCGGCGCCCGCACCCGCGGTGGGCGGTACGGCCGGGTCGGCGAGCGGGTCGGGCAGGTCGAGGCGGGCATCGCCGCGGTCGGTGGCCTGGGGGCTGTCCGGGGTGGGCTCGGACTCGCCCGCGTCGGCGGTGGACGTGTTGGTCACCACTGCGGCGGTCGTCAGGCTGGCCGCGAGCGCGGCCGTGCACAGGACCTTGCGCGAGGTGTTGACGAGGTGACGGTGAAGCGGCTTCACAGTTCGGCGATCCCCCCAAGGCGGCCGACAAGGTATACGGCGGGTCGAGCCGTGGATATCCACTGTCTATCAGGTATTCGGACACGACTCACCGGCGCCCCGGGAGATGTGACACACCATTCGTCTCGGCTTCACCGGGTCCTCACGGCCGTTCGCTCACAGGACGTTGGCCCATGAGGGAAAGGCCCCAAAATCCTACCGTTTGACTGAACCGGAAGTCCCGACGCGCCGCGCACCGGAGACGGCCCCGGCCGGACCTACGGTGGGGTGCCATGACCACCACCGAGCCGGTCCGCGTCCCCGACCTGTCGGACCGCCCCCACCAGCTGACCGTAGAGCGGTCGATGATCGCCACCGAGCACACCTTGTACGCGGGGTGGACCGAGGAGTTCGACCGCTGGTTCGCCGCGCCGGGCTCGGTCCTGATGCGGGCCGAGGTGAACGCGCCGTTCTTCTTCGAGACGGAGTTCACGCCGGAGCCGGGGGCCCCGCCGACCAGGCACCCCCACTACGGGCGCTTCCTGCGCCTGGTCCCGAACCGCCTGGTGGAGCTGACCTGGGTGACGGGCCGGGGCGGCACGGAGGGCGCCGAGACGGTGGTCACCGTGGAGCTCCTCCCGCACCCGATCGGCACCCATGTGCGGCTGACGCACGCGGGGTTCCACGACGAGGCCGCCCGGGACCGGCACGAGTCGGCCTGGCAACAGGTCCTGGTGCAGCAGGACGAGGCGCTGACAGGGGATGAGTGAGGGGCGGGACCCGGGAGGCCCGCCCGCCCGGCCCCCTCTCGTGCCGACCGGGCAGGGTCAGCTGTGCTCGGGCTCCACGGGGAGCCAGAGTTCGGCCTCGGCCCCGGTCCTGTCCGGCGACATCCGGACGCGGAGGATCTCGGGGCCGGAGCGGCTGCGGTACGGGTTCGACGGGAACCATTCGGTGAACACGTCCCGCCACAGCTCCTGGACGGCCTGCGGCATCGGCCCGGAGGCGGTGAAGACCGCCCAGGTGCCGGCCGGGACGGCCAGGGCGCTCTCCGGGGCGGCGGACGTGATCACGCCGTGGTAGTAGTCGAGTTCGGTGGCTTCGGCCCGGCTGGGGTCCAGGTCGTCGCAGACCGCGACGATGCCGCGGGGCTCCTGGTCCGAGAGCTTCTCCAGGCGCTCCAGTGTCTGCGGGTCGATCGCGCGGACGAAGTCCGCGATCGCCTGGTTCGGCCCCGCATGCACCAGGGGTACCCGGGCCTTGGGCCCGGCGACGGTGAAGGCCGGCTTGTCCACGATGCGGTAGCGCATGCTGCTGCTCCCTTCGATGGTGAGACGGAAGGCCATCCGGGACTGGGAGCTGAGCGCGGCGCCGGTACGCCGGGCCTCGCCCGGTCCGATGCCGTGCATGGCACGGAACGCCCGCGCGAACGCCTCACCCGACCCGTAGCCGTAGCGCACGGCGATGTCCAGCAACGTCTCACGCCCCGCGAGCACTTCGGCCCCCGCGAGGGTGAGCCGACGGCGCCGGATGTACTCCGACAGCGGCATGCCCGACAGCGCGGAGAACATCCGGCGCAGGTGATACTCCGAGGTGGCCGCTATGCGTGCCAGCTCATGCGCTTCGATCGTCTGGTCGAGATGGCGCTCGATGTGCTCCATGGCTTGGTTCAGCCGCTCCAGCATGCCCGGTGTCCTTCCTCTTTACGATCACCACGCTAGGCAGCGCCCACCATGCCGGACCCGACATCCTGTGCCCGATCAAGTCGGGGACCCCGTCGCCGTGCCCGCCGCCGACCGGGTGAGACGGGCGTGTCGTGCGGTCGTGTCGGCGAGCTGTCACATCTGCCGGGGCTGTTCCGTCAGAGCTGTGTACGGTCCACACGCCCACACGGCAAGGAGATCCTCATGGACGCTCGACTCGACTTCTTCGGCAACGCCCTCGCCGCCAAGTTCTCGCGGTACATCAACTCGGCGGGCAAGGTCATCTCGGACTCGGCCCTGCCCCACGCGACGCAGGAGCTGGTGAAGCTGCGGGCCAGCCAGATCAACGGCTGCGGCTTCTGCACCGACATGCACTACAAGGACGCCGTGCACGCCGGGGAGGACGGGGTGCGGCTCAACATGGTCGCGGCCTGGCGCGAGGCCACGGTGTTCACCGACGCCGAGCGGGCGGCCCTGGAGCTGACGGAGCAGGGCACGCGCATCGCCGACGCGGCCGGCGGTGTCACGGACGAGGCCTGGGCGGACGCCTCCAAGCACTACGACGAGGACCAGATGGCGGCCCTGGTCTCCCTCATCGCCCTGATCAACACCTACAACCGGATGAACGTGATCGTCCAGCAGCCGGCCGGCGGCTATCAGCCGGGGCAGTTCGGCTGACCCGGCCGCCGGCCGCCGCCGCCGAAGGAGGTCCCCTACCCCACCGCCCCCGCCAGGACCTGCGCCAGTTCCGCCGGCTGCGAGAACATCGGCCAGTGGCCCGTGTCCATCCGGACCAGGGTCCAGCGCTCGCTCTTCAGGAGCGCGGACACCTCCGGTCCCGGGTCCTCGCCGTCCAGCAGGCACTTCACGTAGAGCGCCGGGAGCTCGGAGAGCGGGGCCTTCAGCTCCGCCGGTTCCGTCAGGGTGGCGCCCGGGTGGGGGGTCGCGCCCGTGAGGAAGCGGGTGATCTGTTCCTCGTCCAGGCCCTGGCCCGCGCAGTCGTCCGCCACCGGCGGCGGCCAGAAGCCGCCGCCGGCGGCGATCGCCGCCTCGATCATCGCCCGGCCGTCCGGCCAGCCCGAGACGAACGAGCCGCCGTCCACCGGGACGGCGGCGTCCACGAACACCACGCGCTTGAGCCGGTCGCCGATCCGCTCGGCCGCCTGGCCGACCGGGATGCCCGAGTAGCTGTGGCCGACCAGGACCACGTCACGGAGGTCGAGGCGCTCGACCTCGGCCACGATGTCCCGTACGTGCGTCTGCTGTCCGGCCGGTACGCCCTGCCGTTCGGCCAGGCCGGACAGCGTCAGCGGGTGGACGCCGTGCCCCGCCGCGCGCAGCGGCGCGGCCACCTCCTCCCACGCCCACGAGCCCAGCCAAGCGCCTGCCACCAGTACGAAGTCAGCCATGGCGGCACGGTAGCGGGCCCCACTGACAAGGCTCGTCCGAGCCGGCCGCCCCGCACCCTTGGACCGCCTACGCCCCTACCCGTAGAGCGCGTCGATCTGTGCCGCGTAGCGTTCCGCCACCGCCTTGCGGCGCAGCTTCAGGGTCGGGGTCAGGGTGCCGGCCTCGACGGTGAACTCCTCGGGGAGGATGTGGAAGGCGCGGATGCGGGCCGGGCGGGAGACCGTGGCGTTGGCCGCCGTGACCGCCTCCTCGACGAGGGCGCGGACCGCGGGGTGGGCGGCCGCGGCGGCCGGGTCGAGGCCCTGGTCCGGGGCGGCCGGGTCGAGGCCCTGGTCCGGGGCGAGGGCGGCGAGGCCCTCCCGCCGCGCCCACGCCGTGATCTCCTCCGCGTCCAGGGTGATCAGCGCGACCGGGTGGGGCCGGCGGTCGCCGATCAGGACCGCCCGCGATATGTACGGGGAGCGCTGTACGGCGAACTCGACCTCCGTCGGGGTGATGTTCTTGCCCGCCGAGGTGATGATCAGCTCCTTCTTGCGGCCCGTGATCGACAGGAACCCGTCGGCGTCCAGTTCCCCCAGGTCCCCGGTGTGCAGCCAGTCCTGCGCGTCCAGTGCCTCCGCCGTCGCGGCCCGGTTCGCGTGGTAGCCCGGGAAGATCATCGGGCCCCGGGCCAGCACCTCGCCGTCCGCCGCGATGCGGACCTCGCAGCCCGCGATCGGCCGGCCCACCGTGCCGTGGCGCACGGCCCCGGGGTGGTTGAAGGAGATGAGCCCGGCGGACTCGGTCATTCCGTACCCCTCGTACACCGGGATCCCGCAGGCCCGCAGGAAGTCCAAGGTCGCGGGGGCGATCGGCGCTCCCCCGGTCACCGCCCAGCCCAGCCGGCCCCCGAAGGCGCCCCTGACCAGGGAGTACAGGTTCTTCTCCGCCTCCTCGTAGGCCGGCCGGTCGGCCTCGGGCAGGCGGCCCTCCGCCTCCAGCACCCCGAGGCGCACCGCCTCCCGGAAGCGCTCGGCGCCGCCCTCCTGCGCCTGCGCCAGGGACAGCACCACGGAATGCACCTTCTCGAACAGGCGCGGTACGGACGGGAGATGGGTGGGCCGCGCCTCGGCCAGCTCGGACAGCACGTCCTCGATCCGGCCGCCGAAGTAGCACAGCTCCCCGCCCGCCAGGAGGGTCGTGAACTGGATGAGCTGCGCGAGCAGGTGCGCGAGGGGGAGGTAGAGGTACGTGGAGTCGCCCGGTCCGCCCTGGATCAGCGGCTGCGTCGCGTCCTGGACGGCGCCCAGGTTGCCGTGCGTGAGGCGGCAGCCCTTCGGGAGGCCGGTCGTGCCCGAGGTGTAGACGATCGACGCGTCGTGGCCGGGTCCGACCCCCCGGGCCCTGTGCAGGAGTTCGGCTTCCGGAGCCTGTTCCAGCTCCGGCAGCGCGTCCATCCGTACGACCGCGCGCAGCGCCGGCAGCTTCGCCCGCAGCGCCTCCACCCGGTCCGCCTGCGCCGCGTCGTCGCAGACGACGACCACCGCCTCCGCGTCCGAGAGGACCCAGGCCAGCTCCTCCTCCCCCGCCGTCGGGTAGACCGGTACGAGGACGGCGCCCGCCGCCAGGATCCCGAAGTGGGTGTACGTCCACGCCGGCCGGGTCTCGGCCAGGACCGCCACCCGCTCGCCGGGCCCGACCCCCAGCGCGATCAGCGCCCGCCCGGTCCGCCGTACGCGGTCGCGCAGTTCGGCGTACGTGACGGTGGCCCAGCCCCCGTCCGGGTCCCGGTGGCGCAGGGCGCTCTCGGCGCCGTACCGCTCCCCCGTCCACTCCGTGAACACCGCCAGCGTCTCCGGTCGCACAGCGTCCATCGCGTTCGCCTCCCTGGGGTGCGTACGCCGCGCGTACGGCGTACGTCCGACGTGCGTCCGACCGACGCTAGGCAGCCAACCCCTCCACGCGACATGACCGGAAGCGTCACGCCCCCTGACCGCAGCGCTCATCCGGGCTACCGTCGGACCCATGGGGAGGCGGACGATCACCGTGCACCATGTGCGTGCCGTGCTCGCGGGGGCGGCGCGCGGCGGCATCGACACCGTGCCACTGCTCCAGGAGGCGCAGATCCCGCCTCTGCTGCTCGGCGACGACCGGGCGCGGATCACGCCGGCGCAGTTCGCCCGGCTGTTCCGGGCGCTGTACCGGACCACGCAGGACGAGTTCCTCGGCCTGTCGGCGGTGCCGAGCCGCCCGGGGACGTTCGCGATGATGTGCTGCGCCTCGCTGGGCTGCCGGGACCTGGGCGCGGCGGTGGAGCGTGCCGCGACCTTCTACGGCCTGTTCCCGGGCGGCCCGGAGCTCGCGCTGGAAGTGACCGGCGCCGAGGCGCGCTTCACGGTGCGCAACGACTTCACCCGGGACGAGGAGCGGTTCCTGACCGAGTGCGTGCTCGCCATCTGGCACCGGCTGAGCAGCTGGCTGATCGGGCGGCGCATCCCGCTCGCGTACGCGGCGTTCGCGTACCCTCCGCCGCCGCACGAGGCGGAGTACGAGATCCTGTTCGACTGCCCGGTCCGCTTCGGGGCGGACCGTACGGGGGCCGGCTTCGACGCGCAGTGGCTGGCCGCACCGCTCGTACGGGACGAGGCGGCACTGGACGCGATGCTGCGGCGGGCCCCCTTCGACCTGCTGTCGCGGCCGGAGTACGGGACGACGGTCGCGGAGCAGGTCCGCCGCGCCCTGGCACGGCAGCTGCGGACCTCGCCGCGGCTGCCGGCGCTGGCGGAGGTGGCGGCGCGGCTGGCGGTGTCCCCGGCGACGCTGCGGCGCCGGCTCCAGCAGGAGGGCACGTCGTTCCAGCAGCTGAAGGACCACGTCAGGCGGGACGCGGCGATCGCGGGGCTGGCGGAGAGCGCCGAGCCGATAGCGGACCTGGCGGCCCGCCTCGGCTTCTCGGAAGACACGGCCTTCCACCGCGCGTTCCGCCGCTGGACGGGCACGACCCCGGGCGCATACCGCATCGCGTCGGGCGGCTGAGGCGAGCCCGTCCCGCTTATCGGGTTCTGAAGCAGTGCTACCGGGGGGACGGAGGCGTCGGCGGCGCCCCACCTTTGGTGAACGACTGCCAGATCGTGACCAGCACCCCGATTTGCGCCAGGCAGAACGCCACCGACCCGAGGCGCATCCGGTAGACGTAGACCAGCAGGCTGGCGTTGGACGGCCAGTAGCGCCGTTCACCCTGGAACGTCTGGAGATCCATGACGAGGCCGGTGCAGGTCGTCACGGAGGCGAAGGCGGCCATGGCGGCGACCGTGCCCTCCATGGCATCGCCCGTGATTTGGGCGATGATCTGGTGGACTCCGACCGGTACGGCGAAGGCGATGGCAACGTAGAAGGCCTTCATCGGCCCGTTCCGACCGGGAAGGTCACGCCACAGCGCGCCCAGGAAGAACCCTCCGCCCACCCAGGTCACCTGCCAGTAGAGGATCTCGACCACGGCCCGCAGAAACCCTGTGGCGTCTTCCGCCAACAGGGCCCAGGAGTCACCCCGGACCATGTCCATCCAGTACATCAGCCCGGTGGCGGGGAGGCCGACGAAGCAGGCGATGAGCGCGCACCTACGGGCATTGCCCCACCACGTGTCCATGGGTCCGATGGCGAACGGCAGGTCGATGGGCCTGACCCCTTCCGGCAGGCACTGGTCCAGCTGATCGATTTCACGTTCGATTGATTCCTGCGACGCGGACTGTCCGGACGGGGATCCCGCGCTGGGGTGGTGCAGACGAGACTGGAGTTCCCGGTAGTGGTGCGCCAGGCGCAGCCACTCCGATCGGTCGGTCCGTGAAATGACCTTGCCCAGCGGGGCATTTTCCGCAATGGGCTGTTCCAGGACGGAAATTGATCGCCCCAGGGCCAGCAGGGCCCACGCCGCGGCAACGCCCAGAACCAGCGTCGTGATGTAGCCGGAGAACCCGAAATAAAATGCAAAGTTGGGGACGACAACGACGGCAAAGAAGATCACAAGGACCAATTTTTCCGACTCATTGGGCGTGAAAGAGTCACCTTCGCGCTGTTCCGCTCGGCAGACACGCAGGGCTCCGACCAGGGCCAGCGGGGTCAGGAAGAACATGATGTCCGCCAGCGCCGGCATTGCGTCGCTGGCGAACCACCACCACCACTGATCATATTTATCGTTCCACGGCGAGCCAGGGGAATGTGGCACGGAGTCGTTGAGCCAGGTCCTGCGTTCCCAGCTGCGATCGAAGGAAAGGAACGCCCAGAGGAGTGTCATTGCCGAAAGCCCGGCTGCAACACAGGCCATCACCCACTGCGACAGACCCCTGTCACCGAGGAGCAGGAGGCGCTGCCCACTGGCGACGAGGCCCAGGAAACACAGGAAGATCGGCAGTAAATTGAACAGCACTGCCAGCTCCAGACCAGGGCCCGAGATCAGAAGATCACTGGTGGGAAGCAGTGGGTATTCAGCTACCTCGGCGCACACGTAGAGCGCGGCGGTGCAGGCGACGAGCCCACACACGGCGATGAGAAGTGACCTGCGCACCTTTCCGAAGAAACACAGAACAATGCCAAAAAATGCTACCGAAAACAGGGATACTACCGGCGCATAATCCCCCTTCCAGGAGAATCTAGATTGCAGGAAACCATAGAAGTCATCGCCAAAATAGGCAACCAGGCTGAAGAGAGCCAGGATCAGCGCCCATGAGCACAGTCCCCGGAGCGCATTTTCCTCTACCGGGAGAGGGTTTCGCCCCAGACCTCTCCGGAGCCGCCGGCCGGCGATGAAGGCCAGAACGCATCCCGCGAAAATCCCGAACGCGCCCGATGCACCGCCGATGCCCAATACCCACCAACCCTCTCCGGGCGATTGGGAAATCGCAGTCCACTGCTGTGCTGCGGGTGCTTGGAACGCAACTTGAGGGGCCTCGTTCGACTTCTTCCTGTACCAGCTCACCTCGGCGCGCCCTTTACCGACTGCCGTCGGCGGCACAGCCGTCAAAGCAGCCGGCCCACCCAATCGCACGGCCACGTTCTCCCACGTCGCCTTGGCGAGATTCGGGGGGATCCTCAGCTGGATCACCCACTGGTCCTTCCTCGCCTCCAGCGTCCAGAGGCCCACCTCATACACACCGAGATTCTGAACCCACGCGACGGCCTCGTAGTGGATGGAGACTCCATTTTCACCCGGTGTTACCGAGAGCGGCTTGAGTCGCCATTCATAGTCATATGTATATGTCTCCTCCCCCCACTGCCACCCCTTTCCCAGCAGGCAGCGCAGTGCGTCACGGTAAAGAAGTGAATGCGCATCCAGAGAGAGGTGGGGGGCCTGTTCCCAATCGACAGGGACGGTGATGTCCGCTCTGCTCGTGATCATGCTGGCGGCGCGGCCGCGGTGAACGAACTCCGACGTGGTGGAGACCGTCGCCCCGGCGAGCCGGTCCGGATTGCAAAAGTCCGCCCGCCGGGAGTCCGCGGCTCGGGCAGCGCCAGACGTCGACACCGCGCACAGGGCCAACAACAGCACGGGCAACAGGAGCAGCACGTGACGCCTGAGATGGATCACCGCTCCAGGATCTTCCCCGGCGGGTCCGCGCGGCTCCAGGCAGCGCGGCGGAGCGGGCTCAGGTTCACCTCGACGGGCGAGTCGCGGCGGGCGGGTGTGCGAATCCGGGTCAGGAAAGGTGAGCTGCGCGGTCAGCGACGTTCCGACCGGTCGGTCACTACGTTCTCCTCACCTACCCGCTGCACGGAACGACCTGTTGGGAGAGCCGCCCATGCGTTTCCGAACCCCCGCAGCCGTGGCCGCGATCATGGCCGCCTTGGCCGTGCCGGTCGCGAGCCCCGCCACCGCATCCGCGTCCGAGACCGGGCGGGCCGGCGACATCGTCGATGCCGCGCCGTCCGCGTTCCACCCGCTGCCCGGGCAGCCGACCGGCACCAAGGCGTGGAAGATCCGCTACCGGTCCACCACCGCCGACGGTGTCCCGAACACCGTCTCCGGCACCGTGATCGTCCCGCAGGACGGCCGGACCGGCCCGCGGCCGCTCGTCACGTACGCCGTCGGCACCGTCGGCATGGGCGACTCCTGCGCGCCGAGCAACAACCTCCCGTACGGCACCGCCATGGAGGCCAACCTCATCCAGCAGCTCACCCTGCGCGGCTGGGCCGTGGTCGTCACCGACTACGAGGGGCTCGGCACGCCGGGGGTGCACACGTACACCGTCGGCCCGTCGGCCGGCCGCGCCATGCTCGATGCCGCCCGTGCGGCGACCCGGCTCCCCGAAGCGGGGCTGCCGGCTGACACCCCGGTCGGCATCATGGGCTACTCCCAGGGCGGCCAGGCCAGCAGCTGGGCCGCCGAGCTGCAGGGTTCGTACGCCCCCGAGCTCAAGGTGAAGGGCACGGCGACGGGCGGGGTTCCGGCGGACCTGATGAAGGTGGCCGACTTCAACAACGGCTCGTACGGCTCGGGGCTCATCTTCATGGCGGCGGCCGGGCAGGACGCGGCGTTCCCGGAGCTGCGGCTCGACTCGTACCTCAACCCGGCGGGCAAGGCGCTGGTGGCGGGCATGAAGGACGGCTGCGTCGCCATCGACGCCATCGCCGGCTCCTTCAAGCGGGTCTCCGACCTGACGACCCGCAACCCGCTCGAACAGCCGGACTGGCAGGCCCGGTTGAACCAGAGCCGGCTGGGGCGGACGGCTCCGGCGGCGCCGGTGTACCAGTACCACGCGCTCGGCGACGAGCTGATCCCGTACGCGGTCGGGCGGCAGCTGCGCTCGGAGTGGTGCGCGAAGGGCGCGGACGTGGAGTGGCAGACCATCTGGGTCGGGGAGCACGTCAGCGGCGTGATCACCCACTCCCTGGCGGCGGGGAACTGGCTCGCCGACCGCTTCGCGGGCCGTACGACGCACGCCAACTGCTGAAGACCTCAAGGCCTCACGGCCCGGCGGCCTAGCGGCCGGCGGCCTCCGCGTTCCGGATGATCCGGGCGAGCAGCTCGCGTACGGCGGCCGTCTCGGACTCGGAGAGGCCCTCGGCCAGCCGGGCGTCGAGCTTCGCCACCAGCGCGTCGGCGGCGGCGAACACCTCCGTGCCGCGCTCGGTCATCCGGATCTCGATGAGCGTGCCGTGGATCGGGTGCGGGGTCCGCGCGATGAGACCGCGGGTCTCCAGCCGGCCGAGCAGGCTGTTCATCGTCTGCGGAGTCACCGAGAGCTTGCGCGCGAGCTCGGCGGCGTTGATCCCGGGGTTGTCGCTGAGCACGGCGAGCGCGGCCTGCTGAGCAGCGGTGATCCCGGCCTCGCGCACCGCGGCCTCCTTGGCGGCCTGCGTGATGCGTTCGGCCTGCTTGATGTGGATCAGCAGCCGCTCGGAGTAGTGCATGGGGCGAGTGTAAGAGCGGGTGCCGGTCGGGTGCCAGTAATCACCGAGCAGTCAGCCAGCTTGCAGATACCTATAAGCATGCTGTTAGCTACAAGCACACGAACTCCTGCACGTCTTACGAACGTCTCACCAAGGGGATACCGCCATGACCGCTGTCCGCACCCGTCCGGCCCTCGGCAACGACCTCGCGCGCGCCATCGTCGACGCCGCCCTGGCCGCGGCCCGGGAGACCGACCTGCGCTTCGCCATCGCCGTCGTCGACGAGTCCGGCCACCTCAGCGCGTTCGCGCGGATGGACGGCTCGGGCCTGATGACCATCCAGATCGCCCAGGACAAGGCCTACACCGCGGCCGCCTTCGGCCTGAGCACCACCGACTGGCACGAGTTCGTCGAGAACGACGCGCAACTGGCCCCGGGTGCCCGGACCGGGATCGACCGGCTGGTCACCTTCGGCGGCGGACTGCCGATCGTCGTGGACGGCCAGCTGGTCGGCGGCATCGGCGTCTCGGGCGGCCACTGGTCGGACGACGTCAAGATCGCCGAAGCCGGCCTGACCGCCATCCCCGCGTAGGGGCCGCCCTTGACTCTCGGGCTACCCGAGACAGCACAGTCTCCCCGTGGACATGACGAACCTGCTGCCGATCGGGCAGTTCGCGCAGGCCAGCGGCCTCACGGTCACCGCCCTGCGGCATTACGACGCCAGTGGCGTACTGCCGCCGGCCCGTGTCGACCCGGAGAGCGGCTACCGCTACTTCCGGCGCGACCAGGTCCGGACGGCCCGGCTGATCCGGGTCCTGCGGCAACTCGACTTCCCGATCGAGCAGGTACGCGGCATGCTCGCGCGCGCCGAGGCGGGGGCCGACCTGGCCCCCGCACTGGCCACGCACCTGAAAGCCGCGGAAGGCCGCCTGGCCGTCCAACGCGCTCTTGTCCACGGCCTGTTGACCAGCCTGTCCGAAGGAGATGTACGCCGTCGCCGGCCGCGGCCCGCTGACCTTCACCGGTCCGGCGTTCGTCCGCTATCACGGGGTGTGCGACGAGGAGAACGAGACGCTGGTCGAGGCCTGTCTCCCCTTCTGGGCGGACGCCGCGCAGCCCAACGAGCTGCCGGAGCGGATGTCCGTCGCCGACTGGATCAGCGCGCACGGTTTCGCCTTCGCCGGCCCGGTCCGGCTGGTCTACCGCCGCTGGACGGGGACGCCGGACGACCCCGGCAACCGGTTCGAGATCGCCTGGCCGATCGGGGAGCCGGCCCCGGGCACCCCGTAGCCCGACCCGTCGGTCACGCCGGTCACGCCGGTCACGTGCGGCGGTACAGGGCCTCTATCTCGTGTTCGAAGTCGCGGGCTATCGCGGCGCGCTTCAGTTTCAGGGACGGCGTCAGGTGGCCGCCCGCCTCCGTGAAATCCCCTGCCACCACCGCGAAGCGGCGTATCGACTCCGCCCGCGAGACCAGGCGGTTCGCCTCGTCCACCGCCCGCTGGAGTTCCGCCCGCAGTTCCTCGTCCCGCACCAGCTCCCGCATCGGCATCGTCGTCTTCTTCCGCATCTGCCGCCAGTGCGCCAGCCCCTCCGGCTCCAGCGTGATCAGTGCCACCACGTACGGCCGGTTGTCGCCGACCACCATGCACTGGCCGACCAGCGGGTGGGCCCGCAGCCAGTCCTCCATCGGGGCCGGGGCCACGTTCTTGCCGCCGGAGGTGATGATCAGGTCCTTCTTCCGGCCGGTGATCGTCAGGTAGCCCTCGCCGTCCAGCTCCCCTATGTCCCCCGTCGCGAACCAGCCGCCGCCCCCCACGACCGCGTTCGCGGAGTTCCAGTACCCCGCGAACACGTGCCGCCCCCGCAGCAGCACCTCCCCGTCGTCCGCGATCCGTACGGCGGTGCCCGGCAGCGGCCACCCCACCGTCCCGAGCCTCGGTTTCAGCGGCGGGGTGACCGTCGTCGCCCCGGTCGTCTCCGTGAGCCCGTACCCCTCGAACACCTCGACTCCGGCGCCCGTGTAGAACGCCGCGAGGCGGCGCCCCAGCGGCGAGCCGCCGCTCAGGATGTACCGCACGCGCCCGCCCAGTGCCGCCCGGATCCGCCGGTACACGAGCGGGTCGTACAGCGCCCGCGCCGCCCGCAGGCTCACCCCCGGGGTGCGGCCCTCGACGATCTCCCCGTACCGCTGCGCGATCCGCGCAGCCCGGTCGAACGACGAGGCCCGCCCCATCCGTTCGGCCGTCGCGCGCGCGGTGTTGTAGACCTTCTCCAGTACGTACGGGATGGCCAGCAGGAACGTCGGCCGGAACCCGGCGAGGTCGGCGAGCAGCTCCTCGGTCTGGATGCTCGGCGCGTGCCCGAGCCTGACCCGCGCCCGCATGCACCCCACGGCCACCATCCGCCCGAACACGTGCGAGAGCGGCAGGAACAGCAGCGTCGAGGCCGCCTCCGTACTCGCGGACTTGAAGACGGGATGCAGCAGCTCGACCGCGTTGTCGGCCTCGGCGAAGAAGTTGGCGTGCGTGATCACGCAGCCCTTGGGCTGTCCCGTCGTACCGGACGTGTAGATGAGGGTGGCCGCGGAGTCCGGCGTACGGACGGAGCGGCGCGCGTGCACGACGGCGTCGGGCAGGTCCTCGCCGGCCTTGACGAGCCGGGCCACCGCGCCCGTGTCGAACTCCCACAGGTGCGCCAGCCAGGGCAGGTTGGCCCGCTCGGCGCTGATGATGCGGGCCTGCGCGGTGTCCTCGACGGCGCAGGCCACGGCCCCGGAGTCCTGGATGATCCAGCGGGCCTGGAGCGCGGACGACGTCGGGTAGATCGGTACGGTGACCAGCCCGGCGGCCCATGCCGCGAAGTCCAGCAGGGTCCACTCGTACGTGGTCCGGGCCATGATCGCGAGCCGGTCCCCCTCGCGCAGCCCCTCGGCGATGAGGCCCTTGGCGACGGCCGTCACCTCGGCCGCGAACTCGGCGGCGGTGACGTCGCGCCAGCTCCCGTCCCGCTCCTTGCGGGCGAGCACCACCTCGCCGGGGGCCTCCCGGGCGTTCTGGTACGGGACGTCCCCGAGCGACCCGCTCACCGGCACCCCGGCCAGCGCGGGCACCTCCGCCACCCGCACCACCCCGTCGACGACGGTCAGCACGGGCGGTACCAGCTGGGGCGCGGCTTCCACGGCGATCTCCTCGACTCGGTTCGACTCGGCTCGGTTCGGCTCGACGCGGCTCGGCTCGACTCCGCTCGGCTCGACTCCGGTCCGGAGTTACCGCCGGTAATCTACGCACGGGTAACCCCTCTGACCACCCCCCGCGCACCCCTTGGACGAACCCACCCGACTCCTCCACACCCCCCGCACCCCTCC
>NZ_JOCX01000035.1 GCF_000717915.1 Streptomyces sp. NRRL S-244
CGGCACCGACAAGATCGGTGTCTACCGGCCCGAGGCTTCCGACTTCTTCGGCGCGGCCAAGGACTCCGACACGGTCATCTACCAGGCCCGCTTCGGCGTTCCCGGCGACAAGCCCATCACCGGTCAGTGGTGACGGTTCAGTAGAACCGATCGGTCCCGTGAAGCCGCCCTCCCCGCTCCGCGGCCGAGGGCGGCGATCGGCCACCAGCGTCAACCGGCAGCTTCCGCTCCCACGGCCGGGTCCTATGCTGACGGGGTGATTGACCGGGGGAGGGTCGTTGCTGCGGCAGCGTGGGGTGTGGTGGCCTTGTCGTTCGTGGCTGTGACCGTGTGGGTGACCCTGGCCGGCCTTGTCGGGTTGGGCTTCACCGGCCACGAGGACCAGCTTCGGATTTCTCAGTGCCGGCACACGGGCGGAGGGCGGGGCGGCAGCTACGTCGAGTGCACCGGCAGCCTCGTTGCCGATGTGGACCGTGGGGCGGTCAGGATCCGGGTGTCCGACGGCGGTGGGACCGCCGGGAAACTCGTACGGGTCGCCAGGACGCCGTGGGGAACGTACGCGGTCGTGGACACGGGCTTCATATCGTGGGCGACGACGCTGCTCTACTCGCTCCTGTCCGTGATCGCCGCAGCGCTGATCCGGCGGGCCGGGCAACATGACTGCCAAGTCCTCTTAATATTGCGGCCATTGAGTGGCGTTGCCGTCCGGCGTAGCGTTTTTCGGGAGAATTTGATGACGGGTTGAATTCGCCCACCCCGCATCGGCCTCCTCTTTCCGCACGCCGATCAGGAAGGCGCCATTCACCGTGCCCGCTTCCGATTCCGCACCACTGCACCTCGCCGTCTCGCTGGACGGCGCGGGCGCGCACCCGGCCGCCTGGCGCGAGCCCGGGGCCCGGCCCGCCGAGCTGTTCACCGCCCGCTACTGGGGCGGCCTCGTCGCGGAGGCCGAGGCCGGGCTGCTCGACTTCGTCGTCTTCGAGGACGGGCTCGCCCTCCAGTCCTCCTCCCCCGGTGGCCACGACGAGCGCACGGACCGGGTCCGCGGCCGGCTCGACGCGGTCCTGACCGCCGCCCGGGTGGCGCCGCTGACCCGCCGCACCGGGCTCGTGGGGGCCGTGACCACCACCCATACCGAGCCGTTCCACATCTCCAAGGCCGTGGCCACCCTGGACCACGTCAGCCGCGGCCGCGCCGGCCTGCACGTCCAGGTCTCCGGACTCCCGTACGAGGAGCGGCACTTCGGCCGCCGACTCGCACCACTCGTGGAGGACGAGCTGCACGAGGAGGCCGCCGACCACGTCGAGGTGGTCCGGCGCCTGTGGGACAGCTGGGAGGACGGCGCGGAGATCCGGGACGTGGCCACGGGCCGGTTCGTGGACCGCGACAAGCTCCACTACATCGACTTCGAGGGCCGGCACTTCAGCGTGCGGGGCCCTTCCATCACCCCGCGCCCGCCCCAGGGCCAGCCCGTCGTGAGCGCGCGCGCCGCCGACAGCGCGGCGTACGGGCTCATCGCCCGGTCCGCCGACATCGGCCACCTCCTGGCCCGCGACACCGAAGGGGCGCGGGCGGCCGTCACCGCCGTCCGCGGGCTCCGCGCCGCCGCGGGGCTCGCCGAGCGGCCGCTGCACCTCTTCGGAGAGCTGACCGTGTTCCTCGACGAGACCGCCGGAGCGGCCGCCGACCGCCGCGGCCGCCTCGACGAGGCCGCGCGCGACCCGTACGACGGTGACGCCGCCGTGTTCACCGGTACGTCGGGGCAGTTGGCGGAGCTGCTCCAGGAGCGCCGGGAGGCGGGGCTGTCGGGCTTCCTGCTGCGGCCCGCGGTCATCGCCCACGACCTGCCCGCCATCACCCGCACCCTGGTGCCGGAGCTCCAGCGGCGGGGCCTGTTCCGCCGGGAGTACGAGGCCGACACCCTGCGCGGTCTGCTGGGACTCGACCGGCCCGTCAACCGCTACGCCGCGGCCACGCTCCCGGCAGCCTGACGCACGCGTCGCCCCGCGTCCCCTCTCCTCGCCTCCGGAAGGACGAACCATGAGCACCAAGCCGCTCAAGCAGATCCACCTCGCGGCCCACTTCCCGGGCGTCAACAACACCACCGTCTGGAGCGACCCGGCGGCCGGCAGCCACATCGACTTCGATTCCTTCGTCCACTTCGCCCGGACGGCGGAGCGCGCCAAGTTCGACTTCCTCTTCCTCGCCGAGGGGCTGCGACTGCGCGAACAGGGCGGGAAGATCTACGACCTGGACGTCGTCGGCCGGCCCGACACCTTCACCGTACTGGCCGCCCTCGCGGCCGTCACCGACCGCCTCGGGCTGACCGGCACCA
This sequence comes from Streptomyces sp. NRRL S-244, assembly GCF_000717915.1. Taxonomy (GTDB): domain Bacteria; phylum Actinomycetota; class Actinomycetes; order Streptomycetales; family Streptomycetaceae; genus Streptomyces. The sequence goes on from NZ_JOCX01000035.1 coordinate 2,336, forward strand.
TCAACTCCACCTTCAACGAGCCCTACGAGGTGGCCCGGCAGTTCGCCTCCCTGGACCACCTGTCGGACGGCAGGGCCGCCTGGAACGTGGTGACCTCCTGGGACGCGTTCACCGGCGAGAACTTCCGGCGCGGGGGCTTCCTGCCCCGGGAGGAGCGCTACGGCCGGGCCAAGGAGTTCCTGGCCACCGCGCACGAGCTGTTCGACTCATGGGACGGCAGCGAGATCGTCGCCGACGCCGGATCCGGCACCTTCCTGCGCGACGCCCGGGCCGGGGCCTTCGCCCACAAGGGCCCGCAGTTCGACATCGAGGGCCGGTTCAACGTGCCGCGCAGCCCGCAGGGCCGCCCGGTGGTCTTCCAGGCGGGCGACTCCGACGAGGGCCGCGAGTTCGCCGCCTCCGACGCCGACGCGATCTTCGGCCGGTACGGGACCCTCGACGAGGGCAGGGCGTTCTACGCCGACGTCAAGCGCCGCCTCGCGAAGTACGGGCGCACGCACGACCAGTTGAAGATCCTGCCCGCGGCCACCTTCGTCCTCGGCGACACCGACGCCGAGGCCCGCGAGGCCGCACACGAGGTGCGCCGCCTCCAGGTCAGCGGGCAGACCGCGATCAAGTACCTCGAACACGTCTGGAACCGGGACCTGTCCGGCTACGACCCCGACGGCCCCCTGCCCGAGATCGACCCGGAGACGGGCGAGAACACCATCGCCCTCGGCCGGGCGAGCGTGCGCCAGTTCCGCGACCCGCTGGCGACCGCCCGGCAGTGGCGCGCGCTCGCCGAGGCCAAGAACCTGTCGATCCGGGAACTGGTCATCGCCACCACCTCCGGCCAGACCTTCGTCGGCTCCGCCGCGACCGTCGCCGAGCAGCTCAACACATTGGTGCAGGCGGACGCGGCCGACGGCTTCATCCTGGTGCCCCACATCACCCCGGGCGGCCTCGACACCTTCGCCGACACCGTCGTCCCGCTGCTCCAGGAGCGCGGGGTCTTCCGCAGCGAGTACGAAGGCACCACCCTGCGCGACCACCTCGGCCTCGCGGTGCCGCGGGCGGCCTCCGGACGACGGGCAGCGGCCTCGTGAAGTTCCTGGCGATCACCTTGATCACGGACAACGCGGACCCGGTGACGGGCGCCGCACCTCCCGTCCGGGAGCGGTTCCGCGAGGTCGTCGCGAGCGCGCTGCGCGCGGAGGAGCTCGGCTTCGACGGGTTCGGCGTGGGCGAGCGCCACGAACGGCCGTTCCTGTCGTCCTCGCCGCCCGTGGTGCTCGGCCACATCGCGGCGCTGACCCGGCGGATCCGCCTGTTCACCGCCGTCACCACGCTGAGCCTGCTGGACCCGGTGCGGGCGTACGAGGACTACGCGACCCTGGACCACCTCTCCGACGGCCGCCTCGAGCTGATGATCGGCAAGGGCAACGGCACGGCCCAGCGCGAGCTGTTCCACGTGACCCCCGAGGACCAGTGGGAGCGCAACGCCGAGAGCTACGAACTGTTCCGGCGGATCTGGCGCGAGGACAAGGTGAGCGCCGAGCCGCGCTTCCGCCCCGCACTGGCCGGTGCGGAGGTGCTGCCGCGGCCGTACCAGCGCACCCTGCGCGTCTGGCACGGCAGCGCGACGAGCCGGGAGTCGGTGGATCTGGCGGCACGCTACGGGGACCCGCTGTTCTCGGCGAACGTCACCCACCCCATCGGCCCCTACGCGGAACTGATCCGGCACTACCGGGAGCGCTGGGAGCACTACGGGCATGACCCGGCCCGTGCCGTCGTCGGCGCGGGTACGGCCGGCTACCACGCGGCGCGCACCTCGCAGCAGGCCGTCGCCGCCTACCGGCCGGCCTTCGCCCGGTACCTCGCGGCGCACCGCGCGCAGGGCGTGGAGCCGGTCTTCGCGACCCTGGAGGACTTCGTCGAGCGCAGCTCGGCGCTGATCGGCAGCCCCCAGCAGGTGATCGAGAAGGTCCACCGCTACCACGCGGAGTTCGGCCACACCGTCCTGCACCTGCAGGCCGAGGCGGGCGGGCTCCGGGACGCGGAACACCGCGCCTCCCTCGAACTCTTCCAGTCGGAGATCGCCCCGGTGCTGCGCCGGGAGATCCCCGACCCGTCCTTCCCCGAACTGTAAGGAGCCAGGCCATGTCCGGAATCCCCCTCGGGGTCCTCGACCTCGTCCCGGTCGCGTCCGGCTCGACCGCCGCCGAGGCCCTCACCAACAGCATCGACCTGGCCCGCCGTACCGAGGAGTTCGGCTACACGCGCTACTGGTTCGCCGAACACCACCTCAATCCGGGCGTCGCCGGGACCTCCCCGGCGGTGGTCCTGGCGCTGACCGCGTCCGCAACCACCACCATCCGGCTCGGTTCCGGCGCCGTCCAGCTCGGGCACCGCACCGCGCTGTCGACGGTGGAGGAGTTCGGCCTCATCGACGCGCTGCACCCCGGCCGCCTGGACCTGGGGCTGGGCCGCTCGGCGGGGCCGCCGCAGCGCCGCCGCCCGGAGGAGCCCGGGGGCGAGCCCGTGCCGGTCGCCCCGCTCGCCCCGGGGACGCCGGTCATCGACGGGTACGCCCCGAACGGATTGCGCATCCCGGACCGGTTCTCCTTCGCCCACCTGCTGGGGCATCCGCGGGTCGCGCTCCAGCAGAAGCTGCTCAACCTGCCCGGCGCGCAGCCGCAGGACTACTCCGAGCAGGTCGACGACGTCCTCGCGCTGCTGCGCGGCGAGTACCGCACGCCGGAGGGCGTGGAGGCGCACGCCGTTCCCGGCGAGGGGGCCGACGTACAGGTGTGGATCCTGGGCAGCAGCGGTGGGGTGAGCGCGGAGACGGCGGGCCGCAACGGGCTGCGCTTCGCGGCGAACTACCACGTCAGCCCGGCCACGGTACTGGAGGCCGCCGAAGGGTACCGGGCCGCCTTCAAGCCGTCCGCGGAGCTGGACCGGCCGTACGTGACGGTCTCCGCCGACGTGGTGGTCGCCGAGGACGACGAGACGGCCCGCGAGCTGGCGACCGGGTACGCGCCCTGGGTACGCAGCATCCGTACGGCCGAGGGCGCGATCCCCTATCCCACGCCCGCCGAGGCGCGTGCCCTTCCCTGGTCGGAGGAGGACCGCAAGCTGGTGGCGGACCGGGTGGAGACGCGGTTCGTGGGCTCGGCCCGCACCGTCGCCGACCACTTGGAGCGGCTGCGGGAGGCGACGGGCGCGGACGAGCTGCTGATCACGACGATCACCCACCGGCACGCGGACCGGGTCCGCTCCTACCGCCTCCTGGCGGAGGAATGGCAGCGGCGCGGCTGACGGCCCCGCCGCGGGTGCGCCGTCCGCTCAGCTCCGTTCCCCGTCGAAGAGCACTCCGGGGTTGAGGATCCCCGCAGGGTCGAGCGCGTGTTTCGCGGCCCGCAGCGCCCGGGCGAACGGCTCCGGGCGCTGCCGGTCGTATCCGGGCCGGTGGTCGCGGCCGACGGCGTGGTGGTGGGTGACGGTCGCCCCGTGTGCGCCGAGCACGTCCATCGCGGCGGCCTTGATCTCGTCCCACATCGCGACCTCCGAGCCGCGCCTCGCCGGGGCTATGACGGTGAAGTAGGGGGCGGGGCCGTCGGGGTAGACGTGGGTGAAGCGGCAGTTGATCATCCCCTCGGCGCCGGTGACCTTGCGTACGACGGCGCCCAGGTCCCGGTTCACCGCCTCGTACAGCGCCCCGGCCCGGTCCCAGGTACAGGCCGTTTCGAAGGTCTCGCTGATCACGCTCATCCGCGCGAGTCCGTCGCGCAGGTAGGGCATGCGCAGGAACGCGGAGCGCCACGTGCCGGCCGCGGAGTCCTCGGCGCGGCCGCCGGCCGCGGACGGGGTCGGGATCGGCGAACCGCCGTGATCCCGCGCCAGGGCGACCAGCTCGGCGAGCCGGTCGGCGACGGGGAAGTGCGCGGACTCCACCCCGAGGACGAGTACGCTCCGGCCGCCGCCGGCCACGCCCGCGAGCGCCGCCTCGCCCGGGTCGAGCAGCCGGCAGTTGGCCGGGTGCAGGCCCGACTGCGCGATGGCGCGGACCGCGCCGGTCGCGGCCTGGAAGCCGTCGAACAGGACCGAGGCGGAGGCCTTGTGGCGGGGCCGGTCCTGGAGCCGCATCCATGCCTCGGTGATCACTCCGAGCGTGCCCTCCGATCCCAGGAACAGCCGGTCGGGGGACGGGCCCGCGCCCGAACCGGGCACGCGCAGCGACTCGTTGACGCCGACCGGGGTGACCACGCGCAGGGATTCGGTCAGGTCGTCGACGTGGGTGAGGAGCGTGGCGTAGTGGCCGCCGGCCCGGGTCGCCAGCCAGCCGCCGAGGGTGGAGAACTCGAAGCTCTGCGGAAAGTGGCGCAGGGTCAGTCCGTGCGGCCGCAACTGGGCTTCCAGGTCGGGCCCGAGCACGCCCGCCTGGATCCGTGCCGCCCTGCTCGCGGTGTCGATGTCGAGTACGCGGTCGAGGGCGGCGAGGTCCAGGGAGACCACGCCGCCCCGCCGGTCCCCGCGGTACTCCACTCCCCCGACCACCGAACTGCCGGCCCCGTAGGGCACGACCACCACGTCCGCGCTCTCGGCCCAGTCCAGGACGTCCACGACGTCCTGCTCGCTACGGGGGAAGGCCACCTGGTCCGGAGCCGCCCCGAGTTCGCCCCGCAGGGCCCGTACGACGTCCCGGTAGGCCTTGCCGTAGGTGTGCGAGGCCCGGTCCGGCGGGGTGTCGGACATCAGGTGGGCGAGGGAGGCCGGCGGGGTGACCCGGGCCGCGGGCAGCTCGACGGACCGGACGTCGGGTACCGGCAGCGGGGTGTCGGCCGCCCCGGGGACGAGCGCGCCGAGGGCGACGCACTCGCTGTCGGGCAAGGCCTTGTCATCGGTGCCCCAGCCCCACCAGGAGCGGCGGGGGCGGGGCGAGGCGAGAGGGGCGGCGGGCACGGTCTCTGCCATGGCGATATGACCCTTCGGTAATTTACCGCTTGGTAATTTACTCCACCGTATAGTTCGTCTCATGGACTCCACAAGCGCCGGCGCCGTACCGGGCAGCCCCCCGACCGCCTCGCCGCCGCCGGGCAGGCGCCGGGGCAGACCGGCGGGGACGAAGGGCGTACCGCGCGCCGAGCGCGAGGCGCAGATCCTCGCCGCCGCGCTGGAGGAGTTCGGCCGACACGGTCACGCCGCCGCGTCGATGGCCGCGATCGCCCGGCGGGTGGGCGTGACGAAGCCGATGCTCTACGCCTACTTCGACTCGAAGGACGGGCTCTACCTCGCCTGCCTCGAACACATCGCCGCCCGCGTCATCGCGGCCATCGACGAGGCGATGTCCGGCGGAGCGGCCGCCACCGCCGAGGAGCAGCTCCCCCATGCCGTCCTCACCGGGCTCTTCACGGCCCTCGAAGAACGGCGGCACGCCTGGTTCGTCCTCTACGACAGGAGCTTGCCGCCCGGATCCGAACTGCGCCTGGCCGCCCAGCGGCACCGCGAGGCGGTCGACGTACTCGCCGCGACGGGCACCGCGGCACTGCTGAGCGGCCGCGGCAACGAGGACCCCCTCGACGCCGACGCCCTCAAACAGGTGTGGACGGGCACCGTCAGTGCCCTCATGGGCTGGTGGATCGCCCACCCCGACCAGTCAGCCGAGGACATGAGCACCCGCTGCGCCCGCCTGCTGACGGCCATCCGCGGCGCCTGACGAGTGGCCTCCGCTCCACCCCATCGGCACCCCCGGGCCGGAGGCAGAGCCGGCAGGCCCGGGGAAGCACCGCGTGGTGGCACCCGCAGTACGGGCCGGTCAGGCGGTGGCCGGCACCGGAGCGTTCTCCGTCTCCTCCCCTGCCGCTGCCTCGTCGGTGGTGGCCGGGGCCTCGCCCGCCTCGCCGTGGTGCGGGAGGGCCGTGTAGTAGACGGTGGCGCCCTGCTTGACGCGCTCCGCCAGGCTGCGGGCCACCAGACGCTCGGTGGTCGTGCGCACCAGGTTGTCGCTGACGCTGCGGTCCGGGTGCGCGGTCTTCAGGGCCTGGGCGATCTCGCGGGCCGTCTTCGGCTCCGCCTGACCGCTGAGGTGCCGGTGGATCAGCTCGGTCAGCGGAACCTGCTTCTCCTTGGAGGCGACGGCCTTCTCCTTGGGCGCGGCCGCCTTCTCCTGGGGAGCGGCAGCCTTCGCCTTCGCGGGCTCCTTCGCCGCGGCCTTCACGGGCGCCTTCGCCGCGGCCTTCACGGCGGTCGTCTTCCTGCCGGCCGCCTTCTTCGTGGTCGCCTTCTTCGCGGTGGTGTTCTTCGCGGTGGTGTTCGTCGCGGTCTTCTTGGCGGTGCGCGGGGCGGGCACCGCAGTGGCGATGTCACCGAGGGCCGAGCGCATTCCGACGAGGAGTGCGTGGTCCTGCTCCAGACCGGCCAGGCGCTGCTGGAGGGAGGTGATCTCCTCTCGGATGCGTTCCTGCTCGGCGGTGTTCAGGTCGAGGTCGGCGGCGACCTTCTCTGCGTACTGGGACTTGAGGGTGGGAATCTCCTGAGCGGGCATGTGGGCTCCTCCGATGGATGGTGTTGGGTGCGGACTCTACTCACGTGACCTGTGGGTTGTGTGAGTTTGAGCGGTACCGGTCCCAAAGGAAGCGCCTGTGGTCGGACTTGGATGTGTGGGCTACGGGCGGGTGGCGGTGACGAGGTAGTAGTCCAGGATCTGCTGCTCCCAGGCGGCCAGGAAGTTCCGGGGCCAGGTGCCCGGCGCCCACAGGCGTGCGAGCCAGCGGTCCCAGCCGGGCCAGACCTGCTGACCGATCGAGGCGATGCGCACGTTGACGAAACCGGCGTCCGCCAGGGCCTCGTCGAGCCGGGAAACGGGCCGGGCGATGTCCAGGCCGCTGGCGAACGAGTCGAGCAGCCCCGCGAGCCGTTCCGCCGGCTCGGGCGCTCCCTCGACGCTGAAGAAGCTGGCGACCGCCACCCGCCCGCCGGGGCGCAGGACCCGCGCCGCCTCGCGGGCGAACGCGGCAAGGTCCGGAAAGTGCTGGGCCGCCTCGACGCTGTACAGGCAGTCGAACTCGGCGTCGCCGAGCGGCAGGCTCTCCGCCGCACCGAGCACGAAGCGCAGCCGGGGCGGCCGGGCTTCGAGCAGCAGGGAGTTCGCTTCGCGCGCCCGCCGGAGCTGCTGGGGGTGGATGTCCACCCCGGTCATCTCCGCGGGCCCGTACTCTTCCAGGGCGAGGGCGCACCCGAGGCCGAGACCGCAGCCGATCTCCACGGCCCGCCCGCCCGCGGGACCGACCGCGTCGAGTACGTGCCGGTAGAGGTCCTGCTCGCTGCGGATCCGATCGCCCTGGGACAGCGGCTGTTCGAGATCGACCGCCTGCCAGTAGCCGAAGTTGATGAACCCACCGGCGAACACCGGCACGGCGCTGAGATCGGCCGGCCCGTACGTCTCCCACACCTCGGGCCGCACGACCGGAGCGGGCTGCTCTGCAGGGGTCCCCGACAACACCCCACCACCTCCTCGTGACGGGGCGTTGCGCCCCGGATCCCCAGTGTGGCGTGCGGGCCCCCGTCGCGACAGAGGACCCGCCCGGCATGCGGCCGGGAGCGCGGGTCCTGGGGGATCATTGGCCGACCCGGCAGGCGCTTGCCTCGTACGGGTCGGCGAGGATGGCGGGGTCACCCGTCCGCAACACGTGAGGAGTCCGCGCAGATGCCCGCGTCCGGTCCCGGCCCCAAGCCTCCGACGATCGCCGATGTGGCGCGTGTCGCCGGGGTGTCGCGCACGACGGTCTCGCACGCCCTCAACGGGCTCGGCAAGGTCGACCCCCGCACCCGGGAGCGGATCAAGCAGGTTGCCGCCGAGCTCGGATACCGGCCCAACCTGCGGGCCCAGCGGCTGCGCCACGGGCAGGCCAAGGCCATCGCGCTCGCCTCCTCGATGCCGTTCGCGGTGGCCGGCGGGCCGTCCCGGCTCGGGTTCTACATGGAGATCGCCGCCGCCGCGGCCGAGAGCGCCCTGCTGCACGACTACGCCCTCGTACTCGTACCGCCCGTCCAGTCCGGTTCCGGGCTGCACTCCGTCGACATCGACGGGGCCATCGTCGTCGAGCCGGACGTGAACGACCCCGCGACGGCCCGGCTGCGGGAGCGCGGGCTGCCGTACGTGGCGCTCGGCAGACCCGTCTCCCCGGACGAGCAGGTTCCGTACGTGGACCTGCACGGCGGGCCCGTCGCCGAGATGCTCCTCGCCCACCTGCACCAACAGGGCGCCGAGCGGCCCGCGCTGATCATCGGGTCCGGCGAACGGCACTCCTCCGTGGACGCGCGCGAGGCCTACGGGCGCATGGCCGCGGCGTACGGCTGGCCGCCGGTCGTGGCGACCGCCCCCGAGGCGGGCGGCGAGCAGGCCGGATACGAGCGCTGCGCGGCCCTGCTCGCCGAGCACCCCGGGACCGACGCCGTCTGCGCGCTGGTGGACGCCTTCGCGGTCGGCGCGGTCCGGGCGATCCGGGACAGCGGGCGGACCGTACCGGACGACGTCATGGTCGTCACCCGGTACGACGGACTGCGCGCCCGTACCTGTGATCCGCTGCTCACCGCCGTCGACCTGCACCTGGACCGGGCGGCGGCCGACGCGGTGGAGCTGCTGCTGGGACGGCTGCGGGGCGGGGCGGCGCCCACCACGTCGGTGGCGGCGCCCCCGCCCCGGCTGGTCGTACGGGCCTCCTCGCTGCGGATCACACCCCCAGCATGAGGACCACCCCGGAGACCAGGGCGAACAGCAGGACGAACAGGCGCATCCTGCGGGCCTCCAGGCGGTGGTGCACCAGCCGGCTCAGCCACGCCCCGGCGGCGATGGCCGGAAGCAGCAGGACGGCCTGGCCCAGATCCTGGACACGGCCCTGCCCGGTGGCGAACAGCAGGACCAGCGAAGCCACTTCACCGATGAGGAAGCAGACGGCGACGGTGGCGCGCAGCTCCGCCGGCGGCCGGTGCTGGTAGACCAGGGCCAGCGGCGGGCCGCCCACGCCGGTCGCGGTCTCCGTCAGCCCCGTCACCGCGCCCGCCCCGACGTAGGCGGCCCGGCCTGGGGTGAACGCGGGTGCGGCGAGGCTCGCCACCGCCGCCAGGACGGTGGCGATGCCCACGAAGAGGCCGAGGCTGCGGTCCGGTATCAGCCAGAGCAGGGCCAGCCCGCCGGGGGTCGCGGCGAGCCGGGCGCCGGTGATCCATCCGGCGCCCCGCAGGTCCAGCGCGGCCCGCTCGCGCCAAGCGACGTACAGGTTCAGCGGGATCATCGACGCCAGGACGAACACCGGGAGCAGGCCGGGATCGAGGATCCCCGCCACGGGGGCGACGATCAGGGCGAAGCCGAGCCCGCTGCTGCCCTGGACGAAGGCGGCGAGGGCCACGGTGAGGGCGAGCACCGTCAGCGTCGCGGGGTTCATCGTGCGGTGTTCCGCGCGCGGGCCGCCGTGGAGGTGGGGTGGACCCGGGTGATGGGGGCCCGTTCCACGGCGGCGCGGGCCAGTTCGGCCGCTCGCCGGACGAGCGCGGGACCGTCCCATCCGGTGGGCCGTCCGCGCCACAGGCGCATCCGGCCCTCGACGAACACGGCGGTGATCTGGTCGCGGTTGCCCCGTCGTACCAATTCCCACGGCAGGTCCCAGGAGAGGGCGAGTTCGGGGTTGGTGACGTCGACGAGGAGGAAGTCGGCGGCCAGGCCCGCCGCGACGGTGCCGGTACGGGAGCCGAGGCCGACGGCGTCGGCGCCGCCGCGCGTGGCGTGTTCGAGCCAGGTCCACCCGGCGCCGCACGAGGAGTCGCCGGTGGCGAGGCCGTACGCGATCCGCTGGGCGAACTCGGCCGCGTCGGCGAGCCGGAACCCGTCGCCCCGGGTGCCGTCGGTGCCGAGTCCGAAGCGGATGCCGCGCTCGGCCATGGCGGTGGCCGGCGCGACGGCGTTGCCCTTCCAGGCGCTGGCGACGGGGTTGTAGCTGACGGCGGTACCCGTGTCGGCGAGCAGGGTCATCTCTCGGGGGGTGAGCAGGGTGGCGTGCGCGGCGAGCAACTGCGGGCCGAGCGCGCCGATGTGGTGCAGGTGCTCGAGCGGGCGCATGCCGTGGCGTACCAGCGAGCGTTCGACGCCGGCCAGGTGCTCGTTGACGTGGATCTGCACGGTGGCCCCGGCTTCCGCGGCGAGCCGGGCGGTGCCCCGGAGGGTGGCGTCGGTGGCCGCCTCGGGGACGGAGACGGCGAGGGAGGCGTGGACGAGCGGGTCGCCGTCGTACCGGGCCAGGTGCTCGACCGCGCCGTCGAGTACGCAGGGGCCGTCCGTCGTGGCGTCGTCGCAGACGAGTCCCAGGACGCAGCGGATGCCCGCGTCGCGGGTGGCCGAGGCCACGACGTCGACGTCCACGCCGGTGCGGTTGCCGGCGTCGGCCACGGTGGTGAACCCGCCGCGCAGCGCTTCGAGCGCCGCCAGCTTCGCCGCGGTGTACGCCGACTCCTCGTCCAGGGCGCCCTCCAGCGGCACCCAGACCCGGCGGAAGATCTCCGACGGCTCCCCGTAGGCGAGGGCGGAGCCGAAGCTCTGCGTGAGGTGGTGGTGGGCGTCGACGAAGCCGGGCATCAGGAGGTGGCCGGGCAGCCGTACGGGGTCGAGCAGCGGATGGGTGCGCTCCAGCTCCCCGGCGGGGCCGACGGCCCGGAAAGCGCCGTCGGCGACGACGACCGCCGTGCCGTCGGCGGGGCCTTCGGGCAGCAGCACGGCGTCGGGTACGAGGAGGAGCGGGCCGGGACCTTCAAGCAGGTCGCGGAGGCCGCGGACGTCGTGAGGGTTGTGGAGCTCGTTGGGGTCGAGGAGGTCGTGGAGGAGCTGGTTCATCGGTCGCTTTCCGTACGGGCTGCGGCGACGCGCGCGGCGACGCCGGGCCTGATGTGGTGGAAGAGGACATGGAGCAGGGCGGCCACGAACGCGCCGACGGCGACGCCGCTCTCCAGGAGGATGCGGAGGTTCGGCGGGAAGCCCGCGTACACGCCGGGGATGAGGATGGGCAGCAGGCCGAGCGCGAGGGCGACGGCGCAGACGAAGGTGTTGGTGTGCTGGTCGAGGTCCGAGCGGCCGAGCATCTGGATGCCGAGCACCGTGATGACGGCGAAGACGACCATGGCGGTGCCGCCGATGACCGCGGACGGGATGACGCTGACGGCGCGGGTGACGGGCGCGAGGAAGCCGATGGCGATGAGGACGACGCCGGCGGCGGCGGTGACGAAGCGGCTGCGCACGCCGGTGACGCGGACGATCCCGATGTTCTCACCGCTCGTCACCATCAGCGGCAGGCCGAGGAATCCGCCGGCGAGGGAGGTGAGCGCGTCGCCCCTGATGGTCTTGGGGACGGCGGTGCGCCGATCGATCTCCTTGCCTACGGCCTCGGCGTTGATGACGGTCTGCCCGGTGGCCTCCGCCATGGAGGCGAGGCTGTAGAGCATCAGCGGCAGCGCGGCGACGAGGTCGAACCGCGGTGAGCCGAACGGCAGCAGCTGCGGCGCGTTGAACAGGCCGCCCTCGGCGGCGCGGCCCAGGTCGACGGCGCCGATGACTGCCGCCAGTGCGGTGCCGGCGAGCAGGCCGAGCATGACGGCGAGCCGGCGCATGATGCCGGTGAACACCAGGTAGAGGACGACGGTGAACCCGATGGTGGCCATGCCGAGTCCGAGGTGCGCGGGGTCGGCGAACCCTGGCTCGCCGGGGCGGCCGGTGACGAGGACGGCGCCGACCTTCACCAGGTTGACGCCCACGATGACGATCATCGTTCCGATGACGAGGGTGGGGAAGAAGCCCAGCAGCCGCGAGAAGACGGGGAGGACGACGAAGGAGAAGAGCGCGGTGAGGATGACCGCCCCGGTGGCCGTGCGCAGGCCGTGCTGCTCGGCGATGGCGAGGAAGAGGACGAGGGGCGCGCCGCCCGGCAGCATCACGAACGGGAGCCGGGGACCGAATTTCCACGGCCCGAGCGACTGGATGAGGGAGCCGACGCCGGAGAGCACGAAGGCCGCGGAGAGCAGGTTGACGGTCAGGTGCGGATCGAGGCGGAGGGTGGCGCTCATCAGGAAGATCGCCGAGATCGGTGTGGCCGCCATGACGAGGACGTGCTGGATGCCGAAGAGGAGGATCCGGCCGAGGGGGCGGGACTCGTCGACGGGGTGGACGCCGCCGGGGTGTGTGGCTCCGGAGTGTGTGGCTTCAGGGTGTGTGGCTTCGGGGTGAGTGTCCTCGGGTGCAGTGGTGTGGGAGTCGGGCGGCTGCGGCGTCGGGGGCTGGTGGGTACCGGGGACGGTGTGGCGGGGGCTTGACACGTTCGAGCTCCGATCGGCGTTCGACACGCATGAGTTCAGCCGCGATCCGGCCCTGGACGGGGAGCCAAATCGATTTGGCCAAATCGATTTGGCCGTCAGTATGTGAGGGCCCCGGACGGCCGTCAAGGGCTCCGGCAACCGGTGCGCGGCCCGCGGGCGTAGGCTTCGCTGAGCACGGGCGCGACGGGGGCGGGGCGGAGAACATGACGAACAAGACGGCACGGACGTGGGGTTCGACCCTCGATTCGGTCGTGGTGTACGCGCAGGGGGCGGTCTGCCGCCGCCTGGTCCGCGGCAGCATCCCGCCCGACGCCCGGCTGCGGGTGACGGGACTGCCCCGCTCGCTGGACCCGGGGTCCCTGCGGGCCCGGGTCCTGAACGCCCCCGGAGTACGCGTCACCGAGGCCCGGGTGGAGGTCGAGGCCGAACCCCTCGGCGCCGGCACGCCCGACGCGTTGCGGCGCGAGGTCGTGCGGTTGCGCGAGGAGTGCGCGGCGGCGCAGGGCCGCCGGGAGCGGCAACTGGGCCTGATCGAGGAGGTCAGGGGGCTGCACCCGGTGCCGCCGGAGCGTCGGCGCGGGGACCCGCACCGCCGCACACCGGTCGACGCGTGGCTGGAGCTCGCCGAGTTCGTCGACGCCCGGCTGGCACGGCTGCACGCGCGCCTCGTCGAACTGGAGGAGGCGCAGCGCCTCGTCGAGCACGAGCTCTCCGTCGCCGTGGACAGGCTCGCCCGCGCTTCCACCGACGCGCCGTCGGCGCATGTGGAGACCACGGTCTGCGCGGTGCTGACCCTCGGCGGCGCCACGGACGCGGAGGCCCCGGAGCCGGAGCCGGAAGTGGAGCTGGAGCTGGAGCTGGAATACGCGGTGCCCGGCGCCGTCTGGGTGCCGACCTACCGTCTCACCCACCGTCAGGGCGACGGGGCCGGCCGTCTCCTGCTGCGCGCCTCGGTCGCCCAGCGCACCGGCGAGGACTGGACCGGCGTACGCATCGCCCTGGCCACCGCCGACCTCCGGCGCCGCACCGACCTCCCGAAGTTGCGCTCGCTGCGGATCGGACGCCGTCAGCCCGCCCCCGCGCCTTCCGGCTGGCGCGAGCCTCCGGCAGGGCTCGCCGACCTGTTCGCCGGGTACGCGGCGGCCGGCGCACGTCCGGCTGTCGGGGCCGGCTCCGCGCCCGGTCCCGTTCCGCCACCGCCGCCACCCGGCCCCGCACCCGTACCCGTCCCCGTACCGGTTTCGGCACCGCCCCCGGCACCGCAGGGTTACGGCGCGCCGCCCGGTGCGTTCCCGGTACCCGGCGGCGCGGACGGCGCCCATGGCTTCGGCGCCGCCGTGCCCGCCCCCGCACCACCGGCCCGTTCACGCGCCGCGGGCAGGCCGGGCGGTGGCGGGGCGGCCTTCGCCGCACCCGCAGCCGCACCCGCACCCGCACCCGCCGCGATGGCATCCGCGCCGATGGCCCCCGCTGCTCCCGGCGGGGCCCCGCTCCTGCCGCCTCCCACGCCGCCGGCCGGTCCGCCGCGGCCGAGCGGTGCCGAGCTCGACTACGCCGCCCTCGTCTTGTGCGGCCCCGACGAGCAGGGTGGGCGCCGGGGCCGGCTGTTCCCGGACGCCCCCTTCGACCCGGTCGCGGCCGAACACCGCCGCCGCGCCGAGGCGGTGGCCGCGCTGCCGCTGCCCGGACACGCCGTGCGCCCCCGCGAGTCGGCGGGTTCCTTCGACCACCGCTTCGATGCCGCCGCCCGCGCCGACATCCCCTCGGACGGCACCTGGCACACCGTCACCGTCGGCGAGATCCCGGTCGGTCTGCGCACCGAGTACCTCTGCGTGCCGTCCGTGGAGCAGACCGCGTACGCGACGCTGGTGCTCTCCAACGCCACCGACCAGGCCCTCCTCGCCGGTCCGGTGGAGGTCACCGTCGACGGCGAGTTCCTGCTGACCGCCGCCCTGCCGACGCTCGCCCCCGGCGGTGTCCGCCGGGTGGGGCTCGGGCCGGCCGAGGGCATCGCGGTCACCCGCCGTACGAACCTGCACGAGTCGACGGCGGGCCTGCGGGGCAACACCACGGTGCTCGACCACCGGGTCCACGTGGAGCTGGCCAACCGGCTCGCCGGGCCCGTCACGGTCGAGGTCCACGAGCGGGTGCCGGTCACCACCGATCCGGACGTCCGGATCGAGGAACGGGCCGACTGGGCGGCGCCCGAGGAGGGCGCGGGGCCCGAGCACCACGCACCGGGAACCCGCATCTGGCGGGTGAACCTGCCCGCCGGCGCCACCACCGCCCTCGACGGCGGCTACGAGATCCGCATCCCGGCCGGCAAGGGCCTGGTCGGCGGCAACCGCAGGAGCTGACACAGCCATGTCCACGGCCCCCACGCCGATCGCCCTCCCCGTCACCGCGGTGACCTGTCTGGAGGACCGGGCCCACATCGAGCGCACCGCCGTGCTCGATCTCGAGGCCGGAGTCCAGCGGCTGCGTCTCGGGCCGGTCAGTGCGCTGGCCGTCGACCGCACCCTCCATGCCGAGCTGACCGCCGATCACCCGGCGACCGTGCTCGACGTACGGATGGTCCGCACCTGGACGCCCATCGGACCGGTGCCCTCCACCGACGACTCCGCCCTGCGCCGCCGCGTGCACGAACTGGAAGGCGAGCGGCACGCCGTGGAGCAGCGGCGCGACCGGCTGCACGCCCGCCTCGACGTGCTCGGGCGCCTCGCCGCCGATCTGCTGCGGGACATCGGTGAGGGCGCCGGCTCGGGAGAGAGCGACGCGTCCCGCTGGGCCGGTGAACTGGACCGGGTGGACGGTGAGCGCGAGGAGTTCGGCGAGCAACTCCGTTCCGTTGAATCCCGGTTGGCCTCGCTCGATACCGAACTCGGCGAGGTCCGGCGGGCCATGGCCGGCTCCGGGACGGAGCCCGCCGAGCTGGTCGGCCATGTCGAGCTGACCGTGGACGCCTCGGCCGCCGGGCCGGTCCGGCTGCGCCTGAGCCACCTCACTCCGTGCGCGCTGTGGCGGCCCGCCTACCGGGCCGTACTCGAAGGCGACCGGCTGACGCTGGAGACCGACGCGATGGTCTGGCAGCGCACCGGCGAGGACTGGTCCGACGTACGGCTGACGTTGTCGACGGCCCGGTCGGCGCTGGCCACCGATCCGCCGCGGCTCGGCGAGGACCGGCTGACGCTGGGCGACCGCACCGCAGCCGAACGCCGTTCGGTCGACGTCGAGTTGCGCGAGGAGGCGATCGGGGACCTCGGCCCGGCCCCGGTGCTCGGCCTGCCGGGGGTGGACGACGGCGGTGTAGCGCGGGTGCTGGGCTCGCCCACACCGGTCTCCGTCCCCGGTGACGGGCGCGCCCACCGGGTGCCGCTGTCCGCGTTCACCGCGCCGGCGAGCAGCGAGTACGCCTGCTCGCCCGAGCTGTCCCCACTGGTCACCCGGGCGGTGCGGTTCGACAACGGGTCCGGCCACGCGCTGCTCGCCGGTCCCGTGGACCTGGTCCGTACGGGCGGGTTCAGCGGGCGCGGCACGCTGGACTTCACCGCCCCCGGCGCCCCGGTCGTCCTGGCCTTCGGCAGCTGCGACGACCACAGCGTGGTCCGGGAGGCCGAGGAGTCCCGGACCACCGCCGGAATCACCCAGCGGACCGTGGTCACCCGCACGGTCCGCCTGCACCTGTCCCGGTTCTCCGCGCCCTCGGAGCACGGCGAACGGGTGGTCGTCGTACGGGAGCGGATCCCGGTCTCGGAGGTCTCGGCGGTGGAGGTGCGCCTGCGCAAGGAGGCCTGCTCCCCCGCGCCCGCCGCGGTCGACGCCGAAGGCATCGCGCGCTGGGACGTCACGCTCCCGCCGGGCGGCCGCCGTACGGTCACCCTGGTCTACGAGCTGTCGGCGAGCGCCAAGGTCGCGGGCATCTGACGCGTCGCGCCGGCGGTGTCAGCCGACCTGGATTCCGATGACGCAGGTGTCGTCGTCCGTGTCGGAGCGGCTCTCGGCGAGGAGGCGGTCCAGCTGGTCGTCCAGGTCGCCGACCCCGGCGGCCGCCGCGCCCACGAGGTGGCCCAGGGAGTCCTCCACCGAGGAGTCGCGCCGCTCCACCAGTCCGTCCGTGAACATCAGCAGGGTGTCGTCCGGTTCCAGCTGGACCTCCCGTTCGATGTAGGTGACGTCCGGCAGGGCTCCGAGGAGGAGGCCCTCGATGAGCGGGAAGGCTTCGGGCTCGCCGCCGCGGACGAGTACGGGCGGCAGGTGCCCGGCGCGCGCCCAGCGCATCACCCGGGTACGGGGGTCGAAGAGCCCGCATACGGCGGTGGCCGTCACGTGTTTCGCCAGGTGGTGGGTGACCGTGTTGAGCCAGGACAGCAGCTGGGCGGGGCCCGCTCCGGTCACGGCGAGACCGCGCAGGGCGTTGCGCAGGACGACCATGCCGGTGGCGGCCTCGATGCCGTGTCCGGCGACGTCGCCCACGGAGAGCATGATCAGCCCGGAGGGCAGGACCACGGTGTCGTACCAGTCGCCGCCGACGAGCGACTCGGACTCCGCGGGCCGGTAGCGGACGGCCACGCGCAGGCCCGGGGCTTCGACGGCCGGCGGGGTGGGAGGCATGATGGCGTGCTGGAGCTGGAGGGTGAGGCGGTTGCGTTCGGCGGACTCGGCGGCGGTGTGGGCGAGTTGGTCCCGGGTCGCGGCCAGGGCGACTTCGGTCCAGTGCTGGGCGGAGATGTCCTGGTAGGCGCCGCGGACGGCGTGCAGGCGCCGGTCGGCGTCGAGGACGGGTTCGGCGACGACGCGGATGTGGCGGGTGATCCCGTCGGACCTGCGCAGGCGGAGATCGACGGATGCGGGGCGGCGGTAGCTCAGCACGGCCCGCAGGAAGCGGCCCAGGGCGGCGGAGTCGTCGGGGTGGGTGTAGCTCGGCAGTTCCCGCAGCGGTACGGGCGGGGCGCCGGCCGGCAAGCCGTGCAGCGCGTACAGCTGGGCGTTCCAGGTGATCTCGCCGGTGACGAGGTTCTCCTCGAAGCCGCCGATCCGGCCCAGGCGCTGGGCATGCTGGAGGAGGTCGGCCAGGCGTGCCGTCTCGTCCTCGATCCGCCAGATCAGCAGGACGGCCGCGCCGTGCCGGCTGACGCTGATGTCCGCGACCGAGGTCAGCGGGATCTGGTCGACGAGCGCGGTCAGGCTCATGCGTTCGGCCCTGAAGGGTTCGCCGGTCGCGTGCACGCGCTCGATGATGTCGAACAGCCCGTTCTCGCCGGCGGCCATCGGATAGGCCTCCAGCAGCAGGGCGCCGTTCACGTCGGCGCGCTGCCGTCCGGCGGGGTCGACGAAGCGGCTGCTGGCGTGGCGGATGCGGAAGTCGGTCAGCCGGCCCCCGGGATCGAGCACGGGGGTGAGGATGACGGCGGGGTCGTGCAGTCCTTCGGCGAGGTCGGTCAGCTCCGAGACGTCCGGGAGCACCGCGTCGGGGAGGTCGGGATCGCCCGGGGCCGAGGTGTCCATGGTGCGGGCGCAGAGTTCGGCGAGGGCCTCGACCTGGCGCTCGATCTGCGGGGGTTGCGGCGCCAGGGGCCCGGGCCAGCAGATTTCGAGGACGCCGTGGATGCGGCCGCCCGTCCCGGCCGGTACGGCCATCCGTCCGCCGTCGGGCCAGTGCAGGTGGGCGATCGAGGGCAGCCCTTCGCGTTGCAGGCGGGCGAGGGTGACGAGGCGGCGTTCGCGCAGGGCGAGGCGGGCGACGGTGGAGACGCCCGGGGGGACGTGGCGCCAGCGCGCGGCTTCCCCGGGCGGGAATCCGGCGTACCCGGCGAGGGCCAGGGAGCCGTCGGGCGCCGCGGTCCACACGGCGACGGCGGTCGCTCCCAGGGGTTTGAGGGCGTTCGTCAGGAGGGATTCGGCCACCGCCTGGGTGTCGTCGGCGGCGGCCAGCATCCCGCTCTCGGCGGTGCGCAGCCGGACCGCCACCCTGGTGGACGGCTTGGCGGGGCCGAGCGTGCCGGTCCGTTCGACGAATTCGGCGGCGACCTCGCTGACGTGGTCGCGGGCGGCCTGGTTGACGATGTCGGCGGCGAGGTCGAGCGGGGACAGCCCGGTCTCGCGGGACAGCTCGTCCAGCTGCCGTGCCGCCGCGGCGGGGGTGCAGCTGAGTTGTCCGATCAGGATGCCCTTGGCCAGTTCGACCAGGGCCCTGCCGTCCGCGGTCGCGTGCGCCGCCTGCACCTCGCCGCGCAGGCGTTCGACGGTGGCGACGAGGCGTCCGAGAGGGGTCGGGGCCTGGTGCGGGATCGTCTTGCGGCAAGGCTCCTCGGTGGCCGCTTCCGGTGCCCGCGCATCGCCGTGCCACTGTGTGTCGGGGGTGCTCACGGTGTTTCCGGCTCCTTGCTGGGACGGTCCCGGTTGTGGTGGCCGGGCCGTGGGGTGGCTGCACGGGCGGATGGGGCTGGTGGGGCGGCTGGTGCTGGTGGGGCGGCTGGGGCGGTCATTTCGTGAGCCAGTGCCGGACGCGGGCGATGAGGTCGTCGGCGTCGACCGGCTTGGTCACGTAGTCGCTGGCCCCCGCGGCGAGGCTCTTCTCCCGGTCGCCGGGCATCGCCTTGGCGGTGACCGCGATGATGGGAAGGCCGGCGTATGCCGGCATCCGCCGGATCTCGGCGGTGGCCGCGTACCCGTCCAGTTCGGGCATCATCACGTCCATCAGGATGAGGTCGACGCCCTCGTTGCGGGTGAGCGCCTCGATGCCCTTGCGCCCGTCCTCCGCGTGGAGCACGCGGATTCCGTGCAGTTCGAGCACGCCGCTGAGGGCGTACAGGTTGCGCGCGTCGTCGTCGACGACGAGGACGGTGCGTCCGGCCAGGCCGTCGTCGAGCACATGGGCGGGGGTCTGCGCTCGCTCCGCTCCCGCGTGGACGAAGGGCAGTACGTCCCCCGGCTGGTCCGCGGACAGGTGCAGCACGATGCGTTCGCGGAGCTCGTCCAGACTGGACAGCAGCTCGAGGCGGCGCGGCGCGGCCCGTTCCCGCAGCGCCGTCTCCTGGCCCGTGTCCAGACGGGGGTTGGTGTGGGCGAGCACGGGGAGGGAGGAGAGCGCAGGGTCTCCGTCGAGGGCGTCCAGGAAGCGCAGGGCCTCGCCGTCGGGCAGGTCGAGTTCGAGGACGACGCAGTGGAAGGCATCGGATGCGAGGGCGGCGGCGGCTTCCCGCGAGCTCGTGACGCCGACGACCTGGATGCCTCCGAGGTCCCCGGCCGGCCGGTGGCGGGGGGCGAAGTCCCGGTCGGCGCTCTCGGCGACGAGGGAGAGCAGGCCGCCCTGGCGTTCCTCGATCACC
The DNA here is from genome assembly GCF_000717915.1 of Streptomyces sp. NRRL S-244. Classification (GTDB taxonomy): domain Bacteria; phylum Actinomycetota; class Actinomycetes; order Streptomycetales; family Streptomycetaceae; genus Streptomyces. Next base: position 22,000 of record NZ_JOCX01000035.1, read on the forward strand.
AGGAGGCGGCGGGCCTGCCGCTGCCCGGGCAGGCCCGGTGTGCCCGCGTGGCCCGGTTCACCGGATCCGGCGGCGGCGCCGTGCAGGGCGGGCGCCGGAACGTCGGGGAGGGGGTCCTTCTCGTACTCGGCCCCCCTGGCCGGCAGGTAGAGGGTGAAGGTGCTGCCCTGGCCCGGTGTGCTCTCCGCGGTGACGGCGCCGCCGAGGAGCTGGGCGATCTCGCGGCTGATGGAGAGGCCGAGGCCGGTGCCGCCGTACTTGCGGCTGGTGGTGCCGTCGGCCTGCTGGAAGGCGCCGAAGACGGACGCCAGCTGCTGCTCGGGGATGCCGATGCCCGTGTCCCGTACCCGGAAGGCCACCACGGGTCCGCGGCCGCGCAGCCCGGCGGGCACCTCGGGTGCGGTCGCCTGTTCGATCCGGAGCTCGACGCCGCCGCGCTCGGTGAACTTGACGGCGTTGGACAGCAGGTTGCGCAGGACCTGGCGCAGCCGCGAGTCGTCGGTGTGCAGGGTGTCCGGGGCGTCGGGGGCGGTGGTGACGGTGAAGTCGAGGCTCTTCTGCGTGGTCATGGGCCGGAAGGTGGCGTCGACGTACTCCAGCAGCTGCGGCAGGGACACCGCCTCGGGGTTGATGTCCATCTTCCCGGCCTCGACCTTCGACAGGTCGAGGATGTCGTTGATCAGCTGGAGCAGATCGGACCCCGCCGAGTGGATGACGCCCGCGTACTCGACCTGCTTCGGGCTGAGGTTGCGGGTGGGGTTCTGGGCGAGCAGCTGGGCGAGGATGAGGAGGCTGTTGAGCGGTGTGCGCAGCTCGTGGCTCATGTTGGCGAGGAACTCGGACTTGTACTTGGAGGCGAGGGACAACTGCTGGGCCCGGTCCTCCAGTTCCTGCCGTGCCTGTTCGATCTCCAGGTTCTTGGCCTCGATGTCGCGGTTCTGGCTGGCGAGGAGGGCCGCCTTCTCCTCCAGCTCCGCGTTGGAGCGCTGGAGTTCCTCCTGCTGCACCTGGAGTTCCGCCGAACGCGCCTGGAGTTCGCCGGTCAGCCGCTGGGACTCCCCGAGGAGCTCGTCGGTGCGGGCGTTGGCGACGATCGTGTTGACGTTGACGCCGATGGTCTCCGTCAACTGGCCGAGGAAGTCGCGGTGTACGGGGGTGAAGGCGGTGAAGGAAGCGAGCTCGATCACTCCGAGGACCTGCTCGTCCGCCGCGATCGGCAGGATGATCAGGCTGCCCGGGGTGGCGCGGCCCAGTCCCGAGGAGATGACGTAGTCGCCGGGGACCTGGTCCGTGGCGATGATCCGGTGACTGCGCGCGGCCTGTCCGACCAGGGACTCGCCGAGGGCGAAGCCGGTGGCCTCGCCGGTGCCGGCGGGACGGCCGTACGAGCCGACCAGAGTCAGCACGGTGTCGCCGCCGGGGCGGTCCTCGGCGAGGTAGAAGGCGCCGTACTGGGCGGCGACCAGCGGTGTCAGCTCGTCCATGACGAGTGCGGCGACGACGGAAAGGTCCCGGTGGCCCTGCATCAGGCCGGAGATCCGGGCCAGGTTGGACTTGAGCCAGTCCTGTTCCTGGTTGGCCCGGGTGGTCTCCCGCAGGGAGCCGACCATCGAGTTGATGTTGTCCTTGAGTTCGGCGACCTCGCCCGAGGCGTCGACGGTGATCGAACGGGTCAGATCGCCCTCGGCGACCGCGCTGGCGACCTCGGCGATGGCCCGGACCTGGCGGGTGAGGTTCCCGGCCAGTCCGTTGACGTTCTGCGTCAGTCGCTTCCAGGTGCCGGAGACGCCCTCCACCTCGGCCTGGCCTCCGAGCCGGCCCTCGCTGCCCACCTCGCGGGCCACGCGCGTGACCTCGGCGGCGAAGGCGGAGAGCTGGTCGACCATCGTGTTGATGGTCTCCTTCAGCTCCAGGATCTCCCCGCGCGCGTCCACCCGGATCTTCTGTGTCAGATCGCCCTGGGCCACCGCGGTGGTGACCTGGGCGATCGAACGGACCTGTGCGGTCAGGTTGTCGGCCATCACGTTGACCGATTCCGTGAGGTCCTTCCACGTACCGGAGACGCCCTTGACGTCGGCCTGGCCGCCGAGCCGGCCCTCGGTGCCGACCTCGCGGGCCACGCGCGTGACCTCCCCGGCGAAGGCGGAGAGCTGGTCGACCATCGTGTTGATGGTCTCCTTCAGCTCCAGGATCTCCCCGCGCGCGGTGACGGTGATCTTCTGGGAGAGGTCGCCCTTGGCCACGGCGGTCGCGACCTGGGCGATGGAGCGCACCTGGTCGGTGAGGTTTCCGGCCATGAAGTTGACCGAATCCGTGAGATCCAGCCAGGCGCCGCCGACTCCGGGTACGTCGGCCTGGCCGCCCAGGGTCCCCTCGGTGCCCACCTCGCGGGCCACCCGCGTGACTTCCGACGTGACCAGCGACAGCTGGTCGGCCATCCCGTTGAAGACCGTGGCGATCTCGCCGAGCAGTCCGTCCGACGTATCGGGCAGCCGGGTACGGAAGTCCCCGTCCCGTACGGCCGTCAGGCCGGCCAGCAGCAGGCGCAGCTCCGGTTCGCCGATCCCGTACGCGCCCCCGCCCTCGGGCCCCGGCGAACTGCTCGGTGACTCCGGGCTCGTCCGCTCAGACATCCGTCTACCCCTCGCCACACGACCGGTCGGCGAAGGTTGACGCCGACCCGAAGGACCCTATGGCACGACCGTGTCGGTCACGACCCGCCGACGGCGTCTTCGACGCTGGGGTACAGGGACAGCACCGTATCGGCGCCCGTCAGGGCGAAGAGGCGGCGGAGCTGCTCTCCGGGGGCGGCGATGCGCAGGCCTGTCATCCGGTGCACCCGCAGCAGCAGGTTCAGGAACGACGAGTCGCCGAAGGTGACGTGGGCCGCGTCCAGTACCACCAGCCCGTGCCGGTCCGCGGCGGCGGCGAGGGCCTCCTCCAGAGGGGCCAGCGTGTCCTGGTCGAGCTCCCCGTACGCGGCCACCACCCACCCGGCCCCGGCCGGGTGGCCGTCCCCGACCACGCCTTCGTGGTGCGTGTCCCCTGCTCCGGTCATGTCCGCCTCCCCGGATCGTCACGTGTACGGCCTCCGCAAGGGAGTATGCCTGCCCCTCGTCCGTACGGAAGCGCCGGGACCTCGGCACACCGCACGCGGTGGCCGGCACGGCTGCCCCCGGCGGGCTTCCGGAAAAAGGATTTCGCGCGGGCCGTGTAAGAACGCGAAGCCGGGGCATGAGCGGCCCTGGCAGCCGTCAGTCAATCGGGAGGGAACGGCCACCATGTCTCGCTCGGCCAGCGCCGTAGGCCCCATTCGTGCAACAGACGTGCAGATCACGCCCTCTGTGCCCGCCGACAGGACCGTGGGAGCCCCACCACAGGACGTGGCGCTGCCCGAGGTCCACAACCCCCGGGAGGTGGCGCCCGGCGACGCCCGCGAGCTGTCGAGGCTCTTCTTCGGAAGGCTCCGCAGCCTGGAGGAGGGCACGCGCGAGTACCAGTACGCCCGCAACACCCTGATCGAGATGAACCTCTCCCTCGTGCAGTTCGCCGCGCGGCGCTTCCGCGCCCGGGTGCTGGGCGGGGGTCTGGACATCGACGACATCATCCAGGTGGGCACCATCGGTCTCATCAAGGCCATCGACCGCTACGACCCCGAGCGCGAGGTCGAGTTCTCCACGCTCGCCCTCCCGTACATCACCGGTGAGATCAAGCGCTACTTCCGCGACACCACCTGGGCCGTGCACGTACCGCGCCGCCTCCAGGAGCTGCGTACGGAGCTCGCCAAGGCCCAGGAGGCCCTGACCGACGTCCTGGGCCGGGCCCCGACGGTCAAGGAGGTCGCCCGGCACCTCGATCTGACCGAGGAGGAGGTCATCGACGGGCTGGTCGCCGCGAACGGCTACACCAGCGGCTCCCTGGACACCGCCGGCGCCGACGGGGACGAGCCCGCGTCCTCGACGAGCCGGACGACGCGCCCGCTGGCGGACCGGCTCGGTGACGTCGACCCGGCCATGGAGCTCTTCGAGGAGTTCCACACCCTCGCGCCCCTGCTGGATCAGCTGGACGAACGCGACCGGCTGATCCTGCAGTTGCGGTTCGGCCAGGAGAAGACGCAGGCCGAGATCGGCGCCGAACTGGGCATCTCGCAGATGCAGGTCTCGCGCCTGCTGTCGCGGACGCTGGCCCGGCTGCGCGCCGGAATGCTCTCGGTGTAGGCGGCGCCATGCCCCCGGCTCACCGCAACGACGGGTCCCTCCCGCCCGTCGGCGCGCAGGCGCTGTACGACGACGTGGCGTGGGCGGACGCCGTCGTACGGTGCGCGGACGCCCCGAACGCCGGGGCGGGTACGCGGCTGCCCCTCACCGCCCGGCCGCTGCGCGACCGTCCCGGCGCCCTGCTGCGCGGCAGCTGCGACCTCGACACCCGGCCCGTCCTGTCCGCGGCGCTCGGCGTCGTCATCCGGATCCCCGGCCCGGTCGTCCACCTCGACCTCTCCGGCGTGGCCTTCCTCGATGCCGCCGCCGTCGCCGCCCTGGTGCGGGCGAACGCCACCGTCACGGGACAGGGCCGCCGTCTGGTGCTCCACCACCCGCCATACTCGCTCCGCAAGGTAGTGGAGATGTTCCCGGACGAATGTGCCGCGCTGGAGGTCGCAGCATGATGAACGTATCTGCGTCCACCGCACCCGGGGACTTCGTCCACCCCGCCTTCTTCTACCGGGGCCGGGCGGAGTACGTGGCGGGAGTGGGCGGGTTCGTACGGGCCGCCCTCGCGGCCGACGAGCCGGTGCTCGTGGCCGTACCGGGTCCGCGGCTGGACGTCCTGCGCGAGAGCCTCGACGCCGCCGCGGCCGAGGTCACCTGGGCGGACATGACACGGCTGGGCCACAATCCCGGCCGCATCCTGGCCGCCCTGCAGGATTTCGCCGGCCGGCACGCGGACCGGGCGGCCCGCATCGTGGGCGAGCCGATCTGGCCCGGCCGCTCGCAGGCCGAGGTGCTGGAGGCCACGCGCCACGAAGCCCTCATCAACACCGCCTTCGCGGGGCGCCGCGCCACCGTCCTGTGCCCGTACGACGTCGTGGGCCTGTCGGCCGCGGTGGTGTCAGATGCCCGGCGTACCCATCCCACCCTGATGACGGAGGGCGAGAACCTGCTCAGCCCGGAGTACGCCGACGCCTCGGCGGTCTGCGCCGACTGCGACGGCCCGCTGCCCGAGCCCGACGGGGATGCGCCCCCGTTCGCGTACGCCTCCGGGGAGCTGGGCGAGGTACGCGCGTACACCGAGACCTGGGCCCGCGGCACGGCCCTGAGCACGGCCCGGCGCGGCGATCTGATCCTCGCGGTCAGCGAGGCCGCCGCCAACTCCCTCGCCCACGGCGGCGGGAGCGGCTCCCTGCGGCTGTGGAGCACCGCCGGTGCCGGTGTGGTCGCCGAGATCCGCGACGGCGGCCACCTGGCCGACCCGCTGGCGGGGCGCCGCCGCCCCTCCCTGGCATCGGTCGACGGGGGCCGCGGCCTGTGGATGATCCATCAGCTGTGCGACCTGGTCGAGATCCGCGCCTCGGACAGCGGCCTCACCCTGAGGATGCACATGACATGTTCCTGAGACCGGTGGGTCCCCTAAACTGTCACGGCCGTGCTCGGGTGTCCCGATCCGTGAAGGGACCGGGGCGCAGGCCGAGCGGGGCCACGAGGGTCCCCGCGAGCGGAGAGACCAGTGTCAATGGTGGGGGTGAGGTAGCACAGTGGAAACCATCGGACCGGGAACCGGCGATGCACTGCACGCCGGGCCGCCCCCAGCCGTGGTGCAGCGCCGTCGCCTCGCCCTGGCCGGCGTCCGCGGCCACGTCGCCAAGGGCCGCGACTTCACGCGCCAGGCCTTGCTGGACTGGGGCTGGGCCGGCACCGAGACCTCCGAGGACGCCCTGCTCCTCGTGTCCGAGCTGCTGACCAACGCGTCACTGCACGCGGGTGGTTGCATCGAACTCGTGGTCTCGGCCGGTGAGGTCCTGCGGATCGAGGTCTTCGACGGTTCGACGGCACTGCCGCGCCGCCACCCGTCCCCGCAACGCGGACTCCCGGGCGGACACGGCCTCTACATCGTGCAGCGCCTCTCCGACCGCTGGGGCACCCACACCCACGAACACGGCAAGGCCGTCTGGGCCGAGATCGAGGCGTCGCGACTGACCTCGGGCAGGCCCACCGGCCGCTGACCCGGCCGGCCGCAAGCCCCGTGTTTCCGTGTTCCCGTACGGGAGCGTCATTCCGGGAGTCGGGGGCAGGCGCGCGGTATGACATCGAATGCGCTCACCTCCCTGGCCCTGACCCCGGCGTCCGGCCCTGCCTGGGTCCACCTGATCGTCATCGCCTTCGCCCTCCTCGTCCTCGTCCGCACCCTGGCCCGCCACCGGTAGGAGCCACGCGGGCTGGCGGGGCGCTCGCGGGGTATCCGCGGAGTATGGATACCTCTTCGGATCGTCCGGGCGGCTCGCGGCGCCCGTGGTGGGGGCGGATCGCTGCCGTTCTGGTGGTGGTCGTGGTGCTGATCGTGCTCGTGGCGCGTTTCGGCCTGGTTCCGGGATTCGGCGGCCTCTTCGGCGAGGAGACCCGGGACCGCTCGGGCCCGGCCCTCCTCAAGTCGATCCAGGACATGGACCGTTACGAGGCCGCCGTCGGCAACTTCCAGGTGGTCGTGGACCTGGAGAAGGACGCGGCGTTCCTGCCGGACGCCATCCGCGGAACGCGCACCCTGTACGTGGGGGCCGGCACGGTCGGCGGTTACGTCGACCTGGGCGGGCTGGCCGAGCGGAACGTCTCCGTGAACGGCGACCGCACCACGGCGTCGATCCGGCTGCCGCACGCGGTGCTCGGCACGGCCGCCCTCGACCCGAACCGCTCGTACGCGGTGTCGAAGCAGCGGGGCCTGCTCGACCGGATCGGCGATCTGTTCTCCGACAACCCGGCCGGCGAGCAGGCCGTGCAGAAGCTCGCCGCGCAGCACATCAACGAGGCCGCGCGCGACAGCGGTCTCGCGGAGCGCGCCGAGAAGAACACCACGGCGATGCTGGAGGGGCTCCTCCGCTCCCTCGGCTTCCGTGAGGTGACGGTCGCCTACGGGTGAGGGGGCGGGTCCTCGCGCTCGTCCGCGAGGACCAGGCGGGGCAGGGCGTCCGGGTGCTTCTCCGAGAGCCAGGCGATCAGCTGTTCCCGTACGGCGCAGCGCACCGTCCACAGGTCGTCGGCGTCCTTGGCCGTGACGATCGCGCGTACGACCATGGTGGAGGGGGTCGTCTCGGTGACGGCGACGTCCCAGCCGCGGCCGTCCCACTCCGGGCAGTGGCGCAGGATCTCGTGCACCTCGTCGCGTATGAGGTCCACGGGAGCGCGGTGGTCACAGTGGAGGAAGACGGTGCCGGTCATCTGGACGCCGCCGCGGGACCAGTTCTCGAACGGGCGGGTGGTGAAGTACGAGACGGGCATGGTGATGCGGCGCTCGTCCCAGGTCCGTACGGCGAGGAACGTGAGGGTGATGTCCTCCACCACTCCCCACTCGCCGGCGACCACGACCGTGTCACCGATGCGCACCATGTCGCCGAAGGCGATCTGGAATCCGGCGAAGAGGTTTCCGAGGGTGGACTGGGCCGCGACGCCGGCCACGATTCCGATGATGCCGGCGGAGGCGAGCACGGACGTGCCGAGCGCGCGGAAGCTCGGGAAGGTGAGGAGCATCGCGGCGGCCGCGACGACGGCGACGACGACGGTCACGACCCGCGTGATCAAGGTGACCTGGGTACGGACCCTGCGCAGCCTGGCGGGGTCGCGGGTGCCGGCCGCGTAGCGGGCGTAGCCGGACTCGACGGCGGCCGAGGCCACGCCCACGACCAGCCAGGCGCCGGCGCCGATCAGCGCGAGCGACAGGGCCCGGCCGACGGCGGCCTCGTGCTCCTGGAGGGGCGGCCACGCCGTCTGCCGGTGGGCTCCCCTGAGCAGGGCTGCGAACAGCACGATCTGCAGGGCCCGGCGGCAGCGGCGCAGCGAGTTCCACAGGGGTGTTTCCGGGTGGCGGGCGTCGGCTCGGCGCAGCAGCAGGTCGGCGGCCCATCCGGCCGCGGCGGTGAGGAGGAGCGAGCCTCCCAGGACGGTCAGCAAGCGAAGCGCGTGGTTCATGTCTCCTCGGCGGGTGTAGGCGGCATGGACTTCCCCGCGCATGCCCAGACGAGGAGGGGCGACACACGGGACCTCCCGCGCGGCAGTGGCCGGCCGGACTGCGGCGTACGCGAACGCCGCCGGTCCCGCCCGTTCAGGCGGGGCGGGACCGGCGGCGGCTGTCGGCTGTCGGCTGTCGGCTGTCGGCTACGGGAGGCTTACCTGCCGCGCCCGCTGAGGAAGTCCCGCGCGCGGTCGACCAGTCCCGTGCCGGCGGACACCAGCCGGTGGTGCGGCTGTGAGGGGAGGGCGCCGGGGTGGGGGCGGGTCGGCGCGAACCTCTTGGCCCGGCGCACCCTGTCGCCCAGGGTCTGCAAGGCCTGCGGTGAGCACGCCTGGCGGAGCCGGGGGAACAGGTTCTGCTCCTCGTCGTGCACGTGGGCGGCGACCTCCGCCTTCAGTACGGCGATCAGCTGGTCGAACTCCGGTCCCGCCGCGTCCAGTCCCTCAAGGTCCTTCAGCAGCTTCTCGACGCGCGCGTGGTCGGCGAGTTCCTTGTCCGCGATGAGGTCGCCGTCCGGGAAATGGTCCCGGACCGCCGGGTAGAGATGCTCCTCCTCCGCCACCGAGTGCCGGACCAGTTCGATGGTCAGCTGTTCGGCCGCCTTCTGCCGTTCGCCCGCCGGGGTGGTGTGCTCGATCCTGTCGAACAGCCCGTCCACCTCGCGGTGGTCGACGGTCAGTTCGGCGATGATGTCCCCTGCGTGTCGCATGCCGTTGTTCCTTCCCGATCGGCCTCTGCCGGCGGTACTCGCCGGTCGCTGCGCGCGTACCCGCGATGACGCAGCGCTAACGGGAGGGCCTCGGCCCGCGGCGGCCGGCGCATGGCGCGCCCGGGGGCGGGTAGCCGGGCCCTGAAAGGTCTGGAGGCGGCGGTCCGCACCCCGCGGTGCCGGGCCGCCGACGATACGGAAGGGGTACACGTGTCACACGTCGAGGAGTATGTCGAGGTCAACGTGCCCGTACGCACGGCCTACAACCAGTGGACCCAGTTCGAGGACTTCCCCGTCTTCATGGAAGGGGTCGAACGCATCTACCAGCGCACGGACACGCTCACCCACTGGGTGACGAACGTGAACGGTGTGCAGCGTGAGTTCGACGCGCAGATCACCGAGCAGCTCCCGGACCGGCGCGTCGCGTGGATGACGGTGGACGGTGAGGCGCGCCAGGCCGGCCTCGTCGTCTTCCAGCCGATCGACGCGACCACCACCAAGGTCGTCCTCCACATGAACTGGGTGCCCGACGGCCTGGCCGAGACGGCCGCCGACAAGCTCGGCTTCGTCAAGCGCCAGGTGGCCGGCGATCTGAAGCGGTTCAAGCGGTTCATCGAGTCGCGCGGAGTGGAGACGGGCGCCTGGCGGGGCGAGGTCTGACCGGTATGAGACGCGGGGGCAGGAGCAGGGGCAAGGGCGTCCGGGCCGCGTCCCGCGGCGGTGGGCTCCGGGAGGTCACGGCCCGCTGCGGTCTGCTGACGCGCGGGGTGCTGTACGCACTGGTGGGGATGCTGGCCCTGCGCGTGGCCCTCGGTGACGCCGGGGGCGAGGAGGCTGACCGCCAGGGCGCTCTCCGGGAGCTCGTGGGAAGGCCCTTCGGGAGCGTCCTCGTCTGGGCCGTCGGTATCGGGCTCGTCTGCATGGTGCTGTGGCGCCTGTCGGAGGCGGTGTTCGGCGCGGCCGGGCCGGACGGCGGCAGGCCCGTGAAGCGGCTGGCCTCGGCGGGTCGAACGGTCTTCTACGCCGTGGTCGCCTTCTCCGTCCTGTCGTTCGCGGCGGGCGGCGGGGGCCGTTCCGGAGACGAGCAGTCGCGCGACGTGGCGGCCAGGGCGCTGGACCTGCCCGCCGGCCAGTGGCTGGTGGGTGCGGCAGGGCTCGGGATCGCCGTCGCGGGCGTGGTCATCGCGGTCCAGGCGGCGCGGCGCGGCTTCCGCAGGCACCTCGCCATGGGAGGGGTCCCCGCGTGGGGGCGCAAGGCCGTCGACTTCCTCGGGGTGACCGGCGGCCTGGCCCGGGGCGTCGTGTTCGGGGCGGCCGGCGGGTTCGTCGTGTACGCCGCGGTGCGCTACGACCCGGGGCAGGCGAAGGGCGTCGACGACACCCTGCGGGCGTTCGCCGGCACCGTGGCCGGGCCGTGGCTCCTGGTCGTTGTCGCCGTCGGGCTGATGCTCTTCGGGATGTTCTCCTGGGCGACGGCCCGGTGGCGCGAGGTCTGAGACGGGCAGCGGTTTTGGCCGGGCAGGCAGGACGGAACCGGCCACTCAAGGGTGTTACCCGCCGAAGGGAAGCAGAATCCGTGGGTATCTCGGCCAACTTGCCCGTACGCCCCTGAACGCCCCCCGCAGTGACGTTCCATCGGCCCTGTATGGGGGCACCCGTGGTGCCGTTGGTCCGTCTACCGAGGAGCGCACACGATGACGAAGGTCCTCGTCCTGCACAGCGTCAGCCTGGTCAGGTCGGCACTCGCCGCCCTGCTGAGATCCGAAGGACGCTTCGAGGTCACCTCGGCGGGCTGGCGGGCCGCGGCACGCCAGGCCGAGTCGTTACGACCAGACGTGACGGTCGTCGACCTCGACTGTCCGGGGACGACTGCCGTCCTCGCCGACGACGGGCGCGCGGACCACCAGGTCCTCGCGCCCCCGTCCCCCGTTCTGGTGCTCGCCTCGACCGGCGCGCCCGGGCTGCTGCACCGGGCCTTCCGGGCCGAGGCGCGCGGCTACGTCGACAAGGACGGCTCGCCGGGGCGGCTCGTACGGGCGGTCCGGAAGGTCGCCGCGGGGGAACGGTTCATCGACGCCTCGCTGGCCTCCGCGTTCATGGAGGCCGACCCCGTGCCGCTGAGCCCTCGGGAGCTCAGCGTGCTGACCCGGGCCGCGGAGGGCGATTCGATCGCCGAGATAGCCTGCACGCTGCACCTGGCGAGCGGGACCGTACGCAACTACATGGCCGCGGCGACGCGCAAGACCGGCGCGCGCAACCTCATCGACGCGATCCGGATCTCCCGGCGGGCCGGCTGGGTTTGATCCGAGGGCGCCGCGGACGGGCACGGGGGCCGTGTCGTGTCATTCGTCCGGGGCCAGGTTCCACCTCCCCACCAGATCGCGGTACAGGGGCGACCTGGCGGGGAGTTCTTCATGTGTTCCGCAGACGGCGCGGGTCCCGTCGAGGACGAGGACCCGGTCGGCACGGGCGGCGGACGAGACGCGGTGGGCCACGACGACGAGGGTGCCGGGACGGTCCGCGAGGGCCCGTTCGGCACGCTCCTCGGCAGCCGGGTCCAGGTGGCAGGTGGCCTCGTCGAGCAGCAGCAGCGGAGCGGGCGAGAGGTAGGCGGCGGCGAGCGCGAGCTGTTGGCTCTCGCCCCGGGACAGCAGCCGGGGGGACACCTCGGCGTCCAGGCCGCCGAGCCGTGCCACCAGGTCGTCCAGGCCGAGGGCGCGGACGGCGCGCCGCACCCGGGCGTCCCCGGGCCCGGCGGCGCCCGGGGCCGCGGCGAGGTGGGTCAGGTTCTCCCGTACGGTGCCGGTGAACACGTAGGCCTGCTGCGGCAGCAGGGTCCGCCGCGGGTCCGGTCCGGTGGCCCCCGGTTCCCGGCGGGCGGCCGCGCCGGCCACGAGGACCGCCCCCGCGTCGGGTGACAGCATTCCGGCGAGCAGCGCGGTGAGCGTGGACTTGCCGATTCCGCTCGGTCCGACCACCGCGAGGTGCTCCCCCGGGCGCACCACCAGGTCGAGGTCGTCGAGTACGGGAGCCGCGCCGGGGCCGTACGCGAAGGTGACGCCCCGGAGCTCGGCCGCGGCCTCGGCCGGCGGGCCGGCCGCCCCGGGCGGCTGCGGCTCCGGCTTCGGCTTCAGCTCCGGCTTCGGCTTCGCGGGGCTGTGGCCGTCCCGGTCCGGCGGCACCGGACCACTGAACCGTTCGAGGACCACGAGCAGCCGGGTTCCGGCCGAACCCAGCGCGGTCATCAGGGAGTTGAGAGCGGGCAGCAGGGCCTGCACCAGGTACGTGAGGCCGCCTGCCAGTGTACCGGCGGTGACGCCGCGGCCCAGCAGCCACGGCGTCGCGGCGAGGAGTGCGATGACCGGCAGCCGGCCCGCCGTGCCCAGGGCCAGGGTGCGCAGGGCAGCCCACCCCGCGAGGGTGCGCGCCAGCCGCTCCTGCGTGGCGATCAGGGGCTCCACGCGGGCTTCCGCGGCGGCCTGTCCCCCGCAGGCGACGATGTCGCGCAGGCCCTCGGCCAGCGCCCCCACCCGGTCGGCCAGCGCCTCGTCCGCGTCCAGGGACCTGCGCTGCACGGAGGCCAGGGGGCGGAGCGTGGCCAGGAAGGCGGCCACGCCCAGCAGCAGGGGCGGCAGCACGACCAGCAGCAGCACGGGCGCCAGGGCGGCCATGCCGGCGATGGCGCCCACGGTGGTGAACACGAACGAACGTACCGTCAGGACCAGCCCGGCGAAGGAGTCCCGGGCCATTTCCGTCTGCTGGGTCAGCCGGGACACGGCGCCCGTGTCGGCGGAGCCCGCCGGATCGGCGACCGCCCGGTTCAGCGCCTGCCGCACCGCCCGCCGGACCAGGCCGTCCCGCAGCGGCTCCACGAGGTCCGCGAGCCCGGCGAACACACCCCGCAGCGCGAACCCGCCGAGCAGTGCCCCGGCTCCGGCCGCGGCCAGCCAGCCGAGACCGGTGGCGGTACGGCCGGCGAGGAAGCCGTCGTCGAGGGCGCGGGCCACTCCGTAGCCGCCGAGGAAGGTGTGCGCGGACTCCAGGAGCGACCATCCGGCCAGCCGGCCGAGGGCCCTCGTGTGGCCGCGCAGGAACCGCCGGCCCTCGGGGGCCACCCGGCCCCGGGCCCCTCCCCCGGTCACCGGGCCGCCTCCCGCTCCGTGTCGTGGTCCGTGCCGTTCTCCGCGTCCTCGTCCCTGCCCGTGTCCCTGCCCGTGTCCGTGCCCGTGCCCGTGTCCTTGCCCGTGTCCGCGGCGAACACCGCCCGGTAGGCGGGGGCGCGTCGCCACAGCTCGGCGTGGGTTCCGCTCCCCCGTACCCGCCCGTCCTCCAGCCATACGACGAGGTCTGCGCGGACGGCGGACGAGAGGCGGTGCGCGACCACGATCCGGGTGCCGGGCCGGATCTCGCGGGCGAGGGCCCGCTCCACCTCGCGGGCCGTGACGGTGTCGAGGCTGGAGGTGGCGTCGTCCAGTACGAGGAGCCGGCCCGCGTGGCAGAACGCCCGGGCCAGCCCGAGGCGTTGGACCTCCCCGCCGGACATCGGGGCGTCGGCCAGGCGCGTGCCGTACGCGTGGGGCAGGCGTCGTACGAACAGGTCGGCTCCCGCGGCGCGGGCCGCGGCGCGCACCGCTTCCGGGCCGGGGTCCGGGCCCGCGCCGAAGGCGATCGCATCGCCGACCGTGTCCCCGAACAGCGCGGGCCGGTCGAAGGCGTACCCGGCTTCGCGGCGCAGTGCTTCGGCCGTCACCTCCGGCAGGGGCACCCCGTCCAGCAGCACCCGGCCCTCGTCGGGGTCGGTGAGCCGGCCTGCCACGGCGGCGAACAGCGTTTTGCCGGCGCCCGAGCGGCCCACCACGGCCACCGTGGTGCCTCCGGGGATCACCAGGCTGATGTCGTGCAGGACCGTCGCTCCGCCGCGCACGACCCGGACGTCGCGCAGTTCGAGCGTGCCCGGGCCGCCTTCCGGCAGCTGCGCCCGGCCGTGGCCGAGTACGGGCAGGTCCAGGAGGGCGGCGGTCCGCCGGGCCGCGGACCGGCCGCGGACCACGGCCGCCAGTCCGCCGGTCACGGCGCCGATGCCGGCCGCGAGGCCCGCGTACCGTACGGCGGCGAGGAGTTGTCCGACGCCGATGGCCCCGGCCGACAGGCGGATGCCGCCGACGGCCAGGACCGCGTACAGGAGCATCGGCATGAGGGCCGCGGACCAGGCCGTGGTGCCGCCGTACACCTGCCACATCCGCCTGCCCTCGGCGCCCAGCTCGGGCAACCGGGCGAGGATCCGGGCCCGTTCGCGCTCCGCGGTGCCCGCGGCGGCGATCGTGCGCGCCCCGGCCAGTGCCTCGGTCAGGCGGCCGGCGGTCGCGAGCTGGACCTGCTGGTAGCGGGCGATGCTGGTGTGGGTGTCGCGGGCGAAGGCCCGCAGCAGGAGCACCAGGAACGGAACGCCGACGAGGAAGGCGAGTGCCGTCCACAGGTCGATGAGGAAGAGGGCGGTCACCGCACCGAGCGGCGGCAGCAGTGCGGCGACGGCGTGCGCGACGGCGGCCGGGACCTTCCCGGCCTCGGTGGCGTGCGCGGTCAGCCGCGCGGCGGTTTCGCCGGGTGCGTGGCGGGCGGCGTGGTGCGGGGCCGTCCGCAGCAGCCGGGCGAGCCCGAGCCTGCGCAGGCGGGCGGTGGATCGGCCGTCGATCTCGCCGGTCAGCCGGGCGGCGGCCGCGTCCAGCGCCACTTCCGCCGCGATGACCGCGGCGCACAGCAGGGTCCAGGCGGGGCCCGACGGGGCGCCGCGGAGCAGCAGGTCGAGGGTGTGGCCGAGGACCGCGGGTTCGGCGAGCGCCGCCGCGGAGGCGCTGACGGTGCATCCGAGGACGGCGGCGCCGCGCCCGGCGCTGTGCCGGGCCGCTGCCACGAGAGCCCGGTCGGCGGTGCGTGCGACGGCCTCGGCCTGCGCCGCGCCGGCCGCCGCGTCGGGGGGGCGGGGGCTCATCGATGGATGCCTCCGGTGGTGTGGTGCGGGCCCGGGCGGCGAACCGCCCGGGCCCGGGGTGACCTGCGTCAGTTGCAGGTCGTGATGCTCAGGCTGCTGTCGCCGCAGAGCAGCAGGCTGGCCCGGCTGCCGCCACCGCCGCCGCCGTGCAGCGCACCCTCGGTGACCTCTTCCTTGGGGGTCTCCATCGACTGCAGGTCGAGAAGCGTCATGTCAGATTCCTCTTCTGTCGAGTGGTGCGATGGGTCACGGCCCCGTGCGGGACCGGCTCTGGGGCCGCCGCGGTGCGTCGCAGCGGCGGGAGGAACGGCAGGTGCGCGCGCCCGCCGGGCGCGGCGCTGCCGAGGGCGAGGAGAGCGCCGGCGGTGCCCGTGGCGAGGTCCATGGACAGGCGCATCATCTGCTCGCCGGGGAAGGCCAGATGTCCCTGGTACGGCACGGCGTGCCGAGCCAGCGCGTCGATCTGGCGGGCGATGTCCGCGGGGGCGGTGCCCGGGCCCGGCGTGGTGGTCCGGGCCAGGTGGAGGATCATCCCGGCGGCGCCGCGCAGCAGCCCGGGCTGGGCGTAGAAGGTCGCCTGCGCCGCCCGTACGATCGCGCGCCGGGCCTGTTCGAAACGCTCGTCGGGAGCGTGCTCCAGCCAGTCGTCGAGGACCATGCCGATGCCGACGCTGCCCTCGCCGAGGTACGGCATCGTGCGCCAGCCCTCGTTCACCTGGAGGGTGCCGTACGCGCTGGTGACGCAGCGGTCGAGGTCGCGTTGGAGCGATCGGGCGGCCTGGAGCAGCAGTTCCTTGTCGCCGGTGCGTTCGTACAGCCGCAGGAAGAGCAGGGCGGGGCCGGTGTTTCCGTACATCAGTCCGGCGCGGGCGGGCCGCTGCTCGGGCCGGGCGAGCAGTTCGGCGCAGCGCAGGGCCGCGGTGTGCAGCTCGCTCTCGCCGCTCGCGGTGCCGAGCGCGTCCAGGGCCAGGCCGATTCCGGCGAGTCCGCCGTGCAGGTCGGGGCCCGCGCTCTGCCAGGGCTGGTGTAGCAGCCGCTCGGTCAGGGCGAGGGCGCGGCCCGGGTGTCCGAGCCGGTGCAGGGTCCAGGCCGTGCCGGCGAGGCCGTCGTAGAAGCCGAGGGGAGTGCCGGAGGCCGCGTCCTCGGTCCGCGCCAGCAGCCATTCCTCGGCTTCGGGCCAGGGTCCGGCGCCGGTCTCGGCGAGGGCGTGGAGCACCCCGGCGATCCCGTGGCCGAAGCCGATTCCTCCGCCGGCGGTCGCGAACTGGGCGATGTCGCCGGGTACGAAGCGGTCCTCGCGGTCCGAGGTGGCGCTCGCGCGCAGCGCCGCGGTCATCGACGCACGGGCGGCCGGCCAGTCCCCCGGCTCGACGGGCAGGTACGGGCCGGGCGGTGACGGCGGTGCGGGCCGTGCGGGCGGGCGGCCGTCCGGTGCACCCTGCGGGGCGCCGGACAGGATCTCTTCGACGGCCTCGTCGAGGAACTGCCGCGGTACGGGGAACTGCGCGGCGGCGACGGCGGCCAGATGGGCGGCCTTGGCCCGGTCCAGTACGAGCAGACTGGTCAGCGGCAGGAACAGGGCGAGGCGCAGACAGGCGAGGGCGTAGCGGTCGACGGAGAACCCGCGCCGCTCGGCGGGGGCGACGAAGGCGGGGTTGGCGACGGTCTGCCGCAGTCCCTCGTCGATGTGCGCGGCGGCCTCGAAGTCCAGTAAGGCGACGGAGGGTTCGCCGCTCTCGTCCTCCGCCACCATGATGTTGAAGAGGTGGAGGTCGTTGAAGACCACGCCGCGGGCGTGCACGGCCTCGACGGCCTCGGTGACACCGCGGTGGATCTTCAGGGCCCACTCGGTGTACGAGGCGAGCTCCGCCGGGTCGGGGTCCGCTTCGATCAGCGGGTGGCGGCGGGCGAAATAGGTGTTGAGCGGTTTGCCGGCGAGGTGTTGGAGCACCAGGAAGTGGTGGTCACCGACCGTGAACGTGCCACGCACCGCGGGCACGCAGTCCAGGCCCGACAGCCGTTCCAGCGCGGCCTGTTCGCGGTGCAGCCGGGTCACGGCATCGGCGCCGTCGGCGGCGAGGCCCGCGTACGGGCGGGCTTCCTTGAGGACCACGGACTCGCCGGTGCGGCTGTCCTTGCCGACGTAGACGCCGCCGCCGTTGGAGAAGTGCAGCGCCCGCTCCACCGTGAAGGGGACGCCGGTCAGGGTGATCGCGGAGCGCGCCGCGAGGTGCGGCTCGAGGAAGGCGGGCAGTTCGAGCCACTCGGGCGGCTGGAACGCCGGTCCGCGCCGGTCCGGTACGAGCCGCCCGTCAGGGGTCTCGATCGCCGGGACCAGTTCGCCGTGCTCGTCGTAGCAGTGCCGCAGGGTGAAGCTGCCGTAGCGCAGGTGGACCGGGCCGGCGCCCCAGCGCAAGTCGCTGAGGATGTACGGGCCGGCCGCCCCGGCCAGCGCGGCGTCGAGGTCCTCCGCGATCCGGCGGCACTGCTCCTCGTCGGCCGGGTACACGGTGATGAACTTTCCGCTCGCCGCGCGGTCGGCGTACTTGGCGTTGCGCAGGTGGAGCAGGTACCGGCTCGGTATGAACTTGAAGGCGATGCGCCGGGCGGTGCAGTACTCGTAGACCGTCGTCAGCAGCGATTCGGCGTTGTCGAGCGTGGCCGAGACGTGGATCTTCCAGCCCTGCGCGGGCAGTTCGGCGTCGGTGGGGCGCAGTGCGAGCCAGTCGCCGCTGCGGTGCGAGCGCCACCCCGGCGGGACGGGGGCGAGCGCGGCCGGGTAGCTCTCACCGGCGCGCCGGTACGGCGCGTCGTAGAACCAGCGGTCGGCGTCGCAGAAGGCGGCGTACCCCTTGTTCACACCTGCTCCCTCGGTCGGCGGCAGACCCGACGGTGTCACGCCCGGAGGATGCGGCGACAGTCACGCCTGTCACCGATGGGGTGTGCAGTACTCACGAGTCACAAGTCACGAGTCACGACTCGCAAGTCAGGTGCCAGGTACCGGAGGTCAGGTGTCACCGGGCTCCGCGGCCCGTCGGGTCCACCAGTGCCGGCGGCGCGGGTGGACGGCCCGCCCGAGCCGGCGGCCGATCAGCAGGTACCCGAGGAGCGCGCCGGCGGTGTTGAGGATCACGTCGTCGATGTCGAAGACGCGTCCCGTGACGAGGGCGCCCTGGACGAGCTCCACCAGCGTCATCAGGCAGACCGTCACGGCGCCGACCCTCAGCAGCCCCCGCGCCGGGGGCAGCAGGACGGGCAGGAGCACGCCGAACGGCAGCCCGAGCAGCAGGTTCCCGCCCAGCTGGCGCACCGCCTCGATCGTCGAAGTACCGTCCAGGTAGGCGCTGATCGAACGGCCGGGCCGGACGTTGCCGTGCACGAGGGCCGCCGAGGCGGCGGACGGCTCCAGTGTCAGCCGGGCCAGGACCACGCCGAACAGCACGGTCCCGGCGAACGCGGTCACCATGGCCGATGCCCGTACCGCCGGATGGGCCGGACGCCGGTGGCGCCTCGGGGTGGCGGCCGGTAGGGGCCGTTCCGCGCGCTCGCGCTCCGCACGCTTGCGCTCGGCACGCTCGCGCTCCGGGCGCTTCTCTGTCCTCCGCCGTACGTGACTCCATGTCATGCAGGCGCGTCTACCCTGCGGGCCCCGCGGTACGCGGACACCGCCGGCGGTCCCCCACGGCGGCCCGGCGCATGCGGCCGGGCCCTGTCGGGCACCCGCGCAGCGTGACCGACATCCCCCGCACCGCATCCCGCCGAAACAGCCCGCCCGCGACCGCCCTCGTGGCGCGTACCCGCGCCGAGCTGCGGCGTACGGCCGTCCGCGTCTGGACCGACAACCTCGCCGACCACGCGGCCGCACTCACCTACTACGCCGTCCTGGCGCTCCTGCCCGCACTCGTCATCGCGGCAGCCCTCGTGGGGCTGCTGGGCGGGGTGACGAGGGACCGGCTGATCACCGAGCTCACCTCGTACGCACCGCCCCAATCGGCGCAGGTGCTGCGTGACGGACTCGGCGGCGGACTCGCGGCGGAGCAGTCGTCGATGTGGGCCCTGCTGATCAGCGGCGTGCTGAGCGCACTGTGGTCAGCGTGCAGTTATCTGGCGGTGTTCCGCCGGGCCCTGCACACGATGCACCGGGTGCCCGACAGGCGGCCACCGCTGCGTGCGGCCCACACGCTGCTCGTCAACGCGGCGCTGCTGCTGATCCTGCTCGTCGTCGCCGCCGCGGGACTGGTCGTGTCCGGTCCGCCGGCCCGATGGGTGGCGCGGGCCGCCGGTGTGGGCAACCCGGACGTCATCGCGCTCCTGCGCTGGCCCGTGCTGCTCGTGGCCGTCACCTTCCTGGTGCTGATCCTGTTCCGTACCGGACCGGCCCAGAGCCGGGGCACCCGCCGGGGCCTGCCCGGCGGTGTACTGGCAGCCCTGCTCTGGCTGGTCGCCTCCGTGCTCTTCACGCTGTACACGGAGCTGGACACGTACGGCCGGCTCTACGGTTCGCTGGCCGGGATCGTGGTCTTCCTCGTCTGGCTCTGGATCGCCAACCTGGCCCTGCTCGCCGGGGCCCAGTTCAACGCCGAACGGGCCCGGGAGCCGGCCGCCCGACCGTAGGTCCGGTCCGGTCCGGTCCTCGAACGAGGCGGGCGGGTCCCTTGTGAGGGACCCGCCCGTGACGTGTGCACCGCATGCTGCGGTCACCAGTAGTGGCGCCTGCCGCCGACCGCGTGCCCGACGGAGCCCAGGAGCCACAACACCGCGCCGACCACGAGCAAGATGACCCCGATGGTCCAAAGGATGGAAATTCCGGTCAGAAATCCGATGAGCAGGAGAATCAGTCCGACGAGAATCATGATGCCCTCGTTCTCACGTTGGGGATGCGGCGGAACGGTGGGAACCGCCGCCGTGGCGCCTCGGACGGCGTCTACCCCGGAAATCCGCGCCTATCAGTGCCGCTCCCGCCGACGGCGTCCGCACAGGACCGGTCATGCACGGTCCGATGTCTTACGATGCTGCCAGGACAGCCTCGGGTCCGGGACCGGAGGGTCGACATGGCGGAACGAGGCCGCGAGCCCGTGGAGGCCTTGGGGGCCTTGGGGGCCTTGGACGGCGCGCGCCGGCGGGCCCTGCGGCTGGCCGGGCTGTCAGCCGCCGCCGATCCGGGGATGGACCGGTTCGCGCGGCTGGTGACGAGGCTCCTCCGCGTGCCCGTGGCCCTCGTTTCGCTGATCGGGGAGGACCGGCAGGTCCTGCCCGGCATGGTCGGTCTGCCCGAGCCCTCGGCGGCAAGGCGGGCGCTGCCGCTGTCGCACTCGCTCTGCCGGTACGTGGTCGACTCCGGCGAGCCCCTGAGCATCTCCGACGCCCGCGCCGACGAGCGGCTGCGCCCCGGCCCCGACGTGCGGGAGCTCGGGGCGGTCGCGTACGCCGGAACACCGGTGACCGACGGCAGCGGACTCGTCCTGGGCGCGCTGTGCGCCCTCGACCACACGCCCCGGACCTGGAGCGAAGCGGAGCTCGCCGACCTGGAGGATCTGGCCGCGGCCTGCTCCGCCGAGCTGCGCCTGCGGATCGTGTCGGCGCAGCGCCAGGCCGCGCAGAACGTACTGGAGACCGCGCGGGCCGCCGCCGAGCGGGCCCAGGGCGACGCGGAGCGCCTGGAACACGAGGCCCAGGCCGGCCTGGACCACGCCGAGCTGCTGCTGAGGGCCTCCGAGGAGCTGTCCCAGACCTCCGGCCTGGAGGACCTGCGTCGGCGGCTGCGCGACCTGTTCGTCGGCGTCGGCAAGCCCTCGTACGTGGGCCTGCTGGTCGCCGACGACAACGAGCTGCACCGCATCCCGGACCCGGACGTCGTGCACTCCGTGGAACACGAACTCCTCACCCTCCC
Organism: Streptomyces sp. NRRL S-244; assembly: GCF_000717915.1. Lineage (GTDB taxonomy): Bacteria > Actinomycetota > Actinomycetes > Streptomycetales > Streptomycetaceae > Streptomyces. The sequence goes on from NZ_JOCX01000035.1 coordinate 42,802, forward strand.
CGCGGACGCGGCATTCCCCAGCGCCCGGGCCATGCGGGAGGGGCGGACCGTGTTCGTGCCCGACCGTGAGGCGCTCGTGGCCGACTACGGCCCCGAGGCGGTCGCCTTCTTCGACCGCATGGGTTTCACCACGGTGCTGTGCCTGCCGCTCTGGGGCAGTCGCGGGCTGCTGGGCGTCCTCGTGACCTGCTGGACCAACCCGCACGAGGTGAGCACCCCCGAGCGGGCAGCGCTCACCGCGGCCTCCGGATACACCGCCCAGGCGGTGGAGCGCGCCCTGTACCTGGACGAACGCATCTCCATCGCCCGCCAGCTCCAGGCCGCCATGCTCACCGACCTCCCGCGGACCGACGCCCTCGAAATCAACGCCCTCTACCAGCCCGCCGCCGACGAGGAGATGATCGGCGGAGACTGGTACGACGCCTACCACCTGCCGCCGGCCGGGTCCGGCGACGTCGCCCCGCTCATGATCACCGTGGGCGACATCACGGGCCACGACATGCATGCCGCCACCGTGATGGGCCAGATCCGCAGCATGCTGCGCCAGGCCACCCTCGACCACCCCCCGTACAGCCCGGCCGCCGCTCTGACCGCCCTCGACGTGGCCTGCTCGGTCCTGCCCATCGACGTCGGCGGCACACTGGTCCATGCCCGCCTCGACCCGCCGGGCAACACCGGCGGCTGGGCCCTGACCTGGTCCAACGCCGGCCACCCACCCCCGCTCCTGCGCACCCCGGACGGCGTGGTCACCACCCTTCTGGAACACGACGTCCTCCTCCACCCGGGTCTCGGCGCGCCTCGGCGCACCGAGACCCGGCGAGAACTGCCGCCGGGCTCGACCCTGTTGCTCTACACCGACGGACTCGTCGAACGGCGCGGCAACGACATCGACGCCGCCATCGCGCAACTCGCCCGCCTGCTGGCCCGCCACGGAGCCCGCCCCCTGCCCGAACTGCTCCGCCGCATCAGCAACCGGATGGCGGAACCGCCGCCAGGAGACGACGTCGTCCTTCTCGTGCTGCGCATTCCCTAGGTCGTGTCGTCGAAGTCCCGTCCGGCTGGCGGCGGTCCCGGCGGTGGGCCACTTTCGGACATCTCCCGGCGATGTCGTGCGCAGAGGCACATGTGGGGCTTTCGGGGGCAGGCGAGAGGATGCCCATCCAGTGCGCCGCCCGACCCGGCCGGCCCGGCCGACCGCGGGCGGCGCTCGACTCAAGGAGGTTTCGCGATGCTGATCACCGTCACCCGTACGGGCGGGTTCGCGGGCAGGGAACGGATCGCTTCCCTCGACACGGAGTACCGGAGCGACGGCGCCGAGCTGGAGCGGCTGGCCGAGCGAGCCCTGAGCGGCGAGTGCCCCGCGGGCCGGGAACCCGTGCCTGACGGGTTCCATTACGTCGTCCACGTCGACGGCAAGCTGGTGGAGTTACGGGATCCGTACCTCACGGAGGAACAACGGCAGCTGATCGTCGCCGTTCTGGGCGAGGGCGCCTGACCGTCCCCCGTCCCGCCCGCCCCGGCTCGGCGGGTGCCGTACCGGGTCCGGGTGGGCCCGGTACGGCACGTGCCGGCCGAGGACCGGGGCCGGCCGCCGGCCTCAGGCCTCAGGCCTCAGGCCGCCGCCGTGCCGTCCGCGTCAGCGGGCCGGGCGGTGCCCATGCGGTCCCGGGCCGAGGCCAGCGCGGCATCGATCCCGCGCGTCCCGGTCGACACGCACAGCGTGTAGACCACGTCCTCCAGCCGCTGCCGCACCCGTTCCCGATGGCCTCCGGCCTGGAGCCGCGACACCATCTCGTACTCCTCCACCAGACGCGCCAGCACCGCGGGGTGAGCCATCAGCACGATCTCGCTCCTTCACACGTGGCCTCCCGGGGCCGGGACGCCACTGCGCCTCGTGTGCCCCAGACCAGGCGTCCCATGCGCCACACGCGTCGAACTGGCCGAGAGTGTGCGGTGGTTGTCGCGGTGGACGATGACCCCGCGTCCCGCTCAGACGTCCTCCGATGCCGTCATGGCCCGCACCGCGTCCGGATCGGTGCCGAAGGCGGTCGGGTCACATGCGGCTGCCGCCGAACGGCCCGCCGATGCCGTAGTACGTGGCGATTTCCGCGTGGTAGGCCTCGTCCTGCAGGTGCTTGTCGCGGTGGAACTCGGGGGCGTTCTTGACCTGCTCCTTCGTCCGGTCGACGTAGATCTTCTCGTCGTCCACGTCGATGCGGGAGACGGTGCCGGCCGGGAGGAGGACCTCCTTGCCGAAGATCCACGGACCGGTGTCCACCACGATGTACGCGGAGCCGGCCTCGTCGGAGTGCCGGTCCACCCTGCCGATGCCGCCGTCGATGGCCTCGACCTTGAATCCCGTGAGGTCGACGCCCTGCAGACGGCCCGAGGTCTCCCGATAGCCCCACACGTTCTCCGTCATGAAAATGCCCTCCGTGGTGGTTGGGTCAGACTTTCGTAACGGCGCGCCTGCCCCTCGCACGCGGTCTCACACCCGGCACGCCGCCGGGTCACGGGACGACCGGGCGGCATGTGAGCCCGTCGTGAGTCCCCTCTACGCAGGGGCGTCGCTCGGTACGGGGCTGTCGCAGCCCGGATGGCCCCAGCGGGTGCCGAGCTTGGTGATCTGGTCACCGGCCGCGTACGACCTTCCGCAGGGGCAGCTGCCGGGGAACTTCGCCTTGATGGAGCCGCCCCGGCTGCGCGCCGGCTTCTTGGCCCCGGCCCCCGCCGCGGGCTTGGCGGCGCGGGGCGCGGAAGCGCGGGCGGGAGCGGGTACGGGAAGCGACGCGCTGCCGAGGGCCGTGCCGGCCGCCTGCTGGCTGGTGGCGGCGTCACTCGCGGCCTGGTCGGCGATCGCGTTCAGGAGGTCGCCGTCCTCGCGGTGGGCCGGAACGTAGCGGAATTCCACGTCCCGCTCGGCCAGCAGCGCATCGATCTGCTCGACGAGCTCCCGGTTGGCGACGGGCTTGCCCGCCGCGGTCTTCCACCCGTTGCGCTTCCAGGCCGGGAGCCACTGGGTCACCGCCTTCATGGCGTACTGGGAGTCCATCCGGACCTCGACGGCCGTTCCGGGGGCCAGGGACTCCAGCAGCCGCTGAAGAGCGGTGAGCTCGCCCACGTTGTTGGTGGCCCGGCCCAGGGGGCCGGCCTCCCAGCGCTCGGGGCGGCCCTGCGTGTCGGCGATGACCCACGCCCAGGCTGCCGGTCCGGGATTCCCCTTCGCCGCGCCGTCACAGGCGGCAATGATGCGATCAGACATCCCCCGATCATGCACCACGGCCGCCCCTGCACGAATTCGGCTGCGGGCGCCGTCCACGGCGGCGCGCGAAGCGCCGTGACGGGCTGCCCGCTCCGGACTGCCCGCTGCGCCGATTGCGGGGCGGCGGCGCTGGTCCCATAGTCCGAGGTATGGACGCGCGCGAAGAGGCGCTCCGACGGGCGTACGGCCATGCCGCCCGGTGGCTGGCGAGCCTGGACGACCGCCCGGTTCCCGCCCGCGCTTCGGTCGAGGAGATCGTGGGCGCGCTGGGTGCCGGTCTGCCCGACGGCCCGAGCCCGCCGTCCGATGTCGTCGACCTGCTGGCCACGGCCTGCGAGCCGGGGCTGACCGCGTTCCCCAGCGGCCGCTTCTACGGATTCGTGGTCGGCGGCACCGAACCGGCCGCGCTGGCCGCGGACTGGCTGGTCAGCGCGTGGGACCAGAACTGTGTGATGCGCGCCGTCTCGCCCGCGTACGCGGCGGCGGAGGACGTTGCCGGCGTCTGGCTGCTCGACCTGCTCGGCCTGCCGGGTGGCAGCGCCGTCGGCTTCACCACCGGTGCCACGATGGCGAACTTCACCTGTCTCGCCGCCGGGCGCGACGCGGTGCTGCGTCGCGCCGGCCGGGACGTGGCCCACGACGGACTCGCGGGCGGGCCGGCGGTCCGCGTCCTCGTCGGCGAGGACCGCCACATGGCCGTGGACCTTGCGCTGCGCTATCTCGGGCTGGGCGGGCCGGAGCCGGTGGCGGCAGACGGTCAGGGACGCATCGTGCCGGAAGCCCTGCGCAGCGCCCTGGCCGACGACGGACCGGCCGACGGCGAACCGGCGGACGGCGAACCGGCGGACGGCGGCCGGAGTCCGACGATCGTGGTCCTCCAGGCCGGTGACATCCACTCCGGCGCGTTCGACCCCTTCGCCGATACGATCCGTGCGGCTCGGGCATCGGACGCATGGGTACACGTCGACGGCGCCTTCGGGCTGTGGGCGGCCACCTCGCCGCGGTACGCGCATCTGACGGCGGGCTGTGCGGACGCCGACTCCTGGGCGACGGATGCCCACAAGACCCTGAACGTCCCCTACGACTGCGGGCTCGCCATCGTGCGCGACCCGTCCGCGCTCCGGGCCGCCATGGGCCTGCGCGGCGACTACCTCATCCAGGACGAACACGGCGACCCCATCGACAAGGTTCCCGAACTGTCCCGGCGCGGCAGGGCCTTCACCGTGTGGGCCGCACTCCGGTCCCTCGGCCGGTCGGGCGTGGCCGACCTCGTCGAGCGGCTGTGCCGGCACGCCTCCGCGTTCGCCACGGGCATCGCCGGGATCGACGGCGCGACGGTCCTCAACGACGTGGTGTTCACACAGGTGTGCGCCGAGTTCGGAAGCGACGAACGCACCGAACGGGTGATCGACCGGTTGCTCGCCGACGGCACGGCGTGGATCAGCGGCTCGACCTGGCGCGGCCGCCGCGTCATGCGGATCTCGGTGAGCAACTGGTCGACGACGGACGAGGACGTGGCGCGCGCCCTCACCGCGATCCGTCGCGCCTCCGCCGACTGAGATCGCCGGGCACCGGAGACTCGGCGTGGCAGACCACGGGCCACACGGGGGATGCGGCGTGCGCCGGGCGGAGTTTCGGGGGTGCGGCCCGGCAGGGGGTTCGCCAGACTGATCGAGATGATCTCCACGACGGAAGCCGCCGGGCCCGCCCGCCGCGACTGGCGGCACGGTCTGCTGCCGCCGCTCGTCGCGTGGCTGATCGCGAACCTGATCACCTGGCTGGTCGCAGCGGCATCCGTCGCCGGCGACGGGTCCAAGGTGGAGTACTGGTCCCCGCAGAGCCGTCGGCGCTGGGATTCCGAGCACTATCTGTCCATCGCCAAGACCGGCTACGAAATGTTCCGGTGCCGGGAGCGGTACCCGGACTTTCCCGATGTCGTGTGCGGAAACGTCGCCTGGTTCCCCGGGTACCCCATGGGAATCCGCGCGCTTTCCGCCACCGGGCTCTCGTATGAGACATCAGCCGTCGTCCTCACGGAAGCGTCCTTGTTCGGCATGTTCGCGGTGCTGTGGTGGCTGCTCGGCGCCCGGCTCAGCCGGGCCACCGGACTCACCCTCGCCATCGGTGCCGTCTTCCCGGGCGGCGTCTACTTCCACGCGATGTTCCCGATCGCCCTCGGCACGCTGGCCCTGCTCGTCTGTGTCGCCGGAGTGAAACGCGGCAGCTGGGGCCTTGCCGCAGCGGGCGGGTTCGTCGCGACCGCGTGTCATCTCGTCGGCGCGGTTGCCGTCGGCATGCTGCTGCTCAGCGCGTTCTTCGCGTGGCGGGCGGACACCTGGCCGGTCCGGTTCGCGAAAGCCGGGTCGTCCGCGGTTCTCGCCGCCTGCGGCGTGCTCTGGGCGAAATGGCTGATGTGGCAGGCGACGGGTCGCTGGAACGCGTACGAGGTCATCCAGGCGTCCAGTTACCGGCAGGGCGGCCTGCGTCAGCCCTTCGCCGAAATGGGGACGGCCTACGATTTCCCGTTCAAGGACTGGTACACGCCCGAGGGGCACCTGCCGTGGCTGGTGGAGCACAGTCTCACCGCGCACAGGACCCAGCTCTGGCTCAACGCCGCCTTCACCCTGCTCATCGCGGTGACCGCCGCGGTTCGGCTCGTCCGGAACCGCCGGCTCGGCGTCGAGGAGTGGGCCGCGCTGATCCTGACGGTGGCGATCTTCCTGCTGCCGTTCTCCGCCGGCGCCGAAATGTCCTGGTATCGCAACCATGCACAGATGTTCGTAGGGCTCGTGTTGGTCCGGCGCATGTCCCGATGGGTGCAGGTACCACTGCTGCTGCTGTGCTCGGTCCAGTACGCACTCCTGGCGTCGATGTTCTTCGCTGGGGTGCTGGTGTAAAAGCGCAAAGAGTTCCCCAAGCCTCTCCTCGCGGACAGTGGTGAGCATCTCCCCGCCGGGTGCATATAGCGCGACTATGCACGCATATCGGGCAATCAATTGCGCGTGACGGACCTCATTCTGTGTGCATCACCATTGCTCGACCCGATCGGGTTTGCGCATAGTTGCCGGTGCGATGCCCCCGCAGCACCGAGCGAACGGACCTTGGCATGACCCTCCCGCCCACTCCGCCGTGCGATCCCGGCCCGGGGCGGCACGGATGAAGACCGCGTCCGAGCGGCTGCGCGCCGGACTGGCCGCCGGTGCGGTCGTCGTCACCCTGTTGTGGGCCGCTCAGGTGCACCCCTCCGCCCGGCCCGACGAGCTCATCGGTGCCGCCGCGCACCTCACCGGGCTCCTCGCCGGTTACGGAATCCTCGTCATGCTGTTCCTGATGGCACGCGTACCGGCCGTCGAGCACGGCGTCGGCGCCGACCGCCTCGCCCGCTGGCACGCCTTCGGCGGCCGCTGGGTGCTGGTCCTGTGCGGCGCCCACGGTCTGTTCGCCCTCGTCGTGTACGCCCTGCGCGGCGGGACCGACCTGCTGACCGCCACCGGAGCCATGTTCCGCTACCCGGCCCTCATCGCCGCGTTCGCGGGCGCCGCCCTGCTCGCGGGTGTGGGCCTGTTCTCCGCCCGCGCCGTACGCCGCCGGGTCTCGCACGAGGCGTGGCGCGGCATCCACCTGCTGACCTACCTCGCCGCCGCGCTGGGCTTCGTACACCAGCTGGCCGGCCCCGACGTCTCCGTCACCGCCTTCACCGCCTGGTTCTGGGCCCTGCTGCACACCGTCGTCGGCGTACTGCTCGCCTGGTACCGCGGGATCGTCCCGGTCCGCCAGGCCCTGCGGCACGGGCTGCGCGTCGCCACCGTCGAGCACGAAGGACCCGGCGTGGTCTCCGTCACCATCCAAGGGGCCAGGCTCCGCGAACTGCGCGCCGAGCCCGGACAGTTCTTCCGCTGGCGGTTCCTGCGGGGCGGCCTGTGGCACACCGCCCTGCCGTTCTCGCTCTCCGCTCCCGCCCGCGACGACCGGCTCCGCATCACCGTGAAGGCGCTCGGCGGGCACTCCCGGCGGGTCCGCGGGCTGCGGCCCGGCACCAGGGTCCTGGCCACCGGCCCGTTCGGCGCGCTCACCGAGCGGCGCCGCACCCGCCCCAAGGTCCTGCTGATCGCCGGCGGCATCGGCATCACTCCGATGCGCGCCCTCTTCGAGTCCCTGCCCGCGAGCCCCGGCGACCTCACCCTGCTCTACCGCGCGGGCGACGCCGGCCAACTGGTCCTGCGCGATGAGCTGGAAGCCATCGCGGCGTCCCGCCAGGCCGCACTGCACTACCTGGTGGGCCGTTCCGACGCCGCGTACGACCCGCTCGCGCCGCAGGCCCTGCGGGCGCTCGTACCCGACCTGTCCGACCGTGACGTCTACCTCTGCGGGCCGCCCGGCATGGCCGACGCGACGACCGCGTCGCTGCTCAGGGCGGGCGTCCCGGCCGCGCGCATCCACTCAGAGTGCTTCACCTACTGAGGACGCCGATTCTCCGATGAACCAGTACTCCGCGCCCCGGGGGCGCCGGGCGGGCTCCCGGCACCGGAAGTCCCCGCCGTCGCGCCGGCTCGCCGCAGGGCTCGCCCTGGCCAGCGTCGTGGCCGCGACGCTCATCACGGTGACCGTCGACCCGGCCGCGCCGGCCTCGCCGATCCCACCGGCCTCACCGGCCTCACCGGCTCCGGACGCGACCCCGCGCGCACAGCTCGCGCACACAGCACACACGGCGCACACGGCGCACACGGCGCACATCTCGCGCTGAGCGAAGTCGCTCAGCCGGTCGGTCCGCCGTGCTGGTGCTGCTCGGGCAGGTGGCTGTCCGGGTGTACCCACAGCAGTACGTTGTCGGGCCGCCGGTCGTGGAAGAACGCGAGGACGTCCTGGTCCGAGTGGCGCAGGCTGAAGTGGGTGAGGACGAAGAGGGTGTCGGGGTGGGCCTCGACGACGGGCTTCAACCGGCTCCAGACGGTGTGCCCGACACGGTCGGCCCGCTCCAGTTCGGCGTCGTCGAGATAGGTGCACTCGGTGATGAGCACCGGATACTCGAAGAGCCACGGATTGTCTTCGAAGACGCTGACGTGGGTGTCTCCGAGGAAGGCGAACAGTGGCCTGCGCACCTCTTGTTCGACCTCGGCGCCCTCCTTGCGGCGCTGCGCCACGATGCGGCCGAACTCCGCGCCCCGCCCCTGTTCGGCGAGGGAGCGCCGCAGTTCCTCGTACTCCGGCAGCAGGGCCTTGCGGCGTTCGGAGAACGCGTAGCCCACGCACGGCACCTTGTGCGCGCACTCCACCACCCGTACGTGGTGCCCGCGGCGCCCGAAGGTGAACTCGTCGGCGCCGCGGACTCCGTGCAGCCGGCAGTTCGCGGCGAGGGCGGGGTCGTAGGCCGTGCCGTGGTTCAGTTCGGCGGAGGCCCGCAGAAAGGTCTCCACGTACGGCACTGCCGCGGCGGGCAGGTGGATGTCGACACCGTCGGGCCTGGCGGCGAGGTGGTCGAGGTCCTTGGAGTGGTCGTGGTGGGTGTGGGTGAGGAAGACGGTCTCCGGCCGGCGGCCTTCCACCAGTCCGGCGTCGAGGGCGCAGCGCAGTTCGGGGATGTGGAAGAACGTTTTGTCGTTGGCGCGTGAGTACCCGGTGAGGGTGAGCTCGGTGCCGGGTATGCGCCAGGTCTTCCACTGGCGGAACGGGTGCCCCTGCTCCAGCCGTTCCGGGTGGGCAGGGGTCCGCGAGGGGGCGTGCGTCATCGGTGCCTCCGTCGGACCGCCATGATCAGGTGAGGGCCCGATCGTAGCGGGCGGCGTCCCGGGGCGGCCCGCGGTTTTCGCTGCGCCCGGCGCCCGGCGCCCGGCGTCAGGCCGACGGCGTCGAGCCGGCTCGTCGGCGCTGGATGGCCACCGCCGCGGATGCGGCCAGCAACGGGCCCAGTACGAGGGGCAGGAACAGCGCCTGCAGCGCCCCGGTGGACGCGGCCAGCGCGACGAAGGGGAAACCCGCGAGGAAGACCGCGGGTGCCGTACGCAGGCGGGCGAACGCCTGCCGCCCGGCCAGCAGCAGCCCGCCGGCCACCGGTACGGCGATGTGCAGCCCGCTCAGCGGCTCCGGCAGCGGCCACACCGCCGGCCCGAACGTCAGCACCGCCACCCCCGCCGACACCACGGACACCCCGGCAGCGGTACGCACCCGCAGGGCCGGTCGCAGGTCGGGCGGACACAGCAGCGCCACGAGCGCCAGAAGGAGGAGCGGCCCCGTGAACAAGACCGCGAATTGAAGGCCCAGACCCAGCCGGAACGTCTGGGACGCGAAGATCGCCGCGGTGCCCGCGAACAGCGCCCAAGTGCCCAACGCCCAGCGGCCGGTGAGGGCCAGCACGGCACCCACGAGCGTCACGAGGCAGGCCGCCCCCGACAAGGCCAAAGGGCTTGCACCGAAGATCCGGTAGGCGAAGCGGAAAGAGGAGACCGTCACCGTTGCCCAGGACACGGCGTTCACGCCGACCGCGACGGCGGCGAACGGGGCCAGAGCCGCGAGGAAGCGCCCCGCGCGTGCCGCCGAGCCCAGACCGAGCCGCATGCGCAGGGCGTGGCCGACGACATCGAGGGCCTCGCGCGTCCGGGCCGCCCTGCCCGCCCCGTCCGTGGCCTCACGGTAGGCGTCGGCGATCTCATCGCCGAACTCCCGGCGGTACGCGGCCGGGTAGAGCCTCAGCAATGCGGTCACGCGGTCACCGCCGCGCCGAATCCGCCGAGCTCCAGGCGCCGGGTGGCCTCCTGGGCCGTGCGCGCGATACGAGCCGCCTCGGCGGCCAGGACCTCGCGGCCGCGCGGAGCCAACGCGTAGCTGCGCCGCCTGCGTCCGTCGACCACCTCCTCCTCGTGGACGGCGATGAGCTCCTGCTCCAGGAGCCGCTCAAGGGCCCCGTACAACGTTCCGGTACGCATCTTCGTACGCCCTTCCGAGATCTTCTCGACCTCCTGGGCGATCGCGTACCCGTGCCGGGGAGCATCGGCAATCGCGGTAAGAATCAACAGAGTCGGCTCACGCAGAGCTTGATCGTTCACAACGACCACGATAGCTCGGTGTCCGACATATGTCGATGCCCGACCTATGCGACGCGGTGGCCGCCCGACCCCGTACTGACGGCCGGTCACCCGGTCCCGGGTGCCTCGGCCGCCGGATCGTTCGGAGGGGGCCCGGCGAGGCGGAGCAGGTCGGCCTCTCGCGTACGTGTCCCTGCGGCGGCGCACCGGCCGGGTCACGACGGCCCGCGGCAGCCGGCGAATGGGGTGGCGGCGGAGATCCAGGGACCAGGCGGGGGCGTCTCTTGCCGGAGAACGATTCGGAGACGCAGGGCGGGCTGAGGTTGGCGGCCTTGGCCGGCGCGATGGCCGTGGGGCGCTCGGTCGGCGCCGGCCCCCCGCCGGAGCCGGAGCCGCCGGGGCCGGAGGCGGGACGGCGGATCGTGGTCCAGACGGGCTACTTCGCCGCGTGCGGGCGGGCGGGGGCTTCGATACTGGCCGCGCGAGGCGTCGACGACGGGCGCCATGACGAAGGAGTGCCGACGTGAACCCACCGACGACCGGGGAATCCGGGTGCGAGTTGATGAAGCGCCTCGCCAAGGAGCTCAAGGCGAGCATCCGGGCCACCAAGGATCACGCCGCCGAGGTGTCGCGCAGGATCACGGACCTGGAGGCGCAACCCGATCCGGACGAGAGCCAGATCAACGCCCTCAAGCAGACCCTGGAAGTCCTCAGGAAGAAGATCGAGGAGGAGACCGCGTCACTCTCCACCCTTGAGGACGTGATCAGCGAGAACTGTTAGTCCCAGGGCACTACGATGCGTGGGTTCGACAGGGCAGGGCAGGGCGGCGGGGGTGCGTGGCGTGAGCGGTTACGGCGGGGGGGGGGACGGGGGGGGGGGGGCGGC
>NZ_JOCX01000036.1 GCF_000717915.1 Streptomyces sp. NRRL S-244
CCGCCGGCAGCCCCCGCACCCCCGCCGGAGGCACCGGCACCCCCGCCGGAGGCGCCGGCGGCACCGGCCCGCCGCCTCGCCCACCGCACCGGAACCGCGGCGCAGTACCCGTCCGGATCGTTGGCGAGCGCCAACCCCGCCAGCCCGAACAGAATCACCGGCAGGTGCGCGGACTGCGTCACGTAGTCGGCCAGGACCCGCGGGGCCACCGCGAAGACCACCCCCGCCACCACCGCGTACTGCGGCCGCCGGACCCCCGCCGCCACCACCACCGCCAGCCACACCAGCCCCGTCATGGCCGTGAAGTCCGTCGCCGTGATCCGGGTGTTGTACGAAGCGACCAGCACGCCCCCGAACCCCGCCAGCCCCGCCGACAGCGTGAACAGCAGCAGCTTCGTCCGCAGTACGGACACCCCCGAGGCCATCGCCGCCGCCGGAGCCGACCGCACGGCCAGCATCGCCCGCCCCGAAGGGGAGTTCCGCAGCGCGCTCAGCCCGGCCCCGCACACCGCGACGACCACCACCAGCGCCAGACCCAGCGCCCGGTCGTCGCCGAGGTCCACCGGCCCGAACACCGGGCGCGGAACGGACCACCCCGAGTCCCCGTTCCGCAGCCACCGCATCTGGAAGAGCACCTGGTCCGCGAGGAAGGCCAGCGCCAGCGTCGCCAGGGCCAGCGTCCGCCCGCCCAGCCGCAGCGCCGGCAGCGCGACCAGCGCCCCGAGCACCGCGGCCGCGCACGTACCCACCGCCAGCGCCGCCACGAACGGCCAGCCCCGGCTCATCAGCAGCCCCGCCACCAGCGCGGCCCCGGTCACGAAGGTGCCCTGTGCGAGCGAGACCATCGCCCCGAGCCCGGTCACCACGGTGAAGGACATGAACACCAGCCCGAGGGCCAGCCCTTGTGCGAGGAGCCCGCTCCAGAACGGCGTGGTCACGGTGTAGAAGGCCACGCCCAACGCCCCGGCGGCCGCCGCCCACACCCCCCACCGGCGCCCCCACGAAGCCCCCGCCACATGGTCCGCGGGAGCCGCGTCCGGACCGCCCGCGTCCCCCGCCGCGGTCCCCGCAGTCCGCCCCCGCCGGGCCAGTACCAGCAGCCCGCCGAACAGGATCAGGAACGGCACCGCCGTCCGGAACCCGGTGATCCCCTCGGCGAACGAGGCGTACCCGGCCACCAGGTTCTGCAGTACTCCCAGCCCCAGTCCGCCCGCGAACGCGAGCGGCACGGACGCGAACCGCCCGATCACCGCCGCCGTCGCCGAGACGAACAGGAACAGGGTGAAGTCGTGCGCCGACAGCCCCAGCAGCGGCGTCGCCAGCACCCCGGCCAGCCCCGCCAGCGCGGACGAGATCATCCAGGCCACCGAGGACAGCCGGTCTGCGCTGATCCCGCGCAGCTCGGTCAGCGAGCGGTTGTCGACGGCCGCCCGCAGCCGCAGCCCCAGCCGCGTGTGCCGCATCAGCACCCACAGACCCACCGCCACCACCGCCGTCACCACCCACGTGATCAGCTGGTCGGAGTCGACGCCCACCCCGTCGAGCAGCTGCCAGCTCCGGGCCGGGCTCGGCCCCACCCCCGGCAGCCCGAACTGGTTCTCCGCGGGCTTCACCGGCGCGCCCGCGTCCCCCAGCAGCTCCACGGCCCACAGCCCGGCCGCCGGCAGGGCCACCAGCAGCCCGATCGTGGCCACGATCTGCGCCGTCTCGCCGACGCGCGCGAGCCGCCGGAACATCAGCCGGTCCAGTCCCCACCCGAGCCCGGGGGCCAGTACGCAGACCACCAGCAGGGCCGCCGGGACAGCCGGCCAGCCCAGCCCGGAGTGCACCTCGTAGAAGGTCAGCGCGCACAGGTAGGCGGTGGCCCCGTGAGCGAAGTTGAACAGCCCGGACGCCGAGTACGACAGCACCAGCCCGGTGGCCAGCAGTGCGTACAGGGCGCCGGATACCAGACCGCTCAGCACGAAGACGAGCAGATCTCCCATGCCGACGGCCCTACTTGAAGGGGATGGGCCGGCGGCACGAGAAGGGCACCGAGACCTCGTACGCCTCGCCGCGCAGCTGGACGAGCGCTCCGCAGCCGAAGCTGTCCTTCTGTCCCTTGGGCTCCGAGCGGTCGCCGACGAGCGTGCCGGTGTCGGAGAAGCCCTGCGCGGCGGCCTGGAAGGACTCGACGGTCAAGTCCTTGCCCGCCTTCTGCGCGATGGAGACGAACAGGTCGGCCGACATGTACCCGGTGAGCGTGTGCATGCTCAGCGGGACGTCCTGCCCGCCCGCGGCCGCCTTCACGTCGGCCTTGAACTGCGCCATGTTCGGGTCCGCCGACTCGAACGGCTGGAACTGCAGCAGGACGTGCACCCCGTCGAGGGCCTGCTTGGTGGCGTCCTTGGCGAGCAGTCCGGGGTCGTAGTCGGTCGGGTCGGAGAGCAGTCCCTGGTAGCCGCTGCGCTTGAGCGCGGTGAACAGGCCGATGTTGTTCGGGGTCTGCATGACCGAGACGACGGCGTCGGGGGCCTTGCCGCCGTTGCTCTCCAGGATCTCCTTCACGTACGCGGACCAGTCGCTCGGCACCGCCGTCGCGGGTACCGAGGCCTTGGCGTAGGCGACCTTGAACCCGGCGGCGGCGAAGCCCTGCTGGAAGGTGCGGATGCCGAACTTCCCGGCGTCGCTGTCGTTGGCGATGACCGCGACGGACTTGCCCTGCGCGCCGCCGAGGAGTTGCCCGATGCCCTCGGGCCAGGTCTGGTTCAGGGTGCCGCCGGGGGAGGGGACCAGGCAGCCGTTGAACCCGTAGACGTACTTGGGCCCGCAGAAGGAGGGCAGGGTGCCCCAGCCGAAGGTGGGGACCTTCTCCTGTTCCAGGAAGTCGGCGCCGGAGAAGGTGACCGAGCTCATCGGGGCGACCGCGAAGACCTTGTCCTGCTGGACGAGTTTGCGGGCGGCGGCCATGTTCTTGCCGGGGTCCTGCCCGTCGTCCTCCGCACCCAGGTAGTCGATCTTGCGTCCGTTGATGCCGCCCTCGGCGTTGGCCCTCAGGTACCGGGCCTTCGCACCGAGGTCGGTGTCCTTCTTGCTGTACCCGCTGGCGGAGGTCATGGAGACGATCCCGCCGACCTTGATCGAGTCGGCGGTCACGCCGCGGGAGTTCCCGGCGGACCCGGGCTTGCCGGGGGATGAGCCGTTGGGGGCGGAGCTGTTGGAGGCGGAGTTGCAGGCGGAGACGAGCGCGAGCGCCGCCGCCGCGGCGGCCAGGGTGCGGATCGGTCGCAGCATGTGTGGGATCCCCTCCGGTCGGAATCCCCGCATTCTGTGCGTGACCTGACGACTCGTCAATATCACCGGCGAGAAGAAATGATGCATCGTCAGTTAATGCGGAGAGGGGCCCGTCAGGGCTGGTAGAGGGCCGCCACCTCCTGCGCGTACGCCTTCTCGATCGCCCGCCGCTTCAGCTTCAACGAGGGTGTCAGCAGACCCCGCTCCTCCGTGAACTGCTCCGCCAGCACCCGGAAGGTGCGGATCGCCTCGGCCTGCGAGACCAGCGTGTTCGCGGCCACCACCGCCCGCCGCACCTCCGCCGTCAGATCCGGGTCGTGGACCAGCTGCGCCGCCGGCAGCTGCGGACGCCCGCGCATCTTCAGCCAGTGCGCGATCCCCTCCATGTCCAGCGTGAGCAGGGCGGCCACGTACGGCCGGTCGTTGCCGACCAGTACGCACTGCGAGACCAGCGGATGCGAACGCACCCGCTCCTCCAGGGCGGTCGGGGAGACGCTCTTGCCGTTGGAGGTCACCAGGATCTCCTTCTTGCGCCCGGTGATCGTGAGGTACCCGTCCTCGTCCAGACGCCCCAGGTCCCCGGTCGCCAGCCAGCCGTCCCGCAGCACCGCCTCCGTGGAGCGCGGGTCGTTGAGGTACCCGGCGAACACGTGGCTCCCGTGCAGCCACACCTCCCCGTCCTCCGCGATGTGCACCGTACTGCCCGGGATCGGCCGGCCCACCGTGCCGTACTTCGTCGCGCCCGGCGGGTTCGCGGTGGCCGCCGCGCAGGACTCGGTCAGGCCGTAGCCCTCGAACACCGTGATCCCGGCCCCGTCGAAGAACAGCCCGAGGCGGCGCGACATCGCCGACCCGCCCGACATGGCGTGCCGCACCCGGCCGCCCATCGCCTCGCGGACCTTCCCGTACACCAGCTTCTCGAAGAGCTGGTGCTCCATGCGCAGCCCCGCCGAGGGGCCGGGCCCGGTCCCGAACGCCTTCTGCTCGCGCGCCTCCGCGTACCGTACGGCCGCCTCGACCGCCCGGTCGAAGGGGCCCGTACGCCCCTCCGACTCCGCCTTGCGGCGGGCCGCCGCGAAGACCTTCTCGAAGACGTACGGGACCCCCAGCACGAACGTCGGCCGGAAAGCGGCGAGGTCCGGCAGCAACTCGGCCGCCGCCAGGACCGGCTGGTGACCCAGCTTCACCCGCGCCCGTACGGCCGCCACCTCCACCATCCGCCCGAAGACGTGGGCGAGCGGCAGGAACAGCAGGGTGGAGGGCTGCTCCCCGGGCCCCGCCTGGAAGACGGACTCCCAGCGGGCCACCATCGTGTCGGCCTCGTACATGAAATTGCCGTGCGTGAGCACGCAGCCCTTGGGGCGCCCGGTGGTCCCCGAGGTGTAGATGACGGTGGCGACGGCGTCGGGGGTGACCGCGGCGCGGTGCCGGTGCACCAGGTCCTCGGCGACGCCGCGGCCGTCCGCGACGAGCGCGTCGACGGCCCCGGCGTCGAGCTGCCACAGCCGCCGCAGGTGCGGCAGCCGCTCGATGACGGACCCGACGGTCATGGCCTGGTCCTCGTCCTCGACGACGCAGGCGGTGCAGTCGGAGTCCTGGAGGATCCAGTGCACCTGCTCGACGGAGGAGGTCGGGTAGACGGGCACGGGCTGGGCGCCGATCGCCCACAGGGCGAAGTCGAACAGCGTCCACTCGTACCGGGTCCGGGACATGACGGCGACCCGCTCCCCGAACCGGACCCCCTGGGCCAGCAGCCCCTTCGCCAGCGCGAGCACCTCGGCGGCGAGCTCCCCCGAGGTCACGTCCTGCCAGACCCCGTCGACCTTGCGCCCGAGCACCACCCGGCCGGGCTCCTCCTGGGCATGGCGGAACACGGCGTCGGCGAGCCCGCCGACGGGCGCCGCAACAACGACTGGTGGGACGGTGATCTCGCGCATGCCCCGCTCCTCTCCGCGCAGCGCGGCGACGCTACCCCACCGCTCACCAGGGTTGATCACCGAGCGAAGACCTCCACAAGACCTCCCCAGGGAGGTGTGCAGGCCCGGGGATAGGGAAACTCCCCGCCCCACCACCCCGGAAACACCGAACGCCGCCCCGATCCCGCGCCGGTCGGGACGCGGCGCGCACCCGAGGGCTCAGCGGGTGTCCGGCGCGAAGGAGTCGAGCGCCGCGTCGAAGTGGCTCCGCGCCTCCGGGAGCCGGCCGACGGGCGCGGACACCCAGACGTCGTACATGCGCCCGTTCTCCTCCCAGCAGAGGTCGAAGGTGTGCCGGGCGCCTTCGGCGGCGGTGAAGCCGTTCCAGGTGAACTCCCACAGGGCGGCGGGCAGTCCGTTGTGCGTGGTCGGTACGACCGAGCCGTCGCGGTAGCCGGGGTTGCTGGCCGGGCCGCTCGCGTGCGAGAGGCGCATGACGGTGACCGGCCCCTCTGAGCCCGCGGGCTTCGTCTTGACGCCGATCCGGAAGGCCCCGTCCGGGGACACGTAGAAGACCCGCTGGTCGTCGGTGCTGCGCTGGAAACCGTTCGGTACGGCGAGGCTGAAGCCCTCGGCGTCGGACACCGTCCGGTACCCGGCGGGCGCGGGTTTGGCGTCGGCAGCGACGGCGGAGGCGACGGCGGAGGAAGCGGAGGAGGGGGCGGAGGCCCGGGCGGAGGCCCGGGCCGGGGCGGACGCGGTGGCGGGGGCGGGGGCCGTCTCCCGCGCGGCGTCCGGGGACCGCTCGCCGAACTGCGTGCTGACGGCCACGGCGCCGGCGACCGCGACGGCGAACAGCGCGGCGATCAGCCCCGCCCGCAGAGCGGGCCGGGTCCGCCGCGCCGGGGCGGACGGCTGTACGACGTGCTCGGTGGGCGAGTACCCGACCGCGGCGCCGGGGCCACCCGGGCCGCCCGCGCCGCCCGGGCCACCCGGGCCACCCGGGCCACCCGCGCCGGACGCGGCCCCGGTCGCCGCGGCTGTCTCCGGACCCGTCCCGGGCGCCCGGTCGGCCACGGCGGGGACCGCTCCGGTGCTCACGTAGGCCGACAGCAGCCGCTCGGCCTCCGCCGCTTCCATCCGCCGCTCCGGAAGGCGCTCCAGCAGGCCGCGGATGACCGGGGTCAGCGGCCCCGCTTGCGCCGGCGGCCGGATCTCCTCGTACACGACGGCATGCAGGACCCCGCCGAGCGAATCACGGTGGAACGGCGACTTCCCGGTCAGCGCCGCGCACAGCAGGACCCCGAGCGACCACAGGTCGGATTCGGGACCCGCGGCCGCTCCCTGCATGCGCTCGGGCGAGGTGTACTCGGGCGAGCCGACGAACGCGCCGGTCTCGCTGATGGTGGTGGACCCGGCGAGCCGGGCGATGCCGAAGTCGGTCAGCACGACGCGCCCGGTCCCGGCCTCCAGGAGCACGTTGGCCGGCTTGACGTCCCGGTGGAGCACCCCGCGGGCGTGCGCCGCGCGCAGGGCGCCCAGCAGGGCCAGCCCCGTCCGCGCGGTCTCGGCGGGGTCCAGCGGCCCCTCGGCGCCGAGCCGGTCGGCCAGCGAGCCGCCCTCGACGAGTTCCATGACGATGTGGGGGCGCCCGTCGTGCTCCACGACGTCGTGCACCACCACCACGTGCGGATGCCTGACCTGCGCGACGGTCCGGGCCTCCCGCAGGGCGCCCCTGGCCTCCGTGCCCCCGTCGACATGGAGCTCCTTGACGGCTACGAGACGCCCGAGGAGCTCGTCGGAGGCCTGCCAGACGGTCCCCATGCCGCCGCGCCCCAACCGCCTCTCCAGGCGGTACCGTCCGGCGATCACGATGCTGCTGTCCGGCCCGTCGTGCGACACGTTGCTTCCCCTCCGACCCCGTGCGCCCATGATGCCGCACCACCGGATCGGCCCCGGCGAACAAGCACCGGGAACGCAAAAGAACCCCACCGAAGTGGGGTTCCTGCTGGTGTCCGAGGGGGGACTTGAACCCCCACGCCCGATAAAGGGCACTAGCACCTCAAGCTAGCGCGTCTGCCATTCCGCCACCCGGACCAGGTGGTCGGCCCCGGTTTCCCGCGGCGACAAGGACAACAATAGCAAAGGATCGGCGTGCTTCCGACCAGGTATTCGGGCCGGGCCGCTCGCTGACCTGCACGCATGTCCCCGGCGGGTCGGCGAGACCCGGCGTCTCGCGGTTCAGCGGGCCGGTTCGGCGTGCCCGGCCCTCAGCCAGTCGTCGTTGTGCTGCCACGCGTAGAGGGTGGTGCCGTCCATGTACGCGTAGTAGAGGCCGCAGCGCGCGGTGGCCTTCCCCCGGGCGTCCTTCGGGAACCAGTCCTCCTCGAGCGGGACCTCCTGCGCCTTCGGCCGCGGCTCGGTCGTGCACGCGACGGGGAGGCGGTCGTCCGTCAGGGTCGCCTTCAGGAGGCGGTCGCCGCCGGTCGTCCGCATCGCGTACCGCACCGACTCCGCCTCGTCCGCCAGCCAGCGCGGGACCGAGGCCCGGGCCGACTTCGCCTCGGCCCCCGTCGCGTACGCGTTCGTCTCCTGGTGGCGGTTCCCGTACCAGTCGGCCGCGGCCGGGAGGGCGACGACGATCGCGAGCCCCACGGCCGAGACGACTGCGGCGGTGGTCAGGATGACGGACCTGCGGATCATGGGGCGTTCGCTTCCCTCGGCGGCGGGCTGACGGCGTCCCCCCATCCTCCGCCCGCGCCGGCCGGCCGCGCGTCCCTCCACCGGGCGGGATCCGCGTACTCCTCAGGTCGGACGACCCCGACGGACACCCCGATCCCGGTACGGGTCGCGGATCCGCCCGACACCCGCTACGGGCAGCGGATGACCTGGCCCGCGTACGAGAGGTTGCCGCCGAAGCCGAAGAGGAGGACCGGGGCGCCGGTCGGGATCTCGCCGCGCTGGATCAGCTTCGAGAGCGCCATCGGGATGCTCGCGGCCGAGGTGTTGCCGGAGTCCACGACATCGCGGGCGACGACCGCGTTCACGGCGCCGATCTTGGCGGCGAGCGGCTCGATGATCCGCAGGTTCGCCTGGTGCAGGACGACGGCGGCCAGCTCCTCGGGGGAGATCCCGGCCTTCTCGCACACCTTGCGCGCGAGCGCCGGGAGCTGGCTGGTGGTCCAGCGGTAGACGGACTGGCCCTCCTGGGCGAAGACCGGCGGGGAGCCCTCGATGCGGACCGCGTGGCCCATCTCCGGGACCGAACCCCACAGGACCGGGCCGATGCCGGGGTCCTCGCAGGCCTCGACCACGGCCGCGCCCGCACCGTCGCCGGTCAGCACGCAGGTGGTCCGGTCGGTCCAGTCGGTGATCTCGGTCATCTTGTCGGCGCCGATGACCAGGGCGCGGGTGGCGGAGCCGGCCCGGATCGCGTGGTCGGCGGTGGCCAGGGCGTGGGTGAAGCCCGAGCAGACGACGTTGAGGTCCATGACGGCGGGGCTGCCGCCCATGCCCAGCTTGGCCGCCACGCGGGCGGCCATGTTGGGCGAACGGTCGATCGCGGTGGAGGTGGCCACCAGGACGAGGTCGATGTCGTCGGGGGTCAGCCCGGCGCCGGCGAGGGCCTTGCCCGCGGCGTGGAAGGCCAGCTCGTCCACCGGTTCGTCGGGGCCCGCCATGTGCCGGGTCTTGATGCCGACCCGGGAGCGGATCCACTCGTCGTTGGTGTCGACCATCGCCGCGAGGTCCTCGTTGGTGATCACTTTCGCGGGCTGGTAGTGCCCTAGCGCCACCACGCGTGAACCGGTCATAGGCGGGGTCCCCCTTAAGCGGAAGTCAGGATCACCCAGCTTGACCTGCTACTGGTGGGTACAGGTGCACGTGACCCAACAGGATTACCGCCCCTGAATTTGGAGATTCCGGAGGATCTTCCTGCCGGGAGCGCCGCGCGACGGCGATCCGCGAGAATGGGCTCGTCAGCTGCACGACGGAGTGCGCGACGAGGAGAGAACGGGCGGGCTGATCACCATGGGACGGGTCACCGAGCGCCGTCGTGTCATCCGGGTACGCAACGGGGAGGCCGGGGTCCGCCCGGACACGCTGGTCGCCGAGGAGCCGCTGGAGATACGGCTGAACGGCAAGCCGCTGGCCATCACCATGCGCACCCCCGGCGACGATTTCGCGCTGGCCGTGGGTTTCCTGGTGAGCGAGGGAGTCCTCGCCGCCGCGTCGGACGTACGGGCCGTGACCTACTGCGAGGGGGCCACGGAGGACGGCTCGAACACCTACAACGTGGTCAACGTGCAGCTCGCGCCCGACGTTCCCTTGCCGGACATCACCCTCGAACGGAACGTCTACACCACCTCCTCCTGCGGCCTGTGCGGAAAGGCCAGCCTGGACGCGGTGCGCACGGCGACCCGCTTCCCGCTCCAGCGGAGCGCGGCCGACGACGCCGTACGGATTCCCGCGCAGCTCCTCGGCGAGCTGCCGGACCGGCTCCGCGCGGCGCAGAAGGTGTTCGACCGCACCGGCGGGCTGCACGCGGCCGGGCTGTTCTCTCCGGAGGGCCGGCTGCTGGACGTGCGGGAGGACGTCGGCCGGCACAACGCCGTGGACAAGATCGTCGGCCGGGCGTTCCAGGCCGGCCGCCTCCCGCTGGACGGCGCGGTCCTGCTGGTGTCGGGCCGGGCCTCGTTCGAGCTGGCGCAGAAGGCGGTGA
Organism: Streptomyces sp. NRRL S-244; assembly: GCF_000717915.1. Taxonomy (GTDB): domain Bacteria; phylum Actinomycetota; class Actinomycetes; order Streptomycetales; family Streptomycetaceae; genus Streptomyces. The sequence continues at coordinate 9,910 of NZ_JOCX01000036.1, forward strand.
TGGCGGGCATACCGGTGCTGGCCGCCGTCTCGGCCCCGTCCTCGCTGGCCGTGGACCTGGCCCTGGAGTCGGGCCTGACGCTGGTCGGCTTCCTGCGCGGGCCGAACATGAACATCTACGCGGGCGAGGAGCGGATCACGCTGTAGCGGTCCGCCGGTCCGCCGGTCCGCCGTTTCTGCCGGTCCGCCGTTTCCGGGGTCAGCGGCCCCGGCGGGCGCGGCCCTTGGCGGCCGGCTTGGCCTTGGCCTCCGGCTTCGGCGGGTCGATGCGGTGGAGGTCCAGGGTCGCCGGGATCGGCGTGACGCCCGGACCGCCGGACTGCGCCCACGCGATGACCTCGTCGGTCGCGGTGTCGTCCAGCGCCCAGCCGAACCAGGCCGCGCGGGCGCCCCGGCGGCGCGCCTCGGTGGTGGGCTGGACCACGATGACATTGGCCTGGGCGCACGGCCCGAGGCAGTCGCTCGTACGGACGGCCAGCCGGCCCCCCGACGCCGCGGCGGCCTCGCGCAGCCGGGTCAGCTGCCCGGCGTGGTCCGAGCCGGGGTTCTTGCGGGGGTCCCCACAGCAGCAGCCGCGGCAGACCACGAGGGTGCAGGGGCGTTCGGCGTGGGCGGCGAGCGGGCGTATCCAGGTCACCGCCGCACGCTACCGGGCCTGCGGTGCGGGGTGTTGGGCCTCGGGGGAGACCTCCACCACATGCCCGGCGGGCAGTTCGGCGCCCGCCGCGGACTCGGCGTCCCGGGCGCGGCGGCGCGCCAGCACCGCGCACACCATCAGCTGCATCTGGTGGAACAGCATCAGCGGCAGCACCGCGAGGCTCGCCTGGGCCCCGAACAGCACGCTGGCCATGGGCAGACCGGCCGCGAGGCTCTTCTTCGACCCCGCGAACTGGATCGCGATCCGGTCCGCCCGCTCGAACCCGAGCCGCTTCGCCCCGTACCAGCTCACCAGCAGCATGACGGCGAGCAGTACGGCCTCCACCGCCATCAGCGCGCCCAGGCGCGCGGCGCTGACCTGGTGCCAGACCCCGGCGGCCACGCCCGCGCCGAAGGCGGTGTACACGACGAGCAGGATCGAGCCGCGGTCGACGTAGCCGAGGGCCCTTTTCCGCCGGAGCAGGAAACCGCCGACCCAGGGGCGCAGGGCCTGGCCCAGCAGGAAGGGCAGCAGGAGCTGGACGACGATCTTGAGGAGGGAGCCGGGGGAGAACCCGCCCCCGCTGCCGCCGAGCAGCCCGGCGGCGAGGAGCGGGGTGAGGACGATGCCGGCGAGGCTGGAGAAGGAGCCCGCGCAGATCGCGGCGGGCACGTTGCCGCGGGCGATCGAGGTGAACGCGATCGAGGACTGGATCGTCGAGGGGACGAGGCAGAGGAAGAGCAGCCCGCTGTAGAGCGGGGGCGTGAGGACGGTGGGGACCAGCCCCCGGGCGGCCAGGCCGAGCACCGGGAAGAGAACGAACGTACAGGCCAGCACGGTGAGGTGGAGCCGCCAGTGGCGCAGGCCGTCGAGGGCCTCGCGGGTGGAGAGCCGGGCGCCGTAGAGGAAGAAGAGCAGGGCCACGGCCCCGGTGGCGGCGCCCTCGGCGACGGAGGCGGCGAGGCCGCGGGCGGGCAGCAGGGCGGCGAGGGCGACGGCGGCGAGGAGGGCCGGGATCCACGGGTCCAGGGGCAGCCGGGCGGGTAGGTGCGGGCGGCGCATGTACGGGGACTCTCCGGTCGGTGGCTCGTCTGGCGGGGCCCCTTCATCGTCGTGGGCGGAGCGGTGATCGGGAAACCTGCACACCACACTTACTGTCATCGCGCTTCGTGATGACCGTGCCACCATGGGAGAAATGAGAGGCATGGGAGCCAGGGGTGCCATGTACGACCCGGTCCAGCTGCGCACCTTCCTCACGGTGGCCCAGACGCTCAGCTTCACGCAGGCCGCGGGCCGCCTGGGCGTCCGGCAGTCCACGGTCAGCCAGCACGTACGGCGGCTGGAGGAGGCGACGGGCCGGCCGCTCTTCCTGCGGGACACGCACAGCGTGGAGCTGACGGAGGACGGCGAGGCGCTGCTGGGCTTCGCCCGGACCATCCTGGAGGCGCACGAGCGCGCGGCGGCCTACTTCACCGGGACCCGGCTGCGCGGGCGGCTGCGGTTCGGGGCGTCGGAGGACTTCGTGCTGACCCGGCTGCCGGAGATCCTGGAGGGCTTCCGCCACGAGCACCCCGAGGTGGACCTGGAGCTGTCGGTCGAGCTGTCCGGGACCCTGCACGAACGGCTCGACGCGGGGCGGCTCGACCTCGTCCTGGCGAAGCGGCGCGGTCCGGGGGACGAGCGGGGCCGGCTGGTGTGGCGCGACCGGATGGTGTGGATCGGGGCGGAGGGGCTGCGAGTGGACCCGGACCGGCCCGTTCCGCTGATCGTCTTCCCGCCGCCGGGGATCACCCGGGCCCGGGCGCTGGAGGTGCTGGAGCGGGACGGGCGGGGCTGGCGGATCGCCTGTACGAGCGGCAGCCTGAGCGGGCTGGTCGCGGCGGCCCGGGCCGGGCTGGGGGTGATGGCCCACACCCGCGGGCTCATCCCGCCGGGGCTCGTGAGGGTGGCGGGGCTGCCGGACCTCGGATCGGTGGAGTTCGCGCTGCTGCGGGGCGGGCGGAGCTCCCCGGCGGCGGAGGCGCTGGCCTCCGCGATCCTCTCGGGCGCGGACCGCCTCACCCGCCCCGCCTGACCCGCCCCCTGACGTGCCTGCCCGACTGCCGCCGCGCGGGACGGGCGGCAGTCAGGTGCTGAGCACCACCAGACCCTCGGCCGTGCGCAGGGTGCCCGGGGTGAGCGGGGCGAAGGTGACCGGGAGGGACAGGCGGGGCGGGTCGGATTCCGGCAGGGGGTCGAAGAAGTACGCCGCCTCCGACGCCGTGTCGCTGACCAGGTGGGGGTCGGCCGGTGAAGCCGTGGAGCGGGTCAGCGGGGTGCGGAACAGCATCCGCAGGTGGCGCAGGGTTTCCGGGGTGACCCCGGACGGGTGCGGCGCGGGTGCGGTGGCCGGGGCGTCGGGGTCGTCCGCGGCGGTCGCGCCGACCGGGGCGTCCGGCGGGATGGCCCCCGACAGCAGCAGCGCCAAGAGCACCGGAACGGCCTTGCGGCGCAGTGCTTCCGTCGCCTCGTACAGCCGGTGCGCGTGCGTCGCGGGCAGCGACAGGGCGAGGCTCCCGGCGGCGTCGCCGGTCGCGATCGGCACCGCCGAGCACACCACGCCGGGGGAGTACTCGCGCAGGTCGAACACCGGCGCCCCCGGAGCCACCGCGTCGAGGGCGGTGAACAGGACCCGGCTGTCGGTGATCGTCTGCGGGGTGAGCCGGGCCGGCCGGTACCGGGCGACATGGTCGCGGCGCCGGTCGGCATCGAGCTGGGTCAACAGGCACTTGCCGACCGCGCTGGCGTGCGCGGCGGCCTTGAAGTCCACCCACTCCTGCACCGGCGGCGCCCCCGGCCCGTCCGCCATCTGCGTGATCCTGACCTCCCCCTCGGCGTACCGGCTCAGGTACACCGCCGCGCCCGCGCTGTCCCGGGCCAGGGACAGCGTGCGCTGGAGCTGGCCCGCGAGCCCTCCGGCGCCGGCCGAGGCGAGCCGGTCGAGGGCGGGCCCGCGCGCGAAGACGCCCGCGCCCGGCCGGTACGCGTACTCCTCCTCGCACAGCATCGCCAGCAGCGGCCGCAGCTCCGCCTCGGCCAGGCCGGACTCCCGCCGCAGCTGGGCGGCCCGTACCCCCAGCGGATGCTTTTCGAGGACCCGTACGACGGCCAGCGCGCGCCGCGCCTGCGCCATGGCCTCGCTCGTACCCGGGGAACGGACCGGCCCGGACACCCGCGTCGCGCGCCGGCGCGGTACGGACCGCTCCGGCTCCGCCGCGACCGGGGGCGTCGGCCGGAACGCGGCCAGCGCCGACGGCAGTCCGGGCCTGGGCAGCGGCACCGGGCCCAGATCGGGATCGTCGAGCTGGTCGACGTACCGCAGCACGGTGGCCTGCGCGCACAGCCGGACCTCGCGCAGATCCCGGCGGCCGCCCGGCCGGTAGCCGCGCCGGCCCAGTTCGCGCGCCCAGAAGCGGGCGTCGTGGTGCTCGCCGCGCCGGGAGTGGTCGAGGAAGAGGCAGTACGCGGCCGACGCGGTCCGCGCCCGCCCGGAACCGGCGGCGAACTGCCACCAGAAGCGGGCGCCCTCGCGCAGCCCGGCCAGGTGCAGCAGGCAGCCGAAGACCACGGCCCCGGCCAGATCGGTGTGCCCGCTCTCGGCGAAGGCCGTGAGCTGCGCCTCCGCCTTCGGGCCGCACACGGCGGCCAGGCAGACGGCCTTGAGGTCGCGCCGGGCGCGTTCGGAGTCGAGCGGGCAGTCCCGCGAGGGATCGCTCCACCCGTACGCGGCCCGGCGGCGGGCGGGCGCCGCGGCGGCCCGCCCCCGGGAGGCGCGCAGCAGCCGGGCCTCGGCCGCGCCCAGATCGTAGTGCGGGTACCGGTCGCGGACGCCGGCCCGGGCCAGGAACTCGGCCAGGGAGCGGCGGCCGGCCTCGCCGCCGCGCTCCTCCTTGCCCTCGCGGCGCCTCATGACTCGGGTGATTCGGCTGGGTCGGCGCACTCCGCCGCGTCGGCCGGTTCGGCGGAGGCGTCGAGCATGCGCGCGAGCCGGCGGTGGGCCTGGCCGAGCTGCGAGCGGACGGTGGCCTCGTCGACGCCCATCACGGACGCGGCTTCCCCCGGGGTGCACTGGAGCCCGTACCGCAGCAGCACGGCGTCGCGCTGGCGCTCGGCGAGCCGGGAGACGGCGGAGTAGAAGCGGATGGTGTCGGTCAGCACCTCGCACTGCTCATCGGCCCGGGCCTCCTTGAGGGCGGCCTCGAAGGCGCTGATGTCCATCGGCTCGGGCGCGGTCGGTTCGGACGTGGTCGGTTCGGACGTGGTCGGTTCGGGCACGGTCGGTTCGGCCGGGAAGGCGCCGCGCGCTCCGCGCCGCTGCTGCCGGTCGACCAGCCGCTGCTTGAGGATGGTCCAGGCGTAGGCGTCGAGCCGGTCCATGTGGAGCATGCGTAACCACTCGTTCATGATCGAGTCGAAGGTGGCGTCCACCGCGTCCTCGGCAGCCGCGTCGGAGCCCAGCTGCAGGTACGCGAAACGCATGTACGAGGGCCGCCGGTTGGCGTGGAAGGCCCAGTACGACAGGCGTGCCGTCGGGTCCCACTGGCTCATGGGCGTCGGCCGCCGCCGTCGGCTGGGCAGTGGCAGTCCCACGGCCCCACCGGACTCCTCTGGTCCGCCATCACTCACCGTTCCACCTCACCTCGTCCCCTGTGCGCGGACAGCCTGGCAGTGCGGGCGTACCCGGGGAGCGCAGAAGAGAGACGTCGAGAGATTACGTTCGGTGATGATCGGCCGATGACCGAGTTCGACCGCGCACGCGCCCACTCCGTGCGTACGCATATGCCGGAGCCAAGCCGGGCCGCCGTGCACCGGCGTGCGCCCCGTGGACCGGTGTCCGCGATGATCCGGTCCGGCTGTAGCATGGGCCCATTGCGAGGGCCGTGACGCAGAGGTCACCACCCTCGCTTTTGCGTTACACCCACCGACGTCCACCCCACGAAAATGCGGCACGTGGCCTTTCGGCGGTTCGATACCATGAACCGCATCACAATCCGTCACGTCACGTTGTCACCGCATAGATGAAATGGAGCATCCGAGGATGGCTCGACACCTGATCACCAGCGCGCTTCCCTACATCAACGGGATCAAGCACCTGGGCAACATGGTCGGGTCGATGCTTCCGGCGGATGTGTACTCCCGGTACCTCCGCCAGCGCGGCCACGACGTCCTGTACATCTGCGCCACCGACGAGCACGGCACCCCCGCCGAGCTCGCCGCGAAGGAGGCCGGCCTCTCCGTCGCCGAGTTCTGCGCGCAGGCCCACGACGCCCAGAAGGCGGTCTACGACGGCTTCGAGCTGTCCTTCGACTACTTCGGCCGCAGCTCCTCGCAGCAGAACGCCGAGATCACCCAGCACTTCGCGCGCCAGCTGCAGAAGAACGGGTTCATCGAGGAGCGCGCGATCCGGCAGGTCTACTCGCCGGTCGACGGCCGCTTCCTGCCGGACCGCTACGTCGAGGGCACCTGTCCGCACTGCGGCTACGACAAGGCCCGCGGCGACCAGTGCGAGAACTGCACCCGCGTCCTGGACCCCACGGACCTGATCGAGCCCCGCTCGGCGATCTCCGGCTCCACCGAGCTGGAGGTCCGCGAGACCAAGCACCTCTTCCTCCTCCAGTCCAAGCTCCAGCACGAGGTCGAGGCCTGGGTCGCGGAGCACGAGGAGGAGTGGCCGCAGCTGGCTTCCTCCATCGCCCGCAAGTGGCTGACCGAGGGCCTGCACGACCGCGCCATCACCCGCGACCTGGACTGGGGCGTGCCGGTACCGGCCGACACCTGGCCCGAACTGGCCGCCGACGGCAAGGTCTTCTACGTCTGGTTCGACGCGCCGATCGAGTACATCGCCTCCACCAAGGAGTGGGCGGACGCCGACCCGGCGAACCGCGACCACAAGTCGTGGTGGTACGAGGCCGAGGACGTGCGCTACACGCAGTTCATGGCCAAGGACAACGTCCCGTTCCACACGGTGATGTTCCCGGCCACCGAGATCGGCACCCGCGAGCCGTGGAAGAAGGTCGACTACGTCAAGGCCTTCAACTGGCTGACGTACTACGGCGGCAAGTTCTCCACCTCGCAGAAGCGCGGCGTCTTCACCGACCACGCGCTGGAGATCCTCCCGGCCGACTTCTGGCGCTACTTCCTCATCGCCAACGCCCCCGAGTCCGACGACTCGTCCTTCACGTGGGAGCACTTCACCACCACGGTCAACAAGGACCTCGGCGGCACCCTCGGCAACTTCGTCAACCGCGTGCTGACCTTCTCCCGCAAGAAGTTCGGCGACGAGGTCCCGGCGGGCAGCCCGGCCGGCGAGGTCGAGGCCAAGCTGGGCGAGCAGATCGCCGAGCTGCTGGCCGAGTACGAGGGCCACATGGACTCCCTCCAGTACCGCAAGGCCGCGGCCGCGCTGCGCGCCCTGTGGTCCGCGGGCAACGCCTACCTCGACGAGAAGGCCCCCTGGCTGGAGGTCAAGACCGACCTGGACGGCGCGGCGCTCACCCTGCGCACCGCGATGAACCTGATCCACCTCTACTCGGTGGTCTCGGAGCCGTTCATCCCGGCCTCGGCGCGCACCATGCGCTCCTCGTTCGCGCTGGCCGACGACACGGCGACGTGGATCACCCCGGAGCAGGCCAAGTCGCTGGACGCGGTCCCGGCGGGTACGCCGTTCACCGTGCCGCCGGTGCTCTTCGCGCGGATCGCCGAGGAGGACCTGGAGTCCTACCGCGAGCGCTTCGGCGGCTCCGAAACCGCCTGACCCCCGCTGCCCGGGCCAAGGGGCGCGACCTTCCGAGGTTGCGCCCCTTCGCCGTACCCGTACCCGTACCCGTCCACTTCGCCGTACCCCGTCCCCGTTCGCGGGCACACCGGGGTAGGGAAAACCCGACCGTGAAGTGTCCACCTGGATGGGCAGACCCGGCCCGGTCGCGCGGCTGGAATGGGCCCATGACCCCTTCCCCCTCCGTGTGCCGGACCGCCGGCTGGCTGGCAGCGGCCGCCTGGGCGCTGTCCTTTCCGCTCGTGTCCTCGCTGGGGCCGCACCGGCTGTGGGGCTGCTGCGCGGCCGTCGGCTACCTGTGCGCCGCGGCCCTCGACTCCCGCAGGCCGCGCGCCGCCGCCGTCGCCGCCCTGACGGGCGCGATCGCCGTCCCCCTGTTGTGGCTCGTGCTGAGCGGGCAGGGCCAGTCGGAGGTCATGGTCATCGAACGCTCCGGCAGGCTGCTGCTGGAGACCGGGCGGATCTACGTGGACCGGCCGGCGGGAGTGGCGCAGTACACCCCGTACCTGCCGGTCATGGCGGTCTTCGGCATCCCGCGCGCCGTGCTGGGCGGTCCGCTGGGCGATGCCCGGCTCTGGTGCGCGGCCGCGCTGTTCGGCGGCATGTGGGCCGGGCGCCGGCTGCTGGGCGGGCCGCGCTCCCCGTGGCTGCCGCTGCTGGTGGCCTCGCCGGTGGTGGCCCTGCCGCTGGCGGTGAGCGGGGTGGACCTCCCGCTGGCCGGGCTGCTCTGCCTGGCGCTGGCGGCCGCGGGGGCCGGGCGGCCGGTCCTGGCCGGAGCGGTGCTCGCCGGCGCCTGCGCGCTCAAGTGGACGGCGCTGCCCGCGGTGGCCGTGGCGGTCGCGCTGCTCGCCGCCCGCCGCGGCCGGGGTGCGGCGCTGCGCTGCGCACTGGTGGCCTTGCTGGGCTCGGCCGGGCTGGTCCTGCCCAGTGCGCTGCTCCAGCCGGCGGAGCTGTGGCGGCAGGTGTTCGCGTTCCCGACCGGACGGGCCGAGGTCCCCACCCCGGCGAGCAGCCCGCTTCCCGGGCATCTGCTGGCCGGACTGGGCTCGTGGGGCTGGTACCTGACGGTGGTGCTGCTCGCGGTGGGCGCCCTCGCGGTGGCGCTCTCCCTGCTGGTGCGCCCGCCGTGCACGGTGGTGGCGGCCGCCGACCGCCTCGCGACCGGTCTCGTCCTGGCCTTCGCCCTGGCCCCGGCGGGCCGCTTCGGATACCTCGCGCTGCCGGTGCTGCTGTCGGTCTGGGCCCGGTCGGCGGCCGTCGCCGGCTCCCCGCGGCAGCGCTCCCTCATCGTGGCCGGTTCCGCGGGCCCCGATGCGCAAAGTGCCCGGCCGGTCAGCCCTCCGCGCCCCGCAGATGGGCCAGCACCGCGAGGACGCGCCGGTTTCCCCCGGCCGGGTCGAGGTCCAGCTTCATGAAGATGCTGCTCGCGTGTTTCACGACGGCGGCCTCGGTGACGAACAGCCGGGCCGCCAGGGCCTGGTTGTTGAGGCCCTCGGCCATGAGGCCCAGCACCTCGCGTTCGCGCGGGGTGAGCCGGGCGAGCGGCCGGTCCGCCGCCTGTCGCCCCAGCAGGACCCGGACGACCTCGGGGTCGATGACCGTCTGGCCCGCGGCGACCCGTTCGAGGGCGTCGAGGAACTCCGCCACCTCCCCGACCCGATCCTTGAGGAGGTAGCCCAGCCCGGCCGGACCGTCCGCCGCCGCACCGGCCGTCAGCAGCCGGGTCGCGTACGCCGTGGCGACGTACTGCGAGAGCACGAGGACCGGCAACGAGCCGTCCCGGGAGCGCAGTTCGAGGGCGGCGCGCAGCCCCTCGTCGCGGAAACCGGGCGGCATCCGGACGTCGGTGACGACGGCATCCGGCCGTTCGGCCTCCACCGCCCGTACCAGTGCGTCGCCGTCGCCGACGGCGGCGAGGACCCGGTGGCCGCCTCGGGTGAGGAGTTCCGTCAGCCCGGCGCGCAGCAGGACCGAGTCCTCCGCGAGGATCAACCGGAGCACGGCACCTCCACCCGGAGTTCGGTGGGACCGCCCACCGGACTGGACACCACCAGCCTGCCCTGCAACATCGCCACCCTGTCCGCGAGACCTGCCAGGCCCGCACCCGCACCGGGATCCGCCCCGCCGCGGCCGTCGTCGGTGACGGAGAGAGTCAGCCGGCCCCCGTCGACCTTACCGGCGATCCCGATGCGGGAGGCGCCACTGTGCTTGGCCGCGTTGGCCAGGGCCTCGGTGACGGTGAAGTACGCCGTGATCTCGACCGGTTCGGGCAGCCGCGGCACGTCCAGGTCGACGGTCACCGGCACGGGATGGCGCAGCGCGACCTCCGCGACGGCCGCCGCGAGCCCGTGGTCGGTGAGCACCTGTGGATGGATCCCCCGTACGAGGTCGCGCAGTTGCTCCAGCGCCCGGCGTGCCTCACCGCGGCCCCGGGCCACCAGCGCGGCCGCGTCGGCGGCCTGCGGCACGCGGCGCAGCTCCAGCTCGGCGAGGCCGAGGGTCATGCTGAGGGCGACCAGCTGCTGCTGCGCCCCGTCGTGCAAGTCGCGTTCGATACGCCGCCGTTCGGCCTCGAACGCGTCCACGAGACGTACCCGGGAGCGGGTCAGCTCCAGCACCCGGGGGTCCTCCTCGCGTGCTCCGAGCAGCAGGCGCGCGGTCTTCACCTGTGCCCCCGCGAGCAACCCGCCCGCGTACGCGGCCAGTACGAGCCCGACCAGTCCGACGGCGGTGCCGCCCAGGGCTTCCGGCGGGCCGGAGACGGCCCTGCCGGGGATCAGCATCACGGTCTCGGGGGCGAGGGCCCACACGACGACGGGGCTCGCCACGAGGATCAGCGAGAAGGCGAGCAGGGTGACGACCCCGAAGCCGGCCGCCCCGAACGCCGGCCCGAGCAGGGCGGCGTACCCGAGCTCCCGCCACGTGGCCCGCTCGCGCAGCCGGGTCCGCAGCCAGGCGGCCGGACCGGCCCCCGCGAGTGAGATGTGCGGATCGGGCACCGGGACCGGCTCCACCCACCGCAGCCGCCACCGCTCCAGGGCGCCGAGCGGCACACCGCCGGCGACGGCGCCGAGCAGCAGGAGCAGCCCGATCCCGGCCACCGCCAGCAGCACACCCAGCCCGACGAGCACCGCCAGCGCGAGCAGGACCCCGTACCCGAGGACCGTCCCGCTGCCGAGGTACGCCCAGCAGCGCCACGGCCACCAGGAGGCGAGGAATCGGACCGGCGTCTTCAGCGCCGCCCGGACGGCGACGGGCGGTTCGGCGCCCGGCGGTTCCTCGCGCGGCTCCCCGGGGGCGGCGGGTTCGGACATGCGGGACATGCGGCCAGCCTAGGGGGTGTCTTTCGGATCAGGCCGGCTCGGGCTCCCGGTGGAGGGCCGACTGCCCACAGGGACACAGGGGGTGCGCTCGCGGGGTCGATGGCTTGAAGTCACCCCTCCGCCGGAGATCTTGACGCGTCTGCGGCGTATCGAAGCGCCGCTGTGATCGTTTCTTCAGCCGGAACCCTCACAACGGGAGGACGCGCGGTGACGGCTTGGCAGTACCTCGCCGGAGCAGGCATGGTGGCGGCGCTGTGCCCGCTGTACGGCCATGTGGCGGTCGCGGACGACGGCACCGGACCCACCCCCCTCCGCGGCCACGGAGCCCGGCTCGACGCCTGCGTCCCGACCGGGCAGCCGCGGCCGCCCGCCGCCGTACCCCCGGCCGTCGTACCCCCGGCCGTCGTGCCGCCCGCGGTCCGGCCTCCGGTACGGGTGCTCGTGCCCGGCGCCGAGCGGCCGACCGTGCACCACCCGGGGCGGGGGCCCGCGCCGGCCGCCCCGGCCCCCGAGGCGCAGCCTCCCGGGCCGACGGCGAAGGCCGGGGCCGGGGAGCCGCAGCCCGCGCCACCCGCGCCGGATCCCGAGGCCGTTGCCGGGCCGGCGCCGGCCGAAACGCCTGCCCCGCCCCGGGCCGCAGCCGTGGCCGCGCCCGTCAGAGCCTTTCACGTGCGCCCGTACCACTCGATCGCCCTGGAGCGGCGCGGCCCGGGCGGTATGTCCACCGTGATGCTCATGGTCGTCGTCACGACCCCGGCCGTGCTCGCCGCAGCCGCGCTGCGGCCGCGCTCCAAGAGCCGTCGCTGACTCCGACCACCCCTGCACCGACCCACCCCTGCACCGACCCACCGATCCACCGATCCACCGATCCACCAACGGGAGAACCCTCGTGTCCGAATGGCTGGTCCTGGCCGTCGCCATGGCGCTCGTCTGCGCCCTCGTCCTCGCCTGCACCGCGCTCCGGCACCGCCGGGTCGCGGAGGACGAGGACACCAGCGAAACCCCCGACGTCATCGAGTACATGACGATGATGGTGGGCGTGGTCTACGCGATCGTGCTCGGCCTGGCCATCGCCGGAGTCTGGGAGGCGCGCGGCGCCGCCGAGGACAGCGTGCGCCGCGAGGCCCAGTCGCTGTACGAGGTCACCCAGCGCGCGGACGTCTACCCGGCCCCCGTCCGCGACCGGATCCGCGGCGAGGTCGACGCGTACGTCTCCCACACCGTCGCCGTGGACTGGCCGCTGCTCACCTCCGGCCAGGGCGCCTCGTCCCAGGGCGCCGACCTGCTCGGCAAGCTGCGCACCGACGTGACCCACCAGAGCCCGGCGAACGAGCTCCAGGCGCAGGCCTACCAGCCGCTGCTGGACCACATCGCGGCCGCCGACGACGCCCGGCACTCGCGCATGCAGGCCGACGAGTCCACCCTGCCGAGCGTGGTGTGGTTCGGGCTGCTGGTCGGCGGATTGGTCACGGTGGGGCTGATCTTCACCCTGCAGATCCGCCGTTCGGGGCGGGAGCTGCTGCTGGCGGGGCTGTTCAGCGCGCTGATCGTGTTCCTGCTGTTCATGGTGTGGAGCTTCGACGCACCCTACGGCCGGGACGGAATCGATTCCGCGGGCCCGTTCCAGGACCTGTTCCCGAAGGTGGCGCTGGCCGCAGCCGAGCGCTGACCCCCTGAGGCCGCCGGCTCAGGCCGGTCCGCTCCCCGACAGCGCCACCTGCCGCCGTACGGCCGCCACCACCGGCGAATGCCGTAGCGCGTGCGAGATCCGTACGAGGTCGCGCGGCCCCCCGAGGGTGTCGAGGACGCTCTCGTCGCTCGCCCCGATGACCGCGCCCTCGGGGTCCGCCGAGCGGGCCTGGACGGCGGCCGCGACCATCGCCGCGTCGGCTACCGCCCGCGCCGTCTCCTCCTTCGCCCCCGCCGCGAGGGCCCGCGCGTACGCGTCCTCGCGGCGGCCGGGGTCGAAGTACGGGCCGAGGTGCAGGAATCCGTCGTGGATGTCCGACTCGCGCTGGATCACCCGCAGCTCCGCCGGGGCCCACCAGGACATCTGCACGCAGGGCGTGCCGCTGGGGGCGCCGATCTGCACCTCGTGCCAGAGCGCGCCGAGGCGCCGGTACGTGGTCCAGGTCTGCCAGCTGTCGGACAGCCGCTGGCACAGCAGGGGCAGGACGAATCCGATCGCGCTGATCAGGGCGCCGACGGAGGCGAGCGGCGGGGCGATGTAGGTGCTCAGGTCGTCGAGGTCGTGGCCGGCCCAGCGGGCGACGACCGCGGAGATCTTGGTGGCGTCGTAGCTGAGGTTGAAGACGTAGCCCGAGACGATGATCATCAGGCCGATCCGCAGCCAGCCGTGCACCTGGAGGGACCAGCGCCAGCACATGGCCACCATCACGACGGCCGCCACCAGGTGCGCCGTCAGGTAGAGGGCGATCATCTGCTGGATGTACGGGGTGTTGGCGTAGTACGTGTCGAAGTCGCGCAGCCGCTCGACCGGGGCGTCGCCGAGCGCGAAGAGCACCACCAGCACCACGACGACCCCGCCGTAGCCGAGCATCCAGCGGCGCGAGATGCGCCGGGTCTCTTCGGGCGGGCCGCCGCGCCAGTTCACGATCAGCACCAGGCAGGCGGCGCTGAATAGGGTGATCAGGCAGTAGACGAGCGGGGCGGAGACGTTGGTGATGCCGGTCCACTTGTTGACCGCCTCGATGGTGGGCGGGGCGGCGAAGGTGAACACCGACCCGGCCAGGACCAGCAGGGCGCAGACCGACCGCAGGAGCGGGTCGCGCCAGTTGTGCCGTAGCGCCGGCAGCTTGAAGGCGAGTGAGACCGCCAGGGCGGCTGCCGGTATGTAGTAGTCCTGGCCGTTCAACGGTCGTTCCTGTGCCCCCGGTATCCGAGCGAGGCCTCGATGCGGCCCGCCAACTGATCACGCTGTGCGGGCGCCCGATGGCTCGCGGAACCGGCGAGCCAGGTCCGGCACCGGCTGCCCAACAGTAAACCGAACGTCTCCGCCTCGGTCTCTTCCGAGACGTCGGCCCGCGTGCGCGCGGCCACGCTCCGGACGGTCTCGCCGAGGTCGGCCTCGTCGGAGAGCATCCGGGCGGCGACGGCGGCTCCGTCGACGTGGTGGCTGCAGTGGCCGGCCTTCATGTGCCACAGCTCGTGGCCCAGGATGACCAGCTGGTGGTCGGGTGCGGTGCGTTCCTCGATGACCACCAGATCGCGGTCCGCCATGTCGAGCCACAGTCCGCTGGCCGTCCCCGGCGGGAACGAGGCCATCCGGAAGTCCACCCGGCGGCCGCGGTGTCTGCTCATGCCCTCGCAGAGGGCGGCGTAGAGGTCCACGGGTTCCACGGGCGCGGTCAGCCGGAGCCCGGCCACCAGTTCGCCGCACAACCGGCGCTGCTCTCTGCCTATGCTCACCGTTCTCCCCGTCGGCGCGGATCCGGATCAGGACTCAAGGATCAGACCCAGACTCTCGACCGGGTCATCATTCATTCGGTTTGACGCTTTCGAGAAGCATGTCCAGCCACTCGGTCACCTTGTCCCGGTGTTTGTCGCTGGGCAGTTGGGCCGCGCGCCAGGCGATGCCGCGGACACCGTGGTTCTGCAGGAGTCTTGCCAGCGGATCGCCGGTCGAAGCCGCCGGGGCGGGTACGGTTTCGCGCGTGCGGCCCGCGTAGTCCTGGAGCAGCTGCTGCTCGGTCCGCTGGAGGGCGTCGGTGAGGGCCTCGGCGTCGTGCGCGGTGAGGAAGCCGGCGTGGACGCCGAAGAAGCGCTGGATCGCGTCGCAGTGCTCCATGGTGGGCCGGCGGTCGCCGTTGATGAGGGCGCCCGCCTGCTGGCGGGACATGCCGGCGCCGTCCGCGATCTCCTGCTGTGTGTAGCGGCGTCCGTTCGGTTTCAGCCGGGTGCGCCGGAGCAGGTCGAGGCGCTGGAGGAAGCGCGTCTGCAGGCAGGGCTCGACGGCGGGCCGGCCGTCCAGCAGGGACCGGACCACGTCGGCGGGTACGCCGGAGGCCTCGGAGAGGCGGCGCAGGTCGAAGACCTTGTTCAGGTCGTGGCCCATCTTGCCCGCGAGTTCGGCGACGCGCGTGACGGTGGCTGCCAGGGGCGCGTTGGCCACCGCGACGGGAGCCGGGAAGCCGTCTGTCACCAGTGGTTCTCCTAGATCGCGGCGGGGTCGGTACGGGCACATGGTCGGCTTTTGGAATCTAGCCGAGGACCCGCCGCAGGGCCAGAACTTGCCACAGCTGTGGCGGGAATGAGCTGTCAAGAGGCTGGAATTGCCACGATAGTTGACACTCGAATGAAGTCGGTAGCAGGATCGCCAGAGGAAATTGAAGATCCAGACCGTGAAGAGGGGGAGCTCTCGGTGCCACATCTCGCAGCGGTGGGCCCGTCCGATGGGTTTGCCCGAGCCGGTGAGGAGCGCCTTGCGGGCGAAGAGTCCGCACGCGGCGCAGTGCGGTCGGAGCGACGCAAGGAGATTTTGCGCCAGCGGCGCGAGGAACTGGGCCTGAGCCAGGAGGACCTCGCCGCCCGGCTGCGCATCAGCGTCCGCGCCTACGGCAACTGGGAACGCGGCCTGGTCAAGGAATGGACCGACCGCAAACTGCTCGCCCTGGCCGAGGCCTTGGAGATGAGCGAGCGGCAGTGCTTCTGGCTCTTCCGCGTCATGGTCGACCGGGACCCGCCGTCGACCTGGCGGGCGGCCGAGGAGAGCCGGCTGCCCCAGGACCCCGCCCAGCGCGACTACCTGTGCGACTACGCGGCGCTCATGGAGGCCGTGCCGTACCCGAGCTTCCTGGTGGACCACCGCTGGGACGTGGCGCTCACCAACTCGGCGTTCGACAAGCTCTTCCAGTCGGTGCGCCCGCATCCGACGGCCCTGCCGGACGACAACTTCCTGCGCTTCGTGCTGTTCCACCCGGACGCCGCGGCCGTGCTGGAGGACCACGAACCGGCCTGGTGCGTACCGCTGCTGGCCCAGTTCGCCGGCGCGCTCGCCGCGGCCCCGGAGGACGAGGGCCTGAGCAGCATCCGCCAGGAGGTGGCCCGCGATCCGTTCATGGAGGCGGCCTACCGCTACGGGGTGCCGCACTGGCTGAGCACCCACGGGGCGGACGCCGCCGAGCGCGACGGGGCCGTGCGGACCGTCCGCCACTGGGACCCGCGCTGGGGCCACGTGCGCTGCCGGATGGTGGCCGAATCCAGCCGGATGCTCGACGGGATGGGCCTCACCCGGATCACCATGATCCTGTCGACTCCGCAGGGCGCGGCGACGGACCCGGTCCGGGGCGGCGCGACCGCCCCGCTCCACCAGGGGCCCCGGCTGCGCGCCGTGCCCTCGCTGGAGGACTAGTCCCGGCGGGGGACACTGGGAGCCTCCATCACGGGTCGATCCCGTGTCGCGGATCGGATGCCACGGATCGTGGCACCGATCGTGGCACGGGCGAAGGGCGGTAAGGCGTGCGGCTGACCATCCTCGGCGGGGGCGGATTCCGGGTCCCGCTCGTCTACGGTGCACTCCTCGGCGACCATGCCGAGGGCCGGGTGTCCCAGGTGACGCTGTACGACGAGGACCCCGCCCGGCTCCGCGCCATGGCCCGGGTGCTGGCGGACCAGGCGGCCGCCTCCGGAGCGCCCGACGCCCCGGCCGTCACCGCCACCGGGGACCTCGACGAGGCCCTGCGCGGGGCCGACTTCGTCTTCTCCGCCATCCGCGTCGGCGGCCTCGAAGGGCGCGCCGCCGACGAGCGGGTCGCGCTGGCCGAGGGCGTGCTGGGCCAGGAGACGGTCGGCGCGGGCGGGATCGCGTACGGCCTGCGGACGGTGCCGGTCGCCCGGGAGATCGCCCGCCGGGTGGCCCGCATCGCCCCCGAGGCCTGGGTCATCAACTTCACCAACCCGGCCGGGCTGGTCACCGAGGCCATGGCCGAGGAGCTCGGCGACCGGGTGATCGGGATCTGCGATTCCCCGGTGGGGCTCGGCCGGCGCATCGCCCGGCTGCTCGGTGCCCGCCCCGAGGAGGCCTGGATCGACTACGTCGGCCTCAACCACCTGGGCTGGGTCCGCGGGCTGCGCATCGGCGGCCGCGACGAACTGCCGCGGCTGCTGGCCGACACCGAGGCGCTGGAGTCCTTCGAGGAGGGCCGCCTGTTCGGGGCCGAGTGGCTGCGCTCGCTCGGCGCGATCCCGAACGAGTACCTGCACTATTACTACTTCAACCGCGACACCGTACGGGCGTACACGCAGGCCAAGCAGACCCGCGGGGCGTTCCTGCGCGACCAGCAGCGCGGGTTCTACGCCGAGGCGGGCCGGGCGGACCAGGCGGCCGGGGCGGCGCTGGCCGCCTGGGACCGGACCCGGGCCGAGCGGGAGGCCACGTACATGGCCGAGAACCGCGAGGCGGCCGGCATGGGCGAGCGCGACGAGAGCGATCTGGAGTCCGGCGGGTACGAGAAGGTGGCGCTCGCGCTGATGCGGGCCATCGCGCGGGACGAGCGGGCCACGCTGATCCTCAACGTGCCGGGCCGCGGCGTGCTGTCCGTGCTCGACGCGCAGGCGGTCATCGAGGTGCCGTGCCTGGTCGACGCGAACGGCGCGCACCCGGTGGCCGTGGACCCGCTGCCGCTGCACGCGGTGGGCCTGGTGACCTCCGTCAAGGCGGTCGAGCGGGAGGTGCTCGCGGCCGCCGCGAGCGGCTCCCGGGCGGACGCCGTCAAGGCCTTCGCGCTGCACCCGCTGGTGGACTCGGTCGGGGTGGCCCGGCGGCTGCTGGAAGGGTACGCGGCCGAGCACCCGGGCCTGGCCTACCTGCGCTGATCCCGCGCCGGCCGGACCGCCGGGGAGGGTCCCCCGTACGGCTCAGTGGGCATGCGGTGGGGCGGGGGCGCTGTGAGAGTGCGAGATGTGACCACTGCCCCCGCCGAAGCCGCAGCCGCGCCGGCGGCCGCGGAGCCTCCCGTGCTGGACCGGCGGCGGCGCAACGTCGTCTTCGGCACGATCATGCTGGGGGTGCTGCTCGCGGCCCTGGACCAGACGATCGTCGGCACCGCGCTGCCCACGATCGTGGCGGATCTCGGCGGCGGCGAGCACATGTCGTGGGTGGTGACCTCGTACCTGCTCGCGGAGACCGTCGCGACGGTGCTCGTGGGCAAGTTCGGTGACCTCTTCGGCCGGAAACTGATCTTCCAGATCTCCGCGATCGTCTTCATCACGGGCTCGTTCCTGTGCGGCCTGGCGAGCAACATGTCCCTGCTCATCCTGTGGCGGGGCGTCCAGGGCGTCGGCGCCGGCGGCCTCATGGTCACCTCCATGGCCCTGATCGCCGACGTGGTCCCGCTGCGCGAACGCGGCAAGTACCAGGGCGCGATCGGCGCCGTCTTCGGGGTCGCGACCGTCATCGGGCCGCTGCTCGGCGGCCTGTTCACCGACCACCTCACCTGGCGCTGGGCGTTCTACGTGAACGTCCCGATCGCGATCCTGGTGGTCGTCGCGGCGGCCCGGACGATCCCCTCGGTCCGGGCACCCGGGGGCGCCCGGATCGACTACCTGGGCATCGCCCTGGTCGCGGTGGGCTCCAGCGCCCTGATCCTGGCCACCAGCTGGGGCGGGAACGAGTACGCCTGGGGCTCCGCGAGGATCATCGGGCTGTTCGTGCTCGGCGTGCTGGCCCTGGCCCTGTTCTGCCTGGTCGAGAGGCGGGCGGCGGAGCCGATGCTGCCGATGCGGCTCTTCGGGAACCAGGTCTTCACGGTCTGCTCGGTGCTCAGCTTCGTAGTCGGCTTCGCCATGCTCGGCGCGATGACCTTCCTGCCGACGTACCTCCAGTACGTGGACGGGGATTCGGCCACGGTCTCGGGCGTACGGACCCTGCCGCTGGTGATCGGGCTGCTGATCGCGTCCGTCTTCAGCGGGAACGTCACCAGCAAGACCGGGCGGTACCGGATCTTCCCCATCGTCGGCAGCCTGGTGATGGGCGTCGGGCTGTACCTGCTCTCGCGGATGGGCCCGGAGACCGGCGCGTGGCTGGAATCGCTGTACATGTTCGTGCTCGGTGTCGGGATCGGCCTGTGCATGCAGGTCCTGACGATCGCCGTGCAGAACACCGTGGACTACGCCGACCTCGGAACCGCCACATCAGGTGTCACGTTCTTCCGTACGCTCGGCAGCTCGTTCGGCACCGCCGTGTTCGGAACCATCTACGCCAACACCCTGGGCCCCGCGCTGGAGAAGGCCGTCGCGGAGGCCGCGCGGGCCACCGGGGCCGATCCGGCGGAGCTGGCGAAGGCAGCCCAGAGCCCCCAGGGCGTCCACGGGCTCGACCCGGCGGCGGCCGCCCCGATCGTCGAGGCCTACGCGCACGCACTGCACACGGTGTTCCTGTGGACGGTGCCGGTGGCCGGGGTCGGCTTCGTCGTCGCGCTCTTCCTCAAGCAGGTCCGGCTGCGCGACAGCGCCCGCGCGGCGTCGACGGACATGGGCGACGGCTTCGCCTCACCGGCCACGGCCTCCGGCGATTCGGCCAAACTGCTGGAGCTGGCGGTCGGCAAGCTCGTACGGAACATGGGGCCGGAGACGGCGCGGGCGATCGTGAACGCCTCGGACACCCGGCTGGACATCGCGGGTGCGTGGGCGGTGATGCAGGTGGAGATCACGACCCGTACGGTCGGCCACGCGAGCCTCGGGCTCATCGCCTCGCGCCGCGCCCTGCCGCCGGAGGTCCTGGTGCCGGTCTTCGACCGGATGGAGCAGGAGGGGTACATGACCCGCGAGGGTGCCTTCTTCACGCTCACGCCGGCGGGGCAGCGGGAGGCGGCGACCCTCACGAAGGCGTGGGGGGACTGGCTAGGCGGCGAACTGGAGAAGGACCGCGGCCGCCCGCGGAGCGAGGAACTCCGGGCGGCGGCCGACGCGATCGCGAAGCGGCTGCTCGTGGAGGACCTGAGCGAGGGCTACTTCGCGCAGAAGGCCCCGGCGGGGCTGTGAGCCGAGACCGTGGTCACAGTCCGGCCGACCGGCCGCTGGTGATGCGGCTCCACAGGGAGCGCGTGGCGCCGAAGCCGCTCTCGTGCACCCAGACGTGGGCGCAGGACGGGCACTGCAGGTGCAGCAGGCTGCCGGTGTTGGTGAGCAGGTAGCGCCAGTGCGCGGAGCAGGTGCGCTGCTGCTCGCAGGAAGCGCAGCCGCGGGCGTCGTCGCAGCTCGGGCAGGCCACCCAGGCGCGTCGCCCGGGGTCCGCCTGCGGGTCAAGGGGCAGCATGGCCGTCCCCGCGCGGGGCGAGCACGCCGGCGGCGACCAGGCCGTCGTAGACGCGCTGCTGCTCGGCGTCGAGGCCGGAGTACAGCAGGTCGTACGCCGCCTCTTCACCGCGCAGTACCTCGATCGGGTCCCAGTCGGGGCCGAGGGCGGCCATGACCTGGGCCCGCCGGAGGACCTCCTGGGCGGTGAGGTCGACGGCGAAGTCGACCAGCTCGGGGGTGCCCGGGCCGGTGGGGGGTGTGGGGTGGTGTGGGGCCATACGTCTGAACTTAGGTATGCCTTCCTTCCTGTGGCAAGAGGGGGTGGGAGATGTCACAGCAGGCCGGCGGCGGGGCGGCGGCAGGTCGATGGCCGGTCGGCGGCCGGTCGGTGGCGGGGCGCGCCCGGTCGGTGGCCCCTGTTCGCGGCTCTAGGGCGTCGGGTAGTCGTACGACGGGACGGGCGGCAGGGTCGGCCCGAGCTCGGGGCGCCAGGCCCGCAGGACCGTCACCGAGGGCGCGTAGAGGGCCTCCGGGATCCCGTCCGGGGCGAACCACTGCCAGCGCAGGATCTTGTGCGGCTCGGTGACCTTGGGCGTGCCCCGGGCGGCGCCGGTGACGGCCCCCGCGGTCAGGCGGGTCGTCCCGGCCTCGGGGGAGAGCTGGACGGTCAGCATCCGGATGTCCCCGGGGGCCGCCCGCAGATCCGTTTCCTCGGCCAGTTCGCGGGCGGCGGCCTGCTCGAAGCTCTCCCCGGGGTCGACCTTCCCGCCGGGCAGTTCCCAGCGGCCGTCGTGCGCCTGGCCGAGGAGCACCCGCCCGGCGGCGTCGGTCACGACGAGGCCGACGCCGACGACGGCGTTGGGCCGGGGGACGGCCCGTGCCGGGCGTCCGGGCTGGTCGTTCGGTGTGGTCATCGCTCCATTTGCCGGTTCGGCAACAGCGTTTGTCAAGCGGGTCGGCCGGCGGCACCCTCGGCGGTATGGACGACGCGAGGGACAACACGCTGACGGGCTCTTTCGACGTGGTGGTCGTGGGCGGCGGGACCGCCGGACTGGCCGGGGCGCTGACCCTGGCCCGGGCCCGCCGTTCGCTGCTGGTGCTCGACTCCGGCAGCCCCCGCAACGCCCCCGCCGCCCACCTGCACGGCTACCTGGGCCGGGACGGGGCGAGCCCGGCGGAGCTGCTGGCCGCGGGGCGGGCCGAGGTGACCGGGTACGGGGGCGAGATCCGCTCCGGGGCGGCCGGCACCGCGCTCGCCGCCGACCGGCTGCCCGGCGGCGGCTTCCTCGTCCGGTGCGCCGACGGGTCCTCGGTCCGGGCCGGCCGGCTGCTGATCGCCACCGGGCTGGTGGACGAGCTGCCGCAGCTGCCGGGGCTCCGGGAGCGCTGGGGGCGGGACGTGCTGCACTGCCCGTACTGCCACGGCTGGGAGGTCCGCGACGAGCCGGTCGCGGTCCTGGCCACCGGCCCCGTCGCCGTGCACCAGGCGCAGATGTGGCGGAGCTGGACCGACCGCGTGACCCTGCTGACCCACACCCGGCGCCTGACCGACGCGGACCGGGAGCTGCTGTCCGCACTCGGTGTCGCGGTGGTGGAGGGTGAGGTGACCGGTCTCGCCACCGAAGGCGACCGGCTGGCCGGGGTGACCTTGGCCGACGGCGCGGCCGTGGCGTGCACGGCGCTCGTGGTGGCCCCGAGGTTCACCGCCCGCGCCGGGGTGGCGGCGAGCCTCGGGCTGTCCGTCGCCACCGTGGAGCGGGCCGGAGCGGCGATCGGCACCTGCCTGGAGGCCGATCCGGCGAGCGGGGCCACCGCGCTGAGCGGCGTCTGGGCCGCCGGGAACGTGGCCGGCCCCATGGAGCAGCTGGCCGGGGCGGCCGCGGCCGGGGTCCGCGCGGCCGTGGCGATCAACACCGACCTGATCGAGGAGGAGGGCCGGAGGGCCCTCGAAGCCCACCGCGCTGCCGGCCGGAGCACCGGCCGGAGCGCGAGCGGGGCGTAGCCCGTCGGACACGTGTGCGGGTTTCGGCCAGGGCGGGTCCGTGCAGGCTCTGAGCAGTCTGATCTTCGTACCGTTCATCGGCTCAGAGGCTCGGGGGGCTCGCAATGGCACATGTGCTGGTCATCGGCGGAGGTGTCGGAGGGCTGGCGACCGCGCTGCTCGCGGCGCGGTACGGGCACACCGCCGAAGTGTTCGAACGCGATACCCGCGCACCCGGTGCCGCGCTCGACCGGGACTTCTTCGGATGGCACCGGCCGGGCGTCCCGCAGGCCGCGCAGCCGCACGCCCTGCTCGGCGCGGCCCGTACCGTCCTGCGGCAGGAACTGCCCGACGTCCACGCGGAGATGCTGCGGCTCGGGGCCCGCGAGCGGCACGAGCTGGACTGGTTCGACGTACGCCCGCCGGCGCGGCCCGGCGACGAGGACCTGGTGATGCTCCAGGCCCGGCGCATCGTGCTGGAGAGCGCCCTGGCCTCCGCGCTGCGCGCGGAACCGGGAGCCGTCATGCACCACGGGGAGACGGTGACCGGGCTGCTGGCCGAGCCGACGGGCTCCGCCGTACGGGTGAGGGGCGTGACCACGCGGGCCGGTGCGTACACGGGGGACCTCGTCGTGGACGCGGGCGGGCGGCGCGGCGGCGTCGAGCGACTGCTGCCCGCGGCGGGCTGCCGGCCGCCGGTCGTGGAACGGCACCGCACGGGGCTGGCGTACTTCTGCCGCTGGTACCGGCTGCCCGAGGGGATGGAGGAGGGGCCGCGCCGGCCCTGGGCGGTGACCGGCGGCACCTTCGCCGGGTGCGCCGTCTTCCCCGCCGACAACCGGGTGTTCGCCGTGACCCTGTTCGTCCACACCGGGGACACCACCCGCTCCGCGCTGCGCGATCCCGCCGTGTTCGAGGCCGCCGCGCGCGCCTTTCCGCCCGGTGCGGCCTGGCTGGGCCTGGGCGCCGAACCGCTGTCGGGCGTACTGGCCACGGCGAGCCTGGACAACCGGTGGAGCGCGCTGGTCGACGAGCGGGGGCCGGTGGCGACCGGACTGGTGGCGATCGGGGACGCGATCGCGCACACCAACCCGACGCTGGGTCAGGGCACCTCGCTGGCGCTGTGGGCCGCGTGCCGGGTGGCCCGTACGGCGCACCAGGACGCGGGATCGGTGCGGTTCGCCGCCGCGTACCACGCGTGGGCCGTGCGGACCCTGAAGCCGTGGTTCGACTTCCAGGTGGTGGCCGACGCGGCCATCGGCGAGCGGTTCGCGACGCGGGCCGGGCGGACGGATCCGGCGCGCGTGGTGGCCGCCCTGTTCGAGTGCGCACTGGAGGACCCCGAGGTGATGCGGGCCCGCGCGCGGGTGCGGCACCTGGTCGAGCCGCCGGAGCGGGCGTACGCGGACCCGCAGGTGCGGGCGCGGGTGGAGCGCTGGCTGGCGGCCCGCCCCGGGTACGCGCCGCACGTGGCGGGGCCGGACCGGGAGGAGTGGGAGAGGCTGGTCTACGACCCGGCGGTCGGGCCGAGGACATCGGCGAGGTCGTAGCCGACGACCTCCTCGAGCTGGGCGTACGTACAGCTCGGCGGTTCGCGGTCGGGCCGCCAGCGGCGGAACTGCGCGGTGTGCCGGAAGCGGTCGCCCTCCATGTGGTCGTACGCGACCTCGCAGACGCGCTCGGGGCGCAGCGGCACCCAGGAGAGGTCCTTCTTGCCGGTCCAGCGGCTCTGCGCGCCGGGCAGCCGGGCGCTCTCGTGCGCGGACTCCTCGGCCCAGGCGGCCCAGGGGTGCCCGGCGGTGTCCTCCATCCGCAGCGGTGCGAGCTCGTCCACCAGCTCGGCGCGGCGCTTCATCGGGAAGGCGGCGCAGACCCCCACGTGCTGGAGGGCGCCGTGGTCGTCGTACCGGCCCAGGAGCAGCGATCCGACAATCGGACCGCTCTTGTGGAAACGGAAACCCGCGATGACGACGTCGGCCGTACGCTCGTGCTTGATCTTGAACATGAGACGGGCATCGGGCCGGTAGGGGAGATCGAGCGGTTTGGCGACCACCCCGTCGAGCCCGGCGCCCTCGAACCGCTCGAACCACTCCTGCGCGAGCGCGGGGTCAGTGGTCGCGGGCGCGAGGTGAACGGGGGGCCGAGCAGTGGACAAGGCGTTGGTGAGGGCGTTGCGGCGGTCGGCGAGCGGGGTGTCGAGGAGCCCCTCGTCGCCCAGCGCGAGCAGATCGAAGGCGACGAAGCTGGCGGGGGTCGTCCGCGCCAGCATGTCGACACGGGACTGCGCGGGATGGATCCGCTCGGTCAGCCGGTCGAAGTCCAGCCGCCCGCCGTGAACGATGACGATCTCGCCGTCCACCACGCAGCGGGCCGGCAGGTTGTCCTTCAGCGCGGTCACCAGCTCGGGAAAGTACCGGGTCAGGGTCTTGCCGGTGCGGCTGCCGATCTCCACCTCGTCGCCGTCGCGGTGCACGATGGCCCGGAATCCGTCCCATTTCGCCTCGTACTGCATACCCGGCGGGATCTTGGCCACCGACTTGGCGAGCATCGGCTTCACGGGCGGCATCACGGGCAGATCCATGTCTTAGATTCTGCGGTGGTACGTCCCTGCCCGCCCGGTATGCGCACCAGGCGGGGGCCGCCTACCGTGGCGCACATGGGTGCATCCGGTAATGCCATCGAGCTGGACGCGGGCGGGCGGACCGTGCGGCTGTCCAGCCCGGACAAGGTCTACTTCCCCGAGCGGGGCCTGACGAAGCTGGACGTGGCGCAGTACTACCTGTCGGTGGCCGACGGGATCACGCGCGCCCTGCGCAACCGGCCCACCACCCTGGAGCGCTACCCCGAAGGCGTGGAGGGCGAGTCCTTCTTCCAGAAGCGGGCCCCGAAGAACCTGCCCGACTGGATTCCGACCGCCCACATCGAGTTCCCCAGCGGGCGGACGGCCGACGAGATCTGCCCGACCGAGCCGGCCGCCGTCCTGTGGGCCGCCAACCTCGGCTGCCTCACCTTCCACCCCTGGCCGGTGCGGCGCGAGGACACCGACCGGCCCGACGAACTGCGCATCGACCTGGACCCGCAACCGGGCACCGACTACCACCACGCGGTGATCTGCGCCCACGAACTGCGCGACGTACTGGAGGACCTGGGCCTGCGCGGCTGGCCCAAGACCTCCGGCGGGCGAGGGCTGCACGTCTTCGTCCCGATCGAGCCGCGCTGGACCTTCACCGAGGTCCGGCGCTGCGCGATCGCGATCGGCCGCGAGCTGGAACAGCGGATGCCCGGCAAGGTGACCACGGCGTGGTGGAAGGAGGAGCGCGGCGAGCGGATCTTCGTCGACTACAACCAGACCGCCCGCGACCGCACGATCGCCTCGGCGTACTCCGTGCGCCCGCGCCCGCACGCCCCCGTCTCGGCCCCGCTGCGCTGGGACGAGATCGACTCGGCCGAGCCCCGCGACTTCGACATCACGACGATGCCGGCGCGCTACGCCGAGCTCGGGGACCTGCACGCGGACATGGACGACCACGCCTTCACCCTGGACGCGGCCCTGGAACTGGCCGAGCGCCACGAACACGACCACGGCCTGGGCGACATGCCGTACCCGCCGGACTACCCGAAGATGCCGGGCGAACCGAAGCGCGTCCAGCCGAGCCGGGCGAAGCACGAGGACTGAGTGCCCTGTCAGTGGCGGATGCCATGCTCACAGGGAGGACGGAAGGAGTACGGGTCATGCTCACGACGGACTACACGGACGGCTCGCCGAACTGGGTCGACCTCGGCACGCCCGACCTCGACGGCGCCGCCGGGTTCTACAGCGGACTGTTCGGCTGGGACTACCGGCCGGGCGGCGAGGAAGCCGGCGGATACGCGATGTTCCAGCTCGACGGCAAGACGGTGGCCGGCGGCATGGCCGTCGCGCCGGAGGAGGTCCGGTCGGCCTGGACGCTGTACTTCCAGAGCCCCGACGCGGACGCCACGGCGGCCGCCGTGGTCAAGGCGGGCGGCACGGTGGCGGTCGCGCCCAGGGACGTCATGGGCCTCGGCCGGATGGCGATCTTCGCCGACCCGGCGGGGGTCACGTTCTCGATCTGGCAGCCGGGCAGGATCGAAGGCCTCGGCGCGGTGACCGACGTCGGCACCCTGTGCTGGACCGAGCTGTACACGGGCGACGTGCCGGCGGCCGCCGCCTTCTACGGCTCGGTGTTCGGGTGGGAGATCAGCGAAATGCCCTTCGAAGGCGGCTCGTACACCGTGGTCAAGGCGGCGGGCGCGTCCGACGAGGCGGCCTTCGGTGGCCTGGTCCCGATCGGGTCCGACCCGGTGGAGGACGCCGAACGCCCCTACTGGACCCCGTACTTCGAGGTCGCCGACTGCGATGTGACCGCGGCCCGGGCGGAGGAGTCGGGCGGCAAGGTCCGGCTGTCGCCGGTGTTCATGGAGGGCGTCGGCCGCTTCGCGAAGCTGGCGGACCCCTACGGCGCGCGGTTCGCGGTCATCGCCAGCGCTCCCGCGCCCGGGGCGTGAGGAGCGCGGCCGGCAGCGAAGCGGTGTTGATCAGGCGTTGATCGGACGTCCATCGGCGGCGATGAGTATCTCCGGCATGTCGATGAACACCGCCACCACCACCGCAGCACCCGCCTGGTACGACCTCGCCCTCTGCGCCCAGACGGGCCCGGGCTTCTTCTTCCCCGAGCCCGGCTCGTCCCTGCGGGACGCGAAGCGGCTGTGCGGGGCGTGCGAGGGCCGCGCGGCATGCCTGGAGTACGCCCTGGCCAACGACGAGCGATTCGGCGTCTGGGGCGGCCTCTCGGAGTCGGAGCGCCTCGCCCTGCGCCCGCGCGGCTGACCGGGCCCGCGAGCGGCCGGCACCGCCGGACAAGGCGAAACCCTGGCAGGGCGGGGCCGTGCCAGGGTTTCGGGGCGCTGCGGGGGCGCTGCGGCGCTGCGTGACGTTGCGGAGCGGTCAGGCCTTGCGGGCCGCGATACGGGCCGCGCGGGCGGCCAGGCGCTCGTCGAACTTGCGGGCCTCGGAGTCCAGGCCGTTCATGAAGAGCCCGAGCTCCTCCTGGGCCTTCTGGCCCTCCGGGCCGAGACCGTCGATGTCCATGATCTTCAGGAAGCGGATCACCGGGCTCAGCACGTCGTCGTGGTGGATCCGCAGGTTGTAGACCCCGCCGATCGCCATCTGCGCGGCCATCCGCTCGAAGCCGGGCATGCCGTGACCGGGCATCCGGAAGTTGACCACGACGTCCCGCACGGCCTGCATCGTCAGGTCCGGGGCGATCTCGAAGGCCGCGCCCAGCAGGTTGCGGTAGAAGACCATGTGCAGGTTCTCGTCCTGCGCGATGCGGGCCAGCATCCGGTCGCAGACCGGGTCACCGGACTGGTGGCCGGTGTTGCGGTGCGAGATGCGGGTCGCGAGCTCCTGGAAGGCCACGTACGCCACCGAGTGCAGCATCGAGTGCCGGTTGTCGGACTCGAAGCCCTCCGACATGTGCTGCATGCGGAACGCTTCCAGCTTGTCCGGGTCCACGGCGCGCGAGGCCAGCAGGTAGTCGCGCATCACGATGCCGTGGCGGCCCTCCTCGGCCGTCCAGCGGTGCACCCAGGTGCCCCAGGCGCCGTTGCGCCCGAAGAGCGTGGCGATCTCGTGGTGGTAGCTGGGGAGGTTGTCCTCGGTCAGCAGGTTCACGACCAGCGCGATCTTGCCGATGTCGGTGACCTTGGACTGCTCCGGGTCCCAGGCCTCGCCGTCCTCGAAGAAGCCCGGGAAGTTCCGGCCGTCGCTCCACGGGACGTACTCGTGGGGCATCCAGTCCTTGGTGACCTTCAGGTGGCGGTTGAGTTCCTTCTCGACCACCTCTTCCAGCGCGTACAGCAGCTTGGCGTCGGTCCACGCCTCCGAGCTGCCGAGGTGGGGAGAGGTGATTGTCACGGGTGCTCCTGGGGACAAAGCGAAATACCTACGGTTCCGTAGCCTACGAATCCGTAGGTTAAGCGGAGCGTGAGGACCAGCCAAGCCCCAGGCGTTCATATGACCGGTTACATCCGGTTATCTGTGCAGTTTGAGGGCGTGCGCGAAGGGCCCGCCGGAGCGAAAGTCGCCCCGGCAGGTGGCCCGCGACACCCGCCTTGACGGCGGGCGTCGCGGCACGATCCGCAAGAAACGGCCTAACCGTGCCAGAGCGCCTCGCGCACCTCCTCGGCCGTGGTCGGCTCCAGCTCGCCGTCGAGCAGCAGCCACCGGGTGATCCCGATCGACTCCAGGAACGGCACGTCGTGGCTGGCCACCAGCAGCGCGCCCTGGTACGACCCCAGCGCGTCCGTGAGCTGCCCTACGCTCGCCAGGTCCAGGTTGTTCGTCGGCTCGTCCAGCATCAGCAGCTGCGGAGCCGGCTCCGCCAGCAGCAGCGCCGCCAGCGCCGCCCGGAACCGCTCGCCGCCCGACAGGGTGCCGGCCGGCCGGTCCGCCCGGGCGCCCCGGAACAGGAAGTGCGCGAGCCGCGCCCGGATCAGGTTGTTCGAGGCCTGCGGGGCGAACCGGGCCACGTTCTCCACCACCGACCGGCTCTCGTCGAGCACGTCCAGCCGCTGCGGCAGGAACCGCGTCGGCACGTGCGTGATCGCCTCACCGGACACCGGCGCGAGCGCCCCCGCGATCGTGCGCAGCAGGGTCGTCTTGCCGCTGCCGTTGCGGCCCACCAGCGCGATCCGCTCCGGCCCGCGCAGCTCCCACTCGCCCGCGGCCCGGGCCCCGTGCGCCAGGTGCACGTTGCTCAGGGTCAGGACCCGGCGCCCCGGCGGGACCTGCGTGGCGGGCAGCTCGATCCGGATCTCGTCGTCGTCCCGGACAGCCTCCGCCGCCTGGTCCAGCCGCTCCTTCGCCTGCGCCAGCTTCTCGGTGTGCAGGATGCGGTGCTTGCCGGCCGACTCCTGCGCCGCGCGCTTGCGGGCGCCCATGACGATCTTCGGCTCGCGCTTGGTGTCGTACATCTTCTGGCCGTACCGCTTGCGCCGCGCCAACTTCAGGTGCGCGTCGGACAGTTCCCGCTTCTGCCGCTGTACGTCGGCCTCCGCGACCCGGACCATCCGCTCGGCCGCGTCCTGCTCGGCGGCGAGCTGCTCCTCGTACGCCGTGAAGTTCCCTCCGTACCAGCGGACTTCACCGTCGTGCAGGTCGGCGATCTGGTCGACCCGCTCCAGCAGCTCCCGGTCGTGGCTGACCAGGAGCAGCACCCCGGACCAGGACTCGACCGCCGCGTACAGCCGGCGCCGGGCCCGCAGGTCCAGGTTGTTCGTCGGCTCGTCCAGCAGCAGGACGTCGGGGCGGGCGAGGAGCAGGGCGGCGAGGCGCAGCAACACGCATTCGCCGCCGGACAGTTCACCGACCGTACGGTCCAGGCCGGTCCGGGCGAGACCGAGCTGGTCGAGGGCGGCCAGGGCCCGCTCCTCGACGTCCCAGTCGTCGCCGACCGCGGCGAAGTTCGCCTCGGTGGCCTCGCCCGCCTCGATGGCGTGCAGGGCGGTACGGACGGTGCGGATGCCGAGCGCCTCGTCCACGCGCAGGGCGGTGTCGAGGGTGACGCTCTGCGGGAGGTAGCCGATGGTGCCGGCCACGGACAACTGGCCGTCGGACGGCTTCAGTTCACCCGCGATGAGTTTCAGCAGGGTGGACTTCCCGCAGCCGTTGAGCCCGATCAGGCCGGTGCGGCCGGGGCCGACGGCCAGCTGGAAGTCCTCGAAGACGGGAGTGCCGTCGGGCCAGTCGAAGGACAGGGCGGAGCAGGTGATGAATGCAGGGGTATGGCTCATGGAGGCCTCCAGGTTGCGTGAGTGGTACGTGCAACTCGGGGAGACAGCCGACGGTGGGATCCGATGGCGGATCGGCGGGATCGGTGGGATCGGTCGGTGTCTCGAACCTCAGACGAGCAATGTCCTGCTCCGTTTCGACGGCAGTGGGGCGTCGACGAAGCTACGGACGGCCGGAGCCGCCCGCAATCGAATTAACCGTGGGAGGGGGCGGGGGAGGGGGAGGGGCGGTGCCGGGGCCGGTGCCAGGGCCGGGCTTCAGCGCGGGTCGCGCATCAGCTCGGCCAGGCTGTGGTCCATGTCGAGGTACAGGTGCTCCAGACCCGGCGGCACGACCGCCGCCGCCCGCTCCAGGAACCGGTGCAGCTCGGCCGTCAGCATCAGCACGATCGCCACGCCCTCGGGCGCGTGGAACTCGATCGTGGTCCGGTCGATGTCGTACGGCCGCACCCGCACGTCGCCGCACCCCGTGGGGCGGTCCAGCCCCGATTCGAGGAGCTCGCGGGCGAACGTCCACGAAACCTCGACGCCTTCCAGGGTGGCCGGAGCGGGGAAGGCCATGCGCACCGCGAAGGGATCGGCACGGTCGTAGCAGAGCGTGACGGGTACGGTCTCGACCTTCGGGGCGGTGGCGACCAGACGGGCCTGCACGGCCTGCTCGATAACAGTGATCAAGGCTCGCTCCCTTGCGGCGGATCTGCTGCCGGGCGTGGGGTGAAGCCCGGCAACCGGATAGACGCCGGAATCGGCAAATCCGTGCATGCGAACTGACGTGAGCTGTGTCACCGATTGGCTGGAACGCGTCCGTTTGATCGCACAGAGTAACGAGGGGAGGGGTGCGGGTGAAGGGGCCTCAGTCGCTGCCGCACGCCCCCGAGTGGTCGCAGAACGGCTGGTTCCCGCTCACTCCACAGGCGCAAAGCATCGCCCTGGTCTCCCGCCGGACGGTCCCTTCGGGGGTCGTCACGCGCAGATCGCCGCGCATCACGAGCTGACCGGCGGGCGACCGTACGACCGTGGTCGGCCGGTCCGGCTCCTCGGCCGGCCCGCCGTCGGCGAGCCGGTACTGGAGCGCGCCCGAGGGGCACCGGCGGATCACCTCGGCGACCCGCTCCGGCTCGGCGCCGTCCGGCTGTACCCACGGACGCTTCCCCGAGTCGAACACCTCGGGGAGGCCGCTCACGCATTCGGCGGCGTGCAGGCACCGCCCGGTGTCGTAGGTGACGGTGATGCGCTTGCCGTCGTAGGCCTTGGGTTCCTTGGATGGCATGGCCTCAGCGTAGGAACGCGGCGGCACGGACGCACCCTGGACGCCGAATCCGGTGTGCATTAGCTTCCGGCGCCATGAGACTTCTTGGAGTTGGCATGTGCGCGGCGGCTCTGGCGGTGGGTCTGCTGGCCGCCCCGGCACACGCGGAGGACCCGGGCGACGTGCAGGGGTTACGGGACGGGCGCGCGGCCTGGGCGCTGAAGGACACCGGCAAGGACGCCCGGTTCCGCGGGCTGGCGGCGGTCAGCCGCTCCACGGCCTGGGTGGCCGGCTCCAAGGGCACGGTCCTGCGCACGGTGGACGGCGGCCGCAGCTGGCGTGACGTCTCACCGCCGGGCGCGGTCGCCGAGGGCCTGGAGCTGCGCGACATCGAGGCCTTCGACGCACGGCGCGCGGTGGCCCTGTCCATCGGGGAGGGCGAGGCTTCGCGGGTGCTGCGCACCGAGGACGGCGGCGCCACCTGGACCGAGGCCTTCCGCAACCCCGACCCGCGGGCCTTCTACGACTGCCTCACCTTCTTCGACTCCCGCCACGGGCTGGCCATGAGCGACCCGGTGGACGGCAAGTTCCGGATCCTGTCGACGGACGACGGCGGCCGCAACTGGGCGGTGCTGCCGAGTACGGGGATGCCGGACGCCCTGCCGGGCGAGGCGGGCTTCGCGGCCAGTGGCCAGTGCCTGGTGAACGCCGGGCCGCGCGACGTGTGGCTGGCCACGGGCGGCGGCGCGGTCGCCCGGATCCTGCACTCGGCGGACCGCGGCCGCACCTGGCGGATCGCCGAGTCGGGGATCCCGGCGGGCGACCCGGCCAAGGGGGTCTTCGCCCTGGCCTTCCGCGACCGTACGACGGGCCTCGCGGTCGGCGGCGACTACCGCACCGGCGAGGCCTCCCCGCAGGCAGCCGCGGTATCGGCGGACGCGGGCCGCACCTGGCGCCCGGCCTCGACCCCGCCCCCCGCCTACCGCTCGGGCGCGGCCTGGCTCCCGCACCTGCGCACGGCGGCCCTGGCGGTGGGCCCGACGGGCACGGACGTGACGACGGACGGGGGCAGGACCTGGAGGGCACTGGCCCAAGGCTCGTTCGACACGGTCGACTGCGCGGGCGACGGGGGCTGCTGGGCAGCGGGGGAGAAGGGGAGGGTGGGGAGGCTGGAGGGGGCTTGAGGGGGACATCGGGCTCCGGGGGGGCAGGGTTCCGGTCGGCCGGGGTCGGTGAAGGGTCCGGGGGCGTCCCGTCAGTCCACTGTCCTTCCGTGTCGGG
>NZ_JOCX01000037.1 GCF_000717915.1 Streptomyces sp. NRRL S-244
CCCGCCCCGCGCCGCCCCCACCACGTACGCCCCCGCCGCCACCGCGAACTGCACCAGCAGCGTCCCCATCCCGCCGGCCGCGCCCAGGATCAGCACCCGGTCGCCCGCCTTGATCCCGACGCCCTCGACGATGCCCGAGCCGGTCACCCCGTCGTGCGCCAGGGCTGCCGCCTCCGCGGACTCCAGGCCGTCCGGGACCGGGACCAGCAGCTCCACCGGGACCCGGACCAGCTCCGCGTACGTCCCCTTCGTGCCCGGGGCGGCCACCACCCGGCGGCCCCGCCAGCGCGGGTCCACCCCCTCGCCCACCGCGACGACCGTCCCCGCGGCCGCGCCGCCCGGCACGTACGGCGGACGGATGCCGAAGGACTCGCCCCAGCCCCCGCGGATCTGCGTCTCCACGAAGATCGTGTCCACGGCCTCGGCCCGGACCACCACCTCGCCCGCGCCCGGGACCGGATCCGGCAGCTCCACCGGTACCAGGACCTCCGGACCGCCGTAGCCGTCCACCCGTATCGCCCGCATGACATTCCCCCTGCCCTGTCTGAAAACGGCCTCTCGGCCTTGATCACTTGCCCACTCTCCGACCTCAACCGCAGTTGAGGTCAAGCGGTGGCGGGGATCCGTTCCCGGCCGACCGGCGTAGTCCCGGTGCGCCGCCGGGGCCCCGCGCATACCGTGGTGGGCAGTGAGTCCAATCCGCGCGAAGGGACACGCGATGACCGAATCCGCATCCGGGGGTGCCTCCCGGGACCCGGCCGACCGCGGCCGCACCACCATTGCCGACGGGGTGGTCGAGAAGATCGCCGGACTCGCCGCCCGCGAGGTGGTCGGCGTCCACGCCATGGGCAGCGGCACCGGGCTCTCCCGTACGTTCGGCGCCGTCCGCGACCGCGTTCCCGGCGGGGCGAAGTCCTCGGCCAGCCGCGGGGTCAAGGCCGAGGTCGGCGAGGTGCAGACCGCCCTCGACCTGGAGATCGTCGTCGATTACGGCGTGTCGATCCGCGACGTGGCCCGGGCCGTCCGTGAGAACGTCATCTCGGCGGTCGAGCGGATGACCGGCCTGGAGGTCGTCGAGGTCAACATCGCCGTCAGCGACGTCAAGCTCCCCGACGAGCCCGACGAGGAGCCGGAGTCCCGACTCCAGTGAAGGAGCCCGTATGAGGATGGCGGTCGTCGGCCTCTTCGCCGGCATGGCGCTCGCGTTCGCCGGGTACTTCGGCGGGTTCGGGGCCTTCCTGCTGGTGGCGGCGCTCGGCGCCATCGGCTGTGTCGTCGGCCGGTTCCTGGAGGGGGACCTGGAGCCCGGCGACTTCTTCCGCCCCCGCGACCGCGACAAGTGAGGCCCCGATGAGCACGCCACGGGCGACCCCGCAGCGGGTCCCTCCCGCAGACCGGGGGGCCACCCGGATCGCCGACCGGGTCGTCGCCAAGATCGCGGCCCAGGCCGCCAGGGAGGCGCTCGCCGCGCAGCCGGACGGGCCGCCGCGAGCCGGTGGCGCCGGCTCGGCGGGCGGCGCCGTGCCGGGCGCCCCGCACGCCACCGTCACCGTGCACCACGACATCGCCCGGGTACGGGTGAGCCTGGAGCTCGACTACCCCGCCGACCTCGCCGCCCAGTGCGCGGCCGTCCGCAGCCAGGTCGTCCGCCGCGTCGAGGAGTACGCCGGCATGTCCGTGCCCGAGGTGGACATCGACGTCGAGCACCTGCACTCCGCGCACACCCGCACCGCCGCGCTACGGGACCGGAAGCTGCGGTGACGGCGCCCGCCCCCGGCCAGGCCCCGCCCCGGGAAGCGGCCCCGGCCCGCGTCCGCCGCTTCCGGTCCGCCCGGCGGATCCCGTCCGCGCTGACGGCACTGGCCGTGCTCGGGGTGGCGGGCCTGTTCCTGTACGACCTCGCCGCCGTACGGGCCGGCCGCCCCGGCATGCAGTGGCGCGGGGAACTCGCCC
Organism: Streptomyces sp. NRRL S-244; assembly: GCF_000717915.1. Lineage (GTDB taxonomy): Bacteria > Actinomycetota > Actinomycetes > Streptomycetales > Streptomycetaceae > Streptomyces. Next base: position 1,954 of record NZ_JOCX01000037.1, read on the forward strand.
AACGGCTGGAGCAGCACACTCCCGCCGACCCGGAGGTGCTCGTCGGCGCCGCGGTACTGGCCGTGGCCGGGGCGGTGCTCCTGCTCCTCGCCCTCACCCCGGGGCTCCGCGGGATCCTGTCGATGCGGCCGCCGGACCCGGACGGCGGGGTACGGGCCGGGCTCGGCCGCAAGGCCGCCGCGCTGGTGCTGCGGGACCGGGCGATGGAGGTGTCCGGAGTGCGCTCGGCGCGGGTCGCGGTGCGGCGGTCCCGCGTCGCGATCCGGGCGCAGTCCCACTTCCGCGAGCTGGACGACGTACGGGCCGACCTGGAGGAGGTCCTGGCCGTCGGCATCGGGGAACTGGGCCTCGCGCACGCGCCGAAGCCGCGGGTACGGGTCACCAGGGCCCCCGTCGGGAAGAGGTGAGGGGATGCTCGGGACGGTGAACCGGATCCTGCTCGGGATCGTCGGCGCCGTGCTGCTGGCCGCCGGGGTGGCGGTGCTGGCGGCGCTGCGGCCGCTCGGCGGCCGCCACGAGCCGCTGCTGGGCGCGGCGACCCGCGAGCGGTACTGGCATGCCGAGGGCTGGTGGTGGTGGGCGGTGCTCGCCGGGCTCGGGGTGTGCGTGGTGCTCGCGCTGTGGTGGCTGCTGGCGCAGCTGCGGCGTTCGCGGCTGCCCGCAGTGGTGGTGGACACCGGCGACGGGGCGTTCGCGGTGCTGCGCGGGCGGGCCCTGGAGGAGGCGGTGGCCGCGGAGGCGGGGGCGCTGGACGGGGTCGCCCGGTGCAGCGTCGCCCTGCGGGGCAAGCAGGGGCGCCGGGGCCGGCGCACGGCCCCGAAGCTGCGGGTGGACTTGGAACTGGAGCCGCATGCCGTCCCGGCCGACGCCCTGGCGGAGCTGGCCGGGCCGGTGCTGAGCCACGCCCGCCGGTCGGCGGGCCTCCCCGAACTGCCCGCGGAGGCCCGCTTCCGGATCACCTCCCACCGCGCCCGCCGCGTGACGTAGGGGCTGTCCGGCGGGTCGAGGAGGGGGCGTCAGAAGCCGTGGCGGGATCCGCCGTCGACCGGGAGCATGACGCCCGTCAGGTACGAGGCCGCGGGCGACAGCAGGAACGCCGCCGAACGGCCGAACTCCTCCGGGGTGCCGTAGCGCCGCAGCGGAATGCCGGATTCGTTGGCCGCGCGGGCCGCCGCCGCATCGCCCGACAGGGCGTCGAGCTCGCGGACGCGGTCGGTGTCGATCCGGGCCGGGAGCAGTCCGACCACGCGGATGCCGCGCGGTCCGAGCTCCACCGACAGGGACTTGGCGAAGCCGGCCAGCCCCGGCCGCAGTCCGTTGGAGATCGTCAGCCCCGGGATCGGCTCGTGGACCGAGCCCGACAGGACGAAGCCGATGACCCCGCCCTCGCCCAGCTCGGCCGCCGCCGCGCGGGCCAGGCGTACCGCGCCCAGGAAGACCGACTCGAACGCCGCCGCCCACTGCTCGTCGGTGTTGCTCACCGCCGAACCGGGGGCGGGGCCGCCGACGCTGATGAGGATGCCGTCGAGGCGGCCGAAGCGTTCCTTCGCGGTGGCGACGAGCGCGGCCGCCGCCAGGGGGTCGGAGTTGTCCGCGGCGATGCCCACCGCGTTCGGACCGAGCGAGGCCGCCGCCTCGGCGGCGCGCGCCGCGTCGCGGCCCGTCACGATCACTTTCGCGCCGTCCGCCGCCAGTTCGCGCGCCGAGGCGAAGCCCAGGCCGCGGGTGGCTCCGGTGACGACGTAGACACGGTCTTTCAGTCCAAGATCCATGCCCGACACGCTACGCCGTCGGCGCCGGCTCCCGCTCGGGGGTGGCGCCGGCCGCCGCGGCCGCCGCGCGGTCGCGCTTCTCGCGCCGTACGAGGACCAGCCAGCCCACCGGCACCGACGCGGCGAACAGCCACCACTGCACGGCGTACGCCATGTGCGGGCCGATCGAGTCGTGGTCGGGGTCGGCGACGGGCTCGGGGCTGCCGCCCGCCGGGGTCGGAGCGGTGAGCTCCATGTAGCCGCCGAGGACGGGCTTGCCCAGGTACTCCGCCTGCTGGGCGCTGTTGATCAGCATCACCTGGCGGTCCGGCAGGCCCTTGCGGTCCTTGATGCCGCTGCCGCTGCTCGTCTCGTCGGCCTTCAGCCGCCCGGTGACGGTCACCTCGCCCGAGGGCGCGGCCGGCACGGGCGGGTACGCGCGCGGGTCGTCGCCGCCCGCCACCCAGCCGCGGTTGACCAGGACCACCCGGCCGTCGGCGAGCACCAGCGGGGTCAGGACGTGGAAGCCGACCTTGTCGTCGTTGTCGGTGCGCATCCGTACGACGACCTCGTGCGCGGTGTCGTACGTACCGGTGGCGGTGACGGCACGCCAGAAGTCGGCCCGCGGGACCTGGTGGCCGGGGGAGGTCACCTCGGTCATCGGCACCGGCTTCGCGGACAGGTTCGCCGCGATCAGCTCGTTCTGCGCGACCCGGTGCTCATGGCGGTGGTACTGCCAGAACCCCAGCTTGATCATCGCGGGGACGAGGGCGAGGGCGATGAGGGTGAGGCACACCCATTGCCGGGTCAGCACAAAGCGGTACACGCCCACGACGGTACCCCCAGCCGAGAAGACCCCGGCGGCCGGGTGGCCGTCCGGGGTCGGTGAGGGAGACGGGAAGGGGGAGGGACGGGAAGGGAGGGGGAATGGGGAGGGGCGGGTCACACGCGGTCGACGATGCCCACCTTCCCCTCCGCGCGGGCGCAGTGCGCCCCGCAGTACCACTGGCCCTCGACCTCGACGCCCTGTCCGATGATCTGCACCCGGCAGTGTTCGCAGATGGGCGCCATGCGGTGGATGGCGCAGGAGAAGCAGTCGAAGACGTGCACGCTGCCCTGCGCGTGCACCTCGAAGGACATGCCGTAATCGTTTCCGCAGACCTCACAACGTGCCATGCGCCACAGGGTGGGACCGGACGGGCAGGACGGGAAAGCGGGTGCCGGGCGAGTCGCCCGACGCTCACCCGTCTGCCGCAGCCACGTCCCGCAGCAGTTGGGTGAAGGCCGCCTCGTCGACCACCGGCGTACCGAAGGACTTCGCCTTGACCGTCTTGGAGGTGGCCGAGTCGGGGTCGTTCGTCACGAGCAGGCTCGTGAGCCGCGACACACTCGTCGCGACGTGCAGCCCCGCCTCGATCGCCCGGTCCTCCAGCAGCTCCCGGTCCACGGAGGTGTCACCCGAGAAGGCGATCCGCATGCCCTGCTTCAGCGGTTTGCCGTCCTCGAAGCGCCCCGGGTTCGGGTGCGGGCACGGCGGCCGCTTGCGCGAGGGCCGCCAGCCGGCGCTCCCGTACGAGGCCTGGTGGCCGATGCGCGGGGTGACGGGGGAGTCCGACCACTCCGTCAGCGGCCGGCACTCCAGCAGGGGCAGCCGTACGCCGTCCCGCGCGGCGGCGTGCAGCGACGGACGGAACGCCTCCGCGAGCACGCGGGCGTCGTCGAGCGCGTGGTGGGCGCGCTGCTGGACCACGCCGAAGTGCGCGGCGAGCGACTCCAGCTTGTGGTTGGGCAGCGGGAGGTTCAGCTCCTTCGACAGGGCGATGGTGCACAGCCGCTGACGGACCGGCGCGGTCTCGGCGGCCCGCGCGTACTCCCGGGCGATCATCTGCCAGTCGAACATGGCGTTGTGCGCGACGAGCACCCGGTCCGCGAGCCGGCCCGCGAACTCCTCGGCGATGTCCTTGAAGAGCGGCGCGTCCTGGAGCATGTCGCTGGTCAGCCCGTGGATCCAGACCGGGCCCGGGTCCCGCTGCGGGTTGACCAGCGTGTACCAGTGGTCCTCGACATTGCCCTGCGCGTCGAGCCGGTAGACGGCGGCGGAGATTATCCGGTCGTCGCGAGCGAGCCCGGTCGTCTCCACGTCGACGACCGCGTACCCCTCGGGGTACGCGGTCGGCCACGTCGTCTCTGCGGTCGTACGGTCGTCGAGCATGGTCACAGAGGATATCGGCACGGACTGACACCCGGTGCCCGATGGGCCCTGCCGGCCCGAGGGCGGTGGCCGGCCAAGGGATTCACCGCGGCGGCGGGTTCGCCGGTGCCAGCAGGGAGTGCACGAGGGCGCGCACGGAGAGCAGGAACAGGCGTTCCGGGTCGGCCGGGCGCGCGAGGGCGCGGGCGAGCTCCGGGTCGTCGGGGGCCACGGAAGGGTCCCAGAGGTCGCTCTCGGCGGGGGACTGGGCGGGGGAGCGCTCGCGGTTGCGCTCCACGAGGAGGTGGCCGACGATCTGGAACTGGACCGCGCGCACGGCGTCGGCGGCCCGCGCCCCGCGCAGCCCGGCCGCGTGCACCTCGTGGACCAGGGCCTGCTGGGCGGGCAGGAACATCCGCTCGGTGAGCCCGCGTTCGTGGACCATCGCGATCAGGTGCGGCCGCTCGCGCAGTTCGCGGCGCAGGATCCGGGCCACGGACAGGATCCGCTCGACGGGGGTGCGGCCGGCGGGCCGTATCGCGCCCATCTCCTGGACGGTCCGCTCCACGAGGGCGTCGAGCAGCGATTCGCGGTTGCCGACGTGCCAGTAGATGGAGGTCACCGCCGTGCCCAGCTCGGCGGCGAGTTTGCGCATGGTGAGGGCCGCCGGGCCGTGCTGCTTGACCAGGGAGGCGGCCGCCGCCAGCACCTCGTCACGGGTGAGCGTGGTTCTGGCCATGGCCGTCTCCCGCCAATCTGTCGGATCGTCAGTTCCGGTCCGTGCAGGGGTCTTTACCCTTCATCGCTCGCGGTGTAACTGTGTTACAGAACCGATCCGCTCAAGGACGAGGGATGGTGCGAGACATGGCACGCGTACGGTACGGAGCGCGCACCGAGGCCGAGATCACGGCGTCGCGCGAGAAGAGTGCACGGCTCCCCGACATCTGGTCCACCGGGGTGGTGGCGGTCTGGGAGAGCGACCCGGACGTGGTGGCGGCGGTCCTGCCGCCGCCGCTCAAGCCCGCCGAGCGGCCCCTCGTACGGGCCAACATCAGCAAGGTCGACCTGCCCGGCTACCCCCTCGGCGCCGGCTCGGTGGCCGTCGCCGCGCAGCACGACGGGGTCGAGGGCTGGTACCCGCTGGTCATGCCGATGACCCACGAGCGGGCCCTGATCGGCGGCCGCGAGGTCTTCGGCGAGCCGAAGAAGCTGGGCGAGGTCGACGTCGAGCGCGAGGGCCTCGTCGTACGCGCCTCGCTGGCCCGGCACGGGATCGCGTTCGTGGAGGTGCGCGGGGCGGTGGACCGCGAACTGCCGCTGCCCGAGCCCGCCGCCAAGACCGACTTCTACTTCAAGTTCCTCCCGGCGGTGGACGGTTCGGGGTTCGACGCCGACCCGGTGCTCGTACACGTCACCCGCAACGAGAAGGTCCGCAAGCTGGAGCACATCACCGGTGACGTGGTCCTGCGCGAGTCGATGTTCGACCCCGTCGCCGACCTCCCCGTACGCCGGATCGTGGAGATCACCATCGGCGAGAAGACCACCGACCAGAAGGGCCGCGTCGTCGAGCGCGTCAGCGCCCAGGCCCTCCTCCCGTACATCCACCAGCGCTACGACGACCCGATGCAGATCCTCGACGCGCCCCCGGAGGGATCATCAGAGGGGAGGGTGTGACGTGCGGCTCGAACCCGGACAGGTGGCCGTCGTCACCGGCGCCGCGAGCGGCATCGGGCTCGCGATGGCCCGCCGCTTCGCGGCCGAGGGGCTGAAGGTCGTCCTCGCCGACGTGGAGGAGGGGGCCCTGCGCAAGGCCGCCGACGAGCTGACCGCCGACGGCGCCCGGGTGCTGGCCCGGCCCGTCGACGTCAGCGACCGCGACTCCGTGATCGCGCTGGCCGACGCCGCGTACGAAGCCTTCGGCGCCGTGCACGTGCTCTGCAACAACGCGGGCGTCGGCTCCGGCGCCGAGGGCCGGATGTGGGAGCACGAGCCCAACGACTGGAAGTGGGCCTTCTCCGTCAACGTCTGGGGCGTCTTCCACGGCATCCAGGCCTTCGTCCCGCGCATGATCGCGGGCGGCGGCCCCGGCCACGTCGTCAACACCTCCTCCGGCGACGGCGGCATCGCCCCGCTGCCCACCGCCTCCGTCTACGCCGTCACCAAGGCGGCCGTCGTCACCATGACCGAGTCGCTGTACGCCCACCTCAAGGCGGAGCGCGCGGCCATCGGCGCCTCCGTCCTGTTCCCCGGACCGCACATGCTGCGCACCGGGCTGTGGGAGTCGCACCGCAACCGGCCCGAGCGGTACGCGAAGCAGCGGCCGCGCAAGACCCCGTACCGCAGCCTCGACCAGTACGAGGCCGCGATGAAGCAGGCCGGCCACGAGGTGGACTTCACCCCGGTCGAGGAGGTCGCCGGGCACGTCGTCGACGGCATCCGCGCCGACCGCTTCTGGATGCTCCCGGCGAGCGAGCACAGCGACCGGCAGATCCGCGCCCGGTCGCGGTCGATGCTCGACCGCGCCAACCCCGCCTACCTGGAGAGCTTCATCCTCGACTGAGGAGCGACCGTTGAACGACAGCAGTGCGCACGCGTACGAAGACCCGTACCTGATCATCTCCTCCGACTGCCACGCGGGACTGCCGACCGAGCAGTACCGCCCGTACCTCGACTCCCGCTTCCACCCGCAGTTCGACGAGTTCCTCGGCCAGCGCGACGCCCGCCGCGCCGAGGCCACGCGCCTCGGCGTCCGCAACGAGGCCTTCGCCGAGAAGTGGTTCCACGATCACGAGGAAGGCCTCAGGGGCGGCTGGGACACGGCGCAGCGCCTGAAGGAGCTCGACGGCGACGGGGTCGCCGCCGAGGTCGTCTTCCCCGACGCCGACGCCGTGGACAGCCAGACCGCCGCCCCCTTCGGGGTGGGCCTCGGGCTCTCCGGCGACCAGGACCCCGAGCTCGGCATGGCGGGAGCGCAGGCGCACAACCGCTGGCTGGCGGAGTTCGTCTCCCAGACCCCCGAGCGGCACTGCGGGGTCGCCCTGCTGCCCATCACGGGCGAGCCGTCGAAGGTCGTCGCCGAGATACACCGGGCCAAGGAGTCCGGTCTCGGCGCGCTGATGATCCCCGCGATGTGGGTGGACAAGGCGCCGTACCACGACCGCCGCTACGACCCGGTGTGGGCGGCGGCGGCCGAGGCGCGGATGCCGATCGTCACCCACTCGGGGTCCTCGCCGCGCCACGAGTACGGCGACCACCTGGGCATCTTCGTCTCCGAGGTCACGTGGTGGCCGTCGCGCCCGCTGTGGTTCCTGCTCTGGTCCGGGGTCTTCGAGCGGCACCCGGGGCTGCGGTTCGGCGTCGCCGAGTCGGGCTGCTGGTGGCTGCCGAACCAGCTGTGGTTCATGGACCGGCTCTACCTCGGCGCGCACGGCGGCAAGAAGCTGTCTCCGTTCGAGGAGCTCAAGCGCCCGCCGAGCGAGTACCTGGACCGCCAGGTGTTCATCTGCGCGACGAACACGAAGCGGCGCGAGCTCGCCCAGCGCTACGAGATCGGCGTGGACAACATCCTGTGGGGCTCGGACTTCCCGCACCCCGAGGGGACCTGGCCCCACACCCGGACCTGGCTGAAGAACACCTTCCACGACATCCCGGTCGGCGAGACCCGCCGGATGCTGGGGCTGGCGGCGGCGGACGTCTTCGGCTTCGACACGCGGAAGCTGGCCCCGGTCGCCCGCCGGATCGGCCCGACCCCGGCGGAGCTCGGCCAGCCGGCCGACCAGGCGTCGGTGGAGTCCTCCTGGGCCCGCTCGCGGGAGACGGGCCGGCACTGGCTGACGGGCGAGGACTTCCCCGTCCTGGGGGTGAACCGATGACGGCCGCGGACCGGTACACGGTCATCTCGGCGGACTGCCACGCGGGCGCGGACCTGCTGGACTACAAGCCGTACCTGGAGAAGCGGTACCACGAGGAGTTCGACGCCTGGGCAGCCACCTACGTGAACCCGTACGAGGACCTCCTCGCGGACACGGCGGACCGCAACTGGAACTCGGCGCGCCGGCTCGCCGAGCTGGAGGCGGACGGCATCGTGGCGGAGGTGGTCTTCCCGAACACGATCCCGCCGTTCTTCCCCAAGGCCTCGCTGATGGCCCAGCCGCCGACGGCCGCGGAGTACGCGATGCGCTGGGCGGGGCTCCAGGCGCACAACCGCTGGCTGGCGGACTTCTGCGCCGACGCGCCGGGCAGGCGGGCGGGCGTGGTGCAGATCCTCCTCAACGACGTGGACGCGGCGGTGAAGGAGATCCGCCGCACGCGGGAGGCCGGCCTGACGGGCGGCATCCTGCTGCCCGGCGTCCCGCCCGGCTCGTCGGTCCCCGAGCTGTACTCGTCGGCGTACGACCCGATCTGGGCGGTGTGCGACGAGCTGGACGTCCCGGTCAACCACCACGGCGGCTCGGCCTCGCCGCCGCTCGGCGACGAACCGGCCGCGCGGGCGGTCTTCATGGTCGAGACGACCTGGTTCTCGCACCGGGCCCTGTGGCACCTCATCTTCGGCGGGGCGTTCCGCCGCCACCCCGGCCTGAAGCTGGTCCTGACGGAGCAGGGCTCCGGCTGGATCCCGGGGGTCATCGAGATGCTGGACTACTACCACGGGCGCCTGGTCGCGGCGTCGGCCACGGCCGAGTCCAAATTCGGGGCGGGCCTGGCGGAGGCGATGGGCAAGGGCCCGAGCGAGGTCTGGCGGGACAACTGCTTCGTGGGGGCCAGCTTCATGCGCCCCCACGAGGTCCCGCTGCGGGACCGGATCGGCCTCGACAAGATCATGTGGGGCAGCGACTACCCCCACGACGAGGGCACCACCCCCTTCTCCCGCGAAGGCCTCCGCATCGCCTACGCGGGCCTCCCGAGGTCGGAGGTGGCCGCAATGGCCGGCGGCAACGCGGCCCGCGTCTACGGCTTCGACCTCCCCTTCCTGGACGGCCTGGCGGCGAAGCACGGCCCGTTGGTGACGGAGATCGCCGAACCTCTGAAGGAGATCCCCCCGGAAGCCACGAGCCCGGCCTTCGCCAAGGGCGGCTCGGTCCGCGTCTGGTGACCGGGTGACCCGCCCGGAGCGGCTCAGGCCCCCCGGAGCCTGAGCCGCTCCGGCGGGATCCGCTCGTGCCGTGACAGCCGGGGCCGCCGGACCATCGCGCGAACCGCCGGTAACCCCGATGGATACCGATCGGTAACAACCCCTAGCGGCGCCCCCGAACCCGCTCTATGGTGCGGGCATGCCGAACCTGCCCGATGTCGTGCTGTGGTCCATACCCGCCTTTGTACTGCTCACCGTCATCGAGGTGGTGAGCTACCGGCTCCATCCCGACGAGGACGCCGCCGGCTACGACGCCAAGGACGCGGCGACGAGCGTCGCCATGGGCCTCGGCAGCATCGGCTTCGACCTGCTCTGGAAGATCCCGGTCGTCGCGGTGTTCACGGCGGTCTACGAACTGACCCCGCTGCGCGTGCCGTTCCTGTGGTGGACCGCCCTGCTGATGCTGCTGGTCCAGGACTTCCTCTACTACTGGCAGCACCGGCTCCACCACGTCATCCGCATCCTGTGGGCCTGCCACGTCGTCCACCACAGCAGCCGGAACTTCAACCTCACCACCGCCCTGCGCCAGCCGTGGACCAGCGCCACCACCTGGTGGTTCTACCTGCCGATGGTCGCCCTCGGCGTGCACCCGGCCGCGATCCCGTTCTGCTACGGCATCAACCTCCTCTACCAGTTCTGGGTCCACACCGAGCGCATCGGGAAGCTCCCGCGGGCCTACGAGTACGTCTTCAACACCCCCTCCCACCACCGCGTCCACCACGCCTCCCAGGGCGGTTACCTGGACCGCAACTTCGGCGGGATCCTGATCGTCTGGGACCGGATGTTCGGCTCCTGGGTGGGGGAGGGCGACAAGCCCGTCTACGGGCTCACCAAGAACATCAGCACCTACAACCCCCTGCGCGTCGCCACCCACGAGTACGCCGCCATCGCCCGCGACGTCCGCGCCGCCCGCAGCTGGCGCGAGCGCGCCGGGCGCGTCTTCCGCGGCCCCGGCTGGCAGCCCGCCGCCCCGGCATCCGTCGCCGAGTCCGCGGCCGAGTCCGCCGCCGAGTCCGCCGCCCCCGCGAAGGCCCCGGAGCGCGCCGCGTGAGTGACACGGAGGCCCGTACGCCCTCCTGGGCGCGGCCCGTACCCGAATCGGCCGGCCCCGCCGGTCGCGTCCTGCTCGGTGCCTTCGCCGTCGCCACCGCCCTCGACCTCGGCGCGCTGCTGGCCGGCTGGCACCTCGGGCACGTCCTCGCCAAGCCGCTGCTGATGCCGCTGCTCGTCGCATACGTGATCACACGTAAGGCTCCCCGCCTGCTGATCGCGGCCCTGCTCTTCGGGTGGGGCGGGGACCTGGCCCTGCTCTTCGACGCCGACCCCGCCTTCCTCGTCGGCATGGGCTCCTTCGCCGCCGGGCACGTCTGCTACCTCGTGCTCTTCGGCCGGGGCAGGACCCATCCCGCGCTCGGGGGCGCGTACGCCCTGGCGCTCCTCGGGACCGTCGCGCTGCTCTGGGGGGACCTGCCGGCCGATCTGCGCATCCCGGTCGCCGGGTACAGCCTGCTGCTCACCGCCATGGCCTACCGCTCCAGCGCCCTCGGCCTGCGCGCCGGCCTCGGCGGGGCGCTGTTCCTGGTCTCCGACACGCTGATCGCCACCGGGGTCGCCGACTGGCCGCAGCTGCCGCGTCCCGACTTCTGGATCATGGCCACCTATGTCGCCGCCCAGTACCTGCTGGCCACCGGGGCGCTCGCTCCGACGCAGGCGTACGGTAGGACAGTCATACAAGACTGAACCAATTGATCCGGAGGGCTGCACACCCATGCGCGCCACCGTCATCCACGCCCCGCACGACATCCGCGTGGAGGAGGTGCCCGACGCTGCGATCCAGCGCCCCGAGGACGCCGTCGTCCGCGTCCTGCGTGCCTGCATCTGCGGCAGCGACCTGTGGGCCTACCGCGGCGAGGCCGCGCGCCAGCCCGGCCAGCGCATCGGCCACGAGTTCCTCGGCATCGTCGAGGAGACCGGCTCGGCCGTGTCCGGCCTGAAGGCCGGCGACCTCGTCGTCGCCCCCTTCATGTGGTCCGACGGCACCTGCGACTACTGCTCCGAGGGCCTGTACACCTCCTGCGTGCACGGCGGCTTCTGGGGCTCCGTCGGCTTCGACGGCGGCCAGGGCGAGGCCGTCCGCGTCCCGCACGCCGACGGCACCCTCGTGAAGCTGCCCGCCGCGGCCGTCTCCGACGACCACCTGCTGACCGGCCTGCTGGCCCTCTCCGACGTCATGGGCACCGGGCACCACGCCGCCCTCGGCGCGGGCGTCCGCAAGGGCTCCACGGTGGCCGTCGTCGGCGACGGCGCGGTCGGCCTGTGCGGGGTCCTCGCCGCCAAGCGCCTCGGCGCCGAGCGGATCATCGCACTGGGCCGCCACGCCGTCCGTACGGACATCGCCAAGCTCTTCGGGGCCACCGACGTCGTCGCCGAGCGCGGGGAGGCCGCCGAGGCCGCCGTCCGCGAGCTCACCGGCGGTCAGGGCGCCCACGCGGTCATCGAGGCCGTCGGCACCGAGCAGTCCATGCGCACCGCCGTGAACATCACCCGCGACGGCGGGGCCATCGGCTACGTCGGCGTCCCGCACGGCAGCGGCACCGGCCTCGACCTCGGCGTGATGTTCGACCGCAACATCACCCTGCGCGGCGGCGTCGCCCCCGTGCGCGCGTACATCCCGGAGCTGCTGGAGGACGTGCTGAGCGGCGCGATCGACCCGGCGCCCGTCTTCGACCGGGCCGTGTCCCTGGACGAGGTCCCGGACGGCTACCGCGCGATGGACGACCGCAGCGCGCTGAAGGTGCTCATCAAGCCCTGACGGTGCCGAACGGCGGGAGGGGCCGGCCCGGGGGAGATCCCCCGCGCCGGCCCCTCCCGTTCAAGCGGTCGAGGCGTTACTTCACGGCCTTCAGCGCGTCCACCACGCCGTAGCCGTAGTACCCGGTCTGGCCCCACTTGCTCTGGCAGGTGGCGGCGTCGACCAGCGCGCCCGTCGCGTCGTAGAGCTTCTCCGGGCAGGCCGTCTTCGTGGCCTGGGCCTTCAGCATGGCCTGGAGCTGCGACGGCGTGGCCTTCGGGTGCGCGCTCTTCAGCAGCGCCGCCACGCCCGCCACGTGCGGTCCGGCCATCGAGGTGCCCTGCTTGTAGCCGTAGCCGCCGCCCGGCAGGGTCGACAGCACGCGGCCGTTGGCGTCCGGGGTGGCCGGGACCTGCCACTTGTCGCCGCCGGGGGCGGCGACGTCGACGACGCCCAGCCCGAAGCTGGAGTAGTACGACCGGATGCCCTGGTCGCCGGTCGCGCTCACCGTGACCACACCCGGGAGCTGCGTGGGGATGTCCAGGCAGACGTGCGGGTCGATCGTGCGCGGGACCGGGGTGGCGTCGTCCGGGCTCGTGTCGTCGACGATGGCGTTCGACGCCAGGTCGTGGTTCGAGTTGCCCGCCGAGGCCACGCTGAGCACGCCCTTGCGCTCGGCGTACTTGGTCGCCCGGCCGAGGGCCTCCACCAGCGCCTTCTGGTCGTCGTCCGCCTTGCAGTTGTAGAGCCACGGGTCGACGTAGTAGCTGTTGTTGGTCACCTCGATCCCCTTCTCGGCGGCGAACATGAAGCCGCAGACGACCGCCTCGGTGAAGAACAGGCTGGTGCCGGGCTCGCTCACCTTGATCGCGGCGACCTTCACGCCCGGCGCGACACCCGCGACGCCGATGCCGTTGCGCGCCGCCGCGATGGTTCCGGCCACGTGCGTGCCGTGGTCGCTGCCGTCGGGGTACGGGCGCCACGCGCCGTCGGTGGTGTCCGCGACACCGCCGACGCAGTTGGCCGACTGGCCCTTGGAGAAGTTCGGGGCGAGGTCCGGGTGGGTGTCGTCGACACCCGTGTCGATGACGCCCACGGTGACGTCCGGGCTGCCATCGTTGATCTTGTGCGCCTGATCGGCCTTGATCGCCCGCAGGTCCCACTGGTTGGGCTCCAGCGGCTCCTGACCGTCCGTGGCCGTCGCCGCCGCCTTGGCGGCGTCCGCCGCGCCGAGCTTCTGCGTCGTGCCCTCCTCGGTGGTCGCCACCGTCTGGAGGGGGGCCGTCCGGGTGGCGCCCACCGACACGAACAGGCCGCGCTGCGCGCGCAGCTGCTTGGCGAAGTCCGGGTTCTGGGAGTGTGCGACGACGACCCCGATCTGCTCATACGACGTCACCACCGTTCCACCGGCCCGCTCGACGGCCTTCTTCGCGGCCTTCACCGAGGCGTACGTGGTCAGGTTCGCGACGTACGAGAGCTTGGGGCCGGTGGTGTCGGGCTTCGCCGCGGCCGCCGTACCCGCCGTGTTGCCCAGAGGGGCCGCGGAGGCCGCGACCGAGGGCAGGAAGGCGAGCGAGGCGGTGAGCGCCAGGCCGACCGGAACGGCGATACGCCGGCGGCCGGATCCCAGATGAGCCATGGGTTCTCCACATCATCCGTGAAAGAAGCCGTCCGCGCGGGGTCGCGCCGGACGGCGGGTTCATGACAAGTGAACCTAGTGCCGGCGTACGACTTTCCGCCATCAGTTCGACGAAATCAGATTTAGAAGAATCATCCGAAGAATCAACGGGTGTTGAACCGTCCCGACGCGCCGTACGTGCCGTTGACAGGGGGGGATCAGCGCCACCGTCCCCCCACACGGAGGTTGATTTGTCCGTCGTCCCCACCGCACCCGCGTCACAAGGAGAGCCCCCCGTGACCACCGAAGCAGCGCCGCCGCCCGGCAGCGCGGGAACGCCCACGGCGAGCCCCGCGGCGACCCCCACGGCCGAAGAGTTCGCAGCCGTCCAGCAGAGCGCCGAATTCGCCGAACTGCGCAGTTCCTACCGGTCCTTCGCCTTCCCGCTCACCGTGGCCTTCATCGCCTGGTACCTGCTCTACGTCCTGCTGTCCAACTACGCCGGCGGCTTCATGGGGACCAAGCTCTTCGGCAACATCAACGTCGCCCTCGTGCTCGGCCTCGCCCAGTTCGCGACGACCTTCCTGATCGCCTGGCTGTACTCCCGGCACGCCGCCGCGAACCTCGACCCGAAGGCCGCGGCCATCAAGGCGCGCATGGAGGCCGGCGAATGAGCGACACCCTCCCCCTCCGCCTCGCGGGGAACGTGGCCGCGGGCGCCACCGAGCACCGGCCGCTGATCATCACCCTGTTCGGGCTGTTCGTCGTCGCCACCCTGATCATCACGATCTGGGCCGGCCGCCAGACCAAGGACGCCGCCGACTTCTACGCGGGCGGCCGCCAGTTCACCGGCTTCCAGAACGGCCTGGCCATCTCCGGCGACTACATGTCCGCCGCGTCCTTCCTCGGCATCGCCGGCGTCATCGCCCTCAAGGGCTACGACGGCTTCCTGTACTCCATCGGCTTCCTCGTCGCCTGGCTGGTGGCCCTGCTGCTGGTCGCCGAGCCGCTGCGCAACTCGGGCCGCTACACGATGGGCGACGTCCTCGCCTACCGGATGCGCCAGCGGCCCGTCCGTACCGCCGCGGGCACCTCCACCATCGTGGTCTCGATCTTCTACCTGCTGGCCCAGATGGCCGGCGCCGGCGTACTGGTCTCCCTGCTCCTCGGGATCACCAGTGACGGCGGCCAGATCGCCATCGTCGCGCTGGTCGGCGTGCTGATGATCCTCTACGTCACCATCGGCGGCATGAAGGGCACCACCTGGGTCCAGATGGTCAAGGCCGTCCTCCTCATCGCGGGCGCCCTGCTGATCACCTTCCTGGTGATGTGGAAGTTCAACTTCAACGTCTCCGACCTGCTCGGCAAAGCGGCCGAGAACAGCGGCAAGGGCTCGTCCTTCCTGGAACCCGGACTCAAGTACGGCATCACCGGGACCTCGAAGCTGGACTTCATCTCCCTGGGCCTCGCGCTGGTCCTCGGCACCGCCGGCCTGCCCCACATCCTGATCCGCTTCTACACGGTGCCCACCGCCAAGGCCGCCCGCAAGTCCGTGAACTGGGCCATCGGCATCATCGGCGTCTTCTACCTGATGACGATCGCCCTCGGGTTCGGCGCCGCCGCCCTGCTCAGCCCCAAGGAGATCACCGACTCCAACCCGTCCGGCAACACCGCCGCCCCGCTCCTCGCCCAGGCCGTCGGCGGCGGAGCCGACTCCACTGGCGGCGCGGTCCTGCTCGCCGTGATCTCCGCGGTGGCCTTCGCGACGATCCTCGCCGTGGTCGCGGGCCTCACCCTCGCCTCCTCCTCTTCCTTCGCGCACGACATCTACGTCAACGTGATCCGCAAGGGCGAGGCCACCGAGAAGGAGGAGGTACGGGCGGCCCGCTGGTCCACCGTCGTCATCGGCGCCGTCGCCATCGTCCTCGGGGCGCTCGCACGGGACATCAACATCGCGGGCCTGGTCGCCCTCGCCTTCGCCGTCGCGGCCTCGGCGAACCTGCCGACGATCCTCTACAGCCTCTTCTGGAAGCGCTTCACCACCCAGGGCGCCCTCTGGTCGATCTACGGCGGCCTGATCTCGTCCGTGGTCCTGGTGCTCTTCTCACCCGTCGTGTCCGGCAACGACAAGACCTCGATGTTCAAGGGGGTCGACTTCCACTGGTTCCCCCTGGAGAACCCCGGGATCGTCTCCATCCCGCTCGGCTTCCTGCTGGGCTGGCTCGGCACCGTCCTGTCCAAGGAGAAGGCCGACCCCCAGAAGTTCGCGGAACTCGAGGTCCGCTCCCTTACGGGAACGGGCGCTCACTGACACCGTGCCATCGTGAGATGAGCCGAGCACGCACCGTGGCCGCGTCGTACTTCTCTACGACGCGGCCACGCCGCGTCTCGTTCATTTGGGCATCCCTATGCGTCACAGCCGTCGCGTAGGCTCGAATACAGCGCCAGGCATGGAGCCGAACCGGCGCGGACGTCTCTATGGACCGGACAGGGAGGGGGCCCGAAATGCTTCTCGACACCTACGGCCGCGTGGCCACTGACCTGCGCGTCTCACTCACCGACCGGTGCAATCTGCGCTGTACGTACTGCATGCCCGAGGAGGGTCTGCAGTGGCTCGGAAAGTCGGATCTGCTGACCGACGAGGAGATCGTCCGGCTGATCCGGATCGCCGTCACGCGGCTCGGGATCACCGAGGTCCGCTTCACCGGCGGCGAACCGCTGCTCCGGCCCGGCCTGGTCGGCATCGTCGAGCAGTGCGCGGCCCTGGAGCCGCGCCCCCAGATGTCCCTGACCACCAACGGCATAGGCCTCAAGCGCACCGCACAGGCGCTCAAGGCCGCCGGGCTGGACCGGGTAAACGTTTCGCTGGACACCCTGCGGCCCGAGGTCTTCAAGACCCTCACCCGGCGTGACCGCCACCGCGACGTGATCGACGGCATGGCCGCGGCCCGCGAGGCCGGCCTGACCCCCGTCAAGGTCAACGCCGTCCTGATGCCGGGCCTGAACGAGGACGAGGCCCCCGACCTGCTCGCCTGGGCCGTGGAGAACGAGTACGAGCTCCGCTTCATCGAGCAGATGCCGCTCGACGCCCAGCACGGCTGGAAGCGCGAGGGCATGATCACCGCAGGCGACATCCTCGCCTCCCTGCGGACCCGCTTCACGCTCACCGAGGAAGGCGCCGGGGAGCGCGGCTCCGCCCCGGCCGAGCGCTGGGTGGTCGACGGCGGCTCCGCCACCGTCGGCGTCATCGCCTCGGTCACCCGCCCGTTCTGCGGGGCCTGCGACCGTACGCGGCTCACGGCCGACGGCCAGATCCGTACGTGCCTGTTCGCCACCGAGGAGTCGGACCTGCGCGCCGCGCTGCGCTCGGGCGCCCCGGACGAGGAGATCGCCCGCCTGTGGAAGGTGGCGATGTGGGGCAAGAAGGCCGGGTCCGGACTCGACGACCCGTCCTTCCTCCAGCCCGACCGGCCGATGTCCGCGATCGGCGGCTGACGGGGGCGCGCTACGGGCGCTCCGAGCCCTCCGGCTGGACCCACTCGTCGAGCTTCACGACGTCCTTGAGGAACCCGCGGACGCCCAGGAACTGGGAGAGGTGCTCCCGGTGCTCCTCGCACGCCAGCCAGGTCTTGCGGCGCTCCGGCGTGTGCAGCTTCGGGTTGTTCCACGCCAGGACCCAGACGGCCGCGTCGCGGCAGCCCTTGGCCGAGCAGGAGGGCGCGGGCGCCTCGGGGACGTCAGGGGAGCCGGGGGAATCAGGGGAGTTCACGCCTCAACCCTACAAACCCCTGCCACGGAAAGGCGACGCCGAGCAGCCACGGGGGGAGCTGCCCGGCGTCGGTCCGTCGCTCCGACGGGGGATGCGGAGCGCGTAGGCAGTATGTCACGCAGGACCCGGTGCAGTGCACCGGAACTTCATGATTGATCTGAGCTTTTCTTGAGGTTTCCCGCGTCCAGTGCCGGATGCACAGGTGACGGGATGAAGTGCGAGGGCAGCGAGGGGGTCGACTCGCGTCCCGCGTTGGCGATGACCACGGCCACGTACGGCAGCAGCGCGCCCGCGATGAGCGTCACGATCGCCACGTGACGTTCCACGTTCCACAGGACCACCGTCGCCAGCACCGAGAGCGTCCTGATCGACATCGAGATGACGTACCGGCGCTGCCGTCCCCGTACGTCCTCGTCGAGGCCCATCCGGGCTCCGGTGATCCGGAAGACCTCGGCCCCGTTCCGCTTCTTCCGCTCCACGCTCCACCGCCCGATCCACGTGCCGGACACTCCCCGGTCCGGACCCCTCCCACCGTACGCCGCCCGCCCCGTGGGGAGGAGAGGGGGTGTCCCCCGAATGGGGCTGTCCGAAATGCGCAGTACGCCGGACGGGTCGAAACTGGGCCCACATGCGCACAACGCGCCACGAGGAGGCTCGACATGTCATGGTTGTGGGCGATCATCGTCGGTTTCGTGCTGGGCCTCATAGCCCGGGCAGTCCTGCCGGGCAAGCAGCACCAGCCCCTCTGGCTGACCACCCTGTTCGGCATCGCCGGCGGCATCCTCGGCAACGCCGTCGCGGTCTGGATCGGCGTCGGGGAGACCAAGGGCATCGACTGGACCCGGCACCTGCTGCAACTTGCCGGAGCGGTGCTGATCGTGGCTCTCGGTGAGATGGTCTACAAGTCGCTCAAGGGCGGCAGCAAGCAGACGACCTGAGGGGCGGCATGACGGAGGGGCCGGCCGGACGTCTCGTCCGTACCGGCCCCTCCGCCGCGCTCGGGCGTCAGGCCCCGGGCGTCAGCCCGTGACCTCGACCGCCGCCAGGTTCTTCTTGCCGCGGCGCAGCACCAGCCAGCGCCCGTGCAGCAGCTCCTCCTTGGCGGGGACCGCGTCCTCGGCGGTGACCTTCGTGTTGTTCACGTAGGCGCCGCCCTCCTTCACGGTCCGGCGGCCGGCCGACTTGCTCGCCACCAGCCCGGTCTCCGCGAGCAGGTCCACCACCAGGCCCGGCTCGGCGACCCGTACGTGCGGCAGCTCGGACAGGGCCGCGGCCAGCGTGGCCTCGTCCAGGTCCGCCAGCTCGCCCTGGCCGAACAGCGCCTTCGACGCGGCGATCACGGCCGCGCACTGGTCGGCGCCGTGCACCAGGGTGGTCAGCTCCTCCGCCAGCGCCCGCTGGGCGGCGCGCGCCTGCGGCCGCTCGGCGGTCTGCGCCTCCAGCGCCTCCAGTTCCTCGCGGGACTTGAAGGACAGGATGCGCATGTAGGTGGAGATGTCCCGGTCGTCCACGTTCAGCCAGAACTGGTAGAACGCGTACGGGGTGGTCATCTCCGGGTCGAGCCAGACGGACCCGCTCTCGGACTTGCCGAACTTGGTGCCGTCCGCCTTGACCATCAGCGGGGTCGCCAGCGCGTGCACGTTCGCGTGCGGCTCCAGGCGGTGGATCAGGTCGAGACCGGCGGTCAGGTTGCCCCACTGGTCGGACCCGCCCTGCTGGAGGGTGCAGCCGTAGCGCCGGTACAGCTCCAGGAAGTCCATGCCCTGGAGCAGCTGGTAGCTGAACTCGGTGTAGCTGATGCCCTGGTCGGACTCCAGGCGCTTGGCGACCGAGTCCTTCGTCAGCATCTTGTTGACGCGGAAGTGCTTGCCGATGTCACGCAGGAACTCGATGGCGGACATGCCCGCCGTCCAGTCCAGGTTGTTCACCATGATCGCGGCGTTCTCGCCCTCGAAGGACAGGTACGGCTCGATCTGGCCCCGAAGCCGGGTCACCCAGTTCGCGATCGTCTCCGGGTCGTTCAGCGTCCGCTCGGCCGTGGGCCGCGGGTCGCCGATCTGACCGGTGGCCCCGCCGACCAGCGCCAGCGGCCGGTGCCCGGCCTGCTGGAGCCGGCGTACGGTCAGCACCTGCACGAGGTGTCCCACGTGCAGGGAGGCCGCCGTCGGGTCGAAGCCGCAATAGAAGGTGACCGGACCGTCCGCGAACGCCTTGCGCAGCGCTTCTTCGTCGGTGGACTGGGCGAAGAGCCCACGCCACTTCAGTTCGTCGACGATGTCCGTCACGGTCTCTCGACTCCTTCACATGGGGAAATGCGTCACGCCAAAGGCTCAGTCTAGGTGGTCAGACACCCTTGCTGACCGAGCTCATGTTGAAATCCGGGATGCGCAGCGCGGGCATCGCGGCCCTCGTGAAATAGTCGCTCCACTCGCGCGGCAGGGTCTTCTCGGTCCGGCCCGCCTCGGAGGCCCGCGACAGCAGGTCCACCGGAGATTCGTTGAACCGGAAGTTGTTCACCTCGCCGACGACCTGGCCGTTCTCCACCAGGTAGACGCCGTCCCGGGTCAGCCCCGTGAGCAGCAGCGTCGCCGGGTCGACCTCGCGGATGTACCAGAGGCAGGTCAGCAGCAGACCCCGCTCGGTGGCGGCCACCATCTCCTCCAGCGAGCGGTCGCCGCCGCCGTCCAGGATCAGGTTCCCGAAGCCCGGCGCGACCGGCATCCCGGTCATGCCCGCGCTGTGCCGGGTCGTGGTCAGCCGGGCCAGCTCGCCGTCCCGGATCCACTCGGTGGCCGGGACCGGCAGGCCGTTGTCGAAGACCGAGGCGTCGTCGCCCGAGCTGTGCGCGATCACGAACGGCGCGGACTCCAGGCCCGGCGCGTGCGGGTCGCTGCGCAGGGTCAGCGGCAGCTGCGACAGCTTCTCGCCGAGCCGGGTGCCGCCGCCCGGCTTGGAGAACACCGTCCGGCCCTCCACCGCGTCCCGGGCCGCCGCGGACCACATCTGGTAGATCAGCAGGTCGGCCACCGCGGTCGGCGGCAGCAGGGTTTCGTACCGGCCGGCGGGCAGGTCGATCTTCCGCTCCGCCCAGCCCAGCCGTACGGCGAGCTCGGCGTCCAGCACGGTCGGGTCCACGTCCTTGAAGTCCCGGGTGGCGCGGCCGGCCCAGGCCGAGCGCTGCCGGTCGGGGGACTTGGCGTTGAGCTCCAGGGTGCCGTTCGGCTGGTCGTGGCGCAGCCGCAGCCCGGTCGAGGTGCCGACGTACGTGGAGACCAGCTCGTGGTTGGCGAAGCCGTACAGCTCCCGGCCGCCCGCGCGGGCCCGGGCGAAGGCCTCGCCGAGGGCCGGGGCGAAGTCGGCGAACACCGCCGAGGAGGTCTCGGCCGGGGCCTCGGTGAAGTCGGGCGAGGCCGGGGTCCCGGTGACCAGCGGCCGGGCGTCCTCCGCGGGGCCGGCGCCGCGGGCGGCGGCCTCGGCGGCCCGCACCAGCGGCTCCAGGTCCCCGGCGGTCACGGCGGAGCGCGACACGACCCCCGAGGCCGTGCCCTCCTTGCCGTCGACGGTGGC
The DNA here is from genome assembly GCF_000717915.1 of Streptomyces sp. NRRL S-244. Lineage (GTDB taxonomy): Bacteria > Actinomycetota > Actinomycetes > Streptomycetales > Streptomycetaceae > Streptomyces. The sequence goes on from NZ_JOCX01000037.1 coordinate 22,772, forward strand.
GATGACCGTCAGGGTCCGGCCGCGGGTGACGCCGTTGGTGGTGAGCGCGTTGCCCGCCCAGCGCAGGTTGGCCGTCGACTCCTCGTCGGCGATGACGACGCAGCCGTCGGCGGTGGACAGCTCCAGCGCCCGCTCGACGATCTCGTGGGGCTTCGTACGAATCGACATCAGCGTCCGGCCTCCTGCGTGGTGTTCAAGATGTTCACGTCGCGGAACAGCGCGGACGGGCAGCCGTGCGAGACGGCCGCGACCTGGCCCGGCTGGGCCTTGCCGCAGTTGAAGGCGCCGCCCAGGACGTAGGTCTGGGGGCCGCCGACCTTCTCCATCGACCCCCAGAAGTCGGTGGTCGTGGCCTGGTAGGCGACGTCGCGCAGCTGCCCGGCCAGCTTGCCGTTCTCGATCCGGAAGAACCGCTGCCCGGTGAACTGGAAGTTGTAGCGCTGCATGTCGATCGACCAGGAGCGGTCGCCGACGACGTAGATGCCGCGCTCCACCCCGCCGATCAGGTCCTCGGTGGACAGCCCGCCCGGATCCGGCCGGAGCGAGACGTTCGCCATCCGCTGGACGGGCACGTGCCCGGGGGAGTCGGCGAAGGCACAGCCGTTGGAGCGGCCCAGGTCGGTGAGCTTCGCGATCCGGCGGTCCAGTTGGTAGCCGACCAGGGTGCCGTCCTTGACCAGGTCCCAGCTCTGCGCCTGGACGCCCTCGTCGTCGAAGCCGACGGTGGCGAGCCCGTGCTCGGCGGTGCGGTCACCCGTCACGTTCATGACCGGGGAGCCGTACTTGAGCTTGCCCAGCTGGTCGAAGGTGGCGAAGGAGGTCCCCGCGTACGCCGCCTCGTAGCCCAGCGCCCGGTCGAGCTCGGTGGCGTGGCCGATGGACTCGTGGATCGTGAGCCACAGGTTGGACGGGTCCACGACCAGGTCGTAGCGCCCCGCCTCGACGCTCGGCGCCCGCATCTTCTCGGCGAGCAGTCCGGGGATCTGCTCCAGCTCGGTGTCCCAGTCCCAGCCGGTGCCGGTCAGGTACTCCCAGCCGCGCCCGGCCGGCGGGGCGATGGTGCGCATCGAGTCGAACTCGCCGGTGGTCGCGTCCACGGCGACCGCGGTGAGCTGCGGGTGGATCCGTACGCGCTGCTGCGTGGTCATGGTGCCGGCGGTGTCGGCGTAGAACTTGTTCTCGTGGACGGCGAGCAGCGAGGCGTCGACGTGCGCCACCCCGTCGGCGGCCAGCAGCCGCGAGCTCCAGTCGGCGAGCAGGGCCGCCTTCTCCGCGTCCGGCACCTCGAACGGGTTCACGTCGTACGCGGAGATCCACGTCTTGTCGGCGTGCACCGGCTCGTCGGCGAGCTCCACCCGCTCGTTCGAACCCGCGGCCTTGATGACCTGAGCGGACAGCTTCGCCATGGCCACGGCCTGCGAGGCCACCTTGGCGGCGCCGTCCATGGTCAGGTCCACACCGGAGGCGAATCCCCAGCTGCCCCCGTGCACCACCCGGACCGCGTAGCCGAGGTCGGTGGTGTCCGAACTGCTCGAGGGCTTGGCGTCCCGAAGCCGCCAGGCGGCGCTGCGGATCCGTTCGAGCCGGAAGTCGGCATGGTCGCAGCCCAGCGCGCGGGCCCGCGCGAGCGCCGCGTCGGCGAGCGCCCGCAGGGGCAGCGCGGTGAAGGCCGCGTCGATGGAATGGGGCACGGTAGTCCTCCCGGGGTCGGGGCCGGTCGCCTCGATCATGTCGCGCTCGGGGCTCTTGTGCCTACATCTTTCTGTAGGGACTCGACAGAGCCCGTACCGAGGCCCTGTGGGAGATCGATTCTCCGCCGGGGGGACCTGGCCTATAGGTTTTTGGTACTCAGACAGCTAGTCGAAAGGGTGATCCGTTGAGCCGCTCGGTTCTCGTCACCGGAGGAAACCGGGGCATCGGCCTCGCCATCGCCCGAGCCTTCGCGCAGGCCGGCGACAAGGTCGCGATCACGTACCGGTCGGGTGAGCCGCCGCAGGAGCTCACCGCGCTCGGCGTCCTGGCGGTCCGCTGCGACATCACCGACTCCGAGCAGGTGGAGCAGGCCTACAAGCAGATCGAGGACGCGCACGGCGCGGTCGAGGTGCTGGTGGCCAACGCCGGCATCACCAAGGACACGCTGCTGATGCGCATGTCCGAGGAGGACTTCGCGTCCGTCGTCGACACCAACCTCACCGGCACCTTCCGGGTGGTCAAGCGCGCGAACCGTGGCATGCTCCGTGCCAAGAAGGGCCGCGTCGTCCTGATCTCCTCGGTCGTCGGGCTGCTGGGCTCGGCCGGCCAGGCCAACTACGCGGCCTCCAAGGCCGCGCTGGTCGGCTTCGCCCGCTCGCTCGCCCGTGAGCTCGGCTCGCGCAACATCACCTTCAACGTCGTGGCCCCCGGTTTCGTGGACACGGACATGACGAAGGTGCTCACCGACGAGCAGCGCGCGGGCATCGTCGGCCAGGTACCCCTGGGCCGCTACGCGCAGCCCGAGGAGATCGCGGCAGCCGTGAGCTTCCTGGCGTCCGACGACGCCGCGTACATCACAGGAGCCGTCATTCCCGTTGACGGCGGATTGGGCATGGGTCACTGATCACCATGAGCGGAATTCTCGACGGCAAGCGCATCCTCATCACCGGGGTGCTGATGGAGTCGTCCATCGCCTTCCACGCCGCCAAGCTGGCCCAGGAGCAGGGCGCCGAGGTCATCCTCACCGCGTGGCCGCGCCCCACGCTGACCGAGCGCATCGCCAAGAAGCTGCCGAAGCCGGTCAAGGTGATCGAGCTCGACGTCACCAACGAAGAGCACCTGGCCCGCCTGGAGGGCCTCGTCCGCGAGGAGCTCGGCAGCCTCGACGGGGTCGTGCACTCCATCGGCTTCGCCCCGCAGGACGCCCTGGGCGGCAACTTCCTGAACACCCCGTTCGAGTCGGTGGCCACCGCCATGCACGTCTCGGCGTTCTCGCTGAAGTCGCTGACCATGGCCTGCAAGCCGCTGTTCCCGGCGGAGGGCGCGGCCGTTGTCGGCCTCACCTTCGACGCGCAGTTCGCCTGGCCGCAGTACGACTGGATGGGCCCGGCCAAGGCCGCGCTGGAGGCCACCAGCCGCTACCTCGCCCGTGACCTGGGCAAGGAGAACATCCGCTGCAACCTGGTCTCGGCCGGTCCGCTCGGCTCGATGGCGGCGAAGTCCATCCCGGGCTTCTCCGAGCTGGCCGACGTCTGGAACTCCCGCTCCATGCTGGAGTGGGACATGACCGACCCGGAGCCCGCGGGCAAGGGTGTCGTGGCCCTGCTGTCGGACTGGTTCCCGAAGACCACCGGCGAGATCGTCCACGTGGACGGCGGCCTGCACGCGATGGGTGCCTGACCGGGGTACCGACGGGTAGGCAGAGGTAGTAGAGGTACTCGTACGTCCGTACGGCGGCGGCCGCGTCTCCCTTCCGGGAGGCGCGGCCGTCGCCGTATCCGCCGGTGGGGGCGGGGATTCAGGCCGGGTGTTCGATCAGATTTTCGCCCTCCGACCGGATCTTCCCGAGTCGAAAACCAGGACAGATGCCTGCAAACTGACCGAGCCGGGATCTTCTCGGCTCGTGCGGGGAGGAGGTACGGGAGTGCGCGCGAGGCGGAGCCGAGCGGTATCGCTGCTGGTCACCTCGGTGGTCCTGACGGGATTCCTGATCCCGGGGGCCGACGCGCAGTCCGAGGGGGGCGAAGCGCTGTCCGGTCCGGAGGCGGTGGCCGTCGTGGAACCGGCCGTCGTGGAGCCCGCCGCCGTCGACCTCGACGAGATCCCCGCCGAGCCGCCCGTACGGCCCCGGCCGCCCGTCGCCCGGGAGCTGTTCGGCGCCGACTGCGACACCGTGATCGAGGGCTCGCAGGTGTCGGCCACCTGCCTCAACAGCTATCCGGAGACCGATCTCCTGCGCCTGCACGTGGAGTGCGACCGCTGGTGGGACGTGGACGCGGACAGCGCCGCCGTCGCCCTGGCACCGGCCGGCCGGATCGAGCTCACCAGCCGCTGCTGGAAGGAGGTCCGCTCGGCCTGGGTGACCCACCAGCGGCCGTGAGCCGCGGGCGGCCGTGACCCGCCTACGGCCGTGACTCGCGGGCGGCCCCGCCCCCGGGTCCCTTCCGCGAGGGCTACTTCCTGCCGAGGCACGCGAACGGGTAGCCCGCCGCCTCCGACGCCGCCGTGTCCCCGTCCCCGCGCCGGATCGCCTCGATCAGCCGGGCGTGGTCCAGGTGCGCAGCGGGATCCAGCTCCGTGCCCACGTCCGTGCGCAGCCAGTCCGCCACCAGGTCGCCGAGGTCCGCGTACAGCTCGATGAGCACCTCGTTCTGCGAGGCCGCCACCACCGCCATGTGCAGCGCGACGTCCGCCGCCACGAACCGCTCCGCGTCCCCGCTCGCCCAGGCCTCCTCGCGCCGCGCCAGCAGGGCGTCCAGCTGCCCCAGGTCCCGCTCGGTGCGCCGCTCCGCCGCCAGCCGGGCCGCGGCGGACTCCAGCGTCGAGCGGAGCTCGGCGATGTGGCGCGGGTCGGCGTTCGCGAAGCGGCGGTGCATCACCCCGGCCAGCTCGCTGGTGGCGATGACGTACGTCCCCGAGCCCTGGCGGATGTCCAGCAGCCCGTTGTGCGCCAGTGCCCGGACGGCCTCCCGGACCGTGTTGCGGGCGACGCCCAGCAGTTCCACCAGCTCCGGCTCGGTGGGGATGCGGGCCCCGACGGGCCATTCGCCGGACGTGATCTGGTTCCGGAGCTGGGCGATCACCTGGTCGACCAGCGCGGAGCGCCGGGGCGAGGTCAGCGGCATACGGCGGGTTCCTATCCGAGTCCGGTCCGAGAGGGGGTTGTCACCCTCCGAGGGTGACAACCAATCATCCCATGATTCTATGATGGTGTAATGCCCGACGAAGAAATCCAGACCCTGAACCGGCCCGAGGCCGCGCGCACGGTACCCGCACCGTCCCGTTCCGCCGCCCCCACGAGCCCGCAAGCACAGCCGGACCCCACCTGGCTCGGCCCGGTCCTCATCGTCGGCATCGTGCTGGCCGCCCTCAACCTGCGGCCCGCCATCACCAGCCTCGGCGCCCTCTTCGAGGAGGTCCGCACGGGCCTCGGCATGAGCGGCACCGTCGCCGGGCTGATCACCTCCGTCCCCGCCCTCTGCTTCGCCGTCTTCGGCATCACCGCGCCCCGGCTCTCCCGCCGCTTCGGCCCGGCCGCCGTCGTCTGCGCCGGCATGGCCGCCGTCGCCGCCGGGCTGCTGATCCGGCCTTTCGCGCACGGCGCCGCCGGCTTCCTCGCCGCCAGCGCCCTGTCCCTGGCGGGCATAGCCCTGACCAACGTGCTGCTCCCGGTCATCGTCAAGCGCTGGTTCCCGGACCGCGTGGGCACCATGACCGGCCTGTACTCCATGGCCCTGGCCCTCGGCACCTCGCTGGCCGCCGCCGTGACCGTGCCCATGACCTCCGCCCTCGGCGGCAGCTGGCGTACGGGCCTGCTGGTCTGGGCCGTGCTCGCACTGGTCGCCGTACTGCCCTGGCTGCCCGTCGCGGCGGCCGCCCGGCGCCAGAAGCGTGCCGCGGACTCCCCGGCCGCCGGGGCCGTACGGGCGGACGCGGGTCCGAAGATCGTCCGCAGCCGTACCGCCTGGGCCCTGGCCTGCTACTTCGGCCTCCAGGCCACCGGCGCGTACATCACCATGGGCTGGCTCCCGCAGATCTTCCGCGACGCCGGGGTCTCCGCCTCCACCGCGGGCGTCCTGCTCGCCGTCACCATGGTCATGGGCGTCCCGCTCGCCTTCGTCATCCCCAACCTGGCCGGCCGGATGAAGAACCAGGGGGCCATCGCCGTCACCCTCGGCGCCTTCGGCCTCGTCGGATACACCGGCCTCCACTTCGCCCCCGCCGCCGGAGCCTGGGCCTGGGCGCTCCTGCTCGGCGTCTCCAACTGCGCCTTCCCCCTCGTCATCACGATGATCGGGCTGCGCGCCAAGTCCCCGGCCGGCGTGGTCAAGCTGTCCGCCTTCGCCCAGAGCGTCGGCTACCTCATCTCCATCCCCGGACCGCTCCTCATCGGCGCCCTCTACCAGCACAGCGGCGGCTGGGACCTGCCGCTCACCGTCATGGCGTGCCTGCTGGTCCCGCAGGTCGCGCTGGGCATCCTGGCCGGCCGGGACCGCACGATCGAGGACGAATGCGGCATGCGAGACTGAGCGGCATGTCGCCCGTACTCGAACCGAACCCGCAGAACAGCCACAAGAAGCTCGGCCTGGTGCTGGGCGCGATGCTGGTCGTCACCGTGATCATCTCCGTCATCGCGAGCGTCGTCTCCCCCTGACCCGTCCAGGGGTAGGGGTAACCCCCCAACCCTTAGGGGGCCAGGGTCAGGGTCGACTGGGGTGTGTCCCGGATGGGCACCGCACCTTCGAATCCATAGATTCGAAGAGAGCGAGCCAGTCCCACCCCGCGTACCCACGGAGGCGGCCATGTCGGCCCCCACACACACTCCCGGTCCCCGAGTCCACGGCGCCAGCACCCGGCTGCACTGGTGGGCGCTGGCCCTGCCCGCGCTCGCCTTCGGCCTCCTCCTGCTGCTCCTCGCCGGCTCCGGCCAGGCCCATGCCGCCACCGGCGAGGCCGCGGCGATCCTCCAGGTCACCGAGCAGATCCTGCGCGTCGTCGGCTGACCGGGCCGTACGGCCGAGCCCCGCGGCCCAGCCCCGCGGCCGACCGCCGCCGAGCCCCCAACACCCTGCGCCCGATGGCCCGATTCATGCGAAGCTGGGAGCCATGAGCGCCGACACACCCCGCAGGATCGTCCTCCTCCGGCACGCCAAGGCCGACTGGCCCGAGGTGTCCGACCACGAGCGCCCGCTGGCGGAACGCGGCCGCAAGGACGCACCGGCCGCAGGGTTGAAGCTGTCCGAGACCGGCATCGCCTTCGACCTGGCCCTCTGCTCCACCGCAGCCCGCACCCGTGAGACGTGGAAGCTCGCCGTCCAGGAGATGCCGCACCGGCCGAAGACCCACTACGAGGAGCGGCTGTACGACGCCTCGCTGGGCGAGCTCATCGCCCTCCTGAACGAGACGTCCGACGAGGTCAAGGACCTCCTCGTCATCGGCCACAACCCGGGCATGCACGCCCTCGCCGACGCCCTCTCGGGACGCGCGGAGGGCGACACCCTGGCCCGTATGACCCGCACCGGCTTCCCGACCGCGGCCTTGGCCGTCGTCTCCTTCACCGGCTCCTGGAAGTCCGTGGAGCACGGGGTGGGCACGCTGCTGGACTACTGGACGCCCAAGGACCACTGAGCGGGCGTACGAGCGCCACGACGCGGGGACGAGGGCGGGCCCCGGCGCGATCGATCCGCCGGGGCCCGCCCTCGTCTGCCCCTCGTCTGCTCCTCGTCTGCTCCTCGTCCGCGCGGACGGCTCAGGTCAGGCCCGCGGCCTCGACCTCTTCCCGCGTGATCCCGAGCAGGTACAGCACCGCGTCCAGGAACGGCACGTTCACCGCCGTGTGCGCGGCCTCGCGGACGACCGGCTTGGCGTTGAACGCCACGCCCAGCCCGGCCGCGTTCAGCATGTCCAGGTCGTTGGCGCCGTCACCGATGGCCACCGTCTGGGCCAGCGGTACGCCGGCCTCCGAGGCGAAGCGGCGCAGCAGCCGCGCCTTCCCGGCCCGGTCCACGATCTCGCCGGTGACCCGGCCGGTCAGCCGCCCGTCGACGATCTCCAGGGTGTTGGCCGAGGCGAAGTCCAGGCCCAGCCGCTCCTGCAGATCGTCCGTCACCTGGGTGAACCCGCCGGAGACCACACCCACCTGGTAGCCGAGCTGCTTGAGGGTGCGGATCAGGGTCCGGGCGCCCGGCGTCAGCCGCACCTCGGAGCGGACCTTGTCCACGACGGAGGCGTCCAGCCCGGCCAGCAGCTTCACCCGCGCGTGCAGCGACTGCTCGAAGTCCAGCTCCCCGCGCATCGCCCGCTCGGTCACCTCGGCGACCTCCGCCTCGCAGCCGGCGTGCGCGGCGAACAGCTCGATGACCTCGTCCTGGATCAGGGTCGAGTCCACGTCCATGACGACCAGGCGCTGCGCCCGGCGGTGCAGCCCGGCCGAGACCACGGCCACGTCGACGCCGATGTGGGAGGCGGAGGTGGCCAGCTCGGTGCGCAGCGGCTCGGTCTCCACACCGGAGACGGCGAACTCGACGGCCGTCACCGGGTACTTGGCGAGCCGGAAGATGCGGTCGATGTTGCCGCCGGTCGCGGTGATCCGGGAGGCGATGGCGGCCGTGGACTCGGCGGTCAGCGGATGCCCGAGCACGGTGACATGGGAACGGCCGCTGCCGCGCGGCCGGTTGTCACCGGTACCGGAGAGGATCTCGGCCTGCAGCTTCAGCGACTCGGCCCAGCTGTGGACGGTGGCCCGCAGCTCGCCCTCGCCGCTGTCGGCGGGCTTGGTGACGAGGGCGCACAGGACGATGCGGCCACGGGTGACGACCTGCTCGATGTCGACGACGTCGACGGAGTAGGCGGCGAGGGTGTCGAACAGCCCGGCGGTGATCCCGGGACGGTCCTTGCCGAAGATCTTGACGAGGAGGGTGGGGACGTCGGAGGTCTGCGAAGCGCTCATGGTGCCCTCACCGTATCTTCCCGTCCTGCCTGCCAGGACCCCCGTCCCACCTGCCGGAACCATTTCCCGGCGCAGCGCGCTGCGGCGCCGCCGATCGCGGGCGCCCGGGGGGCGGCGGGGGAGTGGCGGCGAGGTGAATGCGGGCCGACGGGGAGGTGTCGGGGGCCCTCGGGGCGGCGCGGTGGCCGAGCGTGTTCGATTCGGTACGCTCCGTTCCCCTCCCGGAGCCTCAGCCCGGCGGCCCCAGCGGTGGCGGCGGGGGAGGCGGCGGCGGCGGGGTGAACGGCGGGCGGGGCGGGCGGTGGCGCGGCGCCGGCCGGCCGGCGGGCCTCCGGGGCAGCCGGGTGATCGTGACGTCCCAGGAGCCGTCGGGCTCCGCGTAGGGCTCGGGCTCCGGACGGGCGTACGGGTGCGGCCGCCCCGGCGGGGGCCGGTACGGGGCCGTCGGCGCCTCGGAGGCCGGTACGGCCGCCCCGCCGGGCCCGGCCGCGGACACCGGCACCGGCTGCGGCCGACGGCGGCCCCCGGCCAGCAGGGCCCCCGCCCCGCCCGCCACCGCACCCCAGGCCGCGCCGAGCAGCAGCGCGTAGAGCGCGTCCCCCCGCAGCTCCACCCCGGCATCCACCGCGTCGACGCCGAGCACCGACAGCGACGCGTCGACCGACACCCCCGTCAGCAGCACCAGCACCGTCAGCGCCACCCCGGTCACGGCCGACAGCCGCACCGCGCACGCCGCGATCCCGCGCCCCGGAGTCCGTACGGCGGCCAGCACACCGGCGCAGAGCAGCAGCAGCCCCACCCCCGCGACCAGCAGCCAGACCCGCCCGTCGTACTCCGCGAGCCGGGACACCGTCACCGGCTCCCGGGCCCCCACCCCCAGCAGATCGTCCAGCGGATCCGGCAGCAGCCGGCTCAGCGTGCCCGTGGCCCGGCCGTCGAACGGTACGAGGAGCCCCAGCAGCACCCCCGTCCAGGCCCCGTTCGGCGCCCCCAGCAGTGCTGCGCCCAGGACCCGCCCCGGATGCTCGTCGCGCGCCGCCGCCCACACCGCGGCCGCCAGCCCGGCCGCCACCGCCACCAGCAAGGCCGTCACCAGCGCCGACACGGCGGGACGCAGCCGCGCGAACGCCGCCGGCCCGCGCCGCGAAGCGAGCAGCGCCACCGCCAGTACGGCCAGCGCCCACACCCCCGCGCCCAGCAGCGTCGGCCCGGACTCCACCGAGAACCCCACCCGGGCCCGGGTGTCGATCAGGTCCCCGATGCGGTCCGGGAGCAGCCCGCCGACGTCCCCGATCCCCGGGACCACCACCTTCGACGGCGTCCTCGGCAGCCGCGGCCCGTCCAGGGTGACCACCTCGTGCCCGGCCCGGGCGAGCCCGCCCGCCGCGGCGACGAGCAGCACCGCCACCGCGGCCGCCCGGGCGGCGAGTTCCCCGCGGGGCGCCCCGGTCCGGATCGAGCGCAGGAAGATCCGGGCCAGGACCAGCGCTCCGGCCAGCCCCACCCCGAGCGGCATGACGTCCAGCGAGGACGGGGCGCCCGGCCCGGTGATCCCGAGGACGGACATGTCCCCCGACGGGGTGACCGTGCCGCCGATCGCGAGGACCACCACGGCGGCGGTCATCGCCCCGAGCGAGCCGCCCGCGGCGTCGGCGCCCGACAGGCGGAGCCCCAGGGCGGCGACCCCGGCCATGGCGACGAGGGCCCAGCCGGTGGCGGCGATGCCCGACAGGACCACGTCTCCCCAACGAATGCGGCGCATGCGTACCCCCGGTGCGTGTCGAGCGTGCGTGCCGAGCGGGACGGGGTCAGCCAGGGCGAGAAGTCCCGTATCTCACTCTCCGGGTGACTTTCACCCCCGTCAACGGGCAGGCGTAGACGCCCCGGGAAGGCCCCGATTCCACATGTGGCCGCAGGCCTGAAATAGTTCCCCCGGATGTTCGCCATCCCTAGACTCCCTGACGTCGGACTCCCTGGCGTCAGGGGGATTCTCGGGGGACTTAAGTGGGGCTGGAGTGCCGGAACTCGTACTGGAATTGAATGGAAGGACCTGGACGCTCGATCCGTCCAGGTCGTACTCGTTGGGGCGCGACCCCCAGGGAGACGTGGTCATCGACGACGCCCGGGTGTCGTGGCGGCATGCCACCATCGCCTGGAACGGCCGGGGTTGGGGCATTGAGGACCACGGCAGCACCAACGGCACCTACGTGCACGGCGCGAGGGTCCAGCAGACGGAGCTCGTGCCCGGTACGCCGGTGCACCTGGGCAACGCCACCGACGGCCCGCGGCTGAATCTGAGCGCCGCGGCCGCCGCCGCGCCGCAGCAGGCCGTACCGCAGCAGGCCGCTCCGGCCTACCAGGCCCCGGCGCCCGCCTACCAGGCCCCGGCCCAGCAGGCGGCCCCGGCGTACCAGGCCCCGGCCCAGGCACAGGCCCACCAGCCGCCGCAGCAGGCCTGGCAGCAGCAGCCTCACCAGCAGGCGCAGCAGCCGCACATCCCGCAGCAGCAGGGCGCGGCCCCCGCCTACGGCGGTGACCGCAGCCCGACCACGTTCCACCAGATCGCCGTCGGCCGCGTCATGCGCATCGGCCGCGCCCTGGAGAACGAGCTGGTCGTATCGGACCTCCAGGTCTCGCGCCTCCACGCGGAGTTCCGCTCCGCGGGCGGCCGCTTCGAGATCCACGACCTCGGCAGCCACAACGGCACCTACGTCAACGGCCAGCCGCTGCCCAAGTCCGGCACCGCGCTGCTCGGCCCGAACGACATCGTCGGCGTCGGCCACTCGACGTTCCGGATCGTCGGCGACCGGCTCGAGGAGTTCGTCGACACCGGTGACGTCTCCTTCTCGGCCCGCCACCTCACGGTCACGGTCGACGGCGGCAAGCAGATCCTCAAGGACGTCACCTTCGGCGTCCCGGAGAAGTCGCTCATCGGCGTCATCGGCCCCTCCGGCTCCGGAAAGTCGACGCTGCTCAAGGCACTGACCGGCTACCGGCCCGCCAACGAGGGCGACGTCCTCTACGACAACCGCAACCTGTACAAGCAGTTCGCGGAGCTCCGCCAGCGCATCGGCCTGGTCCCGCAGGACGACATCCTGCACAAGGAGCTGAAGGTCAGCACGGCCCTCAAGTACGCGGCCAAGCTCCGCTTCCCCGGCGACACCGCCGAGGCCGAGCGCGCCGCCCGCATCGACGAGGTCCTGCGCGAGCTCAAGCTCGACATCCACAAGGACAAGAAGATCACCTCGCTCTCCGGTGGTCAGCGCAAGCGCGTGTCCGTGGCCCTGGAGCTCCTCACCAAGCCCTCGCTGATCTTCCTCGACGAGCCCACCTCCGGCCTCGACCCGGGCATGGACCGCGACGTCATGCAGCTGCTGCGCGGCCTCGCCGACGACGGCCGCACCGTCCTCGTCGTCACGCACTCCGTGGCCGAGCTGTCGCTGTGCGACAAGCTGCTGGTCATGGCCCCGGGCGGTTCGGTCGCGTACTTCGGTCCGCCGGACGAGGCGCTGAACTTCTTCGGCTACAGCACGTGGGCGGACGTCTTCTCGGCGTTCGAGAACTACCGCGACTACGACTGGGCCGGCCGCTGGAAGGGCTCGCAGCACTACCAGCTGTACGCCGCCGACCTCGACGCGGTCGCGCCCCAGCAGGTCGCCATGCCGCCGATGCAGCAGATGATGCCGCCGAAGGCGCAGGGCTGGGGCGACCAGCTGTGGACCCTGATCCGCCGCTACGTCTCGGTGATCGCGTCCGACCGGGGCTTCCTGGCCCTGATGCTGATCCTGCCCGCGGTCCTGGGCGTGGTCTCCACGGTCATCCCCGCGACCTTCGGCCTCGCGCCGCCGAAGCCGCCGTCCCGGTTCAACGGCGACGCCGGCACGATCATGCTGATCCTCTGCGTGGGCATGTGCTTCTCGGGCGCCGCGAACTCGGTCCGTGAGCTGATCAAGGAACGGGTCATCTACGAGCGCGAGCGCGCCACCGGCCTGTCCCGGTCGGCGTACCTCATGTCGAAGGTGATCGTCCTCGGCTTCATCACGGCCATCCAGGGCGTGGTCATCTGCGCCATCGGCTTCGTCCCGCGCGACCTGCCCACCGAGGGCCTGATCATGCCGCCGGCCGTCGAGCTCTGCCTGTCGGTCACCGCGCTCGGCTTCACGTCGATGATGTTCGGCCTGGTGATCTCCTCGCTGGTGAAGACCGCCGAGAAGACCATGCCGCTGCTGGTCATGTTCGCGATCGTCCAGGTCGTCTTCACCGGCATCCTCTTCCAGGTGTACGACTCGCCGGGCCTGGAGCAGTTCGCCTGGCTGATGCCGTCGCGCTGGGCGGTCGCCGCCGCGGGCACCACGCTCGACCTCGGCAAGCTCATGCCGCCGTGGGACCAGCAGAACCCGACCAACACCGACCCGCTGTGGGAGCACTCCATCGCCCAGTGGGGCGTGAACATCACGATCCTGCTGCTCATCGGTGTGGCCTGCGGCTTCGCGGTGCAGAAGCTGCTGCGCCGCCACGAGCCCGAGGTCATGCGCAACTAGCGGCCGGCCGCTGCTCGACCCGCTCCCCGCACGAACGCCTCAGGGCGGCACCCGGATACCGGGTGCCGCCCTGAGGCGCGTGGGGGGTTGCTACGCCAGCGGCCCTTAGTAGGCGCTGTTGACGTTGTCGATCGAGCCGTAACGGTCGGCGGCGTAGTTGGCCGCGGCGACTATGTTGGCGACGGGGTGGTACTGGTCCAGCGGGGTGCCCGGGACGTGGTAGGCGAGGAAGGTCGGCTTGATGACCTGGAGCAGGCCCTTCGAGGGGATGCCGTTCTGGGCGTTGATGTCCCAGTTGTTGATCGCCCGCGGGTTGCCGCTCGACTCGCGCATGATGTTCTTGTACAGGCCGTTGTACGTGCCCGGAATCTTGTGCGCCTTCATGATCGCCAGCGACTCCTTGATCCAGCCGTCAAGGTTGTTCGCGTAGACCGGCTTGCGGACGGTGGAACGGCTGGCAGCCGCCTTCGCCTCGCGGTCCTTCTTCGCCTTGGCCTCGGCGTCGGCCTTCGCCTTGGCGGCGTCGGCCTTGGCCTTGATCGCGGCCTCGACCTTCGCGGCGTCCGTGGCCAGCTTGGTCTGGGCGCTGAGGTGCTGCACGGTCTTGGCCTGGACACCCTCGACAGCCTGGGTCCACGCCACGGGGGCGGCAGTCACGGTCGTGTCGGCGTCGGCGGAGCCGGCGGGGACGACGGTGGCGGCCAGGGCGGCGGCGCCGATGGTGGCGAACGCGGCGAAGGACATCTTGTGCGCCTTCGTCAGACGACGACTGTGGCCGGGGGTGCTGGTCTTGGACATGCGTAGCAACCTCTTCGAATCGGGGAGCCGCAGGAAAGCGCCGCTCGGATCCGGGATCCGCGGCGCTGTGCGACGGGAGCAATTCTTAGCGGCGGCAAAATCGCCTGGCAAAGGTGTGACGTACGATCCCGCTTAGTGGATCAGGGGGCGCCGACGCGCCGGGAATTCGGGGCCGGACGCTAGGCGTGGCAGCGCTGACACGGTCCTTATGTGTCCACTAGGCGCCTTCGTAAGTGACCTGGGTCCTATGCGCGGGCTCACATCGGCCACGTAACGGTCTCACCATGAGTTGCGACAGCAATGCAATCTGTAGCGGAATTCTCCACCTTGAGGACCACAAGCCCGCCGCCGCCCTCATTCCCAGGGCAGAGACGGAGCCCGCGACCCCCTCCCCGAGGAGGAGGACACCCCGCCCGCAGCCCTAGGGCCCGAGCCCGATCCCGCAGGTCAGAGCCGCGAGTACGGTGAGCCCATGACTGGTAGTCCCGTGATCGGCGGCCCCCGCGGCGGCCTCGCCGCCGTGAGCACCGCGCTCCTCGCCATGAGCCGCCGGCTGGAGGTCCGCGACGTCCTGCGCACGATCGTCGTCTCCGCCCGCCAGCTGCTCGACGCCGAGTACGCGGCCCTGGGCGTCCCGGACGACCACGGCGGCTTCGCCCAGTTCGTCGTGGACGGCATCAGCGAGGAGCAGTGGCGCCGGATCGGCCCGCTGCCCCGCCAGCACGGCATCCTCGCCGCGATGCTCCACCAGGACGGCCCCGAGCGGCTGGCCGACGTACGCGAGGACCCCCGCTTCGAGGGCTGGCCCCCCGCCCACCCCGAGATGTCCGACTTCCTCGGCCAGCCCGTCCGCGACGGCGAGGAGACCCTCGGCGCCCTCTTCCTCGCGAACAAGAAGAGCCCCGGCGGCTTCACCGAGGAGGACGAGGAGCTCCTCGCCCTCCTCGCCCAGCACGCGGCGATCGCCCTCACCAACGCCCGGCTCTACGAGCGCAGCCGCGAGCTCACCATCGCCGAGGAGCGCTCCCGCCTCGCCCACGAGCTGCACGACGCCGTCGCCCAGAAGCTCTTCTCGCTCCGCCTGACCGCCCAGGCGGCCGCCGCCCTCGTCGACCGCGACCCGGCCCGCGCCAAGGGCGAGCTCCAGCAGGTCGCCGCCCTCGCCGCGGAGGCCGCCGACGAGCTGCGCTCCGCCGTGACCGAGCTGCGCCCGGCCGGCCTCGACGAGGACGGCCTGGTCGCCACCCTCCGCGACCAGGTCCACGTACTCGACCGCGCCCACACCGCGCACGTCACCTTCACCTGTGACGGCGTACGGGCCCTCCCGGCGACCCAGGAGGAGGCGCTGCTCCGGGTCGCCCAGGAGGCCCTCCACAACGCCCTGCGGCACTCGGGCGGCGACCGCGTCGAGGTCACCCTCGCCCGCCGGGCCGCGGGAGCCGTGCTGACCGTCACGGACAACGGAAGCGGCTTCGCCCCTTCCGCGATCCGCGCGGCCGGACGCCACCTCGGCCTGGTCTCCATGCGGGACCGGGCGAGCGGCGTCGGCGGCCACCTCACCGTGCACTCGGAGCCCGGTACGGGCACCACGATCGAGATGGAGGTCCCCGGTGGCTGACACGCCCATCCGCGTTCTCCTGGTAGACGACCACCAGGTGGTCCGCCGCGGCCTGCGCACGTTCCTGGAGGTCCAGGACGACATCGAGGTGGTCGGGGAGGCCGCCGACGGCGAGGAGGGCGTGGCCCGCGCCGAGGAGCTGCGGCCCGACGTGATCCTCATGGACGTCAAGATGCCGGGCACCGACGGCATCGAGGCCCTGCGCCGGCTGCGCGCGCTCGCGAACCCGGCACGGGTGCTGATCGTCACCAGCTTCACCGAGCAGCGGACGGTGGTCCCGGCCCTCCGGGGCGGCGCCGCCGGATACGTCTACAAGGACATCGACCCCGACGCCCTGGCCGGAGCCATCCGCTCCGTCCACGCCGGGCACGTGCTGCTCCAGCCGGAGGTGGCCGAGGCCCTGCTCTCGCAGGAGGGACCGCCATCGTCGAGTCGGGGCGGCTCCCTGACCGAGCGGGAACAGGAGGTGCTGTCGCTGATCGCGGACGGCCGGTCCAACCGGGAGATCGCCCGCGCGCTGGTCCTGTCGGAGAAGACGGTCAAGACGCACGTCTCGAACATCCTGATGAAGCTGGACCTCGCGGACCGCACCCAGGCCGCGCTGTGGGCGGTCAGGCACGGAATCACGGACTGAACCCGGCCGGAACGGACGGTCCGGCTCCGATCCGAGAATTCATACGGTCGGGTGGATGTCCCTCACATGGCGTATCCCGTTCGTCCGATGAACGTTCTTCATGACGTGCCGCGGCGGCTGGCCGCGGCAGACGTACTGGAGGACGAAGAACGTGAAGAACATCAAGAAGGCCACTGCCGTCACCGTGATCGCGGGCGGCCTCCTTGCCGTGGGCGCCGGTGTCTCCTCGGCGCACGGCGGTGCGTCGGCCGAGGGCCAGGCCGTGGCCTCGCCCGGCGTCGCCTCCGGAAACCAGGTCCAGGCCCCCGTCCACGTCCCGGTGAACGTGGTCGGCAACACGGTCACCGTGATCGGCCTGCTGAACGGCGTCTGGGGCAACACGGGCGTCAACGCCTGACCCGCCCCCACGCACCGGCCCCGCTTCCCCCACCTCTCCCCGGGAAGCGGGGCCGCGGCGCGTCCAGGACGCCGCGGGCCCGGCATGATCCGAAAGATTCGGCCTAGCCCCGCTCGCGCTCCTCGACCGCCGAGTTGTACGCCGCGACCAGCGCGCGCCGCGCCACCCGCTCCACCGGCCGCAACGCCTCCGCCCGCGCCGCCATCTCCGAGGCGGCCACCGCGCCGCCCGGCCCGTGCTCGTACGCCAGCGACACCAGCAGGTCCACCCGCTGCGCCAGCGCCAGCACCCGTACCGCCCGCGGCGGGTACCCCGGCGCCAGCACCTCCCGCCCGGCTTCCGCCCGCGCCCGGTACGCCGACAGCGCGGCCTCCGCCACCGGCCCCGACCCCGCCACGTCCAGCCGGGTCAGCACCACCGTCGCCTCGCGCAGCGCCTCCGCCAGCTCCCGCTCCGCCTCACCGAGCGACGGCACGTCCGCCGGCGGGGCCTCCCGTACGGGCAGGCAGTGCCACGTCACCGAGACGTGTACGTCCCCCTGCGGCCCCGCCTCGGCCACCTCCGGCACCAGACCCACCGCCGCGCCCACCGCGACCACCGCCTCCTCCGCCTCC
This sequence comes from Streptomyces sp. NRRL S-244, assembly GCF_000717915.1. Classification (GTDB taxonomy): domain Bacteria; phylum Actinomycetota; class Actinomycetes; order Streptomycetales; family Streptomycetaceae; genus Streptomyces. The sequence continues at coordinate 40,015 of NZ_JOCX01000037.1, forward strand.
AGCGCCCGCGCGTTGAACTCGGCCGGCCCGCTCAGCCCCAGCGGATGCCCCGGCGCCGGCAGCGCCACCCGCAGCCCGGTCACCCCCAGCGCCCGCATCCGCCCGAGCGCCAGCGTCAGACCCACCGGACCCGATTCGCCCGGCAGCCCCTCCACCCGGTGCACGGCGTCCTCGCCGACGATCGACAACACGGCCTCGTCGGGCGAGACCAAACCGGCCAGCAGTGCGTTCCCCCAGGCGGCCAACCGCCCTGAACGTGGTTCGAAAAGCATTCCCCCACTTTACGGATCACCCCGGATCGGCCCCCGCGGCCAACCTGGCGCCCGGACCCCTCGCCGAGTGGCGTAGGTTTTCCCCTGGGGCTGCGCCTACCGGTGCACAGACGAAACCGAGACTGCAAGGGGAGACAACACGCTCATGAGCGATGTTCTGGAGCTGGTGGACGTATCCGTGGTCCGCGAGGGCCGGGCTCTGGTGGACCAGGTCTCCTGGTCGGTGAAGGAGGGGGAGCGCTGGGTGATCCTCGGCCCCAACGGCGCCGGCAAGACCACGCTGCTGAACCTCGCCTCCAGCTACCTCTTCCCCACCAAGGGCGCCGCCACCATCCTCGGCAGCACCCTCGGCAAGCCCGGCAGCGACGTCTTCGAGCTGCGCCCGCGCATCGGCGTCGCCGGAATCGCCCTGGCCGACAAGCTCCCCAAGCGCCAGACCGTCCTGCAGACCGTCCTCACCGCCGCGTACGGCATGACGGCGACCTGGCAGGAGGAGTACGAGGAGATCGACGAGCAGCGCGCCCGCGCCTTCCTCGACCGCCTCGGCATGACGGAGTACCTCGACCGGAAGTTCGGCACCCTCTCCGAGGGCGAGCGCAAGCGCACCCTGATCGCCCGCGCCCTGATGACCGACCCCGAGCTGCTCCTCCTCGACGAGCCCGCCGCCGGCCTCGACCTCGGCGGCCGCGAGGACCTCGTACGCCGCCTCGGCCGCCTCGCCCGCGACCCGCTCGCGCCGTCCATGGCGATGGTCACGCACCACGTCGAGGAGATCGCCCCCGGCTTCACCCACGTCCTGATGATCCGGCAGGGCAAGGTCGTCACCGCGGGCCCGATCGACCTCGAACTGACCTCGCGCAACCTCTCGCTGTGCTTCGGCCTCCCCCTCGTCGTCGAGCGCAACGACAGCGACCGCTGGACCGCCCAGGGCCTCCCGCTGCGCTAGCAGGGGCGCGCGCGTACTGCCCGTCCGCGCACCGTCGCACCCTGTCCCGACCGCGCCCGCCCGACCTACCATGACCATGTGAACATCGACGCGTGGCTGTGGTGGCTCATCGGCGCGGTCGGACTGGGCATTCCGCTCGTCCTGACGGCAATGCCCGAGTTCGGCATGTTCGCCGTCGGCGCGGTCGCCGCCGCCGTCACGGCGGCGTTCGGCGGGGGAGTGGTCGCCCAGGTCCTGGTCTTCGTGATCGTCGCGGTGGCACTCATCGCCGTCGTCCGCTCGATCGCCAACCACCACCGCGAGCAGCGGCCCCAACACCGCACCGGAATCGACGCGTTGAAGGGCAGAAGCGCGCTCGTCCTCGAACGCGTCGACGGCAGCGGAGGCCGGATCAAACTCGCCGGCGAAGTCTGGTCCGCCCGCACCCTCGACGCGGACAGCAGCTTCGAACCGGGCCAGCAGGTCGACGTCGTGGAGATCGACGGAGCCACCGCGATCGTCATGTGAGCTTGTCGAGCTTGAGCCAAGGAGCCGACCCGCGGCCCCGGGGTCTGCGAGACTCCGATCAACGGGGCAGCACGGACAGCCGGAAGGGCACGGGGAACCGCATGTCATCGATCATCATCGTCCTGATCATTCTGGTGGTTCTGGTCTTCATCGCACTGGTCAAGACGATCCAGGTGATCCCGCAGGCCAGCGCCGCCATCGTCGAACGCTTCGGCCGCTACACGCGCACCCTCAACGCGGGCCTCAACATCGTCGTCCCGTTCATCGACTCGATCCGCAACCGCATCGACCTGCGCGAACAAGTCGTGCCGTTCCCGCCGCAGCCGGTCATCACCCAGGACAACCTGGTCGTCAACATCGACACGGTCATCTACTACCAGGTGACCGACGCGCGGGCCGCGACGTACGAGGTCGCCAGCTACATCCAGGCCATCGAGCAGCTCACCGTCACCACCCTGCGCAACATCATCGGCGGCATGGACCTGGAGCGGACCCTGACCTCCCGCGAGGAGATCATCCGGCAGTCCGAGATCCTGCGCGCCGAGGGTGAGAAGCAGTCCTCCATCCTGCGCGCCGAAGGTGAGGCCAAGGCCGCCGCACTGAAGGCCGAGGGCGAGGCGCAGGCCATCCGTACGGTCTTCGAGTCCATCCACGCCGGAGACGCCGACCAGAAGCTCCTCGCCTACCAGTACCTCCAGATGCTCCCGAAGATCGCCGAAGGCGACGCCAACAAGCTCTGGATCGTGCCCAGCGAGATCGGAGACGCCCTCAAGGGCCTCTCGGGAGCCATGGGCAACTTCGGCCCCATGGGCGGAGGTTCGGGCTTCAACCCGCAGAACTCCGGCAAGGACGGCGGCAATGGCACCGGCGCGGCCGACAAGGCCGCCGCCGAGCGCCGCGAACAGCCCCCCATCGACTGACCGGCCCCTCCGCTCCTGCATGATCAGTGAGGCCCCTCGACCTTCATGGCGGGGAGGCGACTCACTCATGCAAAGGGGATGGCTCAGTCCATGTCTCTGCTCTCGATGTCCCCCTGGGAATCACTCGCGGTGTTCGCGGCCGGCATCGGCGCCGGCACGATCAACACCATCGTCGGCTCCGGCACCCTCATCACGTTCCCGGTGCTGCTCGCCACCGGACTCCCGCCGGTCACCGCCAACGTGTCCAACACCCTCGGCCTGGTGCCCGGTTCCATCAGCGGAGCCATCGGCTACCGCAAGGAGCTCCAGGGCCAGCGCGGCCGCATCCTCCGGCTCGGCGCCGTCTGCCTCGTCGGGGGACTCGCGGGCGCCGTCCTGCTCCTCACCCTGCCGTCGGACTCCTTCGACACGATCGTGCCCGTCCTCATCGGACTCGCCCTCGTGCTCGTCGTCCTCCAGCCCCGCCTCGCCGCGGCCCTGCGCAAGCGCCAGGAAGCCGCCGGCACCGAACCCGGACACCCCGACGGCGGCCCCGCCCTGCTCACCGGAATGCTGCTCGCCAGCGCGTACGGGGGCTACTTCGGAGCCGCCCAGGGCGTGCTCTACGTCGGCTTGATGGGCCTGTCGTTCCACGAGGACCTCCAGCGCATCAACGCCGTCAAGAACGTCCTCGCCGCCCTCGTCAACGGCATCGCGGCCGTCTTCTTCCTCTTCGTCGCCGAGTTCGACTGGACGGCCGTGGTCCTGATCGCCGTCGGCTCCACCCTCGGCGGCCAGATCGGCGCCAAGGTCGGCCGCCGCCTCTCCCCGACCGTGCTCCGCGGGGTCATCGTCGTGGTCGGCGTGCTCGCAATCGTCCAGCTGCTGCTGCGCTGAGCGACGTACGGGAAATACGTCGCCCAGCGCACCCGAGGTCATCCGGCCGTACCGGCCGCGTCGGCCGTACTAGGCGGAACGCTCCAGCCACTCGGGCAGCGCCTCACGGCCCCCCACCCCCAGGGCCAGCAGCATGGCGTCCGCCGGAGACGGCACGAACGGCTTCCGGAGGAGCGGCATCCCCGCCTCCTCCGGAGTCCGGGCCGCCTTGCGGTGATTGTCCTCGGCGCAGGAGGCCACCGTGTTCAGCCACGTGTCCCCACCGCCCTGGGCCCGCGGCAGCACGTGGTCCACGGTCGTCGCGCGCTTGCCGCAGTACGCGCACCGGTGCTGGTCCCGGACCAGCACCCCCCTCCGCGACCAGGGAGCATGTCTTCGGAACGGCACCCGTACGTACCGGCACAGCCTGATCACCCGCGGCAGCGGAAGATCCAGGGAGGCGCCGCGCACACGCAGTTCCGGATGCGACTGCTCGACCACGGCCTTGTCCTGGAGCACCAGGACCACAGCCCGGTTCAGCGTCACCGTCGACAGCGGCTCGAAGCTCGCATTCAGCACCAGCGTGTCCCGCATCTCGCCCACCTCCCGTGTGCAGGCCCGCGACCACACCGGCGGCAGGGCCCGCAACCACTCTGGCCGCGCGCGCCACGCGGGACAACGCAATAAAAATGCCCGGTCCTGGTCGTCTTTAGACCAGGACCGGGCAAACGCACGGCGAACGATCAGCCCGCGGGGCTCTCGTACTCACCGATCAGCTGCGCCCGTCCCAACGAGTGGAACCGCAGGTTGAATCCGACGACCGCCGGCGAGACGTCCGCACCGGGGCCCAGCTTCTCCTGGTCCACCGCGTACACGGTGAACACGTACCGGTGCCGCTCCCCGGCCGGCGGAGCCGCCCCGCCGAAGTCCTTCGTGCCGTAGTCGTTCCGTACGTGCACGGCCCCAGCGGGCAGCCCCTCGAACTTCCCGCTGCCCGCCCCGGCCGGCAGCTCGGTGACCGAAGCGGGCAGATCGAAGAGCACCCAGTGCCAGAACCCGCTGCCCGTCGGGGCATCCGGGTCGAAGCACGTCACGGCGAAGCTCTTCGTCCCCTCCGGGAAACCCTCCCACCGCAGGTGCGGAGAGACGTTCCCGCCCTTCAGCACCTGGGCGTCGCCCAGCTCCCCACCGGGCTCGAGATCGGCGCTCTCCACCGAGAACGCGTGCACCTGAGGGTGGAAATCGTGCGGAAGGGGCGCCCTCTTCTGTTCGGCCACTGCTGAACCTCCTGATCGCGAACCAGTACCGGTAACGGGCCGAGCCTAGAACCAGTTGCGCTGCGAACCGACGGACGCGATCCACTGGTTGAGGTACGCCGCCCAATCGGTCCCCTGGTACGACTGCAGCCCCACCTGGAAGCAGCGGTACGTGTCACTGCCCTCGGAGAACAGCCCCGACTTCTTGTCCATCTCCAGCACGACGTCCATCTCGCGGCCGTCCGAGACGAAGGTCAGCTCGACCTGGTTCAGCCCGCGGTACTGCGCCGGGGGCACGAACTCGATCTCCTGGTAGAACGGCAGCGTCTGGCGGGTCCCGCGGATGTGCCCGCGCTCCATGTCCGCGCTGCGGAAGCTGAAGCCGAGCTGACGGAAGGCGTCCAGGATCGCCTGCTGCGCCGGCACCGGGTGCACGTTGATCGGGTCGAGGTCGCCGGCGTCCACGGCGCGCGCGATCTCCAGCTCGGTGCTGACCCCGATGTTCATCCCGTGCAGGTGCTGGCCCCCGAAGTGGGTGATCGGCGTCTCCCACGGGATCTCCAGCCCGAACGGCACCACGTGCAGGGCGCCCGCCTGTACCTGGAAGGCACCGCCGAGGCGCTGCTTGGTGAAGACGATGTCCTGCTTGTACTCCTGGTCGTTGCCCTCCACCTCGACCCGCGCCTGGAGACCGACGGACAGGCCCTCGATCTGCTGCTCCACGGAACCGCCCTGGATGCGGACCTCGCCCTGGACGATCCCGCCCGGCACGACGTTCGGCTCGGTGATGATCGTGTCCACCGAAGCACCGCCGGCACCCAGCGCCGCGAACAGCTTCTTGAACCCCATGCTCTGACTCCCCTTGAAGGCTCGTGCGACTACCGCTTACGAGTACACCCTGACAAACGCGGAACCTTAGGCCCCGGTTGCAGATCTGCGCGTTGGACTACGCTCGACCGGATGAGCGCGCGCCCCGACCGTACGCCCCTGGCCCGGTCCTTCTTCGACCGGCCGGTCCTCACCGTGGCCCCGGACCTCCTCGGCCGGACCCTGGTCCGCCGTACACCCGAAGGCCCCGTGGAACTGCGCATCACGGAGGTGGAGGCGTACGAGGGGGAGGCCGACCCGGGCTCCCACGCCTACCGGGGGCGCACCCAGCGCAACGCATCGATGTTCGGTCCGCCCGGACACGCGTACGTCTACTTCATCTACGGCATGTGGTTCAGCCTGAACCTGGTGTGCGGTCCGCCCGGCCACGCGAGCGGGGTGCTGCTGCGCGCGGGCGAGGTAACCGTGGGCGCCGACCTGGCCCGCAAACGTCGACTTTCCGCCAGAGGTGACCGGGAACTGGCCAAAGGCCCGGCCCGCCTGGCCACCGCCCTGGCGGTCGACCGTTCCCTGGACGGCACAGACCTCTGCGCCGGCCCCGATTCCCCCTTGGCACTCCTGACGGGTACCGCCACCTCACCCGACCTGGTGAGCAACGGCCCGCGCACGGGAGTCGGCGGTGCCGGCGCGGATCATCCGTACCGCTACTGGATCACGCACGACCCGACGGTGAGCCCGTATCGCGCCCATGCGCCACGCCGCCGTTCAACTTGACTCCGCCTTGGCAGAGGCCTAACGTAGCCCGAGCCGCTTGAACGGGGCACTGCCATCAGCAGACCCCCGGGGCGGCCAACCCACTACCTACGACGTTCCCCTGGCGGGGTCGATTTTGGCATGCCCGAATTCGAATCCGGCGGCTCGATTATGAGTCGCAAGGGATAAGCGCTAAAGTGGTGGAACGCCGAAAGGCAAAGACCCCCAACGGTCACCGAATTCAAATCCAAGTCGGAAACGACGAAGAAATGATCTGGTAGAGTTGGAAACGAAGAACGAAGCCCGGAGGAAAGCCCCAGTAAATATTACTGCGGGTGAGTACAAAGGAAGCGTCCGTTCCTTGAGAACTCAACAGCGTGCCAAAAATCAACGCCAGAAGTTGATACCCCGTCCACTTCGGTGGATGAGGTT
>NZ_JOCX01000038.1 GCF_000717915.1 Streptomyces sp. NRRL S-244
CCATCACCCTCATCCTCGTCGTCGGCATCGCCATCGACCTCCTCATCTTCAGCCCCATCGAACGCCACGTCCTGCGCAACCGCGGCCTCCTGGTCAAGAACTGATCGAGTCGCCGCCCACGAGCTCGTCCACGGGCCACCGCGGCCGACCCGTCATGACTCTGTGCGGGACAGGTCCGCAGGCGGCGAAGCCGCCTTGCGGTGCTTGATGTTGACGGCCGAAGCCTTGGCCAGCGCCACGGGGTTCAGGAAGCGCAGCGGACCGATCAGGCGTTGTGCGAACAGATGCATGTGCCGCGCCACCGCTTCATCGCGCGCTGCCGCCGAGAACACCAGCCGTTCCACAGGATTGAACGGGCGGGCCTTGGCGAAGTCGACGGCCATGGACTGGTGACCGAGCAGCCGGCGCCGGTGTCTGCGTCCGTACGCCACGAGCGACGTGTCGAGGTCGCCCCGGCCGGCTGCGGCCGGGGCCACCGCCTCGGTCAGCCATTGCGCGGACTGGAGGGCCCATCCGCATCCCACTCCCCACAGGGGATCGCTGGTCAGGGCGGCGTCGCCGATGAGCGCGACGCCGGGTGCGGTGGGCTTGCGGGTGTGAAGCGGGTAGTTGACCGTACCGGTGATCTTCGTGATGCGTTCGGCCGAGTCGATGGGCGGCGCCTCGGGCAGGCCGCGGACGAACTCGAAGAAGCTGCCCTCCAGGTCTTCCCGGAAGGCCGGCAGCCGCTTCTTGTCCGGGAGCACCGCGAGGACCGTCACCCCGTCGTCGTTGGGAAACGCGTACGCCATGTCGGGCTCGAGGAACCACGCCTGGCCGATCCCGCCGTGCAGCGGGAGGTTGCGGAAGTGCGCGAGATACCCGAACCGCGTGTTTTCGTACTGCCGGACAGGTATCCCGGCGATCTTCGCCACGGCCGAGTCCTTGCCATCGGCGCCGACGACCAGACGGGCCCGGATCTCGCGGTCGCCCTGCGGTGTCGAGGCGCGCACCCCCGCCGTTCGCCCGCCTTCCCGGACCAGCCCGGTCACGTGGTGGCCGAGGAGCAGATCGACGCCGGGGGTTTCCGCCGCACGCGACCTGATCAACGGGTCGAGGGTGCTGCGCCGGACGTTGTACGCGTACGGCAGCTCGGGGCCCTCCGGCGCGGCCCTCGGCTCGATCCATCCCCAACGGGTGTACCAGCGGGCCTCGTTGCGGACGGCTCCGGCCTTCTCGAGGGCGGGGACGAGGCCGAGTTCGTCCAGCACCGGGTAGGCGTTGGCCGTGATGGAGTGGGTGCACAGCACCTTGTACGCCTCGGGGTCCGAGCGGCGTTCCAGCAGTGCGACGCGGACGCCGCGTCGAGCGAGCAGGATCGCCGCGGCGCTGCCGGCCAGGCCGGCCCCGCTGATGACGACGTCGTAGTCGTATCCCGCGCTCTCAGGCTTGGTCATGCGCTGATCGCTCCCTTCGGTGGTGTGGTGCCGTTCATGGGAGTGGTGCAGCGCTCATGCTGTCAGGCACATGACCATTTCGGGAGCGGCGCGAGCGCGCAGGCGGCCCCGCATCCCTCCGAAGACGGGGCCCACGCGCTCGCGCCGGACGTACAGGCGGGCGCTACCAGGAGGACTTGGTGACTCCGGGGAGGAAGCCGGCGTGCGCCTGTTCCCGCATGCGGACGCGGGAGAGGCCGAACTTCCGCAGATGGCCACGGGGCCGACCGTCGACGCCGTCCCGGTTGCGCACGCGGGTGGCGCTCGCGTCGCGGGGCTGCTTGCGCAGCTCCTCCAGCGCCGCGCGCCGTTCGGCCTCCGTCGACGACGGCCGCCGGAGGACCTCCTTCAGCCCGGCACGCCGGGCGGCGTACCGCGCGACGATCGCCTTGCGCTTCTCGTTCTGCGCGATCTTGCTCTTCTTCGCCATCAGACCTTCACCCCGCGCGCGCGGATCCGGGCCACCGCGGCCTCGATCCCGATGGCGTCGATGGTCTTGATCGCCTTCGCGCTCAAGGTCAGGCGGACATGGCGGCCTTCACTCGGCAGCCAGTAGCGCTTGGCCTGGATGTTGGGGTCGAAGCGGCGCGAAGTGCGCCGGTGCGAGTGGGAGATGTTGTTGCCGAAGCCCGGCTGGGCGCCGGTGAGCTGGCAGTGGGCGGACACGGTGTTACCTGCCTCTCTCTGAAGCGAGACGTTATTGGAAACGATTTCCATTCCCGTATAGTAGCGGCATGGCACGCAACGAAGTACGCCCGATCGTCAAGCTCCGCTCCACCGCGGGCACCGGCTACACGTACGTCACCCGCAAGAACCGGCGGAACGACCCGGACCGCATGGTGCTGCGCAAGTTCGACCCGGTGGTGCGCCGGCACGTCGACTTCCGCGAAGAACGCTGATCCCCCGCTCCCTGCCTGAAGGAACCGTCATGAAGCCCGGAATCCACCCCGCCTACGGCCCCGTCGTCTTCCGCGACAAGGCCGCCGACTTCGCCTTCCTCACCCGGTCCACGGCGACCAGCACCAACACCGTCGAGTGGGAGGACGGCAACACCTACCCCGTCATCGACGTGGAGATCTCCTCGCAGAGCCACCCCTTCTACACCGGCACCGCCCGCGTCCTGGACACCGCCGGCCGCGTCGAGCGCTTCCAGCGCCGCTACGGGAGCACGGCGTGACCCTGCCCGTCGTCATCGTCGGCGGGCTCCACAGCGACGCCCGCAAGGAAGTCGTGGACCGGCTGCTGCACGCCGTCCCCGGCAGCGTCGCCCTCCACCACGACCTGTCCACCGCGGCGCAGGGCACGGTGCGGGGCGTGGTGCGCGACGCCTCGGGCGAGCTGTCCCGGGGCACGGCGCCCCTCGTGAACGACTGTGCCTGCTGCGCGCTGCGCGAGGACCTAGTCCCCGAACTGGAACGACTGGCCGACAGCGGCCTGATCCGGCTGGCCGTCGTCGAGCTCTGGGACTCCGTGGAGCCCAAGGCGATGGCCGAGGTCGTCAGCGCACACGGCGCAGGCGTGCTCGACCTCACCGCCGTGGTCACCGCGGTCGACCCCGCGCTCGTACTCCCGTACCTCGTCAACGGCGATGACCTCGCGGAGGCGGGCCTCGCGGCGGCCGCCACCGACCGGCGCACCGTCGGAGACACCTGGGCCCGGCAGCTGGAGTACGCGCCCGTGCTCGCCCTGGTCGGCGGCGAAGAGGCCGATGACGAGGATCGGGCCCTGCTCACCCAGCTCCATCCGACCGCCCGGCAGGTACCCGCCTCGTCCGGCGAACTCGCCCGGCTGGCCTTCGCCGGTTTCGACGTGGAGACGGCGGCCGCCGCCCAGCACCCGGCCTGCGCGCTGCTCCCCCAGGAAGCCGACGAGGCGGGAGTCACCACCTTCGTCTGGCACCGCCGCCGGCCCTTCCACCCCGAACGCCTCTACGAGGCGCTGGAGGACCTCTGTTGCGCGGCCGCCCGCAGCCGCGGCCGTTTCTGGCTCGCCGACCGCCCCGACACCCTGCTCGCCTGGGACGCCGCTGGTGGCGCCCTGTGCGTGGAGAACGCCGGGCCCTGGCTGGCGTCCCTGCCGGACGCCGCCTGGGAGCTGATCCCCCCGATGCGCAGGGCGGCGGCCTCGCTCGACTGGCATCCCGAACACGGCGACTGCTGCCAGCACCTCGTCTTCACCTCCCCCGGCCTCGACCGCCACGGCTTGGAGCAACTCCTCGAGTCCTGCCTCCTCACCGACGCCGAGTACGCGGCGGGACCCGAGGCGTGGCGCAGACTCCCGGCCGCCTTCGACCCTCTCCTCGACCCCGTCTCCTGACCGCCACCCGACAAACCGGCAACCCGGCAACCCGGCAACCCGTAAGGAACACGCATGGCAACGCACACGGCCCGCCGCCAGGCTCCCGGCAAGGCACTCAAGTCCCGCCCGAGCCGCCCGAACCCACTGGACGCGGCGGAGATCACGTACGTCGACTACAAGGACACCGATCTCCTGCGGAAGTTCATCTCCGACCGCGGCAAGATCCGCAGCCGTCGGGTCACCCGCGTCACCGCCCAGCAGCAGCGGCAGCTCGCCGCCGCGATCAAGAACGCCCGCGAGATGGCTCTGCTCCCGTACGGCAGCAGGTAAGGCCCAAGGCCCGGCGGATGCGTGCGTCGGCGAAGGCCGCCTCACCGGGCGGCTGATCCTCCGCCGGTGCCCGCCGTCCCTCCCTCCTCTTCACCCAACACACCGACCCACTCAGGAGATCCCATGGCCGTCCCCAAGCGGAAGACGTCCCGCAGCAACACCCGCCACCGCAGGGCCCAGTGGAAGGCCACGGCTCCCCGGCTCGTCCCGGTCACGGTCGACGGCTCCGTGTACCAGGTGCCGCAGCGCCTGGTGAAGGCGTACGAGCGCGGCCTGCTCCGCCCCGAGGGCTGAGCCGCCCATGACGACGTACGACCACGACCCACTGCCCGTGACCGTCCTGTCCGGCTTCCTCGGCGCCGGCAAGACCACCCTTCTCCACCACATCCTCGGCAACCGCGAAGGACTGCGGGTGGCCGTGATCGTCAACGACATGAGCGAGGTCAACATCGACGCCGCGCTCGTCCGCGGCGGCGAGGCGGCGTTGTCGCGCACCGAGGAACGCCTGGTCGAGATGACCAACGGCTGCATCTGCTGCACCCTGCGCGACGACCTTCTCGAAGAGGTCGACCGCCTCGCCCGCGAGGGGCGGTTCGACTACCTGCTCATCGAGTCCAGCGGCATCTCGGAGCCCATGCCCGTCGCCGCGACGTTCTCGTTCCCCCGCGACGACGGCGCCACGCTCGGAGACCTCGCACGCCTCGACACCATGGTCACCGTCGTCGACGCGGCGAACTTCCTGCCGGAACTCGCCGGCGGCGACGAACTCGCCGCGCGCGGACTCGCCCAGTACGGGGACGACGAACGCACCGTCAGCGACCTCCTCATGGACCAGGTCGAGTTCGCGGACGTCATCGTCCTCAACAAGCTCGACCTCGTCGGACCGGACGAGGTCGCACGCCTGAGCGCGGCCCTCGGGCGGCTCAACCCCGGGGCCAGGATCGTCCCCGCCGTCCACGGGCGCGTGCCCCTCGAACAGGTCCTGGGCACCGGCCTGTTCGATGTCGAACGGGCCCAGCAGGCTCCGGGCTGGGTCAAGGAGCTCAACGCGGACCACGTCCCGGAGACGGAGGAGTACGGCATCTCCTCCCTCGTCTTCCGCTCCGACCGCCCCTTCCACCCGGGCCGTCTCTGCGCCTTCGTCACCGAGGACATCGACGGCGGCGCCTTCGGCGACATCCTGCGCTCCAAGGGCTTCTTCCACCTCGCCGGCCGCCCCCGGGTCACCGGTCTGTGGTCGCAAGCCGGTACGGTGGCCCGCTTCGAACCCTCGGGCGCCGTCGGTCCGGACACGGCCCCGGGTCAGGAACTCGTCTTCATCGGCACCGGGCTCCGCCCCGATGCCCTGCGGGCAGCCCTGGACGCGTGCCTGCTCGGCCCGGGTGAGCCCGTACCGGCCGGGGACGACTTCCCGGCATGGGAGACGTACGGCATCGACGATTCCTGCGAGCACGGGCACGAGCACGGGCACGGGCACGCCACCTCAGAGGCCGCCTGAGACTCCGGGCCGGGCAGTGGCCGCGGCCGAGCCGCTGCCCGGCGTCGCGCTCAGCGCCGGAAGTCACGTTTCGCCGAGCACTTGACAATGAAGTCAAGCAGTCGCTTGAGTTCTATCGTGAGGCCAGAGAAGACGGACCTTCGCCGCGAGGCCGGTCAGCGAACGCGGGACGATCTGCTGGCGGCGGCTCTCGAGCTGCTCGCTCAGCGGGGACAGGAAGGCGTGACCCTCCGCGAGATCACGCAGAACGCCGGAGCCAACGTCGCCGCGGTGAGTTACCACTTCGGATCGCTGAAGGCACTGTGCGATGTGGCGATCGAGCACGCGCTGGAGCGATACCTGGACGCGCAGATCCGGGAGCTCGACGCGCTGGCGGGGAGCGCGACGCTGAGCGAGCTGGCCGGGGCCTTCGCACGGCCGATGCTGAGCGCACTCGTGGCCGGGGGGCCGGATCTGGCCGTGATACGGACCGTGGCGCGGGTGGGGATCGATCCGCCCGAAGGGTGGGAGAGGCTGGCCGGGAAGTTCGAGCAGGCCCGACGGCAGGCGGTGCGGGTACTGGCTGCGAACCTTCCTGCGGTCGACGAGCGGGAGCTCGTCTTCCGTGTGCGCTGTGCGGCCGGGATGCTGAACTGGCTCGCGGTGGCACCCATCGGGGCCGAACTGGGCGCCGAGCCCGCCGACCGGGTGGAGCGGATGCTCATCCCCGTGGTGGCCGGGGCGCTCCAAGGGGTCCGCTGAGCGCCTGCGCCACGGTGAATTCAATCGCTTGCTTGACAAGACGGCCGCCCCCTCCTCACAATTTCAATCAAGGGTTTGAATGGATTCTCTCAATCACGGGAGGGCACCATGAACACCGACGCGGAAACCGTGGTCCGGGCGGCGTACCGAGCGGCCGAGGGCAGCATCCTGGACGTGCAGGGCTTCGTGGACCTGTTCGCCGAGGACGGCGTCTTCAACAACGTCGTCGCCGGCGAGACCTACCGCGGCGAGCACCTTGGCGATCTGGTCGCCTTCATGGGAGCGCTCGCCCCCGACGTCCACCGCGAACTGCACCGATTCCATGTCATGGGCAACGTCGTCACCGTCGAGCTGACCATCCGGGGCACCTTCACCGGGCCGTTCGAGACACCCGCCGGCACCGTCCGGCCGACCGGCGCCGAGCTCGACATCCCCACGGCCGACTTCTGGTACGTCGAGAACGGCAGGATCAAGGAGTTCAACTGCTACGTCGGCCTCAGCATCATGCTCGCCCAGCTCGGCGTGCAGCCCGACTTCGCCTCCGCCGTCACGGCGTCGGCCGCCGTGCCGAGCTGACCGAACCACTCCGGGCAACCCCGCAGACGCACGGCACCACGAAGAGGCAGGCGAACCGAACCATGCCCACCATCGGCATCATCCTCGGCAGCACCAGGCCCAACCGCGTAGGAGACCAGGTGGCGCGCTGGGTCCTCGACCAGGCCTCGCGCCGGACCGACGCCGGCTTCGAGCTGATCGATCTGCGCGACCATGCCCTCCCCCACCTCGACGAGCCGATGCCGCCCTCCCTCGGCCAGTACCAGAACGAGCACACCCGGCGCTGGGCCGAGACCGTCGCCGCGTACGACGGTTTCGTCATCGTCACCCCCGAGTACAACCACGGCGTGCCCGGTGTTCTGAAGAACGCCCTGGACTACCTGTACGCCGAGTGGAACAACAAGGCCCTCGGCCTGGTCTCCTACGGCGTCGCGGGCGGCGCACGGTCCGCCGAACAACTGCGCCTGGTCGCCGCCGAGCTCCAGATGGCCGACGTACGCCAGCAGGTCATGCTCTCCCTGTTCACCGACTTCCAGGACTTCGCCGTCTTCAAGCCCGGCGACCACAGCCTGAACTCCCTGAACGCCATGCTCGACCAGGTCATCGCGTGGACCTCGGCTCTCGCCCCGCTGCGGACGGCCCCGGTCGCGACGACCACGACCACGACCTGATCCTCGCGGGCCGCTGTTCACCCGTCCGAGAGCGCCCAGCGGTCCGTGATCAGCGCGGCCTGCTCCTGGAGCGCCGAGACCAGCTCTTGAGCGCTGCCGGCCGCGGTGGAGCGCAGGACGACGACGCTGATCTCCCGGGTGAGGTCCGGGCCGTCGAGGCGGCGCAGGACCAGGTCCGGGTGGGGGGTGCCGAGGGCGAGCCGCGGCACCAGGGCGATGCCCGCGCCCGCGGCCACCAGGCCCTGGACCACCGCGTAGTCGTCGGTGCGCATGGCGTGGACGGGCTCGAACCCGTGTCGGGCGCAGGCCCAGGACAAGAGCCGGTCGCACGGGTCGTGGAGATCGGCGGCGCCCACCCACTCGGTGTCCCGCAGCGCGGCGAGCGGGACCCGGCCCAGGTCCGCGAACGGATGGTCCTTCGGCATCACCAGGAGCAGCGGATCGGCCAGGAGGGGGTGGAGCGCGAACTCCTCGTCCAGGTCGAGCCGGTCCCCGGGCTGCGAGAAGACGAGCGCGGCCTGGAGCTCCCGGGCCCTCAACCCGCGCAGGAGCAGGGGCAGTTCTCCCTCGGTCAGCGAGATGTGGACGCCCTGCTGGTGGAGGCGTTTGACGGCGGGGGCGAGCAGGAGGGCGCCGGCGGTCGGGAAGGTGCCGATGTGGAGGGTGCGCATGCCCCGCTCCGCGAGTCCGCGCACCTCCAGCTCCGCGTGGCGGAGCCGTTCGAGAACGGCCTCGGCGTGCGGCAGCAGGGCTTCGCCGAGCTCGGTGAGTGTCGCGCCGCGCGGTCCGCGCTGGACGAGGCGGGCGGCGAAATGGGCCTCCAGGGCGGCCAGGTGGTGAGTGATCGTCGGCTGCGTGTAGTGCAGCGCCCGGGCGGCTGCGGCGAGCGAGCCCTCCTGCGCGATCGACCGGAGCACCTGGAGGTGGCGGATCTCAAGCATATAGACAGCCTATGGAGACCTATAGAAAACTGCAGCATTCCTCTATGGCTGCGGCGCTGACACCCTCCCGGTGTGAACACGCGAACCACCGCTCCCCCAGGCCATTCCCCGAACCCGGGCCATCCGCCGGCCCCGGGCCATCCGCCGGCCCAGGACCAGCTCCGCGCCCCGTACGCCGACGCCCTCCTCGCCCACGCGGGACGGGACTGGCTGCGGCTGAACGTCCCCGGTCACGCGGCCGCCCCCGGCTCGGACCTCTGCGCCGCCTTCGGCATGCAGGTGCCGGCCCTCGACTTCCCGCCGCTGCTGGACGGCCTGGACCTCGGCGCGCACACCCCGCTGGACGAGGCGCTGGAGCTCGCCGCCCGCGCCTGGGGCGCCCGGCGCACCTGGTTCCTGACCAACGGCGCCTCACAGGGGAACCAGATCGCCTCGATGGTCGCCCCCGCCCTGGGCCGCACGCTGGTCGTGCAGCGCAGCGTGCATTCGAGCGTCGTCGACGGGCTGGTGCTCTCCGGCCTGTCCGCCGTGTTCGTCCAGCCGTCCGTCGACCCCGTCCAGGGCATCGCCCACGGGGTCACCGCCGGGGAGGTACGGGCGGCCCTGGAGCGGACCCCCGACGCCGCGGCCGTGTACGTGGTCTCGCCGAGCTACTTCGGGGCCGTGGCCGACGTACGGGCCCTCGCGGACGCCGCACACGCCGCCGGAGTACCCCTGATCGTCGACGAGGCGTGGGGATCGCACTTCGGCTTCCACCCCGCGCTGCCCGACGGGGCGCTGGCCCTCGGCGCGGACCTCGTGACCTCCAGCACCCACAAGCTCGGCGGCAGTCTGACGCAGTCGGCCATGCTGCACCTCGGCGAGGGACCCTTCGCGGACCGGCTCGAACCCCTCGTGGACCGGGCCTTCCGGCTGGTGCAGTCGACCAGTGCGAGCGCCCTGCTGACCGCCTCCCTGGACCTCGGCCGGCGGTCCCTGGTCACGGGCACCGACCGGATCACCGGCTCGGTGGAGGCCGCGGACAAGATACGGGGAGTCGTACGGGCGCTGGGCCGCTTCGGGGTGGTCAGCGACGGCTTCCACCGGTTCCCCGACATCACGGCCGCCGACCCGCTGCGCATCGCCCTCGACACCCGCGTCGGCGGAATCACCGGGCACGAGGCGCGGCGGCTGCTCTACCGGGACCACCAGGTCATGGTCGAAGTCGCCACGGACGCCGCGATCGTCGCCGTGGTGGGCGCCGGGTCCGCGCCGGACGCCGATCGATTCGTCGAGGCCCTGCACTGCCTGCCGTCCCCGCTCAACGACTCGGGATCCGGCTCCGGCTCCGGCCCCGGCTCCGACGTCCCCGAGCGGCCACCGCTGCGGCTGCCGCGCCCGGGCCCCGCACGGCTCACGGCCCGCGAGGCCTTCCTCAGTCCGGCGCGGGTGGTACCCGCCGAGGACGCCGTCGGCATGGTGTCCGCCGACACCCTGGCCGCGTACCCGCCCGGTATCCCCAACGTGCTGCCCGGCGAGGTCATCACTTCCGAGGCCGTCGAGTTCCTCCGCCGTACCGCGGCCGCCCCCGGCGGCCACGTACGCGGGGCGCTCGACCCGGACGTCTCCCGCCTCCGGGTCGTCGCACCCTGACGGCCCACGCCCTCCGTAGCCCGTGCCTCCTCCCGGCCCGTCTTCCGGCGCACGCCTACCGGGCGCCTGCCGACGCCCCGGCCAGCGAGGGGGATCCGGTCGTGGCCGGCGGCGCCGCGCCCGAGGGGTCGAGCTGGGCCTCCATGTCGTCGAGGGCGCTGCGAACCGCCGCGATCCGCAGGCGGAGCTCGTCCGCTTCCTCCGACGCCACCCGCCCTGTGCGCCCCGCGGGCTGCCGGGCGGCGGCGGCCTGCTCGGCCCGCTTCTCTTCCGCCTCCATCTCACGCGCCTCCTCCAGGGCGTTGAGGACGACACCGATCAGCACGTTGACCAGGACGAAAGAGGCGAGGAGCACGTAGGAGGCGTAGTAGATGATGCTGAACGGGGAGACCGCCAGTCCGGCATGAACGGCATCGCCGAGGCCCTCCAGCGTCATCAGCAGGAAGAGGGTCAGCCCGGCCCGGCCGAGGGAGCCGTAGTGCACCGGGTCGTGGCCGGCGAAGGAGATCCAGCCGATCATCGCGTACACGTAGAGGATCAGGGCGCCCACGAACAGGAAGCTGACCGTTCCGGGCAGGCTGCGGCCGACGGCGACCAGCAGGACCCGCAGCTGCGGCATGAACTGCGCGGTGCGCAGCACGCGCGCCAGGCGCAGCAGCCGCAGCAGCGTGGTGTTCTCCCGCAGGAACGGAACGAAGGCCGAGGAGACCACGAGCAGGTCGAACACGTTCCACGGATCGCGGAAGAAAGCTTTCGGCCGGTCGGCGTGCGCGGCCAGGCGGATCAGCATCTCCAGGCTGAACGCCGCGACGCAGAACCGCTCGGCGGAGTGGAGGAGGACGCCGTACTCCACGGACAGTCCGCTGTACGTCTCCACGCCCAGCAGCACGGCGTTGAGGAGGATCACCGAGATGACGCCCAACGCGAACACGGGTGCCTCGCACACATCGCGGCAGCGCGCGGCAAGCCGCTCGCGACCGGTGGACGTCCGAATGAGGTCTGACATCATGCTCCCTCGCCTGCGACCGGCACCCGGTCACGGGCTGTGTCGCGCCCCGGCGGATCCGAGGCTTTGATCAAGCTCCAGGTCGTGTAACGCCGCACGGACGAATTCGAGTCGCTCCGGCCCGACACATCGCCCGATCGGGGAACGGTGGTGCCCGGTCACGGGCCGGCTACCCCTGGCGCGCGCACGGGGTGGCGGAGCAGATAGACGGCCGCGGCCGAAACCAGGGCGGCCATACAGGCGAGGAACACCAGTCCGGCGCCCTCCAGGCCGATGGGGCCGGTCAGTACGCCCACGCCGATCACCGGTACCGAGATGCCCGCGTACGCCACCACGAACAGCATCGAGATGACCGCCGCGCGCTGGTCGGCCGGGGACGCCCCGGCCACCGCGGAGAGCGCCCCGCGGAAGGCCAGGCCCTGCCCACTGCCGCCGACGAGCGCGCTGAGGACCACCAGCACCAGCAGGTCCCAGTACAGGGCGCCCGCGAGCAGCAACAGCCCGACGAGCAGTGTGGCGCAGCCCAGTGGCAGGGACCGGCCGACCCCGATGCGGCCGGCGGCCAGTTGCCCGGCGGTCGACGCGAAGAAGGCCAGCGCGACGATCAGCCCGGTCACGGCCCGGTTGTGCACGCCCAGGGACTCGACGAGGAAGGCCGGGCTCACCGACGTGAACACTCCGAACAGCGCGAACCCCACGAAGGAGGCGGTCGCGGCGGGCACGAACACCCGCCGCACCGAGGCGGGCAGAGCGGGACGCTGCGGCCGTACCGCCGTGAGCGGCTGCCGCTCCCGTACCGTCTCGGGGAGTCGCAGCAGGACGGCGGCCGAGCCGGCCACGAGGACGAGGTGCACGGCGAACGGCAGGTACAGCGGCCAGGGGGCGTACTGGGAGAGCACTCCGGCGAGCAGGGGGCCGCAGCCCAGCCCGCCCATGTTGGCAGCCGTCGCCACGAACGTGGCGCGGGAGGAGCCGTCCCGCGGGCCCAGCTCGATGACGTAGGCGGTGGCGGCCCCGGTGAACAGGCCTGCGGACAGGCCCGACATCAGCCGGCCCGCGTACAGCCAGCCCAGCCCGGTGGCGCACAGGAAGCAGCCGGCGCTGGCCGCCGCGAATCCGAGGCCCGTCAGCAGGACGGGCCGCCGGCCCACGACGTCCGAGGCGTTGCCCGCCAGCAGCAGGACCCCGATGACGCCGAAGGCGTACACGGCATACACGATCGTCACCTGCAGTTCGGAGAACCCGAATTTTTCCTGGTAGAGGCCGTAGAGAGGCGTGGGCAGTGTGGTGCCGGCCATGCACACGGCGAACACCGCCCCGCCGAGGAGGCACTGGTGCCAACGTCTGCGATCACCGTCCATGCCGCCGACGGTAACGGCGCCCGGCATCCCTGGCGGCGCGGCATGCCGAGGGCACGCATGCCGCGGCCCCGGCATTCGGGGCGGCGCGTCCGGTCCGGACGCCTGGCGCTCGCAGGACCAGTCGAATCGCTCGACGTCGTGCTGGACGCAGGCCGGGTCCAGGTCGAGGAGGAGGGCTCCGGCCCGCCCGGACGGGTCGGCCCAAACAGGCCGTCCGCGACGAACCGCACGGCCCCGTCACCGCCGCGCCGGAGCAGGCCGGCCGTGGGGGCGGGGAAGTGCGTACCGATCACGAGCGTGCCCGTGTCGGCGTACCGCTCGACGAAGGCGCGCCGGGTGGCGGCGGCCTGCGCCGCGTCGGTGTCGGCGAGGCTCGCCACATCGGGTTCGATGAACTGCACCGGGTGGTGCACGAGGTCACCGGTGATCACGGCACGGTCCCCACCGGATTCGACCACGACCGCGACCTGGCCCGGGGTGTGTCCGGGGGCGGCCTCCAGGCGCACGCCGTCACACACCCGGTGGTCGGTTCCGACGAGGTCGACGAGACCCTCGTCGATCAACGGCTGCATCGTGTCGCGGAGGTCCGCATCCGCTTCGTGAGCCCAGTGGTCCCATTCCACGCGTGTGACCAGATGACGTGCACGCGGAAAGGTCGGCACCCATTTCCCTTCCACCAGGCGCGTGTTCCACCCGATGTGGTCGAAGTGGAGGTGGGTGCACACCACGGTGTCGATGGATTCCGGAGGGTAGCCGAGTGCGGCGAGGTCTTCGGGCCACGCCGTGTCCAGCATGCGCAGGAAGGGCACCGAGGCCCGCGCGTTGCCCACGCACGTGTCCACGAGGATCCTGCGCGTACCGGTGTCCACGACCAGCCCGTGGACCGAGAGCACGAAAGTGCCGTCCACCCCGCTGAAGCCGGGAGCGGGCCACGGGTACCTCTTGAGGAGCGCGGTGTCGTTCGTCCGCAAGGCGGCCGTGAGAAGAACCGGCAGCTCCACCTCCAGGACTTTGTGGATCTTCGTCGTTCCGATACGCCACGTCGCCATGCGACCCTCCACATCAGCCAGGGATCGAATAATATTGACGATCGCCATAAGTGCGCAATATTTTGGTGTTCAAGATCCTCGCTCCCGGTCTGGAAGGACGCACTGGATGGGTTTCGCTCAGGACCGCACGGCGCCCGTCGTGAACACTCGCTCGGGCCCGATCCGCGGCGTCGTCGAAGACGACCTGGCCGTGTTCAAGGGCGTGCCGTACGCGGCGCCGCCCGTCGGACCCCTCCGGTGGCGCCCCGCGCAGCCGCATCAAGGATGGAGCGGCACCCTCGACGCGACGCAGCACGGCCCCGGTTCGCCACAGGCCGTCCGCGCGGGCGACCCGGTCCTGGGCGGCCACGGCCTCCCACCCTTCGACGAGGACTGTCTGACGCTCAACGTCTGGACGCCCGGCACCGACGACGCACGCCGTCCCGTCCTGGTCTGGATCCACGGCGGCGCCTTCATCTCCGGGTCCGGGGCGATGCCCAACTACTCCGGCGAGACCTTCGCGCGCAACGGCGACCTGGTGGTCGTGAACCTCAACTACCGGCTCGGACCGCTCGGCCTGCTGTCCTTCCCATCGGACGACGGCGCCGAATGCCGCAACCTCTGGCTCACGGACCAACTCGCCGCGCTGCGCTGGGTCCAGGACAACATCGCCGCCTTCGGCGGGGACCCCGGCAACGTCACCGTCGCCGGCCAGTCCGCCGGCGCGCTCTCCACCGCGGCGCTCGCGGGCCACGCAGATGACGGCCGGCTCTTCCGCCGCGCCATCCTGCAGAGCGTCCCGCTCGCCATGCCCCTCGCCACGCCTGCCGAGTCCCTGGCCCGCACCGCCGCCTATCTGGAGATCGCCGGCGCGCAGGACGAGGACGAACTGCGCACCATGCCGTGGCCGCGACTGGTCGAGGCCACCGCCGGACTGCTCGCGGCCACCATGGAATGGGGACACTGGACCGCGCCGTTCATGCCGGTGCTCGACAGCGGGACGGCGGCGCGGCAGCCCGCCCTGAACCTGCTCGACGGTCCGGGCGCGGACATCGACGTCCTCATCGGCTGGACCAGGGAAGAGTCCGCTTTCACCTTCGCGCTGGGCGAGGCGTACGCGTCGGCGACCAAGGAACAGGTGATCCGCCGGGCTCGGGACAGCTTCGGCGACGGCGCGGCCGAAGCGTACGCGGCGTACGAGGCTGCCCGCCCGGGCGCACGGCCGATCGACGTGCTCATCGACCTGAGCACCGACGAGCTGTTCAGGAAGCCCACCCTGGCGTTCGCGGAAGCGCGGGCGGTACGGGGCCGCCCGGTCTGGGCGTACGAGTTCGGTTTCCCCACCCCCGCGCACGACGGCCGCCTGGGCTCACCGCACTGCCTGGACCTGCCGTTCGTCTTCGACAACTTCGACAAGTGGTCGCACGCGCCGTTCCTGGCGGGCATGGACGCCGAGGTCAGGGACGGCCTCGCCAGGACCATGCACGGGGCGTGGATCGCGTTCATACGCGCCGGCGACCCCAACCACCCGGCCATGCCGCGCTGGGACCGGTACGACCTGCAGTCCCGCACCACCATGTGCTTCGACGCCGTCACCGCGGCCGTCGGAACGGTCCGCCCCGGATGATCAGGTGGTGGGCGGCAGCGCCCAGGGCGGCCCCGAGGGCCGGTGCTGCCAGGTAGATCCACAGGCCGGCGGTGGCTCCGGACATCAGCAGGGGTCCGAACTGGCGGGCCGGGTTGGCGGAGCCGCCGCTGAGGGGGCCCAGAAGGGCGATGACCGCGCAGATGAGAACCGCCAGGGCCGAGGGAAACCAGCGTTCGTGGGCCGGGTGTACGAGGAAGAAGCCGATCATCAGCGTGACGAGTACCAGGCAGCCGCCCTCGGCCGCGAAGACGGCCCAGGCGCTCCACGAGGGCGCCGCGGCCGCCGCGCCGTAGCCGACCCGCGCGACCGCCGGCCCCCAGGCCAGGCGGGCCAGAGCCGTCCCGGCGACCGACCCGCCCAGCTGCGCGACGACGTACGCCGCCACGCCGCGGCCGGGGAAGGCCCTCAGCAGCCACAGCGCGAGCGTGACCGCGGGATTCATGTGCGCACCCGAGCGACGCCCCCACGGGGAGCGGATCAGCGCGAAGACGAGCGCCCCGGCCAGCGCGCCCACGACGAGGAGGGCCAGGTGGAGGTCGGCGAGGGCGAGGGGGGAGGCCGGATCGAGTACCCAGCGGATGATCGTGACCACGGTGAACATCAGCGTCGCGGTCAGGGCGAACTCGTACAGGGCGTGGCCGCGGCGTTCGGGCCCGGTCCGCACGGGCGCCGGGCCCGTACCCCTTCCCGTACCCGTACCCGTACCGGTGCGTGTTCCGGGTTCGCCGGCCGGGGCCGCGGCGGGCCCGGACATCTCGCCTCCGCTCATGGGCACTCCTTCCGATCGGGCCACCGCGGTGCTCGGGTGCGTGCACGGTGCGCCCATCGAGGAAGCGTGCTGCACTCCCGGCCCGGGATGCGCGCGTACACGCCGTAGAGCAGGGGGTGCGGGCTCAAGGGCGGGTGCCGGCGGGCCGATGTCAGTGCCATGGAAACGCGTTCATTCGCCGTCGTACGCGCTCTCGTGTACCGCCGGCTCTTCAGAGGGTTCGCCGGGGTGTTCGCCGTCCTCTGGGTGGTGGCACCCGGGCCCGCGGCCAGGCCGGCCGAGGCCGCCCCGCAGCGTCAGGCGGCAGCTGCGGACGAGGAGGGACTGCGGTCGCTGTTCGCATCGGAGAACCGTGAGATCCACACGCCCGAGCGGGTGGTCGCGGTGACCTTCAACGCGGCCTGGAACGACGCCGGCCTGGAGCCCGTCCTCGACGAGCTCGCCCGCCGGCGCGCGCCCGCCACGTTCTTCCTGACCGGCGACTTCGCCGACCGATACCCGCAGGTGGTCCGGCGCATCGCGGCGGCGGGACACGGGCTGGGCAACCACTCGTACAGCCACCCCTACTTCCGGGACCTCACCGCTACGGGAAGACGCGATGAAGTCCGGGCAGCGGACCGGGCCCTGCGCACGGCGGGTGCGGGAGGGGCCCTCACCCCCTTCTTCCGGTTCCCCTACAGCGAGACCAGCCCCGCGCACATCACGGAGGTCAACGCACTCGGCTTCGCGGACATCGAGTTCACCACCGACACCAACGGGTGGATGGGCACCCAGGGCGGCATGACCGTGGACCGGGCCGTGAGCCGGGCGCTCGACGCGCTGCGCCCGGGAGCGATCCTTCAGATGCACGTCGGTGCGCGCGAGGGCGGTACGGAGGTGCTCGACGCCCAGGCCCTGCCACTGATCCTCGACGCGATCAGCGCCCGCGGCTACCGCGTCATCGACCTCCGCGCACTCCTCACCGCACCCCCGGCCCCCACTACGCTCGGGCCGGTGCCATGACCGGACCCGTGCCGTGACCGAGACGGCCCCGGGCCGCAGCGCGTGGCTGCGGCCCGGGGCCGTTGCGGAAGGGTGCCCGTGGCGGGCGCCTCAGGCCGTGGCGTTCGCCTCGGCCCCGGGGAGCCCGGGGGTTTCGGCCGGGGCCGGGGCCTCGGACTCGGCGCCGGGCCGCGGGATGCGGTGCAGCCCGCGGCGGTCGTAGAAACGGGTGACGGCGAAGCCGAAGACCAGCGCGGCGACGAGGGCGATACCCATCGAGGCCCAGGCCCGGCTCAGGCCCGCGTCGGCCTGGGCGCCGTAGTAGAGGATGGAGCGCATGCCCTCGGTGATCTGGCGCAGCGGCTCGAAGTCGGCGAGGGCCCGGAAGAACCCGGGCAGCGCCTGGAGCGGCACGGTCGCGCCGGAGGAGGGGACGGCCATCGCGACGAAGACGATGGTGGCCAGCAGCATGCCCGGGGTGCCGAACGCGGCGAACAGGGCCAGGCTGCCGATGCCGACGACGGCGATGGTGGCGACGGAGTAGAGCCACAGCAGGCCGAGGTGGGAGGCGTCCATGTCGAGGATCTTGACGGTGGCGACCTCGACCAGGGTGCCCATCACGAGCGACGTGCCGAGCATCAGCGCCATGCCGACGGCCAGGGTGCGGACGCGGCTGGTGTGCTGGACGGGCTCGCGCTTGCGGACCGGGCCGTAGTCGGTGTGCAGGTAGCCGAGGGCCGTGTCGACCTGGGAGTTGACCAGGTTGGCGCCGAGCATGCCGCAGACGACGAGGACCAGCGCGTAGTAGAAGGCGCTCAGGCCCAGGGCGCTGCGGGAGCCGACGGGGTGGCCGTCGGCGACGGTGACGGTCACGGGGTCGGCCAGCTTGAGCTGGGCGGCCGTCGGGAGCGGGGTCTTCTGGGCCGCGGCCTGCTTGAGGAGCTCCTGGCCGAGCTGGGCGGAGGCGGCGTGGGCGGCCTTCTGCGCGGCCTGGGAGGACATGGAGGAGCCGATGCTGCCGGCCGACTGGTTGGTCAGCACGGTCAGGGTGGGAGGGGTGGCCTTGCCCTGCGGGGCGGACGGCGGGGCGGACTGCGACGCGGACGGCGGCGCGCCGAGCGCGGTCACCGTGGCACTGAAGTCCTGGGGTATGACGAGGGCGCCGAAGACCTTGCCCCGGCCGAGCCGCTTGTCGGCCTCCTCGCGGCTGACGACCTGCCAGTCGATGCTCTTGTCGCTCTTGGCGGCCTTCTGGATGCCCGCGACGATCTGCTCGCCCATGTTGACGTGGCGGCCGCCCGCGTCGGCGCCGCTGTCTGCGTTGACCAGGGCCACGGGCAGGTCGCGCAGGTTGCCCTTGGGGTTGACGTTGCCGCCGACGTACAGCAGGGCGAACAACATCGAGACGACTGCGGCGATGAGTCCCGTTCCGATCCACAGCCGGGGTCGGCGGAGCACGGAGGGGTGTGTGGACTGGGGCATCGATTCTCCGGTGCGGCGGCGTTTCCTAGCTGGATACTCAAGGTATCCAGTCACTGGATAGTGGCAGTATCTTGTTGTGGTGTCCAATCGCCGATGACGGGCACCGGACCGCATGACCAGCAGGGAAGCCCTATGAAGATCTCGGAGCTCAGCCGACGCACCGGCGTGCCGGTCGCCAGCATCAAGTACTTCCGGCGGCAAGGCCTGTTGCCCGCGGGGCGGGCGACCGCCGCGACCCTGGCCGAGTACGGCGAGGAGCACGCGCAGCGGCTGCGGCTGATCAAGGCGCTCACCACGCTCGGCGGTCTGTCGATCGCAGCCACCCGCGAGGTGCTCGGGGCCGTCGACCAGGCCCATTCCTCGGAGGGCGCCCTCGGGGCGGTGAGCTACGCCCTTCCGGTGCCGATGGCCACCCAGAGCGCCGCGGGCCCCGAGGAGGAGGCCGGGGCCGAGGCCGAGGCCGGGGCCGCCGCCGGGGCCGAGGTGGCGGAGCTGCTCACCGCCCTGGACTGGCGGGCACCCGACACCTCACCGCACGTGCAGGGCCTCACGTCGGCGCTGAAGGAACTGCGGCGGCTGGACGCCCGGTACGCCCCCGGAGAGCTCGCCGCCTACGCGAGGCTGGCCGAGTCGGTGGCCCATCTGGACCTGGAGCGGGCGGCGGGCACCGAAGACCCGGTGGCCTTGGCCGAGCGGGCCGTCATCGTCTTCGCGATCTGCGCGCCCGTCTTCGAGCTGCTGCGCCGCCTCGCCCAGGAGAACCAGGTCCGGCGCCGCGTCGCGGACGAACCGGATCGGGCCGGACGGCCTCGGACCGGACCGGACCGAGCGGTCACGGCGTGACGGTCGGCTTCTCCGGCTCCAGCGAGTTGCCCGCGGGGATCCTGCCGCAGCTGGTGGGGGCGGTCCTGCCCGCGAAGCGGTCGTCCAGCCAGGCCATGGCGCGCGGCGCCCAGTACGGCATGGCTCCGACGTGGCTGAGCAGGCCGTACTGCTCGTACTTGATCGAGTTGTTGCCGGCGGCGCAGTACTGCCGGGCCAGCGCCCGTACGTCCCCGGCGACCATGACGCCGTCACCCGTGCCGATGCCCGGCGGGCTGTTGAACGTTCCCTCGGCCCAGCCCGCGTTCCCCTGCCCGATGAACCCCGGGACGGTCGGGGTGGCGGCCTGACCCAGATTGATCTTGTTGACCGCCGCGACGAAGGGCGGAATGGAGTTCGGGTCCTTGTACTCCGGCTTCGCCATGTCCTTCCACGTCATCCCCGGGTGGCGGCCCAGCGCATCGACGATCGATCCGCGTTCGAGATCCTTGACGACCTCGAGGCCCTTCGCGCTCAGGTAGGGGGTGAGGTCGATGCCGTACGAGCGCGAGACGCCTATCAGCGCCATCGGAATCACCCCGTTCCACGCCAGGGCGCCGTCGACGTACCTGAGGTTGTGCGCGGGGGCGACGAGCAGCCCGCCCTCGGCGAAGCCGACCAGCTGCGCGTTCACCTCGGGCGCGTACGCGGGGGCGAGGGCCGACGTCCAGTTGGTGGCGATGGCTCCGCCGGAGTAGCCGAACAGGCCGAACTTCGTACCGGAATGCAGCCCGGTCTCCTCGGTGCGGATGCCGGCACGGATCGAGTCCAGAGTGTTGGTCCCGTACTCCGGGCCGGCCGCGAAGTCGGCGTTCTGGCCCTCGGTGTCCGGGATGACCAGGTCGTAGCCCTTGAGCAACAGCGGCGCCAGGATGAGGGATTCGCCATTGGCGATGACGCCGCCGAGGGAGACGCCGCCGGCGATGGCCCGGGAGGGACCGTCCTCCGGGCTGAGGGAATCGTAGAACGACTGGTACGACACCGCCTTGCTGCCGTCACCGTGGGGGCTGCGGACCACGGTGGTCACGTTGGCCGAGGGCCTGCCCTGGGCGTCGGTCGTGCGGTAGAGCAGCTGGATGGCCTTCAACGGCGTCGGGATGCCGAAGATGTGGTAGTTCAGCGTGCGCTTCTTCAGGACGTCGCCCGGCCGGTACGAGGACAGCGGCTTGCTGCCGTCCTCGTACCGGTAGAACGGGTCGGGCGCCGCGGTGGCCGCCCCGGCACCGGCAGCGGGCGCGGCCACCGCTGCGGGCGCCGCGCCGACGACGACGACGGCGGTCACGATGGCGGTGGACAGCAGAGCAGTGGTTCTCCGGTTCATTACTCCCCCGAGTGTCGAGCCGCAGCGGCTTTACCTGACGGTAACTTACTGGAGGTAACGCCGTTTCACATAGGCGTGCCACCATGGTTTTCAGAGAGCCGTTCGATTCAGCTGCGGCCGTGCGGGGCGCCGTACCAGCGCCAGTCGGTCCGGCGGGAGCGATCGGGCGCCTCGACGCGTCCGGTGGCCCACAGCAAGGTCGACCACGGGGTACCGACGACGGTCACGTCGGGGAACAAGCGCGCGAGGGCCCGCTCGCTCAAGTCCTGCGCGGGCTCCCTGTATCGGTCCAGGCCCTGGGTGATGTCGTGGGTGTGGACCAGTGTCTCGACGACGCCCATGGCTGCGAAGCCCTCCGGGTCGGAGGCTCCGAAGACGTGTGGGGCCAAGGTGGTCGGGGGCGCGGTGTCCACGGCGGCTGCGAGCAGTCCGCCGCAAGCCTCCACGACGGTCAGGAGCCCCTCCGGCCCTGCCTCGCGGTCTGCGAAGATGACGTTGGCCGGGCCATCGGTTCGATCGCGGGAAACGCGCAGCGGGACGCGCGGCACTCCCATGGGCTGCGCGAGCCCGAACCGCAGTGCGTAGGTGAGCAGGTCATCCGCGAGGTGGTCAAGGGTCTCCCAGCGCGTCCACTCCAAGTCCCCGGCCCGTTCGTGCCATTGGGCGGCGGGGATGCCTTCGAGGGCATCGAGGCAGTGGGCGACGGCTCGGCGTACGTGCGTTCCCGACACCGACGTGTGCGGTTCTCCGGACTGTGGCATGCGGAGGAGCCTACAAAGCCGGGCCGAGCGCCTGGAAAGTGGTGGTCCGCCCCCTCCCGGCAGGATGCAGCCGGATGCAGGCCGGATGCAGGCCGGCGCTCGGCTGACACCGGGTGGGGGCGGGCTCTAGGTTCTCCCGTAGGCGATTGCACTCGGGGGGACCATGGAGCGGTTGAAGGCCGGTGACCCGGCGGCCGTCGGCCCGTACCGGATCACGGCGCGGCTCGGCGCGGGCGGCATGGGGCAGGTCTACCTCGGCGAGTCGCGCAGCGGCCGCCGGGTGGCGGTGAAGGTCGTACGGCCGGAGATCGCCTCGGACCCCGGCTTCCGGGCGCGGTTCCGGCGCGAGGTGGAGGCGGCGAAGGCGGTCGGAGGGTTCTGGACGGCGACCGTGGTCGACGCGGATCCGGAGGCGGAGACGCCTTGGGTGGCCAGCGACTACATCCCGGCGCCCGATCTCGCCGAACGGGTGCGGGAGAGCGGGCCGTTGGCGGAGGACGCGGTGTGGCGGCTCGGCGCGGGCATGGCGGAGGCGCTGCACTCCGTACACCGGGCGGGGCTCGTGCACCGGGATCTCAAGCCCGCGAACGTCCTGCTGACGGAGAACGGGCCGCGGCTCATCGACTTCGGGATCGCCAAGGCGCTGAACGGTGCGACCGTGCTCACCCGGACGGGCGTGGCGATCGGCACCGCCGGATTCATGTCGCCCGAGCAGGCCCAGGGCGGCAGTGTCGGCACGGCCAGCGACATCTTCTCGCTCGGCACGGTCCTGTGCTTCGCGGCCACCGGGCGCATGCCGTTCGGCGAGGGCAGTGCGGCGGAGCTGCTCTACCGCGTCGTGCACGAGATGCCGAACCTGGAACGCGTACCGGAGGGGCTCCGGGCGGTGTTGGGTGCGTGCCTGGACAAACGGCCGGAGAGGCGGCCTTCCGCCGAGGAGGTGTTGTCCGCGCTGAGTGGGGGTGGTGCGGCGACCGTCGCGCCTTCGGCGACGGTCGCGGCGTATCCGCCACCGCCACCGCCGCCACCACCGCCACCACCGCCACCGCCACCGCCACCGCCACCGCCACCGCCACCGGGCGGACCCTGGCAGCCTGCCGTGCCGGTGGGGGATGCGGCCGTGGATGCGGTTCCCGTCCGGGCGGTTGTCGGGCGGGGATCAGGGGTGCCCGTCGAGGTGTGGTACTCCATGGGGCACATGCGCGTCGCCATCACGGCCGTGCTCGCCGCGGTCGTTCCGCTCGGTGTGGCGGTGTTCTCCTTCGTGGACCATCCCCTCCCCGCCGCGTTGGCGGGCATCGTCGCGGTTGCGCTGTTCGGCTTGGGCGGACTGGCCATGGCACGCGGCGACGCGGGGTGCGTACGGGTGGCCGGTGACGGGCTGTACTTCATGCGTGAAGGCCATGAATGGGACGCGGCCTGGGAGGAGTTGGGCCGGGTCACGCTGAGGCCGACGCGCTGGGGTCTGCTGCAGGAGTTCGTCGTGGTCGGCGAACTCGCGCCGAGGGCGACGAAGAACATCGTCTGGGAACGCTTCCGGCCCGTCGGCCCCGGCCCCGGCCCCAGAGCAGCAGTCACCACCATCCGCTTCCGCAACGCAGGGCTGGCGCGGGCGGAGATCGGACGGCTGCACGAGGCGTTGCTGCACTCCGCGGGTGAGCGCTACTCGTACGACGCCGGCCTGCTCGCGGTCATCCGCGGTCACTGACCGATCGTCGCCACCGCCGCGCCCTCGCTGCATGACGAGTGCGCCAGGACGCGGTGGCGGCGGGTCGGCAGGAGCATCGTCGGGTGCGCGATGGTCCAGGCCGTGGACGCGCAGATGAACTCCTTGATGCGGGCGCCGGCCCGGCCCGTGATGACGGTGGACGTCATCCTGTCCTCGGGGGTCACGCGCTGGAGGATTCCGTCGCGGCGTCCGAGGCTGATGCACTGGGCGGCGTAGCCGATCGGCTTCTCGGGGACTTTGCGGCCGGTCAGGCGCGCGGCGAGGGCGTCGGCGGCCTGCCACGCCATCGGGTTGGCCGTGGCGCAGGCCATCCGCAGTGCCGCGCCGCCCGCGCCCTCGGCGAACGCGGCGTCGCCGACGGCGTACACATCGGGGTGCGAGACCGAGCGCATGGTGCCGTCGACCACGATCCGCCCGGTGTCCGACACCTCCAGGGTGGTGGCCGCCGCGATCGGGTGGACGGCGAAGCCCGCGGTCCACACGGTGACCTGGGCCGGGAGCCGCCCGGCCGCGGCTGCGCCCGTGCCGCTGCCGGTCCCGGCGCCGGTCCCGGTTACCACGTGGTCCGTTTCGACACGCGTGACGTCGGCCCCCTCGTGGACCGTGACGCCGAGCCGCTCGAGGACCACGCGCAGGTGGCGCTGCGCCTTGTCGCTGAGCCAGCCGCCCACGCCGTCGCGGGCGGCGATGGCGACCCGGAGGTCCGGGCGCGCCTCGGCGATCTCGGTGGCCGCTTCGATGCCGGTCAGGCCGCCGCCGACGACCAGCACGGTGCCCTCGGGCTCCAGCTCGCCCAGGCGGGCGCGCAGCCGCAGGGCGTCCTGCTTCCCGGCGATGTTGTGGGCGTACTCGGAGACACCGGGGACGGCGTGGTCGGCGTTCGTGCTGCCGAGGGCGTACACGAGGGTGTCGTACGCGAGGGTGTCGGCGCCGTTCTCGCCGGTGAGGTCGACGGTCTTGCGGTCGGCGTCGACCGCGGTGACCCAGGCCGGCCGGACCCGCACGCCGGTGCCCTCGTACACCGCGCGCAGCGGGCGGCGCGGCAGGTCCTGGCCGCTCGCGAGCTGGTGCAGACGGATGCGCTCGACGAAGTCGGGGTCGCCGTTGACCAGGGTGATCTCGACGTCGTCGCGGTGCAGCCTCTTGGCGAGACGGCCCGCGGTGACGGCTCCGGCGTACCCGGCTCCCAGGACGACGATGCGGTGCTTCATGGCTTGCTCCTATCCGGTTGGACTCGCCTCCTGAACCGGACAGCCACGCGATCCCTGACAGGAATCGACTGTGACGCGCGTCACCAGATCTCCGTGACGGGGTGATGGGGGCCGGCGGCCGCCCACTGGCGAGCGATGCGTTCCAGTTTGTCGGGGTTGACCTGGATGTGGATCGCCTCGACGCCGTCGGGCGTCGCCTCGAGGCACATGACGCCGAGGATGCGTTCGCCGCCCGCGATCAGTACGGCAGGGGCGCCGTTGACGACGGCGGCATGGAGAGCGGCGCTGCCACCCACGTAGGCCCGCTTGGCGGGGCCCGGCCGGAACAGCCCCCGCAGGTAGCGCGCGATGCCGAGCGCACCGATGACCGGGGTCCTGCGGACCCGGGCCCGGGCACCGCCGTCGGCCACGCTGACCGCGTCGTCGGTGAGCAGCCGGATGAGCGGCTCCGTGTCGCCGCTGAGGGCCGCGGCGAGGAACCCCTCCACGACCTTGCGGGCGGCGGCCGCATCGACCTCGGCGCGGGCCCGGTCGGTGGCGAGGTGCTGCTTGGCGCGGCGGTGGATCTGCTGGCAGTTCGACTCGGTCAGGTCGAGGATCTCCGCGATCTCGCGGTGCGCGTACCCGAACGCCTCGCGCAGCACGTACACGGCGCGCTCGTTGGGCGTCAGCCGTTCCATGAGGGTGAGCATCGCGAGCGACACCGACTCGCGCTGCTCGGCGGTGTCGGCCGGCCCGAGCATCCGGTCGCCGGCCAGCACCGGCTCCGGAAGCCACTGGCCCACGTACGTTTCCCGCCGGGCGCGGGCCGAGGTGAGCTGGTTGAGGCAGATGTTGGTGACCACCTTCGTCAGCCATGCCTCGGGAATCTCGATCCGCTCCCGGTCCGCCGCGTGCCACCGCAGGAACGTGTCCTGTACCGCGTCCTCGGCATCGCCGGCCGACCCCAGCAGCCTGTAGGCGATCGCCTCCAGGCGGCCCCTGGAGCTCTCGAACACATCGGCCTCGTACGTACGGAGCAGCATCAGGCCATGATCGGCCATGCGCGCGGGCCCGTCCAACGGCCCCGGCCCGGTCCCCGAGCGGCACTGGATCAATCGTCCAGCGACATGGCGTTCTTGGCGTGCTCGACGGACGCCTCCGAGGCGGGCCCGCCGGGATTCTCCGTGGCCAGAGCCTGGTTGAGGGTGACGAAGGGCCGCATGCGCCGCTCGTAGTCGGCGTACGCGGCGGTGTGGCCGCTCTGCGCCCGGGCTGCCCGGGCGAGGCAGTCGGCCAGTACGTACGCACCGACGAGGGCGATGCTGGTGCCCTGCCCCGAGAGCGGGGAGGGGCAGTAACCGGCGTCTCCGAGCAGGGCCACCCTGCCGCGCGACCAGCTGTCCAAGCGGATCTGGGCCATGGCATCGCAGTAGAAGTCGGGCGCTTGCACGGCGGCCGCGGCGAGGCGGGTGCCGTTCCAGCGCAGGGAGGTGAGCTTGTCCACTACGAGCTGCCGAAGGGCGTCGGGGGCGTGGGTGAGCGGGCCGGACTCGAAGCCGAAGGCGATCCGGAGTTCGGTGTTGTCGCGCACGGGCATGATGCCGAAGCCCGCGTCGCCGTCGCGGAGCCACATCTGCCAGTCGTCCAGGGCGAGGAAGTTGTCCGTGCTGAACACCGACAGGTAGCTGCCCAGATGGTGCGCGAAGTGTTCCTCCGGCCCGAAGGCCAGGCGCCGTACGGTCGAGTGCAGTCCGTCGGCTCCGATCACAAGGTCGAAGGTGCGGGACGCCCCGTGGGCGAAGTCGACGTGCACGCCGCCCTCGTGCTCGGCGAGCGCGGTGATGCTGTCGCCGAAGAGGTACTCGACGTCCGAGCGGGTGTGCTCGTGGACCATCCGCACCAAGTCCTCGCGCAGCAGCTCGATGTCGTCGCTGTCGAGCCTGCCGCTGCTGAAGGTGGCCTCGGTGGAGCGCTCGAGCTCCTGCCCGTCGGGGCCGAGGATCGACATGCCGCGCATCCGGGTGCGTACGCTCCTGGCCTGCTCCAGCAGGCCCGTACGCTCGACCACGTCGAGCGCGACGCCGCGGACGTCCACGGCCTGGCCGCCGGCGCGCGGGCCGGGGGCGCGTTCGACGACGGTCGGTTCGAAGCCGTGCCGGCGCAGCCAGTGGGCGAGGACGGGGCCGGCGATTCCGCCGCCGGAGATGAGAACGTTCCGCATGGGAGGGCTCCTTGTCTTGGGGTGTACGTGGCGTTGGGGCAGCGCCCCGAACACAACTGAACGTACGCTGTACGCACACCCCATTCAACTGGCCAAATGACCCTACTGACCTAGCACAGTTGAGATTCGCTCAGCGTCTTGGCTGCTAGCCTCTGTGCTAGTACAGAGAGGGAGGAGCAGAGAACGTGACGCATCCCACAGGGGCCCAGGGCGAGCCGCCCTATCTGCGCATCGCCGGCGAGATCCGCCGGCGCATCACGGACGGCGAACTCGCGCCCGGGGACCGGGTCCCGTCGACCCGTCAGGTCGCCAGGGAGTGGGACGTCGCGATGGCCACCGCCGCCAAGGCGCTGACCGCCCTGCGCTTGGAGGGGCTGGTCGAGACCCGGCCCCGCACCGGCACGGTCGTGGCGGCGCCCGCTCCGGTGGGGCCGCCGCGACGGCGGCCGTCAGCCAGCCCAGGCGGTTCATCCGCCTCATCCGCTGCATCCGCCTCACCGGCCCCGGCCATCGAGGGAGACCTGACCCTCGACCGGATCGTCCGCGCCGCCATCGACATCGCCGACGCGGAAGGGCTCTCCGCGCTCTCCATGCGCGGCGTGGCGGCCCGGCTCGGTGTCGCGGCCATGTCGCCGTACAGGTACGTCCCCAGCAAGGACGACCTCGTCCTGCTCATGGCCGACGCCGCCTTCGGCGAGGAGTCCTACCCCGCGGACGCCCCGGAGGGCTGGCGCTCCCGCATCGAGCTGGGTGGCCGGACCCTGTGGGCCCTGTACCGCCGGCACCCGTGGCTGGCCCAGCTCGGCTCCCTCACCCGCCCGCTGCTCGTAACCAACCTGCTGGTCCACGGCGAATGGATGCTGGCCGCGCTCGACGGCCACGGCCTCGATCCCGAGACGCTGTTCGACATCCACGTACTGCTGTACAGCCATGTCCAGGGGCTGGCCGTGCACCTGGAGTGGGAGGCCCACGCCGAGGCGACCACCGGCCAGTCGGAGGACCAGTGGATGGAAAACCGCGCCCCGACCCTCCGCGCTCTGATGGAATCCGGCCGCTTCCCCGCCTTCTCCAAGGCGGTCGGAGCCTTCGAAGGGGGCTATGACCTACGCCTCGACGCCCTCTTCGAACTGGGTCTCAAGGCCCTCTTGGACGGCCTGACCCCCCTGATCGAAGGCTAGCTGCCGGGCAGGGTGGTGCCGAGGAGGACGATCGAGAGCACATCGCACCCCTGTCCGGCAAGGCCCCTAGCAGAACGTCCGATTACCGACCCTCTCGTTGCACCTCGGGAACACGGCCTGGCTGTGGGCCAGTTCAACGAACGGCACCGGGGGCGAGCCTGCACGACTCACCCCCGACCGACAGACCACATGGGCAAGGAGACACCGTGCGCGTACTCTTCACCGGACCGGCCTCGGCCGGTCACCTGTTCCCGATGATCCCCACCGCGCAGGCGCTGCACGCAGCCGGCCACGAGGTGCTGTTCGCGTGTTCGCAACCGCTGAACCACCTGCGCCAGGCCGGATTCCCGATCGTCGAGATCGGCGACGGCCGTACGATCCGGGAGGTGTTCGAGCAGTCCACCGGTGAGGAGGCGCGCTACGTCAGCCCGGACCTGAGCACGGACCAGATCCTCGACATGGCGGCCCGCGGGTTCGCGCTGGCCTCCCGGCCCACCGTGGACGGGCTCCTGGAGACCGCCGAGAACTGGGGCGCCGACCTGCTGGTGTACGACTCCTTCCAGGCCTCGGCCCCGCTCGTCGCGGCCAAGCTCAAGATCCCGTCGGTGATCCAGAATTTCGGCGTCACCTCCGGCCACGACATGGTCGCCCGGCTCGCCGCGAACTTCACCGAGGCGTACGGGACGTACGGGGTGGAAGGGCCCGCCATACCGACCGCGCTGGACATCGTTCCCGCCTCGCTCGGCGGCGACGAGGGCAGCCTGCGGATGCGCTACCTCCCCTACAACGGCGGCGGCACCATCCCCGCCGGGCTCCTCCGCCGCGGGGACCGCCCGCGGGTCGCCGTCACACTGGGCACCGTGCTCACCGAGATGGACGGCGTCCGCGCCATCATCCGGCTGACCGAAGCGGCGGCCTCGGTCGACGCCGAGTTCCTCCTCGCCGTCGGCGACGCCGACCTCACCCCCCTGGGCACCCTCCCCGACAACGTCCGCCCGCTGCCCTGGACCCCGCTCGCCGAGTTGCTGACGGCGTCCGACGCGCTGATCCACCACGGTGGCTCCGGCACCATGCTCACCGCCCTCCAGGCGGGCGTGCCCCAGCTCGTCCTCCCCCAGGGCGCAGACCACTTCACCAACGCCGACGCCCTCACCGCGACCGGCGCCGCCCTGCGCTCCGCCTCCGACACCGTCGACACCGCGCTCCTGACCCGCCTCATCAGCGACCCGGACCTACGGGGGGCCGCCTCCCGCCTCCAGGCGGAGAACGCCGCCCTGCCGAGCCCGGCCGAAACCGTCCCCGCCCTCGAAGCCCTGACCACCGACTAGACGGCGCCACAGCCCAACCGCCGGTGGCCGGGCACCCGTTGCCCGACCACCGGCGCCGGGCCCGGCCCGGGACCGGGTGGGACGTACGCGGCTTGACTCTCCACCGGCTGGAGACCGGAGAGTGGGCGGCATGAACGGCACCACGTCCCCGCACTCGATCGGCAGCCTCTCGTCCCGTACCGGCGTACCGGTGCGGACGATCCGGTTCTACTCCGACATCGGCTTGCTGCCCCCGACCCACCGCACCCCGGCCGGCTACCGCAGCTACGACGACGCGGCCCTGATCCGGCTCCGGACCATCTGCGCCCTGCGAGAGCTCGACGTCGATCTCGCAACGATCCGGCGCGTCCTCGGCGGCGACCTCTCCGTCGCCGAGGTCGCCGCCGCCCAAGCCGACGCCGCCGAACTCCAGATCCGCATGCTGCGCCTGCGGCAGAGCGTGCTGCGGCACCTCGCCCGGCGCGGCTACGACCCCGAGGAGACGGCTCTCGTACACCGCCTCATCCGCCTCACGTCCGAGGAGCGCCGCCGCCCGCCGACGAGGACGCCCTGCCGGGGGTCGCTGCCGGGGCGGCGGCGGAGCTCGTCGCCTTCGCCCGCCAGGCGGTCGCCGCCGCGAGGGAATCGGGCACCGATCCGCAGGACGAGGGGGCCGCGGCGGTGGTCGATGCCGTCGTGGCACGCTTCGCCTCCGCCCTCGGCCGCCCTGTCGGGCCCGGGCTGAAGGAATGGATGGCGGGGCGGTTGGAGGAGGGACACGACCCGCTCGTCGCGCGCTACTGGCGGCTGGTGTGGACCGTCAACGACTGGCAGGTGGTCCCCGGGCACCTCCCCTTCCAGCCCTGGCTGATCGAGGCCCTGCGAGCTCGGGGCGGCCCTGTGCCCCTCATCACCGCTCCCCACTTGCCTGCCTAGGAGCCCTAGGTTAAAACTAGGACCCCTAGGAACAAGTGGAGGGTGCATGGCGCGGGCAGGGCTGACGACGGAGCGGGTGACGGTCGCGGGCGCCGAGCTGGCCGACGAGGTCGGGCTCGACCAGGTGACCATGTCGCAGGTGGCACGGCGACTCGGTGTGAAGGACGCCAGCCTCTACACGCACGTGCGCAACCTGGCCGAGCTGCGCGGCCGGATCGCGCTGCTGGCCGCCGACGAGAAGACCATCCGTATCGCGGAGGCCACCGCCGGCCGGGCGGGCAAGGAGGCACTGGTCGCCTTCGCCAACGCCTGGCGGGAGTACGCCCACCAGCATCCGGGCCGCTACACGGCGACCCAGGTCCCGACCCGGATCGACCCCGAGCTGGCCGCGCAGGCGCCCGGCCCGCGGCGCGCGGTCGAGCTGACCTACGGCATGCTGCGCGGCTACGGACTGGCCGAGCCCGACCTGACCGACGCGGTCCGGCTGTTGCGCAGCACGTTCCACGGGTTCGTCGCCCTGGAGGCCGCGGGCGGGTTCGGGCACGAGCGTTCGCCGCAGCAGTCCTGGATCCGCGCCCTCGACGCCCTCCACACCCTCCTGGAGCACTGGCCCGCGTCCGGAGAAGGAGCCTCCTCATGACCGACCCGACCCTCGGCAGCCTGCGCGTGAACGGCGCGACCCTGCACTACGAAGTACGCGGCCAGGGCCCGCTCCTGCTGCTGATCCCCGGCGGAGCGGGCGGCGCGGCGGCCTTCGACGGCATCGCCGACGACCTGGCCGCCGAGTACAGCGTCGCGACGTACGACCCGCGCGGCATCTCCCGCAGCACGCTCGACGACCCCGAGGCGGAGCAGAGCGTGGCCGCGCACGCGGACGACGCGTTGCGGATACTGGACCTGCTGTCGCCCGGCGAGCCCGCCCGGGTGTTCGGCGCCAGCTCGGGCGCGATCGCCGCGGTGCACCTGCTCACCGCCCACCCCGAACGCGTCGAGCGCCTCGTGGCACACGAGCCGCCGCTGGTGGAGGTCCTGCCGGACGCCCCCGAACACCGTGCGCTCCTCGTACGTGTGCAGGAGACGTTCCGCACCCGGGGGCTCCTGCCGGCCATGGCCGAGTTCGCCGCCGGCCTGGCGAAGGAGGGCGGCGGCAACACCACTGAGCCGCCGAAGGCCGAGCTCGAGCTCCCGCCCCAGGCGGCGGCCCGGGCCGAGCGGACGATGGCCAACCTGCCGTACTTCCTCGGGCGCATCGTGCCCGCCTTCATGGCCTACGCACCGGACGTCCGCCGTCTGGAAGCCCTGTCGGACCGGCTCGTGCTCGCCGGCGGCCAGGACTCACGGGGCGAATTGCCCTATCGTCCGGCCGCTCTGCTGAGCGAGCGGCTGGGCACGGAACTCCTGCACTTCCCCGGCGGTCACACCGGCCTGACCACGCACCCGGCCGAGTTCGCGGAACTCCTCCGGAAGGCCTTCCGCGCTTAGCCCCCTTTCGTTGCTCATTCCTGCGGGGTACGGGGAGTCCGGTGGCGCGGCGTACCCCGTGCACCCGGCTTCGGCCGACGACAATGCTCGTGTGCCGCAGACCTTCACCACGCGAACGCTGGCCGTCGAGACGGGCTCCACGGAGACCGTGTACGACCTGACCGAAGCCTGTGCGGAGTTCCTGCGGGAGGAGGCTCAGGGGCGGAGCGGGCTGCTCAACGTGTTCACGCCTCATGCCACGGCCGGGCTGGCTGTCATCGAGACGGGTGCCGGCAGCGACGATGATCTGCTGGAGTCCCTGCATACGCTGCTGCCCGCCGACGACCGCTGGCGCCACCGGCACGGCGCTCCGGGACACGGCCGCGACCACGTGCTCCCGGCGTTCGTACCGCCACACGCCACGCTGCCGGTGGTGCAGGGCGAGCTGGCCTTGGGGACGTGGCAGTCGGTCGTCCTCGTCGACACCAATCGCGACAACCCACAGCGGACCGTACGGCTGTCCTTCCTGGCCTGACCGAGAACCCGGTCAAGGTCGCACTCTCCCCGGCCACCCGCTCACTCGGTCACGGCCGGTCCTGCAAGGCCGCAATGCGCTTGGCCTCCTCGATCGCGTACTCGAATCCGGCTTCCGGATCGCGCAGCAGCCGTTCCGTGGCCATCGCATGGTGACGCACTCGGGGGTCGGGGTCCGTCATGGCCGGGCGCAGGGCCGGCAGAGCGGCCGCCTCGCCGAGGGCGATCAGGGCCCGGCTCAGGCTCAGCTGCGTGTCACGCCCGCCCCGCCCCAGCTGCGCCGCCAGCGCACCGGCCGGCCCGGGCTCCTCACCTTCGGGCACGAGCACCACCGCCGCCCGCCAGGCACTGCGCGCCACCTCGTCGTCGGCGTCGGACAGGAGCGCACCGGTGATCGCCGGCCATGCCTGCCGGTCGCCGATCTTGGACAGCGTGTGCAGTGCCTGGCTTCGCGCCTGCGCCCGCTCGGAGCGGAGCTCGTCGATCAGCCGTGGGACCGTGATGGATGCCGCGTGACGGGTCAGCGCCCACGTCAGCATCTCCCGCACGGAGAAATCGGGCTCGACCGCGCACCGTTCCACGAGTCGCTCCACGGAGCGCGCGTCCGGAGTCGAGCCGATCGTCGAGCCGATCGCCAGCGCCGCCCGCAGCCGCACCGACGGGCGGCCGTCCTCCAGAGCCCGGAGAGCGCTCGGCGTGTTCGTGTCCTGGTCCGTCGTGGTCATCGGAACCACCTCCTCGACGGCAGTGAAGACCTTGTCACCGTGTCAAGGTCAAACGCCGGAGCCGCCCCGCCCCGCCCGGCCCCCGCCCCGCCCCCGCGCCGGAGCGCGGGGGCTTCGCCCCGCTACCGGGCCGCGGCGCGGAAGGCCGCTGTCAGGCCGGCCACCGCTCCCGTCAGGTCGCCGGCCATCAGGAGGTGGTCCGCTTCGGCGAAGGGTTTGGACGAGGCCTGCGTGAAGCGGCCGCCGATCCGGTGCGCGGCGATCGCCCGGGCCCGGTCCGCCACCGCGCGTCCGGCCTCCGAGTCGGCCCCGGTCGTACGCTCGACCGCCGCCGCGACCAGGGCGAGGGCGCGCAGTGCTCCCTCGCCGCCCTGTGGGGGTGCGCCGAGCGTGGTCAGGCCCCAGCCGTAGGGGAACTGCGGGTCGTACGCCGCGTCGCCCACGTTGATCGGCAGTTGGGCCTCCGACTTCGGCCAGGTGACCGGGAGCCGGCCGGTGAACGCCCGCTTGCCGTACAGCACGTCGGCGACCCCGTCGCCCTCGGTGCCCGGCAGCCAGGACGCGACCAGCGCCGTCATCCGGTCCAGCCGGTCGCCGATCAGCTGCGGGCGTCCGGAGACCACGAGCACCGCGCACCGCATCGCCGCGCAGACCCGGTCCACGGCCGCTTTGTCGGCCTCCGAGAGCTGGAGGTCGTGGCCGTTGCCCACGTCGCCGACGCCTTCCGCGTACGGGGTCTCGCCGACGACGACCACGCCGACGTCGTATCCGGCCGTCGGCGCGGTCGCGTCCTTCGAGTACGTCACCGATTCCGGCGCGGCGGCCGCCTTGCGCATGCCCTCCAGGATCGTGGTGCCCACGGTGTTGCGCCCCGACGAGCCCTGCCAGCTCACGGTCCAGCCGCCCGTCTGGTTGCCCAGGTCGTCCGCGTTGGAACCGGCGACGTAGACCTTCTGCGAGGGCTTCAGCGGCAGCAGGCCGCCCTCGTTCTTGAG
Organism: Streptomyces sp. NRRL S-244; assembly: GCF_000717915.1. Taxonomy (GTDB): domain Bacteria; phylum Actinomycetota; class Actinomycetes; order Streptomycetales; family Streptomycetaceae; genus Streptomyces. The sequence goes on from NZ_JOCX01000038.1 coordinate 33,639, forward strand.
GAGGACCTGGGACTTCGCGGCCGCCTGGCGGGCCACCGCCCGGTGTTCGGCCGAGCCGATCGCCCCGAGGCCGGAGCGGTCGGCGTACGGCTTCTCGAACAGGCCCAGCTTGAACTTCTGCTCCAGGATCCGCGCCACTGCGTCGTCGATGCGCGCCTGCGGGATCCGGCCCGCGGCCGCCTCGCCGAGCAGCGTGCGGTGGAAGTCCTGGTACGCGCTCGGGACCATGATCATGTCGAGGCCGGCGTTGATCGAGGTCCGGACGTCGCTCGCGTAGTCGCCGGGGATCTGGTCGATGGCCTGCCAGTCGCTGATGACGAAGCCCTTGAAGCCCATCCGGTCCTTGAGCACACCGTTGATCAGTTCCGCGTTGGCGTGCATCTTCACCGGGCCGGCGTCATCGCCGGGGAAGTCCACCGAGGAGTAGGAGGGCATGACCGTCCCCACCCCGCGTTCGACCGCCTCCCGGAACGGCGCCAGGTGCACGGCCTCCAGCTCCTGCCGGGTGACCCGGGTGATGCCCTGGTCGATGGTGTACGAGCCGGTGGTGGATGAGCCGTACGCGGTGCCGCCGTCGCCCACGTAGTGCTTGGCGGTGGCCAGCACCTTGTCCGGGCGGTCCAGGTCCCGGCCGTCCGGCGCCCCCTGCATGCCGCGGATCACCGTCTCCATCGCCGTGACCAGCGCCGGGTCCTCGCCGAAGGCCTCGTACGAGCGGCCCCAGCGTTCGTCGCGGGTGACGCACAGGCAGGGCGCGAAGTCCCATGGGACGCCCGTCGCCCGGACCTCGGCGGCGGTCACCGCGCCGGTCCGCTCGGCCAGTTCCGGGTCGCGGGAGGCGCCCAGGCCGATGTTGTGCGGCATGATCGTGGACCCGACGAGGTTGTTGTCGCCGTGTACGGCGTCCACGCCGTAGATCAGCGGGATCTGGAGTCGGGCCGTCCGGGTGCGCAGCTGATAGCCGTCCACCATGTTCGCCCACCCCTCGGGGGTGTTGGGGGTGGGGACGGAGCCGCCGCCGGACAGGAGCGAGCCCAGGCCGTACGCCGCGATGTCACCGGGGGACTTGAGCGCGTTGCGCTCGGCCTGGGTCATCTGCCCGGCCTTCTCCTCCGGGGTCATCCGGGCAAGCAGGTCCGCGACGCGTTTGTGCACCGGCAGTTTCGGGTCGAGGTACGGCAGCCCGTGCGCGTCGATCACGACGAGCGGGTCCTCGGCGGGCGGCCGGGCCCCGGTCACGGTGAGCTTCACCGGTACGGTCTCGGCGGTTTCGCCGTCCCGGTCCTTGGTCGTGGTGACGGTGACGGTACGTGAGCTGCCGGAGGGGGTCCCGGCCGGGAAGGTGAGCGTGCCGGTCACCGGCCGGTAGTCGGCTCCGGGTGTCGCCGTGCCGCCCTCGGTGGAGTAGCCGACGGTCACCGGCTCGGTGAGCGGTCCGGAGCCGGTCGTGGCCACGGATACGCGTACGTCGGCGGAGCCGCCTTCCTTCACAGGATGAACGGTCGTGTCGGTGACGACTCTGGTCTGCACGACCGGGTCGGCGGCCCCGTACACCTCCAATCCGTCGATCATGAACTCGCCGGCGCGGCCCACCGGGAAGGTGAAGGCGTAGCCCCACATCTCGGTCAGCCCGAGCACGTGGTCGATGCCGCCGACCGGCTGGTAGTCGGTGCGGTACTCGAACCGGGAGAACGGGATCTCGACGAGGTGCCAGCCCTGCCAGTCGTCGGTGAAGGAGGTCGTCCACAGCTCGGACGCCTCGCCGTTGGCCCCGCCGTCCTTGAGCTCGAAGTGCACGCGGGAGCCCGATCCGGGTGGCAGCGGTGCGGTGTTCTGCCCGTACCACCAGAACCGGATGCCGCCGCGGGCGCTCCACTCGTGGGCGGACTTGTCGAAGGCGAAGTCGTGGGTGTAGCCGCCCCAGCCGCTGATGTCGTACGCACCGTGCAGCACCTTCGCGCCCTCGGGGGCGTCGGCGCGCTCCCGGAGCTCCAGCCGGGGCTGGTCGTCGGCATCGCTGCCCCAGGTGAAGATGCCCTCGGCAGGCGGTCCGGCGAACGGGATCTCGCCCTCGAAACGGTCGACCGCCGTCGGGGGCGGCGGTTCCCCGACGGCGGCCGTGGCCGTGGCCTGTGCGAGCGGGAGGAGTCCGGCGAGGACGCCGGCCACGCCCAGCAGGGCGGTTCTGAGCCGGCGCCGGGCCGGTGTCACGCGTACGGTGGTCACAAAACGCCTCCGAGGTCTATACCACGGGACAGGACACCGCGTGAGTCAACTGAACCGCCTTGCCGGCGTCAAGACTTCACGTCACGACTGGCTTAATGCCGCCTCGTACGGCGGCACGGCGGCCGCCCGCGTTCGGCTCCTGAAGCCGTACACCGGAGGTGAGGCACACGGCAACGTCACGTGCCGCAGGGGGCGTTGCGGATCGTCGGTGTCGACTCCGGCCGGCCCGTGGCGATCAGGCGCCGGGCGTCGCCGGGCGGTCACTGGCCGAGCCGGGACGCCCTCGTACGGAGGTAGTGGCGTTCCGGGGTGCTCAGGGTGAGGCGGGCCGCTTCCTCGTAGGCCTCGCGGGCGGCTTCGGTCGCGCCGGTGCGTTCGAGGAGGTGGGCGCGGACCGCCGCGAGGCGGTGGTGGTCCTTCAGGCGGGGTTCCAGGGCGGTGAGTTCGGTGAGGCCGGACTCGGGGCCGTGGACCATCGCGACGGCCACCGCGCGGCCGAGTTCCGCCATCGGGTCGGGGGCCCGGGCGACGAGCAGGTCGTAGAGGGCGAGGATCTGCGGCCAGTCCGTGTCCTCGGCACGTGCCGCCTCGTCGTGGAGGGCCGCGATCGCCGCCTGGAGCTGGTACGGGCCGGGCGGGCCCTCCGCGAGCGCCTCCTCGACCAGGGCGGTGCCCTCGGTGATCGCCTCGGAGTCCCAGAGCGCGCGGTCCTGTTCGTCCAGGGGGATCAGCTCGCCGTGCGTGCCCGTACGGGCCGCACCGCGGGCCTCGGTCAGGAGCATCAGCGCCAGCAGACCGGTCACCGCGCCCTCCCGGGGCAGCAGGCGGCGCACCGCCCGGGTCAGCCGGATCGCCTCGCGCGCCAGGTCGGCGCGGTGGAGGGTGGGTCCCGAGGTCGCGGTGTAGCCCTCGTTGAAGATCAGGTAGAGCACCTGGAGGACGGTGGCCAGCCGGGCGTCCCGGTCTTCCGGGCCGGGCGGGTGGAAGGGGTGGTCACGGAGCTTCGCCTTCGCCCGGCTGATCCGCTGCGCGATCGTCGCCTCCGGTACGAGATGGGCCCGGGCGATCTCCGCCGTGGTGAGGCCTCCGACCGCGCGCAGCGTCAGCGCGATCCGGGCGGCGGGCGCGAGCGCCGGGTCGCAGGAGAGGAAGAGGAGCGTGAGGGTGTCGTCGTCGGACGGAGCGGCCCGGGTGTCGCGGGGTTCCAGACGGGCGGCCGTCTCCTCGCGCCGCGCCCGCGCCTCGTCCGCCCGCAGCTGGTCGGTCAGCCGCCGCGAGGCCACCCGGATCAGCCAGCCGCGCGGATTGGCGGGCGTCCCCGCCGCCGGCCACTGCCGCGCGGCGGCCAGCAGGGCCTCCTGTACGGCGTCCTCGGCGGCGTCGAAGTGTCCGTACCGGCGCACGAGCGCGCCGAGGACCTGCGGCGCGTGCCGGCGCAGCAGGTCCTCGACCGTCTCCGCGGGCTCTACGGGCCCCTGTCCGTGCACGTTCAGCTGGTGAAGAGCTCGGACTCGGGGCGCTCGTCGATCTGCCGGATCACCACCGGGTGCTCCGGCGCGCCGGCCGGCTGCGGACACCGGGCGACCCGCGCCGCGATCTCGGTGACCCGCTCCAGGCTCGCGCAGTCGAGCACCCAGTACCCGGCGAGCAGCTCCTTCGTCTCCCCGTACGGGCCGTCCGTGATCACTGGCCGGCCGTCCTGGCCGGCGGTCACGAACCGGGTCCGCGAGGGTTCTACGAGCCCCTGTGCGTCGAGCAGCTCACCGGACTCGGCGAGGTCGTTGTTGATCGCCTCCATGTGCGCGAACATCACCTTCAGGTCCTGCTCGCTCCACGCGGGGCTCTGCGGGCTGCCCTTGCCGCCGTAGGCGTCGTAGTCGACTTGGGAGCCCTGCACCATGACGAGGTACTTCATGGCGTCCTCCTTCGCTCGTGGTTTCCCTGTTGCCTTGCACAGGGGACGTCGGAGCCGGGCGCCGATCCTCGACACCTCGCGGGGTCCGTTGCGAATTCTTCTCGGATTCCACTCGCGGGAACCACGGATCGAAACTCTGCGCCAGTGGTCGGGAGCGGAGGCGAGCCGAGCCGAGGCGGTGCTCCGGGGGCGCGGTGGCGACGGCCGCGGCCTCGGCCTCAGCCCCGGGCGGCGACCGCTTCCTCGAGGAAGGTCCAGCCGTCGACCTTCACTTCCCGCCTCTCCCCCGGATCCCATCCGCGGGCCAGTGCGGCGTCGAGCAGGACCCGTACCGTGCCCGGCTCGTGCAGGTTCAGGGCGCCGCCGTCGACGGCCCCCACCTCCCCCGACCCGGTGGTGAATCCCGAGACGTACCGGCCGGGGCCCTCGTCGAAGACGAAGCGCAGCAGGCCGCCGGTGCCCGCCGGCTGGGTGTGCAGGGTGAGGGTTTTGCGGCAGCCGCGGTTTTCCAGCACGTGGTGGCCGTGGCGGACCGTCCACATGTAGGTGCGCCCGTCGGCGACGAGCAGGCGGGCCTTATTCGAAGAGCGGGGCATGCGGCCGAGCGTACGCGGCTCGGCGGGACGACTCCGAAGGGTTTTCTCCGCCGTGTACGCGAAAGCGCCCGGCCGGGATGTCCCGGCCGGGCGTTCTCGTGCGTCTGCTTGCGCCGTCAGGCGGTCACTGGTGGCTTAGTACCAGTGGTGGGTCTGCCAGAAGTTCCAGGCGCCGACGGGGCTGCCGTAGCGGGAGTTCATGGATGACGGAGTTCGACACGGATGAACCTTCCACAGGGGACAAGGGCGGTCGCTGCATGCCGGAGGCATGCGTGAGCCCTCACGCAGGTGGAGAGGGGTTCGTCGGCGGCGGGTGAGTACCCGTGCCGCCTGGCGACTCATCCAGTTCTACCGACGCCCCGACCCCCTGGCAACGAGCCGTCCTACTAGCGGCCCTCGCAGAGCGGGCCGCACGACCCTGTGCCGGGCAAGGCACGATCCGTGCAGGTGGGAGCCGACGCAACGGCAGCGATATCGGGGTGGCAGGAGCTACTATCCCGGTTCGTATGTGACGTGGGCCCTATGGGGCGGCTCACCCCAGGGGCGCCCGAATCTCACTGAATGTCATCGTTCGTACCCGCCTGAGGAGCCCGATCGGATACCGGAAGCGCCTCGGCAGCGGGTGCGGTTTCGCTCTAGCGGGGTTCCTGGGCGGCCAGTCGGCAGGCGCCGTTCGCGGCGCCCCCCGCCACTCCGGCCGCGGTCAGCCCGCTCACACAGCCTTGGAGGTCGCCGCTCACGCCGAGGCGGCACGCCGTCGCGACGTCGCCGGTGGCGCCGGCCTGGGCGGCCATGTTCGTGCAGGCCGGGATGTCCGCCAGGGCGGCGGGGGCGGCGAGTGTGCCGCCGAGCGTGAGGGTCAGGCCGGCGAGGACACCGGCGACGCGGGTCGACGTACGCATGGGTCGCACCTGCTTTCCGCGTTGGTCACGCGGCCCGGCTCATGCGGTGCCCGAGCCGTGTGGGAACGGCGCCGAGCGGCGCTCGGCGGGGCTTCCCCTCCAGCGTGCACGCACCGGACCGGCTCTCGCCTCCCGGCGGGGACGCGCTCCCGCGGCCCGCGGCCATCCGGGCGGGGCGCAGGACCCGTACGGCATGGCGCCCGGGGCCCCGGCGCCCCGCGGCGCATGCTGGTGCCTCCCTCCTGCAGGAGAGGCCTGTGAGTGATCCCAGCCCCCGACTGACCACGAGGCCGGCGCCCGCCGCAGCGGGCGACGGCATTCCCGCTCCCGGGGTCATCGGCATCGGACTCGCCGCGGTGCTCACGTTCGCGCTCGCCCAGGGTTCGTGGCAGTGGTTCGCCACGTTCATCGGGGTGACGCTGCTCGCGGTGATGCTCGCCTTCCAGCGCCGGGCGCAGTGGACGCCCGCCTTCCGCTCGCCGTACATGCGCGGCCTGGTCGCTTACGCGCTGGTCGTCGGCCTGTGCGTGGCGGTCGCACTGGCCCCCCTCCTACAGCGCCGGGCCTGGCTGTTCCCGATGCCGGGCACGCGCAGCGAGTGCGTGTTGCGGGGCAGGTACGAGGCCCTCCAGGTGGAGGCCGCGCTGGGGAACCTGGCCGGCAGCGACGGCGCGGCCCTGGCGTTCGTGCAGCAGGACGAGGCCCGTAAGGCCGTCGCCGAGTGCCTGGCGTCCACGACGACCCTGTGGCTGCCCCTGTACGGGGTGGGGGTGGCGGTGCTGGTGGGAGCGGGTGCGTGGTTCCGCGACCGGGCCCGGGCCCGGTCGGGCCTCGTCGGCTAGGGGGTGTCCGGCTCCGCGGCGCTCTGCGGACGTCTCGCGGACGTGGCCGTCCACGCCGACCCGTACGAGGCGCGGACCGCTGCGGCCGCCATGGTGGCGGGACTCGCGCGGGACTTCCGTGAAACCGACGTCGAAGTGACCTGGGATCCACCCGGGGAACCCTGGTCCCGGACCGGTCAGGTCGTCCCCGTCGCGAGAAACGAGACGCCCCCGTCTGACGCCTGAGGGCGAACGGCGAGCTCAGTGCCTGTTGCCGAGGCGTGGTGTCGGTGGCGTGTCGGGGGCTGTCGGTCCGTTGTCGGTGGGGGCTGGCACCTTTCGAGAGGTCCGCCGGTGCACAACCGGCTGTGAATTCGTGAAGGGGATCTCTGGTGCATGACGTGGTGATCGTGGGAGCCGGCCCGGTCGGTCTGTCCCTCGCCTGCGAGCTCGGCCTCGCGGGCTGTTCCGTACTGGTACTCGAGCGGGAGCCGGAGCCCCGCTCCCCGTTACGGGTGGCCCCGCTCGGGATGCGCGGCTTGTCGGCCGCTTCGGTCGAGGCGTTCTACCGCCGCGGGATGCTGCACCCGCTGCTGACGGCGGCGGGCGGCCACGGCGGTTCCGGCGCGAGCCCCGATGCGGACGTGCCGTCACCCCCTCGTCGCGGCGGCCACTTCGCCGGCATGATGCTGGATCCGGCCAAGATCGACGACTCCGCCTTACCGTTCCGGCTTCCCACCCCGGCGCCGGAGCTCCTGATGACGGACCTCGAAGCGGTCGAGAAGGTGCTGTCCGAGCAGGCATCGAAGCTCGGTGTGGAAGTCAAGCGCGGCGTCACGGTCTCGGCCATCTCCCGGAACGGCGAGGACGCCGTCGTCGCGCACGCCGGCGCGGACGCGTACGCCGCGCGCTGGCTCGTCGGCTGCGACGGCGGACGCAGTACGGTGCGCAGGCTCGCGGGCTTCGACTTCCTCGGCACCGAACCGCAGTTCACCGGCTACGTCATGCACGCCGCCATCGCCGACCCGGAGAAACTGCGCCCCGGGTTCAACCTGACGCCGACGGGCATGTACATCCGGATGCCCGCGGAAGGGCACGTCGGCATGATGGACTTCGACGGCGGCGCGTTCGATCGCTCGCAGCAGCCGACCCGCGCCCATCTCCAGGCGGTTCTGCGCCGGGTGTCCGGCACCGATGTGACGTTGGACGACGTCCACATCGCCTCGACCTTCACCGACCGGGCGATGCAGACGACGGCCTACCGGCAGGGCCGCGTCCTGCTCGCGGGCGACGCCGCCCACATCCACTCCCCGCTGGGCGGGCAGGGACTCAACACGGGCATCGGCGACGCCATGAACCTGGGGTGGAAGCTCGCGGCGACCGTGCAAGGGCACGCGCCGGACGGGCTCCTCGACACGTACACCCGCGAGCGCCATCCGATCGGCGCGGGGGTGCTCGACTGGTCGCGCGCCCAGGTGGCGGCCATGAAACCGGACCCGCATGCCCAGGCGATCCAAGCAGTGGTCCGCGATCTGATCGGGACCCGTGACGGAACGACCTACATGTTCGAGAAGCTGTCGGGATCGTGGATCCGCTACGACCTCGGCGGCGGGCATCCGCTGGCCGGGCGCAGCGCCCCGGACTTCCATCTCGAGGACGGCACTCGCCTCGGCGACCTGATGCAGGACGGTCGAGGCGTCGTGCTCGATTTCAGCATCGACCGGCGCCTGCACGGTTCGGCGACGGGCTGGGAGAGCCGGATACGGTATGCGGCCGGGCGGGCGAGGGACGACCTCGGGCTGGGTGCCGTGCTGGTCCGACCCGACGGCGTGGTCGCCTGGGCGGACGGTCGCGACCCTGATGGTGAAGCGTTCGAGCGGGCCGCGGGCCTTTGGTTCGGTAGTCCTCACCCGGCCGAGACCGTCGTCGCGTAGGGCCTCGCCGCCGACCCGGGACGAGTAGCACCGCCTTCTGGTACGGACAACCCCGACGAAAGGCGGGGGGCTGAGCCGCCGTTCGGCAGGGGCGGTGGAGCGGCCCGGATTCCTAGCGTCGGCGGCATGGAAAACGAGATACGACCGGGTATGGCGCGCGCGGCGGTCCTGACGCCGACCGCCGCCGGAATCGCGGGCGCGCTGGGCCTGCTGTGGCTGGCGCCGGACGGGCCGGTGCCCGAGGGCGGGGCTTCGGCCCGCGGCTACCGTGCGGTGACGGGGTGGGTGGCGGACGGGCCGAGATGGACGGGTGCGCTGCTGGAGGCCGCCACGGAGGGCACGCTCGTCCTCCTCGGGCTGCTGCTGGCCGCGGTGGGGTGGCGCGCACTGCGGCGGCGGGACGCCGGCGGGATCGCGGGCACCGTGCTGGTCGGGCTCGGGACGGTGGCGGCTTACGTACTGAGCGAGGCCGTCAAATCGGTCGTCGACGAGGAACGGCCGTGCCGCGCCCTGCGCGACGCGGTGGCGGTGGCGGTGTGCCCGGAGCCGGGCGACTGGTCGTTCCCGAGCAACCACGCGACGCTCGCCGTGGCGCTCGCCGTCGGCGTGGCCGTGCTGCGGCCCGTCCTCGCGGCGGCGGCGCTGCCGCTGGGTGCGGTGGCGGCGCTGCTGCGGGTGGCGGTCGGGGTGCACTACCCGCACGACGTACTGGCGGGGGCGGTGCTGGGCTGCGCCGTGGTGGCGGGGGTCCTGGCCGGCGCACGGCCGTGGGGGACGCGGCTGGTGTCAGGG
>NZ_JOCX01000039.1 GCF_000717915.1 Streptomyces sp. NRRL S-244
GGCCGAGGGGGCGGGCGGCTTGGGGGCGGCCGTCTTCGGCGGTACCGGCAGCGGGACCGGGACCTGCGGCAGGCTCTTCTGCGGCTTCGCCTGCACCTTGGCGGAGGGGGATGCGGAGGCGGACGGGGTGGGCGAGGCGGAAGGGCTCGCCGAGGCCGACGGGGAAGGGGATGCGGACGGCGAGGGAGAGGCCGAAGGTGACGGGCTGCTCGCGTCGGGGCCCGCGGAGGCGCGGCCGGAGAGGTTGGCGAGGCCGCCCCCCTGCTGCTCGGTCACGGGGTCCGGACTCGGCGAGGCGTCGGCCTCCGCCTCGGCTTGCGTTTTCGCGGCCGAGCCGTCGGCGCTGACACCGACATAGGGGAAGGAAGTGCCGACCGGCACCATGCCGGTGGTCACCGCCGCCGTACCGAGGACCACGGCCACGGCCCCGCCCAGCAGGGCGGTGCGCACGAGGGTGCGGCGGTTGCCGTCGCGGCCCGGCGCGGCGTGAAGTCGGTGGCGTCCCATCGGCGACGTGCCTTCCTTGCGGTCAAGATCATCCCTTACTCACCCAAATGGGTGAGTTCACTGGTGCGCGACTGTACGCGATGGGGCGCCGGGGCGATGTGGGGCGAAACTCTCCGCCCCGTTAGCGTTCACGCATGAATGAAGATGTCCGCATGACCGCGTGGGTGCGCGGCCGTGTACAGGGAGTGGGCTTCCGCTGGTTCACCAGGGCCAATGCTCTGGAGATCGGCGAGGTCGTCGGGTTCGCGCTCAACCTCGACGACGGGCGAGTACAGGTGGTGGCCGAAGGTCAACGTGAGAATTGCCACCGGCTGCTCGACTGGCTGCGCTCCGCCGACACGCCCGGGAGGGTGGACGGAGTGACAGAGATCTGGGGCACACCGCGCGGTGGCTACGACGGGTTCGCGATCCGCTGAGCGATCGGCTGATCATGTACTGATCACATCTCCCGACGGTCCGCACCAGGCCGGATCTGCGCGTTCCGCTGCCGATGCCTTGCCGGACGCGGCGTTCCGTGGAAGGGTCGAAGCAGCGGACGATCTCCACGTCCCTTGGGAGAGACGGGCTGCCCGCCGATACGGGGCGTGATCGTGTTGACCGTCAAACTTTTTGGTGAGACGCTGGAAGCCCCGCGCACCTGAGCTGTTTGGCAGTGCTGGCACTAGTAAGTGCAGTGACTGACAGTCGCTGCCGGACATCCGCGGGTGCGATTCCCTCACGACCCACACCGCTCTCGGTCGGTCACTCAGTGTGGAGGACCATCCATCATGGCAAAGGCGCTTCTCGGTTACGTCGGCGGTTCCGATCCGCGACTCCTCGCCGAGATGCGACGGCTTCAGCAGCGCGTCCAGGACCTCGAGTCCGAGCTCGTACGGATTCAGTCCGAAAATGACGCGCTGAACGCGGCCGCCGCTCAGCACGGAGACTCGCTGTTGGACCGCATCGACATCGACGTACCCCAGGCGGAGCCTGCGCTCACCTGATCCGCGTTCTACTCGTCGCTTCGACTCCAGCCCCGCATGATCTGCAAGGGACGCTTCGGCGTCCCTTCTTTCTTGGCCGCCTCGGCCGCCGGCCGCGTCCGTGGTCCGCGAGAGTGGCGCGCGAGCGCGTTGGGCCAGGTGGGGGACCGATTCCTTTAACGTCAGTTGTGCCCTGCACCTTCATGGGTGAAACCGAACGTGAAAGGTAGAGTCCGGCGGCGTGCACCTCAAGTCCCTGACCCTGCGTGGCTTCAAGTCCTTCGCCTCCGCAACCACCCTGCGCTTCGAGCCCGGCATCACGTGTGTCGTGGGCCCCAACGGCTCGGGCAAGTCCAATGTGGTGGACGCGCTGTCCTGGGTCATGGGGGAGCAGGGCGCCAAATCCCTGCGCGGCGGCAAGATGGAGGACGTCATCTTCGCCGGCACCACCGGGCGGCCGCCGCTCGGGCGGGCCGAGGTGTCACTGACCATCGACAACTCCGACGGCGCCCTGCCGATCGAGTACGCCGAGGTCACGATCACGCGCATCATGTTCCGCGGCGGCAGCAGCGAGTACCAGATCAACGGGGACACCTGCCGGCTGCTCGACATCCAGGAGCTGCTCTCCGACTCGGGCATCGGCCGCGAGATGCACGTCATCGTCGGCCAGGGCCAGCTGGACTCCGTCCTGCACGCCGATCCGATGGGCCGGCGCGCCTTCATCGAGGAGGCGGCCGGCGTACTCAAGCACCGCAAGCGCAAAGAGAAGGCGCTGCGGAAGCTGGACGCGATGCAGGCGAACCTCGCGCGCGTACAGGACCTCAACGAGGAACTGCGGCGCCAGCTGAAGCCGCTGGGGCGGCAGGCCGCGGTGGCCCGGCGGGCGGCCGTCATCCAGGCCGACCTGCGCGATGCGCGGCTGCGGCTGCTCGCCGACGACCTGGTGACGCTGCGGGGCGCGCTCGACGCGGAGATCGCGGACGAGGCGGCGCTGAAGGAGCGCAAGGAGGCGGCCGAGGCGCAGCTCGCGCAGGCCCTGCGGCGCGAGGCGGAGCTTGAGGAAACGGTGCGGCAGTTGACGCCGCGGCTCCAGCGGGCGCAGCAGACCTGGTACGAGCTGTCCCAGCTGGCCGAGCGGGTACGGGGGACTGCCTCCCTGGCCGATGCCCGGGTCAAGTCGGCCTCGGCCGCGGCCCCCGAGGAGGAGCGGCGCGGCCGCGATCCGGAGGACATGGAGCGGGAGGCCGCCCGGATCCGCGAGCAGGAGGCGGAGCTGACGGCCGCGCTGGAGGCGGCGTCGCGGGCGCTGGAGGACACCGTCGAGCACCGGGCGGAGCTGGAGCGGTCGCTGGCCGCGGAGGAGCGGCGGCTGCGGGACGCGGCGCGGGCCATCGCCGATCGGCGCGAGGGGCTGGCGCGGATGAGGGGGCGGCTGGGCGCGGCCCGGTCCCGGGCCGGGGCGGCGCAGGCGGAGATCGACCGGCTGGTGGCGGCGCGGGACGCGGCCGAGTCCCGGGCCGGGGCCGCGCAGGCGGAGTACGAGGCACTGGCCGAGGAGGTCGGCGGGCTCGAAGACCCGGCGGTGGACGAGGAGTACGCGGCGGCGCGGGCGGAGCTCGCGGCGGCGGAGGCCGCGCTGGCGCAGGCGCGGGACGCGGTGGCGGCCGCGGAGAAATCACGGGCGGCGGTGTCGGCGCGGCGGGACGCGCTGGCGCTCGGGCTGCGGAGGAAGGACGGCACGGGGGCGCTGCTCGCCGCGCGGGAGCGGCTGGCGGGGCTGCTCGGCCCGGCGGCGGAGCGGCTGTCGGTGACCCCGGGGTACGAGGTCGCGGTGGCGGCGGCGCTGGGAGCGGCGGCGGATGCGCTGGCGGTGTCCTCGCCGGGCGCGGCGGCCGCCGCCATCCGGCACCTCAGGGATACGGACGCGGGCCGGGCCACCCTCCTGATCACGCACGCACCGACCGGGGTCCCGATCCCGGGCCAGGCCGATGCCGAGCCCCTGGCGGGTGCGGCGGATGCGCCGTCGGGGATCCCGTTCCCGGGCCAGGCTGCCACCGGCGTCGATGCCGCGGATCCGGCGCGGCCTTCGGCCGAGACCCCGGTCGCGGGGGAGTGCGCGGCCGACGGGGTCGCGCCGGGGGGAGCTTTCCCCCACCCCGCCCCTTCCCGGAACCGAGGCTCCGCCCCGGACCCCGCGGCTCAAACGCCGGCGGGGCCGGAGGGGTCTGACCGGGGCTCCGCCCCGGGGACCGGCGCTCAGGCAGTGGCATGGCCCGCCGCGGGGGCCGTGTCGGCGCCGACGTCTGTCGCCGGCGGTGTCGTGCCCGCCGGGGGGCTGGTGCAGGGGGATGCCGGGCTGGTGCGGGCCGTGGGGTGGGTGCTGCGGGAGTACGTCGTCGTCGGGGGGCTCGACGAGGCCGAGCGGGTCGTCGGGGCGCGGCCCGATCTCGTGGCCGTGACCCTGGACGGGGACGTGCTCGGTGCGCACCTCGCGCACGGCGGGTCCGCCGGGGCTCCCAGCCTGATCGAGGTGCAGGCCGCCGTCGACGAGGCGGATGACGAGCTGGTCCGGCTGGATGCCGAGTGCGCGGAACGCGGCTCGGCGCGGGAGCGGGCCCACGAGCTGCGGCGGGAGCTCGTGGCGCGGGTCGAGGAGATCGGTGAGCGGCGGCGGGCCGGGGAGCAGGCCCGGGCCGGGGTGGCGCAGCAACTGGGGCGCCTCGCCGGGCAGGCGAAGGGCGCCGCGGGCGAGGCCGAGCGCAGCGCCGCCGCCGCGGCCAAGGCCCAGGACGCCCTGGAGCAGGCGCTGGCCGAGGTCGAGGAGTGCGCCGAACGGCTCGCCATCGCCGAGGAGAACGACCCCATCGGGGACGGTGGCGCGGGGGAGCCGGACACCGCCGTGCGCGACCGGCTCGCCGCCGACGGGGCCAACGCCCGCCAGACCGAGATGGAAGCCCGGCTCCAGCTCAGGACCCACGAGGAGCGGGTCAAGGGGCTGGCCGGACGGGCCGATTCCCTGGACCGCGGCGCCCGCGCAGAACGCGAGGCCCGCGCCCGCGCCGAGCGCCGCCGGGCCAGGCTGCGCCACGAGGCCGAGGTGGCCCGCGCCGTCGCCGACGGGGCCCGGCAGCTCCTCGCGCACCTGGAGGTCTCGCTCCACCGGGCGGAGCAGGAGCGCGCCGCCGCCGAGTACGCCAAGGGCCTGCGCGAACGGGAGCTCGGCGAGGCCCGGACCCGGGGCCGCGACCTCAAGGGCGAGCTCGACAAGCTCACCGACTCCGTGCACCGCGGCGAGGTGCTCGGCGCCGAGAAGCGGCTGCGCATCGAGCAGGTGGAGTCGCGTGCACTGGAGGAGTTCGGGATGGAGTCGGCGAGCCTCGTCGCCGAGTACGGGCCGGACCAGCCCGTACCGCCGAGCCCGCCCGCCGACGGGGAGGACCCGGACGCCGACGCCGAGCCGGGGCCCTTCGTACGGGCGCAGCAGGAGAAGCGGCTGAAGGCGGCTGAGCGCGCGTACCAGCAGCTCGGCAAGGTCAACCCGCTCGCCCTGGAGGAGTTCGCGGCGCTGGAGGAGCGCCACCGCTTCCTCAGCGAGCAGTTGGAGGATCTGCGCAAGACCCGGGCCGATCTCCTTCAGGTAGTGAAGGAAGTCGACGAGCGTGTCGAGCAGGTGTTCAGCGAGGCCTACCGGGACACGGCCCGGGAGTTCGAGGGGGTGTTCTCGCGGTTGTTCCCCGGCGGCGAGGGCCGGCTGATCCTCACCGATCCCGACAACATGCTGACCACCGGCGTGGACGTGGAGGCCCGCCCGCCGGGCAAGAAGGTCAAGCGGCTTTCGCTGCTCTCCGGCGGCGAGCGCTCGCTGACCGCCGTCGCCCTGCTGGTGTCCATCTTCAAGGCCCGGCCCAGCCCGTTCTACGTGATGGACGAGGTCGAGGCCGCGCTCGACGACACCAACCTGCAGCGGCTGATCCGGATCATGGAGGAGCTGCAGGAGAGCTCGCAGCTGATCGTGATCACGCACCAGAAGCGGACGATGGAGGTCGCCGACGCGCTGTATGGCGTCTCCATGCAGGGCGACGGCGTCTCCAAGGTCATCAGCCAGCGGCTTCGCTGAGCTGACCCTCGTTCATTCGAGAAATGAACGCCGTGCATCGAACCGTGCCCGATCCGCCTGATCTCATGCGAACTTCTCCCACCCTATTGACTTCAAGAAATGAACACATAGGCTCGCTCCCGCTGCCTTTCCCTTCGGGTGGTGCCGGATCTTCAGCTGTGCGCCACTGGAAGGAACCACCCCCACCCGAGCCCGTCACCGCAGCCGGGCACCCGCAGGAGCAGACCTTGACCAGCAGCACAGCGCAGTCGCCGGTGCCGGGCGGCGGCGGCCGGGCCGCCCACCCCGACCACCTCGGGCACGTCATCTTCATCGCCGCCGCGGCCGCCATGGGCGGCTTCCTCTTCGGCTACGACAGCTCGGTCATCAACGGCGCGGTCGTCGCCATCCGCGAGCGGTTCGACGTCGGTTCGGCCGTACTCGCCCAGGTGATCGCCGCCGCACTGATCGGCTGCGCGCTCGGCGCGGCCACCGCCGGCCGCATGGCCGACCGGATCGGCCGCATCCGCTGCATGCAGATCGCCGCGGTCCTCTTCACCGCGAGCGCGATCGGCTCCGCCCTCCCCTTCGCCCTCTGGGACCTCGCCTTCTGGCGCGTCGTCGGCGGCTTCGGCATCGGCATGGCCTCCGTCATCGGCCCCGCCTACATCGCCGAGGTCTCCCCGGCCGCCTACCGCGGTCGGCTCGCCTCGTTCCAGCAGGCCGCGATCGTCATCGGCATCGCCGTCTCCCAGCTCGTCAACTGGGGGATCCTGAACCTCGCCGACGGCGACCAGCGCGGGGAGATCGGCGGCCTGGAAGCCTGGCAGTGGATGCTCGGCGTCATGGTCGTCCCGGCCGTGCTCTACGGGCTGATGTCCTTCGTCATCCCGGAGTCCCCCCGCTTCCTCGTCTCCGTCGGCCGTACCGACGACGCCAAGAAGGTGCTGACCGAGGTCGAGGGCTCGAAGATCGACCTGGACGGGCGCGTCGCCGAGATCGAGCACGCCATGCGCTCCGAGCACAAGTCCACCTTCAAGGACCTGCTCGGCGGCCGCTTCGGCTTCCTGCCCATCGTCTGGATCGGCATCGGCCTGTCCGTCTTCCAGCAGCTCGTCGGCATCAATGTGATCTTCTACTACAGCTCCTCGCTGTGGCAGTCGGTCGGCATCGACCCGAGCTCCTCGTTCCTGTACTCCTTCGAGACCTCCGTCGTGAACATCATCGGCACGGTGATCGCGATGATCTTCGTCGACCGGATCGGCCGCAAGCCGCTCGCGCTCATCGGCTCGGTCGGCATGGCGATCTCCCTGGGGCTCGCCGCGTGGGCCTTCTCCTACAAGGACACCAGCGGCGGTGACATCGCCCTGCCGCACACCCAGGGGCTCGTCGCCCTCGTCGCCGCCAACTGCTTCGTGCTCTTCTTCGCCCTGTCCTGGGGCGTGGTGGTCTGGGTGCTCCTCGGCGAGATGTTCCCCGGACGCATCCGCGCCGCCGCCCTCGGCGTGGCGGCCGCCGCCCAGTGGATCGCCAACTGGGTCATCACCGTCACGTTCCCGTCGCTGTCGGACTGGAACCTGTCCGGTGCGTACGTCATCTACGCGATCTTCGCCGCGCTCTCGATCCCGTTCATCCTCAGGTGGGTGCCGGAGACCAAGGGCAAGGCGTTGGAGGAGATGGGGTAACCACCCCCGCCAACACCCCCTCTCCTCTTACGGCAGGTGCTGCCCCCGCTCAGTCCTTGAGCCGGGGCAGCACCTGTTCGCACAACAGGTGCAGGCTGCGCCAGCCCTCGTCCAGCGGCATCCCGCCGCACAGCGGGTGCAGCACCAGGTTCCCCGCCTCGCCCGCCCCCCGGGCGTACGCGACCGCCTCGTCCGGGGTCAGCACCCGGTACACGCCCTCCGCGCGCAGCTCCGCCACCGAGCGCGCGGCCGACCGTACGGCGCTGCGGATGTCCTTCGACTGCCACGAGGCGTACATGCCCGCCTCGTGCAGGAAGCGGTCGCCGTACTCGGCCCAGACCCGGTCCGGGTCCTCCGCGATGTGCAGCAGCGGAGTCTCGGCCGCGGGCATCATGCAGAAGCCATCCGTCCCGTGCTCCGCGAGCTGCGCCTGGTAGTACGCCTCCAGCTCCGGCAGGTGCGCGCTGGGGAAGAACGGCAGCCCGAGCCGGGCCGCACGGCGGGCCGCGGCCTTGGAGCTGCCCCCGACCAGGAGCAGCGGGTGCGGCTGCGTGAACGGCCGCGGGGTGACCCGTACGGTACGGCCGCGGTACTCGAACGGCTCGCCGGTCCACGCCCGCAGCAGGGTCTCCAGCAGCTCGTCCTGGAGCCGGCCGCGCCGGCCCCACTCGACGCCGTGCTGCTCGTACTCCTCGGGCCGGTAGCCGATGCCCGCGACCGTGACGAGACGGCCGCCGCTCAGCAGGTCGAGGACCGCGATGTCCTCCGCCACCTTCAGCGGGTCGTACAGCGGGCCGATGATCGCCGAGACGGTGACCGCGATCCGGCGGGTGGCGCCGAAGACCGCGCCCGCGAAGGCGAACGGCGAGGGCAGCCAGTTGTTGGCGGCGCCGTGGTGCTCCTCGGTCTGGACGGTGTCGATGCCGCGGTCGTCCGCGTACCTCGCCATCTCCAGCGCGGCCTTGTAACGGGCGGAGAGGGTCTCGGGGGTGCCGTTCGGGTCGACGAGATTGAACCGGGCCACGGTGATGGGCATGGAGAAGTCCCCCTTCGCCGGATGTGGGTGCGCGGGCGAAGGGGGACGTTAGCTGACGTGGCGTCAGTTGGACAGGGATCCGGCGGAGGCGAGCGCGGGCTCCCCGGCCCCGGCCGCGGGGGCGGCCGGAGCCGCCGTGCGCGGCAGTACGGCGTACAGCACGCCGGACGTGACGATGCCGGCCGCCCAGCCCAGGCCGTTCTGCCCGATCCAGGTGTCGGCGAGCGGCCCGCCGAACCAGTCGACCTTGGTGAAGAGCAGCCCCACGACCAGGGCCACGCCCCACGCGGTCATGGCCTGCCAGGCGTACCCGCCCCGGTACCAGTAGGCGCTGGTGCGGGTGGTGTCCAGCAGCGCGGCGCCGTCGTACGAGGTCCTCCGCAGCATGTCGACGCCGAAGACGCCGATCCACGCGGAGAACGCCACGGCCAGCAGCGTCAGGAAGGAGATGAACGAGCCGAAGAAGCTGGTCGCGACCACCATCAGCAGGAAGCCGAAGACCAGGCTGATGACGGCGTTGACGCTGACGGCCGCCGCGCGCGGGACCTTGATGCCGAGGGTCTGCGCCGTGAAGCCGGCCGAGTACATGGACATCGAGTTGATCAGCAGCATGCCGACGAGCGCGATCAGCAGGTACGGCACCGCGATCCAGGCGGGCAGCAGATTGCCGATGAAGGAGACCGGGTCCTGCGCCGTGGCCAGGTCCGGGGTGCCGACCGCCATGACCGCGCCCATGAGCACCATCGGGATCACGACGACGGCCGCGCCGCCGATCGTCGCGCCGACCATGCCCTTGGCGGAGGCCGTACGCGGCAGGTAGCGGGTGAAGTCCGGGCCGGACGGGACCCAGCTGATGCCGCCCGCGGCGATGGTGCCGATGCCGGCGATCATCATCGCCGTCGAGCCGGCCGGCTTGTCGAAGACGGCGGACCAGTCGGTCTCCGCGACCAGATAGCCCAGCACGAGCACGCTGAAGGCGCCGAAGAGGTACGTCGACCAGGTCGAGCACTTGCGCAGCGCGCTGATGCCGAGGCCCGACACCAGGAAGGTGCAGCCGACGAAGAGCAGCAGGGTGACCATGATCAGGGCGGTGTTCTTCCGCACGCCGAACAGCAGGTCCAGCACGGTGAGCATGGCGAAGGCGCCGCTGACCGCGTTGATGGTCTCCCAGCCCCAGCGGGCGACCCAGATCAGGGCGCCGGGGAAGAGGTTGCCGCGCTGGCCGAACACGGCCCGCGAGAGCGCCATGCCGGGGGCGCCGCCGCGCTTGCCGGCGATCGAGATCAGCCCGACGATCCCGTACGAGACGACCGGCGCGGCGATCGCCACGACCAGCACCTGCCAGATGTTGAGCTTGTTGAAGATGACCAGGCCGGCGCCCATGGTCAGCAGCAGCACGCTGATGTTGGCGGCGACCCAGGTGGGCACGAGCTCGCGGACCCGGCCGCTGCGCTCGCTGTCCGGGACGGGCTCCAGGCCGCGGGTCTCCACCGACGTCTCGGCCGAGGCCGGGGCGGAGGTCTCGGTCGGCGTCGGTATCGCGCCGTCGGCGGGCTCGGCAGGCATGCGGTACTCCGGTGGGCAGGGCGTACGGGTAAGTCGCCCATCATCGTAGATGTGCCGCCAAGTCCACAAATAGAGACTTACGGCCCAGCCGGAACCGCCGGAGACGGGGGTCCGGGGCCGCCGTGGCCGATACTGGACGGGTTATGGACATCCTCATCCTTGCTGTAGTCATCGCCCTGGTCGCGGTCGGCGCGATCAGCGGGCTCGTGGTCAGCAGCCGCAAGAAGAAGCAGCTGCCGCCCTCGCCGCCGCCGAGCACGCCGACCATCACTGCCCCGCCCGCCGAACCGCAGGTGGGGGAGGACGCCGTAGAGACGGCGGAAGAACCCCGCCGCACGATCGAGGAGGTCGTCCTCCCCGAAGCGGAGGCTGCGGCTCCCGAGGCGCCCGCCGTCGTCGCCGAGCCCGAGGCGCCGGCCGCCCCCGAGATCGAGGTGCCCGAGCCCACCGCCGGCCGCCTGGTCCGGCTGCGCGCCCGCCTCGCCCGGTCGCAGAACTCGCTCGGCAAGGGGCTGCTCACGCTGCTGTCGCGCGAGCACCTCGACGAGGACACCTGGGAGGAGATCGAGGAGACCCTCCTGATCGCCGACGTCGGTGTCGTGCCGACGCAGGAGCTCGTGGACCGGCTCCGCGAGCGGGTCAAGGTGCTCGGCACCCGCACCCCCGCGGACCTGCGCGCCCTGCTCAAGGAGGAGCTGCTGACCCTGGTCGGCACCGACTTCGACCGCGCCGTGAAGACCGAGAGCGGCACCGACACCCCGGGCGTCGTGATGGTCGTCGGCGTCAACGGCACCGGCAAGACCACCACCACCGGCAAGCTGGCCCGCGTGCTCGTCGCCGACGGCCGCTCCGTGGTGCTCGGCGCGGCCGACACCTTCCGCGCCGCCGCCGCCGACCAGCTCCAGACCTGGGGCGACCGCGTGGGCGCCCGTACGGTGCGCGGCCCCGAGGGCGGCGACCCGGCCTCGATCGCCTACGACGCGGTCAAGGAGGGCATCGCCGAGGGAGCCGACGTGGTGCTCATCGACACCGCCGGCCGCCTCCACACCAAGACCGGCCTCATGGACGAGCTCGGCAAGGTCAAGCGCGTCGTGGAGAAGCACGGCCCGCTGGACGAGGTCCTGCTGGTCCTGGACGCCACCACCGGCCAGAACGGCCTGACCCAGGCCCGCGTCTTCGCCGAGGTCGTGGACATCACCGGCATCGTGCTGACCAAGCTCGACGGCACCGCCAAGGGCGGCATCGTCGTCGCCGTCCAGCGCGAGCTCGGCGTCCCGGTCAAGCTCGTCGGCCTCGGCGAGGGCCCCGACGACCTCGCGCCCTTCGAGCCGGAGGCGTTCGTGGACGCCCTGATCGGCGACTGAGCGCAGCCCGTACGCATGACGGCGCCCCCGCGTTCCGCCCGGAACGCGGGGGCGCTGCCGTATGCCCTCTAGCGCCGCAGCCGGTGGCAGATGTACGCGAGGGTGCCGAGCAACAGCCGGGCCTGCGGCGGGCCGCCCGCGGAGTCCAGCGCGGGCGGGCGCAGCCAGCCGACCGGGCCCAGGCCCGCGTGGTCGGACGGCGGGGCGGTCAGGAAGGCGCCGGGCCCCAGGGCCCGCAGGTCGAGGTCGGCGTCGTCCCAGCCCATCCGGTACAGCAGCTGCGGCAGCTCGGCGGCCGCGCCCGGGGCCACGAAGAACTGGGCCCGGCCGTCCGGGGTCGCGGTGACCGGCCCGAGCGGCAGGCCCATCCGCTCCAGGCGCACCAGCGCCCGGCGCCCGGCCTCCTGCGAGACCTCGATGACGTCGAAGGCGCGGCCGACGGGGAGCAGTACCGCCGCGCCGGGGTAGCCGCCCCAGGTCTCGGTGACCTCGTCGAGGGTGGCGCCGGCCGGGACCGTCGGGGCGAGGGGCAGCGGATGGGCCCCGGGCGCGCTGCAACTCGTATGACCGCAGGAGCAGCCGCGGGCGGGGGCCGCGGCCCGGGCGCCGGGGACCACGTCCCAGCCCCACAGTCCGGTGTACTCCGCGACCGCCGTGCACTCCGACGTCCGGCCGCGGCGCCGCGAGCCGGAACGGAACTCCTTGGTGCTGCGGCTGCCGCCGATCGTGAAGCCCATGCCCATGCCCCCTCCAACGGGTCGGACGCGCAGGTGGTTACGACGTCGGTGGGACGGGATGCGGGGCCGGGTGCGAGCCCGGTGCCCGGAGGGGCTGCCCGGCGCACTCCTCGCCGCGCGCGCCCCTGCTGCACTCCCGTACATCCGATCGTTTTCGCCTCGGTGTCAAGTGAATCGCGCCTGGCGGGTGGCTAGTTCATTCAAAGGGGTGGCGAATGGTGGCGTTTCTGGAATCGACCTCGCGGAGGGGGTGATCGTAGGATTACTTTCAGTGCACCAAACCCCGAAGGCGGGCCGTCCGTGGTTATGCCGGAGGCAACCTGTGGAGGATCTGTGAAGGTCCGTGGCGGCGCTCGCCGGCCCAGCCAGGGTTTCGTGTGAAGAGGCTGAGTGGATGGGGGCGTTCCAGTGAGCGGCAACGGCGCAAGCGGAACGAGCGTGGAGCCGGAGGTCCCGGGCTCCGCGGCCCGCAATGAGCAACTGACCTCCTGGTTCGTCCGCAGCGGCTGGTCGAAGGGCGAGCTCGCCCGCCAGGTGAACCGGCGCGCCCGGCAGATGGGCGCCCACCACATCAGCACGGACACCTCCCGGGTGCGCCGCTGGCTCGACGGCGAGCAGCCCCGCGAGCCCGTCCCGCGGATCCTGTCCGAGCTGTTCTCCGAGCGCTTCGGCTCCGTCGTCGCCATCGAGCAGCTGGGGCTGCGCACCGCCCACCAGACGCCCTCCGTCTCCGGCGTCGACCTGCCCTGGGCCGGCCCGCAGACCGTCGAGCTGCTCGGTGAGTTCTCCCGCAGCGACCTGATGCTGGCCCGCCGCGGCTTCCTGGGGACCTCGCTGGCCCTCTCCGCCGGCCCCGCCCTCATCGAGCCCATGCAGCGCTGGCTCGTCCCGGTCGCCGCCGCCGACCAGGGCCCCCGCGAGGCGGGTGCTTCCGGCGCCCTCAGCGGCCACCGCCCGCCCCGGCTCTCCGAACCGGAACTCGGCCTCCTCGAAGCCACCACCGTCATGTTCCGCCAGTGGGACGCCCAGTGCGGCGGCGGACTGCGCCGCAAGGCCGTCGTGGGCCAGCTGCACGAGGTGACCGACCTGCTCCAGGAGAACCACCCGGCCCCCGTCATGCGCCGGCTCTTCAAGGTCGCCGCGGAACTCGCCGAACTGGCCGGCTGGATGAGCTACGACATCGGGCTGCACCCCACCGCGCAGAAGTACTTCGTCCTCGCGCTGCACGCCGCCAAGGAGGGCGGGGATAAGCCGCTCGGCTCGTACATCCTCTCCAGCATGAGCCGCCAGATGATCCACCTCGGCCGCCCCGAGGACGCCCTGGAACTCATCCACCTCGCCCAGTACGGCAGCCGCGACTGCGCCGGCCCGCGCACCCAGGCCATGCTGTATGCGATGGAGGCCCGCGCCTACGCCAACATGGGCCAGCCCAGCCGCTGCAAACGAGCCGTCCGGATGGCCGAGGACACCTTCTCCGACGTCGACTTCGGCGGCGAGCCCGAACCCGACTGGATCCGGTTCTTCTCCGAGGCCGAGCTGAACGGCGAGAACTCCCACTCGTACCGCGACCTGGCCTACGTGGCCGGGCGCAGCCCCATGTACGCCTCGCTCGCCGAACCGGTGATGCAGCGGGCCGTGGACCTCTTCGAGAAGGACGACGAGCACCAGCGCTCGTACAGCCTCAACCTGATCGGCATGGCCACCGTGCACCTGCTCCGGCGCGAGCCCGAGCAGGCCGTCGTCCTCGTCGACCGCGCCCTGAAGGTGGCGGAAAAGGTGCGCTCCGAACGGGTCAATACGCGGATCCGCAAGACCGTCGACACCGCCGCCCGTGAGTACGGAGACGTCGCCGACGTGGTCCAGCTGACCGACCAGCTCGCCTCCCGGCTCCCCGAAGCCGCGGAGGCCGTCTGACGGTCCGCGCGGCCGCCCCCGAAGGCCCCGGCCGCGGCAGTCACCCCGTGAAGCCCGATCAGGCTCCCCCAGCCAGGTCCCCCGGGTACTGCCGCGGCCGGTTTGCGTCCCGGTCCCGTTCATGGACGCGTAACACAGCCGACCTCTTCGTCACGGACGCGAAACACCCAGCGGCGCCGCCGGAAACCCCCCTGCGCGAATCTCAGGGCCAATAACCGGCCAGCCCCCAGGCCCCCACCCCCCGGCCTTACGCCTTGCGCCGCTCAGGTTTTCACGATCGCCCGCACGCGAACGTACCGACGACGAGGAGACGCCGATGGCATCAGCCATCACGACCCTCGCGGCAGACGCCCCGACGCTCTCTGCCGCGAACACCGGGTTCATGCTCATCTGCTCCGCCCTGGTCATGCTGATGACCCCCGGGCTCGCCTTCTTCTACGGGGGCATGGTCCGCGTCAAGAGCAGCCTCAACATGCTCATGATGAGCTTCATCAGCCTCGGGATCGTCACGATCCTCTGGGTCCTCTACGGCTTCAGCCTCGCCTTCGGGACGGACTCCGGCAGCATCATCGGCTGGTCCTCCGACTACGTCGGCCTCAGCGGCATCGGCATCACCGAGCTGTGGGACGGGTACACCATCCCGGTCTACGTCTTCGCGGTCTTCCAGCTGATGTTCGCCGTCATCACCCCCGCCCTGATCAGCGGCGCCCTGGCCGACCGCGTGAAGTTCAGCGCCTGGGCCCTGTTCACCGCCCTGTGGGTCACCGTCGTCTACTTCCCCGTCGCCCACTGGGTCTGGGGCGCGGGCGGCTGGCTCTTCGAGCTCGGCGTCATCGACTTCGCGGGCGGCACCGCCGTCCACATCAACGCCGGCGCCGCCGCCCTCGGCGTCATCCTGGTCATCGGCAAGCGCGTCGGCTTCAAGCGCGACCCGATGCGCCCGCACAGCCTCCCGCTCGTGATGCTCGGCGCCGGCCTGCTCTGGTTCGGCTGGTTCGGCTTCAACGCCGGCTCCTGGCTCGGCAACGACGACGGCGTGGGCGCGGTCATGTTCGTCAACACCCAGGTCGCCACCGCCGCCGCCATGCTCGCCTGGCTCGTGTACGAGAAGCTGCGCCACGGCTCCTTCACCACCCTCGGCGCCGCCTCCGGCGCGGTCGCGGGCCTCGTCGCCATCACCCCCTCCGGCGGTTCCTGCTCCCCGCTCGGCGCGATCGCCATCGGCGCCATCGCCGGTGTCGTCTGCGCCATGGCCGTCGGCCTCAAGTACAAGTTCGGCTACGACGACTCCCTCGACGTCGTCGGCGTCCACCTCGTCGGCGGAGTCATCGGCTCGCTCCTGGTCGGCTTCTTCGCCACCGGCGGGGTCCAGTCCGACGTGGCCGGCCTCTTCTACGGCGGTGGCCTGGAGCAGCTCGGCAAGCAGGCCATCGGAGTCTTCTCCGTACTCGCCTACTCTCTCGTGGTGTCCGCGGTCCTCGCCTTCCTCCTGGACAAGACGATCGGGATGCGGGTCACCGAGGACGACGAGGTCTCCGGCATCGACCAGGTCGAGCACGCCGAGACCGCCTACGACTTCAGCGGAGCCGGCGGCGGCGCCTCCTCCCGGAGCACCGCCGCACCCGCCCCCGCTGCCGCCGCGAGCAAGAAGGTTGACGCATGAAGCTGATCACCGCGATCGTCAAGCCGCACCGGCTCGACGAGATCAAGGACGCCCTCCAGCGGTTCGGAGTCCAGGGGCTCACCGTCTCCGAGGCCAGCGGGTACGGACGCCAGCGCGGCCACACCGAGGTCTACCGCGGCGCCGAGTACACCGTGGACCTCGTACCGAAGATCCGCATCGAGGTGGTCGTCGAGGACGACGACGCCGAATCGGTGATGGACGTCCTGGTACAGGGCGCCCGCACCGGGAAGATCGGTGACGGCAAGGTGTGGAGCGTCCCCGTGGACGCGGTCATCCGCGTCCGCACCGGCGAGCGCGGCGCAGAAGCGCTCTAGGCGACGGGAGCTCCTGGGTGACGAGTGCCGAACAGACCATGACGGGCGATGCGAACGATCCGTCCGGCTCGGGACCCAGCGGGTACGCCGCGGCCCGGCTGCGACTCCTCCAGGAGGAGTCGCGGTCCGGGCCTTCGCGGCGTTCCGCGCTGGCCGGGCTGACCGACGACTGGCTGAACGCCCTGTTCACCACGGCCCTGCGGGAGACCGGGGTACGGGGTGCCACCCTCGTCGCCGTCGGCGGCTACGGGCGGGCCGAGCTCTCCCCGCGCAGCGACCTCGACCTGCTGCTGCTCCACGACGGCAAGGCGGAGCCGCGGGCGCTGAGCGCGCTGGCCGACCGCATCTGGTACCCCGTGTGGGACCTGGGCGTGGCCCTCGACCACTCGGTGCGGACCCCGGCCGAGGCCCGCAAGACCGCAGCCGAGGATCTCAAGGTGCACCTGGGGCTGCTGGACGCCCGGCCGGTCGCGGGCGACGCGGGGCTGCTCGCGGGCCTGCGCACCTCGGTGCTGGCCGACTGGCGCAACCAGGCCGCCAAACGGCTCCCGCAGCTGCACGCGCTGTGCCGGGAGCGGGCCGAGCGGGCCGGGGAGCTGCGCTTCCTGCTGGAACCCGACCTCAAGGAGGCCCGCGGCGGGCTCCGCGACGCCACCGCGCTGCGGGCGGTCGCCGCGTCCTGGCTCGCCGACGCCCCGCGCGAGGGGCTGGCCGAGGCACGGCGGCGGCTGCTGGACGCGCGCGACGCCCTGCACCTGGTGACGGGCCGGGCGACCGACCGGCTCGCGCTCCAGGAACAGGACCAGGTCGCGGCCCAGCTGGGGCTGCTCGACGCGGACGCGCTGCTGCGCGAGGTGTACGAGGCCGCGCGGGTCGTCGCGTACGCCGGTGACGTGACCTGGCGGGAGGTCGGGCGGGTCCTGCGGGCCCGGGCGGCCCGGCCGAGGCTGCGCGGGCTGCTGGGGACGCGGGGGGCCGCGGCGGCCGAGCGGGCACCGCTCGCGGAGGGGGTCGTGGAGTCCGACGGCGAGGCCGTCCTGGCCCTGGCCGCCCGGCCCGACCGGGACCCGGTGCTGGCGCTGCGGTTCGGGGCCGCGGCCGCGCAGGCCGGGCTGCCGGTGTCGCTGCACGCCGTACGACGGCTCGCGGCGCAGGCCAAGCCGCTGCCGGTGCCGTGGCCCGCGGAGGCGCGGGAGCAGTTGCTGACCCTGCTGGGGGCGGGGGAGCCGACCGTCGCGGTCTGGGAGGCCCTGGAGGCGGAGGGGCTGATCACCCGGCTGCTGCCCGACTGGGAAAGGGTGCGGTGCCGGCCGCAGCGCAATCCCGTGCACACCTGGACGGTGGACCGGCACCTGGTGGAGACGGCGGTACGGGCCTCAGCCCTGACCCGCCGGGTCGGCCGGCCCGACCTGCTGCTGATGGCCGCCCTGCTGCACGACATCGGCAAGGGCTGGCCGGGGGACCACTCGGTGGCGGGCGAGACGATCGCCCACGACGTGGCCGTACGCGTCGGCTTCGACGAGCGGGATGCCTCCGTTCTGGGCGTGCTCGTACGGCACCACCTGCTGCTGATCGACACCGCGACGCGGCGCGACCTCGACGACCCCGCGACGGTCCGCTCGGTCGCGGAGGCCGCGGGATCGCTCGGCACGCTGGAAATACTGCACGCGCTGACCGAGGCGGACGCGCTGGCCACCGGCCCGGCGGCGTGGAGCACGTGGCGGGGCTCGCTGGTGGCGGACCTGGTGGCGCGGGTGGCCGCGGTGCTGCGGGGCGCGCCGC
Organism: Streptomyces sp. NRRL S-244; assembly: GCF_000717915.1. GTDB lineage: Bacteria > Actinomycetota > Actinomycetes > Streptomycetales > Streptomycetaceae > Streptomyces. The sequence continues at coordinate 17,648 of NZ_JOCX01000039.1, forward strand.
CCGCCGCGGCGGAGCCGGCCATCGCGACGACCGATCAGGAACGCCTCGCGGTGGAGGCGCTGCGCACCGGGGAGCCGGTGCTGGCGCTGCACGCGCGCCAGGAGGAGGACGACGCGGTCGGGGTCGAGCTGGTGGTGGCGGTCCCGGACCAGCCGGGGGTCCTCCCCGCGGTGGCCGGCGTCCTGGCCCTGCACCGGCTCACGGTCCGGGCCGCGGACCTGCGCTCGATGGAGCTGGCGGAGCTGGCGGGCGAGGTGCTGGTCCTGCGGTGGCGGGTGGCGGCGGAGTACGGGGCGCTGCCGGAGGCGGCGCGGCTGCGGACGGACCTGATCCGGGCGCTGGACGGCTCGCTGGACGTCCCGGCGAAGCTGGCGGACCGCGAGGCGGCGTACCCGCGGCGGCGCGGGGTGGTCCCGCCGCCGCCCCGGGTCACGGTGGTCCCTGAGGTGTCCTCGCTGGCCACGGTCCTGGAGGTGCGGGCTCCGGACGCGGTGGGTCTGCTGCACCGGATCGGGCGCGCGCTGGAATCCTCCGGCGTGCGGGTGCGCAGCGCGCACGTCTCGACGCTGGGCGCCAACGCGGTGGACTCCCTGTACGTGGTCGACCCCGACGGCAAACCGCTGCCGCCTGCCGCCGCCGCGGCCCTGGCCGCCGGCCTGGAGGCCGCCCTCCGCTGACCGGTGCTCGGGGGCCCGCCGCGCGGCGTCCCGGGGCGGAGCCCCGGGGCCGCGAACGGGCGGGTCCCCGGACGGGGGGAGGGCCCGATACCCTGGGGGGCGACCACACGCCCCCGACCCGAGGAATCGCGACCACCGTGTTCGATACGCTTTCCGACCGCCTCAGCGCGACCTTCAAGTCCCTCCGGGGCAAGGGCCGCCTCTCCGAGCAGGACATCGACGCTGCGGCGCGGGAAATCCGTATCGCCCTCCTCGAGGCCGACGTCGCCCTGCCCGTCGTCCGCTCCTTCATCGCGAACGTCAAGGAGCGCGCCCGCGGCGAAGAGGTCTCCAAGGCCCTGAACCCGGGCCAGCAGGTCCTCAAGATCGTCAACGACGAGCTCGTGTCGATCCTCGGCGGCGAGACGCGGCGGCTGCGCTTCGCCAAGACGGCGCCCACCGTGATCATGCTCGCCGGCCTCCAGGGTGCCGGTAAGACCACCCTCGCCGGAAAGCTCGGCCTCTGGCTCAAGGGCCAGGGCCACTCCCCGCTGCTCGTCGCCTGCGACCTCCAGCGCCCCAACGCCGTCAACCAGCTCAGCGTCGTCGCCGAGCGCGCCGGCGTCGCGGTCTACGCGCCCGCCCCCGGCAACGGCATCGGCGACCCGGTGCAGGTGGCCAAGGACTCCATCGAGTACGCCCGCACCAAGCAGTACGACATCGTCATCGTCGACACCGCCGGCCGCCTCGGCATCGACTCCGAGCTGATGCAGCAGGCCGCGGACATCCGTGACGCCGTCAGCCCCGACGAGATCCTCTTCGTCGTCGACGCCATGATCGGCCAGGACGCGGTCAACACCGCCGAGGCCTTCCGCGACGGCGTCGGCTTCGACGGCGTCGTGCTCTCCAAGCTCGACGGCGACGCCCGGGGCGGTGCCGCGCTCTCCATCGCGCACGTCACCGGCAAGCAGATCATGTTCGCCTCGAACGGCGAGAAGCTCGACGAGTTCGACGCGTTCCACCCCGACCGCATGGCGGGCCGGATCCTCGACATGGGTGACATGCTCACCCTCATCGAGCAGGCCGAGAAGACCTTCAGCCAGGCCGAAGCCGAGAAGATGGCGGCCAAGCTGGCGAAGGGTCCCAAGGAGTTCACGCTCGACGACTTCCTGGCCCAGATGGAGCAGGTCCGGAAGATGGGCTCCATCTCCAAGCTGCTCGGCATGCTCCCCGGCATGGGGCAGATCAAGGACCAGATCAACAACATCGACGAGCGCGACGTCGACCGCATGGCCGCGATCATCAAGTCGATGACCCCGGCCGAGCGGCACGACCCGCACCTCATCAACGGCTCGCGCCGCGCCCGTATCGCCAAGGGCTCCGGCGCCGAGGTCAGTGCCGTCAAGAACCTCGTCGAGCGCTTCTTCGAGGCCCGCAAGATGATGTCCCGCATGGCGCAGGGCGGCGGGATGCCGGGGATGCCGGGCATCCCCGGGATGGGCGGCGGCCCCGGCCGGCAGAAGAAGCAGATCAAGCAGGCCAAGGGCAAGCGCAAGAGCGGCAACCCGATGAAGCGCAAGGAAGAGGAGGCGGCGGCAGCCGCCCGCCGCGAGCAGGGCCCGCAGAGCGCCCCGCCCGCGACCGGCAGCCCGTTCGGCCTGCCCGCCGGCGGCGGCCAGGCCGGCCAGGACTTCGACCTTCCGGACGAGTTCAAGAAGTTCATGAAGTAGGCGCGGCCGCACAAGGACGTACGGGGAAGGGCCCTGGCGGGATCATCGCCAGGGCCCTTCCCCGTACGTCCTGCGGGCGCAATGGTGCGTTATATCCCTTATGGTCGGCCACGAGGACGGCAGTAAGGAGGCCACGTGCCCAGCCCCACCCCCGTACCGCCTCGCGAACGCGCCGACACGCCCTGGCGCTCCGAGGGCGCGCCGACGCCGCCGCCCAAGAGGAAGATGCCCGGGGGCTGGCGCGGACTGGTCCTCGCCGCACTGATCGTCTTCCTGCTCGCCAACGTGGCCCTGTCGTACTTCAACCAGGGCGACGAGCCGACCGTCTCGTACACGGAGTTCAGCAAGCAGGTCGCCGACGGCAACGTCTCGAAGATCTACTCCAAGGGCGACGCCATCCAGGGCGAGCTGAAGAACAAGCAGCCGCTGCCCGACGGCGGCAAGGGCGACTACACGAAGTTCGTCACCCAGCGCCCGGCCTTCGCCGACGACGACCTGTGGGCGAACCTCAGCAAGCACAACGTCGTCGTCACGGCCTCCCCGGTCGTCGTGCAGCGCAGCTTCCTGGCCAATCTGCTGATCTCGCTCGCTCCGATGCTGCTGCTGGTCCTCCTGTGGGTCTTCATCGCCCGCCGCATGGGCTCGGCCATGGGCGGCGTCGGCGGGCTGGGCCGCAAACAGCCGCCCAAGCCCGTCGAGCTGGAGGGCGGCAAGCGCACCACCTTCGCCGACGTGGCCGGCATCGACGAGGTCAAGGGCGAGCTCAACGACGTCGTGGACTTCCTCAAGAACCCCCAGCAGTACCGGGCCATGGGCGCCAGGATGCCCGGCGGGGTGCTGCTCGCCGGACCGCCCGGCACGGGCAAGACGCTGCTGGCGCGGGCGGTCGCGGGCGAGGCCGGGGTGCCGTTCTTCTCCGCCTCCGCCTCCGAGTTCATCGAGATGATCGTCGGCGTGGGCGCCTCCCGGGTCCGTGAACTCTTCTCCGAGGCGCGCAAGGTGGCCCCCGCGATCATCTTCATCGACGAGATCGACACCATCGGCCGGGCCCGCGGCGGCGGGGCCGCCATGGGCGGCCACGACGAGCGCGAACAGACCCTGAACCAGATCCTGACCGAGATGGACGGCTTCTCCGGCTCCGAGGGCGTCGTCGTCCTCGCCGCCACCAACCGGCCCGACGTCCTCGACCCGGCGCTCACCCGCCCCGGCCGCTTCGACCGCACGGTCTCGGTCTCCCCGCCCGACCGGGCCGGGCGCGAGGCCATCCTGCGGATCCACACCCGGGACATCCCGCTCGCCGCCGACGCCGACCTCGACCAGGTGGCCCGCACCACTCCCGGCATGACCGGCGCCGACCTCGCCAACCTGGCCAACGAAGCCGCCCTCCTCGCGGTGAAGCGCAAGCAGGGCCAGGTCACCCAGGCCGACTTCATGGACGCCCTGGAGAAGGTCCAGCTGGGCGCCGCCCGGTCGCTGGTCATGCCGGAGGAGGAGCGCCGCCGCACGGCCTACCACGAGAGCGGCCACGCCCTGCTGGGCATGCTCCAGCCGGGCGCCGACCCGGTCCGCAAGATCACCATCGTGCCGCGCGGCAGGGCGCTCGGCGTCACCCTCTCGACCCCCGACGCGGACCGCTACTCGTACACCGAGGAGTACCTGCGTGGCCGCATCATCGGCGCCCTGGGCGGCATGGCCGCCGAGCACGTCGTGTTCGACGTCATCACCACGGGCGCGGAGAACGACCTGGAACAGGTCACCAACCTCGCCCGCGGCATGGTCGGCCGCTGGGGCATGAGCGAGCGCGTCGGCCGCCTCACCGCGATCCCGGCGGACGCGCAGAGTCCGTACGGGCTGCTCGCGGCCCCCGCCACCCTCGACGCGGTGGACCACGAGATGCGCCGGATCGTCGACGAGTGCTACCTGGAGGCCTGCCGGCTGCTGCGCGAACACCGGCCGAAACTCGACGCGCTGACCGAGGCCCTGCTGGCGAACGAGACCCTCGACGAGCCGGCCGCCTACGAGGCCGCGGGCATCCCCCGCCTCTCGAAGGAGGCGTAGGGGGTGCCTCGGCGGCGCGGGCCCCCGCCGCCGCCACGGCTACGGCACGCGGGCGATCACGTAGCGGAAGATGTTCGGCAGCCACACGGCGCCGTCCGGCCGCTCGTACGGGTGAAGCGCCTCGGTCAGCTCCTTCTCGACCTGCGCCGGATCGGACGAGGACTCGTACAGCCCCGTCGACAGCAGCCCCCGTACCGCGCTGTCCACGTCCGCGTACCCGAACGGGCAGAACACCCGGCCCGATCCGTCGGGCGTGAGCCCGGCCCGCGCCACCATCGCGTCCAGGTCCCGCGGCGCGGGACCGCCGCCCAGGACCGCGGGCACCGTGCACCGCTCCGCCGGGCCCCAGTCGGCCAGCACCACCGCCCCGCCCCGCCGGACCGCCGGCAGGGCCGCGTCGAGGGCCGCCGCGGACGGGGAGAAGGCCAGCAGCACGTCGTACGGGCGCCCGCCGTCCGGCGGGGCCGGGACCACCTCCAGCAGCCGCTCGCGCGCCAGCGCCCGGCGCGCCGGGTCCGCCTCCACCCCCGTGGCGGCGGCTCCCCGCCCCGCGGCCAGCAGCAGGGCCAGCCCCGACCCGCAGTCCAGGCCGAGCAGCCGGTCGCCCGGCCCGACCTCCAGCCGGTCGTAGACCGCTTCGTACAGCGGTACCAGCATCCGTTCCTGGATCTCCGCCCAGTCCCGGGCGACGAGCGTCGCCGTCGGCGTCGGTGTCATCGAAAGAGCGCTCCTGATTCCTTGTCGCCCCCTTGCCCCCGTTGCCAGAGAACTCCCCATTCGCCCCCGCGTCCAGAGGAGTGCGCCACCCGATTCACGCTCGACGCGCCCGGCGCCGTACCATTCGCGCCATGGCAAAGGCACCCGTTCTCACCCCCCAGGCGGAGGATTTCCCCCGCTGGTACCAGGATCTGATCAACAAGGCCGAGCTGGCCGACAACGGTCCGGTACGCGGCACCATGGTCATCCGACCGTACGGCTACGGGCTGTGGGAGCGGATGCAGCAGGAGATGGACGCGCGCATCAAGGACGCGGGCGCCCAGAACGCGTACTTCCCGCTGTTCATCCCGCAGTCGTACCTGACGCGCGAAGCCGAGCACGTCGAGGGCTTCGCCCCCGAGCTCGCGGTCGTCACGCACGGCGGCGGCAAGGAGCTGGACGAGCCGGTCGTGGTCCGGCCCACCTCCGAGACGATCATCAACGACTACTTCTCGAAGTGGGTCCAGAGCTACCGCGACCTGCCCCTTCTGATCAACCAGTGGGCGAACGTGGTCCGCTGGGAGATGCGCCCGCGCGTCTTCCTCCGTACGAGTGAGTTCCTCTGGCAGGAGGGCCACACCGCCCACGCCACGTACGAGGACGCCCGCGACTACGCCGCCCGCATCCACACGGACGTGTACGGCGACTTCATGACGAACGTGCTCGGCATCGACGTCGTGCTCGGCCGCAAGACCGCCAAGGAGCGCTTCGCCGGCGCCATCAACACCCTCACCCTCGAGGGCATGATGGGCGACGGCAAGGCGCTGCAGCTGGGCACGAGCCACGAGCTCGGCACCAACTTCGCCAAGGCCTTCAACACGCAGTACCTGTCGAAGGAAGGCAAGCAGGAGCTCGTCTGGCAGACGTCGTGGGGCGTCTCGACCCGCATGGTCGGCGGTCTGATCATGTCCCACGGCGACGACAACGGCCTCCGTGTCCCGCCGCGCCTCGCGCACGTCCAGGTCGTCGTCATGGCGATCAAGGGCGACGAGGCCGTGACGAAGGTCCGCGAGCTCGGCGCGCAGCTGAAGGCCGCCGGCATCCGCGTGCACGTCGACGACCGCGTCGACACCCCCTTCGGCCGCCGCGCCGTGGACTGGGAGCTCAAGGGCGTACCGGTCCGCGTGGAGATCGGCCCCCGCGACCTGGAGGCCGGCACCGCGATGCTGGCCCGCCGGATCCCGGGCGGCAAGGAGCCCGTGCAGATCGACGCGCTCGCCGACCTGCTGCCCAAGGTGCTCGAGGAGGACCAGGCGCAGCTGCTGCGCGAGTCCCGCGAGCGCCGCCTGGCCCGCACCTCCGACGTCTCCACCATCGAGGAGGCCGCCGAGGCCGCCGTCGCCGGCGGCTGGGCGCGGATTCCGTGGGCCGACCTCGGCCCCGAAGGCGAGGCCAAGCTGGGCGAGCAGGCCGTCTCCGTACGCTGCCTGATCGCCGCGGACGGGTCGGTTCCGGAGGCGGACGACGCCCCCGGTACGCTCGCGATCGTCGCGCGCTCGTACTGATCTGCGCCGTCTGACCAGGGACCGGCCCCGGCGCACGGCACGAGCCGTGCGCCGGGGCCGGTCCTTTTGGTCGACGTTACGTACCGACTCATCCTGGGATCGGCGCACCCGTCCTCGTCGGGACGCATGAGACTGAACTGACTGGTACGTGCAAAAAATTTGGAATGGCCCGGAATCGGAACACCGGGGCACCCCGGCTCGTTGTCACGACGTGAGCACGACACCACCTGTTCTCGCCGCAGAGCTGGCGCAGGCGTGGGCCGACATTCAGCGGTACCACTCCGAGCTGCCTGACCTTGCCGCGCCCGAGTCCCTGATCGGAGAGTCCTCGTCCGCCTGCGGCGCCGAGCTCTCCTTCGAGCGACTGCTGCACGAGGCAGTCCACGGCATCGCCGCCGCCCGCGGAGTGCGCGACACCTCGCGGGCAGGCCGCTACCACAACCGCAGATTCCTCGCGATCGCCGAGGAGATGGGGCTGGACCACTCCGACGAGCCGCACGCCAGCAGCGGCTTCTCACTGGTCTCGCTCAATCCCGAGGCGAAGAAGCGCTACCGCCCCACCATGGAGCGGCTCCAGCGCGCACTGAAGGCGCACACGGCCGCGACGGCCGCCGACACCAAGCGCAGCTTCCGCGGGCCGGCCGCCCGGCACGGCTCCTCGGGTGGCGGTGTCCGCGTCAAGGCGGTCTGCGACTGCGGGCGCAACGTGCGGGTGGTCCCCTCCGTGCTGGCCCAGGCGCCGATCGTGTGCGGCGGCTGTATGAAGCCGTTCCGCATCCCCGAGGTGGCCGTCTCGGCCGCCGCCTCCTGAGCCCGGCAGACTCCCCGCGAGAAGCGCCGCAGGCATGTGGCACAATGGCTAGCTGTACTCGACAGTCGCATAGGACCCCTCTCTCCTCCGGCTGACGCGTCCATCGGGCACCCGAGTACCGCAACCCCACGTGGCATCTCATGTGCCCAACCACGTCAAGTTCAGGAGACACCACTCCAGTGGCAGTCAAGATCAAGCTCAAGCGCCTCGGCAAGATTCGCCAGCCGCACTACCGCATCGTCGTCGCCGACGCCCGCACCCGCCGTGACGGTCGCGCGATCGAAGAGATCGGTATCTACCACCCGACGTACAACCCGTCGCGCATCGAGGTCAACGCCGAGCGTGCGCAGTACTGGCTGTCTGTTGGCGCCCAGCCCACCGAGGCTGTTCTCGCCATCCTGAAGCTGACCGGTGACTGGCAGGCCCACAAGGGCCTCCCGGCCCCCGCGCCGCTGCTGCAGCCGGAGACGAAGGAGAGCAAGCGTCGCTCCTTCGACGAGTTCGCCAAGGCCCTCGAGGGCATCGGCGAGACCAAGGGCGAGGCCATCACGCAGAAGGCGAAGAAGGCCGACAAGAAGGCGGACGAGGCTGAGGCCGCCGCCGAGTCGACCGAGGCCTGATCATGCTCGAGGAGGCTCTTGAGCACCTCGTAAAGGGCATTGTGGACAACCCCGACGAAGTGCAGGTCGCCTCGCGCAACCTGCGTCGCGGGCAGGTGCTCGAGGTCCGGGTTCACCCGGACGACCTCGGGAAGGTGATCGGCCGCAACGGCCGCACCGCGCGTGCCCTGCGTACCGTCGTGGGCGCCATCGGCGGCCGGGGGATCCGCGTCGACCTCGTCGACGTGGACCAGGTCCGCTGAGACTTGGTTCATTGAGAACGTGAATCACCGGCACGGGCCGGGGAGGGCATTCGTGCCCGCCCCGGCCCGTCGTCGTCTGAACAGGAGAAATAGGTGGAGCTGGTAGTCGCGCGGATCGGCCGCGCCCACGGGATCAAGGGTGAGGTCACCGTCGAGGTGCGGACCGACGAGCCGGAGCTGCGGCTCTCGCCCGGCGCCGTTCTGCGGACCGAACCGGCGGCGGCGGGTCCGCTGACCATCGAGACGGGCCGCGTGCACAGCGGGAGGCTGATGCTCCGCTTCGCCGGCGTCAAGGACCGCACCGGTGCCGAGGCGCTGCGCAACATCCTGCTGATCGCCGACGTCGACCCGACGGAGCTCCCCGAGGAAGAAGACGAGTACTACGACCACCAGCTGATGGACCTGGACGTGGTGCTCGAGGACGGTACCGAGATCGGCCGGATCACCGAGATCTCCCACCTGCCCTCGCAGGACCTCTTCATCGTCGAACGCCCCGACGGCACCGAGGTGATGATCCCGTTCGTCGAGGAGATCGTCGCCGAGATCGACCTGGAGGAGCAGCGCTGCGTCATCACGCCGCCGCCCGGGCTGATCGACGACCGCGCCGAGATCGTCTCCACGCGTGACGACGGGGCCGAGGCCGGGGAAGAAGCCTGATGCGTCTCGACGTCGTCACGATCTTCCCCGAGTACCTGGAGCCGCTCAACGTCTCCCTCGTCGGCAAGGCGAGGGCCCGCGGGCAGCTCGACGTACACGTCCACGACCTGCGGGACTGGACGTACGACCGGCACAACACGGTCGACGACACCCCCTACGGCGGCGGTCCCGGCATGGTCATGAAGACCGAGCCGTGGGGCGAGGCCCTCGACACGGCCCTGGCCGACGGATACGAGTCCGGCGCGCGCGGGCCCGTCATGGTCGTCCCCACGCCCAGTGGCCGCCCGTTCACCCAGGAACTGGCCGTCGAGCTCTCCGAGCGGCCCTGGCTGATCTTCACGCCGGCCCGGTACGAGGGCATCGACCGCCGGGTCATGGACGAGTACGCCACGCGCATGCCGGTCTACGAGGTCTCCATCGGCGACTACGTGCTGGCGGGCGGCGAGGCCGCCGTCCTGGTGGTCACCGAGGCCGTGGCCCGGCTGCTGCCCGGAGTGCTCGGCAACGCCGAATCACACCGCGACGACTCCTTCGCACCCGGCGAGATGGCGAACCTGCTGGAGGGGCCGGTCTACACGAAGCCCCCGGAGTGGCGCGGCCGGGGCATCCCGGACGTGCTGCTCAGCGGCCACCACGGGAAGATCGCCCGCTGGCGCCGGGACGAGGCCTTCCGCCGGACCGCGCGGCACCGCCCCGATCTGATCGAGCGCTGCGAGGCCTCCGCCTTCGACAAGAAGGACCGCGAGATCCTGAGCATCCTGGGCTGGCGGCCCGCCGCCGACGGCCGATTTTGGCGTAGGCCGGAGGCCGTGGAAGAATAGGCGGCTGCTGTGTGCTCGCGTGCGCCCCTGCCACAGGGGGACAGTCGCCCGCCGAGTGACGCGGCTCCCGAATTCTCTCCGGAAACCCGCACCGGCGGCCTGTGGCGTCGTGCGAAGAAAGCAGACGAAGAACATGTCTCACCTGCTCGATGGCGTCAACGCCGCCTCGATCCGCTCCGACGTCCCGGCCTTCCGCCCGGGTGACACGATCAACGTGCACGTCCGCGTCATCGAGGGCAACCGCTCCCGTATCCAGCAGTTCAAGGGTGTTGTCATCCGTCGCCAGGGCTCTGGCGTCTCCGAGACCTTCACCGTTCGCAAGGTCTCCTTCAGCGTCGGCGTCGAGCGCACCTTCCCGGTGAACTCCCCGATCTTCGAGAAGATCGAGCTCGTCACCCGCGGTGACGTGCGTCGCGCCAAGCTGTACTTCCTCCGTGAGCTCCGCGGCAAGGCCGCGAAGATCAAGGAGAAGCGCGACCGCTGATCTCCTCTCCGGGTTCCGGGGGCGGCCGGATAGGCTCGCCCTCGATGGACACCGAAGCAGAGCTCACACAGCGCGGCCACTCCTCCCCCGAATCGGGGGAGGGGCGGCCGCGTTTTGCGTTGTGGGGGCGCCGCGCGCTGCCCGGGTGGCGGGTCTTCCTGACGCTGCGGGGGGCCGCGGCGCTCGGCGTGCTCTGCACGGGCTTCCTGCTGCTGGTCAGCAACTTCGTCGTACAGCCCTTCCAGATCCCGAGCCGGTCGATGGAGCCGACGCTCCAGGTCGGGGACCGGGTGCTGGTGAACAAGCTGGCGTACCGTTTCGGCGACCGGCCGAAGCGCGGGGACGTGGTGGTCTTCGACGGCACGGGCTCCTTCGTACGGGAGCGGCCCGAGGGCAATCCGATCGGCGAGGCCCTGCACGGCGCGGCCTCCGCGCTCGGGATCGGCGAGCCGTCCGAGACCGACTTCGTGAAGCGGGTCGTGGGCGTCGGCGGGGACGACGTGGTGTGCTGCGACGCAGGAGGGCGGATCAAGGTGAACGGGGTTCCGGTGGAGGAGCCGTACCTGTACCCCGGCGACGCGCCCTCGAAGGTGCCCTTCCGGATCGTCGTACCCCTGGGGACCCTGTGGGTCATGGGTGATCATCGTTCCCAGTCCCGGGACTCCCGGGACCACCTGGGGGAACCGGGCGGGGGGATGGTGCCGGTGGAGAAGGTGATCGGGCGGGCCGACTGGATCGGCTGGCCGGTATCGCGGTGGGGATCGACTCCTACGACTCCTGCGGCGACCGCGTCCACGGCGACACCGTCCTCCGGTGGCGGTCATGGGTAGCCGGGGGCGGCCCAGAGGCGGCCGGGTCCCCGAGCCGGAGCCGGATCCGGAGCCCGAGCCGAGGCGGACGCCCCAGCCCCCGCCCGCGCCCCAATTCTGGCGTGCACCCGAGACGCCGGGCGGCCCCGCGCCCCGGCGGGAGCCCGAGCCCCGGCGGGAGCCCGAGCCCGCCGCGGTCCCCGAGCGGCCGGTGCGGGAGCCCGGGTCGCGGCGAGGGGCCAAGGCGCAACCCGTCGCGGCCGAGAGCGGCGGCCGGGCCGAGCGGCGCCGGCTGGCCCGCCGGGTCAAGCGGCGCAGGCGTACCCGCCGGGTGGGCGAGGTACCGCTGCTGATCATCGTGGCGCTGTGCATCGCGCTCGTCCTCAAGACCTTCCTCGTGCAGGCCTTCTTCATCCCGTCCGGATCCATGGAGCAGACGATCCGGATCGGCGACCGCGTGCTCGTCGACAAGCTGACGCCGTGGTTCGGCTCCAAGGTCGAGCGCGGTGACGTCGTGGTGTTCAAGGACCCCGGCGGCTGGCTCAAGGGCGAGGCCGCGCGCCCGCCCCAGGACCCGGTCGGCGTCAAGCAGATCAAGGAGACGCTGACCTTCATCGGCCTGCTGCCCTCCGCCGACGAACAGGACCTGATCAAGCGGGTCATCGGCGTCGGCGGCGACACCGTCGTGTGCTGCGACGCCAAGGGCCGCGTCACCGTCAACGGAACGGCGCTCGACGAGCCGTACGTGAATCCCGGCAACGCCCCCTCCGAAATCCGGTTCGAGGTGCAGGTGCCCCGCGGCCGGCTCTTCGTGATGGGCGACCACCGGGCGAATTCGGCCGATTCCCGCTACCACCTCGACGAGGCCTTCGACGGCACCATCGACGAGAAGGGGGTCGTGGGTCAGGCCGTCGTCATCGCCTGGCCGTTCGACCACTGGCGCAAGCTCGAACAGCCCGTGACCTTCCGTTCGGTTCCCGATCCGGCCCCGAGCGGGCGACGCGGCCGCCGGCGGCGCCGCCGCGGTCCACCGTTCGCATAGTGTGTCCTCGGTCTCCCGCGCCTTAGGGAACTCCCGCTCGTTAAGGGAGGGGAGGGCCCGTATCCGAATTCGGCGCGGGCGGCGATCTGCGAGGTTGAGGAGTGGATGTGGGGGATGTGGCGGTAGGCGCGCGATCCGGACGCGATGAAGGCGAGGAGCGGCCGGACGATGCCGAGCGCGAGGCCGAGGAGGGTGCCGACGCGAAGCCGCACCGCTCGTTCTGGAAGGAGCTCCCGCTCCTCATCGGCATCGCCCTGCTGCTCGCCCTGCTGATCAAGACCTTCCTGGTGCAGGCGTTCTCGATCCCGTCCGACTCGATGCAGAACACCCTGCAGCGGGGCGACCGGGTGCTCGTGGACAAGCTGACCCCGTGGTTCGGCTCGGAGCCCGAGCGCGGCGAGGTCGTGGTCTTCCACGACCCCGCGAGCTGGCTGGCCGGGGAGCCCACCCCGGAGCCCAACTTCGCGCAGCAGATCCTCAGCAAGATCGGCCTGATGCCGTCCGCGGACGAGAAGGACCTGATCAAGCGGACCATCGCCATCGGCGGTGACACGGTCGAGTGCAAGAAGGGCGGACCGGTCGTCGTCAACGGCAAGGAGCTCGACGAGCCGTACATCTACCCGGGCAACACCCCGTGCGACGACGCCCCGTTCGGTCCGATCACGGTGCCCAAGGGCAAGATCTGGGTGATGGGCGACCACCGGCAGAACTCGCAGGACTCCCGCTACCACATGCAGGACTCCACCCAGGGCTTCGTCCCGGTCGACAAGGTCGTCGGGCGGGCCGTGGTCGTGGCCTGGCCGATCACCCGCTGGGCGACCCTGCCCATCCCGGACACGTTCGACCAGCCCGGCATCGGGAACCAGACCAAGGCGACCGCGATGGGCCTCGGGGCCGCCGGGCTGGCGCCCGTCGGGCTCGGACCGGCCGCGCTGGGCCTGGCCGGAGCGGTTCCGGTCGTGATGTGGCGCCGGCGGAGGCTGACCAGCGGGACTACCGGCAGGTAGGGTGCCGCCCAGGTCGTCGATCCCGGAAGTGTGGGGGCGCTGCAATGGGCGAAACGCTGAAAACGCAGACAAGCGGTACCGAGGGCATACGCGGTACCGGAGCAACACGCGGTGGCAAGGACGGCCGCGGCGGTCTCGGCAACGTGCTGTCGGGAGTCGCCGTGGCCGTCGGCTTTGTCCTCTTCCTGGGCGCCTTCGCCTGGGGGGCCTTCACCTACCGGCCGTACACGGTGCCGACCGACTCGATGATGCCGACGGTGAACCCCGGCGACCGCGTGATCGCCCAGCGCATCGACGGCGGTCAGGTGCGGCGCGGCGACGTCGTCGTGTTCACCGACCACGCGTGGAGCGACTCGCCCATGGTCAAGCGCGTCGTCGCCGTCGGCGGCGACACCGTGAAGTGCTGCGCGGCGGGCGGCCGCCTCACCGTCAACGGCCAGGAGCTCGACGAGCCGTACCTCGAGCACGCCCTGCCCGAGGGGGAGCCCGCGAACAGCGCCGCGGTGCCGGCCTCCGACACTCCCTTCGAGGTCACGGTGCCCGAGGGCAACCTCTTCCTGCTGGGCGACCGGCGCGCCGCCTCGCTCGACTCCCGGTCCCACCTCCAGGAGGCCGGCCAGGGCACCGTGCCGCGGTCCGCGGTACAGGCCCGGGTCGACGCCCTCGCCTGGCCCACGGTGAAGATGCTGGAGCGGCCCGCCACGTACGCCTCCCTGCCCGGCGGGACCTCGCGGCCGGGGCCGCTGCGCCTCCAGCTGGCCGCGGTGGCGGCCGGAGCCGCCCTGGTGTTGCTGGGGGCCGCGTACGGGCCTCTCGTACGGGTCCTGGGGCGCGGGCGGCGGCGGGAGCCGGCCGGTGCCCGCTGACGCGGCCGCCGCGGGCGGCCCCCGCAGGGTGTCCCGGGTGATCCTGCTGGACCCCGAGGACCGGATCCTGCTGCTGCACGGCTTCGAACCGGACAATCCCGCGGACCACTGGTGGTTCACCCCGGGCGGCGGGCTCGAAGGCGGCGAGACCCGGGAGCAGGCGGCGCTGCGGGAGCTCGCCGAGGAGACGGGGATCACAGAGGTGGATCTGGGGCCGGTGCTGTGGCAGCGGTACTGCTCGTTCCCGTTCGACGGGCGGCGCTGGGAGCAGGACGAGTGGTACTACCTGGCCCGGACCGCGCGGACGCGGACCGAGATGAGCGGGCTCACCGAGCTGGAGCGACGCAGCGTCAGCGGTGCCAGGTGGTGGACCTCCGAGGAACTTCTCTCGGCCCATGAGACGGTGTACCCGACCAGACTCGCCGAGCTGCTCCGTACGCTGCTCGACGACGGTCCCCCGGGTGCGCCGGTGGTCCTGGCCCCGGAAATCGTTTAGGGGCGCACGGGCCTGGCGCACAATAGGGGGACGCACGGCTGAAGGGGAACATGCCATGAGCGCCGAGGACCTCGAGAAGTACGAGACCGAGATGGAGCTGAAGCTCTATCGCGAGTACCGCGACGTCGTCGGGCTGTTCAAGTACGTGATCGAGACCGAACGTCGTTTCTACCTCACGAACGACTACGAGATGCAGGTGCACTCGGTCCAGGGGGAGGTGTTCTTCGAGGTCACGATGGCCGACGCCTGGGTGTGGGACATGTACCGGCCGGCCCGCTTCGTGAAGCAGGTGCGGGTGCTGACCTTCAAGGACGTGAACATCGAGGAGCTCAACAAGAGCGACCTCGAGCTGCCGGGCAGCTGACGCCCGGCCCTTCGCCGCCTGCGTGCGCTCCCGCCCCCGCGCCCGCGCCCACTGCCCCGGCCCTCCCGGCCTCACCCTCACGGGTGAGGGGGTTGTCCACAATGCCCTCGCTGTCCACCAAGATCCACAAGGTGGGCGGGGCCGCGGGATCGTCGGGGGCGGAGGTGGTGCCCGATGAACGCGAAGGGCGTGGCACGGCAGGCGTTGGGGCGGTACGGCGAGGAACTCGCGGCGCGGCGGCTGACCGAGGCCGGCATGACGGTGATCGCGCGGAACTGGCGGTGCCGCAGCGGGGAGATCGACATCGTCGCGCGGGACGGGGACGCCCTCGTCGTGTGCGAGGTCAAGACGCGCCGGGCGGGGGATTTCGAACACCCCATGGCCGCCGTCCGGCCCGGCAAGGCCGAGCGCTTGCGCCGGCTCGCGGGGCGCTGGCTCGCCGACCACGGCGGACCGCCCCCGGGCGGGGTGCGGATCGACCTCGTGGGAGTCCTGCTGCCGCGGCGCGGTGCGGCCGTGGTGGAGCACGTCCGGGGGGTGTCGTGATGGGGTTCGCACGAGCCTGCTCGGTGGCCCTGGTGGGTGTCGACGGCGTGGTGGTGGAGGTCCAGGCCGATCTGGAGCCCGGGCTCGCGGCGTTCACCCTGGTGGGGCTGCCCGACAAGACGCTGACCGAGAGCCGGGACCGGGTGCGGGCCGCCGTCGTGAACTCGGGCGCGACCTGGCCGCAGAAGAAGCTCACCGTCGGGCTCAGCCCGGCCTCCGTACCGAAATCGGGCGCGGGATTCGACCTGGCCGTCGCGGCCGCCGTGCTGGGCGCCGCCGAGGTGGTCGACCCCGCCGCCATCGCCGATCTGGTGCTCATCGGGGAGCTGGGGCTGGACGGCCGGGTGCGGCCGGTGCGGGGCATCCTGCCGGCGGTCCTCGCCGCGGCCGACGCCGGGTACCTCAACGTGGTGGTGCCGCAGCAGTGCGCCGCCGAGGCCATGCTCGTCCCGGACGTCAGCGTGCTGGGCGTGCGCAGCCTGCGCCAGCTGATCGCCGTCCTCACCGACGGGGAGGTCCCCGAGGAGGAACCACCGGATCCACCGGGGCGGCCCGATCCGATGCTGGCCGGGCTGGTGGTCCCGGGCGCGGGCATCGGCACCGGGATCTCCCGCGGCGGGGGCCGGGCCGGCGAGGGGGAGGCCCCGGACTTCCCCGACCTCTCCGATGTCGCCGGGCAGCACGGCGCCCGCCGGGCCCTGGAGGTGGCCGCCTCCGGGGGCCACCACCTCTTCCTCAGCGGACCGCCGGGAGCCGGCAAGACGATGCTGGCCGAGCGGATCCCCTGGATCCTCCCGCCGCTGTGCCGTCAGGACTCCCTGGAGGTCACGGCCGTGCACTCGGTCGCCGGGGTCCTGCCGCCCGGGGAACCGCTGGTCGCCCGGCCCCCGTACTGCGCGCCGCACCATTCGGCGACCATGCAGTCCCTGGTCGGCGGCGGCGCGGGAGTGCCGAGGCCCGGGGCGGTCTCCCTGGCCCACCGGGGCGTGCTGTTCCTCGACGAGGCCGCCGAGTTCAGCACCAAGGCCCTGGACGCGCTGCGCCAGCCCCTCGAATCGGGGCACGTGGTCATCGCCCGGGCCGCCGGGGTGGTGCGGCTGCCGGCCAGGTTCCTGATGGTCCTCGCGGCGAACCCCTGCCCGTGCGGGCGGCACACCCTGCTCGGGGCCGGCTGCGAATGCCCGGCCTCGGTGGTCCGGCGCTACCAGGCCAGGCTGTCGGGGCCGCTGCTGGACCGGGTGGACCTGCGGGTGGAGGTCGAGCCGGTCACCCGCTCCGACCTGCTGGGGCGCGGGGGCAGAGGGGAGTCCACGACGGTCGTCGCCGACCGGGTGCGGGAGGCCAGGGACCGCACCGCGGCCCGGCTCGCCGACACCCCGTGGCGGCTCAACGCCGAGGTGCCCGGGCACGAGCTGCGCACCCGCTGGCAGGCGGCCCCGGGGGCGCTGGCCCAGGCCGAGCGCGACCTGGAGCGCGGGCTGCTCACCGCCCGCGGGCTGGACCGGGTGCTGCGGGTCGCCTGGACCGTGGCCGACCTGCGGGGACGGGACCGCCCCGAGGCCCTGGACGTGGCCGTCGCCCTCGAACTGCGCACCGGCATCGCCCGCGGTGCGGCCCTGGCCATGGGGGCGCAGTCATGAGCGCCCGGGAGGAGCCCGAGCCGGCGTACGGGACCGGACCGGCCACCGATTCCGAGCCGGCCGGCGGGTCCGGGACGGCGACTGATTCCGAGCCGGCCGACGGGTCCGGGACGGCGGCCGACCCTGACCCGGAGTTGCTGGCGCGGGCCGCGCTGACCCGGGTGTTGGAGCCCGGGGACGAGCACGGCGGGCGGTGGCTGCGCGAGCACGGCGCCGTCGGGCTGATACGGCTGCTGACCGGCCCGGACACCGCGGCGGCAGCCCTCGCCGGAGTGGGGGAGCAGCGGCTCGCCGGCTACCGCAGACGCGCCGCGCTCGCCGACCCCCGGCGGGACCTGGCGGCCGCCGCCCGCAGCGGCGGCCGGTTCATCTGCCCCGGCTCCCCGCAGTGGCCGACCCAGCTGGACGACCTCGGCGACGCCCGGCCCATCGGGCTCTGGCTGCGGGGCCGGCCGGACCTGCGGACCTGGGCCCTGCGCTCCGTCGCCGTGGTCGGCGCCCGCGCCTGCACCCCGTACGGCGCGCACATGGCCCAGACCCTGGCCGCCGGACTCGCCGAGCGGGGCTGGGTGGTGGTCTCGGGAGCGGCGTACGGGGTCGACGGCGCGGCCCATCGAGGGGCCCTCGCCTCGGGCGGCGCCACCGCCGCGGTGCTCGCCTGCGGGGTGGACATCGCCTACCCGCGCGGCCACGCCGAGCTGCTCGGCCGGATCGCCGCGCAGGGACTCGTACTGGGGGAGCTGCCGCCCGGCAGCCACCCCACCCCGAGCCGGTTCGTGCTGCGCAACCGGGTCATCGCCGCACTGACCCGGGGCACCGTGGTGGTCGAGGCGGCCCACCGCAGCGGCTCCCTGGTCACGGCCCGGCGGGCCCAGCGGCTCGGGCGGTTCACCATGGGCGTCCCCGGGCCGGCCACCAGCGGGCTCTCGGGCGGGGTGCACGAACTGCTGCGCGGCGAGGCCGTGCTCGTCACGGACGCCGCGGAAGTGGTCGAGCTGGTCGGCGGCATGGGCGAACTGGCCCCCGAGCGGCGCGGCCCGGTGCTCGCCCGGGACCTGCTGGACCGGGACACCGCCCGCGTGCTCGAAGCGCTCCCGGCCGGCCGCCTCGCGCACGCCGACCAAGTGGCCCTCGCCGCCGGCACCGGCACCGATGAAGTCATCGGCAGACTGTACGAACTTCACTCTCTGGGGTTCGTCGAACGGCAGGGCGAGGGCTGGCAGTTGACCAGACAATCACCTGAAGGAGGCACAGAAACCGGTGGCACCCGGCGAGGCGGTCATTGACCTGGGGTGTTCCGGTGAAAGAGTGAAGCCGATGAGAGACGCGGTCTCCCCGGTGGCAGCCGCCGGGACCGAGCGCCAGGCGCCGGTCCCGGGTCGCCCGCGCGAGTCAGGACGCCCCGGTGCCCATGCGCGATCCCGTACTCTTCGCGCACCGCGACACTTCCGTCACGCTACGCTCCCAAGGAATCCGGCTCCGGCAAAGGCGAAGCATGCCCCAGCACACCTCAGGGTCTGACCGCGCAGCGGTGCCCCCCGCTGCCCGCGGCAGCGTGCGGACCACCGCGCCCTCGTCCCTCGAGGTGCTGTGGCGCTCGTACAAGGAGAGCGGTGACGAGCGGCTGCGGGAGCAGCTGATCCTCCACTACTCGCCCCTGGTGAAGTACGTGGCCGGCCGGGTCAGCGTGGGCCTGCCGCCCAATGTGGAACAGGCCGACTTCGTCTCCTCCGGGGTCTTCGGGCTGATCGACGCCATCGAGAAGTTCGACATCGAGCGGTCCATCAAGTTCGAGACGTACGCGATCACCCGCATCCGGGGCGCGATGATCGACGAGCTGCGCGCCCTGGACTGGATCCCGCGCTCGGTCCGGCAGAAGGCGAGGGCCGTGGAGCGGGCCTACGCCACCCTCGAAGCCCAGCTGCGCCGCACCCCGTCGGAGCACGAGGTCGCCGGAGAGATGGGCATCGCCGTGGAGGAACTCCACGCCGTGTTCAGCCAGTTGTCGCTGGCCAACGTGGTCGCCCTGGAGGAGCTGCTGCACGCCGGCGGCGAGGGCGGCGACCGCCTCTCGCTGATGGACACCCTGGAGGACACCGCCGCCGACAACCCGGTGGAGGTGGCCGAGGACCGCGAGCTGCGCAGGCTCCTGGCCAGGGCGATCAACACCCTCCCGGAACGCGAGAAGACCGTGGTCACGCTGTACTACTACGAGGGCCTCACGCTGGCCGAGATCGGCAACGTACTGGGCGTCACCGAAAGCCGGGTCAGCCAGATCCACACCAAGTCGGTGCTCCAGCTGCGGGCCAAGCTGGCGGATGTCGGCCGGTGAGCTTGCGGCACCTCCGTAGAGTGGACCTGTGCCCAGGATTCGAGCGGCCTCCGTGGCCGAGCACCGGTCGATGCAGCGCGGCGCCCTGCTGGACGCCGCGCGCTCCCTGTTGTCCGAAGGCGGGACGGAAGCGCTGACCTTCCCCGCCCTGGCGGAGCGCACCGGTCTCGCCCGGTCCTCCGTGTACGAGTACTTCCGCTCCCGCGCGGCCGTGGTCGAAGAGCTGTGCGCGGTGGACTTCCCCGTGTGGGCCGCCGAGATCGAGGCGGCGATGGAGCAGGCCGAGTCGCCCGAGGCCAAGGTCGAGGCCTATGTGCGGAGCCAGCTGGGACTGGTCGGAGACCGGCGGCACCGGGCGGTGGTCGCGATCTCGGCCAGTGAGCTGGATGCGGGGGCGCGGGAGAAGATCCGCGCCGCGCACGGGGGTCTCGTGGCGATGATCGTGGAGGCGCTGGGCGCCCTCGGCCACGAGCAGCCCCGGCTCGCGGCGATGCTGCTGCAAGGGGTCGTCGATGCGGCCGTGCGGCGCATCGAGCTGGGCGCCGCCGAAGACCCCGGCGTGGTGACGGAGGCTGCCGTGGCCATGGCTCTCCGGGGCGTGCGGGGCTGAGACCCCGAGACCCCCGGGGGCTCCCCCCCCGCCCCCACCCCCCTCCTTCTGCCC
>NZ_JOCX01000040.1 GCF_000717915.1 Streptomyces sp. NRRL S-244
CCCTCCTTCTGCCCCCGCCCCGCCTCAGCCGTCTGCAGGGGTGAGGGGCAGGAGTCTTGGCGTCGGGCGGGGGAGCAGGGTCAGGGGGTTCAGGTACGCCGTGCCTGAGAGGAGGCCCCAGTGGAGGCAGGGGCCTCCGCAGTGCGTGCCCTCCGTGAGCACCGCCACCACCTGGCCCGTGGAGACCTCCTCGCCCTCCGTGACCAGCGGCCGGACCGGTTCGTACGTGGTGCGCAGGCCGCCCGGGAGGGTCAGGGACAGGACCCCGCGCCCGGCCACCGGGCCCGCGTAGTACACCCGCCCCGGGCCGACCGCCCTGATCTCCGCGCCCACCGGGGCGGCCAGGTCCACCCCGCGGTGGCCGGCCGCGTACGGGGTCGGCGGCGGATCCCACCAGCGGGCCACCACCAGTGGCGGCGGGAGCGGGCGGGCCACGGGAGCGAGTGCCTGGGCCAGGGTCAGCAGCAGCGTGAGCAGCAGTGTCGTCATGCCGTCCAGGTTGTCGCCGCGTCGCGCAGCGTGAGCGGGCCTGTGGACAACCGGCCGGGTGTGGACAACGGCGTCACCTGGCATACCGCCCGGTCCCGTACACTTCTTACGGCGATCCGGGTCACCGGGTCGACTTCGCACGCCCCAGCACCAGCCGCTCAGGCCGGGTGAAAGCGTCTCTCGGTCCCCTTCGTCGGGGGCAGGACGCGGTGGGGCGTCAGGAACCAAACCGAGAAACCAAGGAGATGGCCATGGCCGTCGTAACGATGCGGGAGCTGCTGGAAAGCGGCGTCCACTTCGGTCACCAGACCCGTCGCTGGAACCCGAAGATGAAGCGCTTCATCTTCACCGAGCGCAACGGCATCTACATCATCGACCTGCTCCAGTCGCTGTCGTACATCGACCGCGCCTACGAGTTCGTCAAGGAGACCGTCGCCCACGGCGGCTCCATCATGTTCGTCGGTACCAAGAAGCAGGCCCAGGAGGCCATCGCCGAGCAGGCGACGCGCGTTGGTATGCCGTACGTCAACCAGCGCTGGCTGGGTGGCATGCTCACCAACTTCTCCACCGTCTACAAGCGCCTCCAGCGTCTGAAGGAGCTTGAGGCGATCGACTTCGAGGACGTCGCCGCCTCGGGTCTCACCAAGAAGGAGCTCCTGGTCCTCTCCCGCGAGAAGACCAAGCTGGAGAAGACCCTCGGTGGTATCCGCGAGATGTCGAAGGTCCCCAGCGCCGTCTGGATCGTCGACACCAAGAAGGAGCACATCGCCGTCGGTGAGGCGCGCAAGCTCCACATCCCGGTCGTCGCGATCCTCGACACCAACTGCGACCCCGACGAGGTCGACTACAAGATCCCGGGCAACGACGACGCGATCCGCTCCGTCACCCTGCTCACCCGCGTGATCGCCGACGCCGTCGCCGAGGGCCTCATCGCCCGCTCCGGCGCTGCGACCGGTGACTCGAAGCCGGGCGAGAAGGCCGCTGCCGAGCCGCTCGCCGAGTGGGAGCGCGACCTGCTCGAGGGCGAGAAGAAGGCCGACGACGCCGAGGCCGCCCCGGCCGAGGCCGCTGTCGAGGCCCCCGCGGCCGAGGCCGTCGTCGAGGCTCCGGCCGCCGACGCCGAGCAGGCCTGACCCTCTGAGAGAGCCCGGCGTTCATCCGCCGGGCACTCGCAGCACGGACGATGACGGCGGGGGAGCCGCGCCACGAGCGCGCCTCCTCCGCCGTTCACCCGTAGATCTACGACTTCGAGAGAGAATCACAGACTCATGGCGAACTACACCGCCGCTGACGTCAAGAAGCTCCGCGAGCTCACCGGCGCCGGCATGCTGGACTGCAAGAACGCGCTGGTCGACTCCGACGGTGACGTCGACAAGGCCGTCGAGGCGCTCCGTATCAAGGGTCAGAAGGGCGTCGCCAAGCGCGAGGGCCGTTCTGCCGAGAACGGTGCCGTCGTGTCCCTCATCGCCGACGACAACACCTCCGGTGTCATCGTCGAGCTGAAGTGCGAGACGGACTTCGTCGCGAAGGGCGAGAAGTTCCTCGCCGTCGCCAACGAGCTGGCCGCGCACGTCGCCGCCACCTCCCCGGCCGACATCGAGACGCTCCTCGCGTCCGAGATCGCCCCGGGCAAGACCGTCACGGCCTTCGTGGACGAGGCGAACGCCAACCTCGGCGAGAAGATCGTCCTGGACCGCTTCGCGCAGTTCACCGGCGGTTACGTCACGTCGTACATGCACCGCACCATGCCCGACCTGCCGTTCCAGATCGGTGTCCTGGTCGAGCTCGACAAGGAGAACGCCGAGGTCGCCCGCGGCGTCGCGCAGCACATCGCCGCGTTCGCGCCGAAGTGGCTGTCCGCCGAGGACGTCCCGGCCGAGGTCGTCGAGTCCGAGCGCCGCGTCGCCGAAGAGGTCACCCGCGCGGAGGGCAAGCCCGAGGCCGCCCTGCCGAAGATCGTCGAGGGTCGTGTCAACGGCTTCTTCCGCGACAACACGCTGCTCGGCCAGGCGTACGCCCTGGACGCCAAGAAGTCCGTCCAGAAGGTTCTGGACGAGGCCGGTGTCACCCTGGTGCGTTTCTCGCGCATCAAGGTCGGCATCTGAGTCCGTCCTTACAACGACGGACACCGGACCCCGGTAGGGTCTGAAGCAGTCGTCCGCCTGCGCGCGGAACGACCGCAGATCTGACGAGGAGGCCATTGCCGTAGAGGGAACCGCGAGGACCCACCGGCAATGGCCTTCTTCGTATGTGCACGAGGAGATCTCCATGAATCAGGGCGTGGACCCCCACACCGCTTCCGACGACAAGAGCGACCACGACAAGAAGGGCCGCCGCTTCATGCTGAAGCTGTCGGGCGAAGCCTTCTCCGGTGGTGGAGGACTGGGCGTCGACCCCGACGTCGTCCATGCCATCGCGCGCGAAATCGCCGCGGTGGTCCGTGACGGCGCGGAGATCGCCGTCGTGATCGGCGGCGGAAACTTCTTCCGCGGCGCCGAACTCCAGCAGCGCGGCATGGACCGTGCGCGGTCCGACTACATGGGCATGCTGGGCACCGTCATGAACTGCCTCGCCCTCCAGGACTTCCTGGAGAAGGAAGGCATCGACTCCCGCGTGCAGACCGCCATCACCATGGGCCAGGTCGCGGAGCCGTACATCCCCCTGCGCGCCGTACGGCACCTGGAGAAGGGCCGCGTCGTGATCTTCGGCGCCGGCATGGGCATGCCGTACTTCTCCACCGACACCACGGCCGCCCAGCGGGCCCTGGAGATCGACGCCGAGGCCCTGCTCATGGGCAAGAACGGTGTCGACGGGGTCTACGACTCCGACCCGAAGAAGAACCCCGACGCGGTGAAGTTCGACGCGCTGGAGTACAGCGAGGTGCTGTCCCGCGACCTGAAGGTCGCCGACGCCACCGCCATCACGCTGTGCCGCGACAACAAGCTGCCGATCCTGGTCTTCGAGCTGCTCGCCGAGGGCAATATCGCCCGCGCCGTCAAGGGTGAGAAGATCGGCACGCTCGTGAGCGACCAGGGCACCCGGGCCTGAGCGTTTCGACGCCGGGCCCGGCCCCACTGGGCCGAGCCCGCCCCGCCCGCCTGAACCATCCAAATCTGACATGCAGGAGCACGTGGTGATCGAAGAAATCCTCCTCGAGGCCGAGGAGAAGATGGAGAAGGCCGTCGTCGTCGCCAAGGAAGACTTCGCCGCGATCCGCACCGGTCGTGCGCACCCGGCGATGTTCAACAAGATCGTGGCGGACTACTACGGCGCCATCACGCCCATCAACCAGCTCGCGTCCTTCTCGGTGCCCGAGCCGCGCATGGCGATCGTGACCCCGTTCGACAAGAGCGCCCTGCGCAACATCGAGCAGGCCATCCGCGACTCCGACCTGGGCGTCAACCCCAGCAACGACGGCAATATCATCCGGGTGACCTTCCCCGAGCTGACGCAGGACCGCCGCAAGGAGTACATCAAGGTCGCGCGCACCAAGGCCGAGGACTCCAAGGTCTCGATCCGCGCCGTCCGCCGCAAGGCGAAGGACTCCCTCGACAAGCTCGTCAAGGACAAGGAGTCCGGCGAGGACGAGGTGCGCCGCGCGGAGAAGGAGCTCGACGACACCACCGCGAAGTACGTCGCGCAGGTGGACGAGCTGCTCAAGCACAAGGAAGCCGAGCTCCTCGAGGTCTGATGAACGACTCTCCCTGGGCCACGGAGCCGGTTCCGGCGGGTCCCGCATACGATGCGCTGGTGGGCCCGCACACTCGGCCCATGCCCATCGTGCCCGATGCCGCCGGCCGTGACTTCGACGACCGGGAAGCACGCGATCGGGGGGCCGCCGACGGCGGCCCCCCGTTCCGCGCCGAGACGCCGCCGCAGGAGCCCATGCCCAGCCCCCCGCCCCCGCCCTCGCAGGCACCGCAGGACGCCACGCCCCCGCAGAAGAAGCGGGCGGGGCGAGACCTGCGTGCCGCCATAGGGGTCGGTGTCGGCCTCGGTGCGGTGATCTTCGCTTCGCTGTTCATCGTCAAGGCGGTCTTCGTCGGCGTCATCGTCGTCGCGGTCGTCGTGGGCCTGTGGGAGCTCACCTCCCGGCTCCAGGAGAAGAAGGGCATCAAGGCGCCGCTCGTCCCGCTCGCGGTCGGCGGCGCCGCCATGGTCATCGCCGGGTACGTCCGGGGGGCCGAGGGTGCCTGGGTGGCCATGGCCCTGACCGCGCTGGCGGTCCTGGTCTGGCGGATGACCGAACCGCCCGAGGACTACCTCAAGGACGTCACGGCGGGCGTCTTCGCCGCGTTCTACGTGCCCTTCCTGGCCACCTTCGTCGCGATGCTGCTCACCGCCGACGACGGGCCGGAGCGCGTGGTCACGTTCCTGCTGCTGACCGTGGTCAGCGACACCGGGGCGTACGCGGTGGGCTGGCGCTTCGGCAAGACCAAGCTGGCGCCGCGCATCAGCCCCGGCAAGACCCGCGAGGGGCTGTTCGGCGCGGTGGCCTTCGCGATGGCGGCCGGCGCGCTCTGCATGGAGTTCCTGATCGACGGGGGCGTCTGGTGGCAGGGCCTGCTGCTCGGCCTCGCCGTCGCGGTCAGCGCCACGCTGGGCGACCTCGGCGAGTCGATGATCAAGCGGGACCTGGGCATCAAGGACATGGGCACGCTCCTCCCGGGCCACGGCGGCATCATGGACCGGCTCGACTCCCTGCTGCCGACCGCCCCGGTGGTGTGGCTGCTGCTCGCCGCCTTCGTCGGCACCGGCTGAAACCGGGGCCCCACGGCTTCCGGCCGGCGGGCGGTTCACCAGGGCAACCCCGCTGAGCTGGGACGACGTACGTACGAAGGCTTCGGGTGGGTCCGGGCGGTTACTCTTGAAAGGCGCGCTGCTTCTGCGGCGCGCCTTTCGTCTTACGAGGAGTACCAGCCATGGCCCGCCCTGTCCCGGGAGAGCTCACCTTCGTCGCCCCTCGCGGGGCCAAGAAGCCGCCCCGGCACCTTGCCGACCTCACGCCCGAGGAGCGTCGCGAGGCGGTCGCCGCGATCGGCGAGAAGCCCTTCCGGGCCAAGCAGCTCTCGCAGCACTACTTCGCCCGGTACGCGCACGACCCGGCCGAGTGGACCGACATCCCGGTGGGCTCGCGGGAGAAGCTCCAGCAGGAGCTGCTGCCCGAGCTGATGAACGTCATCCGGCACATCTCGTGCGACGACGACACCACGCGCAAGACCCTGTGGAAGCTGCACGACGGCACGCTCGTCGAGTCCGTGCTGATGCGCTACCCCGACCGGGTCACCATGTGCATCTCCTCGCAGGCCGGCTGCGGCATGAACTGCCCGTTCTGTGCCACCGGCCAGGCGGGCCTGGACCGCAACCTGTCCACCGCCGAGATCGTCCACCAGATCGTCGACGGCATGCGCGCGCTGCGCGACGGCGAGGTCCCCGGCGGCCCGGCCCGGCTGTCCAACATCGTCTTCATGGGCATGGGCGAGCCGCTGGCCAACTACAAGCGGGTCGTCGGCGCCATCCGCCGCCTCACCGATCCCGAGCCCGACGGGCTGGGCCTGTCGCAGCGCGGCATCACCGTCTCCACCGTCGGCCTGGTCCCGGCGATGCTGCGCTTCGCCGACGAGGGCTTCAAGTGCCGCCTCGCGGTCTCGCTGCACGCGCCGGACGACGAGCTGCGCGACACCCTCGTCCCCGTGAACACCCGCTGGAAGGTCCGCGAGGTCCTCGACGCGGCCTGGGAGTACGCCGAGAAGTCCGGCCGCCGGATCTCCATCGAGTACGCCCTGATCCGCGACATCAACGACCAGGCCTGGCGCGGCGACCTCCTCGGCCGGCTGCTCAAGGGCAAGCGCGTCCACGTCAACCTGATCCCGCTGAACCCGACGCCGGGCTCGAAGTGGACCGCCTCGCGTCCCGAGGACGAGAAGGCCTTCGTCGAGGCCATCGCCCGCCACGGCGTGCCGGTGACCGTACGGGACACCCGTGGCCAGGAGATCGACGGCGCCTGCGGTCAGCTCGCCGCGAGCGAGCGGTAGGCTGACCCGCATACATCTGCATATTCATATTCCGACAGGGGAGCGCCACAGCGCTGAGAGTGCGGCAACACGCCGCAGACCCTCTGAACCTTGCCCAGGTCATTCTGGGTAGGAAGTTCGGTCACCACCTCAAGCTGTTGCGCCCTGCCCGGGCGCTCCGCTCCACGAGAGCGCCCGGGCAGGGCCGCGTCTTCTCCTGGTCAACCCAGGAGGAATGTTCCGTGAGCACCACCAGGAAGATCGCGGGTGCGGCGCTGGCCGCAGCCCTCGGCGTCACGACGCTCGCCGCGTGCGGCGGCGGGACGAAGGACAAGGCCGAGGGCGAGACCAAGGACAAGACGGTCACGCTCGTCTCTCACGACTCCTTCAACGTGACCGACACGGTCCTCAAGGAGTTCGAGCAGCAGAGCGGCTACACCGTCAAGGTCCTGAAGTCCGGGGACGCGGGCGCCGCCCTCAACCAGGAGATCCTCACCAAGGGCTCCCCGCGCGGCGACGTCTTCTTCGGTGTGGACAACACGCTCCTCTCGCGCGCCCTCGACAACGGGATCTTCACGCCGTACGAGGCCAAGGGCCTGGCCGACGTGAAGCCCGAGTACGTCCTCGACAAGGAGCACCGGGTCACCCCGATCGACTCCGGCGACATCTGCGTCAACTACGACAAGGCGTACTTCGCCGACAAGAAGCTCGCCCCGCCGCAGACGCTGGACGACCTGGTCAAGCCGGAGTACAAGAACCTGCTGGTCACCGAGAACGCGGCGACCTCCTCGCCGGGCCTCGGCTTCCTGCTCGCTTCCGTCGGCAAGTACGGGGAGGAGGGCTGGAAGGACTACTGGAGCAAGCTCAAGGCCAACGGCGTCGAGGTCGTCGACGGCTGGGAGCAGGCCTACAACGAGCGCTTCTCCGGTTCCGCGGGCGGCAAGAAGGCCAAGGGCGACCGGCCGCTGGTCGTCTCGTACGCCTCCAGCCCGCCGGTCGAGGTCCTGTACGGGGAGCCGCAGCCGGCCGAGGCCCCCACGGGCGTGGCCACCGGCACCTGCTTCCGACAGGTCGAGTTCGCGGGCCTGCTCAAGGGCGCGAAGAACGAGGAGGGCGGCAAGGCGCTCCTCGACTTCCTGGTGAGCAAGAAGTTCCAGGAGGACATGCCGCTCCAGATGTTCGTGAACCCGGTGGTCAAGGACGCGAAGCTGCCGGAGCTGTTCACGAAGCACGGCGTGGTCATCGAGAAGCCGGAGAACGTCGCTCCCGAGACCATCGCCAAGAACCGTGAGCAGTGGGTCAAGGCATGGTCCTCGCTCGTCGTGAAGTAGGACGCGAGAACGCCCCCGTGAAGGAGAGCGCGCACAGTACGGCTGTCAGGCTCCTCCTGATGGCCGTACCGCTCGCCTTCTTCGGGCTGTTCTTCGCCTACCCCGTGGCCGCGATCGTCGGCCGCGGGATCAAGACCGACGAGGGCTGGCAGTTCGGCCGGATCGGCGAGGTGCTGACCCGGCCCGACATCGCCGACGTGCTCTGGTTCACCACCTGGCAGGCGCTCGCGTCCACGGTGCTCACGCTCCTGATCGCACTCCCCGGCGCGTACGTCTTCGCGCGCTTCGAGTTCCCCGGCAAACAGCTGCTGCGGGCGGTGGTCACGGTCCCGTTCGTGCTGCCGACGGTGGTGGTCGGCACCGCCTTCCTGGCGCTGGTCGGGCGGGGCGGGCTGCTCGACGAGCTGTGGGGCGTGCGGCTGGACACCACCGTGTGGGCGATCCTGCTCGCGCACGTCTTCTTCAACTACGCCGTCGTCGTACGGACGGTCGGCGGGCTCTGGGCGCAGCTGGACCCGCGCCAGGAGGAGGCCGCCCGGGTGCTGGGCGCCGGGCGGTTCGCCGCCTGGCGGCGGGTGACGCTGCCCGCGCTCGGGCCGGCGGTGGCGGCGGCCTCGCTGATGGTGTTCCTGTTCACGTTCACCTCCTTCGGCGTCGTGCAGATCCTCGGCGGGCCTTCGTACGCCACCCTGGAGGTGGAGGTCTACCGGCAGACCGCGCAGCTGCTGGACCTGTCGACGGCCGCCGTCCTCACGATGGTCCAGTTCGCGGCGGTCGGCCTGATCCTCGGGATCCACGCCTGGACCGTGCGCCGGCGGGAGACCGCCCTGCGGCTCGTCGATCCCGCGCTGACCGCGCACCGGCCGAGCGGGCCGGGGCAGCGCACCCTGCTGGGCGGGGTGCTGCTGACGGTGGCGCTGCTGATCGTGGCCCCGCTGGCGGTGCTGGTGGAGCGCTCCCTCGACGCGCCCGGCGGGTACGGATTCGGCTTCTACCGGGCGCTCCAGGATGTGGGCGCGGGCGGCGGAACGTTCCTGGTGCCCCCGCTGGAGGCCATCTGGAACTCCCTCCAGTACGCGCTCGCCGCCACCGCGATCGCCCTGCTGATCGGGGGGCTCGCGGCCGCGGCACTGACCCGGCGCGCGGGCCGGTTCGTGCGCGGGTTCGACGCGCTGCTGATGCTTCCGCTGGGGGTGTCGGCGGTGACGGTCGGCTTCGGGTTCCTGATCACCCTGGACGAGCCGCCGCTGGACCTGCGGACCTCGTGGATCCTGGTGCCGCTCGCACAGGCGCTGGTGGGCGTGCCGTTCGTCGTACGGACGATGCTGCCGGTGCTGCGCGCCGTGGACGGGCGGCTGCGCGAGGCCGCCGCCGTACTCGGGGCGTCGCCGCTGCGGGCCTGGCGGGAGGTGGACCTGCCGCTGGTGCGGCGGGCGCTGCTGATCGCTGCCGGATTCGCCTTCGCCGTCTCCCTCGGGGAGTTCGGCGCGACCGTCTTCATCGCCCGGCCCGACCGTCCGACGCTGCCGGTGGCCGTGGCGCGGCTGCTGGGGCGGGCCGGCGAGATGAACTACGGGCAGGCGATGGCCCTGAGCACGATTCTGATGCTGGTGTGCGCGGTGTCCCTGCTGGTGCTGGAGCGGCTGCGCCCCGACAAGACCTCGGGAGAGTTCTGATGACGTTGCTCGAACTGGCCGGGGTGTCGGTCCGCTTCGGCGAGCGTGCCGTCGTCGACGCGGTCGACCTGGAGGTCGCCGAGCACGAGATCGTGTGCGTGCTCGGGCCCAGCGGAAGCGGCAAGTCCACGCTGCTGCGGGTGGTGGCCGGGCTCCAGCCGGTCTCGGCGGGGCGGGTCCTGCTGGGCGGGGCGGACCAGGCGCGGGTGCCGGCGCACCGGCGCGGGGTCGGCCTGATGTTCCAGGACCACCAGCTGTTCCCGCACCGGGACGTGGCCGGGAACGTCGCGTTCGGGCTGCGCATGCGGGGCTCCGCCCGGGGTGCGTACGAGGCCCGGGTCGCGGAGTTGCTGGAGCTGGTCGGGCTGCCCGGGGCCCAGGGCCGCTCGGTGGCCTCGCTGTCGGGCGGTGAGCAGCAGCGGGTCGCGCTGGCCCGGGCGCTGGCCCCTTCGCCGAGGCTGCTGATGCTGGACGAACCGCTGGGGCAGCTGGACCGGGGGTTGCGCGAGCGGCTGGTGGTGGAGCTGCGGGAGCTGTTCTCCCGGCTCGGGACCACGGTGCTGGCCGTCACGCACGACCAGGGGGAGGCCTTCGCCCTGGCCGACCGGGTGGTGGTGATGCGGGACGGGCGGATCGCGCAGGCCGGGACCCCGCTGGAGGTGTGGCAGCGGCCGGCTTCGGAGTTCGTGGCGCGGTTCCTCGGCTTCGAGAACGTGATCGGGGCGACGGTGGTGGGCGGGTCCGCGGCCACGGCGTGGGGGAAGGTGCAGGTGCCGGCCGGGTCGCCGGAGGGGGAGCGGCGGATCCTGATCCGGCCGGCCGGGGTGGTGCTCGCGGCTGCCGGGCTGCGCTGTGAGGTGGTGTCGCGGACGTTCCGGGGGACGCACGTCGCGCTGCTGCTGCGGCCGGAGGCGGGGCCGGTGCTGGAGGCGGAGTGCGGGCTGGCCGGGGCGCCGGCCGTGGGGGACCGGGTCGCGGTGGGCTTCGCCCCGGCCGAGGTGGTCGTCCTCCCGGCGGGGTAGACCCGGGCCCGGGCCCGGCCCCGGGCCCCGCTCCGGACCCAGCGCCTCACACGCCGGCGGGGCTGCGTTCCTCCGGGGCCTGCGCAGGGGATTCGGCGCCGTCGTGGTTGCCGTACCAGGCGACCGCAACGGCGCCCGTGACGGCCAGGACGAAGCCGAGGACCGCCAGCCAGGCCAGGCCCGGGCGGGAGGCGTCGCCCAGCCACAGGACGCCGATCGCGCCCGGCAGGACGGTCTCGCCGACCACCAGCGCGGCCGTCGCGCCGTTCACCGAGCCGATCTGGAGGGCCACCGTGTGCAGGTACATGCCGCCGACGCCGGCCAGCAGGATGGCGTAGAGCGCCGGGTCGGCGAGCAGCGTGCCCAGGTCGAACGGGTCGATGCCGTCGAGGATCCGCACGCCGACGCCCAGCGCGCCGAAGGCCAGGCCCGACAGCAGGCCCGCCAGGATCGCCGCCCGGGAGCCCAGGAGGCGGACGGCCACCGTGCCGCCCGCGATGATCAGCAGGGTCACCCCGAACAGCCACCAGTGCGTGGACATCGGGGCGTGGTGGCCGCCCTCGTGGCCCGCCGCCGTCGCCAGCAGCACCAGCGCCGCGCAGACGACGCCGATCGAGGTCCATTCCTTGCGGGTCAGCCGGATGCCCAGCATCTTCACGCTGAGCACGGCCGTGATCACCAGGTTGGCGCTGATCACCGTCTGGGACAGGAACAGCGGCAGCAGCCGGGCGGCCAGCGCGCCCAGCCCGAAGCCCACGAAGTCCAGGATGGTGCCGACGATGAACTCCCAGGTCATCGCCGCCTTCGCGGTGGACTGGAGGTTCGGGCCGCCGTGCGCGGTCACTCCCGCGGCGGCCGGGGACATCCGGGCCGCCCTGCGCGAGCCGACGGCTTGCAGGACGGAGCCCGTGCCGTAGCAGATGGACGCCGCGATCGCGGTCAGCAGGCCTATGAGCACCGAGGGCTCCGTTCACGTCTGGCAGGTCTTTGCGTGTTGATTACCTAAGGCAGACGTGTGATCGGGCCGGGAAGTTGCCTCGGGAAGTCCCTCAGTTCGTCGCGTTCATCGCCGCGAGTGCGGCGGGCACTTCGTCCACCGAGTCGACCAGCGCGATCCGCGACTCCATGGCGCGGCCGCGCGCCAGGGCCTGGAGCAGCGGCCACGCCGGCAGCCGCTCGGTCCAGTGCGTCCGTCCGACCAGCACCATCGGCGTCGGCTCCCCCCGCGACTCGTAGTAGTTCGGCGTCGCGTTGTCGAATATCTCCTGGAGGGTGCCCGCGGCACCCGGCAGGAAGACTACGCCCGCGTTCGACCGGGCGAGCAGCCCGTCCTCACGGGTGGCGTTCGCGAAGTACTTGGCGATGTGGCCGGCGAACGCGTTCGGCGGCTCGTGCCCGTAGAACCAGGTGGGGATGCCCACCGAGTCACCGCCGCCGGGCCAGCGGTCCCGTACGGCGAAGGCCGCCCGCGCCCAGTCGGAGACCGAGGGGACGAAGGACGGGGCCTTGGCCAGGATCTCCAGGGCTTCCGCCAGGGACTCGTCGGGGGCCGGCGCCAGGTAGGCACCGAGGTTGGCCGCCTCCATCGCGCCGGGGCCGCCGCCGGTGGCCACCGTCAGTCCGGACCGGGCCAGCTCGCGGCCGAGCTCCGCCGCGCCCTGGTAGTCGAGGCCGCCGCGGGCCATCGCGTGGCCGCCCATGACGCCCACCACACGGGCGCCGGCGAGGTGTTCGTCGAGCGCGTCGGAGATCGCGTCGTCGTGGACGGACCGCAGCATCGAGGAGAAGACGTCGCCGTCCGCCTTGGTCTCCTGGAACCAGGCGTACGACTGGGCGTCCGGGGTGGTCTCGTAGCCGGCGGACAGCCCCGCGAACAGCTCGTCGGCGGTGTAGAGCAGGCCGCGGTACGGGTCGAAGGGCAGGTCCGGGACGGGCGGGAAGACGAGCGCGCCGTCCGCGCGCACCTTCGCCGAGGCGTCGGGCTCCATCGCGCAGCCGAGGAAGACGGCCGCGGAGGTGTCGGCGGACAGCAGGGCGAACGTGCGCTCCAGCAGGTTGACCGACTGGACCCGGTAGCCGCTGAGCGAGCCGCGGGCCACGACCCGGTCGAATTCGGCGAGCGTCTCGATCTCGGTGTCGATGTATCCGTTGACCATTCGGCCCACCCTAAGGGCTGCCCCTGTCAGCGGGTCAATGCCAGCGACGTCAGCTGTGCCACACCCCATACGACCGGTCCGCACACGGCCACCAGCGCGGTCGCGCGCAGTGTCGCGGCCGTACGCAGGACCGCGCCCGGAGTGCCCAGGTCGCGCAGGGCCGTCCGGGTGGCCGAGCGGTCCTGGCGGACCTCGACGGCCCGGGTGAGCAGGGTCGCGGCCGCGCACAGCACCACCAGGGCGCAGGCCGGCCCGGTCAGCGGGCCCAGCGGGACGCCGAAGCCGCCCCGCTCGCGCAGGGCCGCGGCGGTGAGGGCGCCCGCGCCGACCGCGCACAGCACCCCGAGGGGCCGGCCCAGCCGGGGCGCCTCTTCCTGGAGGGACCGCCCGGCCAGCAGCCGCATGGCGCCCGGGCGGACCGCTTGGACCAGGGCACCGCAGGCGTAGGCGATTCCGGGGCCCGCGAGGGAGAGCCCGACGGCGGTGAGCGCCCAGCCCGTCGGCATCCCGGCGCCGCCGGGGCCCGCGTACGCCTCGACCGCCAGTCCGCAGGCAGTGAGGGCGATGCCCCAGGGCAGGGCGGTCTGCGGGGCCAGCGGCGGGTGCGGGCGCAGGGCGAGGGCCGTGGCGGCGCAGGCGGCCAGCGGGATCAGGGTTAGCAGGGTGAGGGCGGCCGCCACGGGCAGCGGCCGGTCGGCGTGCAGGAGTCCGGCCCCGGCTCCGTCGAAGGGCAGACCGGTGAGCTCGCCCCGCAGGTGCAGGAAGGCGGCCAGGGCCAGGGCGCTGCCCAGGGTGCACGCGATCGCGGTGGAGACCACCGCGACGAGGAGGAGCCGTACGGGGCCCAGCCCGACGGAGTCCAGTCCTTCACGGGGCCGGGTCGCGGGGTCGGTCCGGGCGACGGCGACCGCGAACTGCACGGTGGCGGCGAGCGGGACCAGGGCCCACAGCAGGCGCGGGAACGATCCGGCAGGCCGGGCGGTGGCCCCGGCGAGCACGTACAGCAGGAGGAATCCGGTACCGGCGGCGGCTGCGGCGACCAGCAGCCGGCGCAGCTGGACGACCGGACGGGAGCCGCGGGCTAGGCGGAGAGCGAGCACGCGGTCTGGCCCTCCGGGGTCTCGTCGGGCGGAGCGCCGGCGCCGCCCGCGCCGAGGGCAGCGCTGACGGCGGCCGCGGTCCCGGCGGGCCGCCCGTCGAGCAGTTCGACCCGGCGGTCGGCGACGGCCGCGCTCTCCTCGTCATGGGTGGCCAGCACCACGGTGATCCCGTGCGAGCGGGCCGCGGTGGTGAGCGTACGGAGCAGCAGGGCGCACTCGGCGCGGTGCAGCGGGGCGGTGGGCTCGTCGGCGAAGACGACCGCGGGCTCCTTGACCAGGGCGCGGGCGAGGGCGACCCGCTGGGACTCGGCGCGGGTCAGCGCGCCG
Organism: Streptomyces sp. NRRL S-244; assembly: GCF_000717915.1. Taxonomy (GTDB): domain Bacteria; phylum Actinomycetota; class Actinomycetes; order Streptomycetales; family Streptomycetaceae; genus Streptomyces. Next base: position 14,116 of record NZ_JOCX01000040.1, read on the forward strand.
GGGCGCTTGCGGGCGAAGGCGCCGATGTCGAGCCGGTCCAGCCATTCGCAGGCGGCGGCCTTGGCGGTGCGGTGGGAGGCGCCGGAGACCAGCAGCGGCAGGGCCGCGTTCTCCCACACCTTGAGCTCCGGCAGCAGCAGGGGGTCGGGGCCGATCCAGCCGAACCGGTCGCGGCGCAGCCGTTCGCGGGCCAGGGCGCCCATGGTGTGGACGGGCACGCTGTTGAACCAGATCTCGCCCTGCTCGGGCACGAGGTGTCCCGACAGGCAGCGCAGCAGGGTGGTCTTCCCACTGCCGCGCGGGCCGGTCAGGGCCAGGATCTCGCCCTGGCGGACACCCACCGAGACCCCGATGAGGCCGGGTGAACCGCTGTGGGAGTAGTGAACGGACCGTGCCCAGAGGACGTCATTGTCCGGTGGGGCGTTGTCCGGTGGAGCCACCATGGCGTACACCTCCGTCCGGGGGAACGAAGCGGAACCGGTTCGGTCACTGGCGCCGCACTGAGATGTAAAGAGATGAACGTCTTGGATGGTGACAGCACACGGCCCGGACCCCCGCGTTCTCACTCGAACGGAGGATCCGGGCCGTGTGGTTCGGACTGTTACTGCTCGTCTACTGCTCGTCGTTCCCGAGCTCTACAGCTTGGTCCACGCCTCGGTGAGCACCGAGCGCAGGATGCCTTCGATCTCGTCGAAGGTGCCCTGGTCCGCGATCAGCGGCGGGGCCAGCTGGATGACCGGGTCGCCACGGTCGTCGGCCCGGCAGTACAGGCCGTTCTCGAAGAGCGCCTTGGAGAGGAAGCCGTAGAGCACGCGCTCGGTCTCCTCGTCCGTGAAGGACTCCTTGGTGACCTTGTCCTTGACGAGCTCGATGCCGTAGAAGAAGCCGTTGCCGCGGACGTCGCCGACGATGGGCAGGTCGTGCAGCTTCTTCAGCGTCGAGAAGAAGGCGTCCTCGTTGTCCAGCACGTGCTGGTTGAGGCCTTCCTTGTCGAAGATGTCGAGGTTGGCGAGCGCCACCGCGGAGGACACCGGGTGTCCGCCGAAGGTGTAGCCGTGCAGGAAGGTGTTGTCGCCCTTGTAGAACGGCTCGGCGATGCGGTCCGAGACGATGCAGGCACCGATCGGGGAGTAGCCCGAGGTCATGCCCTTCGCGCAGGTGATCATGTCGGGCACGTAGCCGAACTTGTCACAGGCGAACATCGTGCCGAGGCGGCCGAAGGCGCAGATCGTCTCGTCGGAGACGAGGAGCACGTCGTACTCGTCGCAGATCTCGCGGACCCGCTGGAAGTACCCGGGCGGCGGCGGGAAACAGCCGCCGGCGTTCTGCACCGGCTCCAGGAAGACGGCGGCGACGGTGTCGGCGCCCTCGAACAGGATCTCCTGCTCGATCTGGTCGGCGCACCAGCGGCCGAAGGCCTCGGGGTCGTCGCCGTAGATCGGGGCGCGGTAGATGTTGGTGTTCGGCACCTTGTGCGCGCCGGGCACCAGCGGCTCGAAGGGGGCCTTCAGGGCCGGCAGGCCGGTGATGGACAGGGCGCCCTGCGGGGTGCCGTGGTAGGCGACCGCGCGGGAGATGACCTTGTACTTGGTGTGCTTGCCCTGAAGCTTGAAGTACTGCTTCGCCAGCTTCCACGCGGTCTCGACGGCCTCGCCGCCACCGGTGGTGAAGAAGACCTTGTTCAGGTCGCCCGGGGCGTAGTCGGCGAGGCGCTCGGCGAGCTCCACGGCCTTGGGGTGCGCGTACGACCAGATGGGGAAGAACGCGAGTTCCTGCGCCTGCTTGTAGGCGACCTCGGCCAGTTCCTTGCGGCCGTGACCGGCGTTGACCACGAACAGTCCGGCGAGACCGTCCAGGTAGCGCTTGCCCTTGTCGTCGAAGATGTAGGTGCCCTCACCCCGCACGATGGTGGGGACGGGGGAGTTCTCGTACGACGACATGCGGGTGAAGTGCATCCACAGGTGGTCGTACGCGGTCTTGGAGAGGTCCTGGCTCACGGGCTATCGAGTTCCCCACATGTAGGTCTGCTTCTTCAGCTTCAGATAAACGAAGCTTTCGGTTGATCGCACGCCGGGGAGCGCGCGGATCTTCTTGTTGATCGTCTCCAGCAGGTGGTCGTCGTCCTCGCAGACGATCTCCACCATCAGGTCGAACGAGCCCGCGGTCATGACCACGTACTCGCACTCGGCCATCTGGGTCAGTGCGTCGGCCACCGGGTCGAGGTCTCCCTCGACGTTGATGCCGACCATGGCCTGGCGTCGCAGGCCCACGGTGAGCGGGTCGGTGACGGCGACGATCTGCATGACGCCCTGGTCGAGCAGCTTCTGCACGCGCTGGCGCACGGCTGCCTCCGACAGGCCGACGGCCTTGCCGATCGCTGCGTAGGGACGGCGACCGTCCTCCTGCAGTTGCTCGATGATCGCCAGGGACACAGCATCGACCGAAGGGGACGGTTGTCTGTTCCTGGAATCTGCGCTTCGACTGACCACGACCTCACTCTGCACGAGGAGTCGTCTGTTCCGCAAGACGGAATCGATGAAATCCGTTGTTTGAGGTTCGCGATCTCACTGATTTCGTAGTTGGTGGCGTCTGGCCCTGCCGAAAGCGTCCGCCGACGGGCTAAGATTGGGATTCGTCTCAATCGTTGGACATGTGATCAGGAGTGTGGCTGGAGTGACCACCGAACTGCGTCGTCTGCGCAACTACATCGGCGGAGAGTTCAAGGACGCCGCCGACGGACGGACCACCGAGGTGGTCAACCCCGCCACCGGCGAGGTGTACGCCACCGCCCCGCTCTCCGGCCAGGCTGATGTCGACGCCGCCATGGCCGCCGCCGCGGCCGCCTTCCCGGGCTGGCGCGACACCACCCCGTCGGAGCGCCAGAAGGCCCTGCTCAAGATCGCGGACGCCTTCGAGGCGCGCGCGGACGAGCTCGTGGCCGCCGAGTCGGAGAACACCGGCAAGCCGCTGGGCCTCACGGCCAGCGAGGAGCTGCCGCCGATGGTGGACCAGATCCGCTTCTTCGCGGGTGCGGCCCGCCTCCTGGAGGGCCGCTCGGCCGGCGAGTACATGGAGGGGATGACCTCGATCATCCGCCGTGAGCCCGTCGGCGTATGCGCCCAGGTCGCGCCGTGGAACTACCCGATGATGATGGCCGTGTGGAAGTTCGCCCCGGCCATCGCCGCGGGCAACACCGTGGTGCTCAAGCCCTCGGACACCACCCCGGCCTCGACCGTCCTGATGGCCGAGATCATCGACTCGGTCCTGCCCAAGGGCGTCTTCAACGTCATCTGCGGCGACCGCGAGACCGGCAAGGCCATGGTCGAGCACTCCACCCCGGCGATGGCCTCCATCACCGGCTCGGTGCGCGCCGGCATGCAGGTCGCCGAGAGCGCCGCGAAGGACGTCAAGCGCGTCCACCTGGAGCTCGGCGGCAAGGCCCCGGTCGTCGTCTTCGAGGACGCCGACATCGCCAAGGCCGTCGAGGACATCGCGGTCGCCGGCTACTTCAACGCCGGCCAGGACTGCACCGCCGCGACGCGCGTGCTCGTGCACCAGTCCATCCACGACGAGTTCGTGACCGCCCTCGCCAAGGCCGCCGCCGACACCAAGACCGGCCAGCCGGACGACGAGGACGTGCTCTACGGCCCGCTGAACAACCCGAACCAGCTGAAGCAGGTCGCGGGCTTCATCGAGCGCCTCCCGGCGCACGCCAAGGTCGAGGCCGGCGGCCACCAGGTCGGTGACAAGGGCTACTTCTACGCCCCGACCGTGGTCTCGGGCCTCAAGCAGGACGACGAGATCATCCAGAACGAGGTCTTCGGCCCCGTCATCACCGTCCAGTCCTTCACGGACGAGGCCCAGGCCCTGGAGTACGCGAACGGCGTTGAGTTCGCCCTCGCCTCCTCCGTGTGGACCAAGGACCACGGCCGCGCGATGCGGATGTCCAAGAACCTCGACTTCGGCTGCGTGTGGATCAACACCCACATCCCGCTCGTCGCCGAGATGCCCCACGGCGGCTTCAAGAAGTCCGGCTACGGCAAGGACCTCTCCGCCTACGGCTTCGAGGACTACACCCGCATCAAGCACGTGATGACCTCGCTCGACGGCTGATCCGTCTCCGCGGCGATCGCATCGATCACCGAAGGGGCTTGAGAGGGCGGGCAGTAGACAATGTGTCTATTGCCCGCCCTCCTCCGTTCCCCGAGGCTTTGCCCATGCCTGAACTCGCCTTCTCCCGCCGCGCGGCGCTGCGCGGCCTCGGTGCCGCCGGCCTGTTCGCGGCCCTGACCGGCTGCGGTGTGCCCGCCGCGTTCGTACCCGAGGACCGGCGGGGAGGCCCGGACCGCTCCGACCGGGACAAGCGGGTGGCCTTCTCGAACTGGCCGCTGTACATCGACACCGACGACGAGGACGAGGAGCGCCGGCCCACGCTGGACGCCTTCTCGGAGAAGACCGGCATCGAGGTCCGGTACACCGAGGAGATCAACGACAACGACGAGTTCTTCGGCAAGGTCAGCCCGGCCCTGATGAACCACCAGGAGACGGGCCACGACCTGGTGGTGGTCAGCGACTGGATGGCGGCCCGCTTCGTCCACCTGGGCTGGGCCCAGAAGATGGACCGCGCCTCGCAGCCCAACGTGGCCGCCCACCTGGACCCGCAGCTGCGGTCCCCCGCCTTCGACGAGGGCCGCCTGCACACCGTCCCGTGGCAGTCGGGGATCACCGGCATCGCCTACAACCGCAAGGCGCTGGGCCGGGAGATCAAGTCCGTCCAGGACCTGTGGCGCCCGGACCTGGCCGGCAAGGTCACCCTCTTCTCCGGCCTGGACGAGTCCTTCGCCCTGCTGATGCAGGGCAACGGCGTGGACGTCACCCGGTGGACCGAGTCCGACTTCCACCGGATGTGCGACCAGGTGGAGAGCATGGTGAAGAAGAAGCACATCCGCCGCTTCACCGGCAACGACTACACGTCCGATCTGAGCAAGGGCGACGTCCTGGCCTGCCAGGCGTACTCCGGCGACGCCATCCAGCTCCAGGCCGACAACCCCGACATCGAGTTCGTGGTCCCGGAGGAGGGCGCCGAGCTCTGGGCGGAGAGCCTGCTCGTCCCCAACCTGGCCCGGCACAAGGCCAACGCCGAGGCCCTGGTCGACTACTACTACTCCCCGGAGGTGGCCGCCGAGCTCGCCGCCGCCGTCAACTACGTCTGCCCGGTCCCGGCCGCCCGCGAGGTCCTGGCCGCCTCCGAGGACAAGGAGACCGCCGAACTCGCCGAGAACCCGCTGATCTTCCCCGACGAGGAGATGCGCAAGCGGCTCGTCGTGGCCCGCGACATCTCCTCGGCCGAGCGCCGCTCCCTCGCCCAGCGCTGGAACGCCATCGTCGGTCTCTGAGCGCCGAACGGCGCGGGGATGATCACGATCCCGCCACAGAACTGAACGTGTTCAGGAAATTTGCTGAACGCGTTCAGAAACGGGCGTACGCTTCCTTCCATGAGCGAGAGAAGCGCCCTTCAGCGGCGGATCCGTGCCTGGCTGGTCCTGTTCATCGTCTGCCTCGTGCTCAGCGGCCTCACCGCCTTCCCCCTGGTCAGCGAACTCCACTGGGCCAACTCCCTCGTGTCCCACGAGTGGCTGCGGCGGGTGGGGGACGGGCTGGAGCGGGCCGACGCGGACTACCCGTTCCTGCTCTACGGCACCGACTGGCTCGCCTTCGCCCACCTGGTCATCGCGGTCTTCTTCTACGGAGTCCACCGCGACCCCGTCCGCAACATCTGGATCGTCGAGGCCGGCATGATCGCCTGCGCCGGCGTGATCCCCCTGGCCCTGATCTGCGGCCCCATCCGGGGCATCCCCTTCGGGTGGAGCCTCATCGACATGTCGTTCGGCGTCTTCGGGGTCATACCCCTGCTCGTGCTCCGCCGCATGATCAAGCGACTCGAGGCGCTGGCCGCCTGACCGCTACCTGGTGAAGGCTGCCATGACGATCCCGTAGGCCACCTTGTTCATGTCCTGTCCCTTCGCGTCGGTGGAGTTGACCGAGTAGACGAGGGTGCGCGAGAGATCGCGCGCCCCGCCGATCACGGTGCTGTAGCCGTACCGGGAGCCCGTCTTGCCGTAGACCGCCGTGCCGTCGGGGAGAACGAACCGCTTCATCCCCGCTGTCTGCACGGCGTCCTCCCCGGACTCGAAGTCCTTGACCGAGGGCACCGTGAACATCTCCTCCAGCTGCGCCTTCGGCACCACCCGGCCCGCGAACAGGGCCCGGGTGAACTTCTCCAGGTCCGCCGTGGTCGATATCAGGTCCCCGGCCGCCCAGTTGGACGAGGAGTTCCAGTCGGTCACGTCCACCAGCGTGCTCCCGCCGCCGGGCTTCTCCACGGCCTGGTAGCCGTGGTGGTGCGGGCCCGCGATCCGGTTCTCCCCACGCGCCGGAACCGACGTGTGGCGCAGGCCGAGCGGCCTCAGGATCCGCTCGGACAGGGCCTGTTCGTACGTCGTGCCCGTCAGCTTCTCGATCAGCACGCCCAGCACCGTGTAATCGATGTTGAGGTAGTGCTGCTTCTCGCCCGGCCGGAACTCGGGGCCCTTCGCCGCCGCTTCGGCGATCAACGCGTGCGGATCGACCACGTCGAACCGGTGGGCGTACTGCTCCTCGAAGGGATCCCCGGGCCCGTCGGCCGACCGGATGCCGCTCGTGTAGTTCAGCAACTGCCGGACGCTTACGGGTTCGAAGCCCTTCGGACCGGACGGCAGCAGCCCCGGCAGGTACTGCTGTACCGGCTTGTCCAGATCGACCTTGCCCTCGGCGGCCAGCTGGAGCACCACCGCCGCCGTGAAGGTCTTCGTCACCGAACCCGCCCGGAACCGGGCATCATCGAACGCCTTGCGTCCGCTGTGGACATCGGCCACGCCGGAACTGCCCACCCAGCGGCCGCTCGTACCGCCCACCCGGACCAGAGCGGCCGTCGCGTCCTTGCTGTCGGGGCCGACGCCGGCGATCGCCTTGCGCAGCGCCGCCGCGTCGGGCGCGGCCGTGTAGAGCGGCGGCGTCGTGGTGCCCGTCGGCACCGGCACGGTCACCGCTGCGGTCACCGGCGCGGCCTGGGCCACGGCCGGGCCGGCCGCGATGCCCAGGACCAGGGCGGTGGCGACCAGTGTGCGCGTACGTACCTTCATGGCGGAATCCCCCTGTGAACCATCCGGGCCCCAGCGGCCCCGATGACTCAATGCTGCAGGTCACAGGGGTCCTCGCGGATCACCAACAAGAGGGGTCTTCAGCAGTACGACAACTCGCCCGCGCGAGGGATCCGAACACCGCCCTCTCACTCCCCGGAGGGAGATACCCGAGAGCCGCCCCCGCCCCCGGGCCCCGTCCCGGCCGCGATCAGGCCCGTCTCGTACGCGCAGATCACCGCCTGGATCCGGTCCCGCAGCCCCAGCTTCGCCAGCACATGGCCCACATGCGACTTCACCGTGTGCTCGCTCACCACCAGCGCGGCCGCGATCTCCGCGTTCGACAGCCCCCGCCCCAAATGCAGCAGCGTCTCCCGCTCCCGCGCCGTCAGCACCTCCAGCCGCTGCGCGGGCAGCGCCCCCACCACCGACCGCGCCGTCGCCGCCGTGTACTCCTCGATCAGCCGCCGCGCCACCGACGGCGCGAGCAGCGAGTCGCCCGCCGCCACCACCCGTACGGCATGCACCAGATCGTCCCGCCGCACGTCCTTCAGCAGGAACCCGCTCGCCCCCGCGTGCAGCGCCTCGTAGACGTACTCGTCCGAGTCGAAGGTCGTCAGCATCACCGTCCGGCACGCGGTCCCGGCCGAGATCGTCCGGCACGCCTCGATCCCGTCGAGCACCGGCATCCGGACGTCCAGCAGCACCACGTCCGGCCGCAGCTCCCGCACTGCCGCCACCGCCGCCGCGCCATCCCCGACCTCCGCGACGACCTCGATGTCCTCCTGCGCGTCCAGGATCATCGCGAAGCCGCTGCGCACCAGCTCCTGGTCGTCCGCCACCACCACACGGATCGTCAACGCCCCACCTCCAGCGGCGAGGTTACTAGCACCATCCGGACCGAAAACCCCAGGCCACCGGGGCCCGGACCGAACTCCGCCGTACCGCCGTGCGCCGCCGCCCGCTCCCGGATCCCGATCAGCCCGTGCCCCCCGGACTTCCCGCCGAGGGGAGCCTGCGCCACCGCTCCCGGGCCCCGGCCGTCGTCCGTCACCGTCACCGTGAGAGCCCGGGGCCCGTACGCCAGCCGTACCGACACCTCCGAAGCCCCGGCGTGCTTCACCACGTTCGTCAGCGCCTCCTGCACCACCCGGTGCACCGTCGCCTCCAGCGGCGCCGGCAACGCGCGCACCGCGCCCGTGCGCTCGTACGAGACCTGCGGCCCGCTGCCCCGGACCCGCTCCAGCAGCCCCGGCAGTTCCTCGATCCCGGGCTGCGGCGACCGCGGAGCCTCCTCCCGCGCCGACCGGTCCGTCCGCAGTACGCCCAGCATGGTCCGCAGCTGCGCCATCGCGTCCCGCCCCGTCTCGGCGATCGCGTCGAACGCGGCCTCCGCCCGCTCGGGCGCCCTGCGCACCGCCACCGGACCGGCCTCCGCCTGCACGATCATGATGCTGACCGCGTGCGAGAGGATGTCGTGCATCTCCCGTGCGATCCGGGCCCGTTCGCGCGCCGCCGCCTGCTCCGCCTCGATCCGGTTCGCCCGCTCCAGCTCCGCGGCACGCGCCTCGATGGCGGCCGTGTACGCCTGCCGGGTGTACTGGAGCCGCCCCAGGGCGTAGGCCGCCGCGAAGACGAACAGCGCGAACAGCAGCTCCTTGGCCGTACCGGTGTTGAGCGCCACGGAGACGAGGATCAGCCCGGTCAGGGTCACGCCCATCGCGATCCGCACCCGGGCCGGGCACAGCAGCGCCATCGTGTACACGCCGATCAGCGCGGCATACGGCAGCGGCTGCCCGGGGCCGTCCAGCGCCAGCGTGTAGACCGAGCCGGCCGCGACCATCCCGAAGATCGCCGCCACGGGCGCCCGCCGTCGCCACACCAGCGGTACGTTGCCCAGCGTCGTCAGCAGGTACGCGGGCCAGGTGGCCGGAGAATCCAGCGGATCGCGGGGCACGACGAACGGAATCGTCGTCGCCACTTGGACCAGCAGTGCCAGACCCAGGTCCTGCCACCGCGGATCCGCCTGCCGGACCCGCTCCCCCCAGGCGCGTATCACCGGCCGGACAGCCCGAGCCCGGACCGTACGCGGGACAGTGCGTCCGGGCGGTTGGTGGTGACGGAGTCCACGCCGGCCGCGATCAGCCGGCGCATCGACCACGTCGTGTCCGCGGTCCAGGCCGAGACCAGCAGGCCCTCCCGGTGGAGGGCGTCCGTCAGCTCCCGGTCCACCAGCCCGAAGCGGTAGTTGAGCCACGACGGCGCCACCGCGTCGATCAGCACCCGGCGCGGCGGCGACAGCGTGGTCCAGGTCAGCGCGATCTCGGCGCCCGGATCGGCCGCGCGCACGGCCAGCATCGTGTCCGCGCCCGCGCAGTAGTACGTACGGTCGCGCGCCCCGCACTCCCGGACCTGGCCGACGACCGTCCGTACGGCCTCGGCCGTCGCCCCGGGCAGGTCGATCATCACCCGGCCCGCGCCGGCCGCCATCAGGGCCTCGCGCAGCGTCGGGATCCGGCCCTGCGCCAACTCCTTCAGCTGCGGGGCCGTGACGGCGTCGAGCCGCACGTCATGGCCCCACAGCCGCTGGAGCGTCTCGTCGTGGAGGAGGACCGGCACCCCGTCGCGGGTCAGCCGTACGTCGATCTCCACCGCGTCCGCCCCGCGTGCGAAGGCCGAGCGGATCGAGGGCAGGGTGTTCTCACGGGCACGGTAGGGATCGCCGCGGTGGCCTACGGCCGTCAGGGTGCGCATGGCACCCATTCTCGTGGGGCGTCAGCGCGCCAGCCAGGCGGAGGTGTACGTGTCGATCTCCGCGCTGAGCTTCGCCTTGCCGGCCTCGTCCAGGAAGGAGGCCTCGACGGCGTTCTTCGCCAGCTGCGCGAGCCCGCGCTCGTCGAGGTCGAGGAGCCGGGCGGCGACCGCGTACTCGTTGTTGAGGTCGGAGCCGAACATCGGCGGGTCGTCGCTGTTGATGGTGACGAGCACGCCCGCCTGCACCATCTCCTTGACGGGGTGCCGGTCCAGGTCGGTCACGGCGCGCGTGGCGATGTTGGAGGTCGGGCAGACCTCCAGCGCGATCCGGTGCTCGGCGAGGTAGGCGAGCAGCTCCGGGTCCCGGGTGGCGCTGGTGCCGTGGCCGATGCGCTCGGCGCCCAGCTCGCGGATGGAGTCCCAGATCGTCTCCGGGCCGGTGGTCTCGCCGGCGTGCGGCACGCTGTGCAGGCCGGCCGCGCGGGCGGCGTCGAAGTACGGCTTGAACTGCGGGCGGGGCACACCGATTTCGGGACCGCCGAGGCCGAAGGAGACCAGGCCCTCGGGACGCAGGTCGACGGCGAGGCGCGCGGTCTCGGCGGCGGCCTCCAGGCCGGCCTCGCCGGGGATGTCGAAGCACCAGCGCAGGATGACGCCGAGCTCGGTCTCGGCGGACTTGCGGGCGTCCTCGATGGCCTCCATGAAGGCCTTCTCGTCGATGCCGCGGCGGGTGGAGGAGTACGGGGTGATGGTCAGCTCGGCGTAGCGGATGTTCTGCCGGGCCATGTCGCGGGCGACTTCGTAGGTCAGGGTGCGTACGTCGTCGGGGGTGCGGACCAGGTCCACGACCGAGAGGTAGACCTCGATGAAGTGCGCGAAGTCGGTGAAGGTGAAGTAGTCGGCGAGCGCCTCGGGGTCGGTGGGGACCTTGGAGTCGGGGTGGCGGGAGGCGAGTTCGGCCACGATGCGCGGGGAGGCCGAGCCGACGTGGTGGACGTGGAGTTCCGCCTTGGGCAGCCCAGCGATGAAGGGGTTCAGGTCGGGCATGAGGGAGCCTCCGGGAGGACGCGGGTGCGGACAGATCGGGCTTCATCGTAGGCAGCTCCGGGACTGTCGGTGACAGCACATAGCATGGGCGTACGAGAGGGGGGCGCCGCATGACCGATCACAGCCCCGAGCCGAAGGACCCGTGGGCGCCGCCGGAGCGGCCGGCGGTGGAGCTCGGAAAACCGCAGGCCACACCGGGGGTGTCCGGTCCGCCGTCCGTGCACGACCAGCCGACGATCGCGGGGATGCCGGGGGGCGACGTCCCGCCGGCGCAGATACCCGGCCCGGCGCCGCAGCCCGCGTACGGGTACCCGGCGCAGCCGGACCCGGGGGGCTACGCGTACCCCGGACCGCCGCCCGCGCAGCCGATGTACGGCCATCCCGGCTACCCGGGCCAGCAGGGACACCCCGGGTATCCGGGATACCCCGGCTACCCGGGCTATCCGCAGAAGAGCAACGGCTTCGGGGTCACCGCCCTCGTGCTCGGCATCATCGGCGTCGTCACCTGCTACCTGGGCCTGATCTTCGGCGTCCCGGCGGTCATCTTCGGCGTCCTGGGCCGCGGCAAGGCCCAGCGCGGCGAGGCCGACAACGGCCCGATGGCCCTGGCCGGCATCATCCTGGGCGCGGTCGGCATCGTGCTCAGCCTGCTGATGATCGGGCTCGTCATCGCCGGCGTCCTGCTCGGTGACCCGGATCGCGGGAACGACTACGACTACGACAACGGCGGTTCGTCGCCGTCGCACTCGCAGATACGCGAGCACGTCTGAGCCGTAGGCCCCCCACGGCCGCGGGGGCCTACGCCACCCACGGCCAGTCGGCGTCCCGGCCGCCCTCGATCAGGGAGACCATCCGGAAGGCCGCGTCGCCGAGTCCGCCGAAGGTGTGCCGGTGGGCGGACCCGGAGGGCGCGTGGCCCGTCCGGTACCCGGCCAGGTTCCAGGTGTACACCGGCACGTCGTCCGGCACGAGGGCCGTCGGGTCGCCGCCGTAGTGGTGCGCCGCCTGCTCGTCGGTGACGATCAGGACCCGGTCGTGCCCCTTGTAGTACCTGCGCACGGCCTCGGAGGTGTTGGTGCCGCCGAGGTCCTCGAACCGCTCCAGCACCTTCAGCACGGACTCGCCCCGGCCGTACGGGACCTGCTTGCTGCTCGTCCCGAACTGCACCAGGTCCGCGTCCTCGGCGCGCAGCGCCAGCGCCGCGCCGAAGACGGCCGCCGCGTCCGCCCGGTTGAGCTGCGAGCGGTCCGACAGCGGTGCCCACATCGACCCCGAGCGGTCCACGAGGACCAGCGTCCGGCCCGGCAGGGCCGGTACGTTGGCCAGCGAGTGGCCGAGCGCCCGCTCCAGCGGGTACGCCCAGCGCAGCGAGGGCGCGTGCTGGTAGGCGGCCAGGTAGCGGAACGGGAACTGCCGGGACCGGGCGACGACCTCCGGGTCGCCGACCTTCGCCGCGACCTGCGCGGCCACCGCGTCCGAGACACCGGCCTGGTCGAAGTTGCGCAGGTTCCGCAGCAGCGCCATCGCGCCCATGGACGGGATGACCGCCTCCCAGACGGCCGCGTCCATCGGCCCCTGGAGCCAGCCGGCCAGCGCCTCCCAGGTCATGCCCGCGGCGGCGAGCCGCTCGGCCCCGTCGGGCGCGGTGACCGCGGCCCGGCGCTCCTCCACCGGCAGTTCCATGAGTTCGCGGTGGGCGAGCAGGGTGCGGTTGCCGGCCGGCACCCGCGCCGTCTCCGGGTGGTGGCGCCGGTCGAGGGCGTACCGGAACAGCTCGCCCTGCCAGGCCTTCGCGGGATCGGGGGAGGCGTGTACGAGGTTGAGCACGTCGCCGAAGCGGTACCCCTTGGAGTCGGTGTCGTACTTCAGCAGCGAGGCGGCGGAGTAGAGCCTGCGCACGGCATCGGCGATTCCGCGCTTGACGGGCTTGGGCACGCTGCGCCCGTACGTCGCCGTCCAGTAGGCCAGCAGCTCACCGGGCTCGTCCGCGCGCCGCAGTACGGAGTCCACGACCTCGCGGTTCGACGGCCCGCCGGTGGCTCCGGCGTCGAGCCGCGCCTTCACGTACTCGGCCGCTCCGACCAGCGAGGCGGTCCGCATGTTCCCGTCGGTGCGCAGCCAGCGGAGCAGGCCGGCGGTCCACGCGGGGTCCTCGACGGCGAGGCGGCGCACGAGGGCGCAGAACCGGTCGTCGCGGGCACCGCTGCTCTCGTAGAACGTCCGCTGCGTCACGAAGTTGGCGACGGCGAGCAGGAACAGCTCGGAGCGCGCGTCGCGGACGAAACCGCGGCCGCCCTGGTGGTTGTCGGCGCGGGCGCCCGTGGAGCGCACGGGTGAGGTGGGCGCGGTGGCCCCGGCAGCGGACTGGGAAGCCGCCCTGGACGCGCGCAGGTTGAAGCGAGCCATGTGTGAATCCCCCCGAATTCAGTGGAACGTGGGGGAGGCGTGACGTGCGCGATGCCCGAGATCAGAGGTCGGCGACGGACTGTGTCGACTGCTCCATCCAGACTGAGCCACCGGCCGTGGCCGGGCGGGATTCGAACCCGCGACCCGTCGATCCGGAAGTAGCCGTCGCCTGCGCACCGGGCATCGCGCACGCGGCCTCCCGAGATCAAGGTGGCGGCGGCTTGGGATTCTCTGCGAAAGAAGGAGCCGCAGCCCGCGCACCGGGAGGTGCGTGACGTAGGTGTCCAGAGTTCGAGGTCGGCGAAACCACGTGCTGCTCTGCCAACTGAGCTACACCGGCGCGAAAGCCGGTGGCGGGACTCGAACCCGCGACCTGCCCATTAAGAGTGGAAGTAGGTCTCGCCTGCGCACCTGGACGAGTCCTACCGTAGGCGGCCCGCTCGCCCGCCCGCCACGCATTTAAGATCGCGCCCGGCAGGGACACGGACTACGTCAGACGGCGTCCGCACGCAGCCGGTCGCGGGCCTCCATCAGCGCGAAGCCCAGCAGGTTCAGCCCGCGCCAGCGGGCCGGGTCCAGGGCGCGCTCGTCGTCGGCCGCCAGTCCGATGCCCCAGATGCGGTCCATCGGACTCGCCTCCACCAGCACCCGGTCCCCGGTGGACAGCAGGTACGCGCGCAGCCGGGGGCCGGACGCGAACTTGTGCACGCTGCCCTCCACCACCAGCGCGAACCGCTCCCGCGCCCACGTCTGCTCGTCGAAGCCGCGCACCAGCCGCCCGGCCTTCTTGGCCTCCGCCGGAGTCCTCGCCTCCAGCGCGGCGCGCTCCGCCTCGGCATCCCCGAACAGCCGGGCCTTGCCGGCCATCATCCAGTGCTCGGCCGTGTCGTACCGGACATCACCCACGGTGAACGGGGACGGCCACCACTGGCTCATGCAGCTGGGGCCGAGCGTCCCGTCGGGCCGCGGCCGGTGCCCCCAGAACGGCAGGTACTTCACCCGTTCACCACGGCTGACCTGCTCGATCAATGTGTCGATCTTCTCCATGCACGCGAGTCTGGCAGTCGCCACTGACACTTCGTACGGGATTTGGGACGTGCCTCGACACATGGTCGACCGATTCCGTCGCGTAATCAAAAGGCAACAACGGAATCACTTGGCGGTGGGGAACACCTCTGCCAGGATCGGCACTCAATTCGAGCTGAAGCTACGGAGAGCGTGAGAGCGTCATGGGTAATCGCTTCCAGGTCAAGGACCGCTTCGCAGACGGCGCGCAGTACATCGACGGGCAGCTGAGGTCCGGTACGTCCGGGCAGTCGCACACCGTCGTCAACCCTGCGACGGGCGAGGAGGTGCTCACGTACGAGCTGGCCTCCACCGCCGACGTCGACGAGGCCGTCGCCGCCGCCAAGCGGGCCTTCCCGGCCTGGTCCGCGGCCACCCCCGGCGAGCGCTCGGAGGCTCTGCACCGGCTCGCAGCCGTGCTGGAAGAGCAGGCGGAGGACTTCGCGTACGCGGAATCCCTCCAGTGCGGCAAGCCGATCAAGCTGTCCACCGAGTTCGACGTACCGGGAACCATCGACAACACCGCCTTCTTCGCGGGCGCCGCCCGCCATCTCCAGGGACAGGCGGCAGCCGAGTACTCAGGGGACCACACCTCCTACGTACGACGCGAGGCCATCGGGGTCGTCGGTTCCATCGCGCCCTGGAACTATCCGCTCCAGATGGCCGCCTGGAAGATCCTCCCGGCGATCGCCGCGGGCAACACGATCGTCCTGAAGCCCGCCGAGCTGACCCCGCTGACCTCCCTGATGTTCGCCCAGGCAGCCAAGGACGCGGGCCTGCCCGACGGCGTGGTCAACATCGTCACCGGCGCCGGCCGGGACGCGGGGGAGCACCTGGTCGGCCACCCGGACGTGGTCATGACCTCCTTCACCGGCTCCACCGCCGTCGGCAAGCGCGTCGCCGAGATCGCCACCGCCACCGTCAAGCGGCTCCACCTCGAGCTCGGCGGCAAGGCGCCCTTCCTGGTCTTCGACGACGCCGATCTGGAAGCCGCCACGCACGGCGCCGTCGCCGCCTCCCTGATCAACACCGGCCAGGACTGCACCGCCGCCACCCGCGCGTACGTCCAGCGCCCCCTGCACGACGCCTTCGTCGCCCGCGTGGCCGAGCTGATGGAGACCGTCCGCCTGGGCGACCCCTTCGACCCGGCCACCGACCTCGGTCCGCTGGTCTCGCACGCCCAGCGCGACCGGGTCGCCGGCTTCGTGGAGCGCGCCCGCGGCTACGCCACCGTCGTCACCGGCGGCGAGATCCCGGGCGGCGAGCTCGCCGAGGGCGCGTACTACCGGCCCACCCTCGTCTCCGGCGCCGCCCAGGACAGCGAGGTCGTCCAGTCCGAGATCTTCGGCCCCGTCCTCGTCGTCCTGCCCTTCGACACCGACGACGAGGGCATCGAGCTGGCCAACGACACCCCGTACGGACTGGCCGCCTCCGCCTGGAGCCGCGACGTCTACCGGGCCGGCCGCGCGACCCGCGAGATCAAGGCGGGCTGCGTCTGGGTCAACGACCACATTCCGATCATCAGCGAGATGCCCCACGGCGGCTACAAGGCGAGTGGCTTCGGAAAGGACATGAGCGCCTACTCCTTCGAGGAGTACACGCAGGTCAAGCACGTGATGTACGACAACACCGCGGTGGCCGCGAAGGACTGGCACCGCACCATCTTCGGGGACCGCACCTAACCGTCTTCGGCTCTCGCCGAGTGGCAGCCGGCCGCCTGACCAGCGGCGCCACCCCTCCCGAAAGGGCAGTTCATGGAGCAGTTCGAGCCCGACCGCCTCTCGGCGGCGCAACTCGCCGCGATGCGGCGCAGCCTCACCAGCGGGCGCGGCGCCCTCACCCGCCGCTCGCTGTTGCGCGCCTCCGGTGTCGGAGCGCTCACCCTCGGCGGCCTGGCCTCCCTGTCCGCCTGCGGCATCCCGCCGGCCAAGCGCGCGGGCGACGCGGCTGTCGCTTCCGACGACCACTCGGCCCAGGAGAAGGAGATCAACTTCTCCAACTGGACCGAGTACATGGACACCAGCGAGGACGAGAAGTCCCACCCCACGCTGGAGGAGTTCACCAAGCGCACCGGGATATCGGTCAAGTACACCGAGGACATCAACGACAACGTCGAGTTCTTCGGCAAGGTCCGCCCGCAGCTCGCGGCCGGCCAGGACACCGGCCGCGACCTGATCGTCGTCACCGACTGGCTCGCCGCCCGCATCATCCGGCTCGGCTGGGCGCAGAAGCTGGACCCCGCCCACCTCCCGCACGCCTACGCCAACCTGATCCCGCAGTTCCGCAGCCCCGACTGGGACCCGGGCCGCTCGTACAGCTATCCCTGGACCGGCATCGACACCGTCATCGCCTACAACGTGAAGGCCACCGAGGGCAAGAAGGTCGACTCCGTCACCCAGCTGCTGGACGACCCCTCCCTCAAGGGCCGCGTCGGCTTCCTCACCGAGATGCGCGACAGCGTCGGCATGACCCTGCTCGACCAGGGCAAGGACCCGGCGAACTTCACCACCGCCGACTTCGACGCCGCCATCGGCCGGCTCCAGAAGGGCGTCGACACCAAGCAGATCCGCCGCTTCACCGGCAACGACTACACGGCGGACCTCGACAAGGGCGACCTCGCCGCCTGCCTGGCCTGGGCCGGCGACGTCATCCAGCTCCAGGCCGGCAACCCGGACATCAAGTACGCGATCCCGGCGCCCGGTTACATCACCTCCAGCGACAACCTGCTGGTCCCCGCCCACGCCCGGCACAAGGCCAACGCCGAGAAGCTGATCGACTTCTACTACGAGCCGCCGATCGCCGCCCAACTGGCCGCGTTCATCAGCTACGTCTGCCCCGTCGACGGCGTCAAGGAAGACCTTGCGAAGATCGACCCCGCGCTCGCGGACAACCCCTTGATCATTCCGGACAGGGCGATGGCGGCCAAGGCCCGCGCCTTCCGCTCCCTCAGCAGTGAGGAAGAGACCGCGTACGAAGAGAAGTTCGCCAAGCTCATCGGAGCCTGACGAACCCCTCCCCCCGTGCCGGCCCCCGCGCCCCGCACCCTTCCGACGACACCACCACCGAAGGCCGCGACCCATGACTGACAAGACCGCGGGCGGCGACGTCCGCCTCGCCGGGATCAGCAAGCACTACGGCTCGTTCACCGCCGTGCACCCGCTGGATCTCACCATCCCCCAGGGCTCCTTCTTCGCCCTGCTCGGCGCCTCGGGCTGCGGGAAGACCACCACCCTGCGCATGATCGCCGGTCTGGAGGAGCCCTCCACCGGCACGGTCCACCTCGGCGACCGAGAGGTCACCCAGCTGCCGCCGTACAAGCGCCCGGTCAACACGGTGTTCCAGAGCTACGCGCTCTTCCCGCACCTGAACATCTACGAGAACGTGGCCTTCGGACTGCGCCGCCGCGGCATCAAGTCCGTCAAGAAGCAGGTCGACGACATGCTGGAGCTGGTCGAGCTGGGCCAGTTCGCCCAGCGCAAGCCGCACCAGCTCTCCGGCGGCCAGCAGCAGCGCGTGGCGGTCGCCCGCGCGCTCATCAACCACCCGCAGGTGCTCCTCCTCGACGAGCCCCTCGGCGCCCTCGACCTCAAGCTGCGCCGTCAGATGCAGCTGGAACTGAAGCGAATACAGACCGAGGTCGGCATCACCTTCGTGCACGTCACGCACGACCAGGAGGAGGCCATGACCATGGCCGACACGGTCGCCGTGATGAACGGGGGCCGCGTCGAGCAGCTGGGCGCCCCCGCCGAGCTGTACGAGAACCCGCGCACCACCTTCGTCGCCAACTTCCTCGGCACGTCCAACCTCATCGAGGCCGAGGTCCTGGAGGCGGGCTGCGCCGACGTGATGGTCAGCTCGGCCGGGACGAAGCTGCGGCTGCCCGCGGCCCGATGTTCGACCACGCCCAAGGCCGGCGGAAAGCTGCTGGTCGGGGTACGCCCCGAGAAGATCTCCCTGGTCCACGCGGACGAGGAGGACACCATCGCGGCCGGCCGCAACAAGGTCCACGGCCGGATCGCGGACTCCTCCTTCATCGGGGTCTCCACCCAGTTCGTCATCGACAGCCCGGTCTGCCCGGAGCTGGAGGTGTACGTCCAGAACATCGAACGCGACGCCCGCCTGGCCCCCGGCGCCGAGGTCGTCCTGCACTGGAACCCCGAGCACACCTTCGGCCTCGACGCCGCTCAAGACATCGACGCCGGCATCGAGACGGTCGAGGAGGGCGCATGACCGCCACCGCCGCGCCGCCACGGACCGAAGCCCCCGCCGAACCCCCGGTGCACAAGCCGTCCCTGCGCAAGCGGCTGATCCCGTACTGGCTGCTGCTCCCCGGCATCCTGTGGCTGCTGGTGTTCTTCGTCCTGCCGATGATCTACCAGGCCTCCACCTCGGTGCAGACCGGCTCCCTCGAAGAGGGTTTCCAGGTCACCTGGCACTTCCAGACGTACTGGGACGCCCTCACCGAGTACTACCCGCAGTTCCTGCGCTCCCTGCTCTACGCCGGCACCGCGACCGCGCTGTGCCTGCTGCTCGGGTACCCGCTGGCCTACCTCATCGCCTTCAAGGCGGGACGCTGGCGAAACCTTTTGCTGGTGCTGGTCATCGCCCCGTTCTTCACCAGCTTCCTGATCCGCACCCTGGCCTGGAAGACGATCCTGGCCGACGGCGGCCCGGTGGTGGACCTCCTCAACACCCTGCACGTCCTGGACGTCACCAGCTGGCTCGGGATGACCCAGGGCGACCGGGTGCTGGCCACGCCGCTCGCGGTGGTCTGCGGTCTGACGTACAACTTCCTCCCCTTCATGATCCTGCCGCTCTACACCTCGCTGGAGCGCATCGACACCCGCCTCCACGAGGCGGCCGGGGACCTGTACGCCCGCCCCGCCACCACCTTCCGGAAGGTGACCTTCCCGCTCTCGATGCCGGGCGTGGTCTCCGGGACCCTGCTCACCTTCATCCCCGCGAGCGGCGACTACGTCAACGCCGAACTGCTCGGCTCCACGGACACCCGGATGATCGGCAACGTCATCCAGTCGCAGTACCTGCGCATCCTCGATTACCCGACGGCCGCCGCGCTGTCCTTCATCCTCATGGCCATCGTGCTGATCATGGTCACCATCTACATCCGCCGAGCGGGGACGGAGGACCTGGTCTGATGCGTTGGCTCCGGCGCAATCTCGTCGTCATCTTCGGCCTCGGCACGCTCGCGTACATGATCCTGCCGAACGTCGTCGTGACGGTCTTCTCCTTCAACAACCCCGCCGGGCGGTTCAACTACGCCTGGCAGGAGTTCTCGCTCGACGCCTGGAAGGACCCCTGCGGGGTCGCCGACCTGTGCGGATCGCTGTCCCTGTCGCTCCAGATCGCCGTGTGGGCCACCATCGGCGCCACCGTCCTCGGCACGGCCATCGCCTTCGCGCTCGTCCGCTACCGCTTCCGGGCGCGCGGCGCGGTCAACTCGCTGATCTTCCTGCCGATGGCCATGCCCGAGATCGTGATGGCCGCCTCGCTGCTCGCCCTCTTCCTCAACATGGGCATCCAGCTGGGCTTCTGGACGATCCTGATCGCCCACGTCATGTTCTGCCTCAGCTTCGTCGTCGCCGCCGTCAAGGCGCGCGTCCTGTCGATGGACCCGCGGCTGGAGGAGGCCGCCCGCGACCTCTACGCGGGCCCGGTGCAGACCTTCGTACGGGTCACGCTGCCGATCGCGGCGCCCGGTATCGCGGCCGGCGCACTGCTCTCGTTCGCGCTCTCGTTCGACGACTTCATCATCACCAACTTCAACTCGGGCAACACCGTCACCTTCCCCATGTTCGTGTGGGGATCGGCTCAGCGCGGTACGCCTGTACAGATCAACGTCATCGGTACGGCGATGTTCGTCATCGCGGTGCTGGTGGTGCTCGTCGGCCAGATGGTCGGCAACCGCCGCAAGAACGCACAGCCCAAGTAACTCTGTAGGGAGTTGGAAGACATGGCCCCAGTCGCCATGCGAAGTGTTGCTCAATCCCTTTCCGAAGCACTGCCGGTCTCGTACTGGCTGGACGACCCCGGCAAGCCCGCCGCGCAGCCGGCGCTGACCTCCGACGAGGCCTGCGACCTGCTCGTCATCGGCGGCGGGTACAGCGGACTGTGGACCGCGCTGATCGCCAAGGAGCGCGATCCCGCCCGGGACGTCGTCCTGATCGAGTCCAAGGAGGCGGGCTGGGCCGCCTCCGGCCGCAACGGCGGCTTCTGCGCCGCCTCCCTCACGCACGGCCTGGCCAACGGCATCGCCCGCTGGCCGGGCGAGCTCGCCAAGCTGGAGGAGATGGGCGCCCGCAACCTCGACGAGATCGAGGCGGCCATCGCCCGCTACGGCATCGACTGCGACTTCGAGCGCACCGGCGAGATCGACGTGGCCACCGAGCCCCACCAGGTCGAGGAGTTGCGCGAGCTCCACGAGGAGGCCGAGAAGCTGGGCCTCGCGGGCGGCTCGCGCTGGCTGGACCGCGAGGAGCTGCGCGCCGAGGTCGACTCGCCGACGTTCCTCGCGGGCCTGTGGGACACCGACGGCGTCGCCATGCTCAACCCGGCGAAGCTCGCCTGGGGCCTCAAGGAGGCCTGCCTGTCGCTGGGCGTGCGGATCTACGAGAACACCCGCGGGCTGTCCCTGGCCTCCTCCGGCGCCGGGATGGCCGTACGCACCCCGTACGGGCGGATCTTCGCCCGGCGGGTGGCGCTCGGCACGAACATCTTCCCCTCGCTGGTCAAGCGGATCCGGCCGTTCACGGTGCCGGTCTACGACTACGCGCTGATGACCGAGCCGCTGAGCGCCGACCAGCTGAAGGCCATCGGCTGGCAGAACCGCCAGGGCCTGGGCGACAGCGCCAACCAGTTCCACTACTTCCGCATCACCCCGGAGAACCGCATCCTGTGGGGCGGCTACGACGCCATCTACCCCTACCGCGGCAAGCTGGACTCCGAGTACGACCACCGCCCCGAGACGTACCTGAAGCTGGCGCAGCACTTCTTCACCGCGTTCCCGCAGCTGGAGGGCATCAAGTTCAGCCACGCATGGGGCGGGGCCATCGACACCTGCTCGCGCTTCTCGGCCTTCTTCGGCACCGCGCACGGCGGCAGGGTCGCCTACGCGGCCGGCTACACCGGGCTCGGGGTCGGCGCCACCCGCTTCGGCGCCGACGTGATGCTGGACCTGCTGGACGGGGCCCGCACCGAGCGGACCGAGCTGGAGATGGTGAAGTCCCGGCCGATGCCGTTCCCGCCCGAGCCCTTCGCCTGGACCGGAATCACGCTCACCAAGTGGTCCCTGGCCCGGGCGGACGCCCGCGGCGGCCGCCGCAACCTGTGGCTGAAGGTCATGGACAAGCTCGGCCTCGGCTTCGACAGCTGACCGGCCCCGCCC
>NZ_JOCX01000041.1 GCF_000717915.1 Streptomyces sp. NRRL S-244
GGGTTCTGTCACTCCCTGACAGTCCGGCACGTCTGGCCCCGCGCCCTGGAGCCCTTCCGCGTGGCCAGACGTGCCGGACTGTCAGGGAGTGACAGAACCCTGGCCCCCAACCCGATATCTGACGTACCGTCATATCCGCCCGAGCCCGCTGCCCCAGGAGGCTTGCCATGCCCGCGGACCGACCCGTACCGCTCGACGAATACCCCGTCCACCAGGCCCCGTTGTCGATGAAGCACCTCGTCACCGGCGACCGCAACGCCTACGACCGCTGCATCTTCCACGTCTTCGACCACGCCGGCCGCGCCGTCCTCATCCTCGGCCTCGGCGTCTACCCCAACGCCGGGGTCATCGACGCCTACGCCACCCTCCGCACCGGCGACGAACTCCTCGCCGTCCGCGCCTCCGACGCCCTCACCGACGACCGCATGAACCTCTCCGTCGGCCCGCTGCGGATCACCGTCGACGAACCCCTGAAGCGGATCACCCTCCGGTGCGAGGCCGACCCCGCCGACCCCGACGGGCTCTCGTACGACATCACCTGGACCGCCGAGTTCCCCGCCGTCTGGGAGCCCCACCACGTCCAGCGGCGCGGCGACCGCCTCATGCTGGAAGGCCGCCGGTTCGTCCAGGCCGGCCACGTCACCGGTACCATCCGCGCCAAGGGCGAGGAGTACGCCCTCACCCCCGGCGAGTGGACCGGCACCCGCGACCGCAGCTGGGGCGTGCGCCCCATCCCCGGCGAGGACGGCGGCCGCGCCGCCGAGGAGCACCGGCCCGAGGGCTTCCACTGGGTCTGGATCCCCGTCCGCTTCGAGGACCGCTTCCTCATGGTCATCGCCCAGGAGGACGCCGACGGCCACCGCACCCTCAACGAGGCCGTCCAGGTCTTCCCCGAGGACAGCGGCCGCCACGACGTACAACTCGGCTGGCCCCAGAGCGAGATCCGCTACCGCCCCGGCACCCGCCACCCCGAGAGCGCCGTCGTCCACCTCACCGACCCGGCCCGCAAACCCCTCGAACTCGGCGTCGAGATACTGAACTCCTCCCCGCTCGCCGTCGGCGCCGGCTACCCGCCCGCCGCCGACTGGCAGCACGGCACCTGGCAGGGCCGCGGCTGGACCGACCGCCGCGTCTACGACCTCTCCGACCCCGCCGCCCACCCCATGGCCGCCTTCGGCGTCACCGACCACTCCGCCCGCTTCACCCTCGACGGGCGGACCGGCTTCGGCATCTTCGAGCACGGCAGCTTCGGCCGTCACGACCCGAGCGGCTTCGCCGACTACTCCTCCGTCGCCCAGTAGGGAAGGGGCTCACATGGCCACCGCACCACGTCCGCGCACCTCCACCCGGGAGCCCGGGGAACTCGGCCGCCGCCTCGCAGCCTGGCTGGACGGCAGGCTACCCGGCGCGAAGGTCGCCAACGTCGCGGTCCCCGCGTCCAACGGCATGTCCAGCGAGACCCTGCTCTTCGACATAGAGCACCCCGACACCCCGGTCCGCGCCTGCGCCCTGCGGCTCGCCGCCGACCCGGCCGCCTACACGGTGTTCCCCACGTACGACATGCCCCGCCAGCACCGCGTGATGAGCCTGGTCGCCGCCCACACCGACCTGCCCGTCCCGCGCGTGCTGTGGCTGGAACAGGACCCCTCGCCCCTCGGCGCGCCCTTCTTCGTCATGGCCCGCGCCGAGGGCCGGGTCCCGCCCGACGTCATGCCCTACACGTACGAGGGAAACTGGCTGCACGCCGCCGACGACTCCGAACGCGCCGCACTCCAGGAGGCGAGCATCTCGCTGCTGGCCCGGCTGCACGACCAGTTCCCCGCCAAGGAGGCCGAGTTCCTCCTCCCCGAGGGCGCCGGCAGCCCGCTGCGCCGCCACGTCGACGCCCAACGCGCCTACTACGCCTGGGTGGTAAAGGGACTCGCGCCGTCCCCGCTGCTGGAGCGGGCCTTCGAACGCCTGGAGGAGCTGTGGCCCGCGGACGAGGGACCCGCCGTCCTCAACTGGGGCGACGCCCGCATCGGAAACGTCGTCTACCGGGCCGACGGGTTCGAGCCCGTGGCCGTCCTGGACTGGGAGATGGCCGCGTACGCCCCGCGCGAGGTCGACCTCGGCTGGACCGTGTACCTCCACCGCTTCTTCCAGGACCTGACCGTCGGCTTCGGCCAGAGCGGCCTGCCGGACTTCCTGCGCCGCGACGACATCGAGCGCCGGTACGCCGAACTCACCGGGCACACCCCGCGGGACATGGAGTTCCACACCCTGTACGCGGCCCTGCGGCACGGGATCGTGATGCTGCGCATCGCCTACCGGCAGGCGCACTTCGGGGAGGTCGAGATCCCCGAGGATCCGGACGGCCTGATCCTGCACCACGCCAGCCTCCGGGCCATGGTGCAGGGCACGTACTGGTAGATCCGGCTGGATCCGGCCAGGCCCGGCCAGATCCGGGCCAGGTCAGGTCGGGCAGTTCAGGTCAGGTCGGGGCGCGATCAGGGTCAGGGTGAAGGTCCGGCCAGGTCCGGCGCGCGGCCGGGAAGGCCGTCAGGCAGCCTGCGCGTGCTGCCGCATCTGCGGCAGCAGCGCCGGCGCCGGCATCCGCACGGGACGCGATCCGGGACCGCCGACGTGCGAGAACGGCTGCGTCCGCCAGTCCAGACCCTGCGGCAGGTCCAGCAGCACGACCTCGAGCTCCTGGGGCTCGCTCTGGCCCATGCCCACCGTCGGCAGCGCGTCGGAGGCCGGGCGGCCCGTGCCCGCGCACACCGTGAGCCCGAACGGGTTCCACGGGGTCAGGCAGAGCGCGTGCTCCGGCAGGTACTCCTCGTCCGCGACGAGGGCGATCGACTGGCCGCAGTCGGGGCAGATCGCGTGGTGGATCTCGAAGCCGTCGAACCCGTCGGCGTCTTCGAGGTACTCACCGTCCTCGGCGTCGACGAATTCCAGGGGCTCCGGTTCGGTGCGACCGGCGCGCTTGGTGTTCAGCATGGTTGTACTCCCCCTTGGGTGGGCCGGGCGGGCAGGATCTACGGCCTCGGCCACAGCAAGCACTTCCCGCCGCGCGGCACGAGTAACCACAACATCCCGGCGTACGCCTGCATACCCTTGTGGCCTTGGTCACATGCCCGCCGCAGGTGCCACTTGTGGGCGGACAGCACTGTGCCTGGAGCGCCCTTGGGCCTTAGGTTGAGCGGCTATGAGCGCAATGGAGGAGCTGGACCGCCAGATCGTTGATCTGCTCGTGCGGGACGGGCGGATGAGCTACACGGATCTGGGCAAGGCCACGGGACTGTCCACGTCGGCGGTCCACCAGCGAGTACGCCGTCTGGAACAGCGCGGAGTGATCCGCGGGTACGCGGCCGTCGTCGACCCCGAAGCCGTGGGCCTGCCCCTGACGGCCTTCATCTCGGTGAAGCCCTTCGACCCGAGCGCGCCGGACGACATCGCCGACCGGCTGGCCGGAGTACCGGAGATCGAGGCCTGCCACAGCGTCGCGGGCGACGAGAACTACATCCTGAAGGTCCGCGTCGCGACCCCGCTGGAGCTGGAGGACCTCCTGAGCCGCCTGCGCGCCCTGGCCCACGTCTCGACCCGCACCACGGTGGTCCTCTCCACCCCGTACGAGGCGCGCCCGCCCCGGGTGTGACGCCTTTTGCGCCGCGCCCCCGGGGGCGCGGTCGAGGCGGGGCCGCGGACCCGCGAAACTAGGGCCATGACCGACCGCACCGCCAGTTCCGCCGACGCCGCCGGAGCCCCCGCATCCGAACGGACCGTCCTCCTCCGCGGGGGCGAGGTACACAGCCCCGCCGACCCCTTCGCCACCGCGATGGTCGTCGAGCGGGGACACATCGCCTGGGTGGGCTCCGAAGGCGCCGCCGACGCCTTCGCACAAGGCGTCGACGAGGTCGTCGACCTCGGCGGGGCGCTCGTCACGCCCGCCTTCACCGACGCGCACGTCCACACCACCTCCGCCGGCCTCGCCCTCACCGGGCTCGACCTCACCGGCGCCGCCTCCCTCGCCGACGCCCTCGGCCTCGTCCGCGCGTACGCCGGGCGCCGCCCCGCCGACCGGGTGCTCCTCGGCCACGGCTGGGACGCCTCCCGCTGGCCCGAGCGCCGTGCGCCGCGCCGCGCGGAGCTCGACGAGGCCGCCGGCGGCCGCCCGCTCTACCTCAGCCGCATCGACGTGCACTCCGCCGTCGTCACCACCGCCCTGCTGGACCTCGTACCGGCCGTCTCCGTCCGCGGTGACGAGCCGCTGACCCGCGACGACCACCACGCCGTCCGCAGGGCCGCGCTCGCCGCCGTCACCCCCGCCCAGCGCGCCGAGGCCCAGCGGGCCGCCCTGGACCGGGCCGCCTCCCTCGGCATCGGCTCCGTCCACGAGTGCGGCGGCCCCGACATCTCCTCCGCCGAGGACTTCGCGGACCTCCTCAACCTCGCCCGCGAGCGCCCCGGACCCCGCGTCTTCGGCTACTGGGCGGACCGGGACCTCGAACAGGCCAAGGCGCTCGGCGCCATCGGCGCCGCGGGCGACCTCTTCGTGGACGGCGCCCTCGGCTCCCACACCGCCTGCCTGCACGCCCCGTACGCCGACGCGGGCCACACCGGCACCGGCTACCTCGACGCCGGCGAAGTCGCCGAGCACGTCGCCGCGTGCACCGAGGCGGGCCTCCAGGCCGGCTTCCACGCCATCGGCGACGCCGCCCTCACCGCCGTGGTCGAGGGCATGCGCGCCGCCGCCGAGAGGGTCGGCCTCGCCCGCGTCCGCGCCGCGCGGCACCGCGTCGAGCACGCCGAGATGATGACCCCCGAGACCATCGCCGCCTTCGCGGACCTCGGCCTCACCGCCTCCGTACAGCCCGCCTTCGACGCGGCCTGGGGCGGCGAGGACGGCATGTACGCCGACCGGCTGGGCGCGGAGCGCGCCCGTACGCTCAACCCCTTCGCCGCCCTGCTCAAGGCCGGTGTGCCGCTCGCCTTCGGCTCCGACGCCCCCGTGACCCCGTTCGACCCCTGGGGCACCGTCAGGGCGGCCGCCTTCCACCGCACCCCCGAGCACCGGATCTCCGTACGGGCCGCCTTCACCGCCCACACCCGGGGCGGCTGGCGGGCCCTCGGCCGTGACGGAGCCGGTGTGCTCGTGCCCGGCGCGCCCGCCGACTACGCACTGTGGGAGACCGCCGAACTGGTGGTCCAGGCCCCCGACGACCGGGTCGCCCGCTGGTCCACGGACCCCCGTTCGGGGACCCCCGGGCTGCCCGACCTCACCCCCGGCGGCGATCTGCCGGTGTGCCTCGCCACGGTCGTCGGCGGGCGGGAGGTATTCGTACGGCCACAGGGGTGATCCGGTCCGCCTCGGTTCGGTACGGGCGCTCGGACCCGGATAGGTTCGGCCGGGTCCACCACCGGACGTCCGTACCGGGCGGCTCCGTCTGCTCAGCGCGCCCGCGCCTCGGGGGCGAGGGAAGGTTTCGCCGGGATGGGGGTCCCCCCTGCTCCGCAGGAGCTCGGGGGAAAGGTGGCCCCGGCCGGGGCCCGCGGTCCAGTAGACAACGGTCACGGCGACCCGCAGCCAGCGGGAGCGGGACCGGCCCGAAGGACCGCGGGCCCCGGCCACTGTTCTAAAGTCATCCTCTGTGACAGGACGGACAAGAACACGAAGGCGGACTCAGTGAGCGACGGCGGACAGCGAGGGTACGGACCGCTCGGCACGGCCTTGGTGATCATTCCGACCTTCAACGAGGCGGAGAACATCGGGCCGATCGTCGGCCGCGTGCGCGCAGCGGTGCCCGAGGCGCACATCCTGGTCGCGGACGACAACAGCCCCGACGGCACCGGCAAGCTCGCCGACGAGCTGGCGGCCGCCGACGACCACGTGCACGTCCTGCACCGCAAGGGCAAGGAAGGGCTCGGCGCCGCCTACCTGGCGGGCTTCGCCTGGGGCCTGGAGCACGACTACGGCGTGCTCGTCGAGATGGACGCCGACGGCTCCCACCAGCCGGAGGAGCTGCCCCGCCTGCTGACCGCGCTGGCCGGGGCCGACCTGGTCCTGGGTTCGCGCTGGGTGCCGGGCGGCCGGGTGGTCAACTGGCCCAAGAGCCGAGAGTTCCTCTCGCGCGGCGGCTCGGTGTACTCGCGGCTGATGCTGGACGTCCCGATCCGCGACGTGACGGGCGGCTACCGCGCCTTCCGCCGCGAGACCCTGGAAGGGCTGGGCCTGGACGAGGTGGCCTCCGCGGGCTACTGCTTCCAGGTCGACCTGGCCCGCCGGGCCGTCCACCAGGGCTTCCGCGTCGTCGAGGTGCCCATCACCTTCGTCGAGCGTGAGTTCGGCGACAGCAAGATGAGCAAGGACATCGTGGTGGAGGCCCTCTGGCGGGTCACCCAGTGGGGGCTCAAGGGCCACGCGGCGAAGCTGATCGGCCAGGACAAGCCCAAGGGCGGGGCCCCGGACGGGGCCAAGGGTCCGGCCAAGGGTCCGGCCAAGGGCCCGGACGCCCCTTAGGGGATGTCCGGTACCTCCGGCTGAGGTCGCTTTTACGCCGCCCCAGGCACACTGGGTGGTATGACGACCGGCGTTCCCCTCTCGACGGCCCCCCGACGGCGCTCGCGTGCCCGCACCTTCCTTCCGCTGGCGGTCGCCGCCTGGCTGATCCTGGAGATCTGGCTGCTGAGCCTGGTCGCCGGCGCGGCCGGCGGGCTGACCGTCGCGGCGCTGCTCGCGGGCGGGATCGTGCTCGGCGCCGTGGTCATCAAGCGGGCCGGGCGGCGGGCCTTCAAGAACCTGGCGAACACCTTCCAGCAGGCCCAGCAGGGGCAGCAGCCCGCCCCGCAGCAGCCGGGCGGCGGCAATGGCCTCACCATGCTGGCCGGCTTGCTCCTGATGCTGCCGGGCCTGCTCTCCGACGCGGTAGGCCTGCTCCTCCTGGTCCCGCCCGTCCGGGCATGGACCGGCCGCCGGCTGTCCGGCTCCCTGGAGCGCAAGATGGCCGCGGCCCCGGCGGGCAGCTTCGGTGACGCCTTCCAGCAGGCCCGCATCCACCACCCCGACGGCAAGGTCGTCCAGGGCGAGGTCATCCGCGAGGACGGGCAGCAGCCGCCGCAGCAGCCGGGGCCCGACGCCGGGTACCGGCCGCCGCTGGCTCCCTGAGCGAACAGCGTGCCGGAAGTCGGCAGCGAGCAGGAACGGAACGAAGCCGAGGGCCCCCGCCACAGTTCGTGGCGGGGGCCCTCGGCTTCGTTCTGCTACAGGTCCGGCTGTCAGGCGGACTTGCGGCTGTCCCGCGGATGCACGGCAATGTTCATGGCGCCGGAACGCAGGACCGCCAGCCTCTCGGCCAGCACTTCCTCCAGTTCCTCGCGGGTGCGCCGCTCCATGAGCATGTCCCAGTGCGTTCGCGCAGGCTTGCCCTTCTTCTCTTCGGGCCCGTCCCCGTCAACCAGGAGTGCCATGGCGCCGCACGCCTTGCACTCCCACTCCGGCGGAATCTCTGCCTCAACCGAGAACGGCATCTCAAATCGATGTCCGTTCTGGCATGCGTACTCCACCGCCTGGCGCGGGGCCAGATCGATGCCGCGGTCCGTCTCGTAGCTGGTAACCACGAGCCGCGTACCGCGGAGAGCTCGCTCACTCATGAATCGTGCCTCCCGGGCTTGTCGCCCACAGGACAGGTGTCGCTGTCGTCGTCATCCGGTCAACGTCCGGTCGGCGGTATAGATTCCCGCTCCGGGTGATGCGTCGCCCGTCGTGCCGCCCCTTGTTGTACCCACCAGTGCCCGTTTTGTCACATCTGGCAGCAGATGTCACCCAACGTCTTCAGTTCTTTAGCGCGCAGTAACGGTCCGGCTGGCAGGCCAAAGGCGTACACTACCGGCCCTTCGCTTCAACGTCGAAATCCGTTCGGAATTCGTATGAAGATCCGGGTCGTGTCCACTCAGATCCGCTCGGGAACAGGATTCCCCGCCGCCTCCACCGCGCGCCGCACCGGCACTCGCGCCAGCAGCACGAAACCCAGTGCGAAGAAGACCACCAACGAGATGATCGCGTCCCGGTAGCTGCCGGTGACCTGGTACGTCAGGCCGAACACCAGCGGCCCGACCCAGCTCACCCCGCGGTCGCTCATCTCGTACGCCGAGAAGTATTCGGCCTCCTTGCCCGCCGGCACCAGGTGCGAGAAGAGCGAGCGCGACAGCGCCTGGCTGCCGCCCAGCACCAGTCCGATCATCGACGCCAGTGCGAAGAACCACACCGGCGCCCCCGCCGGCAGGAAGAAACCGGCGGCCAGGGTCACGGTCCAGGCCACCAGTGACCCGAGGATGGTCCTCTTCGCGCCGTACGACACGGCCAGCCGGCCCATCCCCATCGCGCCCGCCACCGCGAGGATCTGCACCAGCAGCACCGCCGTGATCAGCGTCGAGTCCTCCAGCTTCAGCTCCTGCTTGCCGTAGACGGACGCCTGCGAGATCACGGTCTGGATCCCGTCGTTGTAGACCAGGTACGCCAGCAGGAACGACAGCGTCAGCGGATGCCGCCGCATGTCCTTCAGCGTGGCGACGAGCTGCTTCCACCCCGACCCGGCGGCCGCGTGGCCGGCATCCGGCCGGACCACCGCCCGGTCCCGCAGCCGGCGCAGCGGGATGATCGCGAACGCGCCCCACCACAGGCCCGCCGAGGCCAGGCAGATGCGTACCGCCGCGTCCTTGGAGATCCCGAAGGACTCGTGCGACTGGAACAGGACCAGGTTCAGGATCAGGACGAACGCACCCGCCGTGTAGCCGAACGCCCAGCCGCGCGAGGAGACGGTGTCCCGCTCCGCCGGCTCCGCGATCTGCGGCAGGTAGGAGTTGTAGAGCACCATCGACACCGACATCGCGGCGTTCGCCACGATCAGCAGGACACCGCCCAGCAGGTAGCGGTCGCCGCCCAGCAGGAACATCGCGGTGGTCGCCGCCGCGCCGGTGTACGCCGCCGCCGCGAGCAGCGGCTTCTTGCGGCCCGTACGGTCCGCGGCCGCGCCCACCAGCGGCATGGCCAGCACCGCGACGATCACCGACATCGAGACGGCGTACGCGAAGAACGAGCCCGACCGGACGGGTATCCCCAGCGGGTGGACGTACCCGTGCGCGTCCTGGGCGGCCTCGGCCATCGTCGTGAGGTACGGGCCGATGAACACCGTCAGCACGGTCGAGGAGTAGACCGAGCAGGCGAAGTCGTAGAAGTACCAGCCGTGCTGTTCGCGTTTGCGGGCCGCCGCAGCGGCAGCGGTGGCTCTGCCGTCCTCCGCGCCCGGTTCCGCTTCTTCTGTGGTCTGCGCACTCATGAGTGCCCCCTCGCTGGTCCCCGTACCGCTGCGGCCGCCCCACCGGGCACGGCGGCCGTACGGGCGGTCAGGCCCAGGCCCCGCGCCGGTCCAGCACCGTGCGCAAGATGTCGATCTGGTCGGTCATGATGCCATCGACTCCCAGGTCGAGCAGCGCCTCCATGCGTTCCGGTTCGTTCACGGTCCACACGTGCACCTGGAGTCCCCGCTCGTGCGCGGTGCGTACGAACCGGCGGTCGACCACGCGGATGCCCGCCTGCGTCTCCGGAACCTGCGCCGCCACCGCCCCGACCCGCAGTGCCGCCGGGATCGCGTACGAGCGCAGCCGCAGGCCGATCACCCCGCGCACCCCGTACGAGGTCGCCAGCCGGGGGCCGGCGATCTTCTGGGCGCGGGCCACCCGGCTCTCCGAGAACGAGCCCACGCACACCCGGTCCCAGACGCCCGCCCGTGCGATCAGGTTGACCAGCGGGTGCAAGGCCGACTCGGACTTGATGTCGACGTTCCAGCGGGCCTCGGGGAACTCTTCGAGGAGCTCCTCGAAGAGCGGCAGCGGCTCGGTGCCCGCCACCCGCGCCCGGCGGACCTGGTTCCAGGTCAGCTCCGCGATCCGGCCCTGCCCGTCGGTGACCCGGTCGAGGGTGGAGTCGTGGAAGGCGACGAGCTTCCCGTCGGCGGTGGCGTGGACATCGGTCTCGAAGTACCGGTAGCCCGCGTCGGCGGCCCGCCGGAAGGCGGCGGCGGTGTTCTCCAGCCCGTCCGCGGCACCTCCCCGGTGCGCGAAGGGAATCGGAGCCGGGTGGTCCAGATACGGATGGCGAAGGCGTACGTGCGTCACCCGTCGCAGTATGCCCCGTGCGCCGCGTGGGGAGTGAGCGACCCGGTGGCCGCACGGTGGCCACACGGTGAACGCCGCAGCGCCCCTGGTCCGGTGGATCCCGGCATGACAGGCTGTGGGGGCGGAAGCAATCCAATACCGGCCGTACCCGCGGTCGGGCGGGGCCAATTCGACGAAGGTGGACCGGACAGCATGGCAGAGTGGACTTCGGCGGTGGGTGCCGCACAGCTCGCCCGTCTCATCACCTCGCAGCAGGAGCGCCCCAGCGTCCCCGGGGCGCGCAAGCTGCCCGCGTACCGGACCCTGGCCGACGGCATCCGGCTGCTCGTCCTCGAAGGCCGCGTCCCCGTTGCCGCCCGGCTGCCCGCCGAGCGCGAGCTGGCCGTCTCCCTCTCCCTCTCCCGCACCACCGTCGCCGCCGCGTACGAGGCCCTGCGCGGGGAGGGCTTCCTGGAGTCCCGCCGCGGCGCCGGCAGCTGGACCTCCGTACCGGCCGGGAACCCGCTGCCCGCCCGGGGCCTGGAGCCGCTGCCGCCCGAATCCCTCGGCTCGATGATCGACCTCGGCTGCGCCGCGCTCCCGGCCCCCGAGCCCTGGCTCACGAAGGCCGTACAGGGCGCGCTGGAGGAGCTCCCGCCGTACGCGCACACCCACGGGGACTACCCCGCCGGGCTGCCCGCGCTGCGGCGGATGCTCGCCGACCGCTACACCGAGCGCGGCATCCCCACCATGCCCGAGCAGATCATGGTCACCACGGGGGCGATGGGCGCCATCGACGCCATCTGCAGCCTCTTCGCCGGGCGCGGGGAGCGGATCGCCGTCGAATCCCCCTCCTACGCCAACATCCTCCAGCTCATGCGCGCCGCCGGGGTGCGGCTCGTACCCGTCGCGATGGCCGACGGGCTGGCCGGCTGGGACATGACGGTGTGGCGGCAGGTGCTGCGCGACGCCGCGCCGCGCCTCGCGTACGTCGTCGCCGACTTCCACAATCCGACCGGGGCGCTGGCCTCGGACGAGCAGCGCCGCGCCATGGTGGAGGCGGCGCGCTCGGCCGGCACCGTACTCGTCGTCGACGAGACCATGGCCGAGCTCCGGCTCGACCCGGCGCTGGAGATGCCGCGTCCGGTCTGCTCCTTCGACCCGGCCGGCTCCTCCGTGATCACCGTCGGCTCGGCCAGCAAGGCCTTCTGGGCCGGCATGCGGATCGGCTGGGTCCGCGCGGCGCCCGACGTGATCCGCAGCCTCGTCGCGGCCCGCGCGTACGCCGACCTCGGCACGCCCGTGCTGGAGCAGCTCGCGGTGAACTGGCTGATGCGGACCGGCGGCTGGGCGGAGGCCGTGCAGATCCGCCGCGACCAGGCCCGGGAGAACCGGGACGCGCTGGTCGCCGCGGTGCGCCGGGAGCTGCCGGACTGGGAGTTCGAGGTGCCGCGGGGCGGGCTGACCCTGTGGGCCCGCGCGGGCGGGCTCTCCGGCTCCCGGCTGGCCGAGGTGGGGGAGCGGGTCGGCGTACGGGTCCCCTCGGGGCCGCGGTTCGGCGTCGACGGGGCTTTCGAGGGCTACGTCCGGCTGCCGTTCACCGTCGGCGGGCCGGTGGCCGAGGAGGCCGCGGTCCGCCTCGCGGCGGCCGCCCGCCTGGTCGGCACGGGCGCGGCGGGCAGCACCGCGGAGCCCCCGCGCACGTTCGTCGCGTAAGAGCGATCAGGGGGTCAGGAGCTCAGAGGTACAGGAGCCCAGGAGCGCAGGAGCTCAGAGGTACAGGAGCCCAGGAGCGCAGGAGCTCAGAGGTACAGGAGCCCAGGAGCTCAGGGGCCCACCGGCCAGGGGCCGCGGGCCGGCGGGGCCTCCGCCGGGACCTCCCCGACCTCCTCGGAGTCGATCGACGGGCCCTGCGCCCGGGCCGGCGGCTGGACGATGTGCAGCGGCTTCCCCGACGTCACCCGCCCCGGCCCGCCCGGGCCCGGCAGCTGCCGCCCCGGCAGCAGCTCCAGCACCGCCTGGCGGTGTCCCGGGTGCGTGGCGTCGTCGTACGGGTCCGGCGTGGCGGGCACCTGCAACCGGTGCACGGGACCCGAGCCGAGCCGCGCGTACCCGCGCCCCGGCGGCACCTGCGCCGTCGGCGTGGTGTGCGGCGGCAGCCCCAGCACGTCGGCGATCTGCTGCGCCGGGGCCGGGCCGAGGACGATCCGGGCCCGGGTGTGCTGCCAGACGGCGTCGTTCAGCAGCTCCAGGTGGTCGAACTGCTCGGCCACCACGACCGTGACGTGCGCGGCGCGCCCGTGCCGCAGCGGTACCTGGAGCTGGGAGAGGGGGTCCGGGCTCCCCTCGGCGGTCGCGAGGTGCGCGAGCACGCTGGGCCGGTCCAGCAGGATCCACAGCGGCCGCCGGGTGTCCTCGGGCGCCGGCCGGCCGGCCTCGCGGGCCCGGTGCGTGGCGATCAGCCGCCGCTCGGTCTCGCGCGCGGCCCACTCCAGCGTGGCCAGCGCCCCGGCCGGACCGCACTCCACGGCCAGGACACCCGTGCGCCCGGACAGGCAGGAGAACTCCCCGCTGCCGCCGCCCTCCACGATCAGCACCTCGCCCCCGTGGTGCAGGGCCTGGAGGGCGATCGAGCGCAGCAGGGAGGAGGTGCCGCTGCCGGGCCGGCCGACGGCCAGCAGGTGCGGCTCGGTGGAGCGGGGGCCGGTGCGCCAGATCACCGGCGGCACGTCGCGCGGCTCGTCGTCCTCCAGGACCGGCAGGGTGCGCTGCACGGCGGCGGCGTCGGTGAAGCCGAGCACGGTCTCGCCGGGCGAGGTGACGAACGGCTGCGCGGCGATGCCCGTCGGCAGCGGCGCGAGCACGGTCAGGTCGAGCTGGTTGCCCTCCTCGTCCCAGTCGAAGAGGTACTCCCGGCCGCGCCCGGACTTGGCGTGCAGCAGGGTCTCGATCCGGGCCCGCGAGGCGGCCTCGCCGTCGGTGAAGTAGGCGGGGTAGCGGATCCGGAGCCGGGTGACGCGGCCCGCCTCGTCGAAGGCGTAGCCGCTGAAGGCCTTGTCCCACTCCCCGCCGTGGGCGAAGAGCGGGTTCGGGTCCTCGGGGAGGGAGAAGTAGGGCACGAGCGCCTCGTAGAGGGAGCCGAGCCGTTCGGTCTCGGCCTCGCTGGGCCCGGTCTTCACCGGGGCCCGGTCGCGTCCCTGCCAGGCCGCGGCCGCCATCAGGGTGATCAGGGCGAGCAGCGGGCCGTACGGGACGAGCGCGACCACGAGGACGCAGGCGGCGCCCAGGAACAGCGCGGGACCACGCTTGTCCTTGGGGGTCTGGGCCCACTTGCGCCGCCCGGCCGTGGCCAGGGCGCGCAGGCCGCGCCCGATGACGATGAGCGGATGGAGGACGTCCGTGGCGCTGTCGGCGGCCGTGCGAGCAAGGTCGCGGCCCCGTGCCAGCGGCGTGGTGCCGTTGCCGAGGATGCGGGGGAGTGGGCGCCGGGCCACGGTCGTCTCCTGGAGTGGTGTGCGGTGCGGGACGGTGCGGTGGGGGACAGCCCCCTACAACTTGATCCCGCCGAGGAGGCTCGCGAGGCTCGCCGTGCTCGCCGTGATGCTCGGGGCGATGGCGGAGCCGGCGAGGAAGAAGCCGAACAGCGCGCAGACGAACGCGTGCGAGAGCTTCATCCCGTCCTTCTTGAAGAAGAGGAAGGCGATGATGCCGAGCAGGACGACGCCTGAGATGGACAGGATCATGAGAGGTTCTCCTGGTGGGAGGGGACGGTCACCATCAGTTGTTCCAGGCTCACAGGAAGTATCAATGCGATAAAAGGTGCATACGGGTGAATCCCGGCTTTTTTCACTTGCCCGGCGCAGTCCGGCTGGCGCGTCCGCCGCGAAGGGGATCCTTGCCTCGGCCGGGGCCCCGTATGTGCAGGTCCGGGCGCTACTCTGGCGATTCACCCGTACGGTCGCAGTGCCGTACGGCCCCCTGCCCGCCCGGCCCGGGGAATCTCACGTCAACAGCGAGTGGAAGGCGGTACGACAGATGAGCGAGCACGAGCCCACCCAGGGCGGCTCCCAGGGCGCTCCCGACGAGGACGTCATCGAGCTGGCCACCAAGATCTTCGACCTCGCCCGGCAGGGCGAGACCGAGGCGCTCACCGCGTACCTGGACGCCGGAGTCCCGGCCAACCTCACCAACGACCGCGGCGACACCCTCGTCATGCTGGCCGCCTACCACGGCCACGCCGCCACCGTCACGGCCCTGCTCGCCCGCGGCGCCGAGGCCGACCGCGCCAACGACCGCGGCCAGACCCCGCTCGCCGGCGCCGTCTTCAAGGGCGAGGAGACCGTCATCCGCGCGCTGCTCGACGGAGGCGCCGATCCGGCCGCCGGAACCCCCTCCGCCGTGGACACCGCCCGCATGTTCGCCAAGGCCGACCTGCTGGAACTGTTCGGAGCCGAGTAGTCCGTTTTTGGCCGTGACCTGGCAGGGTCCGACCGGTCCGCCACCTCACGGAATGGTCACGGCGGCCGTAAATGTGGTCGCGGCGCACAAACCGGCTGGGTCATCATGGCGACGGATTCGATTCGCGAACGCGGCGGACGGGCAGGAGCGGGCAGGACACGAAGGGTGTCCGGGCCCATCCCCTGCGCAAACCCGGCCGACGTGGTCGCGGAGCACCGACGAGAGTGAGAAGGCAATGGTCTACATCGAGCGGAACATGACGGCGGACGTCCTCACATGCTGTTACGCGGCCCTGTGAATCCCGATTCCCGGTTGCGTCCCCAGCTTGATTTGAGGCCATTCCCATGTTCGAACCAGTCATAGCGCCAAGCGGCACCCTGCTCGGGCTCCTCCAGCGGGGCCGAGGCGACGGCACGCTGCACGCCCTCGCGGCGCCCCGGGCGGAGGCCCTGGCGGCCCTCAACCAGTGCGTGGTCAGCGACCCGCGCCAGGACTGGCAGGTCGAGAACCGCTCGCTGTACTACGCACGGCTGTACTTGGATCTCGACGGCCCCCTCGGCGCGATCGAGAGCCACCTCTTCAGCGCCGACGACCTCGTCGACGACACGGACCACCGGACCGGCCTCGCCCTGTCCGTCCTGGGCCACCTGGCCTCGTACGGCCGCGACGACGCGCTCATGCTGCTGCGCCGCTACGCCGCCTCCGGCGCCAACTGGGCCTGGGCCCTCGACGAGCTCGCCCTGCGCGACGACGACGAGGGGCTGCGCGGCCTCGCCGCGCCCGTGCTCGCCGGATTCCCGGCCGACGCCGAGGGCGAGGCGCGGCTGGCCGCCGCCGTCCGCGACGCCTACGAGCCCCGGCCCTGGTGTCTGTGGGAAGAGTCACCCGAGTACGGCGACCGCCTGCGCGCGGCCCGACAGCAGGGCTCCTTCGACCGCTGGCAGCGCCAGCTCACCCCGAACGGGCCCCGCCCCGGCTGGGGGGTCCAGGCCGTCTTCGACTGGGCCGCCGACGGCTTGCGCCGCGGCACCCCGCTGCACGTACCCGCCGCGCGCTGCCTCGCCGCCGTCGCGGCGCCCGAGGACCGCTCCGCGATCCTCGCGGCCGCCGCCGGAGCGGGCGGCGAGGCCGCCCGGGCCACCGCCCTGCACCACCTGGTCCTCGCCGAGCCGGAGAACCCGGCGGTACTGGACCTCATCGAAGCCGCCGGGGACGAGCCCGCCGTCGCCGCCTACGAGCGCATGTGCGGCCCCGCCGCCGTCGACCGGGCCCGGCAGTGGATCCACCGCCCCGACGCCCTGGGCGCGGCCGCCGCCGCGCTGCTGGCGGCCCGGGGCGGAGTGGAGGACACCGGACTCGTACTGGGCGCCCTGCGCTCGACGGTCCGCGGCTCCGGGCCCGACGCCCAGCGACTGTTCGCCCTGGTCGACGGGGCGGGCCGGCTGTCCATCGGCTGCGCGGCACCGGTGCTGCGCCACATCTACCGCGAGACGGCCTCCTCCCACCTGCGCGGGCGCGCGGCGCGCGCCCTGGCGAGCACGGACCCCTCCTTCGCGGCCGGCTTCGCCGTCGAATGCCTCTGGGACTGCGAGGAGACCACCCGCGAGGTGGCGGCCCGCCACGCGGAGACGGCAGACGCCCGGGTCGCACCGCGCCTGCGCCGCCTGGCGGCCGACCCCGCCGAGGAAGAGGACGTCCAGTCGGCGGTCAGGAGCCGGATCACGCCGGAGTCGGCCGTGTAGCCCCGGCCCGCCCCCACCGGACAGACCCCCGGCCCGGCCCCCTGACGAGGGGGCCGGGCCGTCGGCGTGTTCCTCGTGGACGTTTCAGCGGGCCCTCACGAACCTCACCGGCACCCCCGGCCGGGCCTGGGCCGCAGCGTCCAGGGCCGGGCCCGCGGGGACCACGCCCACCACCGGGTAGCCGCCCGTCACCGGGTGGTCGGCCAGGAAGACCACCGGCAGGCCGTCCGGAGGGACCTGGACCGCGCCCAGGACCATGCCCTCGCTCGGGAGTTCGCCGCCGCGGCGGCGGATCAGCGGGGTCCCGCCCTCGGTGCGCAGGCCGATCCGGTTCGACGCCGGCGAGACCCGGAACCCGGTACGCCACAGGGCCGCGAGCGAAGCCGGCTCGAACCAGTCCGCCCGCGGCCCCGGCCGCAACGGCAGCACCAGTTCGGCCGGCATCCCGGGCGCCGCCGACGCATCCGCCCCGCGGAGCGGATCCGGACCGGCCGGGCCCACCGGCAGCAGCGTCCCGGCCGACAGGACGGGCGGCCCCAGCCCCGACAGCAGGTCGGTCGAGCGACTGCCCAGGACCGGCGGTACGGCGAACCCTCCCCGCACCGCGACGTAGCTGCGCACCCCCGACTCCGCCCGGCCCACCTCCAGCTCCGCCCCGGCCCGGAGCCATACCGGCGCTCCCCAGGCCACCGCGCGGCCTGACACCCGTACCGCACACGGCGCGCCCGTGACCGCCACGGTCACGGGGGCCAGCGCCCGCAGGCCGACCCCGTCCAGGGTGGTCTCCAGGGCGGCCGCGTCCGGCGAGTTGCCCAGCAGCCGGTTGGCCAGCGCGTACGCCCCCGCGTCCAGCGCGCCCGACCTCGGCACCCCCAGGTGCGCGTGGCCGGGCCGCCCCAGGTCCTGGACCGTGGTCAGCGCCCCCGCCCGGAGCACCTCCAGCGCGGCCCCCCTCACCCCGCCACCTCCTCGAACCGCACCCGTACCCCCGGCGCGAACAGTGCCGCGGGCTCGCGCTGCGGATCCCACAGGACCGCGTCGGTCGTCCCGATCAGCTGCCAGCCGCCGGGGGAGGAGCGCGGGTACACCCCCGCGTACTCGCCGGCGAGGGCCAGCGAGCCCGCGGGGACGGCCGTACGGGGCGTGTCCCGCCGGGGCGGGTGGAGGCGCTCCGGCAGCCCGGTCAGGTAGCCGAAGCCGGGCGCGAAGCCGCAGAAGGCCACCCGGAAGACGGTTTCGCCGACGACCCGGGCCACCTCCCGCTCCGCGACCCCCCACAGCCGGGCCACCTCCGCCAGGTCCGGCCCGTCGTACCGCACCGGGACGGTGACCAGCGGCCCCTCGGTCTCCGTGAGCGGCGGCACCTCCCAGCGCGCGATCCGCTCCGCCAGCGCGCCCGGCTCGCGGACACCGTCCAGCAGCACGGTCCGCGCGGCCGGTACGAGGTCCCGTACGCCGCCCAGCTCGCCCGCGTCCCGCCGCCGGAGCAGCTCCGCGTGGAGCGCCGCCACCTCCGCGGCCGAGTCCAGCTCGATCAGCAGCGCCTCGCCGCCCACCACCAGGGGCCTCACGCGAAGGCCTCGACCCGGACTCCCGCGGCGGCCAGCGCCTCGCGGACCCGCAGCGCGAGACCGGCCGCCCCCGGGGTGTCCCCGTGCAGGCACAGCGAGCGCGCCTCCAGCGCCACCCGGGAGCCGTCGGCGGCCGTCACCGCTCCCTCGGTGGCCATCCCGACCGCCCGGGCGACCACGGCGTCCGGGTCGTGCAGCACCGCCCCCGGCTCCCCGCGCGGCACCAGCGTCCCGGCCGGCGTGTACGCCCGGTCGGCGAAGGCCTCCGGTACGGCCGTGAGCCCGGCCGCCTCGGCGGCGGCCAGCAGCAGCGAACCCGGCAGGCCCAGTACGGGCAGGTCACCGGCTCCGGCCGCGGTCAGGACCCCGGCGACGACCGCGCCCGCCTGGTCGGCGTCGTGGACCGTGCGGTTGTAGAGCGCACCGTGCGGTTTCACGTACGACACCTTGGAGCCGGCCGCCCGGGCGAAGACCTCCAGCGCCCCGATCTGGTACGCCACCTCGTCGGCCAGCTCACCCGCCGGCACGTCCATCGAGCGCCGCCCGAAGCCCGCCAGATCCCGGTACGAGACCTGCGCGCCGATCCGTACGCCCCGCTGCGCGGCCAGCTCGCAGACCCGGCGCATGATGGACGGGTCCCCGGCGTGGAAGCCGCACGCCACGTTGGCGCTCGTGACCACGGACAGCAGGGCCTCGTCGTCGGTCAGCGTCCAGCGCCCGAAGCCCTCGCCGAGATCGGCGTTGAGGTCGATCAGAGGTGTGATCATGGAAGCCATGCGGTGAGCGTAGAACAGCGCCCGCACGGCGGGGGCGCGTGGGACCGATCCGGCCGAACCATGCCGTTTGGGATGTTGTCGGTGTCAGCGCCTAGTCTTTGTCCGTGACTCTCCCTGCCCCGGCGAAGACCCTTCCGTCCCCGGCGCCGGGCCCGGCCGCCGACGAGGGCCTGGCCCGGCGGCTGCGCGCGCTCGCCTGCACCGCCCCGCTGCACGACCTCGACGTACGCAAGGCCAATCTCGCCGGCGAGTACGGGATCTACGCGATGGCGGAGGTCGCGCTCTCCGCGATCGACCTGGTCACGCTCAACATGGACTTCGACACCGGCGCGGACCACGAGCAGATAGTGGCCCGGCTGCTGCCGCGCGTCGCCGCGCAGGCACCGCACCGCCCCGCGGCCGAGCACGAGCGGGTGGCCCGCTGGGTCCTGGAGAACCTGATCAACGTCGGCAGCGTCGACCGGGGCTTCCGCGCGATCTACGGCACGTTCGGCCCGGACGGGGTGTACGTCCGCCGGGACTACGACTTCAAGCTGATCGAAGAGGTCCCCGGCTACGGCGGGGCGGTCTACCTCCGTACGACGGACGAGGCCGTCAACGTGCTGGTCGGCGCCCTCGACACGGACGTCACCAGCGCGCAGATCGCGGCCGAGGTGAAGCTGGAGGTCCTGATCAGCCGGGGCCGGCTGGCCGACGCCCAGCTCGCCGCCGAGCAGGCCCGGTACCGCACGGTGCAGTACGCGGAGACCCTGCGCCGCACGCTGGACGCGACCCGGCGCAACGTGCGGGCGGTGGACTGGCTCCAGTCGGTGCCGGACATGATCGAGGAGGCCCTCGACCACGTGGCCGACCGCTACCGGCACGAGAACGCGATCCTGACGAACATCCGCCGGGCGCGCGACGAGGCCGAGGAGCCCGACAACAAGCGGCGCGCAGCCGAGCTCGTCGACATCGTCAAGGACTGCATCCGCCGCCACACCCAGCTCCAGTCGAGGCTGCTGGACGCGGGCCCGCTGTTCCGGGCCGAGCAGGACCGGCAGGCCTTCGCGGCCCCGGCGCCGCGCTCCGGGATCGACCTGTACGGGCAGCTCGTGGCGCCGGTGCTGCCGCTGCCGCTGGCGCAGGCCTCCCGGGTCACGGACGCCTTCTTCGCGTCGGCGGTCGGGCTGCGGACCCCGGTCTCGGTGCGCGTCGCCGACCTGGTCGAGATACTGCTGACGCCGCCGGTGGAGCGCGAGCACCTGGGCGTGGAGATGCCGGAGCCGGACCTCATCGCGACGCCGGACGACAGCCGGTTCAGCGAGGAGCAGCTCGCCGCCGCGATGGAGCTCCTGGACCTGCCGCACGACGCCCCGCGCCGGCTCTCGGGCCTG
This sequence comes from Streptomyces sp. NRRL S-244, assembly GCF_000717915.1. GTDB lineage: Bacteria > Actinomycetota > Actinomycetes > Streptomycetales > Streptomycetaceae > Streptomyces. Next base: position 20,058 of record NZ_JOCX01000041.1, read on the forward strand.
CTGGCGCAGGCCCGGCGCGCCGACCCGGACCTGCCGTACCTGGTGGCCCTGCTGGCCGTCCACGCGGCGAGCCCGGCCGTCGGCACGGCGTACCGCCAGGGCGAGGAGCGGCTGCTCTTCGCCGTGGACGACGGCACGCAGCTCGACGACCCCGAGTTCGGCGGCGCGGACCTGATCGTCGGCACGGCCCTCCTCGACGCGGCCGCGATGGCCGCGGACCGCACGGAGGCGGCATGACCACCCCGAGTCCGCCCGGCCCGCCCCCCGCGCGCACCACCGCCCGGACCGGGAGCCACCGCGCCGCCCGACCGCAAGGCGGTACGACCGCCCTGGCCGGGGGCCACCGGGCCGCCTGGCCGCAAGTCGGTACCGCCGTCCTGGCCGCAGGCCACCGGGCCGCCTGGTCGGAAGGCCGTACCACCGCCCTGGCCGGGGGCCACCGGGCCGCCTGGCCGCAAGTCGGTACCGCCGTCCTGGCCGCAGGCCACCGGGCCGCCTGGCCGGAGGGCCGTACCGCCGTCCTGGGCGGTGGCCGCCGGGCCGACGGGGCCGGGCACCCGGGGGCGGCCCCGCCCGTCGCCCGGGCGGCCGGGGCACAGAGCCCGCCCGCCATCGCACACCACGAACACCGCACCGCCGAGGAGACCCACCCGTGAGCGACCACCACGCCGAGCACCCCGCGTGGAGCGAGCGGCATCCCGCGTGGAGCGAGGCCGACGCGCCGTCGGCCCCCGTCGCGCCCGCCCCCGCGGGGCCCGCCGCGGCAGCCGCCGTCACCCCCGCCGACGCCGCGGACGCGGCCCGGCTCGTCGCCTTCGGGCTCCAGCCCAAGCTGCTCCCGGCCCGCGACGCCGAGTACGCCGAACTGCTGCGCCGCTACCGCGAGGACCCGGCCTTCGGCCGCCTCGCCGACGCCGTCGCCACCGGCCTCGGCCTCGTCGTCCTGGAGGTGTCCCCGCGCGCCGGCATGGCCGTCGCCGCCGGCGAGGACTCCGTCTTCGCCGTCCGGATGGGCGACTACGCCCGCCGTACCACCGCCGATTCCGCCGACCGGTTCCTGCACGGCCTCGCCCACCTCGCCGTCGCGGCCCTGGCCTTCCCCCGCCCCGAGGACCTCGCCGACGACGGCTACATCGGCCGCGTCACCGTCAACGGGGTCGACGCCTTCGTCCGCCAGACCTGCCGCCGCCTGGAGGAGCGCGCCGAGGAGCTCGGCGAGAACACCGACCCGGCCACCGACGCCCCCGGCCTCGAAGCCGCCTGGCGCGTCTACGCCCGCCGCAGTGCGACGGGCGCCACCAAGGACGCCCGCCGCCTGGCCGGCTCCACCACCGGCATCGTGGGCAAGGCCGCCGCCTTCCTCACCGACTCCGGGTTCCTGCAGCGCACCGGCGACGACGCCGGCGGTACGTACCGCACCACCCCCCGCTATCAGCTCCAGGTCCGCGACATGGCGGGCAGCGCGGCCATGGCCGAGCTCCTGGAACTCGGCGTGGTCCCCGTCAGCGACGGCTCCGCCAGCCTCCTGCCGCCGCCCGAGGGCGACGACCTGGAGCTCGCCGCCGACGCCGGCCTGCCCTTCCACGCCTAGAGGGGGTCTTGTGGATCAGGCCGGGCTCGCGGCGGCCGGATCCACACGACCCCCCTAGCCACCTGCACCCGCCCTCCGTACCGAGAATTCACGAGAGTCCGCCGCCATGTACGAGCTGTCCCGGATCCGCCTCTACTCCATCGGGCCCGCCGGTGCGCGCTACGCCGACACCGTGCTCGACCTGCGCGGAGTCGGTGAGCCGGTGCCCCACCCGGCGCCCGCCCAGGCGGAGTTCTTCGAGGACGAGCCCACCGGCCCGCCGCGCCGCCCGGCGCCCGCCGGCGTGCTCTTCCTGGAGAACGGCGGCGGCAAGTCCGTCCTGCTCAAGCTGATCTTCTCGGTGATGCTCCCCGGCCACCGCAACACCCTCGGCGGCGCCAGCTCCGGTGTCCTGCGCAAGTTTCTGCTCGCCGACGACTGCGGCCACGTGGCCCTGGAGTGGCAGCACACCCAGACCGGCGAGTGCGTGGTCGTCGGCAAGGTCAGCGAATGGCGCGGCCGCCAGGTCTCCAACGACCCGCGCAAGTTCGCCGAGGCCTGGTACTCCTTCCGCCCCGGCCCGGGCCTGAGCCTGGACAACCTCCCCGTCGCCGAGGCCACCGCCGTCCGCCCGCCCGTCGAAGGCGCCTCCGGCGCCCGGGGCCGGCGCCGCACGATGAAGGGCTTCCGCGACGCCCTCACCGAGGCCGGCAAGGCGTACCCGCACCTGGAGGTGTACTTCGAGGAGATCCACGACCGCTGGAACGAGCACCTCACCGAGCTCGGCCTCGACCCCGAACTCTTCCGCTACCAGCGCGAGATGAACGCCGACGAGGGCGAGGCCGCCGGCCTCTTCGCGGTCAAGAAGGACTCCGACTTCACGGACCTGCTGCTGCGCGCGGTCACCGACACCCGCGACACCGACGGCCTCGCCGACCTGGTCCACGGCTTCGGCAACAAGCTCGGCCGCCGCGCCGAGCTGATGGCCGAGCGGGACTTCACGGCCGGCTCGGTGGACCTCCTGACCAAGATCGTCGAGGCCGCCGAGACCCGCTCCCGGCTCCGCGACGTCCACGCGGGCGCCGAGCGCCGTACGCGCACCCTCGCCCGGCGGCTGTCCGCCCGCGCCACCGAGGAGCGCGGCCGCGCCGCCGACCTCGCACAGCGGGTCACCGGAGCCGCCCACGGGGTCACCTCCGCCGAGTCCGCGCGCTCCCGCAGCGCCGCCGTCTCCGCCGAACTCGCCTACCGGCACGCCTCGCTGGCCCTGACCGTCGCCGACAAGGCCGCCGCCGCCCAGCGCCGCGAGCTCCTCGAAGCCCGCACCCTGCACTCCGCGTGGCAGGCCGCCGAGATCGTGCTGCGCCACCGCGCCGCCGCCGACCGCTCCGCCCGGGTCGCCGCCGCGATCCTGGAGGCCGAGCGGGACGCCGCCCCGGCGCTCGCCGCCCGCGCCACGGCCGCCGCCGCGCTCGTACGGGCCCTGCACACGGCCGCCGAGGGCGGGGAGCGGGTCGCCAACGAGGAGGAGGAGCGGTCCGCCGCCCTCCAGGAGGCGGGCGAGGCGGCCCACCGCGACGCCACCGCCGCCGCCACGGCGGCCCAGCGGGCCCGCAGCGAGGCCGAACACCTGCGGGCCCGGCTCGCCGAGGTCCAGCAGGAGACCGCCGAGGCCGTACGGGCCGGCTGGCTCGACGACTCGGCGCCCGACGCCGACCCGGCGCGGGCGGCCCTGGCCGCCTCCGACGCGGAGAAGACCGCCGTTGCCGCCTGGGACGAGTCCCGCGAGGCCGCCCGCACCACCGCCGACGCCGCCCGCGAGGCCGCCGCCGCGGAGTCCCGCGCCGAACTCACCGCCGCCCGTGCGGCGGACGCCGCCGACGCGGCCGAGGCCGCGCACGACGCCGAGCACCGCGCGGCCGCCTCCCTGGCCGACTCCCCCCGCCTGGCGGAGCTCCTGGGCCTCCCGCCGGTCCCCGAAACCTTCCTCCCGCACCCGCGCACGGGCACCCCCGCCGAATCCGGCACGCCCACCGGCCCGAAGGGAGCCGCCGGCTCCGCCGCCCCGGCCGAACCAGGCGGCGGGCTCACGGTCGCGGACCTCGACCGGAACGCCGACGAGCTGCGCGAGATGCTCACCCGCGGAGTCGGGGCGGCCGAGCGGCAGCTGTTCGAGCTGCGCACCGCCGCCGCCGACGACGCCCGCATCCTCGGCGCGCTCGGCGACGGCGGCCTGCTGCCGCCCGGCCCCGACGTCCTCGCCACCGTCGAGTACCTCGGCGAACACGGCATCCCGGCCCTGCCCGGCTGGCGCTACCTCGCCCAGTCCGTGGACCCGGCCGACCACGCCGCCGTCCTCGCGGCCCGCCCCGAGCTCGTCGACGGCGTCGTCATCACCGACCCCGACACCCACGCCCGGGCCCGCGAGGTCCTCTCCGGCGCGGCCCTGCTGCCCCGCTCCACCGTCGCCGTCGGCACGGCCGCCGCCCTGCTGGCGCCGGTGCCGCCCGCCGACCATTCCGACGCCGGGGTGTTCCTCGTACCGCCGAACCCGGCCATGCACGACGAGCACGCCGCCGACGAGGAGCGCCAGGCGCTGCGCACCCGCGCCACCGCCCGCGACACCGAGATCCGGGAACTGGCCGCCCGCCTCGCCGGGGACCGCGAACTCGCCGCCCGCCTCGCCTCCTGGCGCACCGGCTGCCCGCCGGGCCGTCTCGCCGAGCTCGCGCAGCAGGCCGAGGCCGCCCGCGCGTTCGCGGAGGAGGCCGACGCCGAGCTCGCGGAGGCCCGTACCGTACGGGCCGAGGCCGACGAGGCCGCCGCCGACGCCGCCCGCGTCCGCGACGAGCGCCAGGACGCCGCCCAGCGGGCCCGCCGCGCCGCCGACGCCCTGGCCGGGCTCGCCTTCCGGCTGCGCGAACGCGCCGGCTGGCAGGCCAAGGTCCGTGAACTCGCCGACGACGCCGCCGAATCCGAGGCCCGCGCCGAGGTCTGCCTGGACCGGGCCCGCGCCGCGGACGAGGACCGCCGCGCCGCCCAGCGCGCCGCCGACGACGCCCGCCGCACCGCCCGCGCGCTGCGCGCCGAGCGTGCCGAGATCGCCGGCGCCCCCGAGGCCCTGCCCGAGGACGACGGGACCGCCAAGGCGCCGCTGCCCGACCTCCGCGAGGCCTACCGGGCCGCCAATCGGCTGTACGAGAAGGTCGGCGTCGGCGCCGACCTGCGCGCCGAACAGGCGCGCGCCGAGAGCGACGAGAGCGCCGCCCTCGCCGAACTCGACCGGCTCACCAACAAGGTCCGCACCCGCGCCGCCCAGCTCCTCGAAGGCACCGACGGCGCCGACGGGCCCTCCCGGCAGGCGGCCGCCGCCCGCGCCGAGTCCCTCGTGCAGATGCTGGAGACCCGCGCGCAGGTCGCCAGCGAGCAGCTCGGCCGGCTGCGCGGCGAGGCCGAACGGCACGCCCCCACCGAGGGCGAGGCCCACACCGACCTGCCCGAGGAGCTGATCCCCGGCGACGTCGAACAGGCCCAGGCCCTCCTGCGCACCGCCACCGCCCAGCTGGCCGCGCACACCGCGGCCGTCGAGACCGCCCGGGCCGCCCACGCCGACCTGCTGCGCGCCCACCGCGCTGCCGAGGACGGCGCCGGGGGCTTCGACGAGACCGCCGCGATGCTGCGGGACCTGCTGCGCGACCACACCCACCAGGACGACGAGCAGGAGCCGGCCGCCCACCCGGGCACGCTGGAGGAGGCCCGGCAGTCCGCCGCCGAAGCCCGCCGCTCCCTGCGCGGCTGCGCGGCCGACCTCTCGGCCGCCGAGTCGGCGGTGCGCGAGGCGAGCGACATCCTGGTCCGCCACGCCAACGCCAACCGCTACGAGCAGGTACGCACCCCCGCGCGCCAGCAGATCCGCGAACTGCCCGCCTCCGCCCTGCCCGAGCACGCCGCGGCCTGGGCAGCGGCCTTCGCCCCCCGGCTGCGCGTCCTCACCGACGAACTGGCCCAGCTGGAGCGCAACCGCGACAGCATCGTCGACCGGCTGCGCGGACTGGTGGAGTCCGCCCTGGCCACCCTGCGCTCCGCCCAGCGGCTCTCCCAGCTCCCCGAGGGCCTGGGGGAGTGGTCGGGCCAGGAGTTCCTGCGCATCCGCTTCGAGGAGCCGGACCAGGCCACCCTCACGGAGCGCCTCGGCGAGGTCATCGACGAGGCGACCCGCACGGCCGTGAAGAAGAACAGCAGCGCCTCGTTCGGCGAGGGCCGCCGCGACGGCATGTCCCTGCTGCTCCGCGGAGTGCAGGCGGCCCTGGAGCCCAAGGGCATCTCGGTCGAGATCCTGAAGCCGGACGCGGTGCTGCGCGCCGAGCGCGTGCCGGTCGGCCAGATGGGCGACGTGTTCTCCGGAGGCCAGCTGCTGACCGCCGCGATCGCGCTGTACTGCACGATGGCGGCGCTGCGCAGCAACGACCGAGGCCGCGACAAGCACCGCCACGCGGGCACGCTGTTCCTCGACAACCCGATCGGGCGCGCGAACGCCACGTACCTGCTGGAACTCCAGCGGGCCGTCTCGGACGCGCTCGGCGTCCAGCTGCTCTACACCACCGGCCTGTTCGACACCACGGCCCTCGCCGAGTTCCCGCTGGTCATCCGGCTGCGCAACGACGCGGACCTGCGGGCGGGCCTGAAGTACATCAGCGTCGAGGAGCACCTGCGTCCCGGCCTGCCCCAGCAGTCCCCGGAGGAGGAGACCATCCACGGAGAGATCACGGCGACCCGCATGTTCCGCCGCTCCGCGACCGTCTCCTGACCGCAGCCCCGGCGCTCCCGGAGGGCCCGGCGGCTCCGGACGGGCGTCAGCCCCGGCCCGAGGGGGTGCCGCAAAGTCCTGCGTGGCCGGCGGCGGACACCCCCTAGCCCGCCCGGTAGCGCCGGTCCGCACCCGGCGGCGGCCACGCCGCCGGCCGGGGGGCCGCGGTCTCGCCGCCGCCCCGCGGTATTCGGCCCGTCCCGCCGCCGCCCGGCTCCGGACGGGCTTCGCGCCGGGCCTCCCGGCGGGCCCGGCGCCGCTCGCGCCGGCGGTCCCGGGCCGTACTGCTCGGCTCGGACACCACTCCGTACCGCTGGTTCCACATCTGCCGGGTGATCAGCACGTCCAGTACGCCCCAGGTGGCCACGACCGTCCCCGCTATCGCGCCGAGCGCCATCGGGAGGGCCAGCCAGGAGCCGGTCACCATCAGGAAGAAGGCGACCGTCGCGCCGGTCAGCGTGACGGCCACGATCAGCACCGCCCGCACCGCCGAATCCCGCACCGGATCCGGCATCCGGCGCCGCCGGGCCGGCTCCTCCTCCCACAGCGACCGCCCCCGCGCGCCCTCCATGGCTCCGTCGTCCTCGTACATCCCCATCGCCCGCTCCCCCTGCCCCGTCCCCTCAACCAGCTAGACGTTCGACACCGCCGAGAGATTCCCGTATCCACCGGACTTCTCCCCAGCACCTGCCCATCCCGGAACGAAGAATTCCAGCCATCCATTCGGTTGCGGGAACTGACACCCCACCAAGTGTCATCTGCCACATAACGGGCTGCTCTTGACCGGATGTGTCGGACAACTGGCGATCTACGCCATGACGCCCGGCCGAAAACGTCCGGACACGCCTTCGAAGCCGCTTCCCGGCAGTAGTAGGCTCACGCCGTTTAAATGACGGAACACCGACCCCCGACAACGGGGTTGAGCTGGGGGAGGCTGGGGAGGCCATGCGCTTTCGCGGGAAGTCCATCCGCCGGAAGATCGTGGCGTTGCTCCTTGTGCCGCTCGTCTCCCTCACCGCCCTCTGGGGCTTCGCGACCGTGCTCACCGGCCGCCAGGCCCTCCAACTCCTCGACGTGGCCTACGTCATCGACAAGGTCGGCTACCCCGTCGAGGACGTCGTCCGCGTCATCCAGAAGGAACGCCGCCAGACCCTCGTCGTCCTCGGCGACCCCCGCGCCTCCACCGCCACCGCCGAACTCATCAAGCGCCGCGCCGCCACCGACGAACTCGTCGACCGCATCAGCAAGAACGCCAAGGACCCCGAAGTCTCCGACGAGCTCGCCCCGGAGGCCGCCCGGCGCCTCGACTCCATCCTCGACGCCTTCCACGGCATCGGCGCGCTGCGCCGCTCCGTCGACCAGAACACCCTCGACCCGAACCAGGCGCTGGAGCTCTACAGCCGGCTCGTCGACCCCTGCTACGACTTCCTCCTCAACCTCCACGCCCTCGAGAACGTGGAGATGGACAAGCAGGGCCGCGCCCTCGTCGGCGTCACCCGCGCCCGCGAGACGCTCTCCCGCGAGGACGCCGTCATCGCGGCCGCCCTCGCCGCCCGCAACGTCACCCCCGCGGACGTCCGGCACGTCTCCGACTTCGCCGCCAACCGCTCCCTGCTCTACGAGTTCAACCTCGCGATCCTCCCGGCCGACGACCGCGAGCAGTTCGAGCAGTACTGGGGCGGCCCGGACACCAAACCGCTGCGCGACGCCGAGGAACGGTTCATCACCGGCGGCTCCGGCAAGAACCCGCGCATCACCGCCGCCCAGTGGGACGAGGCCGCGAACAAGGTCCTCGACGAACTCGCCGGCATGGGCACCGCCGCCGGCGACCGCTACCAGAAGCGCGTCGAACCCGTCGCCATGGACGTCCTCGTCCAGGCGGCCATCGCCGGCGTCCTCGGCTTCATCGCCCTCGTCTTCTCCGTCGTCCTCTCCGTGCGCATCGGCCGCGACCTGGTCCGCGACCTGTCCCGGCTCCGCAAGGAGGCCCACGAGGTCTCCGGCGTCCGGCTGCCCGCCGTCATGCGCCGCCTCGCCGCCGGCGAACACGTGGACATCGAGACCGAGGCCCCGCGCCTGGAGTACGAGAAGGACGAGGTCGGCCAGGTCGGCCAAGCCCTCAACACCCTCCAGCGCGCCGCCGTCGAGGCCGCCGTCAAGCAGGCCGAGCTCCGCCGGGGCGTCTCCGAGGTGTTCGTCAACCTCGCCCGCCGCAACCAGGTCCTGCTGCACCGCCAGCTGACCCTGCTCGACACCATGGAGCGGCGCACCGAGGACGCCGAGGAGCTCGCCGACCTCTTCCGCCTCGACCACATGACCACCCGCATGCGCCGCCACGCCGAGGGCCTCGTGATCCTCTCCGGCGCGGCCCCCTCCCGCCAGTGGCGCAAGCCCGTCCAGCTCATGGACGTCGTACGGGCCGCCGTCGCCGAGGTCGAGGACTACGAGCGCATCGAGGTACGGAGGCTGCCGAGGCTCGGCATAGCCGGCCCCGCCGTCGCCGACGTCACCCACCTCGTCGCCGAACTCCTGGAGAACGCCACCGTGTTCTCCCCGCCGCACACCGCCGTCCAGGTGCACGGCGAACGCGTGGCCAACGGCTTCACCCTCGAAATCCACGACCGCGGCCTCGGCATGAACCCCGAGGCGCTGCTCGACGCGAACCTCCGGCTCGCCGAGACCCCCGAGTTCGAGCTCTCCGACACCGACCGCCTCGGCCTGTTCGTCGTCAGCCGCCTCGCCCAGCGCCACGACGTCAAGGTCGTCCTCCAGCCCAGTCCGTACGGCGGCACCACCGCCGTGGTGTTCCTCCCGGCGGCCCTGCTCACCGAAGCCCCCGAGACCAACGGCACCGGCCTGCGCCTCGGCGAGGGCAAGGGCGGCCGGGCCGGCCTCGGCGCCAAGAACGGCCAGGGCTCCGCCCGGCCCGCCCCGGCCGCCATGGAGCGCGCCCCGGCAGGCCGCTCGCTCGCCGCCCCCGAACTGCGCGGCCCGGTCGAACTGGAGGCCCCGCTCGGCGTGCTCGGGCTGGACGGCCTCGACGACCCGGCCGCCCTGGACGAGATCACCACCGGGATCGCCGGACTCACCGGCATCGGCGGCCGCCCCGCCATGGCCACCCTCGACGACGAGACCCCGCCGAACGGCACCCCGCGCAGCGCCCTGCTGGGGCTCCGCCCGGCGGACCGGGCGCACACCGACCGCAAGGGCGGCCCGGAGCGCGAGCGCGAGCGGGAGCCGCTGGCCCCCACCGGCCCGGTCCGGCTGGAGAGCCACCGCGCCGACCCGGTCCGCGGCGCCCGCCCCGACGGGGCCCGGTCCGCCGGCTCCGTGCCGCTGCCGCGCCGCAGGCCCACCCCGACGCTGGTCGCCGAGCACGGCCGCCGCGTGGAGCCCCGACCGGTCACCGCGGTCCCGAAGCCCGCGGCGCAGCCGGAGCCGGCCGCCCCGGGCCCCGGCGGGCTGCCCAAGCGCGTCCGCCAGGCCAACCTGGCGCCCCAGCTGAAGAACGCCCAGACCCCCGCACCCGCCGAAGCCGCCGCAGACCAGGTGGCCGACCGCGACGCGGAAGAGGTACGTACGCGCATGTCCGCACTCCAGCGCGGCTGGACGGCGGGCCGCACCCAGCAGGCGCAGCAGCAGGCACAGCAGACGCAGCAGGCTCAGCAGCAGGCCCAGCAGCAGTCCGGAACCGGGGCCGGCACTTCCGCCGCCACAGGTCCCGGAAACGAGAACGAGGGGGACGGTCGATGACCGCACCGCAGACCGGCAACGACACCCGGGGCCGCGGCTCCGGTCCGCTCAACTGGCTCCTCGACGAGCTCGTCGACCGGGTCGGCAGCATCCGCAAGGCCGTGGTCCTCTCCGGCGACGGCCTGCCCACGGGCAGCTCGAAGGACCTGACCCGCGAGGACAGCGAGCACCTGGCCGCCGTGGCCTCCGGTTTCCACAGCCTGGCCAAGGGCGTCGGCCGCCACTTCGAGTCCGGCAGCGTCCGCCAGACCGTCGTCGAGCTGGACGAGGCCTTCCTCTTCGTCATGGCCGCCGGCGACGGCAGCTGCCTGGCCGTGCTCTCCGACGCCGACTCCGACGTCGGGCAGGTCGCGTACGAGATGACCCTCATGGTCAAGCGGGTAGGCGACCACCTGGCGACCGCTCCCCGCTCCGGGCTGCCAGCCGGAGGGTGAGGCGGACGGCATGAGCGATCCAGGCCAGAACGATCCGGCCGAGAACGATCCAGGCCGGCCGCACGACCCCGCCCACCCGCACTGGTTCGACGACGAGGCCGGCCCCGTCGTGCGCCCGTACGCGATGACCCGCGGCCGGACCAGCCACGCCGGCCAGCACCGGCTCGACCTGATCGCGCTCGTCGTCGCCGAACCAGCGGCCGACGATCCGGTCTGGGACCTGACCCTGCCCCCCGAGCACTCCCACATCCTCGGACTGTGCCGGGAGCGGCCGCAGTCGGTCGCCGAACTCGCGGCCGAACTCGACCTCGCGGTCGGGGTCGTACGCGTCCTGATCGGCGACCTGGCCGATGAGGAACTGGTCCACGTGAACCGGCCGGTACCCCCGGCCGAACTGCCCGATGAATCCATTCTGCGTGAGGTGATCGATGGCCTTCGGGCGCTCTAGCCGCACCGGTGCCATGCATGCCGTGTCACCGGTCGAGCCGCTGACCCTGAAGATCCTGGTCGCGGGCGGCTTCGGGGTGGGCAAGACCACCCTGGTCAGTGCGGTGAGCGAGATCAGACCGCTGCGGACCGAGGAACTGCTGTCCGAGCCGGGCGTCGGCATCGACGACACCGGAGGAGTGGAGGGCAAGAGCACCACCACCGTGGCGATGGACTTCGGTCGCATCACGCTGCGCGAGGACCTGGTGCTGTACCTGTTCGGCACGCCCGGACAGGACCGGTTCTGGTTCCTGTGGGACGAGCTGGCCCAGGGCGCGCTCGGCGCCGTGGTCCTCGCCGACACCCGCCGCCTCGCCGACTGCTTCGCCGCCGTCGACTACTTCGAGCGGCGGGGGATCCCGTTCACGGTCGCCGTCAACTGCTTCGACGGGGCCGAACGCCATCCGGTGGTGACCGTACGGGAGGCGCTCGACCTCGACCCCGGGGTGCCGGTGCTGCTGTGCGACGCGCGAGACCGGGAGTCCGTCAAGGACGTGCTGGTGGGGGTCGTGGAACACGCGATGTCGCTGGCGCGGGCCCGCCGCCGGAGCCTGACCGCGGGGACCTGAGGCCCCTGGACACACAGGAGGCGGCCCGTACCCCCGCCGACTGGGGTACGGGCCGCGGCTCTCATGGGGGACGGGGGCCCCGGCCGCGGCGTCGTACGCGGCGGGAGGCTGTGGAGCGAGTGTGAACCTGCCTCCCGGGGCCGTCAAGCCTTCGGACAACAGCCCCTGTTCAGGGTCCGCACCCGGTCGGCCGCCGTCACCCGGGCGTAGCCGCAGGCGTCACAGACCGGCCTCCCGCCCCGCAGCGGTCACCCCTGCGCGGCCGACCCGTCACCGCACCGCGACGACGGCCGATCCGTGCCCGAACAGCCCCTGGTTCGCGGTGATCCCCGCCCGCGCCCCCGGCACCTGCCGGTCCCCGGCCGTGCCGCGCAGCTGCCAGGTCAGCTCGCACACCTGGGCGATGGCCTGCGCCGGCACCGCCTCCCCGAAGGAGGCCAGTCCGCCGCTGGTGTTCACCGGCACCCGCCCGCCGAGCGCCGTCGCCCCCTCCCGTACGAGCTTGGCCCCCTCGCCCTCGGCGCACAGGCCGATGTCCTCGTACCACTCCAGCTCCAGGGCGGTGGAGAGGTCGTACACCTCGGCGAGCGACAGGTCCCCGGGCCCGAGCCCGGCCTCCTCGTACGCGGCCCGCGCGATCGAGGCCCGGAACGAGCCCGGCGCCGGCCGCACGGCGGTCACCGAGTCCGTGGCGATGTCCGGGAGGTCCAGGACCGTACGGGGATACGTCGGCGTCACCGTCGACACCGCCCGGATCCGCACCGGATCGGCGACCCCGCGCGAGCGCGCGAAGTCCATGCTGCCGAGGACCAGCGCCGCGCCCCCGTCCGAGGTGGCGCAGATGTCGAGCAGCCGCAGCGGATCGGCGACGACCGCCGAGTCCGCGACCTCCTCGGCCGTGACGGGCTTGCGGTACCGGGCGAGCGGGTTCAGGGCGCCGGCCGCGGCGTTCTTCACCTTCACCTGCGCGAAATCCTCCAGCGTGTCCCCGTACACGGCCATCCGGCGGCGCGCGTAGAGGCCGAAGTACGCCGGGTTCGTGGCGCCCAGGACGCGGAACCGCAGCCAGTCCGGATCGTCCGGCCGGTCCCCGCCGGCCGGGGCGAAGAACCCCTTGGGCGCCGCGTCCGCGCCGACCACCAGGACGACGTCGGCCAGCCCGGCCAGGATCTGCGCCCGCGCCGCCCCGATGGCCTGGGCCCCGGAGGCGCAGGCCGCGTACACGCTGGTCACCCGCGCGCCCTGCCAGCCGAGGGCCCGGGCGAAGGTCGCCCCGGCCACGTAGCCGGGATACCCGGAGCGCACGGTGTCGGCGCCGACGATCGACTGGACGTCGGCCCAGTCCAGCCCGGCGTCGGCGAGCGCGCTCCGGGCCGCGGCCCGTCCGTACTGGACGAAGCTGCGGCCCCACTTGCCCCAGGGGTGCATACCGGCCCCGAGGACGGCGATGTCGGCGCTCATGCGGTGCCCCCCGTCGGCTTGAACCGCCAGGTGGTCCAGACGGTCCCGGTGTCCGCGTTCTCGTCCGCGTCCTCGTCCGCGTCCTCGTTCAGCACGCCGCCGACCACCTCGACCTCCATTCCGACCGCCAGATCGGCGACGGTGACCCCGGGGACCGTCTGCCCGAGCACGACCATCCCCTCGGCCTCCAGCTCCACCGCGACCAGGGTGTACGGCTCCCAGGGCGCGTCCGGGTCGGACACGTACGGCGCGGGCGGCCGGTACCGCCCGTCGGTGTAGGACCACACCCGGCCCCGCGGGGACAGCGGAACCTCGGCGAGCAGGCCGTCGCCGGGGCAGTGCGGATTGCGGCAGTACGCGTCCTCGCGCGGGAAGAACACCGCCGCGCAGGCGGAACACCGGGTGCCGAGCAGCCGGAAGCCGCCGCCCTCCGGTCCGTCCTCGGTGAACCACCCGCTCACGACGGGTGTACGTGTACGTCCCAAGGGAACCCCTCCCCAGCCGGTCACAGCGATCTGACGGATCGTCAGAAGTCTGTCACGGGCAGGCAGTCCTGGCACGGGTTCTCGGCAAGCCACTTCTGCGCGATCGCTCCCAGCTCCGCGTCGCGCCCGGCCAGCATCATCCGGATCATCTGCGCGTCCCCGCGCAACGACCACGCCGGATGTCCGAAGGTGGCCGGGTTGTTCCCCTCGATCAGGAAATGGGCCGGCCAGGCCGTCCCGTACCCGATCAGGGGCAGCGCGGCGAGAAACCGCTTGCGGCCGCGCGCCAGGCCGTACGCGGTGAGGGCGAGCCCGGTCAGGGTGCCGGTGAGGTGGATCCAGCGGGTGGCGGCGCGGGAGTGCTGGGCGACGTAGTAGGGCCAGAACTCCTCGTACGAAGCGAAAGTCATGCGGGCACGGTACTCACGGCCGGATCGGGGCGACAGGGACCGGGAAGCCGAAGCCGAATCCGAAGCCGTGACCGCACAACTGAGAGCACCCGCACACCCCTTGGCATACCATCGCCGCATGCCGGCACAACAGAGGGACTCGCACTGCTCCACCTGCGGATCGCTGTTCGACACGACCGCCTGGCCCCGTACGTGCGCCTCGTGCGGGGCCGTCACGTACCGCAACCCGCTCCCGGTGGCCGTCACGCTGCTCCCGGTCGAGGACGAGGCGGGCACCGGGCTGGTCGTGATCACCCGCACCATCGAGCCGGCCCTCGGGGGCATCGCCCTGCCCGGCGGTTTCATGGACTTCGGCGAGGACTGGCGAGACGCGGTCGTCCGCGAGCTGCGCGAGGAGACGGGCATCCACGCCCCGGCCTCGGAGGTCGCCCTGGCCGACGCCATGAGCTCCCCGGCGGGCCACCTGCTGCTCTTCGGGCTGCTGCCGCCGCGTCCGACGGCATCCCTCCCGCCGTCGGCCCCGACGGACGAGACCTCGGGCTGGCACGTCCTGCGCACCCCGACGGAGCTGGCCTTCCCCCTCCACACCCGCGCCACGGCAGCCTGGTTCGCGGGCCGCTACACCGGCTGACGCCGGGCGGTCCGGCTCACTCCGGCTCGCGCCGGGGCGCGACGGCGCGGGGCCCCGCCGACCGGCGCCTGCGGCTCACGCCCCCGGTGTCAGGACGAAGTCCGCCATGGCCACCACCGCCACGGCCACCGCTGCCGTCACCGCCAGCCCGCGCGTCCACAGCGCGCGCAACGGCACCGGCCGGGCCCGCAGAAGCGCACCCGCGGCCATCGGGAGCACCGCGCTCGCCGCCGCGCCCGCCCAGACCACTTCGAAGCCGGGAGCCGACGCCAGGTGGCCGCTCAGCCACTCGTGGGCCAGCAGGGCCGGCGGCGCCGACACCGGCACCGTCAGGACCAGGACCGCGATCGGCTCCGGCCACGCCGTCAGACGGGCCGTCAGCCGCCCCAGTACCGCCACGGGCTTGACGAGCAGCAGCCCGTGCAGGAACCCCACCGCCACCGCGGCGACCGACCCGACCCCGAACACGACCAGGGACGCGACCGGCGGCGTCTGCCGCGCCGCGACGAGGAGCCCCCACGCCAGGAGCAGCTGGCAGGCGCCCACGACCTCGGACCCCGGCGCGATGTCCCAGCGGTGCGAACGGCTGCCGGCCGGATTCGCCATGACCACGACTGTCCCCCTGAACGACGGTTCCGACGGCGGCGCGGCCGCTCCGCGCGCAGCGACAGGGTCCCGCGGCCGCCTGGAACCGCCCTAGAGCCGCCCCGGAACCCCTTGAGCGGATCCTCGCGCGGGCCCGGTCCCGTCCCCGGGCCCGGTCCCGTCCCCGGGCCCGGTCCCGTCCCCGGGCCCGGTCCCGTCCCCGGGCCCGGTCCCGTCCCCGGTCCCGGCCCCGAGACCGAGCCCCCGTACCTCCACCCCCTCCACCGGCTCGCCGGCCTCGTTCTCCACCACCACCGCGTCCTCCACCCACCGCACCGCGTACCGCTCGACCGCGCCCGCCTCGAACCCCGGCCCCGGGTCCCCGATCACCACCCCGCCGCCCGCGCGCCCCCGGGCCGGAGCCCACACCTCCAACCCCACCCCGCCGTCACCGGCCCGCCGGACCGGCAGCACCGCGCCCGCCCGGGCCAGCACCGGGATCCGCCCCCGCGGGGCGTCCAGCAGGACCTGCCCGGGGCCCTCGTACGCCGTCCCCGTCGCGGTGTCGTACCAGCGCCCCCGCGGCAGCCGGACCGCCCGCCGGTCCGCCCCGCACTCCAGCACCGGCGCCACCAGCAGCGTGTCGCCGAGCAGGAACGCGTCCTCGCAGTCCCGCAGCGCCCGGTCCTCCGGCGCCCCCCACCACAGCGGCCGCACGTACGGGGCCCCCGTCCGCCGCGCCAGCTGGGCCAGCGTCAGGAAGTACGGCCGCAGCCGCTCCCGCTCCGCCAGCACGGCCCGCGCCGCCTCTTCCACCTCCGGCCCGAACTCCCACGGCTCCCGCCGCCCGGCCCAGATCGCCGAGTGGGTCCGGAACAGCGGCAGGTACGACCCCAGCTGCAGCCACCGCAGATAGAGCTCCGGCGAGGGCGAGCCCCCGAAACCGCCGACGTCCGGGCCCGAGTACGGCACCCCGCACAGACCGAGCCCCAGCACCAGCGCCAGCGAGGCCCGCAGTCCCTCCCAGCCCGTCTCCACGTCCCCGGACCAGGTGCCCCCGTACCTCTGCATCCCCGCCCACCCCGACCGGGAGAACAGGAACGGCCGCTCCGCGGGCCGCAGCCGGACCAGCCCCTCCCAGCCCGCCCGCGCCATCCCGAGCGCGTACACGTTGTGCGCGGACCGGTGGTCCCCGCCGGCCCCGTCCATCGCGTGGCGCGCCGAACGGGGCAGCGTCATGTCCCCGAACGGGGCGAAGGACACCGGCTCGTTCATGTCGTGCCACACCCCGGCGAAGCCCTGCTCCAGCCGCTCCGCGTACAGCCCGCCCCACCAGGCGCGCACCGCCGGATCCGTGAAGTCCGGGTACGCGCACTCCCCGGGCCAGACCTCGCCCCGCACCTCCTGCCCCCGGGCGTCCCGTACGAAGGCCCCGCCCGCCCCCACCGCGCGGCCCGCCTCGTGCACGGCGTCGCCCGCCTTCACCGCCGGGTCGACGATCGACACGAGCCGTACGCCCTGCTGCGCCAGCTCCCGCGCCAGCCCCGGCAGATCGGGGAACCGCTCCTTGTCCACCGTGAACACACGGTGCTCGTCGTAATGGTCGATGTCCAGGTGCACGGCCGACAGCGGGAGCCCGCGCGCGGTGTAGCCCGACACCACCCGCCGCACCTCCTGCGCGCTCCCGAACCCCCACCGGGCGTGCTGGTACCCGAGCGCCCACTCGGGCGGTACGGCGGCCCCGCCGGTCAGCCCCGACCAGCCCTGCAGCACCCGCGCCGGCGTCCCCACCAGCACCCAGCACCGCAGCGGCCCGCCCTCCATGCGCAGCTCGCTCGCCCCCGGCCGGTCCGCCCCCGACCCGGCGCCCTCCTCGCCCTCGCGCAGCGCCACCCGGCCGTCCCACGAGTTGTCGTGGAACACCAGGTGGGTACCGGCGTCCGCGACCACCAACTGCACGGGCATCGTGATGTACAGCGGATCGTCACCCGGCCCGAAGCCGCCCTTGGGGTCCGTGTTCCACAGCCGGTACACCCCGTCGCGCAGCCGCGGACCGCCGGCCCGCCCGCCCAGCCCGAAGAACCGCGCGTCCGCCGGCACCTCCGCCCGCTGGAGCCACCGTGCCTCGACCGGCTCCCCGGCGACCGGCTGCGCCGGCTCCCACCAGCGCGGCGGCAGCTCCCGGCGCAGCACCGTCCCGCCGGGCGTGCGGACCTCGATCGCCCCGTGCCGCGACACCGCCACCGTCACCCGCTCCGACACCACCCGCCAGCCGCCGCCGGTGTCCGGTTCCAGCACGGCCCGCGGATCGGGCTCCGGGCCGCTGCCGACCAGCGCGTACGAGGGCGTCGGCCCGGCCCCGTCCCAGCCCCAGAACACCGCACCGCCCGCCGTGACCCGTACCAGCAGCTCCGAGCGCGTGAACCGCAGGACCCCGCCGCCCGGCCGCGGTTCCGTACCGGTGAGCAGACCCGGCACGCGGGCCCGCTCCGCGCCCCGGCGCGGGAGCCCCACCGCGTCCGCGCGCCGGTTGCGCAAGGCCGAGCGCCACGCGCGCCGCCCGCGCTCCGTACCGATTTCCTTCACCGCACGCATCAGATCGCGACCGTTCATGCTGCTCACCCTGCCACCGGCGGCGCGGCGAGCGGGGGGCGTTCAACTTCCGTTCACTCGTCCAAGAGGCCCCTGGTGCGGAGGTGGATCACGTGGCATGGTCCCTGTGGGCCGCCGCGCACACCCATCGCGCGGGGGCGCCGTACGCACGCCACGCACACGCCACGCACACATCACGCACACGACGCGCGAGCCGCAGTCTTGACCGGGAGCCGACCCATGACCTCAGCCACCCCGCCGGAACCCCTCTGGTCCCCGGGCCCCGACCGGATCGCCGCGGCCCGCATCACCGCCTTCCAGGCCTGGGCCGCGGAGCGGTTCGGAGCCCCCGCGGACGGCGGCTACCCCGCACTGCACAGCTGGTCCGTCGACGAGCTCGACACCTTCTGGCAGGCCGTCGCCGAGTGGTTCGACGTCCGCTTCACCACCCCATACGAGTCCGTCCTCGCGGACCGCTCCATGCCCGGCGCGCGCTGGTTCCCCGGCGCCACCCTCAACTACGCCGAGCACGCCCTGCGCGCCGCCGAGGACCCGGCGCGCGCGGACGAGGCCGCGCTGCTGTACGTGGACGAGACCCACGAGGCCACCCCCGTCACCTGGGCCGAGCTCCGCCGCCAGGTCGGCGCACTCGCCGCCGAGCTGCGCGCCCTAGGCGTACGCCCCGGCGACCGGGTGAGCGGCTACCTCCCCAACATCCCCGAGGCCGTCACCGCCCTCCTCGCCACGGCCGCCGTCGGCGCCGTGTGGACCTCCTGCGCCCCCGACTTCGGCGCCCGCAGCGTCCTCGACCGCTTCCAGCAGGTCGAGCCGGTGGTCCTGTTCACCGTCGACGGCTACCGCTACGGCGGCAAGGAGCACGACCGCCGCGACACCGTCGCCGAACTGCGCGCCGAGCTCCCCTCGCTGCGCGCCGTCGTCCACATCCCACTGCTCGGCACGCAGGCCCCCGAAGGCGCCGTCGCCTGGTCGGACCTGGTCTCCGGCGCCGCCGAGCCCGTCTTCGAGCCGGTCCCGTTCGACCACCCGCTCTGGGTGCTCTACTCCTCCGGTACGACGGGCCTGCCGAAGGCGATCGTGCAGTCCCAGGGCGGCATCCTCCTGGAGCACCTGAAGCAGCTCGGGCTGCACTGCGACCTCGGCCCCGAGGACCGGTTCTTCTGGTACACCTCCACCGGCTGGATGATGTGGAACTTCCTCGTCTCCGGCCTGCTCACCGGGACGACGGTCGTCCTGTACGACGGCAGCCCGGGCCATCCCGACACCGGGGCCCAGTGGCGGATCGCCGAGCGGACCAAGGCCACCCTGTACGGGACCTCCGCGGCGTACGTCATGGCCTGCCGCAAGGCGGAGGTCCACCCCGGCCGGGACTTCGACCTCTCCGCCGTGAAGTGCGTGGCGACCACGGGCTCCCCGCTGCCGCCCGACGGCTTCCGCTGGCTGCACGACGAGGTCGCGGAAGACCTCTGGATCGCCTCCGTCAGCGGCGGCACCGACGTCTGCAGCTGCTTCGCCGGCGCCGTCCCCACCCTCCCCGTCCACATCGGGGAGCTCCAGGCCGCCTGCCTCGGCACCGACCTCCAGTCCTGGGACCCGTCCGGCAAGCCGCTGATCGGGGAGGTCGGCGAGCTGGTCGTCACCAACCCGATGCCCTCCATGCCGATCCGCTTCTGGAACGACCCGGACGGCAGCCGCTACCGCGACAGCTACTTCGAGATGTTCCCCGGCGTCTGGCGCCACGGGGACTGGATCACGATCACCGACCACGGCTCCGTCGTCATCCACGGCCGTTCCGACTCCACCCTCAACCGGCAGGGCGTCCGGATGGGCTCCGCCGACATCTACGAGGCCGTCGAACGCCTCCCCGAGATCAAGGAGTCCCTGGTCATCGGCCTGGAGGAGCCGAACGGGGGCTACTGGATGCCGCTGTTCGTCCACCTCGCGCCCGGGGCGACCCTCGACGACGACCTCCGCGGCCGGATCAAGGCGACGATCCGCGAGGAGCTCTCCCCGCGCCACGTCCCCGACGAGGTCATCGAGGTCCCCGCCATCCCGCACACCCTGACGGGCAAGCGCATCGAGGTCCCGGTCAAGCGCCTCCTCCAGGGCACGCCGATGGCGAAGGCGGTCAACCCGGGCTCAGTCGACAACATCGAACTCCTGCACTTCTACGAGGAGCTCGGCCGCACCCGCACGCGCGACTGAGGTCACTGTCAGTGGCGACGGTTACCGTGAGTGAGCAATCGAATGCGCCACTCAGGGGGAGCCATGCCACGGACACGCCACGACACCGGTCAGACCGCCGGGAAGGCCGCAAAGGCCTCGCAGACCGGCCGCCGCACCACCCGGCGCCGCATGCTGCGCCGCGAAGTCCCCAGCACCGTCGGCCTCCTGGCCGACGCCGGGGACTTCGCGGCCATGCGCGGCTACCGCAGCTTCACCTTCGACCACCACGACGACTACGGCGACTACCTCCGCCACGTCGACGGCCTGCTCCGGTCCCTCGCGGCCCAGGGCATCCACACCACCGTCGCCCTGTTCGACCCCGACGAGTACACCGAGTTCTGCAGGGAACACGGCATCGACCCGGACACCGCCGAGGCCCGTACCCGCTTCACGGCCGAACTCGCCGGCGCCGGGGCCGTACTGCCCTACACCGGCCAGCCCATCGACGAGCTCGTCCCGCTCCTCGTCGACGAGGCCGTCCGCCAGGCCACCTGGGAGTACGCCACCACCCTGCTCGCCGGCGTCGGCAGCTGCGCCGACTGCGGCGAGGACATCGGCCACGCCTCCTTCACCCGGGCGAGCGGGGCGCTCACCCGACTCGTCGAAGGCGCCGGGCCGGGACACCACCACCTCGTCTGCAGCGTCCCGACCCGGGACGAACAGCTCGTCGCCGTCCTGCACGCCGAGGTCACCCCGGACCGGGACGGCCCGCCGCGCATCGAGGGCCGCGAAGGACTCGACTTCGTGACCGTCCTCGCCACCGGCCTCGCCCTCGGCGGCCCCGGGGGACTGGTGCTGCGCAGCACCACCGGGGGCATCGGAGACCGGGTCCACGGCTGGCGCCTGGACCGCGGCCGCCTGGTCCCGCTCTCCGCGGCGGCCGTGTTCAACGCCTACTGCACGGACGCCGACACCGGGGACCCCGTGGCCCCCGAGCCCGGGGTCGAATACTGCCCCGGCTACGAGGTGGACGACCCCACGCCGAACCACTGACCCAAGGAGGACACGCCGGACGCGCCCGGACACGACCGGAGACGACCGGAGACGACCGAGGGGCCCCCGCCACCGGCGAAGGCCCCTCGATCGACACCACCCTGCTCGGCTACTCGCCGGACAGCACCGCCTGGGCGGCCACGCGGGCCTCCTCGGCGCTGTCCGCCGCACGCGCCGCGGCCGCGGCACGCTCGCACTGGGCCAGCGTGTACTTGGCGAGCGTCGCCCGCACGTAGGGAATCGAAGCGGAACCCATCGAGAGAGAGGTGACACCCAGACCCGTCAGCACACACGCCAGCAGCGGGTCGGAAGCGGCCTCACCACAGACGCCGCAGCTCTTGCCCTCCGCCCTGGCGGCCTCGGCCGACATGGCGATCAGGTCGAGCAGTGCCGGCTGCCACGGGTCCTGGAGCCGCGACACCGCACCGACCTGACGGTCCGCGGCGAACGCGTACTGCGCGAGGTCGTTGGTGCCCAGCGACAGGAACTCGACCTCCTGGAGGATCGAGCGCGCCCGGAGCGCGGCGGAGGGGATCTCCACCATCGCGCCGAACTTCGCCTGCAGCCCGGCCTCGCGGCACGCGTCCGCGAACGCCCTCGCGTCGATCCGGTCGGCCACCATCGGAGCCATGACCTCGAGGTAGACCGGCAGCCCCTCGGCCGCCTTCGCCAGCGCGGTCAACTGCGTGCGCAGCACGTCCGGGTGGTCCAGCAGCGACCGCAGACCGCGCACGCCCAGCGCCGGGTTCGGCTCGTCCGCCGGCGTCAGGAAGTCCAGCGGCTTGTCGGCGCCGGCGTCCAGGACACGTACGACGACGCGGCCCTCGGGGAAGGCCTCGAGCACCTTGCGGTACGACTCGATCTGCTTCTCCTCGGACGGCGCCTTCTTGCTGTCGTCCAGGAACAGGAACTCGGTGCGGAACAGGCCCACACCCTCGGCCCCGGCCTCCACGGCCGCAGGAACGTCCGCCGGACCGCCGACGTTGGCCAGCAGCGGCACCTTGTGACCGTCGGACGTCGCACCCGGACCCGACGAGGCCGCGAGAGCGGCCTTGCGCTCGGCGGCCGCAGCCTCCAGCTCGGCCCGCTTCTCGGCGGTGGGCTCGACGAACAGGTCACCGGTGCTGCCGTCGACGGCGATGACCGTACCCTCGGCGATCTCACCGGCACCCGGCAGCGCCACGATCGCCGGCACGCCCAGCGCCCGCGCGAGGATCGCGCTGTGGCTGGTCGGGCCGCCCTCCTCGGTGACGAAGCCGAGGACGAGCGCCGGGTCGAGCAGCGCGGTGTCGGCGGGGGCAAGGTCCCGCGCGATCAGCACGTACGGCTCGTCGCTGTCCGGCACACCCGGCATCGGCACGCCCAGCAGCCGCGCCACGATGCGGTTCCGTACGTCGTCCAGGTCGGCCACCCGGCCGGCCATGTACTCCCCGGCCCCCGCGAGCAGGTCGCGGTACGAGGCGAACGCGTCGTAGACGCCGCGCTCGGCCGTGCTGCCGACGGCGATGCGCCGGTCGACGTCCGCCATGAGCTCGGGGTCCGTGGCGATCATCGCCTGGGCCTCGAGCACGTGCTGGGCCTCGCCGCCGGCCAGCTGGCCGCGCGCGATCAGGTCGGCGGACACAGCCTCCACGGCCTTGCGGGCGCGCCCCTGTTCGCGCTCCGCCTCGTCCGCGGTGATCTGCTTGGCCGGCGGTTCGAGAACCGCCGTGCCCATGTGCCGCACCTCGCCGATCGCCACACCGTGGCTCACGCCGACGCCTCGCAGCGTTGTCTCCATTTCACCCGTCTCCGATTGAGCGGCGGGCCCAGCCGCCGCGGTGGATGTCCGACTCGCCCGTGCAGGCGGACGAAGTCACTGCCAGCTGAACAGGGCGTCGTCGGCCTTCACGTCTCCGGACTCGACGACCGCGGACAGGGAGTCCGGGGTCGCCTCCAGGGCCACGACGGGGCAGATCGGCGACTTGCCGGCGTCCTCGACGGCCTGCGGGTTCCAACGGATGACGGCCTGGCCACGGGTCACGGTGTCGCCCTTGTTGACGAGCAGCTCGAAGCCCTCGCCGTTGAGCTGAACGGTGTCGATCCCGAGGTGGGTGAGTACGCCGTGCCCTTCGCCGTCGACGACGACGTACGCGTGCGGGTGCAGGGAGACGACCACACCGTCGACGGGGGCCACCGCCTCCGACGGCTCGCGCACGGGGTCAATAGCGGTGCCCGGACCCACCATTGCGCCGGAGAACACCGGATCGGGCACTGCCGCGAGTCCGATGGCGCGCCCGGCAAGTGGGGACGTCACGCTGGTCATGGGGGGCCTCCCAGGGGTGGGGCTTCTACGTGTCGTCGTCACAACCTGTGCTGTGGCGACGTACTTTCAGAAGGGTATGTCATGACACGTCCCGGTTCGCTCGATGTGCACCCCCTCTCGGAGGGCACGACGCGCGACCGCGACGACGTAGTGGACTAGACCATACGCCTGAATCGATTTGCTTGGGCACCACGGGCCCTGTACTGTCGTGACTCCCGCCAGGACGTGCCGCGTGAACTTCTCGCGAACAACGGATGGACGGGAATCCTCCTCTTCAGTGCCGATCTTGATCCGTGCTGCTCTTCTTTTTGCCTTCCCGGTGAATCGAGTGAGTGGTCAGGGAGCTGGAAAAGCCCTGATAGAGTCGGAATCGCCGGAAAGGGAAAACGCGAAAGCGAAGACCCCGGAAAGCGAGCGGAACTGACTCTGATAGAGTCGGAAACGCAAGAACGAAGAACGAAAGCCCGGAGGAAAGCCCGAGAGGGTGAGTACAAAGGAAGCGTCCGTTCCTT
>NZ_JOCX01000042.1 GCF_000717915.1 Streptomyces sp. NRRL S-244
TTCGAGGGTCGGGGCCGGGGGCCGGGGGGCCTTGGGGTTACAGGCCGTTGACGCGGGCCATGCGCCCGACGCCCAGCGGCCGGAAGTCGGTGGTGGCGACGCGCACCTTGCGGCCGACCCGCGAGTTCGCGCGGCGTACCTGGGCCATCAAGCGGCGGCTGCGCAGGGCCATTTCGAGCTCGAACCGGGTCCGCGGATCGCGCAGGCCGGGGCCGAAGAGCTTCTCGAGCTGCCGCATGCGGTAGCGCACGGTCTGGGGGTGCACGCTCAGCGCCTTGGCGGCCTCGGGGGCACCGCCGCCCTCGAGCCAGGCCAGAAGGGTCACTTCGAGCCGTTCGCTCTGGCGCGGGGTCAGGTTGGCCAGCGGCCGCAGCCAGCGTGCGGCCAGCGCGTGCGCCAGGGGCTCGTCCTGGAGCAGCAGGAGGGTGGAGAGGTGATCGTCGACGAAGAGGGCCCGCGCCTCCAGGCCGGGGCGGTTGGGGGTGAGGGACAGCAGTCGCAGGGCCCACCGCAGGGAGGAAGCGGTGTCGCGGGGGGCGACGGGGTGGCCCACGGCGGCGAACCGGCCGCGCAGCAGGGCCTCCAGCGAGGCGCGGGTCTCCGGGTCCGGGCTCGGGATCAGCAGGCAGGGCTGGCCGCCGACCATGCCGGCGAGTCCGTCGTCCAGGACGGCCGCCAACTGCTGGGTCTCGCCGGGGGTGGCGAGGGCGATGGCGCGTATTTCGGCCGGGAGCGGCCAGCCGGCCGCGGCGGCCAGTTCGGAGAGCGCAATTTCAGCCATGGGCATGTCACTCGTGAGGGCGGAGAACAGCTCACGCCTGGCCCGTTCGGAGCGGGTGCCGAGACCCTCGCGGGGGACGACCGTCAGGGGGGACAGCTGCCCTCGCTGACGGGGGACCCGGATACCGGCCGGCGGACCGCGGTGTTCTTCATCCTCTTCCTCCTCCTCTTCTTCCAGGCCTGGGTGGCCGTGCTCGGCCGCGTAGTCCTCCTCTTCCTCATCCTCGTCGGGGTGGGCGTGTTCCGCGGCCTTGTCCCGCTGCTGCGGCGCGGGTTCGCGGTACCCGAGGGCGGTGAGCAGGGCCACTTCGAGCCGCTGTCTGACCACCTCCTCGTCGAGGTCGTCGACGAGGGCGGAGAACCCGGGGAGCTCCTCCCTCAGCTCCTCCACCATCCCAGCGGTCAGCGCGGGGAGTTCCCGTCGCAGGACCCGGGTCCATTCGCCTCGGGGACGAGCCCAGATGCGGTTCAGAAGTTCGCACATTGTTACCTCGTTCATGCCGGGGTACGGCCTGCCCCGTGGGAGGGTGACAAGCCTGTCGAGGCAGCCTCCCTCCCCCCTCTGCGCCAGTGCGGACGGGGGAGTTGAGCACCTCGTACACCCTCCAGGAGAGTGCCATCCACTTGCAGTCCCGCGACTTTGCCTGAGTTTTGCCGTCGGGGAGGTGTGGTGGCGGACAAGGCGTAACTCTTGTTGCCACCGCACCGTTGGAAGGGAATCTTCCGGGGGCGTCGGGTGTGACGATGCCACGCGCGCCAGAACTTGTCACGATTAGATAAATACTGTGGAGGCGTTGCGAAGGTCCACGATGCTTCTGCACTCCGGCCCCCGCTCCCGGTCGGTGGGACCTCATCTCCCGCCCGCCGCGGAGCAGTTCCGTCGACTACCCCGGGCGCCGAGTGCGCGGTGGAGTGCCTCGGGCCTGGGCGTATGGGAGAACTACATGCCCCTGTCCCCAGCCCGTACGCCCCGTTCACACCGGGCGCGCCGCACCAGACGCCATGCCGGCGTCGCCGCTGCCGCGGCCGCCGGCCGGCGGGCCGTGCGCAGGCCGCCCCTGCTGTCCCCCGCCGGAGGCGTGCGCCCAGCCACCCTTGTCATCGGTGCCCTCACGGGCCTGCTCGCCCTGTCCGTGGCGGCCCGGGCGGGCGCCCTGAGCCACTTCTGGGACTTCCTGGACTTCGGGGCGGGCGTCCTCTCGCTCGTCTCGCTCACCTCCGCGGTCCTGTGGGGGCTCGCGGCCACCGACCGTACGGTCCTCACCTCCGGGCACCGGCTGGTCGCCCAGGCGGCCCACCGCGGCCTCGCCGTGTCGGGGCTGGGCTTCCTGCTCCTGCACATCTGGGTCAAGGTCGCCGAGTCGCAGACGGGGATCGCCTCCGCGTTCCTGCCGTTCACGGACCAGGACCAGCCGGTGCTCATCGGCCTCGGCACCCTGGCCGGATACCTCTTCGTCTCCGTCGCGGTCTCCGGCGCGGTCCGCAGCGCCTTCGCCACCAAGGGCCGCTCCCTGTGGTGGCGGGCCCTGCACATCGGCGCGTACCCGGCGTGGGGCGCGTCCCTGGTGCACGGGCTCAAGGCCGGCCGTCCCGCCAGCGCCTGGGTGACCGTGTCGTACGCGCTCTGCCTGCTCGGGGTCGCGGGCGTGCTCGCCGTGCGGCTCCGGGCGAGGCTGCGCGCCGCGCCCGTACGCCCGGTGGCCGCGTCGGCGGCCACGGCCCAGGGCACGCCGCCCCGGCCCAAGAAGCCGCCGCAGCGGTTCGTCCGGCAGCCTGCGGAATGGGCCGCCGAGCGGCTGACGGCGCGGCTGGCCCGGCAGTCGGACCGGCGCTCGGTCGGGCAACAGCCCGACCCGGCCACCCCGCCGGGGGGGACCCCCTTCGTGCCCTCGCCCCGGCAGGCCCCGGAGCCCACGACCGAGATCCTCCCGCCGTACGGAACGACGCCGTACGTGCCGTCGTACGGCGCCGATGCGTACGGGGCCGATGCGTACGGCACCGGTTCCTACGACACCGGTTCGTACGACACGGTGGTCATACCCAGCGGCATCGGGGCCGGTCCGGGAACGGACCGGTCCGGTGGGTCGTTCGGCGGGATGCGGGGCCGTCAGTGACCTCGATCGTCGATCCCGCCCTCGGGTGCGTCGGCCAGCCCAGGCTGCTGGCCGGCCTCGATGTGCTGCCGCGGCTCGACCGCGCCAATCACTCGGTGGTGCACGGCCCGATCCCGCAGTACACCTCGGGCGATCTCGTGGAGCTCGCCGAGGGCATCGACCTGCGGGGCCGCGGGGGAGCGGGCTTTCCGTTCGCCCGCAAGCTCAAAGCGGTCATCCGGTCCGCCCGGACCAAGGAGGGGCGGACCGCCGTCGTGGTGAACGGCACGGAGGGGGAGCCGAGCTGCCTCAAGGACGCAGCCATGCTGCTGCACTCCCCGCACCTGGTGCTCGACGGAGCCCTGTTGGCGGCCGACGCGATCGGCGCCGAGGAGGTCGCCATCGGGGTGACCAGGGACGACGTGGAGCAGTCCCTGCGGGCCGCCGTCGCCGAGCGCGGCGTGGCCGGCAGCCGCCTGCGCGTCGGCAGGCTTCCCGAGCGCTTCGTCACCGGGGAGGGCACCTCGCTCGTGAACGGCCTCAACGGGGGGGCCGCCGTCCCGAACGGGCAGAAGGTCCGGACCAGCGAGCGGGGCCTGAGCGGACTGCCGACCCTGCTGTCCAACACCGAGACGTACGCCCAACTCGCCGTCGCTGCGCGGCTCGGCGTGTCGGGATACCGCTCGGTCGGCCTCGATTCCGAGCCGGGCACCGTCATGTTGACGATCAGCGGGTCGACGGTCGTCGAGGCGCCGCTCGGGACCTCCCTGGCGTACGTCCTGGAGCTGTGCGGCTCGTCCCCGGGCCAGGGCGTCCTGGTCGGCGGGTACCACGGGAAATGGCTGACGCCGGCGGCGGCCCGGACCGCCCTGCTCTCCCGGGAGTCGCTGTCCTCGCTCAAGGCCACCCTGGGGGCGGGCGCGGTCCTGCCGCTGCCCGAGGACACCTGCCCGGCCGGCGAAGTGGCCCGCGTGATGCGCTGGATGGCGGACGAGACCGCCGGCCAGTGCGGCCCGTGCGTCAGGGGCCTGCCCTCGCTCGCCGATGCCGTGGAGGCTCTGGTGGCCGGGGGAGGACGGCCCGCGCTGGAGGCGGTCGAGGCGCGGATGCGGGGGGTGCTGCGCCGCGGTGCGTGCAGCCATCCCGACGGGACCTCGGCCTTCATGGCCTCCGCGCTCGCCGTCTTCCCCGACGAGATGCGCGACCACGCCCTGGGCAGCGGCTGCGGACGCCGCGTGCTCGGGGCGCTGCCGATGCCCGAGGACGAGAACCCCGAACGGCTCGTCGTGGACTGGACGCTGTGCAAGGGCCACGGACTCTGCGTGGACGTGCTGCCCGACGTGGTGCGGCTGGACCGGGACGGCTATCCGGCCGAGGCCGTCATGTCGGTCCCCGGAAGGCTGCGGCCGATGGCGCTCCGCGCGGTGCGGCGATGCCCCGCGCTCGCGCTGCGCATTCAGGAATGAGCCCGCGGTAAACGGCTGCCGACGGCGGGAGTTCAGCGGTTAGCGCGATCTGATAAATTCCCGCTCATTCGAATTCGGTGAACCCGTCAGGCCTTATGAATAAGGCAGTAGACGAACCCCCCGGGTTCAACCCGAAGGAGTGATCGTGAACAAGATGCGTCGAATCTCATCGGTCGGATCGGTGGCCGCGGTTCTGCTGCTGGCGGCAGGTTGCGGAAGCAGCGACAACGGCGCCGCGCGCAACGCGAATTCCGTACAGCCGGCGGGTGCCGGAAAGGCCCTCGGAGGGGCGTACGACACGGGCTACGGAGCGGGCGGCTACGGGTCGGACGCCGCCGCCGGCTCCGGGTCGGGCTCGGACGTCGGATCGGGCTCCGGTTCCGGTTCCGGTTCCGGTTCCGGTTCCGGCAAGGCCGGGTCGTCGGCGGGCCAGCTGTCCGTACGGGACATCGCGAACGTGGGCAGCGTGGTCACCGACAGCGCCGGGATGGCCCTCTACCGCTTCGACAAGGACACGCCGGAGCCCCCCAAGTCCAACTGCGAAGGGGACTGCGCCACGGCGTGGCCGGCGGTCCCGGCGGACGACGCCTCGGCCGCCGCCGGCATCGACGCGGCCCTCCTCGGATCCGTCGCCCGGACCGACGGCAGCAAGCAGCTGACCCTCGGCGGCTGGCCCGTCTACCGCTACGCGAAGGACACGAAGGCGGGCGAGGCGAAGGGCGAGGGCGTCGGCGGGACCTGGCACGCACTGGCGCCGGACGGTAAGAAGGCGATCGACAAGAAACAGAAGGCGGACGGCAATACCGGAACGGGAATGGAAATGGGGGCGGGAATGGGAGGCATGGACATGAAGAAGGGAGCGGAACTGTCCGTCGCCGACAACGAGAAACTCGGCAAGATCCTGGTGGACGGGCAGTGGCGCACGCTCTACCGGTTCGACAAGGACAGTGCGTGGCCGATGAAGTTCGGCTGCCTCGGCGCCTGCCTGGATACATGGAAGCCCGCCCCGGCCGTCGACAAGGCGAAGGCCGAGGGGATTTCCGGCAAGCTGGTCGGATCGGTGAAGCGGCCCGACGGCAGCGAGCAGCTGACGATCGACTGCTGGCCGGTCTACACGTTCACCGGAGACACCGCGCCCGGCCAGGCGAACGGGCACAACAAGCAGGGGCTCTGGTTCGCGGTCACCGCCGAGGGCAAGAAGGTCCCGCCGACGGCGTAGCGCGCGCTGCCGCCCCCGATCTCCGCCCCCGTTCCGCCCGAACCCTGTGAGGCAGCCAGCCATGCCCCGTTCACCCCGTCCCGCCGCTTCCGCCGCCGCTGCCGCGCTGCTCGCGACGCTGCTGTGCGGCGGCTGCGCCGCCCGGGTGGCGGCCGGTCCGCAGGCTCCGCCCGACCCGAGCTCGTCCCCCGCCCCGGCCTCCGCCGCCCGCCCCGCCCCGCTCCAACAGATCGCCGACGCCCTCGGCTGTACGCCCGAGATCACGGTCGACGCGGAGGAGCTGAGGGAAGGGGCGTGCGGGTCGGGCCAGGAGGGCTTCCGGATGGCCACCTTCACCAACGAGCAGGGCCGGCAGACCTGGCTGACCGAGGCCCAGATGTACGGCGGCACGTACCTCGTGGGCCCCACCTGGGTCATCACGGCGGCCTCCGCCGAGGCCTTGGCCGGCGCCCACACCCGCCTGGGCGGAACGATCGAAACCGTCTCCGGCCACGGCTCCTCCCCCCACGACGCGCCCCACGAGCCCTCGCCCGACGCCTCGCACGGCCCCGCGCACGACGCCTCCACCGGCACCTCCCACGCCGGCGGGCACGACTCCCCGAGTCCCGCCGCGTCCTGAGGGGGCGTCCGGCCCGGCCCGCGATTCTTAATTGCGGTGCCGGGCCGCTGCCGTGTCCCTACACTCGCTCTCATGCCGCCACGCGACGTGGTGCGCACTTCGTCGACGAGAGGGGAGCCGGGCCGTGTGTCACCACATCGCCGTGTTCGTTCCCCGGTCCCGGTACGACGTGATCCTGGTGTCCCCGTCTTCCCGATGACGGCTGCGCGGCCGCCATCGGATGTCCGCGACGACTGACACGCCCCTTCCCCAGTAGGCCTTTTGCCCGCCTTGGCAGGCCCTGGTAGGCCCGTGTCGCCATGCTGCGCCCTGGTCGCCGTACGGCGCCCGGGCACGTCCTTCGTCCGGAAATCGCGCCGCCCTCTTCTCGACCGTCCAGAAAGACCTCGGGCCATGCGCACCCACCTGAACACCTCGACCACCGTCCGCAATCTCGGCATCCTCGCGCACGTCGACGCCGGCAAGACCACCGTCACCGAGCGGATCCTCTACGCCACCGGAGCCACCCACAAACGCGGCGAGGTCCACAACGGCACGACCGTCACCGACTACGACCCCCAGGAGCGCGACCGCGGCATCACCATCTTCGCCGCCGCCGTCAGCTGTACGTGGGACGGCCACCACGTCAACCTGATCGACACACCGGGACACGTCGACTTCTCCGACGAAGTGGAGCGCTCCCTGCGCGTACTCGACGGAGCGGTCGCGGTGTTCGACGCCGTCGCGGGCGTCGAACCGCAGAGCGAGTCGGTCTGGCGGCAGGCCGACCGCCACGGCGTGCCGCGCCTCGTGTTCGTCAACAAGATGGACCGCGTCGGCGCCGACCTCGACCGGGCGGTCGCGTCCGTACAGGAGCGGCTCCACGTCGTTCCGCTGGTCGTCCAGCTGCCCATCGGGCAGGAGGACGGATTCCGCGGAACGGTGGACCTCGTCCGCATGCGGGCGCTGGTCTGGGGCGCCACGCCGGACTCGTTCGAGGCGGGTCCCGTACCCGGTCACCTGTACGAGGAGGCGCGCCGGCGCCGCCGACTGCTGGAGGAGCGGGTCGCGGAACTCCACCCGGCCGCCCTGGAGGAGTACTGCGCCACCTCGGCGCTCTCCGCCGCCACGCTGACCGCGGCGCTGCGCGACCTGACGCGGAGTGGGGAAGGAGTCGTCGTGCTCTGCGGCTCGGCCTACCGCAACCGCGGGATCGAGCCGCTGCTGGACGCCGTCGTGTCGTACCTCCCCTCGCCGGCGGACATGCCGCCCGTACGGGGCGCCCACGGAGCGGCGGTGGAGGAACGGGCCGCCGACCCGGCGGCGCCGTTCGCGGCGCTGGCCTTCAAGGTGAACGCGACGGCGACCGGACGGCTGACCTGCCTGCGGGTCTATTCGGGAACGATGAGGAAGGGGGACACCGTGCTGGACGCGGGCACCGGCCGGACCGAGCGGATCGGACGGATCCTGCACGTCCAGGCCGACCGCCACGCCGAGGTGGACCGGGCGGTGGCCGGGGACATCGTCGCGGTGGTCGGGCTCAAGGGCACCCGCGCGGGGTCCACGCTGTGCGCACCGGAGGCACCGCTCGTACTGGAGCCGCCGAAGGCCGCCGCACCGGTGGTGTCCGTGGCCGTAGAGGCGGGCAGCAGCGCCGAGACCGGCCGGCTGTCGGCGGCGCTGGCCCGGCTGGTCGAGGAGGACCCGTCGCTGGTGGTGCGGACGGATCCCGAGACGGGCCAGACGGTGCTGTCGGGCATGGGCGAGCTGCACCTGGAGGTCGCGGTGGAGAAGATCCGCCGCAGCCACGGGCTGCGGATCACCGCGGGCCGCCCGCGGGTGGCGTACCGGGAGACCGTCGTGCGCGGCGTGTCGGGGCTGGTGTACCGGCACGTCAAGCAGGACGGCGGCGCGGGCCAGTTCGCCCACGTGGTCCTCGACGTCGAGCCCCTGGCCCCGGCTCCGGATGCGGAACGGGCCGGCGACGGCGCGTTCGAATTCCGGTCGGCCGTCGTCGGCGGGCGGGTGCCGCAGGAGTACGCCCGCGCCGTGGAGGCGGGCTGCCGCGACGCGCTCGCCGAGGGCCCCCTCGGCGGCCATCCGGTGACCGGGCTCCGCGTCACCCTGACCGACGGGGCCACGCACTCCAAGGACTCCTCGGAGATGGCGTTCCGGGCGGCGGGCAGGTTCGCGCTGCGCGAGGCCCTGCGCGCCGCCGCGATGGAGCTGCTGGAACCGGTGGCCGAGATCGTGGTGACCGTACCCGACGACGCCGTCGGCGGGGTGCTGGGCGACCTGGCCGCCCGGCGCGGACGGGTCTCGGGCTCGGCCGCGCGCTCCGGGACCACGGCGGTCACCGCCACCGTGCCGCTGGCCGAGCTGTTCGGCTACGCGTCCCGGCTGCGCAGCCGCACCCAGGGCCGGGGCACGTTCACCACCCGGCCCGCGGGCTACGCCCCCGTACCGGTGGCGGCGTACCAGCAGGCCCAGTCGGGCTAGTGCGCCCGCCCGTACCCCCGGTCGCCTCGTCGGCCGGGGGTACGGGCGCAGCCGTCAGCCGGTGGATGCGGCGGTGGCGTCCGCCTCCTCCAGGAACCCTTCGGGGAAGGGCTGTTCGGCCCAGATGGTCTTGCCGCGGGCGTGGTAGCGGGTGCCCCAGAGCTGGGCGAGCTGCGCCACCATGAACAGCCCGCGCCCTCCCTCGTCGGTCTCCTCCGCGCGCCGTACGTGCGGGGAGGTGCTGCTGCCGTCCGAGACCTCGCAGATCAGCTCGCGGTCGCGGATCATCCGCAGCTGGATCGGCTCGCTGCCGTAGCGGATGGCGTTGGTGACCAGTTCGCTGACCACCAGCTCCGTGGTGAACTCCAGCTCGTCCAGGCCCCATACGGCGAGCTGCCGCGTGGCGAGCGTACGGGCCCGGGACACGATCTCGGGCTCGGCCGGCAGGTCCCATGTGACGTGGTGCTCGGCCGGCAGCTCGTGCAGGCGCACCATCAGCACCGCCACGTCGTTCTGCGGCAGCACCGGGAGCAGCCGGCCGATCACCGCGTCGCAGGCCTGGTCGAGCCCGTTCGGCGGGGTGAGCGCGATGCCCGAGAGCGCCTCCGGGAGCCGTTCGAGGCCGAGGTCCACGTCCCGGTCGGGCGCCGCGACCAGGCCGTGGCTGTAGAGCGCCAGTACGTCCCCGTCGTTCAGCGTCATCTCGGCGCTCTCGAACGGCGATCCGCCGAGACCGAGGGGAGGCCCGGCCGGAAGGGCCACGATGGCGGGCTCCCCGCCCACCGGCGCGAGTACGGGCGGCGGATGGCCCGCGCACGCCACGGCCAGCTGCCGCGTGATCGGGTCGAAGACGGCGTACGCGCAGGTCGTCCCGGCCGCACCGCCGGGGCGAGACCCGCTGGCACCGTCCTGGCCGTGCTCGTCCACGAACCGGTGGATCTGGTCGTCCATGTACGAGAGCAGCTCGTCGGGGGAGAGGTCGAGGTCGGCGAGGGTCCGTACGGCGGTCCGCAGCCGGCCCATGGTCACCGCGGCGTTCAGGCCGCGCCCCTGCGCGTCGCCCACCACCAGCGCCACCCGTGCGCCCGACAGCGGGATCACGTCGTACCAGGCCCCGCCCAGCTCCGCCTGTCCGTGCGCGGGCAGGTAGCGGGACACCGCCTCCAACGCGCCGAGCACCGGCAGCCGTTGGGGCAGCAGGCTGCGCCGCAGGGCCAGGGCCGCCGTCCGCTCGCGCGTGTAGCGGCTCGCGTTGTCGATGCACACCGCAGCGCGCGCCGCGATCTCCTCGGCCAGCAGGACGTCGTCCGGCTCGAACCCGTGGGCGCGCGCGTGGCGTACGAAGACGGCGGCGCCGAGCACCGCCCCGCGGGCGGACATCGGCACGAGCAGCCAGGAGTGGACTCCGTACGAACGGACCCGCTCGGCCTGCGGGGGGTCGACCGGGGCGAGCTCCGCGATCAGCTCCTCGCCCGTCAGCAGCAACGGTTCGCCACTGGCCATGGCCCGGGTGAAGAGGGAGCCCGGCCCGGTGGTGAAGGGGTCGGGGTCGCCCGTCGCGACCGCCGCCTTCACCGGGCTTCCGGGTACGGAGGACGTCGCCGCGCGCAGCAGGGTCAGGGCCTCGCCCCCCGCGCCGACGAGCGGCTCCTCGCCGCCGAGGACCGGGCCGGGCAGGTCGACGTAGGCGTGGTCGGCGAACTCTGGTACGGCCACCTCGACGAGCTCCTGCGCGGTGCGCAGCACGTCCAGCGTGGTGCCGATGCGCGTGCTCGCGTCGTTGACGAGCGCCAACCGCTCGCGCGCCCGGGCCCGTTCGGTCACGTCGGCCACCGTGTGCGCGAGCGCGATCAGCTCCCCGGAGCTGCTGCGCAGCGGGAGGATGGTCTCGGACCAGACGTGCTGCCGGTCGGGATCGCCGCGCAGCAGGCCCCGTACCTCGGTCTGGACCAGGGCCTCACCCGTCTCCAGGACATGGCGCTGGCGTGCTTCGAGGGCCGCCATGTCCAGCAGGTCGGGCGGTGCCACCTCGGACATCGTGCGCCCGACGAACTCCTCGTTCTCGAAGCCCGCGCCGCGCCGCAGCGCGTCGTTCTGCGCGATGAAGCGCAACTGCGTGTCGAACACGTCGATGAGGAAAGGGGACTCGGTGAACAGCCCCCTGATCAGGGCCTCGCTGAGCTCGCGCCGCTGCGTGGCGTCGGTGTCGGTGGCCTGGATCAGCCACTGCCGGTCCCCGGCCGTGGACGTCATGGGCCGCGCGTGGAGCGCCACCTCGACCCCGCGCCCGCTCCGGTGCCGCAGGACCGCGTGCCCGAGCTCGGAGCGCGCGAGCAGCAGATCGGCCCCGCGCCACCCGTGCACCTCCCGGGCGGTGTACCCGAGCAGCCGCTCGGCCCCCGGCCCCCAGCCGATGACCACGCCGCGCGCGTCGAGCAGGGCGTACGTCTCGTCGCCCGGTTCCGCAACCACGCCGGAGGCATCGTGGAACGCCGGGTCGTGCATCACTGCGCCCCACTTCCCGATCCGCGGAACGACTCTCTGCGTACTGCTCCGATTATCGCTCTGCGTCACCGCTTGTGCAGCCTGGGTCGAGCCCCACCGGAAGCCCCCTGCATCCCGCTCCCCGAGACGGCCTCGGCCCAGCCGCGGTTGACGGCTTCCTTCGCCTTCTCCCTCTGCGCCTCCGTGGGAAACGTCGGCGTGCCCTCGACCGTCGGCAGTTTCTCGGCGGCGGCCTTGTCGAGGGTGCCGTCCTTCTTCATCGCGTCCATGAGGACGGGTCGTGCATAGGCGCCGAGCCGGAGGTTCTGGCCCTCCGGGCTGAAGACGTACTCCTGCCACAGGCGTGCCGCCGCCGGGTGCGGGGCGTCCTTGTTCACCCCGCTCGCGTAGTACTCGGCGAAGCTCCCGTCGAAGGGGATGGCGGTCCGCCAGTCGACGTCCGTGCCCTTCCTGCGGAATTCGTCGGCGTATCCGAGGTTGAGGAAGTCCCAGTCGATGCTGATCGGGGTCCGGCCCTTCGCGATGGTGTCCGGAGTGGATTCGACCGGGATGAAGTTTCCGTTCTTGCTGAGCTCGGCGAAGAAGTCGATACCGGGCTGGATGTCGTCGAAGGAACCCCCGTTCGCCAGGGCCGCCGCATACACTCCGGCGAAGGCGGAGCCGGACTTGGTGGGGTTTCCGTTGAGCGCGACCTGGCCCTTGTACTCGGGTTTGCGCAGGTCGGCGAAGGTCGAGGGGCAGGTCTTGACGCGCTTGGCGTCACAGCCGATCGAGACGTAGCCCCCGTAGTTGTTGGACCAGCGGGCCTGCGGGTCCTTCTGTTCCTCGGGGATCTGGTCGTACGGGGCGACCTCGTACGGCGCGAGCAGGCCCTGCCGGGCCGCGGGCTGCGCGAACGAGTCCCCCACGTCGACCACGTCGGGGGCGCGGCCGCCGCCCCTGTGCTCCTTCAGGGCGTTGATCTCGTCCTGGCTGGTGCCCTCGGGGTTCTCCACAGTGACCTTGATCCCGTACTTCCTCTCGAAGCCGTCGATCAGTGCGCCGTAGCCGGCCCAGTCGTCCGGGAGCGCGATCGCGTTGAGTGCGCCCTCCTTCTTCGCCGCTGCGGTCAGTGCCGCCATGCCGCCGGCGTCCGCCGCGGACGTGGCCACCGCGGGGGCTCTGGGCGTGGCGGTGGGCTCGTCTCCGCAGGCACCGAGGGGCGCCGCCGAGAGGGCCAGGCAGGCGGCGACGGAGGCTGTCCGGAGACGAGGTGCGGGCACGAAGGCTCCATTACGGGCGGTCGCGTACTGATCGAGGCCAGCGTACGTACGGAGGCCTCGGCAACGCAGTCCCGGACGGTGGTGTCCGCCGCCTTCCCTGCGGCTGCCGTACCGGCACGTCCTCAGGCCCCTTCGTCGTCCCACCCGGCCAGCAGAGCCTCCCCCAGGTCCGTCCCGGGCGGGGCGGCCCCGCCGTGGGGGGCCTGCTCGCTCCAGATGATCTTGCCGCGGGCGGTGTAGCGGGTGCCCCAGCGCTCGGCGAACTGCGCGACGAGGAACAGGCCGCGGCCGCCCTCGTCAGTGGCCTCGGCCCGGCGCAGGTGCGGGGAGGTGCTGGACCCGTCGGAGACCTCGCAGACCAGGCTGCGGTCGTACAGCAGCCTCACCCGGATGGGCTCGGTGCCGTAGCGGATGGCGTTCGTGATCAGCTCGCTGAGGATGAGTTCCGTGGTGAAGGCGATGTCCTCCAGACCCCAGTCCGCGAGTCGGCGGGCGCAGGCGTTGCGCACCGGGGACACCGCCGCCGGGTCGGGGGGCACGTCCCACTCGGCGATCCGCGCGGGGTCCAGCCGGCGGGTGCGGGCCACGAGCAGCGCGACATCGTCGCTGGGCTTGGCGGGCAGCATCGCTTCGATCACCACGGTGCAGGTTTCCTCCGGGGTGCGGGCGGGCCCCGCCAGGGCGGCGCGCAGCGCTGCCAGGCCCGCGTCCGGATCGCGGTCGCGGCTCTCGATCAGCCCGTCGGTGAAGAGGGCCAGCCGGGAACCTTCGGGCAGGGTGACCGTCATGGTCTCCATGGGCAGACCCGCGCCCAGGCCCAGCGGCGGGGAGACCGGCACCTCGGGGAAGGACACGGTTCCGTCGGGGCGGACCAGGGCGGGGCCCGGATGCCCGGCGGTGGCGGCGGTCACCTGCCCCGAGACGGGATCGTAGATGGCGCACAGGCAGGTGGCTCCGGTGATGCCCTGCCACTCCTGCTCGTCGGTGTCGATGTGGGCGACCAGCTCGTCCAGGTGGCTCAGGAGCTCGTCCGGGGGCAGGTCGAGGGTGGAGAAGTTGTACACGGCGGTGCGCAGGCGGCCCATGGTGGCGGCGGCGTGCAGACCGTGGCCGACGACGTCGCCGACCACCAGCGCCACCCGGGCGCCGGGCAGCGGGATGACGTCGAACCAGTCACCGCCCACCCCGGCCTGGGCGGCCAGATAGCGGTGCGCGACCTCGACGGCGGACTGCTCCGGCACGCCCCGGGGCAGCAGGCTGCGCTGCAGGGTGACGGCCATGGTGTGCTCGCGGGTGTAACGGCGGGCATTGTCGACGGACAGCGCCGCCCGGGCGGTCAGCTCCTCGGCGAAGGACACGTCCTCCTCGTCGAACGGCGCGGAGTCCTGCCCCCGCCAGTAGCCGGCCATCCCCAGCACCACGCCCCGGGCCCGCAGGGGCACGACGATCAGGGAGTGGAAGCCGCGGTCCAGGATCTGCAGGGCGTTGGCCTGGTTCTGGGACCGCCACCGGTGGGTGGCGCGCAGGTCCGCCTCCAGGACCGCGTGGCCGTCGGCCAGCCCGGTGGCCATGGGACCGGCGGGCGCGAACCGGATCAGCTCGCCGACGGGGGTGAGCGGGTGGTCCCCCTGAAGGCCGGCGACGGCGGTCCTGCGCATCTCGGTGTTCGTTTCGGGCGGCTCCTCGCCGCGCAGCACCGGGTCCAGCAGGTCGACCGTGACCACGTCGGCGAACCGCGGGACCGCCGCCTCCGCCAGCTCCTCGGCGGTGCGCTCCACGTTCAGGGTCGTTCCGACCCGCACCCCCGCGTCGTAGAGCAGCTTCAGCCGCTCGCGGGCCACCTCGGCCCGGCCGGTGAGTGCCCGCAGCTCGGTGGTGTCCCGCAGCGTGACGACGGTCCCGGCCTGGCCGTAGGGGGCGGTGGGCCGGATGTTCACCGCCAGCAGCCGGTCGGCCGCCATGTGCAGCTCGTCGGTCGCGGAACGGCCCGATGCGATCGGCTCGGCGATCGCCTCGTCCAGACCCAGGTCCGTGACGGGGCGCCCTTCCGCGTCCGCGGGCAGGTCCAGCAGCCGGCGCGCCTCGTCATTGGCGAGCAGCAGCCGTCCGCCGCCGCCGACGATCAGTACGCCCTCCCGCACCGCGTGCAGCACCGCGTCGTGGTGCTCGTACATCCTCGTCATCTCGGCCGGTCCCAGGCCATGGGTCCGGCGCAGCAGCCGACGGCTCACCAGGGCCGTCCCGCCGGCGGACAGGGCGAGCACCGCGGCCGCGCTGCCGAGGACGACCGGCAGCTGCCGGTTCACCATGCCCTGGACGTTCTGGACGGTGACCGGGGAGGCCACGACGGCGATGACGCGGCCGTCGTGGTCCTTGACGGGGACCACGGAGACCACGGACCGCCCCAGGGACCCTTCGAACGTCTCGGTGAAGGACTTGCCGGCCGCCGCCTTGGAGAAGGGGCCCACGACGCGCCTCCCGAGCTGCCGCGGGTCGCTGTGCGTGATGGTGAGCCCGTCCAGCGTGTACACGTTGATGCCGTCGACCCCCGCGATCTTCCGGGCGGCCTGGGCGCTCGGCTGGAGCACCGCGCTCGGATGGGGGCTGCGCAGGGCCGCGACGATTCCCGGGGACTCCGCGAACGTTCCGGCGGCGGCGAGCGTACGGTTCCGGGCGTCCAGCATGGCGTCGCTCCGTGCCTGCACCACGAGGGCCACCACCGCGGCGGCCACGAGGAGCACCACGACGCCCAGCTGCAGCAGGAACACCTCGCCGGCCACGCTGCGCACGCTCAACAGGGAGGAGAGGCGCTGTGGCCTTCTCCTGGGGGGCTGGGCGGGCTCCTGATGCTCCTGGTGGTGTCCTGAGCGGGGAGGCGGAGGGCTGGAGGAGGAGCTCGTGGTAGAGCGGAGCAGCCAACGCCGGAAACGTCCCAGGAGGTTGCCCATAGTCCATTCTCTAACCTCCATGGGTTGTCGGCACATGCTGGTCGAGCGTCGCCATCCGGCACCCGGTGGCAGGCGCGGACGCTGAGCAGCGGTTCCGCCATGCGCTCGCACGCGCGGCCACCGCTCTGCCCTCGCAGCGGTGCACCAGCCACTCGGCGGTCTCCACCGGGTCGGGCCGGCCGGTCCGGCAGAACTCCAGGCGCGCCTCGGCCGGGCCGGTGGCGACGTTCCCGATCAGGCCGTCCGAGCCTTCGATCTCCCCGCACGCGCGGCCCAGGACATGGAGGGCCTCGCGGGCCACCTCCACCGCGTCAGCGGCCCGGCCGGCCGCCGTCAGCGCCCGCAGGGCGGTGACGGCGGCCGCAGCCTGCCGTCCGTAGGCGCGGGTGTCAGCGGGCTCGACGTAGCCGTAGTGGGCGAAGGGGCGGGTGTCGAGGAGGCTCAGGATGCGCTCCCGGGCGATGCCGGTGTCCTCCCCGGCGGTGGCCGTCCGCAATGCGAGGCGGCGGTGCAGGTCGCGGTCGTGGACGAATTGTTCCCGTACCAGGACGAGCAGTTCCCCGCGGGTGCGGGACTCCAGCCAGGCATCCGGCAGCCGGGTGCATGAGGCGGCGGCCGACCGCTGCGGCGGCACGGAGTCGGCCTGCCCCAGGACGGTCAGGCCCACCGCCACGCCATGCTCGCAGAAGTTGCCCTCCTGCCCGTACGGGCAGTCGCACCAGCCGGAGAGCCGGCCGTCCTCGTCCTCGGTCAGCTCGACCTCGTAGGCGTCGCTGCCGTCCACGGTCGCGGTGATCGCCTCATCCGCGATCTCCAGCCGGGACACCGTGGACAGATAGCCGAGTCCCGTTCGAAGGAGCGCGCCCCCGCGAGCCGGCGGGCCGGCCGGGCGCCATTCTCGCTGGAACGCCGATTATGGGGCTGACGCCCGGCGTGATCGCTGCGCTCGGTATCGAGACCGGCCCGTTGTGGCACGAGCAGCACCAGGCTGGTCTCGCGGCGCGGGCCCGTTGCCGGGCCGTTTGCGCCGGAGCAAAGTCACAGTGGTGACGAGTTAGGTAAGGCGGAGGCAGAATAGGCCCCCCTCCGTCACGAGCCCCACTACCCCTTCACTGATGACTGTGATCCTTCTGATCGCCATGCCGAGATGCACTTGGCGCAGCAGACGTTCTGAGCCTGCCTCCACGAGCAAGATGGTGCCGTTGCTTGTACACACGATCGCGGCGCCGCGCTCTCCGACCGTGGTGAGTACGAGATGGGTGACTGGTTGGCTCTGCGGCACCTTCCAACTCCACTCAAACGAAGCATCCAAGATGGAAGCGACGTGGACCCGGCCGGCCCGGTGGACAAAACCTACGACCGGTGATCCGTTCCATATCGCCAGGTCGTGGGCGAATGACGCATCGTATGGATTTGCTGCGAGAGGGATCCCCGGATAGTGGTCGGAGCTGATGTGGGCTTTGGCGAGTTGATCGAAGTGCGGCAGTTTGAAGATTCTGATGGCCTGCTCTTCGATGTCCACTACCGAGAGCAGTGACTCTCCTTCGGTGGCCAGTACCCGGAGGCTCATGCACCTGTTGGCAGCGATGTGCCCCTGATGGGTGCCATCGAGATTCCAAGCAGTGAGCCTGTCAGAGGACCGGCCGATGATCACTGGACGTCCGTCGAATGACGTTATCTGCATCTCTCTGATCGGCTTGAGGAAGTTGCCGGCCAAGCGGACGCGGCGCGATGAATTCCCATCAAATATGCGTACCCAGTGCGGAGCCCGCCATCGCCGCAGAAATCGGTACGCCATGATCGGCGCTCCCGGCGTCCCGCAGTATGACATGTCCGGCAGGCGCATCTCTTCCAGGAGTCCGCAGTTGAAGATTGAGGTGATCTGACCAGAAGCTGGATCGATCAGACGGAGCGGCTTGGAAAAGTCGTTCCGCGCGAGGACGGGCTTACCGTCTATTTCTCCCACAACCAAGTCGGTATGGCTGGCGTCGACGGCGTCAGATCGGCGTACGGTCGGTCCTTCCTCCTCTCTCAGGGGTAGGTCCCTGACTTGGATGGAACTGCCGCTCGCGCGCCACGTGAGCAGGTGCGTACGGACCGAGTCGGAGGGAATCACGGTGAGCCGTGCCGACTCAGACAACTCGGTGCGGAACCAGTTGCTCTGCCTACCATCAGAATCCGTCACCCTGACGTATGAGTACTGGGCCCACACACGGTATGAGCCACCGTCTGTCATTACCAGCGCTGAGGGCCCCATACCGCGACGGTAGAACCACTCCGTCACTCTCCCCCGCCGGATCACGGCTTGCGCGCGCCCGGTGAGCCGTGGCCGACCTTCTGACGATACGAGGATGTGGCCTCGGCGTACGGCCAGCGCCGCCACGTTCCTGCCCGTCAACCGATAATGGTGCTCGTCGCAGACCCGCCAGCCCTGTTCCGGGTCCACGGACCAGGTTGCAAGCTCCGCACGGCCTGCAAACCGGGGTGCTGTCCGCCCCACTCCCACAACCGCCGCCACGACCAAGCGGCCGTCAGCCATCCCCATGGCCAGCTGTTGCGGATGGCGCAGGCCAGAGAACCGAGTCGTGGCGAAGTCCATCTCATGGCGCTCTTGATCGGAGGTTCGCAATCGGGAGGTCAGCCGGGCCAGGACTGAACCCGTGCCTGCGTCGATCAGTTGCACCGTCCCGTCGGCCGCCATCAGCCCGATCACGTAAGCGCCCTCTACTTCGGCGAGCGCGCACAGCGCCGCTCTCGTCTCTACGGGCTTTCCTATGCGGCGCCGTGTCCGGACGTCGAATACCTCGACGGTGCCTTCCCATTCGTTGCCGTGGCCGGAGTGGGCAAGCAGCCAGGG
Source organism: Streptomyces sp. NRRL S-244 (assembly GCF_000717915.1). Taxonomy (GTDB): domain Bacteria; phylum Actinomycetota; class Actinomycetes; order Streptomycetales; family Streptomycetaceae; genus Streptomyces. The sequence continues at coordinate 18,228 of NZ_JOCX01000042.1, forward strand.
TGCGAGTGGCTCTTCGCAGGCCGTGAGTGCCAGGACATGGGGCAAGGCCGGGGGAGGCAACTGCCCGAGTCGTACTCCTGTGTCGAAGTCCCACAGTTCGAGTCGGCTCGAAGCTTGGGCTGTGGCCAGCACCTTTGTCCCCGACACATCCAGGACCTCGGCACCCTTCAAGGGGGCAGAGAAGGCACCTATGGCCCGGAAGGGGTAGGGGCGCGCCGGTACTTCTGCCCACAATGTGTCCCAGGAGAGTTCGGGAAAGCGCAGGCGTACCGCCTCGGCAAGGGCATGTGCGCCGGACTGTATCGCGGAGAGTCGCAGCTGGGCTGCTGGTGAAGTAGCGGCGTCCTCCATCAGCAGCATGGGCGCACAGCGCTCGTACGCGGCACGGGCGGCTTGTGCCTCGGAACCTCGGACGTGCCGCAGCGCCCGGTGTAGGGCAGATGGCTCGGCTACGAGCAAGTAGGCCGGATCGAGGACAAGTTCGTCGAGCAGGGAGCTACCGGCGGCGTGGCTGGCCAGATGCGCCCGTACGTACGGATCTGCATCCGACCACGAACATGCGTCGGTCCCGGGGACGACCCGTACGGTCGTCAACAGCGCGGCGGCGATGCGCTCGGCTGCTGCCGGGCCACCGGCGGCCCGGAGCTCCTCCGCGTAGGATTCGTGATAGAGGCGGTAGACGGAGCGTGCCTGGCCATCCGGGCCGACGTCCTGATCCTCGACGATGTGTGCACTCGCCGATTCCAAGATCCAACGGATGTCTTGGCTCGTGACTTCGTCACCAGTGAACGGGGCAGCGGTTGCGCGCCAAATGTCGCCTGCGGGGAGCCCGGAGCCCTCAGCGTGGGCAAGCGCCGTCAGGAGAGCACGGCCCCGGGCTTCTCTGACACGCAACTGTTCGTGCAGCGCCCAGCGGAATGCGGGGCCCGCTGAACCGTTCGGAATCTCGCTGAGCTCAGGAAGTTCCTTCTCCCAGCTGGGCACGCTCGTGTCGACCGGCTGTGCGCGGTGGGCGAGTGGCCGGGCGAGGAGGCGGGCAACCAGATAGTTCCGGTTGGCACGTGTCGAGATGGCGCGAGCCACCGGCTCCGCTGCGGCTTCGGTGTAGATGCCGATACTGCCGGGGCCGTCGGGAGCCAGGAGTAGCCGGCGCGCGTAGTCTTCGACGTCCCGCTCTCCGGTCCAGCGTGGCTCATCGAGGTTCAAGCAGGCGAATTCACTGCCAAGGACGTCTCGCATATGTGGCCGGGCGCCGACGAGCAGACGCACACAGGACAGCTGGGAGAGCGGAGCGAGCAGAGCTGCAGCAATGCGGTGGGGTTCGGCATCGCCGGTTGCCGTCCCAGCCTCGTCCAGGGCATCGACGACGACCACCAGAGGCTCGGTGCGGCTTGCGAGTGCGGCGACGAGCCGCTCCGGGTCGGTTTCGGCCAGGCCGGCCGCGTCGGCGATCCCAGCGGTGATGTCTTCGAGGAGCTTGTGCCGCGCGTGTACGGCGGCGTGCAATCGTTGGTGGGGCGGTATCGCCTTGTGATCGATGTCCGGCAGGGCCGCGCGCAATAAGGGATCAGCGAGCAGTGCCAGGCGCCCGAGGAGTGATGACTTGCCGACTCCGCCTCGCCCGGTCACGATCGAGCAGCGGCCGAGCCGTCGCGATCGGCCGTCCAACCAGGCGGTCAGTTCAGTTAGGGCGGCTGAGCGTCCAGTGAAGTAGGAGCCCGCAGTTCCTGTGTATGCGTCCGTACCGCGGCCACGAGGTCCGAAGTGAGTGCGGAGTTCTTCGCGACGTCGGCGTCCCTCCAGGCTGGTCCAGGTCCGTTGTTCGGCGAGGTCCATGCCCTCGTCCGGTATATCGGGGGCGTAGCGGGGGTTGGGGATGAAGGAGAAGCCCTCGCCGCTCGGCAGAGTACCTAAAGCGACGTGCTGATACGGACTGTGCTCGGCGAGGACTTCATTGACGCGGTCTACGACTTGTTCCAGGTAGAGCTTGGGCTGACGGTGCCCGCCCAGGTCCGGGTCGTTGATCGCCGTTTGGAGGGCGTGTGTAAAGACTCCGTCTTCGGCCAGTTCGTGGGAGCGGGCGGCCGCGATGACGGAGAAGGCAGTGAGCTGGTGTTCGTCGGCGGCGCGGGTGGTGCTGAGGCGGGTGCCGAGGCCTGTGGCCAGGGCGCGTGCAGCGTCGACGCCGCCCTGCCCGGCGTAACAGGTGTCGATGATCAGCAGGATTCGCTGGATTCCGCTCTCGCTGACGATCCGGACGATGTCCTCGGTGGCCAGGGCGGTGCCGGCCAGGCGGTCACTGCGGCTGTCCCGGCACAGCAGGTAGTGGCGTTCGTGATCGCGGTCCCCGTGGCCGCTGTAGTAGAGGACGAGTGCGTCCTCCGCGCGGTCCTCAGCGCCGGCCCACTCGGACAGCTCGGCGCGAAATCCCCCACACGTTCTATCCAACAGCCGGTGACTGGTTTCGTAGCCGAGCAATGCGAAAATTTTGCTGATGACATCGACATCCGTGCGCACGCGGGGGAGCTCCGGATGATGGTCGTAACGTGCCGTACCGCCGACTATGAGCGTACGCCGGACTGCATCTGGTGTGGATTGGGTCACCGGGCCAACCGAAGGCCCTCTGCGATTGCGTTGCCTGTCTCTGCGGCGGTGAGGTGTGACTCTATGGCGTGGGCCTGCCAGCCATTATTGATGAGGACATCTCGAACGACATTATCGCCGTCGCTGAAGAGAGGGGACAGACGCTTGGTGAGGGCGACGACGTCGTGTCGGTCACACAGGTTGGTCCAGGCTCTTACGTTGCCTGGCCAAATCCCCTTGCCCGAGTACGGCTCGGGCAGCAAGCGGTCGAACACGAGATTCGGTATGCCCAAAGGCGATCCAAGGGTGACGAAAGTGTGGACTGGCCACTCCGGATGGGCACACAGTGCTTCGTAAGAGACGATTGAGCCAAGGGAGTGTCCGACGATCACGCGGGTGTCTGCCGTGACCGCGGCGGCGATCTCGGCCTGGACGCGCTCGCGGACATCGGGCGTCGTGAGGTAGAGGCGGAGCTGCTTTAGTATTCCGATGAGGAACCGGTCAGCAGTGCGCGCAAAGAAGCGGGAGCGGCTGAGCGCGTACAGAGCACGCTGAACACTCAGCGGCGTCGTGGCCTTACTGGTTCCTGTTGCCACAGGCGGTGGTACCCGATCCGGATCGACACGATGTGCCTCCGCCCACCAGCGGTTGAGCAATTCGATCTCGAACGGGTCGGTCACATCCCGATGCGAGTAGGCCGGCTCACCCTTCGTTGGCGCGGTTCCTGGTGGGCGGAACAAGTGGCCATAGAAGGCGACGCGGACGCTGTCCGACTTCACATCTGTGACCCCAGCCCGGTTCAATCCGTCACGGAGCGCAGCGGAGACTGGGCCGTGCATGGAGTTGGCGCCCGAGTGCTGCCTTCCGATGCCGTGGACCACGACGACTGCGGACATCGATCCTCCCCCGGTTCTGATCCAGTGATCGTACCCGTCAGGGTGCCGGCGGATGACCGTGAGTCAGATGCGCAAACAGCGGACAACAAAAGCGGGCGGGGGAGGCGGCCTCCTCCGTGGTGGTGTCGCCGTCGCCGACCATATTGATCAGAAGGTCATGGGGTTCTCGTCCAGGACGCAGCGGACGTGCGGGCCGCCGAAGTAGCCGCGGACGATGTGCTCGTCTCGCGATGCGTCAGAAAAGTCAGCTATCGGTCAGCACGAGTCCTGAAAGGCTCGGGGACAGCTGACCGAACCGGCGAACGGTTGTAGGCTGCGGCGACCGCCCTTGACCTGCGTGAAGCGGGCAGGGAGCAGATATTTCGGGAGCTTCTTCATGTTTCGTACCATGTTCAAGTCCAAGATCCATCGGGCCACGGTCACCCAGGCCGACCTGCACTACGTCGGCTCCGTGACCATCGACGCCGATCTGCTCGACGCGGCGGATCTGCTGCCCGGGGAGCTCGTCCACATCGTGGACGTCACCAACGGGGCGCGGCTCGAGACGTACGTCATCGAAGGCGAGCGCGGTTCCGGGGTCATCGGGATCAACGGCGCCGCCGCACACCTCGTGCACCCCGGGGACCTCGTCATCCTCATCAGCTACGCACAGGTCGAGGACGCCGAGGCAAGGGTGTTGAAGCCGCGCGTCGTGCACGTGGACGCGGACAATCGCATCATCGAACTGGGCGCGGATCCGGCCGCCCCGGTGCCGGGAACGGACCAGGAGCGCAGCCCCCACGCGGTGGCTGTCTGAGGGGAGTCGGGGACCATGTCGCAGACCGGGGCCATCGGGTTCAAGGACGACCGCAAGGCAGGACGGCTGCTCGCCGTCGAGAACGATGAGGTGGTCGGCCTCATCGCGTACTTCGTGCTCGACGCGGCGCCCCACGCCCTCGTGGCGGTGCACACCATCGTCGAGCCGGGCCACGAGGGGCGGGGCATCGCCGGGGACCTGGTGAAGGCCTTCTACGGGATCGCCGCCGCCGAAGGGGTGCCCGTGGTCCCGCTGTGCCCGTACGCGGCCAGCTGGGCCGGCCGCCACCCCGACCAGGCGCCCGAGGCGCCGGCCGAGGTGGTCGCGGCGGCGAAGGCGCAGCTCGACGCGAGCCCCGACCTCTGGTGACGCCCCTGACCCTGCTGCACACCTCGCCGGTCCACGTGCCGGTCTTCGACGCCCTGCGGGACCGGGACCACCCCGGTGCCGTACTGCGCCACCTCGTGGTGCCGGAGCTGCTGGACCGGGCCCGTACGCAGGGCCCGGACTCGGTGGCTCCGGCCCTGCGGGACCTGCTGGCCGGCTCCGGCGGCCCGGTCCTGGTGACCTGCTCGACCATCGGGGCGGTCGCGGAGTCCCTGGAGCCGGAGCTAGGCGTTCCGGTCCTGCGGGTCGACCGCCCGATGGCCGCGGAGGCCGTCCGCAGGGGCCCGCGCATCGCCGTGCTGGCCACCGTGGAGTCGACGCTGGACCCGACGGTCGCCCTGGTGACGGAGGAGGCGGAGCGGGCCGGCCGCCCCGTGTCGATCACCACGCACCTGATCGCGGAAGCCTGGCCCCGCTTCGAGGCCGGCGACACCGCCGGCTACCTCGCCCGGGTGGCCCAGGCGGCCGACGCCGTCACCGGCGCGGACGTCATCGTCCTGGCCCAGGCCTCGATGGCGGACGCGTCCGCCCTCACCACCACCGCAACGCCGATCCTGTCCAGCCCGGATCCCGGCCTCGCGGCGGCCCTGGCCTCCTGACAACAGCAACGGCCCGCCGGACGTACCGGCGGGCCGTTGTGTTTCATCGGGAACTACCTGGTCGCGAGCGCCTCAGGGGGGAGCGGGAGCTCGTCCTCGAAATCGCAGACGGGCACCGCACGGATGCTGCGGCTCCACAGGCCCCGCAGGACATCGCCCACAGCCGAGACGATCTCCTGCGCGGACGCACCCGGTACGGCCTCGCATTCGAGCACCGTGGGCCACTGGAGGAATTCCGCGGCGGCGGGCGGACCGTCCGCGTACTCGTTGTGGGCGGCGACCACCGACAGCGCGGGGCCCCTGGCCGGAGCGAGCTCCGAGGCCGATGACACGAACGGATACTTCACGTAGACGGTGCAGTATTCGTACGCGCCGACGTCATCACTTGACGTTGATGAACGGTCCATTGTCGAATGCCCCTCCCATCTTGATGATGGAGACGTCGACGTGATCCACGTCGTCTCCGAGGATCTTGGATACCTGATCCCTGATGGGGCTCAACTTCGGGCGGGCGTCACCGGCCGTGATCTTACCCGTCTTGATCGCATGGTCCCGGGTGGCCTCGTTCTGGGAGCCGGGATTGGGGTTCTTCCAGCGCGCCGCGATCAGTCGGTCGAACGTCTCCGGCGTCACCCGTACCGCGAAGTCGATATCGGATCCGCCGGTGATGTTCCCGGTCACCCGGCTGCCCTGGACGACCACGTTCCCCTCGGTCTTCAGCTGTGACTTGAAGACGCCCTCGACCTCCGAGAACTGGGCCTTGGTCAGTCCCTCGGGCACGCGCATGAGCTGGTTCCAACGGGTGCCAGGGCGAAGGGCGAACATGCCCAGGGAACCGCCGGTCATGCCCGTCATCAGGCCGAACTTGAACATCTCGCTCCGGGCGCGGCACACCCATGGCGAGTCGCCCTCCGGGCAGGGCAGGTCGGGCACGCTCTCGGTCGTCGGCGGCGCCTCGTAGGGGGCGCAGCTGCTGGCGGCGGCCCACACGCACACGCCGTTGGGAGCCTCGTACTGGTACTTGCGGGGCCGCGGGGTTTCCTTGAGGTAGACGGTGGTCTTGGACTTCAGCGTCTTGTACACCGGATACTTCGATTCCCAGGTCTCACCCGAGATGAAGTTGGGCGACACGTGGGACTCGATGAAGTCCCACTGCTCTCCGCACCCGTCCGAACAGTCCACGGAGATCATGGATGCGCGGCCCGTGGGGTCCGATGACGTCGTCGGATTGTTCTCCGCGTAGCTGTATCCGCTCAGCGACTGCCCCTTCTCGAATTCGAGGAGCGGGTCCACGGATATGAAGCGGCCGAGGAGGGGGTCGTACTCACGGGCACCGAGGTGGGTGAGCTTGCTGTCGGCGTCCTTCGTGCCGCCGACGAACCCCTTGTTGCCCGTCCAGCCCCCGGAGGACGCACCCCGGACGGCGCCGAAGACCGTGCTCTTGCGCCGACTCACCGTCTGCGCGGCATCGGCGGTGATCTGGGTGGTTCCGGTGCCGTTGCGGTCGTTGAACTGGAAGACCAGCTTGGCCTGGGTCCGGACCGCCACGGCCGTGGTGCCGGGACCGTAGTAGCGCGTACCGACCACGTTCCCCGTCTTGTCCAGGCGCAGCTCGTTGCCGGCCGGCAGGTAGAGCGTGGTGCCCGTGGAATCGCGGCTCACCAGACGCTGGCCCGCCGGGTCGTACAGGTACTCGGAGGTGTTCGCCCCCTCCTTGACCGACTTCAGCCGTCCCTCCTCGTCCCAGGACAGGTCCTGGACACTGGAGCCGACGGTGCGGCTGCGGGTGTTGCCGACCTGGTCGTACGCGAAGGACTCGTCGTGCGCGTCCGTGCCGGTCTGCTTGACGCCCGGCAGCTGGTGCGTCCCCGCCTTGGGGGCCTGATACGTCCGGACGGTGTCGGCCGCGGGCCCGGAGGCCGTCGTGTGCCGGGTCTCCGTCTTGCGGTTGCCGACGGCGTCGTACGTGTAGCTGGTCCAGTACGCATCGGATCCGCCGACCACACCGGCCGAGGGAGCGGCGCTGCACTGCGGTGCGGTGCTGGTCCACGCCTCGGTGATGCGCCTGAGGGGGTCGAGGCGGAAGCACTGGGTGTCAGTGGTCCGGCTCGTGTCCTGCCCGGTCGAGGTGGAGATGGCCGTCACGTTGCCGGCCGGGTCCTGCGTGTAGTGGGTGTCCTCGACGCGCTGCGGGGCCGTCTCCTTGTCGAGGTAGGTGTCCGTCAGCGCCCCGGTGTGTTCGTCGTAGGCGTTCGAGAGGCTCACCGTCTGGCCGAAGGCGCCGTAGGACTCGACGAGGCTCCGGCCGTAGTGGTCGTACGTGACGTCGGAGATGATGGAATCACTGCCGGCGCCCATGAAGGCCGTCAGCCCGCTGCCGTGGGTGTAGCCCGTCGTGACGGTCTCCTGCGGCAGCCCGCCGATGGCGGGGTGCTTCGTCCACACCGGCTGCCCGGTGTTGGCGTTGTAGGAGGTGGTCCACTTGTAGGTGTTGGCCAGCGCGCCCTCGGAGTCGGGAATCGTGACCTGCGTGTTCACGGGCTGGTAGAGCCCGTTGTAGGTGGTGATGGCGGTCTCGTAGGCCTTGCCGCCCACGTAGCGCGTGGACTTGGAGAGCTGGCCCTTGGCGACCGTGTCGTAGACCCAGGCCGACAGCGTCGTGCCGTCCTTCTTCAGCGCGGTGCGCCGGCCCAGCTCGTCGTACTCGGTGCGGAGCGTGATGCCGCGCGCGTCCGTGGTGTCGAGGGGACGGTCCGCCACGTCGTACGTGGTGGTCGACGCCCCCTTGTCGGGGTCCTCGACCCGGGTCTGGCGCCCCCGGACGTCGTAGCGGTAGGTCCACTTGGCCCCGGACGGGTCCGTGACGTTGTCCAGCCGGCCCAGCTTGTCGAAAGCGAAGAGCGTCGGCCCCCCGGCCGTCAGATCCTCCTTCGTGTACTCGGTCCGCGCCGTCGTCCGGCCCAGGGCGTCCACCACGGTGCTCACCGCGGTCCCGCCCTTCGGGGGGACGACGGTCGTGGTGTCACCCGTGTAACTCGTCGAGGTGCGCTTCGTCTCGTCGCCGAACTTCCGGGAGATGACGGCGGTGACGCGGCCGGCGCCGTCGTACTCGGTGTCAGTGGAGGCCGGGTACTTGAGCTCCTGGCCCTTGACCAGCACGGGCTCCGGCGCACCGGTCGCGTAGTAGGTGTTGGACGTACGCCACTGGAGACCCCGCGTGTCGAAGAAGTTCTCCGACACCAGCCGGCCGGCGAGATCGGGCGAGGCTTCCTGGGTCTGGCGCGGGCGCAGAAGACCGTCGTAGAAGGCGTAGCTCGTCCGGTACTCCGACTCGTGGTTGAGGGTCTTCGTGGTGATGACGTTCGGACCGTCGTTGCGGATCAGGTAGTCGAACGCGAAGTTCGGGCTGTCGGGGTACGTGACGGCCGAACGCGTCGGCAGCCACACCTTGGCCACGCGGCCGAGCGGGTCGTAGGCCGTCGCGGTCACCTTGCCGTTGGCGTCGGTGGTCTGCACCGGCTGGGCGCGGAGGGGTTCCAGCGCCGTGGTCACCGTGTGCCCGAGCGAGTTGGTGACCACCGTCTTCGTGGGCACCTCACCGGACGCGGGGGTGAACGCGGTCTGCGTGACCTTGCCGAGGGCGTCGGCCCCGGCGCTCGGCCTGCCGTATTCGTCGTAGCAGAGCTGGTTCTTGGCCGGTCCGCAGGTGCTCGGGACCGAGTTGACCGGGCTGTAGCCGGCGCCGTCGCCGTTGATCTTCTCCGTCTGCGTCACCAGGCCCTTGGTGGGCGCGGCGCCGAAGGCGGCGTTGTCGTACAGCGTCCTGCTGTCCTCGATCACGTCGGCGGGCCGGTTCACCGGCTCGCCACAGGCGACTGCCACCGTCTCCGAACGTGCGGTCAGACTCAGCAGCCAGTTCGCCGTGTTGCGGGCGTAGGCCGTCGTCGTGCACCGCTCGTCGCCCGTCATCGACGTGTCACCGGACTCCGAGACCGAGTCCACCATCCCGTACTCGTCGAAGTGCCGTGTCAGCTCGGTCTTGCGGTCGCCTCCGGTGACCCGGGTACGGGTCGTTTCCTTCTCGGTGCCGGTGCGGTAGGCCTCGAGAGCGGGCAGCCCGGCCCGGGCCCGGGTCGCCGTCATGGACGAGCGCCAGGGCGTCGTCGACGTGGCGGTGACCAGTTTCGCGGTGTCGTCCCCGTTGTAGGTGGCCACTTCCCGCTTCATGCCGGCGAACTGTTCCCGGTCGGTGACCGCGACGCCCTCGGAGTCCTTGACCGCCGCGCCGTCGATGCCGCGGAAGTAGCGGGACTCCGACAGGGTCTTGGGATCGTTCGCGGCGCCGGTGCGGGTCTGCACCCGTCCGTAGCCGCGGGCGATGGAGTGGACCCGGTCCTCGGGCTTGGTGAACTCGTCGGTGCTCTTGGCCCAGGCGGCTCCGTCCAGGTAGGAGTACGAGGTCACCTTGTCCGGAGTCTCGGCGAGGTTGTCGCCCTCGATCACCCGGGTCGTCACGTACGAGTTGAACCAGTCTTCCTTGGCCGTGGAGCCTTCGAAGGCCCACTTCACCGGGTAACAGCGCGTGGTGTTGGTCGCGTCCGGCTTGGGAAGGGTGGAGGCGGTGCATTCGGGGTCGGAGTAGTCGACTCCGATGGTTCCCCCGGTCTCCGTCGTGATCTGGTAGAGGCGCAGACGGATGAACGGAGCCAGACCGTCACCCGTCTTGTCCACCCGGTTGGCTTTCTGAACGCCCGCGAACCTCACCGGTGCGGTGGACGCCGATCCGCCGACCTTGCCGGTGCGCTGCACGGACTCGAGCCACATGGGGGTCGAGACGCCGTCGCCTGCGGCCGGGAAGCCCTGGGTGAGGGTCCAGTTGTCGACGTCCTTGTAAGCGCCCGCGGTCAGCAGCTTCGTGGTGACGGACGTCAGACGCTTGCGGGACCAGAAGGACGGCGAGTGCTGGTCCTTGCACTCGGTCGAGCCGTCCTTGCAGAACATGTCGAACGGCGAGTCCGGCCAGTTCTTGGCGTTCGTCTCGTCGAAGGTGCCGCAGTTGTTCAGGCAGCGCTCGGAGACGTCGAACTTGACCTGGCCCATGGCCTTGGCGGTGTAGACGGTGTCGGAGCGCAGGCCGTAGTCGATGCGGTCGAGCCAGCCCCCGCGGATGTACTGCGTGGGCGTGGACTTGGCGGTCTCGGAGACGTTGCGACCGTAGTTGTTGGTCTCGGTGTTCCAGTAGTACGCCATGGCGTTGCCACGGACGTCGACCACGTAGTCGAGCTGCCAGCGCCAGGCCTGCTGGCACCAGGCCGAGGCGAACGAGGCCTTGTAGCAGGGCTCGCCTGACTGGTTTCCGAACACCGGTACGGTCCAGGCCGAGTTGGTGGTCGGCGTCGAGGCGTCCTTCCAGCCGGGCAGGCGGTTCAGCCCGAAGAAGTACTGGGTGCCGTCGGCCGTGGTGACCTTCCAGTGCTCACCGTCATTGTCGCCGTTGTTGGCGCCGGTGAGCTTCTCGACCTTTTCCCCCGAGTCCCTGGCCGGGTGCCAGCCCTTGCCCTGCTCGAAGACCAGTTCACTGGTCTTGCCGCCCAGGGAAAGGGTGGCGTTGTCGTTGAACCAGCAGAGGTCGCCGATTTTCGTCGTGTTGGTTCCGCCGGTCTTGTCGTCGTTGCACGACTTGTAGCGGCGTTCCACGAAACCGGGCTGCCAGTCCCAGCCGTCCCCGATCCAGCCGGACTGGTTGTTCGACGCCGAGGTTCTGCCGTCCACCGACTGCGAGGAGTAGTCGAGCGACAGCTCAGGCTGCAGACCGCCGGGAACGGACGGGACGCCCATGGCGTAGGACCAGTTGAAGGCGCCGGTCGAGCCGCCCGCGCTCCACGAGCCCGAGGGCTGGAGCGGAGTGGCCTTGTAGTCGCCGGTCGGGCCGGCGGCGCCGGCGGTCGCGGCGAGGACCATGGCGCCGCCCGATGCCGCGGCCGCGGCGGACATCGCCGTCTTGCCGGACTTGGGTGCGGTGCCCGTGGTGCCGGGGGTGCTGACCTGGGTGGACAGTTTGCCGGTGCGGGTGTCGTTCTTGGTCTGCAGCGGCTTCTGGGTCCGGCACTCCGGGCGTTCGGGAGTGGTCAGGGCGCAGGCCGGGAGTTCACCGACTTGGACGGTCCCGTGTCGGCCGGGGAGAGCGCGACGGGCAGTTTGCCCGCGGGTCCGCCCGTGGCCAGGGAAACCTCGGCGGATCCGGCCGCGGGCCAGCTCGCCTTCGGTTTCTGCTTCTTCCATGCATTTTCGCCCGCCGCGTCCGGACGCTTGGCGCCCCCCGCGGAAGCCTTGCTCACCGGAACTGCCTTCGGCTGATTCAGCTTTGGCCGTGCCGGGTTATTCTCCGCGGCCATTGCTGCGCCGGGCAGAACGCCGGCGAGAACCGCGGCAGCCATGGCTGCCGAAAGTCCTCGCATGCGAATTGGTTTCACACCCCACCCCCACATTATCGAACTTATCGGGCTCAGGCTAACAGCGCCTTTACCTGCCCCATCGGGCGCGCCGTCGGATCGCGCCTAATTGCCGCCGACCATTGCCAACTCATGCAAATTGACCTTGTTGCCATAAAGCGGGCAAATTGCTATGGATCTCCACAGAAGGCCAGGTCGGAGCATGTGCGGATCGCCGTGCGCCCGGTAGGCTCGCGCCGAATGTCAGTCAGGCGTGAAGCGATGTGGAGTTTGCATGGGTGGCAAGAGACCCTTTCGGGGGCTGCGGGATAGGCGAGCCATTTCGGCGGCTGTTTCCCTCGCTCTCGTAGGTGGAATAACTGCTTCCGGATTGTTCGCGTTGACGCCGTCGGTTGCCGTTGCGGCGACGTCCGATCCGGTTGTGGACGGTTCGTTGAGCGAAGAAGATTTCGCTCTGCAGAAGGCGAAGGAGACGGGCCAGCCGTACGAGCTGGTTTCGGCGCGGACCGAATCCTCGGACACATGGGCCACTCCGGCCGGAACGTGGTCGGTGAAGCGGTACGGGACGCCTGTGCGCGTGTTGCGCGGTGGTGTGTGGGTGGCGACCGATCCGACGCTGCAGTTCGCGGCGGACGGGAAGGTCGTGTCGAAGGCCGCCACGGTGTCGGTGTCGTTCTCCGGTGGTGGTACGGGGCCGCTGCTGACGGGTGTCAAGGACGGTCGGACGCTGTCGCTGTCGTGGCCGAAGGCGCTGCCGAAGCCGACGCTGGCGGCGAACGTGGCGACGTACGCGAACGTGCTGCCGGACGTGGACCTCCAGCACCGATGCGGCGACGCAGGCCATCACCGCGGTCAACCCGGCGGGGCAGACGGTGTTCACCAGCCCCTCGCCGCTGATGTGGGACTCCACCAAGGCGACGGCCCCCGCCGCACCGGCCGCACCGGCTTCGAAGACGCTGCTGCGGTCGGCGGCCGCAATGAGCGCGGCGAGTGCGGGGGAGACGCCCGCCGACGTGTTCACTCCGCCCGCCGGTGCGCAGGACGCGCACATGCCGACGACGGTGGCGAACGGCACGCTCGAGATCAAGCCCGATCAGGCACTGCTGACGGGCGCGCAGACGCAGTACCCGGTCTTCATCGACCCCTCGTGGGCGTGGGGCGGCCGGCAGAACTGGACCCGGGTCTACAAGAAGTACCCGTCGAACTCGTACTGGAACAGCAAGGACGACGTCCGCGTCGGCTACGAGAACGAGACCAACGGCCTCTCGCGGTCCTTCTTCCAGCTCGACACCTCGAACATCAAGGGCGCGCAGGTCAAGAAGTCGACCCTGCGGGTGCGCAACACCTGGTCCTGGTCCTGCCAGGCCCGGCCGGTGGAGCTGTGGCACGTGGGGGCGATCTCGTCCCAGACCACGTGGTACAAGCAGCCCGCCAAGATCTCCAAGGTCGCCACGGTCAACGAGTCCAAGGGCTGGAGCGGCGACGACTGCGCCGCGGGCAACCTTGAGTTCGACGCGACCGGGCTGGCGCAGCAGGCCGCGTCCGGCAACTGGTCCAACGTCACCATCGGCCTCTTCGCCTCCAACGAGTCGGACACGTTCGGCTGGAAGCGCTTCGACCCGAAGACCCTGACCATCGAGACCGAGTACAACAACCCGCCGGCGACTCCCTCCACCCTGGGTACCAACCCCTCCACCTCGTGCACCGACGGCGGTCTCGTCGGCGACGCCCACGTCGGGCTGTACGCGACGATCGACGACCCGGACGGCGGCAACCTCCAGGCCGAGTTCCAGATCTTCAAGGCGGGCCAGGGAACCCCGGCCGCGACCCAGTCGATCCCGGCGAACAGGGGCCGGGTCGCGACCTGGCTCGTTCCCGACGTGAACCTGCCGGGCGGCGACTACACCTGGAAGGTCCGCGCGAAGGACCAGGACAACGCGTACTCCGGCTGGTCGGCCACCTGCAAGTTCTCCGTGGACCGCGCTCGCCCCAGCAAGCCGCCGGTCATCAGCTCCCCGCAGTTCCCCAACGGCAAGGACGGCTGGCCCGCGACCACCGGCAAGGCCCGTACACCGGGCAGCTTCACCTTCGGTGCCAACGGCGTGACCGACGCCAAGGAGATCCTCTACTACACGGACTCCGAGCCGGGCCCGCGCTCCGTCGCCCCCGGTGGGACCGTCACCCTCACGCCCCCCGGATCCGGCCCCCGTGTCGTCTACGCGTACAGCGTGGACAAGGCCGGCAACCGGTCCGACACCACCGCGTACCTCTACTACGCGGCCCGCACCCAGGACCGTGACGGCCCGGGTGATCTGAACGGCGACGGCAACCGCGACATCTGGACCACCGACACCCAGGGCGCGCTGCTGACGTACGCGGGCCAGGGCAACGGCAAGTTCGCCGCCGCCACCAACGGCGGGCGCAGCTTCCAGGGCGCGCAGATCCAGCCGAGCGGTGACTGGGGCACGGACGGGTACAACGACCTCGTCTCGCTCCAATACAACGAGGCGGACAAGAAGAACAAGCTGTGGACCTACCCGAACAACGGGCAGGGTGTGATCGCCAACCGGCCGACCGAGCTCCAGGTCTCCTGCCCGGTCAAGAACCCGGATCTCGGCTGTGACTTCGGTGACGACTGGAGCGGTGACGACCACTGGTACAACGCCGAGCAGATCGTCGCCGCCGGTGACCTCAACGGCGACAACGTCCCCGACCTGCTGGTCAAGCAGGGCAAGCAGCTGTGGGCGTACTACGGCAACCGTGCGCAGAAGACCCTCGACAACGACGGCGGCCCGGTCCTGGTCGGCAACGGCGACTGGGACAGGTTCACCGTCATCGCCCCCGGCGACCTCAACGGTGACGCCATCCCCGACCTGTGGCTGCGCGACAACGCCACCGGCGACCTGTTCCGTACGTACGGAAGCAAGGGCGTCAACGGCCGACTCGACCCCACCACCTGGGGCAACGCCGCCGGTCGGGCGAAGATCGCCTCCGGCCTCGGTCAGGTGGCCTACCCGTCCATCGGCTCCGTCGGTGACGTCACCGGCGACAATCTGCCCGACCTGTGGGTCTCCGACACCAACCGCCAGCTCGCCACGTTCACCGGCACCGGCACCGCCTCACCTCTGAACGTCACCGGCATCAGCCAGACTCCGGCCTTCTTCGGCAACCTCAACTCGCCGACTGCGCAGTGGAAGCTGACCGGCCAGAGCGGCAACACCACCCCGAGTGCCGTCGGCAACTACCCGGCGACCGCGGCCGGCATCACCTGGCCGTCCGCGACGGTGGGCGGCCGCAGCACCCCGTACGCGGCCTTCAACGGCACCGCGTCCTCGATCGCCACCAGCGGCTCGGTGATCGACACCCGCAAGAGCTTCACCATCAGCACCTGGGCGAAGGTTTCCGGCAGCGGCGCGCTCGTCCTCAGCCAGGACAACACCCGCAACAGTGCCTTCACCCTCTACGCCGACCCTGCCACCAAGCAGTGGCGTTTCGCCCTGGCCAAGGGTGACGTCGACGGCTGGGCGTACGACTGGTCGGACGCGGGTGTCAACGACTCGGCCAAGTTCTACCCGGACGCGTGGACCCAGCTGACCGCGGTCTACAACGCCGACACCGCCCTGATGAGCCTCTACGTCAACGGCACTCTCGCCGCGACGGGCCACCACCCGGCCTCCACCAGCCCCGCCCCCAGCGGCTCGCTCGTGCTCGGCCGGTACAAGGTCAACGGAGCCCCGGACCACTTCGGCGGCTTCACCGGTGGCGTCAGCAACCTCGCCGTCTACCCCTATGCGGCGCCCCTGACCGCCCCCGGCGCCATGGGCCCGATGTCCCTGGCGGCCAAGCCGAGCCACTGCCTGGACAACGACAACGGCCGCACCACGGACGGGAACAGGATCCAGGCCTGGGACTGCAACATGATCAACGGCGGTGACGCGCAGAAGTTCGAGATCCGGGCCGACGGCACCATCCGGATCGCGGGCAAGTGCATCGACCCCGCCTACGCCGGCACCACCAACGGCACGCTCATCTGGCTCTACCCCTGCAACGGCAGCTACGGCCAGCAGTTCCTGCCCCACGCCGACGGCACGATCTACCACCCCCGGTCGGGCCGCTGCCTGGACACCAGCAACATGAACACCGGCACGCAGCTCTACCTGTGGGACTGCAACGCCACCACCCCCCAGCGCTGGACCATTCCGACGCTGAACACCGCTCCGCTGCCCGTACCCCTGTGGTGATGCGCGGCATGCACTGAGCACCTGACCGCCCCGGCGCCCGAAGCGCCGGGGCGGTCACTCATAGGCCCCGTTCGGCGGGCGTACGGGGGCGGATCCGGGGAAGGTGGTGCTCATGGTGCGAAACGCAGAGATGACGGAGCCGCCCCTGCCCGGGCCGGATCCCGTGCCGCCCGGGCCCGGGCCCGGGCCGAACCCCTTCCCGGACCCCGAGCCGATTCCGCAGCCCGTGCCGCCCGTACCGGGGCCGGTGCCCGAGCCCGATCCGATTCCTCCGCCGCCCGGGCCCGCGCCGATCCCGCAGCCCGGGCCGCTGAGCAGGGAGCCGGACGCGCCCTAGGCGGTACGGACCTCGGAGCGGTCGCCGCTCCAGAGGGTGTGGAACGAGCCCTCGCGGTCGGTGCGCCGGTAGGTGTGCGCCCCGAAGAAGTCCCGCTGGCCCTGGGTGAGGGCCGCCGGGAGCCGCTCCGCGCGCAGCGCGTCGTAGTACGCGAGGGAGGCGGCGAAGGCGGGCACCGGGATGCCCTGGGACACGGCAGCCACCAGGACGGCCCGCCAGTCCTCCTGGGCAGCGCCGATCTCCTGCGCGAAGCCCGGGTCCGCCAGCAGGCTCGGCAGGTCCGGCTGCGCGTCGTACGCCGTACGGATCCGGTCCAGGAACGCCGCCCGGATGATGCAGCCGCCCCGCCACAGCGAGGACACCGCGCCCAGGTCCACGCCCCAGCCGTACTCCTCGCTGCCCGCCTGGATCTGGTGGAAGCCTTGCGTGTACGAGACGATCTTCGAGGCGTACAGGGCCTGCTCCACCTGGGCGGCGAAGGCGTCCGCCGCCTCCGCCGACAGCGGCGCGGCCGCCGGGCCGGCCAGTCCCCGGGCGGCCGTACGCAGGTCCGCGTGGCCCGAAACCGCACGGGCGAAGACCGCCTCCGCGATCCCCGACACCGGAACGCCCAGGTCCAGCGCGATCTGCACGGTCCAGCGGCCGGTGCCCTTCTGCTCGGCCGCGTCGGCGACGATGTCGACGAACGGGCGGCCGGTCTCGGCGTCCGTGTGGGCGAGCACCTCCGCCGTGATCTCGATCAGGTACGAGTCCAGCCGGCCCTGGTTCCAGGCCCGGAAGGTCTCCGCGATCCGCGCGGGGGAGTAGCCGGCGACGTCGCGCAGCAGGTGGTAGGCCTCGGCGATGAGCTGCATGTCGGCGTACTCGATGCCGTTGTGCACCATCTTGACGAAGTGTCCGGCGCCGTCGGGGCCGACGTGCGAGACGCAGGGCGTGCCGTCCTTGGCCTTCGCCGAGATCTTCTCCAGCATCGGACCGAGCGACGCGTACGACTCGGCGGAGCCGCCCGGCATGATGCTCGGGCCGAGCAGCGCACCCTCCTCGCCGCCCGAGATGCCCGCGCCCACGAAGTGGATGCCCTGCTCGCGCAGCTCCTTCTCGCGCCGCCGGGTGTCCTCGAAGTGGGCGTTGCCGCCGTCGATGATGACGTCGCCCGGCTCCAGCAGCGGGGCGAACTCGTGGATCACGGCATCGGTCGGCTCACCGGCCTTCACCATGATGATCAGACGGCGCGGCCGCTCCAGCGCGTCGACGAACTCCTTCGCGGACTCGGTGGCGACGAAGGTCCCCTCGTGACCGAACTCCTCCACCAGGGCGGTGGTCTTCGCGGCCGTGCGGTTGTGGACGGCGACGGTGTAGCCGTTGCGGGCGAAGTTCCGGGCGAGGTTGCTCCCCATCACCGCGAGCCCGGTGACGCCGATCTGGGCCGTGCTGCTCATGCATGCGCTCCTGAGTGCTTCGATGTGCGGGTGGGAGCGACGCTACAGGGGCGGGCGCGCCGCGAGCCGTCCCGCCATGCGAATCAATGTCAACTTCCGTGAACATGCGCCCTGTTGCGCCCCTTGTCATGCCCTGAGCGCGCCGTTAGGTTGTGCGGTTCCTGATGTCTTCAATGGGGGCTCCCATGGGTGTACGGGGTCGGCACCGCCGGCACCAGCCGAGCAGCATCAACCGCGCCTCGCTCGCCGTCACCGCCGGTGGCGCAGGACTCGCGCTTCCTCTGATCGGCGCCGGAACCGCCCACGCCGCCTCGGTGGACACCTGGAACAAGGTCGCGGACTGCGAGTCCACCAACAACTGGCACGTCAACACCGGCAACGGTTACTACGGCGGGCTCCAGTTCAGCCAGAGCACGTGGCGCGCCTTCGGCGGCGCCGCGTACGCGTCCCGCGCCGACCTGGCCACCAAGGACCAGCAGATCGCGGTCGCCGAGAAGGTGCTGAAGGGCCAGGGCCCGCAGGCCTGGCCCGTGTGCGGGAAGCAGGCCGGGCTCTCGCGCAGCGGCCCCGCGCCCGCCGTCCCTCCGCAGGGGCAGGGGCAGGGGCAGGGGCAGGGGCAGGGGCAAGGCCAGGGCCAAGGCGTGAAGGTCCAGGTCCAGGTCAAGGAGGCGAAGCCCGCCGCCCCGCCGGCCGCCACGCCCCGCCCGACGGGCACCTCGGTCCTGCCCAACCCGTACGTGGTCGCGCCCGGCGACTCCCTCTCGGCGATCGCCACCACCCAGCACGTCGAGGGCGGCTGGCAGGCGCTGTACGAGACCAACCGGGCCACCGTGGGGGGCAACCCGAACCTGATCTTCCCCGGTCAGCGGCTCACCCTGCGCGTCACCGCCGCGCCCGCCCCGCCGCCGCCCGCGCAGAACCCCGAGAAGCCGCCGCGGACAGCGGAGCCGGTCAAGCCGGTGGAGCCGAACGCGCAGAAGCCCGCCGAGAAACCCGCCGAGAAGCCCGCGGAAAAACCGGCCGAGAAGCCCGCCGCGAAACCCGCGGAGAAGCCCGCCCCCGCACCCGCCTCAGCGCAGCAGCAGCCGGCTTCGGTCGGCTTCGTCGCCCCCGTGGACGCCGCCATCGGCACCGCCTACCACGTGGCCGGATCGTCCTGGTCCAGCGGCTACCACACGGGCGTCGACTTCCCCGTCGCCACCGGAACCTCCGTCAAGTCCGTCGGCCCCGGCTCCGTCGTCTCCGCCGGCTGGGCGGGTGCCTACGGCTACCAGGTCGTCATCCGGCACGCCGACGGCCGGTACTCCCAGTACGCCCACCTCTCGGCGCTCGGGGTCAAGGCCGGGCAGCAGGTCTCCGGCGGGCAGCGGATCGGCCGCTCCGGCTCCACCGGCAACACCAGCGGACCGCACCTCCACTTCGAGATGCGCACGTCCCCCGGCTACGGCTCCGACATCGACCCGCTGAAGTACCTCCGCGGCCGCGGCGTCGGCATCTGACCCCCGTACGTGCGGCGGCACGACCGTGAGCAGGATCAGGCCGGTCGCCGCCAGCACGGCGCTGGCCAGGGCCGCCGCCGTGCCCGCCGCCCCGAACCGGAAGCCCTCGTCGAACAGCGATATGCCGACCGCCGCCGCGACCACCGGGTTGACCACGGTCAGCGTGGCCAGCGGCGCGTTCAGCCCCGCGCCCCGGTAGGCCGCCTGGGAGAGCAGCAGCCCGCCCGAGGCCAGGACGGCGATCGCCGCCAGATCGGGCCACACGGAACCGAGTGCGCCCGACGCGAAGGTGAGGCCCTCGGCCACCGACTTGGTGAACACGGAGGCCATGCCGAAGGCCGTACCGGCCGCGACCGCCAGCAGCACACTGCGCAGCACCGGCCGGTGCATCCGCTGCGCCGCCAGGAACAGCGCGGCGACCCCGGCCCCGGTGGCGATCAGCAGCAGGCCCCGCTCCCCGCCCGCCAGCGGCTGGTCCGCATCCCCGTCCCCGCCCGTCAGCGCCAGCAGCCCGGCCAGCCCCACCGTGGCCATCACCGCGCCGCGCCAGGCCGCGGCGCCCGCCCGGCGGTGTACGAAGAGGGCCGCCATCGGCAGTGCGAACACGATGGTCAGCGCACCGAGCGGCTGCACCAGGCTCAGCGGCCCGTACGCGAGGGCCACCACGTGCAGCAGGGCGCCCAGGCCGTTCAGCCCGACCGCACACCACCAGCCGGCCCGGCGCAGCGGCGCGTAAGGTCGGTCGGGGGTGCTCGCCGCGACCCGTTCCTGGAGGATCGCGCCGCCCGCGTACGCGACGGCGGACACCAGACAGAGCAGGACCGACAGGGCAAGGGCACTCATGATTTCCACAATGCCCGACCCCAGCGGCCTATTCCTCCCCCTACAGGTGGTCACCAGTGGTACCCGAGGCATACTCCAGAAGGAGTACAGGACCCGCGGCGGCCCCCGCCGGGCCCTGCCCAGAGCGACGGCCCCGTCGCGGTGCGTGAGATGCCGGGCGACGGGTTTGGTTCCGGGCGCGTCGGATCCGTACAGTGGCGGTTTTGGGGACTTCCGCAGAGGCGGACGCGGACGAGTGAGCAAGGAACGGCAGCGGCCATGACGGTGACCGAAGACAACCACGTGAGCGCGGACGACCACGTCTACGGGCCGGGCATCGACCCCGAGCGGCTGGCGCTCTGCCTCAGCGTGCTCGAGGAACTCGACAAGATCGACGTCGACCACCCCGACGCCATCACCGTACGCCGCGCCACCGCCGGCCTCTACCGCACGGTCAAGCAGCGCCGCCGCCAGGAGCGCCGCGCCGCCAAGACCGCCAACGACAAGGCCGTCACCGAGGCGACCGCGACCGGCTCCGCCGAGCGCATCGACGACGAGACCGAGGGCATCCTCCCGTCCTCGGTCACGGAGGCCGGCCGGATCGCCGGAATACTCCAGCGCCCGCGCTCCTGCTACATCTGCAAGACGCGGTACGTCGAGGTCGACTACTTCTACCACCAGCTCTGCCAGCCGTGCGCCGGCCACAACCGTGCCAAGCGCGAGGCCCGCGCCGACCTCGCCGGCAAGCGCGCGCTGCTCACCGGCGGCCGGGCCAAGATCGGCATGTACATCGCGCTGCGGCTGCTGCGCGACGGCGCCCACACGACGATCACCACCCGCTTCCCCAAGGACGCCATCCGCCGCTTCAAGGCGATGGAGGACTCGGCGGAGTGGATGCACCGCCTGGAGGTCGTCGGACTCGACCTGCGCGATCCGGGCCAGGCCGTGGCGCTCGCCGACCAGATCGCCGAGGCCGGTCCGCTCGACATCCTGATCAACAACGCGACGCAGACCGTGCGCCGCCTGCCCAGCGCGTACGCCGCGCTGGTCGAGGGGGAGAGCGCGCCGCTGCCGGCCGGCGAGCTCCCCGCCCACCACGTCATCGGCGCGTTCAACTCCGGTGCGGTCGACGGCCTGGCGGCGCTGCCCGTCGGCGTCAGCGGGCTCGACGCGCAGAAGGTCGCCGACCTCGCCCTGGTCGCGGGCAACGCCAGCATCGAACGGCACCTCGACGGCACCGCCATCGACGCCGGCGGCCTGCTGCCCGACGTCGTCGACACGAACACCTGGGTGCAGACCATCGACCAGATCTCCCCGGTGGAGCTGCTGGAAACCCAGCTGTGCAACTACACGTCGCCGTTCATCCTGATCAGCGCGCTCCGGCCGGCGATGGCCGAGGCCGCCCGCAGGGCGTCCAGCGGGCGTGCCTACGTGGTCAACGTCTCGGCGATGGAGGGCGTGTTCAGCCGCGGCTACAAGGGTGCGGGGCACCCGAACACCAACGCCGCCAAGGCCGCGATGAACATGGTGACGCGGACCAGCGGCCAGGAGATGTTCGAGACCGACCGCATCCTCATGACCTCGGTCGACACCGGCTGGATCACCGACGAGCGCCCGCACTTCGACAAGCTGCGCCTGGCCGAGGAGGGCTTCCACGCCCCCCTCGACCTGGTCGACGGCGCGGCCCGGGTCTACGACCCCGTCGTGCGCGGCGAGGCCGGCGAGGACCTGTACGGCGTCTTCCTCAAGGACTACGCGCCCGCCAACTGGTAGGCCTTCCGTCGGCAGGCCGGTCGCGGACCGGTCCGCCGCCGCGGCCGCGTGCCCCGGTCCCCCTCGAAGGGGCCGGGGCACGGCCGTGTCACGGCGTGCGCTCGTACGCCCTCGCCGCCACCAGCTCCAGGACCGGACGCCAGTCCTCCATCACGCCCGCGTCGAGCCCGACGACCTTGCCCGCGTCATCCGCTTGGCGCAATGTCACCGCCGCTTCCGCGTCGGGGTCGGCCGCGAAGGCCCGGACCTCCGCCTCGTCCATCAGCCCGCCCTGCGCCCGCAGGGTCAGCGCGCTCTGCGGGGACAGCGCCCGGCCGGGCTCCACGGCCGCCAGGTAGCGCTTGGCCGGCACGTGCAGCCGTACCAGCCGGGCCACGCGCTCGCCGAGCAGCGGACGGATCGCTTCCGCCGCGTGGTCGGCGTGTCCCGCGTCGTCCCCGGGGAAGAGCAGGTGGCCCAGGTCGTGGACGAGTCCGGCGACTTGGAGCTCCTTGTCGAACGGATGCGAACGGCGCAGCAGTGCCGCAGTCTGGAGCCCATGATCGTGCAGATCGACCGGGTCTCCGCTGCGGTCGGGCGTGTCCCACGCCCCGCGGCACGCGAGCAGCAGTTCCATCAGCTCCTCGATGCTGTCGACCCTCGGTACCCCCGGCACTTCGGACCTCGCCGCCACCGTCGCTCCCTCCGCTGCCTGTACACCGGCCGTGCTACCGGCGTCGAGCACACCACCCGAGCCGGTCACATCGGCGTACGACTTCCTGAACTCGCGGCGAAATCCAGCCGTCGGGCGGATTTTGCCAATCCATCGAGCGGGGGCGCGCTCATATGTGTACTCTGAGTGGCACACGACGGCCGTATCCAGGCCACGCTCCACCAAGGCGCCACCGCGTCCGGAAACCCTTTATCCCTTGTGCCCGGCGCGCGGCTCGCCCACCGGGTTACGCGACACAAAGGAGTGCGCGGTGACAGACACGACGACGAAGTCCGACGAGACGCTGAGGAAGCACCCGGCCGGACGGTACCGTCCGCACGCCGACGAGCTCGGAAGCCTCGAAGTCTGGGCCCGGTCCGCCCCGATCCGACTGGCCGGCTACGAGGACGACCTGGCGGAGCCCCACATCCTGCCCGGCATCGACTAGCCCGACACGTACGTCATGCAGCGCCCCCGCGCCGACCGGCGACGGGGGCGCGGTGCTGCGCCGACCGTGTGGGCCCCGGGAGTGGTTCCCGTCTTCCGTACGCCCTGAGCGTCATCGCTGTGGGCGATCAAGCCTTCCGGCCGGGCCCCGGCCCCGCCACGCTGGCCTGCATGAAGCTACTCATGCTGGGCGGTACCGAATTCGTCGGACGCGCGATCACCGAAGACGCCCTGGCCCGGGGCTGGGAGGTCACGGTCTTCCACCGCGGGCACCACGCGCCGCCGCCGGGCACCTCCGCCCTGCGCGGCGACCGCACGGAGCCCGGGGGCCTGGACGCCCTCGCGGTGGGGGAGTGGGACCTCGTCGTCGACACCTGGAGCGGCGCCCCGACCGCCGTGCGCGACAGCGCCCGGCTGCTGGCCGGCCGCGCCGGGCGGTACGTCTACATCTCCAGCCGCTCGGTGTACGCGTACCCCGCCCCCGCCGGCCTGACCGAGGACGGCCCGCTGGTCGACGGCTCGCCCGACGCCGAGGCCACGGCCTACGCCGAGGACAAGCGGGGCGGTGAGCTCGCGGCCCTCGACGCCTTCGGGGACCGGGCCCTGCTGGTGCGCGCCGGGCTGATCATCGGCCCGTACGAGAACGTCGGCCGACTGCCCTGGTGGCTGGACCGGGCCGCCCGCGGCGGCCCCACACCGGCCCCCGGCCGGCCCGGACTCCCGATCCAGTACATCGACGTGCGCGACCTCGCGCACTGGACCCTGGACGCGGCCGAGGCCGGGCTCGGCGGACCGTACGACGCGGTCTCGCCGTCCGGGCACGCCACGATGGGCGCACTCCTCGACGCCTGCGCGGCCGTGACCGGCGGCCGCGCCGAATTCCGCTGGATCGACGAGGACCGGATCGCGGAGGCGGGCGTGGCACCCTGGACCGAACTGCCGATCTGGATCCCCGAGGGCGAACTGCACGACTACATGTTCGGCTCCGACGTCACCAAGGCGCGGGCGGCGGGCCTGAAGTGCCGCCCGATCGAGGAGACCGTGGCCGACACCTGGGCCTGGCTCCGGTCCCTCGGCGGCCCCGCCCCCGTGCGCGGCGACCGCTCGACCAAGGGCCTGTCGGCGGAGCGCGAAGCCGTGCTACTCGGGCTCTGACCAGGAGGCTTCGGCGAGGCGGGTCGGGGGGAGGTACTCGCGCAACAGCGTGCGGTGCCACCACGCGCCCGTCTCGCGCAGCTCCCGCCAGGTGGTGAACCGGTAGCGGTACAGCCTGGCCCGTACGTACAGCGGCGGGGCGTCCGGGAAGGGGTTGTGGCGGAGCAGCCGCAGCGTGTCCCGGTCGCCCGCCAGCAGCCGCTCCACGAACGGCCCGAACCAGTCCCGCGCATAGTCGGGGGAGAGCGCCGCGAACCACATCAGCCAGTCCAGCCGCAGGTGGTACGGGGCGAACTGGCGCGGAACCCTGCGCAGATCACCCGGTTTCCCCTTGAAGCCGTACTCCCGCCACGCCCCGTCCTCCCGCGGTACCCGGTCCGCGGTCCCCTCCACCACCACCTCGTCCCGGATCCGGCCCACCGTGCCGAAGGCCCCGTACGTGTTGACCAGGTGCAGGGAGTCGAAGGAGCGGTTCATCACCTGACGCCGCGAGATCATGTTGAGCACCGGATGCCGGCTCAGCACCAGCACCAGCACGGTCACCGCGCACACCAGGACCGCGAACCAGACGGGCGCCGCGCGCGAGGCCGCGGCCGGCGGCGGCCCCGCGAGCCCCGTGAAGTCGATCGCCGAGAGGGCCACCGTGATGGTGATCCAGTTCAGCCAGGCGAAGTTCCCCGACAGCACCAGCCACAGCTGCGTCGCCACGATGATCCCGGCCGCGTACGAGGCCACGGGCTGCGGGGTGAACAGCAGCACCGGGACCACCAGTTGGGTCACGTGGTTCGCGGCGCACTCCACCCGGTGCAGCGGCTTCGGCAGATGGTGGAAGAACCAGCTCAGCGGCCCCGGCATCGGCTGCGTCTCGTGGTGGTAGTAGAGGCAGGTCAGCTTGCGCCAGCAGGGGTCCCCGCGCATCTTGATCAGCCCCGCGCCGAACTCCACCCGGAAGACCACCCAGCGCAGCAGCCACAGCACCAGCACCGGCGGCCCCACCCGCGCATTGCCGAGGAAGACCGCGAGGAAGCCCACCTCCAGCAGCAGCGACTCCCAGCCGAAGGAGTACCAGGTCTGTCCCACGTTCACGATCGACAGGTACAGCAGCCACAGCAGCGCCCACATCCCCATCGCCGCGCCCAGCGGAACGAGGTCCCCCGCCCCCGCCGCGAGGGCCGCGGCCACCACCGCCCCCACCCAGGCGCAGCAGGCGAAGAGCCGGTCCGAATAGCGCAGTTGGAACAGGCTCGGGGCGCGCCGGAACGGCACGTACCGCACGTGGCGCGGCACGGGCAGCATGCCGTGCGCCCCGATCAGGGCCCGGAACTGAAGGGCGGCCGCGACGAAGGCGAAGAGGTAGACGCCGGCGAGGGCCCGCTGGAAGACCAGCCGGCCGAGCCAGTAGCCGGGCGCCGTGAACCAGTCCATCCCCTCCAGTATCGGGCGGATCAGGCCGCGGCGGCCAGCCTGCGTACGGTGCGGCCCAGCCATCGGGCGTAACGCAGCTGCAGGACGGGGACCACGGGGCCCGCGAGCCGGGTGTACCAGGCGGCCGGGCGGCTGAAGGCGGTCACCTCGAACCACACCGTGCCGTCCGGGTCCCGGAGCACCATGAAGGACTCCTCCCCGCACTCCGGGTGGCCGGCCAGCGTCCCGTACGCGAAACCGATCCGCGCGGGCTCGTACGCCGTCCAGATCACCTCGCACGGAGCGCTGATCCGCAGCGGCCCGAAGCCGATCCCGACCACCACCCGGCTCCCGGGCCGGACCGCGCCGTGGCCGGCCCGCACCAGCATGCCCGAGGCCCGGTGGGCGCCGAAGGTGGTGACGGCGGTTCCGGCGGCCTCGAAGGCGGCCTGCCCGTGGCCGATCCGCGTGCGGTGGTGCAGGTGGTGGTATCCGGCGGGCAGCGGCCGCTGCCGCGTCGCACCCCGGTCGGGGTAGTTGACGGTGTCACGGCCGGCGCCGATGAGGCGGGTCATGGCGTGGTCTCCATTCGGTCGACGGCCAGCCTGCGCCAGGCCAGCAGGGAGCACAGGGCGAAGCCGAGCGCGTTGCCGAGACCATGGGTCGCGGCCATCCAGGTCAAAGTGGGGTGTACGAGGTCGGTGGCCTCGCCGAGCGCCCACCACAGGGCGAGCAGCATGGTGGCCACCAGGACCGCGGCCGAGACCGCCAGCAGCGCGCGGGTGGTGCGGCCCCGGGCACCCGGCCGGATCTCCCGCCAGGTCAGCAGCGCCACCGCCCACATCCCGCCGGTCAGCACCACCGCCCCCGCGAGTTCCGCCCAGTCGTCCACGAAGTAGCCGAGGAGGACGAGCAGGGTCCCGCCGGGGACGCTGTACGCGGCCCAGCGCGACAGCGTCGTACCGCCGGGCGCCGCCGGGGCGGCCCGGCAGACCAGCCCGGCGACCAGGGCGGCGGTGAATCCCGCGAAGTGGAAGTGCGGCACGGTCAGCGCCAGGATGTCCAGGTCGAAGCCGAACAGCCGGTACCCGGCGCGCTCGGCGACGAGGGCGGTCCCGGCGACCGACGGCGCGACCAGTGCGGTGAGCACGGCGATCTCGGCCGGCGCGAGGGGCCCGGCTCGGCCGGTCGGTGTCCGGAGGGACCGCAGCAGCCGGGCCGGGGCCCGGGCCGCGAGTGCCAGGGTGGCCGCGGCGTAGAGCGCGGCGAGCACCGCGGCGCCCGCGCCGCGCGGCAGCCAGAGGCATACGGCTCCTGGGGCGGCGAGCAGCGGCCAGATCCGGGCGATCCCGCGCAGCCCGGCCGGGTCGATCAGGCGCAGGCCGGCGGGGATCACGTAGAGCATGCCCAGGGTGACGATCAGATGCACCAGTACCGCCATCGTGGACTCCCCTCCGCGTGCGGACGAACGCCTTGAACGCGTTCAACTCGCGGTCGTGACCTTACGAGGTTCCTTGAACATGTTCAAGACGTGATCCCGGCTTCGGCCCTGCTCCATCGCGCCGCTCCGGTTGCGGCCCTCCCGCGGATACGGCAGACAGGAGGGAGCAACCGGGGCGAAAGGGAGATTCACGTGCACGCACCGACACACCGTCAGGCTCCACGCCGTCATACACCGGTCCGCGCAGCCCTCTTCACGCTCCTCGGTCTGCTCGCCGCGGCCTGCGGCGCTCCCGAGGAACCGAAGAGTGCGGCCGGCCCGGAGAGCCAGGAGGTCCTGCTCCAGCCCGTGGGGACGGCCGGCCCCGACCCCTTCACCACCACCTCGGCCACCGGCGAGTCCGCGCCCGCGCAGCCCCCGCTGCCCAATGCGACCGGCCAGGGCATCCGGACCGTCAACGCCGCCACCCCCGGCCTCTACGCCGGAACCAAGCGGCTCGGCAGCTGTGACGTGGAACAGCAGCTGCGCGCCCTCACCGAGGATGAGGCCAAGGCCAAGGCTTTCGCCCAGGCCGTCTCCGTCGACCGGGCGAAGCTCCCCGAGTTTCTGCGCGCACTGACCCCGGTCGTGCTCCGCGCCGACACCCGCGTCACCAACCACGCCTTCCGCGACGGCCGCGGGGACGCCTTCCAGTCCGTCCTCCAGGCCGGCACCGCCGTCCTCGTCGACGACCACGGCATGCCCCGGGTCCGCTGCGCCTGCGGAAATCCGCTCCAGGCACCGCGCGCCCCCAAGGGCTCCCCGGCGCTCAAGGGCGAGCAGTGGAGCGGCTACCAGCCCCAGCAGGTCATCGTCATCGAACCGACCCCGCACCCGGTCAAGAGCCTGGTCATCGTCAACATCGCCGACAACACCTGGCTGGAGCGCAAGACCGGAGACGACGGCGCGCAGGACGGCACCCCGCAGCCGGTCCCCGCGTACGACCCGGCGAACGGCATCCCCTCCGGTCCCGTGACCCCGCCCGCGGCGGCCCCGGCCGAGCCGTGCGCCCCGCCCGAGACGGGCAACGACGCCGGCGCCGGTACGAACGGCCTGGCCAGGACGGCCCCGCCGGCCCCGCCGAAGCCGCCGCGCGGTCCCGCCGGGGTCCCGGCCCCCGAGGCCACCGACTGCGTACCGGCCCAGAGCGAGCAGGCCGGTCCGGACAAGCAGGCGGGGCCGGACCAGCAGGCGCGGCCGGACCAGCAGGCGCGGCCGGACCAGCAGACGGGTCCGGACCAGCAGGCCCGGCCGGACCGGCCCGGCCAGGCCGTGCCGCCGGACCCGCAGAAGCAGCGCCCCGGACAGCCCCCGGCGGCTCCGCGGTCCGACGTACCCCCGAACCGGCCGGGCGACGTACCCCCGGACGCCTTCGCGGACCCGGGGCTCGCGCCGGAGGCCGACGGCGCGGCGCCACGGCAGCCCGACCCGGGGGACCCGTTCTCCCAGGGCGACCCCTTCGGCCGCGGCGACGACCCGTTCGGCCGGAGCGACGACCCCTTCGCCCCGTCCGGCCAGGACGGGCCGGGCGACCCCTTCGGCGGCCCGGAACGGCAGCAGGAACGGCAGCAGGAACGGCAGCAGCCGCTCGCGAACCCCGCCCGCTCGTTGGGGAGCGCCTGACCGGCCCGTGTGTCATGGTGGATCGGTGCCGACCACCGTATCGCTGCCGGACGACTGGCCCGCACACCCGGACCGGTCGCTCTCGCTGAACCGCATGGGCAGTTTCGACTGGGACCTTGAGACCGGTCTCCTGCACATGGACGCAGCGGCCCTCGAGGTGTACGACATGACGCCCGGGGAGTACGACGGTCGGCCCGAATCCCTCGGCCCGCGCGTCCCGCCCGCCGAGGCGACGCGGCTCGACGCCCTCGTCTCCAGCGTCCTCAAGAGCGGTGACGACAGCTACGGCGCGTACTTCCGGATCCGCGCCCAGGACGGGCGGCTGCGCTGGACCCACACCCAGGGCCGCGTCATGCGCGGCTCCGACGGCCGCCCGTTCCGGATCATCGGCATCGTCCGCGACGCCACCGAGGAGCTCAGCCACTCGGCGGAGCGCCTCGGCCTCGACGAGGAGCGGCGCCGCCAGACCTCGGTGGTCGAGAGCACCACCGCCGCCCTCGCGCACGCCCGGACCGTACGGGACGTCATCGACGTCATCGGCGACGCGCACGGACTGGAGCGGCTGGGCTCGATGGGCATGGTGATGGGGCTGGTCGAGGCCGGGCGGATCCACCTCGTGGCCGAGGGGCCGGAGGACAGTTTCGTCCCCGGCACCCGCTACACGCGGATCGACGAGCAGTACCCGATGAGCGAGGTCGTCCGCTCGCTGCAGCCGCGGTTCCTCGACACCGCGGAGGAGTTCGCCGAGGGATACCCCGAGCTCTGGGCGAAGATCTCGTACATGAACATCTCGGCGGCCGCCTACCTGCCGCTGATCGCCCAGGCCCGCCCGATCGGCGCGATCGGCCTGCTCTACCAGGACAAGGACGGCTTCACCCAGGACGAGCGGAACCTGCTGATCGCACTGGGCAGCAGCATCGCGCAGAGCCTCCAGCGGGCGATGCTGCTGGAGCAGGAGCACGATCTGGCGGAAGGCCTCCAGCAGGCGATGCTCCCGCGCCGGATCCCGTCGGTGCCGGGCGCGGAGATCGCCGTACGGTACCGCTCCGCCCGGATGGGCCAGGACATCGGCGGCGACTGGTACGACGTCATCCCGCTGCCCGGCGGCCGGGTCGGGGCCGTCATCGGCGACGTCCAGGGCCACGACACGCACGCGGCGGCGGTCATGGGCCAGCTGCGCATCGTGCTGCGCGCGTACGCCGCCGAAGGGCACGCGCCGGGCACGGTCATGGCCCGGGCCTCCGTGTTCCTGCACGAGCTGGACACCGACCGGTTCGCGACCTGCACGTACGTCGAGGCCGACCTCTCGACGGGCGTCCTGCAAGTCGTCCGCGCCGGGCACATCGACCCGCTGCTGCGCACCCGGGACGGGGACTGCCTGCGGCTGGCGGTGGAGGGCGGGATGCCGCTGAGCCTGTCGGCGGAGTTCGGCCGCCTGGAGTACCCGGTGACCACCGTGGAACTGGATCCGGGGGAAACGCTCGTACTGTGCACGGACGGACTCGTGGAACACCCCGGCGCGGACCTCGACGACGGGATCCAGCTGCTCTCCGCGCTGATCCGGAGCGGCCCGGCGGACCTCGGGCGGCTGGCGGACCGGCTGTGCGGGGTGATCGACGAGCGCGGCGGCGACGACGACATGGCGCTGCTCCTGCTGCGCCGCCAGGTGGAGGACACCCCGCGGGGCGGCGGCCGACTCCAGCAGCACGTGGCCCCGGGAGACCCGGAAGCGCTGGTCGCGGCCCGCCACATGATCGGCGCGGCGGTGCGGGCGTGGGGCGCGCGGGAACGGGCCGACGAGATCGAACTCGTCGCGGACGAGCTCATCGTGAACGCCCTGATGCACACGGACGGCCCGGCCATCGTGACCCTCCGGGTCCTGACGAGCCCCGAACGCCGCCTCCGCGTCGAGGTCGAGGACCGCTCCAGCGCCCTCCCGCGCCGCCGCGAAGCGGGCGAATCGGGCGTCTCGGGCCGCGGCCTGATGCTGGTGGACCGCCTGGCGGACGTCTGGGGAGTGGAACCCCGGGGCAGCGGCAAATGCGTCTGGTGCGAGTTCGTGATGCCCTGACCGGCCCCGTCGCACCGTCAGGTCCCGCAGCTCCCGGCCGGACGCAAATTCCGTTGCGGCCGCTCGCGGCCGTGCCGGACGATCAACGCGATGACCCAGATGACAGACGACGTCCGCCGGCTGATCAAGGCCGGAGATCTTCCAGGGGCCGTGCGCACCCTGCGGCCGCACGCCGAGACCGCCCCCCTGGCCGACCTCGCGAAGGCGACGAGGCACCTGGCCGAAGCGGCCGGCTTCGACGACCTCGCCCGGGCGGCCAAGGCCGCCGCCCGCACGCCCCGCGACCCCCAGGCGCTCTACGACCTCGGCTACGGCTGCGTCGAGCACGGGATCGCCTTCCTCGCCGTGGCGCCGCTGCGCCAGGCGCTCGCGCTGGTGCCCGACTCCCGGCGGCTGGTGCAGGAACTGGTCTCCGCCCTGGAGGACGAGCACCGGCACGGAGAGGCCGCCGCACTGCTCGCGGGGCGGGGGGCCGCTCTGGCGCCCTGGCCCGAGCGGTACCTGCTCGTCCACAACGCCCTCTTCGCCGGCGACCTCGACACCGCCCGCCGGACGGCCGCCGCCCTGCCGGACCCCGAGGACACCCGGTGGCTCGGCGCCCGGGACCGGCAGCGGCGGATCCTGTCCCGGGCCGCGCTCGCCGAGGCCGCCGGCGCACTCGGCGAGCGGGACCTGCGCGGCTGGCACTTCGCCCTCACCGGCGGGCTGTTGGCCACCCTCTCCCCGTACGGCTTCGACGCGGGCATGACCGGCCGCTACGCCTACCTCGGCGACCAGCACGGGCTGTGCCGCCGCGGCCTGGACCGGCTCGGCCTGGTCCTGGACGCCGCCGGCCGCCGCCCCGGCACCGTCTCCCTGCTGCCCGGCCGGCCCTGTCAGGCACTCGGGCTGGCGGCCGCCGAGCTGCTCGGGCTGCCCGCCGTACCGTACGACCCGGCGCGCACGGACACCGTCGTGGTGGCGTACGACCTGAACGCCCACGACACCGAGCTCCTGTCCGCCCTGCACGGGCGCACAGACGGCCAGGTCCTGTACGAGCACGCCACCTGCTGGACCGACCCGCCGGCCGTGACCGCCGACGTCAGCGGCCTGCTGGCCCAGCACACCGTCGCACCGTGGGCGGAGCAGGGTCAGTGGCCCGCCGACCCCCGGCCCGCCGAGGAGATCGCCCGCGACATCGTCACCGCCGACCCGGCCCCGGACGAGGGCGACGGGCAGACCCCCGCCGACCCGGACGAGGGGCTGCGGACCTTCACCGCGGCCGTGGCCGCCGGATGGCTCCGAGGCCCGCGCGACCGCGTCCGCTCGCCCGGTCCGGTGCGCAGCTCCCGGTTCGGGTAGCCGGGGCGGGGACCCCGCGGGAAGGTGGGGGTATGCCCGAGCTGCCCGAGGTCGAGGCCCTGCGGGAGTTCCTCGACGAGCACCTCTCCGGGCGGGTGGTGGAGCGCGTCCTCCCGCTCGCCGTCAGCGTGCTCAAGACGTACGACCCGCCGCTCGGCGCCCTCGAAGGGCAGCCGGCCGGGGCCACCGCCCGCCACGGGAAGTTCCTGGCGATCCGGATCGGCGAGCTCCACCTCGTCACCCACCTGGCCCGGGCCGGCTGGCTCCGCTGGCAGGACACCCTGCCCGACCGGCCGCCGCGCCCCGGCAAGGGGCCGCTCGCCCTCCGCGTCGCCCTGGAGGGCGGCGGCGGCTTCGACCTCACCGAGGCCGGGACGCAGAAGCGCCTCGCCGTGTACGTCGTGCGCGACCCCGAGGAGGTGCCCGGCATCGCGCGCCTCGGCCCCGACCCGCTCGCCGACGGGTTCGACCGGGACGCGTTCGCCGCGCTCCTGGCGGGGGAGCGGCGCCAGATCAAGGGCGTGCTGCGCGACCAGGGCGTCATCGCCGGGATCGGGAACGCGTACAGCGACGAGATCCTGCACGCCGCGAAGGTCTCGCCCTTCAAACTGGCGGCCTCCTTCGACGAGGAGCAGGTCACCCACCTGTACGAGGCCGTCCGCCGGACCCTGCGCGAGGCCGTGGAGCGCGCGCACGGCGTGGCCGCCGGGAACCTCAAGGCCGAGAAGAAGAGCGGGCTGCGCGTGCACGGCCGGGCCGGGGAGCCCTGCCCGGTGTGCGGGGACACGGTGCGCTCGGTGTCGTTCGCCGACTCCTCGCTCCAGTACTGCCCGACCTGCCAGACCGGCGGGAAGCCGCTCGCCGACCGCAGGCTCTCCCGTCTCCTCAAATGACGTGCGCCTGCGTAGACTCCGGCCCCATGGCCGACCAGCAGCAGCCGCATGCGCGCCCGCAGCAGCCGCCGCCGCAGCCCCGGCGCGAGATCGTCACGGGTGTGCCCCGCGCCGCCCGCCGCCGCCCGCCCGCGCACACCCCGGCCCGTTCGGAGATCTCCGAACAGACCACCCTGGGCGCCACGTACGTCCGGGCCCTGATGCGCAGCCAGCTCCGGGCCGGGCTCGGCGCGCTGGGCGTCCTCGCGCTGCTCGTCGGGACGCTGCCGGTGCTGTTCACGCCGGCGCGCTCGGCGTCGGGGCCGTTGGTCTGGGTGGCGCTCGGCCTGGTGGCGTATCCGGTGATGTGGCTGATCGCCCGCTGGTACGTCACCCGGGCCGAGCGCAACGAGGCCGATTTCACGGGCCTGGTGATGGATCCGGCCGAGGCGCCGGGCCCGTATCACCGCCCCGGCTCCGGCTGACCGCGGCCCCGGCGGTCCCGGCGGTCCCGGAGCGCGCGCCACGACGGGCGCCCTCAGAACAGGTGCATCGCCAAGTGGCCCAGCGGCAGGCCGAGCTGCCACGCCGGGGTCCACACCCGCGCGTTCTCGTCCAGCCCCGGCGGGGTGTCGGCGTGGCCGTGCCGGCCCGGGTCGAGGTTGGTGGCGAACAGTTCGGTGCGGTCCAGCCAGCGCCAGGCCGCCCGGGCCAGCTCCAGGTCCGGGTCCTCGCCGCGGCCGCGCTCCCTGGCGTCCTCGCCCAGCGCGAGGAACCGGGTGTCCACCCAGTCGCGCCAGGGATGCCCGTACGCCGTCAGCGACAGCCACTCGTCGAGCTGCGAGACCACCCGGATCCCGGAGAGCTCCCCGGCCGCGTCGGAGAGGTAGATCGTCAGCGCGAGCGTGTCCCGCCCGGCGCGGAACTCCAGGGTACTGACCGGGATCAGCCGGCCCGTGCGCAGCAGTTCGTCGGCGATGTACTCCGCGTAGAGCCATGCCATGGGCACCGCGAGCCCGCCGTCACTGGTGCCGTTCGTACCCTCGGGCTGCACCGTTCCACCTTCTCCCGCGCGTCGAGCTTCCCGTCGTCAGCCATGAGCCTTCACCGAGCGACTTGCGGAACGGGGCATGTTTACCCAACTTGAACGCTCTGAGGCCGATTTCGATGCGTTTTGTGTCCGATCCACGTGCATTCGGTTCGTTCAGGCGCCGAGGCCGTACCCGTATCCCTGGAGGCCCTTCTTGAGCGCGCGCAGGGCGTAGTACGTACGGGACTTGACCGTTCCGGCCGGAATCCCGAGCTCCGCCGCCGCCTCGGCCACCGAGCGGTCCTGGAAGTAGACCTGCACCAGCACGTCGCGGTGTTCCGGCCCGAGCGAGCCCACGGCCCGCCTCACGTCGATCGCCGTGACCGAGCCGGCCACCGCGTCCTCGGGCGCGGGCGCCTGCTCCAGCCCCTCCGGGTCCACCTCCTGCGGGCGGGACAGCCGTGCCCGCCGGGCGTCGATCGCCAGCCGCCGCGCCACCGTGAACAGCCAGGGCCGCATGGAGTCGTGAGCGCTCTCCAGCACCTCGGGGTGCTGCCAGGCACGGACCAGCGTCTCCTGTACGAGGTCCTCGGCGCGCTGGGAGTCCCCGCCCGTGAGCCCGAGCAGGAAGCCGAACAGGGCCCGCCCGTGGTCGCGCTGGAGTTCGGCCAGCGCCTCGGGATCCGTGCGCAGGAGGGTGGGGGAGAGGGGCACGAGTGCCTCCTTCCTGGGTCCGTTCGGCTCCGACGCACCCACCCTCACCTGCACGGAGCGCCCCGGGAACCGTCCTGTCCCGCCGTTGCGCCCAAGCGCCCAGGTCATCCGGTGGGCGGCCGCGCCCGGCGGTGAACGGTCGAACGGCGCGGCGAACGGCCACCCGGGTGAGGGCGGGTGCCGTGCGGGCCCTTTGGATCCGCCTCCCGACTGGTGACGTCTATCCCCATGGATTACAGATGGTCAGATAGTCCTACTAATGAGAGCTGGCTCAGATGACCAAGCACACCCGGCAGGCCCTCGCGCTCCTGTCGGCTGTCCTGCTGGCCGCGGCCGCCGCAGCCTGTTCCTCCGGCAAGGAGCCCGCGCCGGCCCGCCTCGGCAACTCCCGCGCCCCGGCGCCCTCCGCCGGCTCCGGGGCGAACTCGGCCCCGGCCGAAGGCGCCGCGAAGGGATTCACCCTGGTCGCGACCGGCGACGTGCTGCCGCACGATTCGGTCATCAAACGGGCGGCGGCGGACGCGGACGGCGACGGCCACGACTTCCGGCCGATGTTCTCCCTGGTCAAGCCGGTGGTCTCGGCAGCCGACCTGGCCCTTTGCCACATGGAGACCGTGTACGGGGAGGACGGCGGCCCGTTCACCGGCTACCCGGCCTTCCAGTCCCCGCCGGAAGTGGCCGACGGACTGGCGGACGCCGGGTACGACGGCTGCTCCACGGCCTCGAACCACACCCTGGACGCCGGGGCCGAGGGCCTGAAGCGCACCCTCGACAAGTTCGACAAGGCCGGGCTGAAGCACGCCGGTTCGGCCCGCACGGCGGCCGAGGCGGCCACGCCCACCCTGTACACGGCGGGCTCCGCGAAGGTCGCGCACCTCGCGTACACGTACGACACGAACGGCTACCCGATGCCGGAGGGCCGGCCGTGGGCCGTCAACCTGATGGAGAAGGACAAGATCATCGCGGATGCGCGGGCCGCCCGGAAGGCGGGCGCGGACGTGGTCCTGGTCAGCGTGCACTGGGGCACCGAATGGCAGACCGAGCCGGACGAGAAGCAGCTCTCGCTCGGCAAGGAGCTGACGGCCTCGCAGAGCGGCGGGCGCCCCGACATCGACATGATCCTGGGCACGCACGCACACATCCCGCAGGCCTACGAGAAGGTCAACGGGACGTGGATCATCTACGGCATGGGCGACCAGGTCGCCGGTGAGATGTTCAACTACTCCGGCGCGCGGGACATGCGCGGCAACTACGGCTCCATCGGCCGCTTCACCTTCGCCCCTCCGGCCGCCGCGGGCGGGCGCTGGCAGGTCACCAAGGCCGAGTTCATCCCGCAGATGATGGACCTGTCCGCCGGGAAGGTCGTCAACCTGCCCGCCGCCCTCGCGCAGGACCCCGGCGACGACGCGTACGAGAACGCGCAGGACGCCGTCAGCGAAGCCGTCCTCAGCCGCGGCGCGGCCAAGGACGGCCTGACGATGGCGAAGTAGCCGCGCCCCCGCCGGGGCATGCCGGTTACGGAACCACCGTGACCGGCCAGCGGCCCGCCTTGACCAGGCGGACCGCCACCGAGCCGATGATCCGGTGCCCGGCCTGCTCCGAGGCGCCGACCACCACCGCGTCCGCCTTGAGCTCGTCCGCCGCGCTCACCAGGCCCGCGTACGGATCGCCGCGGAAGGTGTGGAACTGCCAGCGCACCTCGTAGATGCCCTTGAGCCGCTCCGCCGCGTCCCGGATCTCGGCCACCAGCCCCTCCGCGATCTCCCCGGTGGTGTCGGCCACCGGTGCGCCCAGCGAGGCCCCGGCCGGCATCACCGGCTGGACGTACACCAGCGCCAGCAGCGCGTGCTGCCGCCGGGCCAGCCCCGCCGCGTACGCCGCCGCCCGCAGGGAGGAGTCCGACCCGTCCACCCCGGCGAGGATCACCTTCGGACCGTCCGTACCGCGTTCGAATCCCGTGTTCACGTGCTCAGTCACCCTCCCGAGGTTAAGCGCTTCGCCGCGCGCCGCAGCGCGGGCCTCCCTACAGTGCGAATCATGAGTGCCACCGTGGAGGAGACCCGGGGCACCCGGAACCGCTTCCTCAACCGGGTGCCCGACGCGTTCGCCGCGTTCTTCGGAACGCTCGGACTCCTGTGCGCCGTACTGGCGCTCTCCCCGACGCTGCGCCACCTGCTGCGGCACATCGTGCGCTTCCTCGACGAGATCGTGGTGCCGGTCAGCGCCAACCTGGCCTACGCCGTCTTCCTCTTCCTGCTCGCCGCCGCCCTCGGCACCCGCAAGAAGGTCGCGTGGTGGATCGTCGTCACCTATCTGGCCCTGCTCCTGCTGGTCGACGTCCTGATCATCGCGGACGAGTACTACTGGATCGGCGGCCCCTCGATGGCCATCGCCGTCGCGGCCCTCGTGGTCCTGATCGCCGCCCGCAAGGAGTTCTACGCCGCCTCCCGGCCCGGCGCCTTCTGGCGCGCGATGCTCGTCCTGGGCCTCGGCCTGCTCGTCGCCGTCCTCGCCGGGTGGGGGCTGGTCGCGCTGTTCCCCGGCACCCTGCCCAAGGGGCAGTGGCTGGACTGGGCCGCCCGGCAGGTCTTCGGCGGCCTCGTCTCGCCCCGCCAGTTCGACGGCCACCCGCCCCGCCCGCTGTACTTCTTCCTCGGCCTCTTCGGCGCCCTCGCCCTGCTGAACGCCGCCTCGACCCTGTTCCGCTCCCAGCGGCTGACCGCCGCCCTGCACGGGGACGAGGAGCCCCGCATCCGGGCGCTGCTCGGCGCCTACGGCCGCAGCGACTCCCTCGGCTACTTCGCCACCCGCCGCGACAAGGCCGTCGTGTTCGCCCCCAACGGCAGGGCCGGTGTCACCTACCGCGTCGAGGCCGGCGTCTGCCTCGCCAGCGGCGACCCGGTCGGCGACCCCGCCGCCTGGTCCGCCGCCGTGGACGCCTGGCTCACCGTCGCCCGCCGCCACGGCTGGCAGCCCGCCGTCATGGGCGCCTCCGAGGAGGGGGCGACCGCGTACGCCCGCTCCGGGCTCAGCGCCCTCCAGCTCGGCGACGAGGCGATCCTGCACGTCGCCCACTTCGACCTCGACGGCCGCGACATGCGCGTCACCCGCCAGGCCGTCAACCGCGTCAAGCGCACCGGGGCCACCACCCTCATCCGCCGCCACTGCGCCCTCAGCGACGAGGAGATGCAGCGGATCATCGAGCGCGCCGACACCTGGCGCGACACGGAGACCGAGCGCGGGTTCTCCATGGCCCTGGACCGGCTCGGCGACCCCGCCGACGGGGACTGCCTGCTCGTCGAGGCCTTCGACGCGCAGGGCGAGCTGATCGCCCTGCTGTCCTTCGTCCCGTGGGGCAAGGACGGCATCTCCCTGGACCTGATGCGACGCGACCGCACCGCCCCCAACGGCGTCATGGAGTTCATGGTCGCCGAGCTGTGCGCCGCCGCGCCGGGCCTGGGCGTGCGCCGGATCTCCCTGAACTTCGCCGTCTTCCGCTCCGCCTTCGAGGAGGGCGGCCGGATCGGCGCCGGGCCGGTGCTCAAACTGTGGCGCAGGCTGCTGCTGTTCTTCTCCCGCTGGTGGCAGCTGGAGGCCCTGTACCGCTCGAACGTCAAGTACGGGCCCGAGTGGTACCCGCGGTTCCTCTGCTACCAGGACGCCGGCTCGCTCGCCCGGGTCAGCCTCGCCTCCGGCATCGCCGAGGGCTTCGTCTCCGTACCCAGCCTGCGCAAACTGTGGGGCAACGGGCACGCCAAGGGGCTCACCGCGCCCGCCAGCACCGAGGGGCTGCCGTCCATCGACTCCCTCGCCCTCGACCTCGTGGACGTGGAGTCGGAAACGGCGGCGCGGGCCGAGCGGCTGCCCGAACAGGTCCGCGTCCGCCACGACAAGATGGAGCGGATCCGGGCGGCCGGCACCGACCCGTACCCCGTCGGCATCCGGCAGCGCACCCACACCGTGGCCGAGCTGAGGGCCGCCCTCCCCGGGCACGCGCCGGGCCCCGGCCCCGGGCACGCGCCGGGCCCCGGGCACGCGCCCGGCGCCCGCTCCGGGGAACAGGCCACGCTCGCCGGCCGGGTGATGCTCGTACGCGACCTCGGCGGCGTGGTCTTCGCCGTCCTGCGCGACTGGTCCGGGGACATACAGCTGATGCTCACCCGCGACGAGAGCGGCGCGGGCGTACTGGACTCCTTCACCTCCCAGGTCGACTTCGGCGACCACGTGGTCGCGAGCGGCGAGATCGGCGCCAGCCGCAGCGGCGAGCCCTCCCTCGTGGTCTCCTCCTGGCAGCTCACCGGCAAATGCCTGCGCCCGCTGCCGGACAAACGCAAGGGTCTCGCCGACCCCGAGGCGCGCGTGCGGCGCCGCTACCTCGACCTGGTCGCGAGCCCCGAGGCGCGGGACGTCGTACGGGCCCGCTCCGCGGCCGTCCAGGCACTGCGCCAGGGGCTGCTGGACCGCGGCTACCTGGAGGTCGAGACCCCGATGCTCCAGCAGATCCACGGCGGGGCCAACGCCCGCCCCTTCCGGACCCACATCAACGCCTACGACCTCGACCTGTACCTGCGCATCGCGCCCGAGCTGTACCTGAAGCGGCTGTGCGTCGGCGGCCTGGAGAAGGTCTTCGAGATGGGCCGCACCTTCCGCAACGAGGGCGTCTCCTACAAGCACAATCCCGAGTTCACGATGTTGGAGGCCTACCAGGCCTTCGCCGACTACGACGTGATGCTGAACCTCACGCGCGAGCTGATCCAGGGCGCCGCGACCGCCGCCTTCGGCTCGCCGGTCGCCCACAAGGCGGGCCCGGACGGCAAGCTCGTCGTCCACGACATCTCCGGGGTCTGGCCGGTCAAGACGATGTACGGGGCGATCAGCGAGGCGCTCGGGGAGGAGGTCGACGCCGACACCGAGGAGCACGTGCTGCGGCGGCTCTGCGACCGGGCGGCCGTCCCGCACACGCCCGAGAACACCCGCGGCGACGTGGTGCTGGAGATGTACGAGCGGCTGGTGGAGGAGAAGACCAAGCTGCCCACCTTCTACAAGGACTTCCCCACCGACGTCTCCCCGCTGACCCGGCAGCACCGGGGGGACCCGCGGCTCGCCGAGCGCTGGGACCTCGTCGCCTTCGGGACTGAACTGGGCACCGCCTACTCGGAGCTGACGGACCCGGTGGAGCAGCGGCGCCGGCTCACCGCCCAGTCGCTGCTCGCCGCGGGCGGCGACCCGGAGGCGATGGAGCTCGACAACGACTTCCTGGACGCGCTGGAGTACGCGATGCCGCCGACGGGCGGCCTGGGCATCGGCGTCGACCGGCTGGTCATGTTCCTCACGGGCCTCACGATCCGCGAGACGCTGCCGTTCCCGCTGGTGCGGCGCGGCTGATCGGGTGAGGGGCAGCGCGCGCGTTCGCGCCTCTCGACATCTGCGGGGATGTCGTTGATACGTAGTAATAATGAAAAATGACGAGCCGACAGTAGGGCGACGCGTGCTCCTGCGTACCGCCGTCTTCCTCGGAGTCGCCGCGGCCTCCGGACTGCTCACCGGCGGCGAGACCGGCGCGCCCGGCCAGAACACGGCGGGCGGCGCACCCGGCGCCGGCCTCGGCGCCGCTCCCGGCGGCGGCGCGGCGGCCGGACAGCCCGGACCCGGGGGAGCCGCCGGACCGGGCGGGGTGCGCGCCCTGCGGCCGCAGGCGCCCGGCCAGGCCGCGTACCGGCTGAGCCCCATGACCGCCGAGGCCCCGCTGCGCCCGCCCGCCGCGCGGCCCGCCGTACGGACCCGGCCCATCCTGGAACTGCCGCCCGACGCGAGCACGGCGAGCGCCATGGTGCTCACCTTCGACGACGGGCCCGACCCGCGCTACACGCCCGCCATCCTCGACACCCTCGCCCGGTACGGCGTCCGCGCCATGTTCTTCGTGTGCGGGGAGATGGCCACCGACAACCGGGACCTGCTGCGCCGGATGACCGCCGAGGGCCACGTCATCGGCAACCACACCTGGACCCATCCGCTCATCCCCACGCTGAGCCGGCCCGCCCTCGCCTCCGAGATCGCCCGGACGAGCGAGGTCGTACAGCAGGCGGTGGGGGAGGCGCCGCAGTGGTTCCGGGCGCCGTACGGGGCGTGGAACCGCGCGGCGTTCGAGATCGGGGCCGAGCTGGGCATGGAGCCGCTCGCCTGGACGGTGGACACCCTTGACTGGAAGGAGCCGGGCACCACCACGATCGTCTCGAACGTCCTCAAGGGCGCGGCGCCCGGCGTGATCGTGCTGAACCACGACGCGGGCGGCGACCGCTCGCAGAGCGTGCAGGCGGTGAGCACGTACCTGCCCCAACTCCTGGCCCGGGGCTACCGGATGACGCTGCCCGCGCTGCCGCCCCGCTGAGGAACGTCCTCCGGGACAGGGCGGCGCGGCCCGGCGGCGGCCCCGCCGCTCAGCGGGTCTGCACCATCCGGGCGAAGACGACGACGTTGCCGTCGTAGCCCCGGGCCTTGGAGTAGCCGCCGCCGCAGGTGATCACCCGGAGCTCCGCGTGCCCGTTGTCCCCGTACACCCGGGCTCCGGGGAACGTCTCCTTCGAGAAGACCTCCACCCCGTACACCTCGAACACCGCCGTGCGCCCGTCGTACCGCTCCACCTCGATGTGGTTGCCCTTGCGCAGCGAACCGAGGCCGTAGAAGACCGCCGGGCCGCTCGCGTTGTCGACATGGCCCACGATCACCGCCGAGCCGCGCTGGCCCGGCGAGATCCCGTTGAGGTACCAGCCGGCCAGATTCGGGTCCTGCGGAGGCGGGGCCTCGATCCAGCCCTGCGCGTCCAGCCCGACCGTCATCACGGGCGCGTCCACCTTGATGTTGGGGATGCGGATGCGCTGGACCGACGAGTGCTCCAGCGGTTGCACCTCCGGGCGCGGCGCGGCCTGGTGCATCGGCTGCTCACCCTGCACCGGCGGAGCCGCCGGCAGCTGCTCGGCCGGCACCCCGACCGCCGCCGCGGCGGTCGGCTGCGGCGGACCTTCGCCGATGTCCGCTCCGTTGCGCATCATGGCGAGGCCGCTGAGCATGACCAGTGCGAGCACGCCCCAGGGGGATCGTCGTCTCGGTGGCTGCTCGCTCTCGTCCTCGGTCATGGCTCTCCCTTCCCGACGCGGGGGTCCCGACCCGCGTTCTTGTCCCACCCCTGTACGCCCTTCCCCACGCACGCTAAGGCTGCGTGCGCAAGACGGCGATCGGTGAAGGGCGAACGGGTGGCGGCGCGTCCGGAAGGGGTGCGCCCATCCAGGTATTCGTCACATAAATGCCTGACGGGTCGTGACCTGCGGATCCGTCAGACGATCCGCGCGCGCCTCGGCGTGTCGCTCAACCTTGCGGCCCAAAGTCGGAAATGCGCTGGTTGCGAGCCGCCCCGAGGGTTCGTCGTGGGAGGCGTTCTCGTCGATCTTCCCGGGCGACCGCTCCGGGGCGCTTTCCGCTGGAGGTTCCACCATGCGTGTTCTCCGCGCCCTCACCGTGGCCGCGGCGGCCGTCTTCGCCGTCGGGCTCAGTACCCCGTTCGCCGCCGCGAACCCGTCGGACCCACTGGGCGGATCTCCGTCGGGTCAGGGTGGCAACGGCGGCTTCGGGGGCAACAACGGCAATGGCCCGAGCAATGTCACCGTCAATCCGTACTCCGTGCACCAAGGCTCGACGATGCAGGTCAGCGCGGCCGGGTGCCGCCACGGCGGCACGGTCTGGTCGGCCGGCAACTTTCCCCAGACGAACCTGTCGGCCGGCTCCATCGGCTTCGCCACCGTCCGGATCTTCAACCACGCCTCGCCGGGCAACCACACGCTGTCGGTCAAGTGCCACGACAACAGCCTGGTCGCCACGCACCGGTTCACCATCCTCCGGGGCAACGGCGCACAGGGCGGTATCGGCGGCTCGTTCGGCCCGTCCACCGCCGAGACCGCCATCGGGTCGGGCCTGGTCGGCGCCGCGGCCCTGGGCGCGGGTGCGCACGTGATGCGCCGGCGCCGTCCGCTGCGCGGGCGGGCCTGACGGCCGGGCCCTCCCCGGTCGGGCCCTGCGCAGCCCGCAGCAGCCCGGGAACCGCCGGTCGCCCCGAATCCCGCCCAGGACTCGGGGCGACCGGCGGTCGGTGCTCCGGGAATGTGCGGGACTTGACGGCAGAACTTAGGGGGTGTCCGCAGTTACTCGGGCGCCCCGACAACGCGGCGAGGCGCGGCACCAGACGCCGCGGGCCAGGCAGGACTGTGCGGACACCCCCTAGTGGCCGCGGGTGGAGGCGCGGCGGCGCAGTACGTACGCCGTACCGCCGGCGGCCGCGAGGAAGAGCGCGGCGCCCGCGCCGAGCTCCCGGGGATCCATGCCGGCCACGCTGCCGCCCAGACCGCCGCGGACGCCGAGGGAGGCACCCCGGGAGGCCGCGGAGGCGGCTGTCGACGTGGAGGCGGAGGTGGAGCTGGTGGTGGGCTTGGTGGTGCCGCCGGTGATGGTGAGGTCCGCCGAACCGTTCTCGCCGTTGCAGGTGAAGGTGACGGAATACACGGCTCCGCGCCGGGCGTCGCGGTCCACGGTCACTCGGGCGGTCTGGCCGCGCGCGATGCTCACGGTGTCGAAGACCCCGGAGGAGACGGTGGCGTAGGCGGCGTTGCAGCCGGTGACGGAGAGCACCGTCCGGCCGCCGGGGGCGACCGTCGACGGGGTGATGGCGAAGCCGAACGAGGTGATGGGCTGGGCCTCGGCCGCGGTCGCGGAGGGCGCGCCGAGGGCGCCGAGCGCGAGTACGGCGCACGTGGCGCCGGCGCTCAGCAGGGCGGTGGCGTTGCTGCGTATCGCACCCATGGTTGGTCTCCGGATCTCCGAGGAGCAGCCGCGGAACGGTTTCCGCACGTGGGGGGTCGTGCGCCTCGATGTCCGACACGCTAGGTCCGGTCGCGGTGACCCGCGATCAGGAACGGGCGAATGGGGCACAGGGATGGGCCGAACCGGGGACGGCGGGCCCGTCCCCGGTTTGCGGCGCGGTGCCGATCAGTCGCCGAGCGGCAGATGGGGGAACTGCGCGAGGAACGGCTCGGCGGTCGCCGCGATGCC
Source organism: Streptomyces sp. NRRL S-244 (assembly GCF_000717915.1). Taxonomy (GTDB): domain Bacteria; phylum Actinomycetota; class Actinomycetes; order Streptomycetales; family Streptomycetaceae; genus Streptomyces. The sequence goes on from NZ_JOCX01000042.1 coordinate 61,976, forward strand.
CCGGCCGAACGGCGCGTCGAAGTCCCAGATCAGGAACAGCAGGAAGGCGATCAGCGCGCTGAACAGGCCCGCCAGCAGCAGTTCCCGGAACGAACGGCGGATCTGCAGGGTGAAGACCAGGCCCACCGTGACCAGCGCCCCGGCGATCAGCCCGAACCACACCACCCCCGGCATCGTCGCCCCGGCGCCCTGGCCGCGGGCGCTGCGGGCGTCGTCGACCAGGGCGACCTGGTCCACCAGCGGCTGGTACGCCTGCCCCTCGTGGTCGGTCTGCGGTTCGTAGTCCGTGACGTCCCGGCGGATGCGCTCCAGCAGTTCCGCGCTGCGGTCGGTGAGATCGCCGTGGTCGGCCATCTCCTTCCACTCGGTGTCCACCACGTACGTCACGTACGCGTCGACGTCGGACCGGATCTTCTTGCGCACGTCGGCCGGGTAGACCTCCGATCGGACGCTGATCTCGTGCAGGGCCTGCGCCTCCTGGCGCACGTACTCCTGGGCGGCCCCGCGGCCCTCCCAGACACCGGCGATCGCCAGACCCAGCACGATCGCGTAGATCACCCCGATCATCATCGTCATGTACTCGATGACGTCCGGGGTCTCGTTGGGATCGTCGTCGTCGCCGATCCGCCGGTGGTTGAAGAAGGCGATGGACAGCACCACGGCGCAGGCCGCCGCCATCGCGAGGGTCAGGACGAGCCATTCCGACAAGATGACTCCCAATCGGTCACAAAGGTGGTGTGCGGGGCGGCGGATCCAGGCCGCGTCTAGCGAGGCCGCAGCGCGACGATCGCGAGCACCGCGGGGGCCGCGGTCATCAAGGTGAAGGTCACCGGTGAGATGTGGTGCTCGGGCCGCTTGGCGGCCGCCGTGCGGTAAGCCGGCCTGGCCACCGGCTTCTTCGGGGGCGGGGGCGGCGGCGTCACCACGGGGTCCGGTGCCTTCGCCTGGAGCGGCGGCCGCGGCACCGGCTTCGGCGGGACCGGCGCGGGCGGCTCCGGCCGGGGCTTCGCCTGCGGCGCGCGCGGGGGCGGCGGCACCGGCTTCGGCGCGGGCGGAGGCGGCGGCGCGGGCGGCGGAGTCGGCTTCGGGGGCGGCTCGGGCGTCGGGGACGGCGGCGGCGGGGTCGGCGTCGGGGTG
>NZ_JOCX01000043.1 GCF_000717915.1 Streptomyces sp. NRRL S-244
GACGTCGGCGGGGTCGGGGCGTCGGCGGGGTGGGGACGTCGGCGGGGTCGGGGTCAGAAGCTGAAGCACTCGGAATGGACGCGCCCGGCCGGCACCCCGGCCCGCAGCAGCGCGCTCCGCGTCGCCTCGGCCATCCCCGGCGGCCCGCAGAGGTATACGTCGTGCTCGGTCAGGTCCGGCAACAGCGCGAGCAACGCCTGCGGGGCCAGCGGATCGTAGGCGGCGTCGGAAGACCCGAGCAGGTAGTGCAGCCCGGCCTGCCGCTCGGCGGCGATGGCCTCCAGCTCGGACCGCAGTACGAGGTGCTCCGCGGCCCCGGCCCGGTAGAGCAGCGTGATCTCCCCCGGCCCGCCGGGCAGCGTCTCGAACAGCGCCCGCATCGGCGTGATGCCGACCCCGCCCGCGATGAGGAGCACCTTGGGCCGGGTCCGCCGGGCGGCGGTGAGCGCCCCGAACGGCCCGGTGGCGATGACCCTGGTCCCGGGGCGCAGTCGGCGGATCCGGCGGGAGTGCCCGCCGAGCGCCTTCACGGTGATCCGCAGGGCGTGTCCCTGGACGGGCGCGGACAGCGAGAACGGCAGGGCGGTGTGCCACAGCCGCCGTTGCAGGAACCGCCAGCGCAGGAACTGGCCCGGCTCCGCGCGCAGTTCCGCCAGGTGCTCCCCGTGCACGAGGACGGAGACCACCCCGGGCCCCTCGACCCGTACCTCGGCCACCCGCAGCGCGTGCCGCAGGGCCTGCCGTACGGGGACCACGGCCCGGTACCAGACCAGCAGGACGGCGACGGTGGCGTGGGCGAGGGCCCAGAACCAGCCGGCCAGGGCGAGATCGGGCCCGGCGAGCTGGTGGCCGAAGGCCAGGGAGGCGGCGAGATAGACGAGGAGGTGGACCCCGCGCCAGGTTTCGTGGCTGACCCGGCGGCGTACGGCCCGGGCGGAGCTCACCCCGACGGCGGCCAGCAGGGCCGTCCCGGCGAAGGCGGCGGCCACCGCCGGGTAGCCGAACAGCTCCCGGACGGCGGAGGCCACGTCGACGCCCTCGTGGACGGCGTATCCGCACAGGGCGAAGAGGGCGTGCCCGAAGCACAGCAGCAACACGTGCCGGCCGCCCCGCGCGTGCCAGCGGGCGAGCCGGTCGGCGCCGACCCCGTGCTCGACGGAGGGCACCCGGGCCATCAGGAAGAGCAGGACGAGCACCCCGTACCCGGCGAGCAGGCCGGTGAGGTGGGCGGCGGTCGCGAACAGCGCGTCGAGCCGCGCGGAGGGCCGCACCTGGGCCGCCCACACCAGCGCCACCAGCCCCGCACCACCGAGCATCCCGCCCTTGACCCGCATCACCGCATCTCGCACACGGATCACGCTAAGGGCGGTCCGAGCGCCGCCGACCTGCCCGAACCCATCCTTAAGCCGCCCTTGAGGGACGCCTCACCGACCCTTAACCCGGGCGCTGAGGTGCGCGTTCCGCCCGGGTGACAGCGGCGAGGGGGCGGCGGTCCGGACCTGCCCGGTGCGGACCGCCGTGACCTCGGCGGCGGTGGCGTAGCGGGGCATCAGCCCTGGACGGCCGCCGGGTCCATCCAGACGTACTCCCAGACGTGGCCCTCCAGGTCCTCGAAGGCGCGGCCGTACATGAAGCCGAGGTCCTGGGCCGGGCGGGGTTCGGTGGCACCCGCCGCGAGGGCGGCGCCGACCACCTCGTCGACCTGCTCCCGGCTCTCCGCGCTCAGGGCGAGCATCACCTCGGTGGTCTTCGTGGCGTCCGCGACCTCCTTGGTCGCGAAGTCCTTGAAGCGGGCCTCGGTCATCAGCATCGCGAAGATCGTGTCGCTGATGACGAGGCAGCCGGTCACCTCGTCGCTGAACTGGGGGTTGAAGGAGTAGCCGAGCTTGCCCCAGAACGCCTTGGTGGCCTCGATGTCCTTGACCGGCAGGTTGACGAAGATCATGGTGGGCATCTCGGTCCCTCTTTCTCTCATGTGTGCGTCTCGCATGCGCGTCTCGTGTGCGCTTTCGAGAGATAGACCCGGGGGGCCGGGAAAACTCATCGCTCCCGCGGAAATTTCTCCGAGGATTGCGTCGAAGCCCGCCGCGAGCCGCCGGGCGAGGCACATCTGCGCAGGTCAGGCCGGGGAGCGGAGCTCCAGGGCGGCCAGCGGGACGAAGCCGCGGGCGTCCTTCCGGTGGAGCAGCGCGGGGTCCGGCCCGGCCAGCCGCTTGTGCAGGGCCAGGGCGATCCGCTCGCCCGTCGCCTTCGCCCGCTCCGCGTTCGGCCCCCGGTGCAGGCCGTCGACGGCGGCGTTCCACAGCTGTATCCAGCGCCCGAAGTCCTCGGCGGTCATCGCGCGCGCCGCGTGCAGGGCGGCGTGCGGGCCGAATGCGTCGCGCCCGTAGTCGGCCGTACGGAACAGGGCCCGCTCCCAGAAGTCCGTGATCCGGGGCAGGTGGACCTCCAGGTCCGTGCCGGCGATCTCGGTGAAGAACGGCCCGATCCGCCGGTCGGCGAAAGCGGCGGTGTAGAAGCGGCGCAGCACGACGGTGAGGTCGGCGCGGCCGGAGATGTCGTTGTCCGCGGCGGACTGGTTCATGGCTTCACCATCCTGGCGCACGCACGGGCGGCCCAGGGCGCGAAGTCCCGCCGTTCGTCACTTCGTGCGGATCGCGGGCGTACCGGCCGCGCGCGAGGGCCCCCGGTGGAATGACCGGTCCGGGGGCCCTCGTCGACTGGCGCGGCCGACCGGCGCGGCCGGCTGCCGCAGCCGGCTTCGGCCGGGTCAGGAGGCCACCGCTCCGCCCTTCAGCAACGCGGCCCCCAGCGGGGTCACCGTGTGCAGGACGGCGTTGCCCCGGCGCAGGGTGGTGACCAGGCCCGCCTCGCGCATCACGCAGGCGTGCTGGCTCGCGGAGGCCAGCGAGACCCCGGCCCGGCGGGCCAGCTCGCTGGTGGTGGCGCCGTCGCCGATGGCCCGCAGCACGACCGAGCGGGTGTGCCCGACGAGCTTGCCCAGCGTGCGCTGGCGCTGCTCCTCCAGGGGCCGAATCGATTCGCCCGCGGCGGATGCCGAGGCCAGCTGCGCGGCGGCCGGGTAGACCAGCACCGGGGGCAGCTCCGGGTCGTGCAAGGTCACGGCGGTGCGCCGGCAGAAGAACGACGGCTGGAGCAGCAGCCCGCGCCCCCGCAGCCGGACGTCGCGGTCCACGGGGTAGTCGCACTCCAGGACCGGTGCCCGCCAGCGCAGCATCGGGGGCAGTGAGGCCAGCAGCTCGTCCGCGCCCCCGTCCAGCAGGGCCCGGCCGCGCGCGGCCCGCTCGGCCTCGATCTGGGCCTGGATGTGGCTCCAGTACGGCTCCACGGCCGCCCGGTGGTAGCCGCGCAGCTCGCCCAGCAGCCTCGGCAGGTGCTTGGTACCGCCCTCCATGAAGTCCCGCAGCCGCCGCGGGACCGGCGCGTCGGCGCCTCCGCTGACGGCCGAGGGCATGCCGAACGCGGCCCCGACGCCGGTGCCCGCGCCCAGCAGCGCGAGCTCGCGCCGCATCCGCTCGGGGCGGATCCCGCGCAGGGCGTCCAGTCCCACGTCCCACCCGTACTGCCCCTCCACAGGGGTCAGGAAATCGGGAAAATAACCACGACTCGGTATGAGCGCACCGAGCAAGCGTGTTTCACTATTCAACCTGCTCCGGGTTTCAGTACGCCATTCACCGAAGAGCCGCGCATCACGCCGGTCTCTTAAGCGGTGAAAACTCAGAATCGTTTCCCACAACGCATCGGGACGCCCTGCCATCCGTACGCGTGCCAGGTCCACTCCAGTGAAATGGATACGCAGCACCGAACCCCCACCTGTGCAACCGCAATCCCCCCGCCTCATGAGTATGCATGCCGTCACACGACGTCACCACGCCCTTTCAGCCACAGTTGAAACCCCTTTCGGCGGGGGCGTGACAACCGAAATCCTGTACTCCGCCAGGCACACTCCGGTGCGACCGAAACGCTCCGTGAAGGCCGTGGGGGGCTTTGCGGGGCCTGGCGGTCGGTCGCACCGGGAAGCGCCGACGTGTCTGGCAGATAGACAGCAGGCGGTGGACGGGTGGGGATCCGTCCACCGCCTGCTGGCGTAAAGATTTGTTGAACAACAAAAAAGAGGCGCGTCCGCCCTCGGGGGTCAGGGAACCCGGGGGCGGACGCGCAGTCAGCGGGCCGTGTCAGGCCTGGAGGGGCTCAGCGGCTGTCGCTGCCCTTCGCCTCGGCGGCGGCACGGCCGGCCTCCAGGCGCGCCACCGGAATCCGGAACGGCGAGCAGGAGACGTAGTCGAGACCCACCTCGTGGAAGAAGTGGACCGACTCCGGGTCGCCGCCGTGCTCGCCGCAGACGCCGAGCTTCAGGTCGGGGCGGGTCGCCCGGCCGGCCTGGACCGCGCTGCGGACCAGCGCGCCGACGCCGTCCTTGTCGATGGTCTCGAACGGCGAGACCCCGAAGATGCCCTTCTCCAGGTACGCGGTGAAGAAGCTGGCCTCGACGTCGTCGCGGGAGAAGCCCCACACCGTCTGGGTCAGGTCGTTCGTACCGAAGGAGAAGAACTGCGCGGCCTCGGCGATCTGCCCGGCCGTGAGGGCGGCGCGGGGCAGCTCGATCATCGTGCCGATGGACAGCTTGAGGCTGGTGCCCGTGGCGGCCTCGACCTCGGCGATGACCGCGTCGGCCTCCTCGCGGACGATCTCCAGCTCCTGGACGGTGCCCACGAGCGGGACCATGATCTCGGCGCGCGGGTCGCCCTTGGCGTTCTTGCGCTCGGCCGCGGCCTCGGCGATCGCCCGGACCTGCATGGCGAACAGACCGGGGATGACCAGGCCGAGACGGACACCGCGCAGACCCAGCATCGGGTTCTGCTCGTGCAGCTTGTGCACGGCCTGAAGCAGGCGCAGGTCGTTCTCGTTGGCGTCCTTGCGGGCCTCGGCGAGGGCGACGCGCACCGACAGCTCGGTGATGTCGGGCAGGAACTCGTGCAGCGGCGGGTCGAGGAGGCGGACGGTGACGGGCAGTCCGTCCATCGCCTCGAACAGCTCGACGAAGTCCTTCTTCTGGAGCGGCAGGAGGGCGCTCAGTGCCTCCTCGCGCTCCTTGTCGGTGTCCGCGAGGATCAGGTGCTCGACCAGCTCGCGGCGCTCGCCGAGGAACATGTGCTCGGTGCGGCACAGGCCGATGCCCTGGGCCCCGAAGCGGCGGGCGCGCAGCGCGTCCTCGGCGTTGTCGGCGTTGGCGCGCACCCGCAGCCGGCGGACGCGGTCCGCGTACGCCATGATCCGGTGGACGGCCTGGACCAGCTCGTCGGCGTCGTCGGCGCCGGCGTGCATGCGGCCCTCGAAGTACTCGACGACCGGGGACGGTACGACGGGTACCTCACCGAGGTAGACCTTGCCGGTGGAGCCGTCGATGGAGACGACGTCACCCTCCTCGACCACCTTGCCGCCGACCGTCATACGGCGGCGCTTGGTGTCGACTTCGAGGTCCTCGGCGCCGCAGACGCAGGTCTTGCCCATGCCGCGGGCCACGACGGCGGCGTGCGAGGTCTTGCCTCCGCGCGAGGTCAGGATGCCCTCGGCGGCGATCATGCCGTCCAGGTCGTCCGGGTTGGTCTCGCGGCGGATCAGGATGACCTTCTCGCCGGAGCGCGACCACTTGACGGCCGTGTACGAGTCGAAGACGGCCTTGCCGACGGCCGCGCCCGGGGAGGCGGCGATGCCGCGGCCGAGCAGCTCGGTCTTGGCGTCCTCGTCGAAGCGCGGGAACATCAGCTGCGCCAGCTGGGCGCCGTTGACGCGCTGGAGCGCCTCGGCCTCGTCGATCAGGCCCTGGTCCACGAGCTGGGTGGCGATGCGGAAGGCGGCGCCGGCGGTGCGCTTGCCGACGCGGGTCTGCAGCATCCACAGCTGGCCGCGCTCGATGGTGAACTCGATGTCGCAGAGATCCTTGTAGTGGGTCTCCAGCGTCGTCATGATCGTCATGAGCTGGTCGTACGAGGCCTTGTCGATCGACTCCAGGTCCGCCAGCGGGACGGTGTTGCGGATGCCCGCCACGACGTCCTCGCCCTGGGCGTTCTGCAGGTAGTCGCCGTAGACGCCCGCGTGGCCGCTGGCCGGGTCGCGGGTGAAGGCGACGCCGGTGCCGGAGTCGGGGCCGAGGTTGCCGAACACCATGGAGCAGATGTTGACCGCGGTGCCCAGGTCGCTCGGGATGCGCTCCTGGCGGCGGTAGAGCTTGGCGCGGTCGGTGTTCCAGGAGTTGAAGACCGCTTCGACGGCGAGGTCCAGCTGCTCGCGGGCGTCCTGCGGGAACTCGCGGCCGGCCTGCTTGGAGACGATCTTCTTGAAGCGGGTGACCAGCTTCTTGAGGTCGGCGGCGTCGAGGTCGGTGTCGACGGTGACCTTCTTGGCGGCCTTGGCCTCGTCGAGGGCTTCCTCGAAGAGCTCGCCCTCGACGCCGAGGACGGTCTTGCCGAACATCTGGATGAGGCGGCGGTACGAGTCCCACGCGAAGCGCTCGTTGCCGGCCTGGGAGGCAAGGCCGGCCACGGACTCGTCGGAGAGGCCGATGTTGAGGACCGTGTCCATCATGCCCGGCATGGAGAACTTGGCGCCGGAGCGCACGGAGACCAGCAGCGGGTCGTCCGACTGGCCGAGCTTCTTGCCCATCTTCGCCTCGAGGGCGGCCAGGTGGGCGCTGACCTCGTCGCGCAGCGCGGCCGGAGCCTCACCGCTGGCGAGGTAGACCTTGCAGGCCTCGGTGGTGATGGTGAAGCCGGGAGGGACCGGCAGACCCAGGTTGGTCATCTCGGCGAGGTTGGCCCCCTTGCCGCCGAGAAGGTCCTTGAGGTCGCGGTTTCCCTCGGTGAAGTCGTAGACGAACTTCTGATCTTTGTTTTCCGACACGGGTCTCGACTCCTCGAGGACTCGGTGGCTGCCCTGACGGCCAGGAACATACCCAGATCGAAGGCTTCTGGGTACGTCCACTTGGCCGTCATGTGGCTGTAACCACTCGTGCGCCACCAGATCGAAAGTAACCAATGAGTAGCCAGAACATACGAAGAGCGTTCACCTCCCGAAGACGGGAGGGCCTCCTGAGGCCTGTCACCGCTCGGATGAGCGATCATCGATACATTTGTGTTCAACTCTTGAACGAACAAAGGGTGGCACCCAGTGCCACCCTTTGGAAGTCATACCCGTGATTTTCGCGCTCATGTGAGCGCAACCCCACCCATGCGTGGCGTATGTCACGCCGCCGGTGGCACAGTTTGTCAGCTGATTCTCAGCCCCCGGACGTGTCCAGTTCGGCATCCTCACTCACGCCCGCGCAGTCGTACGGATCCTTCAGCCAGCCATCCGGGAGGACAACCCGGTTGTTTCCGGACGTCCGGCCGCGCGGGCCGTCCGCGCTCTCGGGCCACGGCTGGTCCAGGTCGAGCTCGCTCAGATGAGCGTTCAACTCGGCGAGCGACGAGGTGACCGCGAGCTTCTTCCGCATCTCGGAACCCACCGAGAACCCCTTGAGGTACCAGGCCACGTGCTTACGGAAGTCGATCACCCCGCGCGCCTCGTCGCCGATCCACTCCCCCAGCAGCTGGGCGTGCCGGTGCATGGTGGCCGCGACCTCGCGCAGCGTCGGCTTGTGGAAGTCCTCGGGGCGTCCCTCGAAGGCCGCGACCAGGTCGTTGAACAGCCACGGACGGCCGAGGCAGCCACGCCCCACGACCACGCCGTCGCAGCCCGTCTCGCGGACCATGCGCAGCGCGTCCTCGGCGCACCAGATGTCGCCGTTGCCGAGCACGGGGATCTCCGGCACGTGCTCCTTGAGCCGCGCGATGGCGTCCCAGTCGGCGGTGCCGCCGTAGTGCTGGGCGGTGGTGCGCCCGTGCAGGGCGATGGCGGTGACGCCCTCCTCGACGGCGATGCGGCCGGCGTCCAGGTAGGTGAGGTGGTCGTCGTTGATGCCCTTGCGCATCTTCATGGTGACCGGCAGGTCACCGGCGCCCGCGACCGCCTCGCGCAGGATCGCGCGCAGCAGGTTCCGCTTGTACGGGAGGGCGGAGCCGCCGCCCTTGCGGGTCACCTTGGGCACCGGGCAGCCGAAGTTCAGGTCGATGTGGTCGGCGCGGTCCTCTTCGACGATCATGCGGACCGCCTTGCCGACCGTCGCCGGGTCGACTCCGTACAGCTGGATCGAGCGGGGCTTCTCGGTCTCGTCGAAGTGGATCAGCTGCATGGTCTTCTCGTTGCGCTCGACCAGGGCGCGGGTCGTGATCATCTCGCTCACGAAGAGCCCCTTGCCGCCGCTGAACTCCCGGCAGAGGGTGCGGAACGGGGCGTTGGTGATGCCGGCCATGGGGGCGAGCACCACGGGGGGCTGCACGGTGTGCGGGCCGATCGCGAGCGGCGGAGGGAGCGTGGTCATCCCCCCATTGTCGCCCAGCCGAACCGGAGCACGCATCTCTTTAGTTAGGCGTACTATCGGAACCATGCCGGAGTTGAGCCGCCGACGGAGGATGCTGGTCCTGGCGATCTGCTGCATGAGCCTGCTCATCGTCAGCCTGGACGTGACCGTCCTGAACGTCGCCCTCCCCTCGATGCGCCGTGAGCTGCACGCCTCGGTCTCCGGGATGCAGTGGACGCTCGACGCGTACACGCTGGTCCTGGCCTCGCTGCTGATGCTGGCGGGCTCCACGGCGGACCGGATCGGGCGCCGCAAGGTCTTCAAGGCGGGCCTCGTGGTCTTCACTGCGGGCTCGCTGCTCTGCTCGCTGGCACCGACGCTGGAGTGGCTGATCGCCTTCCGGATGGTCCAGGCCGTGGGCGGCTCGATGCTCAACCCGGTCGCCATGTCGATCATCACCAACACCTTCACGGAGCCGCGCGAGCGGGCCCGCGCCATCGGCGCCTGGGGCGCGGTGGTCGGCATCTCCATGGCGGTGGGCCCGCTGATCGGCGGGCTGCTGGTGGAATCCGTCGGCTGGCGGTCCATTTTCTGGATCAACCTTCCGGTCGGGCTGCTGGCCCTGGTGCTGACCCTGCGGTTCGTCCCCGAGTCGCGGGCCGCGCGCCCGCGCCGCGCCGACCCGGTGGGACAGGTGCTGGTCATGGCCCTGCTGGGCTCCGTGACGTACGGGATCATCGAGGCCCCGAGCGCGGGGTGGACCGCTCCGGTCATCCTCGGCTGCGCGGCGCTGGCCGTGGCCTCGCTGACGGGGCTGCTGCTCTACGAGCCGCGGCGGGCGGAGCCGCTGATCGACCCGCGGTTCTTCCGGAGCGCTCCGTTCAGCGGCGCCACGGTGATTGCGATCAGCGCCTTCGCCGCGCTGTCCGGGTTCCTGTTCCTGAACACCCTGTACCTGCAGGACGTACGGGGGCTCAGCGCGCTCGACGCCGGGCTCTACATGCTGCCGATGGCGCTGCTCACCTTCCTCTGCGCCCCGCTGTCGGGCCGGCTGGTCGGCAACCGGGGGCCGCGGCCGTCGCTGCTGATCGCGGGAACGGCGATGGCGGCGAGCGGGGTGCTGTTCGCCGCCTTCTCGGCGGAGACCTCGACGCCGCTGCTGTTCACCGCGTACGTGCTGTTCGGGCTGGGATTCGGCATGGTGAACGCGCCCATCACCAACACGGCGGTCTCCGGGATGCCCCGGGCCCAGGCGGGGGTGGCGGCCGCGGTGGCCTCGACCAGCAGGCAGACCGGCGGCACGCTGGGCGTGGCCGTGATCGGCGCGGTCCTGGCGTCGGGGACGGCGAGCGGCGCCGATTTCATCGAGGCCACGCGGCCGGCCTGGTGGATCATCACGGGCTGCGGACTGGTCGCGCTCGTGGTGGGAGCCGCGACCAGCGGCCGGTGGGCCATGGGGACGGCGGCGCGGACCGCCCGCACGCTGGAGCAGGCGGCGGCAGGGCCGTCGCGGGCCGCGGCGCCGCCGCGCGGCTGAGGCCGGGCCGGGCGGGGGTCCGGGTGGGCGGGGGTCCCGGCGGGCGTGGGTCCGGGCGGGTTGGAGTCCGGGCGGGAGGGGGTCCCGGCGGGCGTGGGTCCGGGCGGGTTGGGGTCCGGGGGTGCCGTCCGCTACTCGCCGCAGGTGAAGTGTTCGGGGTTCGAGTCGATCCGGCCCAGCAGTCCGCGCAGCGCGTCCTGATCCTGCTGCGAGAACGCGGAGAACAGCGAGAGCTCGACCTCGTCGAGCGCCGCGTTCGTCTTGGCGAGGGCGGTCGATCCCGCCTCGGTGATGGCCACGTTGTGGCGGCGGCGGTCGGCCGGGTCCCGGCGGCGGACGGCCAGGCCCTCGCCCTCCAGGTCGTTGAGGATGCCGACCAGCACGCTCGGATCCACCTCCAGCCGCTCGGCGAGTGCCCGCTGGCCGATGGGGCCGTCCTCCAGGTGCATCAGCGTCATCGCGTGCCGCGGGGTGAGCCCGGCCGTGCTGAGCGCCTTCTTCATGAGGGTCTCGGTGATCGAGCCGTGCCAGGCCAGCAGCAGGCCCAACCGCTGCGGGGGGTGCGGGGATTCCTGAGCTGGCGTCATATCGGACATCGTAACAATCAGGGAATGGTTGCGGAGTTTGGATCGTTGATGAGATTCAATGATTCGACACCCCCGATCATTGGAGCTCATCATGTTCATTGCGTACGCCGTCGTCGCCGGCCTGCTCACACTCGTCCTGGCCGCGTCCGCCACGTTCACGCTCCAGCGGAACGAGGCGGTCATGGCGAGCATGCGGAAGGTCGAGGTCCCGGACAGCTGGCTGCCCCGGCTGGCCACCCTGAAGGCGGCCGGCGCGATAGGCCTGGTCGCGGGCCTGTGGGTGACCCCTCTGGGCGTGGCCGCCGCGATCGGCGTGACCCTCTACTTCATCGGCGCGGTCATCAGCCACCTGCGCGTCAAGGACTTCGAACTGGCCCCGGCGGCCGTCCTCGCCCTGGTCGCGGCGGCGGCGCTGGCCCTGCGGGTGGCGGCGTAGCCATCCTGACGGGTGACAGATATTGAAATCTGTCACCCGTCATGCCATGGTTGTTCCATGACCACGAACGAGAACACCCGCACCCTCGGCTCGACCGGCCCTTCCGTCTTCCCGCTGGGGCTGGGCTGCATGGGCATGTCCGCCCTGTACGGGGAGGCCGACCGCACCGAGTCCATCGCGACCATCCACGCCTATCTGGACGCCGTCCCCGACGGCGCGAGCGCGCTGCTCGACACCGGCGACTTCTACGGCATGGGGCACAACGAGATGCTCATCGGCGAAGCCCTGCGCACGGCGCCGGCCGCAGCCCGCGAGCAGGCGCTGACCAGCGTGAAGTTCGGCGCCCTGCGCACCGTCGAGGGCGGCTTCACCGGCTATGACGGCCGCCCCGAGGCCGTCAAGAACTTCCTGGCCTACTCGCTCCAGCGCCTGGGCCGGGACCACATCGACGTCTACCGGATCGCCCGCGTCGACCCGTCCGTCCCGATCGAGGAGACCGTCGGCGCCATCGCCGAGGCCGTCCAGGCCGGGCACGTACGGCACATCGGCCTCTCCGAGGTCGGCGCGGACACCCTGCGCCGGGCCGCGGCGGTGGCGCCGATCTCGGACCTCCAGATCGAGTACTCGCTCATCTCCCGCGGCATCGAGGCGGAGATCCTGCCGACCGCCCGCGAGCTGGGCATCGGGGTCACGGCGTACGGGGTGCTGAGCCGCGGCCTGATCAGCGGGCACTTCGGCCGCGACCGGGAGCTGGCGCCGGGCGACTTCCGCGGGATGAGCCCCCGCTTCCAGGGCGAGAACCTCCAGCGCAATCTCGACCTGGTCGACGCCCTGCGCAAGGTCGCGGAGGACAAGGGAGTCAGCGTCGCCCAGACCGCCATCGCCTGGGTGCTCTCGCGCGGCGAGGACATCGTTCCGCTGGTGGGCGCCCGCCGCCGGGACAGACTGGCCGAGGCACTGGGTGCCATGGCCGTGGAGCTGAGCGCCGCGGACCTGGCGGCCATCGAGGAGGCGGTCCCGGCGGGAGCCGCGGCCGGCGAGCGGTACCCGCAGGCGCAGATGGCCCACCTCGACAGCGAGCACTGAGCGGGCGGTACGGTCATACTCATGCCCCCCGCTGCTGCCGAGCCCCTGACACCCGAGCGCATCCTCGCGACCACCGAGGAGGTGCTGCGTCGCTACGGCCCCACCAAGGCGACCGTGGTGGACGTGGCCCGCGCCCTGGGCGTCAGCCACGGCAGCGTGTATCGGCACTTCCCGTCGAAGGCGGCGCTGCGCGAGGCCGTCACGGAACGCTGGCTCACCAAGAGCGTGGTGCGGCTGGAGGAGATCGCCTCGGCCCCCACGGGCGCCGCGCCCTCCAAGCTGGAGGCTTGGCTGGAGGCGCTGTTCGAGGCCAAGCGCCACAAGGCGGGTGACGACCCGGAGCTGTTCGCGACGTACACGGTGCTGCTCGCCGAGAACAGCGATGTGGTGGACCAGCACCTGAGCCAGCTGATCGAACAGCTGGGCCGGATCATCGCCGAGGGCGTCGAGGCGGGCTCGCTCAGCGCGCCCGATGTACCGGCCGCGGCCCGGGCCGTGTTCGACGCCACCGGCCGTTTCCACGATCCGCAGTACGCGGCGGAATGGTTCAAGCCCACGATCATCACGGAGTTCGAGGCGGTCACCGCGCTGGTGATCCGGGGCCTGCGCGCCTGACCCGTCGAGAGCGTCCGGAACGAGCCGCTCCGGACGACTTGATGATCATTTGGGGCAGGATCGTCTTGTCCGTGCCCCGTCAAACTCCATACGTTCCCCCTACCACGCTTCATCAGGCACGTTCCAGGGGGAACCTTGTCCGCTCAACCCACTCAGGCAACGCAGCCCAAGCCTCCCGCACGCTCGGGAGGCGCCGCTGCCGTCGGCTGGATTCTGACCATCGCCCTCAACGTGGTCGCGCCGATCCTCACGTACAACCAGCTGCACGACCACGGCTGGAGCGAGTTCAGCGCGCTGCTGGTCAGTGGCGCGTGGCCGGTGCTCGACAGTGCGATCAACCTCGCCTGGCGCCGCAAGCTCGACGAATTCGCCGTCGTCGCCCTGGTGTTCCTGGTGATCACGGCCGTCGTCTCGCTCGTCGGCGCGCACTCGGCCCGCGCGCTGCTGATCAAGGACTCGGGTGTGACCGGGCTGTTCGGGCTGCTCTGCCTCGCCACCCTGCTCGCTCCGCGGCCGCTGATCTTCTACTTCGGCCGCAAGTTCGCCACCGACGGCACCCCCGAGAGCACCGCGTGGTGGAACGGTCTGTGGCAGTTCGACGGCTTCCGCCGCACGATGACCGTGATGACCACGGTGTGGGGCGTGGCCTACCTCGCGGAGGCCGCGGTACGGGTCGTGCTGGCTTACCTGCTGCCCACCGACACCATGGTGGTCGTCAGCCCGGTCCTGATCTACGGGGTGCTCGGCCTGCTGGCCGTGTGGACCGCGCGCTACGCGAAGCGCTCGCAGGCGGCGGGCGAACGGCGCGCCGCCGAGGCGGCCACGGCCCAGGCGCACGCCCCTGCCGGAAACGCCTGAGCAGAGCCGGAAAACGGCGGTGGCCCGGTGCGCGTGACGCGCACCGGGCCACCGGCCGTTTCACCCCGGTCGGGGTAGGGACCTGAGACCTAGCAGCCGAGCAGGCGGCTGCCGAGGTAGCTCTGGATCTGGTCCAGGGAGACGCGCTCCTGCTTCATGGTGTCGCGCTCGCGCACGGTCACCGCGTTGTCGTCCAGGGTGTCGAAGTCGACGGTGACGCAGAACGGCGTGCCGATCTCGTCCTGGCGGCGGTAGCGGCGGCCGATGGCGCCCGCGTCGTCGAACTCGATGTTCCAGTTCTTGCGCAGGTCGGCGGCGAGGCCCTTGGCCTTCGGCGACAGCTGCGGGTTGCGGGACAGCGGCAGGACGGCGACCTTGATCGGGGCCAGGCGCGGGTCGAAGCGCATCACGGTGCGCTTCTCCATGACGCCCTTGGCGTTCGGGGCCTCGTCCTCGATGTACGCGTCGAGCATGAAGGCGAGCATCGCGCGGTTCACACCGGCCGCCGGCTCGATGACGTACGGGGTGTAGCGCTCACCGGCCTCCTGGTCGAAGTAGGTGAGGTCCTGGCCGGAGGCCGCGGAGTGCGCCTTCAGGTCGAAGTCCGTGCGGTTGGCGATGCCCTCCAGCTCGGAGAACTCGCTGCCGCCGAAGTTGAAGCGGTACTCGATGTCGGCGGTGCGCTTCGAGTAGTGGGACAGCTTCTCCTTCGGGTGGTCGTACCAGCGGATGTTCTCCTCGCGGATGCCGAGGCCGCGGTACCAGTTCCACCGCTCCTGCATCCAGTACTCCTGCCACTGCTCGTCCTCGCCCGGCTTGACGAAGAACTCCATCTCCATCTGCTCGAACTCGCGCGTGCGGAAGATGAAGTTGCCCGGAGTGATCTCGTTGCGGAAGGACTTGCCCATCTGCGCGATGCCGAACGGGGGCTTCTTGCGCGAGGTGGTCTGCACGTGGGCGAAGTTGGTGAAGATGCCCTGGGCGGTCTCGGGGCGCAGGTACGCCTTCGAGCCGGTGTCCTGGGTCGGGCCGAGGTGGGTCTCCAGCATGCCGGAGAACTGCTTGGGCTCGGTGAACTGGCCCTTCACACCGCAGTGCGGGCAGTTGATGTCGGCGAGGCCGTTCTCGGGCGGACGGCCGTGCTTGGCCTCGTACGCCTCTTCCAGGTGGTCCGCGCGGTGACGCTTGTGACAGGAGGTGCACTCGGTCAGCGGGTCCGAGAAGGTCGCGACGTGGCCGGAGGCCACCCAGACCTCGGGGGCCAGGATCACGGAAGAGTCGAGGCCGACGATGTCCTCGCGCCCGGTGACCATGGCCTTCCACCACTGGCGCTTGATGTTCTCCTTGAGCTCGACACCCAGCGGACCGTAGTCCCAGGCAGCCCTGGAGCCGCCGTAGATGTCACTGCACGGGAAAACGAAGCCACGGCGCTTGCTCAGGCTGACGATGGTTTCGATCTTGTCGGCGGCCACGGTGCTCTCTTCATTACGAGGACGAACGGCGAAGGCTTTAGGTTACCGGCGCCCGCACCCCCCCTTTCAAATCGGTTCCCCTTCCACGGCACCGTCCCCGGGCTCCTCACCTGGGTTTTTGACAATCGTTTCCATCTTTGATGAAAATGGATGTCATGAACGTACGACGCCTCATACCCGCCGCCGCCCTCGCCGGAGCCGTAGCCCTCGGCGCCACGGCCCTCACCGCCTGCTCCGGAGCCGGAGCGGGAACCGGCAAGGACGGCAAGCTCGACGTCATGTCGTCGTTCTACCCGATGCAGTTCCTCGCCGAACAGATCGGCAAGGACCACGTGAAGGTCGACACCCTGACCAAGCCGGGCGTCGAACCGCACGACCTGGAGATCACCCCGAAGCAGACCGGGCAGCTGGGCGAATCCGACGTCGTCCTCTACCTCAAGGGCCTGCAGCCCGCCGTCGACAAGGCCGTCGCCCAGTCCGGCGTGAAGCACGTCGTCGACGCCGCCAAGCTCACCAAGCTCGAGGTCCACGGCTCCTCCGGCCACGACCACGCCCACGAGGGCGAGGAGGGCCACGCCGAAGGCGAGGCCGAGGGCCACGACCACGCCCACGGCGAGGCCGGCGAGGACCCGCACGTCTGGCTGGACCCGGTGAAGTACGCCGAGGTCGCCAAGGGCGTCGGCGCGGCCCTGGAGAAGGCCGACCCGGACCACGCGGCGGACTACCGCAAGAACACCGACGAGCTGCTCGGCAAGCTGGCCGCGCTCGACACGGAGTTCAAGGACGGCCTGAAGAACTCCGCCTCCAAGACCTTCATCACCACGCACTCCGCCTTCGGCTACCTCGCCGAGCGCTACGGCCTCGACCAGGAGGGCATCTCCGGCGTCGACCCCGAGTCCGAGCCGAGCCCGGCCCGGATGAAGGAGCTCCAGGCCGTCGCGAAGAAGGACAATGTCTCGACCGTGTTCTTCGAGACCCTGGCCAGCGACAAGACGGCCAAGACGCTCGCCACCGACACGGGCCTGAAGACCGACGTCCTCGACCCGCTCGAGGGAATCACCGACAAGTCCCAGGGCGCTGACTACTTCGAGGTCATGCGGTCCAACCTGAAGAACCTGCAGAAGGCGCTCGGTAGCAAGTAATGGCAGTAACGGAGGCGCGTGCCATGGAGTCCCAGCCCGCGGAGGCAGCGGACCAGCCCATCATATCCCTGCGCGGGGCCACGGCCTCGCTCGGCTCGCGCCCCGTACTGCGCGGGGTCGACCTCACCGTCCGGCGCGGCGAGGTCGTCGCCCTGCTCGGCGCCAACGGCTCCGGCAAGTCCACGGCCGTGCGCGCGGTCGTCGGGCAGGTCCCGCTGTCCGACGGGCAGCTGACGCTGTTCGGCACGGACTTCAAGCGCTTCCGCGCCTGGTCGCGCATCGGGTACGTCCCGCAGCGCACCACCGCCGCCAGCGGCGTCCCGGCCACCGTCCGCGAGGTCGTCTCCTCCGGCCGGCTCGCCCGCTCCCGCTTCGGCATCCTCCGCAAGGCCGACAAGGCGGCCGTCGAGCGGGCCCTGGCCCTCGTCGACATGAGCCAGTACGCCGACGCCTCCGTCAACGCCCTCTCCGGCGGCCAGCACCAGCGCGTGCTCATCGCGCGGGCGCTCGCCGTCGAGCCCGAACTCCTGATCATGGACGAGCCGATGGCGGGCGTGGACCTCGCCAACCAGGAGGTCCTCGCCAACGCCCTGCGCGAGCAGGTGGCCGCCGGTTCGACCGTCCTGCTCGTCCTGCACGAGCTGGGCCCGCTGGAGCCGCTGATCGACCGCGCCGTCGTCCTGCGCGACGGCTGCGTCGTCCACGACGGCCCGCCCCCCGAGGCCGTGGGGCAGCACGCCCTGCCCGGCCACGACCACGTACACCCCCACGCGGCGCACGACGCCGAGCCGCTCCGGACGGGACTGCTGAGCTGATGGACCTCCTCGACTACGCCTTCATGCAGCGGGCCCTGCTCGCGGCCGTCCTGGTCGGCGTCACCGCCCCGGCCATCGGCACGTACCTGGTGCAGCGCCGCCAGGCCGTCATGGGCGACGGCATCGGGCACGTGGCCATGACCGGTGTCGCGCTCGGCTTCCTGTTCAACGCGAGCCCGGTGTGGATGGCCACCCTGGTCGCGGTCATCGGCGCGGTCGGCATGGAGCTGATCCGCTCCCGCGGCAAGACCAGCGGCGACATCGCGCTCGCCATGCTCTTCTACGGCGGCCTCGCCGGCGGTGTGATGATCATCAACCTGGCTCCGGGCGGCTCGACGGCCAATCTGACCAGCTACCTCTTCGGCTCGATCACCACGGTCTCCGCCGAGGACGTCACCGCGGTCGTGATCCTCGCGGCCTTCGTCATCGCCGTCACCCTCGGGCTGCGCCGCCAGCTGTTCGCCGTCTGCCAGGACGAGGAGTTCGCCCGGGTCACCGGCCTGCCGGTGCGCTTCCTGAACCTGCTGATCGCGGTCACCGCCGCCGTCACCGTCACCGTGGCCATGCGGATCGTCGGCCTGCTGCTGGTCAGCGCCATGATGGTGATCCCGGTCGCGGCGGCGCAGCGCGTCACCCGCGGGTTCACCGCCACCCTGTCGGTGGCCATGGTGATCGGCGTACTGGTCTCGCTCTCCGGTACGACCCTCACGTACTACATCGACGCCCCCTCCGGCGGCACCATCGTGCTGCTCGCGATCGGCGTCTTCATGGTGATGACGGCACTGTCCACCCCGCTGGCCCGGCGCCGCGCGAACGCGGCCCGCGCCGCCGAAGAGGTCTGCACGCGCGATGATGTGAAGGTCTAGGAAGGTCTGGGGGTACGGCCGCCTGGCACAATGGGCCGAGGCCGATATGAGGAGGAACCGGTGGCGACTGCGCCTGGCGAGATGAATACCGCGCCAGTACGAGGACGATCCACCCGGCAGCGGGCAGCCGTCGCCGCGGCGCTGGACGAGGTGGACGAGTTCCGCAGCGCCCAGGAGCTGCACGACATGCTCAAGCACCGCGGTGACTCGGTGGGCCTGACCACCGTGTACCGCACCCTCCAGTCGCTCGCCGACGCCGGCGAGGTCGACGTGCTGCGCACCAGCGACGGGGAGTCGGTCTACCGGCGCTGTTCCACCGGGGACCACCACCATCACCTGGTCTGCCGCAAGTGCGGCAAGGCGGTCGAGGTGGAGGGCCCGGCGGTGGAGAAGTGGGCGGAGTCGATCGCGGCCGAACACGGCTATGTGAACGTCGCCCACACGGTCGAGATCTTCGGCACCTGCGCCGACTGCGCGGCCGCGGGCTCCTAGAGCCGTACGAGGGCTGCGCCGACCAGCCGATGCGGGTGTCGACGTCCGCGCAGGTCATCCGGACCCCGCCGGCGTCCACGACGACCCGTATCTCCCCCGTCTTCTCCAGCAGGCCGCCCAGGGCGCGCGCCTGGAGCCGGGGCTGGATCAGGGCCATCACCGGGATGGTCAGCGCGCCCGCCGCCAGCCCGATCGAGACCGGCCGTAGACGAGCCGTACGCCCTCGTCCACGACCGGTCCTGCATTCGTGTCCATGACAGCGGATCCCAGCCCGGGGGCGCCGGGGCCCCCGAGGCCCTGGGATCAGCCGGCCGAGCCCTCCGCCTGGTTCGGGACGGCGCCGCCGAAGCGGCGGTCGCGCTGGGCGTACTCCAGGCAGGCCGCCCACAGGTTGCGACGGTCGAAGTCCGGCCACAGCACGTCCTGGAAGACCATCTCGGCGTACGCGCTCTGCCAGAGCAGGTAGTTGGAGGTGCGCTGCTCGCCGCTCGGCCGCAGGAACAGGTCCACGTCCGGCATGTCCGGGTAGTACATGTACTTCGCGAAGGTCTTCTCGTTGACCTTCGACGGGTCCAGCCTGCCCGCTGCCACGTCCCGCGCGATGGCCTGCGCCGCGTCCGCGATCTCCGCGCGGCCGCCGTAGTTCACGCAGAAGTACAGGGTCATCGCGTCGTTGTCGACGGTCTGCTCCTGGGCGACCTGGAGCTCCTGGACGACCGACTTCCACATCTTCGGCATCCGGCCGACCCAGCGGATCCGGATGCCCAGCTCGTTCATCTCGTCGCGGCGGCGCCGGATGACGTCGCGGTTGAAGTTCATCAGGAAGCGGACCTCGTCGGGCGAGCGCTTCCAGTTCTCCGTCGAGAAGGCGTACAGGGAGAGGTTCTTGACGCCCATCTCCAGGCAGCCCTTGAGCACGTCGAGCACGACGCCCTCGCCGACCTTGTGGCCCTCGGTGCGCGGCAGGCCGCGCTCCTTGGCCCAGCGGCCGTTGCCGTCCATGACCACCGCGACGTGGTTGGGGACGAGCTCGCCGGGGATCTTCGGCGGGCGCTCACCGGACGGGTGCGGCTCGGGAACCTTGTACTCCCGGCGAGAGCGTCCCAGAATCCCGCGTCGTGCCATGTGTCCAGCTCCTATTTCTCGACGTATCGCAGGGAGCGTAGCCCGCGCTCCAGATGCCAGTGCAAATAGGCGGAGACGAGCCCGCTGCCCTCCCGCACGTACCGCGCCTCGCAGGCGTCCGCATGCCCCCAGTCGCCCGTCAGCAGCGCGCTGAGCAGGGCGATGGCCTCCGACGAGGGTACGACGCTGCCGGCCACCCGGCAGTCCCCGCAGACGACCCCGCCCGCGGCGACCGAGAAGTGCCGGTTGGGGCCGTGGATGCCGCACTTCGCGCAGTCCGTGAAGCTGGGCGCGTAGCCGTTGACGGCGAGGGAGCGCAGCAGGAACGCGTCGAGGATGAGGTTCGGCTCGTGCTCCCCGCGCGAGAGCGTGCGCAGGGCACCGATCAGCAGCAGGTACTGCTGTACGGCGGGCTCGCCCTCGTTCTCGGTGAACCGCTCGGCGGTCTCCAGCATCGCGGTGCCGGCGGTGTAGCGGGCGTAGTCGGTGACGATGCCGTTGCCGTACGGGGCGATGATCTCGGTCTGGGTGCAGAGCGGGAGGCTGCGGCCGATCAGCTCGCTGCCCCGGGCGAAGAACTGCACGTCGGCGTGGGAGAAAGGTTCCAGCCCGGCGCCGAACTTGGACTTCGTACGCCGCACCCCGCGGGCGACGGCCCGCACCCGGCCGTGGCCCCGGGTGAGGAGCGTGATGATGCGGTCCGCCTCACCCAGCTTCTGGGTGCGCAGCACGATGCCGTCGTCGCGGAACAGACTCATGCGCCCATTGTCGCCTGTGCGGGCACGGCGGAAGGCCCTCCGCCCGGACACGGGTCCGGACGCAGGGCCTTCACCCCTTGGGAGGGTCAGGAGGCGGGCGCGGCCTCCTCGTCCGCGTCGGCCTTCACGGCGGTGGCGGCGGCTGCGCTCACGGCGGCGCCGACCGTGGCCTCGGCCACCGTCTCGGCCTCGGCCGTCGCCGCCGCTTCGGCCGGGGCCCCGGTCTCCGGCGCGGCTTCCTCCACGGCCGGGGGCGCCGCCTGGGCGGGCACCGCGGCCGGTGCGGCGCCGTGCGCATCGTCCTTGGCCAGGCCGTTGAAGATCAGGTTGAGCACGATCGCGGCCGAGGCACCGAGCGTCACACCACTGTTGAGGAGCGAGGAGAGGTCCGCGTCCATGTGGTCCTTGAAGAAGGCCGGGACGGTGGCGGGGAGCAGCGCGAAGGCCAGGGATACGCCCACGACCAGCGCGTTCTTCTCCTCCTTGAGGTCGACCTTGGCGAGGGTCTGGATACCGGCCAGGGCCACCATCGCGAACATCACCGTCGCCGCGCCGCCGAGCACTCCGTGCGGGACGGCCGCGACGATCGCGGCGGCCTTGGGGATCAGCCCGAGCAGGATCATGAAGACGCCCGCGGCGACCACGACGAAGCGGCTCTTGACCTTGGTCATCCGGACCAGGCCGACGTTCTCGGCGAAGGCCACGTACGGGAAGGAGTTGAGGACGCCGCCGAGGGCGGTCGCTGCGCCGTCGGCGCGCAGGGCGCGGGCCACGGTCTCGCTGTCGATGTCCTTGCCGACGATGTCTCCGACGGCGTACGTGTCACCGGTCGTCTCGACCATGGTGATCAGCATGACGATGAGCATCAGCAGGATCGGGAACCAGGCGAACTTCGGTGCTCCGTAGTGGAACGGGGTGGTGACGCCGATCCAGTCCGAGTCGCTCACGCCGCCGAACTTGGCGTCACCGAGCAGGAACGCGACGACCGTGCCGCCGACCAGGCCGAGCAGGATGGAGATGCTGGAGACGAAGGGCTTGCCGAGCTTCATCAGGACGAGGATGAAGAGCATCGTGCCGCCGGCGTACGCGAAGTTCTTCGGGTCGCCGAAGTCGGGGCTGCCGACGCCGCCCGCGGCGTCGTTGAGGCCGACGGGGATCAGCACGATGCCGAGGACGGTGATCACCGTGCCGGTGACGACCGGCGGGAAGAGCCGCATGACCGCCCGGAACGCCTTGGGGGGCAGCCAGGCGAAGGCGAAGGTGGCGATGCCGGCCGTGATGACCGCGCCGTAGATGACGAGCAGGCCCGCCGTACCGCCGCCGGCTCCGAGCCCGATGGCGATCATCGGGGAGACCGCGGTGAAGGTGACGCCCTGGATCAGCGGCAGGCGCGCGCCGATCCGGCCTATGCCCCACGCCTGGATGATCGAGGCGATGCCGCAGGTCAACAGGTCGGCGTTGATCAGGTAGACCAGCTGCTCGGTGGTCAGGCCGAGGGCACCGCCCACGATGATCGGGACGATCACCGCACCGGCGTAGAAGGCGAGTACGTGCTGGAAGCCGTACAGCGCGAGCTTGGGGAGGGGGAGCACCTCGTCGACCGGGTGCGTGCTCTGCTCTCCGTTGGCGGAAAGCCGGGCGGCGACACGTGCCATCTCTGCCTTGCCCTTCAAGAGGTAGGTAAACGAGAGGAATCTGGTTATCCCTGGCGAAGTGGGTCGTTATCCCGTTGGTTCGCCAGGGTTGTCAGTGCGTTCACGTGAATCGAAGCCCCGCTGTGTTAACGGCGGCGTCTCGTCGTGTGACCGGAATTGAACGCCTGTGGGGGCGCTCACAGGTATCGTGGACTTCCACAAAGTGTTGACCTCTGGAGAGCCGAGGTCTGTAGGTATCTCCAGTGGCGGATGTCTCCGCAAGGGCGTAATGCCGGCGGCCACAAAACCCGTACGTGCAGGTCACGGGTCCGTTCATGTGTCCAATGGGTGGACGGCCGAGGCCGGAACGCGCGAATCCCCCCTTCACCCAGAGTGTGAAGGGGGGTGGTTTCAGTCGCACGAGGCCGGATCGTTACCCCGCCGAAGGCCTACCGAGCCCGTACCGAGGCCGAACCGAGGCCGTTTCGGTCAGCGTCACGGCGCCCGGACCGCCGACAGCAGGCGGGACACGTCCTCGGAGGCGATCCGCAGGGCGGCGCCCACCGTGGCGAGCACCTCGCGCTCGGCCGGGGTGTACGGGCCGTCCGCGAGGGCGATCCGCGCCCCCTGGAGCAGGATCGATTCTCGTCCGGGCCCGGCCAGGTGCGGAGCCAGCGGTTCCAGGGCCTCGTGGAGCTCTATCGCCAGCGCCGCCCCGCAGCACTCGGGGACGTCGTACAGCCCGAGCCGGCCCTCGTCGGTGGCCAGCGCCTCCACCAGGGACTCCAGCTGCTCCTCCGTGCAGTCCTGGAAGCCCGCCGCCCGTACGGCCGACACGGCGGCCTCCAGCGCGCCGCGCGAGGCGGTCCCGCCGGCCGCCAGGACGGCCAGCGTCACGGTGTGCACGGCGTCGCGCAGCATCGCCGAGAAGCGGGTGGTGGTCAGGTGGTCGAGGACCTCGGTCTCGAAGCGCTCCCGGCATCCCTGGCACTCGATGACGGGCCCGGCCGCTCCGCGCGGCAGCAGCGGGACTCCGAGGACCGTGAACCGGCGGCGCCCGGTGCGCCGGCGGTAGTTGCGGTCGCCACCGCAGTCGGGGCAGAAGAACTCCCCGTCACCCACGGTGCTCCAGGTGGTACGGATGCCCCAGACCGTCAGCTTCCGGCCGTCCCCACCCCGAACTGGCAGCACGTCGCACCTCCGTCACCTTCCGGCAGCATCGCCGGTTTGGCGTGATGTTAGCCACATCGATGAGGATCCGTCAGTCGTGTGACAAGACAACCTGCGCCACCCAGGGGACTTGGCCGAACTGCGCCCCCGCCGGTCTCCGTTTTTCCCTAGGCTCTGCCGCGTGAACGAGAAGTCCTGTCTGGTGACCGGGGCCGCGAGCGGCATCGGCAAGGCCACCGCCCTGTTGCTGGCCCGCTCCGGCGCCCGGGTCACCGCGGCCGACATCAATGGCCCCGGGGTCGGGAAACTGCGTACGGAACTGGCCGCCGAGGGCATCGGCATCACCGTGGTGGCGGGTGACGTCGCCGATCCGGAGGCCAACCGGGCGATGGTCGACGCGGCCGTGGAGGCGTACGGGAGGCTCGACGTCGCCGTGGCGAACGCCGGGGTGCTCCCTCTTTCGGACGTCAACGAGACCAGCCCCGAGGACTGGGACCGGGTCATGGCGATCGACGGCCGGGGCATGTTCCTGACCTGCAAGTACGCGATCGAGGCGATGACCGCGCAGGAGCCGCCCGGCGGGGCGCTGGTCTGCGTGTCCTCGGTCTCGGGGGTGGCCGGGCAGGCCCGGCAGGCGGCGTACGGGCCGGCGAAGTTCGTGGCGTCGGGGCTGACCAAGCACCTGGCGGTGGAGTGGGCGGCGCGCGGGATCCGGGTCAACGCGGTGGCCCCCGGCACCATCCGTACGGAGCGGGTGCTGGCGCTGAAGGACGAGCCGGGCGGCCCGGAGTACCTGGCGGAGGTCTCCGCGGCCCATCCGATGGGCCGCCTCGGCGAGCCGGAGGAGGTGGCCCGGGTCATCGCGTTCCTGGCCTCCGACGCGGCCTCGTTCGTGACGGGCGCGATCCTGCCGGTGGACGGCGGCTACCTGGCCCGCTGACTCCGGGAAAGGCGGAACCCCGCCCCTCCGGAGGGAGGGACGGGGTTCACGTACGAGGGGTCAGCGGCCCGCGCGGTTGACGGCGGAGATGACCGCCTTCAGGGAGGCGCGGGTGGTGTTGGCGTCGATGCCGATGCCCCACAGGACGCGGCCGTCGATCGCGCACTCGATGTACGAGGCGGCCACGGCGGAGGCGCCCTCGCTCATCGTGTGCTCGGTGTAGTCCAGCAGGCGGGCGTCGACGCCGATGCCGGCCAGCGCGTCGAAGAAGGCCGAGATCGGACCGTTGCCGGTGCCGTTCAGGACCGTCTCGACCCCGTCCACGACCGCCTCGACGGTCAGCGTGTCCGTACCGTCCTTGTCGGTGGCCGTCGAGCCCGAGCGCAGCTGGATGCGGCCCCACGGGTTTTCCGGGTTGGGCAGGTACTCGTCGGAGAAGACGTCCCAGATCGCCTTCGGCGTGACCTCGCCGCCCTCGGCGTCGGTCTTGGCCTGGATGATCCGCGAGAACTCGATCTGCATGCGGCGCGGCAGGTCCAGCTTGTGGTCGTTCTTCAGGACGTACGCGATGCCGCCCTTGCCGGACTGCGAGTTGACCCGGATGACCGCCTCGTAGGAGCGGCCGACGTCCTTCGGGTCGATCGGCAGGTACGGGACCGCCCACTCGATGTCGTCGACGGTGACGCCCTTGGCGGCCGCGTCGGCCTCCATGGCGTCGAAGCCCTTCTTGATGGCGTCCTGGTGGGAGCCGGAGAAGGCGGTGTAGACCAGGTCGCCCGCGTAGGGGTGGCGCGGGTGGACCTCCATCTGGTTGCAGTACTCGCTGGTGCGACGGATCTCGTCGATCTGCGAGAAGTCGATCTGCGGGTCGATGCCCTGCGAGAACAGGTTCATGCCCAGCGTGATCAGGTCGACGTTGCCGGTGCGCTCGCCCTGCCCGAACAGGCAGCCCTCGATGCGGTCGGCGCCGGCCATCAGGGCCAGCTCGGCGGCGGCGACGGCGGTGCCGCGGTCGTTGTGCGGGTGCACGGAGATGCAGACGTGCTCGCGGCGGGTCAGGTTGCGGGCCATCCACTCGAAGCGGTCCGCGTGCGTGGACGGCGTCGAACGCTCCACGGTGGCGGGCAGGTTCAGGATGATCTCGCGGCCCTCGGACGGCTGCCAGACGTCGCAGACGGCCTCGCAGACCTCCAGGGCGAAGTCCAGCTCGGTGTCGGTGAAGATCTCCGGGCTGTACTGGTAGCCGAAGGTGGTCTCCGGGCCCAGCAGCTTCTCGGCGTACTCCATGACCAGGCGGGTGCCGTCGACGGCGATCTGCTTGATCTGCTCCTTGGAGCCGCGGAAGACGACCCGGCGGAAGGTCGGGGCGGTCGCGTTGTACAGGTGCACGGTGGCGCGCTTGGCGCCGACCAGCGACTCCACGGTCCGCTCGATCAGGTCCTCGCGGGCCTGGGTCAGCACGGAGATGGTGACGTCGTCCGGGATCGCGCCCTCTTCGATGATGGAGCGTACGAAGGCGAAGTCGGTCTCGCCGGAGGAGGGGAAGCCGACCTCGATCTCCTTGTAGCCCATGCGCACCAGCAGGTCGAACATCTCGCGCTTGCGGGCGGGGGTCATCGGGTCGATCAGCGACTGGTTGCCGTCGCGCAGGTCGGTGGAGAGCCAGCGGGGGGCCTTGGTGACGCGGGCGTCCGGCCAGGTGCGGTCGGGGATGTCGACCTGCTCGTACCGGCCGTACTTGTGGATCGGCATCCCGGAGGTCTTCTGGGTGTGGGTCGCGTTGGTGATGGGCGTGGGGCGACCGACAAAAGGCTGCTGGCTCATGGCGTTGGGCTCCTCGCGTGTCCGCGTGTAGTTCGCTGGGACGGCCGACGGCGGTCGTAAAAACCGCAACACCAAACTCCGCGGGGAGGGGGTCGGCCTACGACTACAGACCCTCGCCGCGGCAGCTAAGGAGAAGCAGCCCGAAACGCATGATGGGCCGAGCCTAACCGAGCCGCGCCGTAACGCGAGGACCTGTTTCAGTATGCAAGACCGCCCTGTCCGATTTATACCGAATGTGAGCTACGCCGCTTTCCTCGATACAGGTCCGGTCGATCCGTCAACGCGGCGTGACCGCTTTCAGACAACTGAATGAATCATGGTTGCGGGTAGTGACACCGCCATGACCTGCTGTCACATTGCCGGGATGGATGCCTCCCACGTTCACCGCCACCCCGTCTTCTGCACGGTGGTCCCGCCCCACCTGCTCGACAAGATCGCCCAGTCCGAGGTGGTCCGGCGCGCCGACGCCGCCCAGCGCACCCTCGAACAGGACGCCCTGCTGCGCACCCGGCGCAACGTCACCACCCTGCGCGGGATCGCCCCCGCCCCGGAGACGCCCGTCGCCGACGAGCCCCGCCGGACCATCTACGACGCCCAGCACCGCACCCGGCTGCCCGGGAAGAAAGTGCGCGGGGAGGGCGGCGAGGCCACCGGCGACGCCACCGTCAACCGCGCGTACGCGGGGCTCGGCGCCACGTACGAACTGTTCCTGAAGGGCTTCGGCCGGCACTCGATCGACGACTCCGGGCTGGCCCTGGACGCGAGCGTCCACTACGGCCAGGACTACAACAACGCCTTCTGGGACGGGCAGCAGATGGTGTTCGGCGACGGGGACGGGGACATCTTCCTCGACTTCACCGTGTCGATCGACGTCATCGGGCACGAGCTCACCCACGGGGTCACCCAGTACACGGCGAACCTCGATTACCACGGGCAGTCCGGCGCCCTGAACGAGTCGATGTCCGACGTCTTCGGTTCGCTGATCAAGCAGTACTCGCTCGACCAGAGCGCCCAGGACGCGGACTGGCTGATCGGCGCCGGGCTGCTGGGCCCGAACGTCAGCGGGGTCGCGCTGCGCTCGATGAAGGCGCCGGGCACGGCGTACGACGACGACGAGCTCGGCAAGGACCCACAGCCGGCGACGATGGACGACTACGTGAAGACCTCGCAGGACAACGGCGGGGTGCACATCAACTCCGGCATCCCGAACCACGCCTTCTACCTCGTGGCGACCGAGCTCGGCGGCAAGGCGTGGGAGCGGGCCGGGCGGATCTGGTACGACACGCTGACGGGCGGCGAGCTGGCCTCGGACGCGGACTTCAAGGACTTCGCCCGGCTGTCGGTCGCGGCCGCGGTGGCCCGGTACGGGGACGGCGGAGCGGAGCACCAGGCCCTCCAGAAGGCGTGGTCGGCGGTCGGCCTGGGGTAGAAGGCAGGGCATGCGGATTCAGGTGGTGCGGACGGGCGGCTTCGCGGGCATCGAGCGCCGGGCCGAGGTGGACACCTCGGGCCGGCCCGACGAGGACGAGTGGCGGGCCCTGGCCCGGCTGGCGCTGCGGCCCGTCCCGCCCGCACCCGGGTCGGACCGGGTGCGGGACGGGTTCTCGTACCGGATCACCGTCGACGGCCGGACGGTCTCCTGCCAGGAGCCGAACCTGTCGGAGGCGCAGCGGACGCTGATCTCCCGGCTGCTGAAGGAGGGCGCCTGAGCCGTGTCTTCCGGCGTGTTGCCGGAACGGCGACGATGTTTGCCCGGCCCTGGGCCGCGGCGGAGCATCGGGGGGACAGGCAGCCGCACCGGAAGAGGTCCCCATGTCACAGCACCAGCACCACGCAGCCGCATCCGCGACCGGGTTCGCGCCCGAGTTCGTGGGCGAGGAGTTCTGGGACTCCCGCTACCGCGAGAGCGGCCGGATCTGGAGCGGGGAACCCAACGCCGTGCTGGTCCGTGAGGCCTCGGACCTCGCGCCCGGGCGCGCCCTCGACCTCGGCAGCGGCGAAGGCGGCGACGCCGTCTGGCTGGCCCGCCGCGGCTGGCGGGTCACCGGGACCGACATCTCGGGGGTGGCCCTGGAGCGGGCCGCCGGGCACGCCGCCGGGGCGGGCGTCGCCGACCGGATCGGCTGGGAGCGGCACGACCTCGCCGAGTCCTTCCCCGCCGGGGAGTTCGACCTCGTCTCCGCGTGCTTCCTGCACTCGTTCGGGGACTTCCCCCGCGCCCGGATCCTGCGTGGCGCCGCCGCGGCGGTGGCACCCGGCGGGATCCTGCTGGTCGCCGGCCACGCCGGCTGGCCGTCCTGGCAGCGGGACACCCGCCCCGAGGTCCACTTCCCGACCCCGGACGAGGTCGTGGCGCAGCTGGAGCTGCCCGAGGGCGCGTGGGAGGTCCTGCTCGCCGAGGAGCACGAACGGGTCCAGAACCTGCCTGACGGCACGCCCGGGACCCGTACGGACAACGCGGTGAAGGTGCGCAGGCTCCGCTAGAAGCCCAGCTTGCGGAGCTGCTTGGGGTCGCGCTGCCAGTCCTTCGCGACCTTGACGTGCAGGTCGAGGAAGACCGGGGTGCCGAGCAGCGCCTCGATGTGCTTGCGCGACTTCATCCCGACCTCCTTCAGCCGGGAGCCCTTCGGGCCGATGATGATGCCCTTCTGGCTGGGCCGCTCGATGTAGACGTTCGCGTGGATGTCCAGCAGCGGGCGGTCCGCCGGGCGGTTCTCCCGGGGGATCATCTCCTCGACCACGACGGCGATCGAGTGCGGGAGCTCGTCCCGTACGCCCTCCAGCGCGGCCTCGCGGATCAGCTCCGCGACCATGACCATCTCGGGCTCGTCGGTGAGGTCGCCCTCCGGGTACAGCGGCGGGCTCTCGGGCAGCAGCGGCGCGATCAGGTCGGCCAGCAGCTGGACCTGGGTGTCGCCGACCGCCGAGACGGGGACGATCTCGGCCCACTCGATGCCGAGCTCGGCGCCGAGCTGGTGGATCGCGAGGAGCTGCTCGGCCAGGGCCTTGGAGTCGACGAGGTCGGTCTTCGTCACGATGGCGATCTTGGGGGTCTTCTTGATCCCCGCGAGCTCCTTCGCGATGAACTTGTCGCCGGGGCCGAGCTTCTGGTCGGCCGGCAGGCAGAAGCCGATCACGTCGACCTCGGCCCAGGTGGTCCGCACGACGTCGTTCAGCCGCTCGCCGAGCAGCGTGCGCGGCTTGTGCAGACCGGGCGTGTCGACCAGCACGAGCTGGGCGTCGGGGCGGTGCACGATGCCGCGGACGGTGTGGCGGGTGGTCTGCGGCCGGTTGGAGGTGATCGCGACCTTGGTGCCCACGAGTGCGTTGGTCAGGGTCGACTTCCCCGCGTTGGGGCGGCCGACGAAGCAGGCGAAGCCCGCACGGTGCGGGGCGGTGGACTCGGGGGAACGATCGCTCATACGGGCCATTCTCCCCGATGCGGGTCCCAGCGCCGACCAGCCCGCCGCGAGGAGGGCGAGGGCGCCCGCGAGAACGGCCGCGAGCGGGGGCCGGGCGGCGTGGCCGGTGGCGGCGCGGGCGACGGCCCCCGCGGCCTCGGCGCGCACCGTGACCTCGGCCGAACGGCGCCGAGGATCCCGGCCGTCCCGCCCACCAGGGCCGCGGCCCTGCCCGTGGGCCGGGGCGGGAGCCGCGGAGCGGGGATCACAAGAGGGTCAGGGTCAGGACCGCCCGGTACGCACCGGGTGGGGTGTACGGCGGCACCGTGAGGGTGACCGCCGCGTCGATGGTGAACGTCCCGCCCGCCGGAGCCCCGTCCGGCGCGGACGCCAGCACCGCCCCCTGCGGCCCGACCACCCCGGCGCCGCCCGCCACGCACCGGCTCGGGCTGTCCGGCGCGGCCGTGCACGTCGGGGTCCAGCTCAGCGAGGCCCCCGGGATCCGGACCCCGCCCGGGCCCGTGAACTCCGTGACCTTGCCGATCAGCGACCATCCCGCCGGTCCGCCCCTGGCGTCCTTGACCGTGACGGTCCCGATCCGGCCGGGGGCGGCGCCGCGCTCCCCGTACGGGACCGCGCCCAGCGTGATCGACTCCCCCGCCTGGGTCATCGTCAGCGCGCCCGGCTCGACCACCGCCGTCACCTTCCGCGTGCCCGGCGGCGCGGGCGCCGCGGCGACGACCGTGTACGCCGCCGGGCCCGATCCCTGCTGCGCCGACCACGCCGTGCCCTCGTACGCCACCACCGCCGTCGTCGCCCTGTCGGTGACCGGCAGCTCCGCCACGACCGCGCCCCGCGCGTCCGCCGTGGCCGCCACCCGGTCCGCGGTCTCGGCGGCGCCCGCCCGGCCGGCCACCGTCACGGCCGCGCCCGGGGCGAAGCCGGCGCCGGCGACCTTGACCTCGGCGCCCGGCTTCCCGTACGCCGCACCGAGCGCGAGCGATCGCAGGTTGGCCCGGGTGGGGGTCCCCCCAGCGGTGGCTGGGGGAGGACTCGCGGTGAGCCGTTGCGACACAGGCGCCCCGGTGACGGCACAGTCGGTGTCCAGGTCCAGCAGGTGGTTGGTGTGCAGGGTGTAGCCGCCCGGGGCCAGGGTGATCCCGCCGGCCCCGGTGACGGTGAACGTGCCGGTCATGGTGACGGCCGGCAGCCCCGCCCCTGCCTGGACGGGGTCGTTCCGCTTCGCCCCCACGACGGTGACCTCACCGCTCTGCGCACCCCCCAGCAGGATCCGCCCGGTCGGGGTCAGCACGTCGGCCGGGAGCTCGGCGTCGATCGGGTTCACGGCGGGGGTCCGGGCCACCTGGTACGTCACGGTGACCGTGTCGCCGACCTTCGGCGCCGGGTCGTCGACCGTGATCCGGGCCGTGGTCGGCCCGTCGGCGGGCGGCAGACCGGCCTCCTGCGGCGCCACGCAATGCGTCGGGAACTCCACCTGCCCGGGCGGCGCCTCCCCTTCGGCCGCGGCGGGCGGGCTCAGCGCGCCCCCGGCCGTCGCCGCGAGGGCGGCCATGCCGAGGCCCACCGACCATCTCCTGCTGCCCGCCCGTGTTCGCACGGCCCGCCCCCTACGTTCCCTCGCGCCGACAGGGGGCCATTCACGAGCGGACGGCGGGAGAAGTCAATGCACGGACCCGGCATCAACTGATGGCCCATCAGGAGATGGCGGACTTGGGGACTCCCCGTGTCCACCGGCCGCACGGAACGTGCGCCGGTACGCCGTCGGGCTCACCCCCAGCGCCGCCTGCACGTGCTTGCGCAGCGACTGCGCCGTCCCGAACCCCGTCTCCCGCGCCACCTGTTCCATCGGCAGATCCGTCCGCTCCAGCAGCCGCCGGGCCCGCTCCACCCGCTGGCCGACGATCCACTCGCCGGGGCTGACCCCCGACTCCTCGCGGAACCGGCGCGTGAACGTCCGTACCGACATGGCCTCCTGCCGGGCCAGGTCGGCCAGCCGTACCGGCTCCTGCAGCCGGTCCAGCACCCACGCGCGGGCCGCAGCCGTACTGGCCAGCTGCTCCTGCGGCACCGGCCGGTCGATGAACTGGGCCTGCCCGCCGTCCCGGTGGGGCGGTACGACGGTCCGCCGGGCCACGTCGTTGGCGACGGCCGCGCCGTGGTCGCGGCGCACGATGTGCAGGCACAGGTCGATGCCGGCCGCCACCCCCGCCGAGGTCAGCACGTCCCCGTCGTCCGTGTAGAGCACCCCGGCGTCCACCCGCACGGCCGGGAAGAGCCGCTGGAAGTGCTCGGCGTGCGCCCAGTGCGTGGTGGCCGGGCGGCCGTCCAGGAACCCGGCGGCGGCCAGCACGTACCCGCCCGTGCAGATGGAGACGAGCCGCGTCCCGGGCCGGATGCGGGCGAGCGCCTCGGCGAGCTCGCCGGTCAGCCGGCCCTCCTCGTACACCGGCCCCAGCTCGTACGAGGCGGGCACCACCACGGTGTCCGCGGTGTCCAGCAGCTCGGGACCGTGCTCGACGTGGACCGCGAAATCGGCGTCCGTGCGCACCGGCCCGGGGGCGAGGGCGCAGGTGAGGATCTCGTACAGCGGCGCTCCGGCGGGATCCTTGGCGCGACCGAAGATCCGATGCGGGATGCCGAGCTCGAAGGGCAGCAGCCCGGTGAGTGCGAGGACGACGACGCGGTGAGGGGCCATGGCCCAATCATATCGAAGGGTGTCGGTCAGGCCACTGTCGTGCGGGGCCCTCCCGGCCGGAAGCTGGCTGCGTGACGCAGACAGCACCGAAGCCCCAGCCCACCCCCGCC
>NZ_JOCX01000044.1 GCF_000717915.1 Streptomyces sp. NRRL S-244
CGGGGGCCCCGCCCGCCCCTCCGGCCCCGACGCCCGGCGACGGCCACTCCGCGGAGGAGACCGCCGTACTCACCCTGGTCAACCAGGAGCGCGCGCAGGCCGGCTGCGGTCCGGTCCGGGCGAACCCGCCGCTCGCGGCGCTGGCCGCCGCCTTCAGCAAGGACATGGCCACCCGCGGCTTCTTCGACCACACCGACCCCGACGGGAACACCCCGTGGGACCGCGCCACCAAGGCGGGCCTCTCCGGACTCGGCGGCGAGAACATCGCCCGCGGCCAGGGCGACGCCCAGGCGGTCATGAACGCCTGGATGAACAGCCCCGGCCACAAGGCGAACATCCTCAACTGCGAGTTCCGCACCCTCGGCGTCGGCGTGTACGTCGCCGCCGGCGGCCCCTGGTGGACCCAGGACTTCGGCCTCTAGGCACTTACTAACCGAAAGCGCCCCCTTCTGGTCAGCGCTGTGCGGAGTTAAGCTGGTCGGCATGGAGACAGAGCTGCCCTTCGACGCCTTCGCGCGCGCGTGCCCGTCCCGGGAGACCCTGGAGCACGTCACGGGCCGCTGGGGCAGCCTCACGGTGGGCGCCCTGCGCGACGGTTCGTGCCGGTTCAACGAGCTGCGCCGCAAGGTCGACGGCGTGAGCGAGAAGATGCTCTCCCAGACCTTGCAGGCGCTGGAGCGCGACGGCATCGTCAACCGCGAGGCACAGCCGACGAACCCGCCGCGCGTCGACTACGAGCTGACCCCGCTCGGCGTCGAGATCGCCGACCGGCTGCTCGCGCTCATCCACTTCCTCGAAGGCAGCATGCCCCGGGTCATCGGCGCGCGGGAGTCCTACGACGCCACGCGCGGCGGCCGCTGACAGCGCGGGCAGAAGTAGCTGGACCGGTTCATCCACGGGCGGCGCCGCATGGGGGTGCCGCAGCGCCGGCAGGGCTCGTCCTCGCGCCCGTAGGCGTCGAGCGAACGGTCGAAGTAGCCGGACTCGCCGTTCACGTTGACGTACAGGCTGTCGAAGCTGGTGCCGCCGACGTCGAGCGCCGCGTTCATCACGTCCCGGACGTGGCCGAGGAGTTCCGCGCTCCGGGGGCGCGTCAGCGTGGCGGTGGCGCGCTCGTAGTGCAGCCGCGCCCGCCACAGCGCCTCGTCGGCGTAGATGTTGCCGACCCCGCTGATCAGGGACTGGTCCAGCAGGGCCCGCTTGACGGTGGTCCGCTTGGCGCGCAGCGCCGCGTGGTAGGCGGCCTCGTCGAAGAGGGGGTCCAGCGGGTCCCGGGCGATGTGCGCGATGACGTCGGGCAGCCCGTCGGGCGTGTTCTCGTGGAGCGAGAGCCCGCCGAAGGTGCGCTGATCGACGAAGCGGAGCTCGGTCCCGGCGGCGTCCTCGAAGCGCACGCGGATGCGCAGGTGCTTCTCGTCGGCCGCCTCTTCCGGCTGCACCAGCAGCTGTCCGCTCATCCCGAGGTGCCCGAGCACCGAGAGGTCCCGTCCCTCCAGGGGCAGCCACAGGTACTTGCCGCGCCGCTGCGGGACGCCGATCGTCTCGCCCGTCAGCCGCGCGGCGAAATCCGCGGCGCCGGCCGGGTGGCGGCGTACCGCGCGCGGGTGGAGCACCTCGACGGCCCCGACGGTCCGGCCGGCCACCCAGCGCTCCAAGCCCCGCCGTACGACTTCGACTTCGGGCAGCTCGGGCACGGCGGTCCTCCGGGGGCGATGCGGTCGTGATGCGTTCTGGTCGCTCCCGGCGAGCGTACCGGCCTCCCCCAACGGGCCCGGAAACGGGTCCGCCCGCCCCTGCGCTGCGGCAGGGGCGGGCGGGAGATCCCGAAGGAAGGGCTCAGCTCAGCCGTTCGGCGTCGGGTCGGCGGGTGTCGGCGACCCGCCGTCCTCGGCCGGGGCCACGGCATCGGCCCCGGTGTCGGCCGGAGCCGTCACCACGACCTGGGCGGCTGCGGATGCCGCGGCTTCCGCCGCGATCCGCTCGTCCGCCTTGGCCCGGATACCGCGCCATGCGGACTCCGCGGCCTGCTGTTCCGCTTCCTTCTTGCTGCGGCCGGTGCCGGTGCCGTACGAGACACCACCGACGCGGGCGGCAGCGGTGAAGGTCTTCTCGTGGTCCGGACCGGTCTCGGTGACCAGGTATTCCGGTACGCCGAGGCCTTCGGCCGCCGTGAGCTCCTG
The DNA here is from genome assembly GCF_000717915.1 of Streptomyces sp. NRRL S-244. GTDB lineage: Bacteria > Actinomycetota > Actinomycetes > Streptomycetales > Streptomycetaceae > Streptomyces. Next base: position 2,181 of record NZ_JOCX01000044.1, read on the forward strand.
GAGACTGGTCTTCCAGTCCAGGCCGGCCCCGAGGTTCGAGGACTTCTCGATGAGCGGGTCGAAGAGCCGGTGAACCAGCTCCGAGGCCGCGTCGAGGCCCTGGTCGAGGTAGACCGCGCCGATCACCGCTTCAAGGGTGTCGGCGAGGATGGAGGCCTTGTCCCGGCCACCCGTGCCCTCTTCGCCCCGGCCGAGCCGGATGAAGGAGCCGAGGTCGAGGCCGCGCCCGACCTCCGCCAGTGCGCGCGAGTTGACCACCGCGGCCCGAAGCTTGGCCAGCTGGCCTTCGGGCAGGTCGGGGTGGGTCGTGTACAGCGTGTCCGTGACCACCAGGCCGAGCACGGAGTCCCCGAGGAACTCCAGGCGCTCGTTGGTGGGCAGACCGCCGTTCTCGTACGCGTACGAGCGGTGGGTCAGTGCACGCACCAGAAGGGCGGACTCGAGTCGATACCCGAGCCGCCCTTCCAGAAGCGTGTGGGACGAGGCCGCGTTGTTACTGTCTGCCTGCTTCTCAGCGTTGGACAGCTCAGACATTGCGCCTCTCACCAGCCGCTCAGACCTCGAGGACCTGGCGCTTGTTGTAGGTGCCGCAGCTCGGGCACGCAATGTGCTGGAGCTTCGGCTCCTGGCAACGCTCGCACGAAACCAGGGTGGGGACCGCAGCCTTCCACTGCGACCGGCGGTGGCGCGTGTTGCTGCGCGACATCTTCCGCTTCGGAACAGCCACGGCTACTTCTCCTGCTTCTCGGCGGCGCCCTGAACTCCGTCAGAGGCAGTGCCGCTCATGTTGTCCTTCTCGTCGTCCTGATCGGTCACGACGAGTCCTTGCAATGCCGCCCAACGGATGTCGACGGCGTCATGGTGGTGGTCCGGGTCGTCGTTCAGGCTGAGCCCGCAATCGGGGCACAGTCCGAGACAGTCCTCCCGGCACACCGGCTGCATGGGCAGTGCGAGCACCACCACATCACGCAGCACGGGTTCGAGGTCGAACAAGCCGTCCTCGAGGAAGAGCGTGTCCTCGTCGTCCTCGGCGTCGTCGGCCGGCTCCGCCTTTGCGCGGCTCCGGTCGTCGGCGTCAGGGTACGAGAACATCTCCTGGAAGTCCGCCTTGAGCTCGCGCTCGACGGACTCCAGACACCTTACGCACTCCCCTACGGCCGATGCACGGGCGGTGCCTGTGACAAGCACCCCTTCCATGACCGACTCCAGGCGGAGGCTGAGCTTCATCGGGGCGCCTTCCGGCACTCCGATGACGCCGACGAGACCGAAGTCCGCCGGTGTCGCGATCTCACGGGACAGCCGCTGCATGGCACCAGGACGCCGACCCAGCTCGTGCGTGTCGAACACGAGGGGGTTGCGGTGGTCGAGGCGGGTATTCAGGGCCGTTCCTGCTTTCACAGATCGCTGAAGATCAAAGAATGCTGCATGTATGCCGCACGTAAGGGCAGCACAGATCGCGGTGCATACGCGCGACCGAAGAGCCAGGATACCCGGCGCTTCGCTCTGAGCCCAATCCGGCCTCAGCGACCCTGTTCGTACTGGCGCAGCTGGTCCAGATTGATCATGCTCGTATCGAAGAAGCTGGTCTCGTCGAGCGCGGGCTGCTGCGGCTGGTGCTGGTGCTGCGCGGCCTGAGGCTGCTGCGACTGCTGCTGGTAGGCCGCGTACGGGTCCGGCTGCTGGTCGTAGCCCAGCGCCGCGTACGGATCCGGCTGCTGGACCTGCTGCTGGTAGCCGTAGGGGTCCTGGTAGGCGTAGGCGTCCTGCTGCTGGGGCTGCTGGTAGCCGTACGCCTCGTACGCGGGCTCCTGCTGGGCCTGCGCAGGGATTCCCGCGGCAGCGGGCGCCATCGGGGCCGCCGGCTCCGCCAGGCCCGCCAGGAAGTCCGCGTCGCTGGCCGAGCGGGACTGCTGCGACTGCTGCGACCCCGCGGCGTCCTGGGCGGCCATGTGCGCGCCGAGGTCGTCCGTGGGCACCCGGCCCAGCAGCTTCTGGCGGCCCCGGCCGACGGCCTCCAGGGTCTTGGAGAGCACCGCCTCGAAGGTCGCCAGCTTGGTGTCCACGTACGCGTCCGCCTGCAGGCGCTGGGTCTCCGGGTCGTGGCTGCGCTCGGGCGCCTCGGCGTCCGGGTATCCCTGCTCGTCCAGCCCGGGCCCGCGGCCCAGCAGCTTCTCGCGGCCGCGGTCGACCGAGCCGATGGTCTTGGTGAGCACGACCTCGAAGTTCGCGAGCTTGCTGTCGACGTAGTCGTCGGCCTCGGCCCGGATCTCCTCGGCCTCCCTGCGGGCGTCCGCCAGGATCCGGTCCGCCTCGGCCTGCGAGCGGCGCGCGACCTCGGTGTCGGAGATCAGCGAACCGCGCTGCGTGTGCGCCGACTCGATGATCCGCTCCGCCTCGCGGCGGGCGTCCTCGACCATCTGCTCCCGGCCGCCGATGAGCTCCTGCGCCTGCGCGAGCGAGCCGGGCAGCGCCTGGCGCACCTCTTCGAGCTGGGCGAGCAGCTCGGCGCGGTTGATCACGCAGGAGGCCGACATGGGCATGGACCGGGCGCCGCCGACGGCCGCGACGATCTCGTCGAGCTTCTTCTGCACGTCCATGGGGGCTCGCACTCTCTCGGCCTCGGGCGGTTCCTGAGACGGACGGGACGACTGTACGGCCAGCGGGCGAACGCCCGGCACCGACTGACGACCCGTCAGTCCGTCAGCGGTTGGCGAGCCGCTCGGTCAGCGCCGCGTGCACGTGCGGCGGCAGCAGGTGGGCTACGTCGCCGCCCCAGGCCGCGACCTCCTTGACCAGGGAGGACGACAGGAAGCTGTAGGTGGGGTTGGTCGGCACGAACAGCGTCTCGACGCCCGAGAGCCCCATGTTCATCTGGGCCATCTGCAGCTCGTAGTCGAAGTCGCTGACCGCGCGCAGGCCCTTGACGATGGCCGGGATGTCGCGCTGCTTGCAGAAGTCGACGAGCAGCCCGTGGAAGGACTCCACCTCGACGTTGCCGTAGTCGGCGGTCGCCTCGCGGATCAGCTCGATCCGCTCCTCGACGGTGAACAGCCCCTGCTTGGACTGGTTGATCATCACGGCGACGTGCACGACGTCGTAGAGCCGGGAGGCCCGGCCGATGATGTCGAGGTGTCCGTTGGTGATGGGGTCGAATGACCCGGGACAGACGGCTCGGCGCAACTTGGGTCCCTCGCTCTCCGATGCGGGCATCATGAGTCTTCGCTGGTGAAGGCGGCGCGACCGTACCAAAGGGTGCCTTCGCCGTACTTGCGGGAGCGCAGCGGCTCGAAGCCCTCGGGCCAGGGGAAGGCCCCGCTCCTCGTGCTGCGCTCCACGGTGACGAGCGCATCGTCCGTGAGCCAGCCATTGGCGCGGAGTGTGAGGAGGATCTCGCCAAGATCGTCGTGGCCGACGGCGTACGGCGGGTCCAGGAAGACGACGTCGTACGGGTCGGTGCCGGCCGGGACGGCCACGATCTGCTCCGCCTTGCCCGCCCGGAACTCGGCGCCGGGCAGGCCCAGCGCCTTGATGTTGTCCCGGATCGCCTTGGCGGCCTTGGCCTCGGGCTCCACCAGCAGTGCGTGGGCCGCGCCGCGGGAGAGGGCCTCCAGGCCGACCGCGCCGGAGCCGGCGTACAGGTCGAGCACCCGGGCCCCCCCGACGCCGTGCAGCGACTCCCAGGTCGAGAAGAGGCCTTCGCGCATCCGGTCCGAGGTCGGGCGGGTGCCGGTGCCCGGGGGCACGGTCAGCCGTCGCCCGCCGGCGCTGCCGGCGATCACGCGGGTCATCTGGGGTCCTTCGGTACGACGGTGATGGCTACTGCGGAGTTCAACGATAGGTCGTACCGCTCTCGACGGACCCGAGCGGTACCGGGCGACGCACGCTCAGCCCTTCTCCAGGTACTGCTCGCGCTCGGTGTCCAGCAGGGCCTCCAGCGCGTCGCGCAGGCCCGGCAGCCGCTCCAGCTCGGGGTCTTCGGCGACCACGCGGGCGGCTTCCTCCCGGGCCTGGGCGATGACCTCCTCGTCCTCGATGACCGCGAGCATGCGCAGCGAGGAGCGCACGCCCGACTGGGCCTGGCCCAGTACGTCGCCCTCCCGGCGCTGTTCGAGGTCGATGCGGGAGAGCTCGAAGCCGTCCAGGGTGGCGGCGACCGCGGCGAGCCGGGCCCGTGCGGGGCTCGCCTCGTGCATCTCGCTGACCAGCAGGCACAGGCCCGGCGCGGAGCCGCGGCCGACGCGGCCGCGCAGCTGGTGGAGCTGGGAGACGCCGAACCGGTCCGCGTCCATGATCACCATGACCGTGGAGTTCGGGACGTTCACACCGACCTCGATGACGGTGGTGGCGACCAGCACCTTGACCTCGCCGGCGGTGAAGCGGCGCATGACCTCGTCCTTGTCGGCCGGGTCCATCCGGCCGTGCAGCACCTCCACGGACAGCCCGGCGAGCGGCCCTCGCCTGAGCTGCTCGGCGATCTCCAGGACGGCCAGCGGGGGCCGCTTCTCGGCGTCGTCCTCGGCGGAGGCCTTCTTCTTGGGGTCGTCCTCGCCGTCGCCGATGCGCGGGCACACCACGTACGCCTGGTGCCCGTTCTCGACCTCCTCGCGCACCCTCTCCCAGGCCCGGGTCAGGAAGTGCGGCTTGTCCTTGGCCGGTACGACGTGGGTGGCGATCGGGGAGCGGCCGGCGGGCAGCTGGTCGAGGACGGAGGTCTCCAGGTCGCCGAAGACGGTCATCGCGACGGTGCGCGGGATCGGGGTCGCGGTCATGACCAGCAGGTGCGGGGGTTGCTTCCCCTTGGACCGCAGCGCGTCGCGCTGCTCGACGCCGAAGCGGTGCTGTTCGTCGACCACGACCAGGCCGAGGTCGTGGAACTGCACCTTGTCCTCGATGAGCGCATGCGTGCCGATGACGATGCCGGCCTCGCCGGTGACCAGGTCGAGCAGGGCCTGGCGGCGTGCGGGCATCCCCATGGACCCGGTGAGCAGCACGACCTTGGTGCCCTGGTCGGAGCCGCCGAGCATGCCGCCTTCGGCGAGCTCGCCCATCATCTCGGTGACGGAGCGGTGGTGCTGCTGGGCGAGCACCTCGGTGGGCGCGAGCATGGCGGCCTGCCCCCCGCAGTCCACGACGGCCAGCATGGCCCGCAGCGCCACCATCGTCTTGCCACTGCCGACCTCGCCCTGGAGGAGGCGGTGCATGGGGTGGTTCGTGGCCAGGTCTTCGAAGATCTCGCGGGAGACGGTCTGCTGGCCGTCGGTGAGGGTGAAGGGGAGTTTGGCGTCGAAGGCGTCGAGCAGGCCGCCCGGGGCGGGGCGGCGGGGGACGGCCGGGAGCTGGGAGTCGGCGTGCCGGCGGCGGGCCAGGGCGACTTGGAGGACGAATGCCTCGTCCCACTTCAGGCGCTGGCGGGCGTCCTCGATGTCGGCCTTGGTGGCCGGCCGGTGGATCTTCAGCAGGGCCTCGGTGAGCGTGACCAGTCCGCGGCCCTCGCGCAGGGCGTCCGGCAGCGGGTCGACGGCCTCCTGGGCGCTCGGCAGTACGGCGTCCACGCACTTGGCGATCTTCCAGGACTCCAGCTTGGCGCAGGCCGGGTAGATCGGGATGAGCTGGTTGGCGAAGGCGGTCGCGGCGTCCCGGTCGGAGGCGTCCGCGCCGAGCGGCTCGTACGCGGGGTGGGAGAGCTGGAGCTTGCGGTTGAACATGCCGACCTTGCCCGCGAACATGGCGCGGGTGCCAGGCAGCAGGTCCTTGTGCGGCTTGTGGACGCCCGCCCCGAAGAAGACCAGCTGGAGGCGGCCGCTGCCGTCGGTGATGGTCACCTCCAGCCGTTTGCCGCGACCCCCGTTGAAGGTCAGGATCCGGGCGTCGGCGACCTGGGCGACGACCGTCACGTGCTCGTCGATCTGGTCGGCGAGCTCGGCCAGCGAGGTCAGCTCGCCGCGCTCCGCGTACCGCCGCGGGTAGTGGTGCAGCAGGTCCAGGGCCGTGTGCAGGCCGAGCTGCTCGGCCAGCACCTTGGCGGTGGCGGGGCCGAGCGTCTTCTTGAGGTCTTCGTCGAGCGCGGGCACGCCTTCATTGCACACCATGGCGCTGACAAGTCGGCTATTCGACCCCGATGAGCAGGGGCGCCGAGTACCGCCCGCCGCGGTAGGTGACCGTGTCCACCGCCAGGTGCCCGTGCTGTACGTACGCCTCCAGGCGCTCGGCGAGGGCGTCCGGCACCTCCGGCCCCAGGACCAGGGTGACGAGTTCGCCGCCGGAGCCCAGCATCCGCTCCAGCACCGCCTGGGCGGTCTCGTCGAGGCCGGAGCCGATGACGGCGACGTCCCCGTCGATGAGCCCGAGCACGTCCCCGGCCTGGCAGATGCCGGCGGAGGTGAACGACTGCCGTTCGGCGACGGCGAGTTCCCCGTAGCGGGTGGCGCCGGCGGCCGCGGTCATGGCGACCACGTCCTCGTCGAAGCTGCCCTCCGGATCGTGGACGGCGAGGGCGGCCAGGCCCTGGACGGCGGAGCGGGTGGGGATCACGGCCACCCGTACGCCGTCGGCGCGGGCCTGTTCGGCGGCGGCGGCCGCGACGGCGCGCTGGTCGGCGCCGCCGGGCAGCAGCACCACCTCGCGGGCGTGCGCGCGCCGGATGGCGTCGACGAGCGCGGCGGCGTCCGGGACCTCTCCGGGGCGGGCGAGCACGGTGGTGGCGCCCGCCTCCCCGCACAGCCCGGCCAGCCCCTCGCCCGGGACCACGGCGACGACGGCGCGCTGGACGCGCTCGCCGCGCGCCCGGCGCCGCTCGTCGGCGAAGTGGGTGATGCGGATCCGGTACGGCCGCCCGGCGACCACACCGGCCTCCACGGCGGCGCCGGGGTCGTCGACGTGGACGTGCACGTTCCACAGTCCGTCGCCGCCGACCACCACCAGGGAGTCCCCGAGTCCGTCGAGGCGCTCGCGCAGCTGCGCCACGGCCGGCTCGGCGGCCTCCAGCAGGTAGATGACCTCGTACGCGGGCCCGCCCTGCTCCTCGGCGTCGCAGGGCTGCGGCGGCCGCGGTACGGGCACGGCCCGGCCGCGTACGGCCTCGGCCGCGGGCTCCCGGCCCGACAGCGCCTGCCACAGGGCCCCGAGTACGGCGACCAGCCCGCAGCCCCCGGCGTCGACCACTCCGGCGCGGCCCAGCTCGGCCAGCTGCCCCGGGGTGTCGGCGAGGGCCGCGCGGGCCCCGTCGTAGGCGGCCCGGGCCACGTCGGCGGCGGTACCGGCGGCCGCCCCGGCCGCCTCGCCGGCCCGCGCCGCCGCGGCGGCGACGGTGAGCATGGTGCCCTCCACCGGGTGCGCGACGGCCTGGTAGGCCTCCTCGGCGGCCCGGGTCAGCGCCGCGGCCAGCATCCGGCCGGGTCCGCGGTCCCCGGGCTCGTCGCCGAGCACGTCGGCCACGCCGCGCAGCAGCTGCGCCAGGATCGTCCCCGAGTTCCCGCGGGCGCCTATGAGGGCGCCGTGCGCGTAGGCCCGTACGGCCTCGGGGAGGGAGGCGGTCGCGGCCACGGCGACCGGGGCGTCCGCTGTGGTCTCGCTCACGCCTGCGGGTGACGTTGCGAGCGCCTCGACCAGGGCGCGGTCCGCCGACTCGGCGGTCAGGTAGAGGTTGGTTCCGGTGTCCGCGTCCGCGACCGGGTAGACGTTGATCGCGTCGATGTCCTCGCGGGCCCGGCCCAGCGCGGCCACGGCCAGCGAGCTCCAGGTGCGCACCGCTTCGGCGTCGAGCTCGTCGGCGGGCTGCGGCTGCGGCTCGTGCTGCACCGGGCGTTCCTCCTCGTGCGGGCCAGGGTTCACCGCAGGGTAACCAAGGACTGCCGGGTGTCAGGGGCCCCGGGCGGGATCGGCGGCGGCCATGGTAGTTTTCTTGGACGGACGCAGTCGTTGTATGCTGCTCCGGTTGCCCGATGAAAGTCGGGCCAATTCCCCCGGCAAACCACTCAGACTTCTCAGACTTCTGATCCGGTGCGCCGGATTTCACTGTAAGTGCATCTGAAGTCTTTGGAGTGACCTGTGGCTGCCAACTGCGACGTTTGCGCCAAGGGGCCGAGCTTCGGCAACAACATCTCCCACTCGCACCGCCGCACCTCGCGTCGCTGGAACCCGAACATCCAGCGCGTTCGTGCCATGGTCAGTGGGACGCCGAAGCGCCTCAACGTCTGCACCTCGTGCATCAAGGCCGGCAAGGTCTCGCGCTGACGCCAACCGTCGTAGCGCAGCCCTTTCCGGTTGCCAAGAAGGCCGGTCCACCTCGTGGACCGGCCTTTTGCCTTGTCCGGACCCGCGGACACGGACATGAAGAAGACCACCGCGTCACGTGACGCGGTGGTCCTCTGCCGTCCTGCCGCCGTCAGCGGTGCCACTGCCAGGCGTGGTCCACCGGGCCGATGCCGCCGCCGAGCGCGAAGCCGGCCGCGATGGCGCCGCTCACGTACTCCTTGGCCTCCATGACGGCCTGCGGCACGTCCTGCCCCTTGGCGAGCCCGGCGGCTATCGCACTGGCCAGGGTGCAGCCGGTGCCGTGGGTGTGCCGGTTGTCGTGGCGCGGCGCCCTCAGCCACAGCTGGGTGTCCCCGTCGGTGAGCAGGTCGGCGGCCTCGCCCCCGTGGGCGGCCAGGTGCCCGCCCTTGATCAGCGCCCACTCCGGCCCGTACGCGAGGACGGCGTCGGCGGCCCGCCGCATGTCGTCCTCGCTCTCCACCACCACGCCGGTGAGCTGCGCCACCTCGTCCAGGTTCGGGGTGGCCACGGTGGCCCGCGGCAGCAGCTCCTTGCGTACGGCGTCCAGCGCCGAGGCGGCGAGCAGCGCGTCCCCGTGCTTGGAGACCCCGACCGGGTCGACGACGGCGGGGGCGGAGGTGGCGGCCAGCAGTTCGGCCACCGTCTCCACCAGCGCGGTGGAGGCCAGCATCCCGGTCTTGACCGCGTGGACGCCCATGTCGTCCACGACGGCCCGGTACTGGGCCTTCACGGCCTCGGCGGGCAGTTCCCAGACCCCCTGCACCCCGAGGGAGTTCTGCGCGGTCACGGCCGTCACCACGCTCATCCCGTGCACGCCGAGTGCCAGCATCGTCTTGAGGTCGGCCTGGATCCCGGCGCCACCGCCGGAATCGGATCCGGCGACGGTCAGGCACAGCGGTGGCGCGTCGGTCATCTGGAGGTCTCCTCGGTGGACGGGTCGGAGCCGAAGTGGTCCCAGCCGCCGGTGCTCGTCCAGGGGGCGCCGTCCACGGTCACCTGGGGCAGCGCGGACCGGTTCAGCACCTCCCCGATGACCTTCCACCGGGCCGGCAGTTTCACGTCGGGCGGGAAGGTCGCCACGATGGCGTGATCTTCTCCTCCGGTGAGCACCCACTGCAAGGGGTCGACCCCGACGGCCTGCCCGATGTCGTGCATCTGCGTCGGGATGTCGACGGCCGCCGAGCGCAGGTCGATCCGTACCTTGCTGGCCTCCGCGATGTGCCCGAGGTCGGCGATCAGGCCGTCGCTGACGTCGGTCATCGCGGTGGCGCCGAGCCCGGCGGCCGCGGGGCCCGCATGGTACGGGGGTTCGGGGCGCCGGTGCGCCTCGACGAAAGCCCGCGGCGAGCGGAACCCGCGCGAGAGCACGGCGAATCCGGCCGCGGACCAGCCCAGCCAGCCCGTGACGGCCACGACGTCGCCGGGCTGGGCGCCGGAGCGCAGCACGGGCTCGTGGTTGCGCAGGTCGCCGAGGGCGGTGATGGCCACGGTGATGGTGTCCCCGCGGACGACGTCGCCGCCGACCACGGCCGCGCCGGCGACCTGGCACTCGTCGCGGATGCCGTCCATCAGCTCGGTGGGCCAGGTGACCGGCAGCTCGGCCGGGACGACGAGGCCGAGCAGCAGCGCGGTCGGCACCGCGCCCATGGCGGCGATGTCGGCGAGGTTCTGCGCGGCGGCCTTGCGGCCGACGTCGTACGCGGTGGACCAGTCGCGCCGGAAGTGCCTGCCTTCCAGCAGGATGTCGGTGCTCGCCACGACCCGCCGGTCGGGGGCCGACACGACCGCGGCGTCGTCGCCCGGTCCGAGCCGGACCGCCGGGGTGGTGGTGAGCCGTGAGGTGAGCTCCCGAATGAGCCCGAACTCCCCCAGCTCGCCCACAGTGCCCTTCATCGCTGTGCCCCTTCTTGCCCAGTCCGCTTGCGGTCGCGAGCCGTCACAGCTCTGGGTACCGTCAACAGATACGTCAACTTCTGCTCTCCGTACGCCCCGCCGTGCGTGGCGCCGTGCCCCCGGGTCTCCCCGTGGTGCTCGGCAACGCGGTACCGTGGCGTCCCTTCTTCCCCGGGCCCACCCGAATCCCTGGGCCCACCCGAAGGTTAGGGGAATCGATCCTCGTGGCCGCCCTGGAGGTTCCGTGGTACAGGCGTACATCCTTATCCAGACCGAGGTGGGCAAGGCGTCGTTCGTCGCCGAGTCCATCAGCCAGATCCCGGGGGTGATCCAGGCAGAGGACGTGACGGGCCCGTACGACGTCATCGTGCGTGCCCAGGCCGACACCGTGGACGAGCTCGGCCGCATGGTCGTCGCCAAGGTGCAGCAGGTGGAGGGCATCACCCGCACCCTGACCTGCCCGGTGGTCCATCTGTAGCCCCCGTCTACTCTTGGCCGGTGATGACCCTCCACCGCCGGCCCCTGCGTCTGCCCGCCTTGCCCGTACTGGTCGCGGTACTGGCCCTCGCGGGCTGTACCCCGGGTGACTCCGAAGCCCGGGTGGACCCGCCGCCCACGCCGCCCGCCGACGTCGCGGGGTTCTGTGCAGCACTGCACGGGGAACTCCCGGAGACGGTGGCCGGCCTGGCGCGGGCCAAGACAGCGCCGGAGTCGGATCTGACCGCCGCGTGGGGCGGCTCGGCGATCGTACTGCGGTGCGGTATCCCCAAGCCCCCCGAGATGGCTGATCCGAAGCAGGAGGGCGTCGAGGTCAACGGCGTCCGGTGGCTGCTGGAAAAGGTCCCCGACAGCGCCGGCGGGGGGTTCCGGTTCATCACCGGGATGCGGCTCGCGTACACCGAGGTCCGGGTCGACAAGGAGCATGCCACGGATGCGGGGATGCTCGTCGGGCTGTCCACCGTCGTGGCCAGGACCGTCCCCGAGGGCATCTCCTCGTACTGACGGGGCCCTGCGCCCCTTCGCACACCGACCGCCCGCCGGGAATCCCGGCGGGCGGTCGGCATGTACGGCGCTGCGGCTGCGACTGCGGCTAGCGCAGACCGGTGGAGCGGCTCAGGGCCGCCTGGATCAGGCGGTCCACCAGCTCCGGGTACTCGATGCCCGACTCCTGCCACATCCGCGGGTACATGGAGATCGGGGTGAAGCCCGGCATCGTGTTGATCTCGTTGATGACGAACGTGCCGTCCTCGGTGAGGAAGAAGTCGGCGCGCACGAGGCCCTCGCAGGACGCGGCGTCGAACGCCTCGATCGCGAGCCGCTGCACCTCGGCGGTCTGCTCCGGGGTGAGCGGAGCGGGCACGATCCCGGAGGCGGAGTCGATGTACTTCGCCTCGAAGTCATAGAAGTCGTGGCTGGAGACCGGCGGGATCTCGGCGGGCAGGCTCGCGCGCGGCCCGTCCTCGAACTCCAGCACCCCGCACTCGATCTCGCGGCCGCGCAGCAGCGCCTCCACGATGATCTTCGGGTCGTGGCGCTGTGCCTCGCGGATCGCCGCGTCGAGGCCGGAGACTTCGTCGACCTTGGTGATGCCGATGGAGGAGCCGGCCCGGGCGGGCTTGATGAACAGCGGCCAGCCGTGCTCACCGGCGAATTCCAGGATCCGCGCCTTGGCGGCGTCCGGGTCGGCGTCCCACTCGCGGGGCCGGACGGTCACGTACGGGCCGACGGGGAGGCCGAAGGAGGTGAAGACGCGCTTCATGTACTCCTTGTCCTGGCCGACGGCCGAGGCGAGGACGCCCGAGCCGACGTACGGGATGCCGGAGAGCTCCAGCAGGCCCTGCAGGGTGCCGTCCTCGCCGTACGGGCCGTGCAGCATCGGGAAGACGACGTCGACCTCGCCCAGGGCCTTGGGGACGGCTCCCGGCTCGGTGTAGACGACCTCGCGGTTGGCCGGGTCGACGGAGAGCACGACGGCTCCGTCCTCGGAGTCCGCGAGCTCCTCGACGCTCGGCAGCTTGCGGTCGGCGATGGCCATCCGCGCGGGCTCGTCGGCGGTCAGCGCCCACCGGCCGTCCGTGGTGATGCCGATGGGCAGCACCTCGTACTTGGACCGGTCGATGGAGCGCAGCACGGCGCCCGCGGTGACGACCGAGATGGCGTGTTCCGAGCTGCGGCCGCCGAACACGACGGCCACGCGGGGCTTACGGCCCTGCTGCTCAGGGGTCTGGGGGAGGTTCTCGCTGCTCATATCGCCACGACGATACCCGCTCGGGCGTCCGGAAAGGAGTCAGCGGCGTTCCGGTTTGGCGCTGCGCCCCATCAGTTCCTTCAGCGCGACCAGTGGCGGCTTGCCGTGGTGGACGATGTCGACGACCGTGTCGGTGATCGGCATGTCGACCCCGTGGCGGCGGGCCAGATCGGCCACCGACTGGCAGGACTTGACGCCCTCGGCGGTCTGCTTGGTGACCGCGATGGTCTCCTCCAGCGTCATTCCGCGCCCGAGGTTGGTGCCGAAGGTGTGGTTCCGGGAGAGCGGCGAGGAGCAGGTGGCGACGAGGTCGCCGAGGCCCGCGAGACCGGAGAAGGTGAGCGGGTCGGCGCCCATCGCCAGGCCCAGCCGGGTCGCTTCGGCGAGGCCCCGGGTGATGAGGGAGCCCTTGGTGTTGTCGCCCAGTCCCATGCCGTCCGCGATGCCGACGGCGAGGCCGATGACGTTCTTGACGGCGCCGCCCAGCTCGCAGCCGATGACGTCGGTGCTCGTGTACGGGCGGAAGTACGGGGTGTGGCAGGCCGCCTGGAGGCGCTGCGCGACGGCCTCGTCGGAGCAGGCGACGACGGCGGCGGCGGGCTGGCGGGCGGCGATCTCACGGGCCAGGTTGGGGCCGGTGACGACGGCGACGCGCTCGGCGGGGACCTTGGCGACCTCCTCGATGACCTCGCTCATGCGCTTGGCGCTGCCGAGTTCGATGCCCTTCATCAGGGAGACGAGCACGGCGTCGGCGGGCAGCAGCGGGGCCCATTCGGCGAGGTTGCCGCGCAGGGTCTGGGAGGGGATGGCGAGGACCGCGTAGTCGGCGCCTGCCGCGGCCTCGGCCGGGTCGGTGGTGGCGCGCATGTTCGCGGGGAGTTCGACGTCCGGGAAGTAGTCCGGGTTGGTCCGGCCCGTGTTGATGGCGTCGACGACCTCGCGGCGGCGGCCCCACAGGGTCACCTCGCAGCCTGCGTCGGCGAGCACCATGCCGAAGGCCGTGCCCCAGGAGCCGGTTCCGAAGACGGCTGCCTTCACGGGACGTGTCACTTCAGGTCCTCCCCCGCGGCCTTGCGCCGCTGTTCCAGCCTGGCCTTGCGATGGTCGTACGGCTGCTCCGGTGCCTTCTCGCCGCGCAGCTCCTCCAGCAGCTCCGTGATGGCCGCCATGATGGTCTCGGTGACCTCCTTGAGCACGTCCGGGGTGGGCTCCCGGTCGTAGAACTCGGAGAGGTCCACGGGGGGTCCGGCCAGCACCTGGAGGGTCTTGCGCGGGAACAGGCGGACCTTGTCCTCCTTGGCGTAGGGCGGCATCGCGAGGTTCGCGCCCCACTGGGCCACCGGAATGACCGGCGCCTTGGTCATCAGCGCCACCCGCGCCGCGCCGGTCTTGCCGGCCATCGGCCACAGGTCCGGATCGCGGGTGAGGGTGCCTTCCGGATAAAAGGCCACGCATTCGCCGCGCTCGATCGCGTCCACGGCGGCCCGGAATGCGTCCAGGGCGTTGGTGGTCTCGCGGTAGACCGGGATCTGGCCGGAGCCGCGCAGGATCGCGCCGACCACGGGGACCTTGAAGAGGGCCGCCTTGGCGAGCAATCGGGGCACCCGGCCGGTGTTGTACTGGAAGTGCGCGTAGGAGAGCGGGTCCAGATACGAGTTGTGATTGACGGCCGTGATAAACCCGCCGTCGGCCGGAATGTGGTCCATTCCCCGCCAGTCCCGCTTGAAGAGCACCACCAGCGGCGGTTTTGCGATGACCGCCGCCAGGCGGTACCAGAAGCCGATTCTGCGGCGGGACACTCGGACACCTTCCTCTAGGACCGGTGCGCGGCTGGGCACCTGGTCGGCCGGACAAGTGTGGCCTCAGGTCCGGTCTCTGTCGAGAACACCGTACGCCCCGCCCGGAGCACCGGACCTACGGGCCGACCGGGCAGAGGCGACAATGGGCCGACGCATGACCAGGCCATGACCCGGCCATGGTCCGCGCATGGACGGACGCGCACTGGAGGGAAGGGGGTCCGCCACGAACGGGGTCTGGAGTCTGGTGGTCCCGCTGAAGCCCCTGGCGGTGGCCAAGAGCCGTCTCGCGGCGGCCGTCGGCGGATCCCGCGCCGGGCTCGCGCTGGCGTTCGCGCAGGACACCGTGGCGGGGGCGCTGGCCTGCGCGGCGGTCGCGGATGTGGTGGTCGTCACGGACGACGCCGCGGCCGGAAGGGAACTGGCGCGACTGGGGGCGCGGATCGTGCCGGACGCCCCGGCCGCCGGGCTCAACGCGGCGCTGGCCCACGGGGCGCGGGAGATGCGCAGGGCCCGGCCGGGGGCGGCGGTGGCCGCGATGAACGCGGATCTGCCCGCACTGCGGCCGCCGGAATTGCTACGCGTGCTCGAAGCCGCATCCGTATTTCCCCGGGCATTTCTGGCGGACGCGGCGGGAATCGGCACGACCCTGCTTTCCGCTGCGCCGGACGTGGAATTGGCACCCTCGTTCGGAGGTCCGTCACGGGCCCGGCATTCGGCTTCTGGGGCTGCGGAAATTGCCCTCGCGGACGTCGAGAGCGTACGCCGGGACGTGGACACGGGAGCGGATCTGCGGACGGCCCTCGCCCTCGGTGTGGGCCGTCACACGGCCCGATACAGTGCCCGTATGCAGGCGACCGCGTACACGTACGACTCCCAGACCCGCAGCGGCAGCGTGCTGCTGGACGACGGCACCCCGGTGCCCTTCGAGGCCCCGGCCTTCGAGGCGGGCGGCCTGCGGCTGCTGCGGCCCGGGCAGCGGGTCCGGATCGAGACGGACGGCGAGGGGCCGGCCCTGCGGATCACGCTGGTCACCCTGCAGACCTTCTGACCGCACCGCCGCGACCCTTCTGACCTGCACGGACACTGCGCGACAGTGCGGACAGCACCGCGGGCCGGCTTCCCCAGGAGGGGGAAGCCGGCCCGGCGTGTGTGACTCGTGGCCTTACTTCTTGCGGGCCGTGGTCTTCTTCGCGGTGGTCTTGCGCGCCGTCGTCTTCTTGGCGGGCGCCGTGGTCTTCGCGGTGGCCTTCTTGGCCGCCGGAGCCGTCTTCTTGGCGGTGGCGGTGGTCTTCTTCGCCGTCGCGGCGGCCTTCTTGGCCGTGGCGGTGGTCTTCTTGGCCGTCGCCGTGGTCTTCTTCGCCGCGGCGGTCTTGGCGACCACCTTCTTGGCCACGACCTTCTTGGCGGTGGTCTTCTTGGCGACCGCGGTCTTCGCCGCCGCCTTCTTGGCGGTGGTGGCCTTCTTGGCCGCGGCCTTCTTGACCGTCGCGGAAGCACCGCCGGAGAGGCTGCCCTTGGGCGCCTTCTTCACCGACACCTCGCCGCCCTTGGGCAGCTTCTTGGTGCCCGCGACCAGGTCCTTGAAGCCCTGGCCCGCGCGGAAGCGGGGAACAGAGGTCTTCTTGACCCGGACGCGCTCACCCGTCTGCGGGTTGCGGGCGTAGCGGGCCGGGCGGTCGACCTTCTCGAACGAGCCGAAGCCCGTGACCGAGACCCGGTCGCCCGCGACCACAGCGCGGACCATCGCGTCCAGTACCGCGTCGACAGCGTCCGCGGCCTGCTGGCGGCCGCCCAGCTTGTCGGCAATCGCTTCTACGAGCTGCGCCTTGTTCACGTCTTCCCCTTCGGAGACTTCGCCAGAACGAATGTGTTCAAGCTTATTTCGCACGTTAGGCGGATATATACCGCAAATCAAACACGAAACGGGCTAATCACCCTAGTGCCGCAACGGTGTAGGTCGTTACGGAGTTCCTTCGCATCAGTCGCCTTCAGGGAATCGACCCTCGTCGAGGTCCTTCATCAACCTGTCCAGGCGCCTTGCCGCATCGGCGAGATCATGCTTCGCCGCGGCCGTGACGACCAACAGCTTCCGGGACAGCGCCATCCTTACGCCCTCCGGGACTTGCAGTGTGCGCACCCTTGTGTGTGCTTCTTTCAGCCGGTCCGCGACGAGTTCGTAGAGCTCAAGTTGACTGTCGCGTTCCATGCACAGATTGTGCCATCTGGGGCGAGTTGTCGCCTCACGGGGCCTCAACACACGGCTGTGCCCCCCGCCTGAAGGCGGGGGGCACAGTGTTGTCGATGTGATCACCCAGAGGTGAATAAGCGCTGATCAGGCTGGAATCAGGCCCTAATCGTGCGCGGCTTGAAGCTCGGTCGGGCGCTTTCGTACGTGTCGATGTCCGCTTCGTTCTGAAGGGTGAGCGAGATGTCGTCCAGACCCTCCAGCAGGCGCCAACGGGCGTTGTCGTCGAGTTCGAACTCCGCCTCGATTCCAGCCGCGCGGACCTGGCGGGCGACCAGGTCGACCGTCACCTCGGCGGTCGGGTCGGCCTCGGTCAGCTCCCACAGCCGGTCGACGGTCTCCTGCGGCAGGACCACCGTCAGCAGACCGTTCTTCAGCGAGTTGCCGCGGAAGATGTCGGCGAAGCGGGAGGAGATGACCGTCTTGAAGCCGAAGTTCTGCAGGGCCCAGACGGCGTGCTCGCGCGAGGAGCCGGTGCCGAAGTCGGGACCGGCGACCAGCACGGTCGCGCCCTGGCGCTCGGGGCGGTTCGTGACGAACTCGGGGTCCTTGCGCCAGGCCTCGAAGAGCCCGTCCTCGAACCCGTCGCGGGTGATCTTCTTCAGCCAGTGGGCCGGGATGATCTGGTCGGTGTCGACGTTGCTGCGGCGCAGCGGGACGGCCCGGCCGGTGTGGGTGGTGAAGGCTTCCATGGTTCAGACTCCGGCGGTCGCGGTGGCGTCGGACAGGTCGGCGGGCGAGGCCAGATGGCCCAGCACCGCGGTGGCGGCGGCCACCTGCGGGGAGACCAGGTGGGTCCGCCCGCCCTTGCCCTGCCGGCCCTCGAAGTTGCGGTTGGACGTGGACGCGGAGCGCTCACCGGGGGCCAGTTGGTCGGGGTTCATGCCCAGGCACATCGAGCAGCCCGCGTGCCGCCATTCGGCGCCGGCCTCCTTGAAGACCTTGTCCAGGCCCTCCTCCACGGCCTGCAAGGCGACCCGGACGGACCCCGGGACGACCAGCATCCGTACGCCGTCGGCGACTTTGCGGCCCTCGACGATGCCCGCGACGGCGCGCAGGTCCTCGATACGGCCGTTGGTGCAGGAACCTACGAAGACGGTGTCGACCTTGATCTCGCGCAGCGGCTGCCCGGCCGTCAACCCCATGTACTCCAGGGCCTTTTCGGCGGCGTGGCGCTCCGAAGCGTCCTCGTACGAAGCAGGGTCGGGGACGTTGGCCGACAGCGGCGCGCCCTGGCCCGGGTTGGTGCCCCAGGTGACGAACGGCGACAGCGTGGCGCCGTCGATGACGACCTCGGCGTCGAAGACCGCGTCCTCGTCGGTGCGCAGGGTCTGCCAGTACGCGACCGCCGCGTCCCAGTCCTCGCCCTCGGGGGCGTGGTCGCGGCCCTTCAGGTACTCGAAGGTGGTCCGGTCGGGGGCGATCATGCCCGCGCGGGCGCCGGCCTCGATCGACATGTTGCAGATGGTCATGCGCGCTTCCATCGAGAGCTTCTCGATGGCCTCGCCGCGGTATTCCAGGATGTAGCCCTGGCCGCCGCCGGTGCCGATCTTCGCGATGATCGCCAGGATCAGGTCCTTGGCGGTGACGCCCTCGGCCAGCTCGCCGGTGACGGTGATGGCCATGGTCTTCGGGCGGGCCAGCGGCAGCGTCTGGGTGGCCAGCACGTGCTCGACCTGGCTGGTGCCGATACCGAAGGCCAGCGCGCCGAAGGCGCCGTGCGTGGAGGTGTGCGAGTCACCGCAGACCACGGTGGTGCCCGGCTGGGTCAGGCCCAGCTGCGGTCCCACCACGTGGACGACGCCCTGCTCGACGTCGCCCAGGGAGTGCAGGCGTACGCCGAACTCGGCACAGTTCTTGCGCAGCGTCTCCAGCTGGGCCCGGGAGACCGGGTCCGCGATGGGCTTGTCGATGTCCAGGGTGGGGGTGTTGTGGTCCTCGGTGGCGATGGTGAGGTCCAGCCGCCGGACCTTGCGGCCGGCCTGGCGCAGGCCCTCGAAGGCCTGGGGGCTGGTCACCTCGTGCAGCAGGTGCAGATCAATGAAGAGGAGGTCGGGCTCGCCCTCGGCGCGCCGGACGACATGGTCGTCCCAGACCTTCTCCGCGAGTGTCCTACCCATCGCTTTCCCTCCGGCTCACCGTCCCGGACCCAGTGGTTCGTGGACCCGTACATACAGACTCGCTGGTTCTTGGAAAAATTGAACTTGCGTTTCACAGTGTGAGACGCGAATATCGTTTCATGGACAACTCTAGCGGCGTCGGCGTTCTCGACAAGGCAGCTCTGGTATTGAGCGCACTGGAGTCCGGTCCGGCCACCCTCGCCGGGCTGGTCGCGGCGACAGGGCTCGCACGACCCACGGCACATCGCCTGGCCGTGGCACTGGAACACCACCGGATGGTGGCGAGGGACATGCAGGGCCGGTTCATCCTCGGACCGCGGCTGGCGGAGCTCGCCGCCGCGGCCGGCGAGGACCGCCTGCTGGCCACGGCGGGACCGGTACTCACCCACCTCCGCGACGTGACGGGCGAGAGCGCGCAGCTCTACCGCCGTCAGGGCGACATGCGCATCTGCGTGGCCGCCGCGGAGCGGCTGTCGGGTCTGCGGGACACGGTCCCGGTGGGCTCGACGCTCCCGATGAAGGCGGGCTCGGCCGCGCAGATCCTGATGGCCTGGGAGGAGCCCGAGCGGCTCCACCGCGGGCTACAGGGCGCGCGCTTCACGGCGACGGCCCTGTCGGGCGTACGGCGCCGCGGCTGGGCGCAGTCGATCGGCGAGCGGGAGCCCGGCGTGGCATCCGTCTCGGCGCCGGTGCGCGGACCCTCGAACCGCGTCGTGGCCGCCGTGTCGGTCTCCGGGCCGATCGAGCGCCTGACCCGCCACCCGGGCCGGATGCACGCCCAGGCCGTCATCGACGCGGCCGCCCGCCTGTCGGAGGCCCTGCGCCGCTCCGGCTGACCTTCCGTTTCCCCACTCCCCCGGGCCCGGGGGCGCGTACGACGCCGCACACGTCCGAACACGCGCCTCCGGGCCCGCACTTGTACGGGGCTCGGGGCCGGTGCCCGGGTACGCAGGGGAACAGCAAAGAGGCCCTCCGCGATGAACGCGGAGGGCCTCTTCTGTGCGTACCCCCGACCGGATTCGAACCGGCGCTACCGCCTTGAGAGGGCGGCGTGCTAGGCCGCTACACAACGGGGGCTTGCTCTGTACTGCGCTGGGCTACCAGGACTCGAACCTAGAACAAAGGAACCAGAAACCTTCGTGTTGCCAATTACACCATAGCCCAATGTGGTCTATACCAGACCAGTACCCCCGACCGGATTCGAACCGGCGCTACCGCCTTGAGAGGGCGGCGTGCTAGGCCGCTACACAACGGGGGCCCTAGCGATCCTGCATCAAGACGTCCGGGAGCTACCCAAGTGGAGATCTTGCGGGAAGGATCTGTACCCCCGACCGGATTCGAACCGGCGCTACCGCCTTGAGAGGGCGGCGTGCTAGGCCGCTACACAACGGGGGCAAAGCACTGCGTTACTACTGCACTGCGCTGGGGTACCAGGACTCGAACCTAGAATAAGGGAACCAGAAACCCTCGTGTTGCCAATTACACTATACCCCACCGAAAGTCAACCCCCTGGGGGGCTTTTCTTTCGAGTGGCGCCTCCGTCCGGCCTTTCGGCCCGCTCCGGCGGCGCAGAAAGAACATTACCGGATGCCTGACCGTGCTCCAAAACGGGTATCCGAGGCCAGCAGCTCGGGGAGCCGGGCGAGACCTGCGATCCGGTGCACGCCGTCGGGGCCCGGCCCGCGTCCTCCGTCCCGGTCGAGCCAGACCGCGGTCAGCCCGGCGTCGCGGGCGCCGCGCGCGTCGATCTCCGGCTCGTCCCCCACGTACACGACCTCGCCCGGCGGCAGTCCGAGCGCCTCGCAGGCGGCGAGGAAGGCCTGCGCCTCCGGCTTGCTGACGCCCAGTTCCGCCGCGCAGACCAGCACCTCGAAGCGCTCGCGCAGGCCGAGATGGCGCAGCTTCGGGTCCTGGTTGGCCGTGGAGGAGTTGGAGAGCACCCCGTGCCGGTAATCGCCCGCGAGGGCGTCCAGTACGGGCACGACGTCGGGGAACAGGGTCCAGGCGGCCTTGTAGTGGACGACGTAGCGGTCGAACCAGTCGTCGGCCTCGGCAGGACCCATCCCGGGCGCACCGAGGAAGTCCCGTACGCGGTCGCGGCGCTGCTCCTGGAAGGTCACCTCCCCGGCGGCGAAGCGGTCCCAGTGCCGGCTGGTGGTCGCCCGCCACAGCGCGAGCGCCTCCCGGGGGGACCCGTACCGCTCCGCGATGCCCTCCTCGGCGAGCCGGCGCGCGAGGCCGGCGCTGTCCGCCCCGGTGTAGTCGAACAGGGTGTCGTCGATGTCCCAGAGCACGGCGCGGATCGGCATGTCTCCGACGCTACGACATCTCCCGGCGCCGTTTCCGAGGTTTGCCGAAGCCGACGGCCCGCAACACGCCTCAGGGGGCGGCGGCCGGGGGTTC
Source organism: Streptomyces sp. NRRL S-244 (assembly GCF_000717915.1). Lineage (GTDB taxonomy): Bacteria > Actinomycetota > Actinomycetes > Streptomycetales > Streptomycetaceae > Streptomyces. Next base: position 23,163 of record NZ_JOCX01000044.1, read on the forward strand.
CGGCTGCCGCCCCCTGAGGGACGTACGTACGGGCGCTGCCTAGGCGGCGAGCTTCGCCAGGGCCGCGTCGATGCGGGACAGCGAGCGCTCCTTGCCCAGGATCTGGAGGGACTCGAAGAGCGGCAGGCCGACCGTGCGGCCGGTGACGGCGACACGGACCGGGGCCTGGGCCTTGCCGAGCTTGAGGCCGTGGGCCTCGCCGGCGGTCAGGACGGCCTGCTTGAGGGACTCCGGGTCCGACCAGTCGGCCGACTCCAGGTTGGCGCGCGCCGTGGTCAGCAGGGCCGCCGGCTCGCCCTTCATCGCCTTGTCCCACGACGCCTGGTCCTCGACCGGCTCCTTCAGGAACAGGAAGTCGACGTTGGCCGTGATGTCGGAGAGGACCGTGACGCGGGTCTGGGCGTACGGCGCGATGGCCGCCCAGGCCTCGGCGTCGAAGTCCTCGGGCGCCCAGTTGGCGTGCGGGGCCTGGAGCCAGGGGGTGCAGGCGTCCGCGAAGGCCTTCGGGTCGAGGAGGCGGATGTGGTCGCCGTTGATCGACTCGGCCTTCTTGAGGTCGAAGCGCGCCGGGTTGGCGTTCACGCCGTCGATGTCGAACTTCGCCACCATCTCCTCGATCGAGAAGACGTCCTGGTCCTTGGAGAAGGACCAGCCGAGGAGCGAGAGGTAGTTCAGCAGGCCCTCGGGGAGGAAGCCGCGCTCGCGGTACAGGTTGAGCGAGGACTCGGGGTCGCGCTTGGAGAGCTTCTTGTTGCCCTCGCCCATCACGTACGGCAGGTGGCCGAACTGCGGGACGTCCGTGGCGACGCCGATCTCCATCAGCGCCTTGTACAGCGCGATCTGGCGCGGGGTGGAGGACAGCAGGTCCTCGCCGCGGAGCACGTGCGTGATCTGCATCAGCGCGTCGTCGACCGGGTTGACGAGCGTGTACAGCGGCGCGCCGTTGGCCCGCAGGATGCCGAAGTCCGGCACGTTCTCCGGGGTGAAGGTCAGCTCGCCGCGGACCAGGTCGGTGAAGGTGATCGGCTCGTCGGGCATCCGGAAGCGGACGATCGAGGGGCGGTGCTCGCCCTGGTACGCCTCCAGCTGCACCTGGGTCAGCTCGCGGCAGTGGCCGTCGTAGCCGGAGGGCTTGCCCGCGGCACGGGCGGCGGCGCGGCGCGCGTCCAGCTCCTCGGTCGTGCAGTAGCAGTCGTACGCGTACCCGCCGTCGCGCAGGCGCTGGGCTACGTCCGCGTAGATGTCCATGCGCTCGGACTGGCGGTACGGGGCGTGCGGGCCGCCGACCTCGGGGCCCTCGTCCCAGGTGAAGCCGAGCCAGCGCAGCGAGTCGAGCAGCTGGTCGTACGACTCCTCGGAGTCGCGCGCCGCGTCGGTGTCCTCGATGCGGAAGACGAACGTACCGCCGTGGTGGCGGGCGAACGCCCAGTTGAAGAGGGCGGTCCGGACCAGGCCCACGTGGGGGTTGCCGGTCGGGGAGGGACAGAAACGTACGCGGGGGGGTACCCCCTGCTCGAGCGAAGTCGAGAGCTTGGGGGAGTTCGCGTTAGCCACGCTTGATCACCTTGTTGGTGAGAGTGCCGATGCCTTCGATGGTGACGGCGACCTCGTCGCCGACGTTGAGGGGGCCGACTCCGGCCGGGGTCCCCGTGAGGATGACGTCGCCCGGGAGCAGCGTCATGGCCTCGGTGATGTGGACGATCAGGTCCTCGATGGAGCGGACCATGTCGCTGGTGCGGCCGAGCTGGCGCTGTTCGCCGTTGACGGTGCACTGGATGGTCAGGTCGCTCGGGTCCAGATCGGTCTCGATCCAGGGGCCGAGGGGGCAGGAGCTGTCGAAGCCCTTGGCCCGGGCCCACTGCTTCTCGCGCTGCTGGACATCGCGCGCGGTGACGTCGTTGGCGCAGGTGTAGCCGAGGATCACGTCCTTGACGCGCTCCTTCGGGACCTCTCGGCACATGCGGCCGATGACCACGGCGAGCTCCGCCTCGTGGTGGAGGTCCTGGGAGAAGGAGGGGTACGTGATCGGGTCGCCCGGGCCGACCACCGAGGTGGACGGCTTGAAGAAGGTGATCGGCGCGTCGGGCACCTCGTTACCGAGCTCTGCCGCGTGCTCCGCGTAGTTGCGGCCGATGGCCACGACCTTGTTCGGGAGCACGGGCGGCAGCAGCCGGACCTTGTTCAGCGGGACCTTCGTGCCCGAGAGCTCGAAGTCCGCGAACGGGATGCCCTTGATGATGTCGAGGACGAGCTCACCCTCGGCGCCGGGGGCAGTGCTGCCCTCGACCGCGCCGAACGCGACATTGCCGTCGATGGAGAACCTGGCGATGCGCACGTGTTGCGTCTGCCCCTCTGTATTTCCGCTGGCTGGAGTCTGCGTGTCCAGGCTAACGCGGCGGGCAGCGGCGCTTCGCGCTCCTTTTGCCGAGTGGCTTACTGCGCGGCGGCGACCGGCGCGTCCATCAGGATCGTGCGGCGCGGGTTCGCGGTCTGGGCGGGCAGCTCGACGGCGTGCTCCGGAGCCTCGATCGCCTGCAGCTCTTCGGCGTCCTTGAGGTGCGCGAGGGTGGTGCGGCGGGGGTTGGCTATGTTGCGGAACATCATCGTCGTCTTCACGGTGTTTCGGGCCCTCGGCTCGCTTGTCGGGTGGGGGTTGTCGGATCCTTCAACCCTGTAAAGGGCAAGGCTAAACATCCGATTCCCCGGCCCAACGGGGAAGTAATGGCCACGGCTGTGTGAGTTTGCTCACCCGTGACCCGACAATACGGGCATAACAGGCAGTCAATTTCAGGTGGCGAAACGGACATTGCGCCACTGAATCAGCCATTCCGCTCCTGATCATCTCGACTGGGACACCTTGCCAGCCACCGCGTTTGGTCGGCGTAAGTCCGATTCGCCCCGAAAGGCGGACCACATCGAGTAATTCAGCCATTGCATTCCGTGACCGCCACTCCAGGCCGACACGCGCACCTTGTTGGAGATCCGCCACTGTGCTGGAATTCGCGGGACCGCCGCGGGAACAGCCGGCGCGCAGGTGGCGCGACACAGCGCCGCGCGCGGCGGCAAGGAGAGGGAGACGCGCCGGTCACCGACGACCACCATGGGGCCGAAATGCCCCACGACTCGACACCGTCCCACCGGTCGCCCGGCGGGACGCCTGGTCCAGAGGTTGCGACGCTAGTGCAGGGACGATTCAAGAGGGATGGCAGCGCTGCGGCGGAGCAGGAGCCGCGCGGCGGGACCGACCGTGGCTCCTCGCCCCAGCACGCCCAGAACCGCGGGCCGGCTGCCGAAGGCGCAGGCCCCGACTCCTCCACCACGGTGAGCGCGGTGAAGGCGAAGGCGCGCCTCAAGCCCCGGGGCAAGACGAAGAGCGAAGAGCCGGCCGACAAGGACGTGGCGATACCGAAGGCCCCGAGCGGGCCCGGTTCGCGATTCGCCATGCAGAACTGGCGCATCAGCACGCGACTCGTGTCGCTGCTGACCCTGCCGGTCGTCGCCGCCACCACGCTCGGTGGCTTCCGCATCAACGACTCGCTCAACGACATCGACCAGCTGGAGCACATGCAGCTGCTCACGACGATGACCCGGCAGGCCACCAACCTGGCCGCCATGCTCCAGGAGGAGCGGGACAAGTCGGCGGGTCCGCTGTCGGTCGACCGGTCGGGCAAGCCCAACAGCCTCGTCACGGGCGTACGCGACCAGACCGACGCCGCCGCCAAGGCCTTCCAGGCCGCGACCGACAAGGTCGACAGCGCGGAGGACAAGGACGAGACCCTCAAGTCGATCCGCAACAACATCCTGCAGATCGGCCGCCAGCTCACCGGCATCGAGGAAATCCGCAAGAAGGCGTACCAGAACGGCGCCCAGCAGACGGTCACCGAGTACAACGCGCTGATCGTCTCGCTGCTCTCGCTCTCCCAGGACATGGCGCAGGCCACCTCCAGCCCGGAGATGATCAAGCGCACGCGTGCCCTGGCGGCCTTCTCCTCCGCCAAGGAGTACGCCTCGATCCAGCGCGCCGTCATCGCCGCCTCGCTCCCCGAGAGCAGCGAGCGCGCGGGCACGCTCACCGAGAACGACCGCCTGTACGCCCTCTCCGCTCTCCGCGGCGAGAGCCAGTCGAAGAAGACCTTCGAACTCGTCTACCAGGGCAAGCCCGAGGAACTCCTCGCGGCGCTCGGCGACGGCAACACGGAGATCGGCACCGCCGACCACTACGCGCGCCGCGTCCTGAGCACCCAGGGGCAGTTCGGCAAGGAGAAGAACCGGTCCTGGATGGACTGGTACGACGCGGACGACACCAAGCTCCAGGCCATGAAGGTCATCGAGCTGACCCTGCTCGAGGACATGGAGCAGAAGGCCCGCGAGCTCAAGAACTCCTCGCAGCAGGACGCCATCATCAACGGTGCCCTGATCCTGCTCGTCCTCGGCGTCTCCCTCGTCGGTGCCTTCGTCATGGCGCGGTCGATGATCCGCTCGCTGCGCCGCCTGCAGGACACCGCGACCCGGGTCGCCCAGGACCGACTGCCCGAGCTCGTCAAGCAGCTGTCCGAGTCCGACCCGCAGGACGTGGACACGTCCGTGGAGTCGGTCGGCCTGCACACCCGCGACGAGATCGGCCAGGTGGCCGCGGCCTTCGACGACGTGCACCGCGAGGCCGTCCGCCTCGCCGCCGAGCAGGCCCTCCTCCGGGGCAACGTCAACGCGATGTTCACCAACCTCTCGCGCCGTTCGCAGGGCCTCATCCAGCGCCAGCTCTCGCTCATCTCCGAGCTGGAGTCGCGCGAGGCCGACCCGGACCAGCTGTCCTCGCTCTTCAAGCTCGACCACCTCGCGACCCGCATGCGCCGTAACGGCGAAAACCTCCTCGTCCTCGCGGGCGAGGAGCCGGGCCGCCGGTGGACCCGCCCCGTCCCGCTCGTCGACGTGCTCCGTGCCGCCGCGTCCGAGGTGGAGCAGTACGAGCGCATCGAACTCGCGTCGGTGCCCGGCACCGACGTCGCCGGCCGCGTCGTCAACGACCTCGTGCACCTCCTCGCCGAGCTGCTGGAGAACGCCACCTCGTTCTCCTCCCCGCAGACCAAGGTCAAGGTCACCGGTCACGCGCTGCCCGACGGGCGCGTGCTCGTCGAGATCCACGACACCGGCATCGGCCTCTCCCCCGAGGACCTCGCCGCGATCAACGAGCGGCTCGCGTCGCCGCCGACCGTGGACGTCTCCGTCTCCCGCCGCATGGGCCTGTTCGTGGTCGGCCGCCTGTCCCTGCGACACGGCATCCGCATCCAGCTGCGCCCGTCCGACTCGGGCGGTACGACGGCCCTCGTCATGCTGCCGGTGGACGTCGCCCAGGGCGGCAAGAAGCCGGGTCCGATGCCGGGCCAGGGCGGTCCGGGTGGTCCCGGCGGTCCGGGCTCCGGTGCCCCGCAGGGCATGCCGGGTGCTTCCGCGCAGGGTGCGGTCCCTGGCGGCGGCGCACGCCAGCCCGTCGGCGCCGGCCCGCAGCGCGGCCAGGTCTCCGGCGGCGGCCAGCGTGCCGCGCTGCCGGGACGCGACGGCGCCCCCGGTCAGCAGGGCCCGCAGGGCGGTCCCGGTGCACGCCCGCAGCAGGGCGGCCCGAATGCGCGTCCGCAGGGCGGTCCGGGCATGACCGGCATGCCGGGCGCCCCGACCTCCCAGGGCCAGGGTGCCTTCGGTGACGGCGCCTTCGGCGGCGGTGCCCCGCTGCCGGGCCGCGGTCCGGCCGGCGGTCCCGGCTCCCGTCCGATGCCCGCGCCCACGGCCTCCGGCCAGGGCGGGTTCCCGCAGGGCAACGGCTTCGAGCGCCCGCAGCCCCCGCAGCAGCAGCCCGCCCCGACGGGCCCGGTCCCCTCGGCCCAGGCCCCCGCCGCCCCGGCTCCGCGCGGCTCCCGGCCGCAGCTGCCGCCGCGCGGTGGCGCCGCGCGTCCGGAGCTTCCGGGTACGGGCGGCGGCCCCGCCGGGATCCCGCAGACCACCAGCTGGGGCGCCGACCAGGCGCGCCACGGCGGCCAGGAGGTCCCGCGCGGCCACGACGAGCTCTCGGGCCCCGGTGCGACGGCGGAGTTCCCCCGTCCGGACTTCAACGCCCCGCGCCCGCCGGCCGGCAACAGCACCACCGGCCAGTTCGAGCGTCCCGACCTGCGGACCCCGCTGCCCCAGGCCGGCCAGGACATGTCCGCCACCGGGCAGTTCGAGCGCCCGCAGCCGCGCGGTGCGGCGGACCCGTCCACCACGGGCCAGTTCGCCCGTCCGGACTTCCAGGCCCCGCGGCCCGGTGGTCCCGGCGTCGGCGGATTCGCCCCCCAGCAGCCGCAGGCTCCGCAGCTGCCGCAGGCCCACCAGCCGGAGGCGCTGCCGCCGGCCCCGAGCACCGGCAACGAGCGCAGCCCGATCTTCGACACGCTGGAGTCGAACTGGTTCCACCAGGAGGGCCCGCAGCCCTCCGGTCAGGCGCCGGTTCCCCAGCAGCCGCAGCAGTCCGCCCCGGCTCCGGCTCCCCAGCAGCGCCTGCAGCAGCCGCTGCCGCAGCGCGGCCAGGAGCCCGCGGCCGAGTCCGCCCAGGCGACGACCGGCAGCTCGCCGACCGTCAGCTGGCGGTCCTCGCCGAACGACGAGCTGATGCGGCAGGCCGAGCGCGTGCGCCAGCCCGCCGCCGGCGGCATCACCACCTCGGGGCTGCCCCGCCGAGTACCGCGGGCGAACCTCGTGGCCGGCACCGCGCAGCAGCAGTCCGACGCACAGTCGGGCCCGCAGGTCTCGCGAGCGCCGGACGACGTCCGCGGCCGTCTGACCAACCTCCGACGGGGTATCCAGCAGGGCCGTCAGGCCGGCAACAACGGCCCGGCGACCGGCAGTTACCACATCGACCCCACTTACCAGCAGGAGCGTTAGTTGAGTTCGATGAGCCAGGCGGCACAGAACCTGAACTGGTTGATCACCAACTTCGTGGACAACACCCCCGGGGTGTCCCACACGGTGGTGGTCTCCGCCGACGGCCTCGAGATGGACCGGGGATTCCTCTTCCTCATGTCCGTCTCGGACGGTTCCTCCCTGGCCGTGCTCGCGCACCCCGAGTGCGACATCGGCCTCGTCGGCTACGAGATGGCCCTCCTCGTGGACCGCGCCGGCAGCGTCCTCACCCCGGACCTGCGCGCGGAGCTTCAGGGAAGCCTGCTCATCTGACGCCACATCTCCCGGCCGGACGGTACTTCCGGCCGGGGGACCGGGGGACCGCCCCGGAACCCAGTACCACCGCCAGGCCGTCATACCGTCCCCCCACCGGCCGCCCCGTCAGACGGCACGCTGACCACTGCTGTCCAGCCCGGAGGATCAATGACCCCGCCCCCCGCCTACTCCGATGCGTACGGCGATTCGTCGTACTCGGAAGGCGATCAGCCGCTCGTTCGCCCGTACGCGATGACCGGCGGACGGACCCGGCCCCGCTACCAGCTCGCCATCGAGGCGCTGGTCAGCACCACGGCCGATCCGATGCACCTGTCCGGCCTGCTTCCCGAGCACCAGCGCATCTGCACGCTGTGCCGCGAGGTCAAGTCGGTCGCGGAGGTCTCCGCACTGCTGTCGATGCCGCTCGGTGTCGCCCGGATCCTCGTCGCCGACCTGGCCGAGGCCGGAATGGTGGCCATCCACCAGCCGGGCAATGGAGAGGCCGGCGGCACGCCGGATGTAACGCTGCTCGAAAGGGTGCTCAGTGGACTTCGCAAGCTCTAATGGCGGAACCGCCCGCTCCACCACCTCCGCGAAGATCGTGGTGGCGGGCGGGTTCGGCGTGGGCAAGACCACGTTCGTCGGGGCCGTCTCGGAGATCAATCCGCTGCGCACCGAAGCCGTGATGACGTCCGCGTCCGCCGGCATCGACGATCTGACCCACACCGGGGACAAGACGACCACCACGGTCGCCATGGACTTC
>NZ_JOCX01000045.1 GCF_000717915.1 Streptomyces sp. NRRL S-244
GGGCGGCGGAACCCCCCCCACCGGGCCCCGCAGGGCGGAACCCGTGGGCCGGGCCGGGCCCGGGCCGCGGCGGTGGCACGCTGGCGCCATGGATCCGCACCTCCTCCGTACCTTCGTCACCGTCGCCCGGCTGTCCTCCTTCTCCGGCGCGGCCCGCGAGCTCGGCTACACCCAGTCCGCCGTGTCCCAGCACATCGCCGCCCTCGAAGGCGACCTGCGGGCGGAGCTCCTCACCCGGCGGCCCGTCGAGCCGACCCCGGCCGGGGTGCGGCTGCTGGAACACGCCGGGCCGCTGCTGCTGCGGCTCGACGCGGCCCGGGCCGACGTGCTGCGGCTGGCCGCCGCGCCGCCCGGGCGGGTCACCGTGGCCGCGTCCCCGCTCGCCGTCGGGCCCCGGCTGCTCGCCGCGCTGCCCGCCACCGGGGTCGCGCTGCGGGTGCTGGCCCCGGCCGAGGTGCCCGCCGCCGTCGCCACCGGCGGCTGCGACCTCGGGCTGGTCGACGGCCTCGCCGCGCCCAGCGACCCGCTCCGGCTGCCCGACGTGGCCCCGCTCACCGTCACCGGCGTCGGCGAGGACGGGCTCGCCGTACTGCTCCCGGCCGGGCACCCCTGCGCCGGCCGGGCCTCGCTGCGGCTCGACGACCTCGCCGACGCCCGCTGGATCGACGCCCCCGGCGTGGGGCCGGTGCCCGCGGCCGTGCGCACCGGACCGGCCCTGCGCTACGACGGCACCGACCTGCACGCCCTGTGCGCCCTCGCCGCCGCCGGGCACGGCCTGGTCCTGCTGCCGCGCCGGGTGGCGCAGGCCGCCGGGGCCGGGGTCGCCGTACCGCTCGGCGACCCGCGCCTGGTGCACCGTACGGAACTCCTCGCCCCCGGCGCCCCGACCCCCGCGGCGGCCGCCCTCGCCGCCCGCCTCACCGCGGCGCGGTAACCACTCGCGCGCGGCCCGGCGCGGCGGCAGGATCGCAGCATGGACCTCGAACCCGATCCGTTCACGCACGCCGACTACGCCGCCCGGATGGCCGCCGCCGCCCAGAGCGCCGCCGATGCCGGGCTGGCCGGGCTGCTCATCGCCCCCGGGCCCGATCTCGCCCACCTCACCGGCTACCGGCCCGTCGACACCGAGCGGCTGACCCTGCTCGTGCTCGCCGCCGGGCAGGAGCCCGTCCTCGTCGTGCCCGCCCTCGAGGCCCCCGACGCCGCCAAGGCCCCCGGGGCTCCCGCGCTGACCCTGCGCGACTGGTCCGACGGGAAGAACCCGTACGGCGTCACCGCGCCGCTCCTCGACGTCGGCGGCCGCTTCGGGGTCAGCGACAACACCTGGGCGCTGCATCTGCTCGGCCTCCAGCGGGAGTTGCCCGCCACCTCGTACGCCCCGCTCACCGACGTCCTGCCGATGCTCCGCGCGGTCAAGGACCAGCGGGAGCTGGAGCGGCTCGCGGCGGCCGGCGCGGCCGCCGACGCCGCGTACGCGCAGATCCTCAAGGTCGCGTTCGCCGGCCGGCGGGAGACCGAGATCGCTGCCGACCTGGCCGCGCTGCTGCGCGAACACGGCCACTCCCAGGTGGACTTCACGGTCGTCGGCTCCGGCCCCAACGGGGCCAATCCGCACCACGAGGCGGGCGGGCGGATCATCGCGCACGGCGACATGGTGGTCCTCGACTTCGGCGGGCTCAAGCACGGCTACGGCTCCGACATCTCCCGCACCGTGCACGTCGGAGAGCCGAGCGCCGAGGAGCAGCGCGTCCACGACATCGTCCGCGAGGCCCAGCGGGCCGCCTCCGCGGCCGTCCGCCCGGGCATCGCCTGCCAGGACGTGGACCGGGCGGCCCGCGCGGTGATCACCGAGTTCGGCTACGGCGACCGGTTCATCCACCGCACGGGCCACGGTATCGGCGTGACCACCCACGAGCCCCCGTACATGGTCGAGGGCGAGGAGCAGCCCCTGGTCCCCGGGATGTGCTTCTCCGTGGAGCCGGGCATCTACCTGCCCGGCCGCTTCGGGGTGCGCATCGAGGACATCGTGACGGTCACCGAGGACGGCGGCCGCAGCCTCAACAACGCCCCGCGCGAGCTGGCCGTCGTGGAGTGAGGGCCCGAGCGGTCACACCTCCCCGGCGATGACCAGGCGATAGCCGTAGTCCACGCTCTCCTCCTCCAGCAGGTGGGCGTGGCGCCGGTGCCAGGCCCCGGATTCCAGGTCGGCGCGGAGCCGCTCGATCGCCGGCTCCAAGACGGTGGCCGGAAGCGTCGCGAGGGTCGAGCTGGCGGCTCGTACGGCCGGGTCGAGGTAGGCCTCGGGCCGGCGCCAGTGGGCGGTCTGGAACCCGTCCGTGAAGTCGTGCGGGATCGGGAACGGCACCACGGTGTGCGCGTCGAGCGCCTCGACCACCTCGGCCAGGGGGGTGAAGCGGGAGTGGTCCAACTCCCGGATCTCCGGGAGGTATTCGTCCACCAGCCACAGTTCGGGCCGGTGCTCCGGATCCCAGGTGAAGACGGCCTGCCGCCCCGAGACGCGGCGCAGCTCGCCGAGTCCGCGGTGTGGATCGGACCAGTGGTGCACGGTGAGCACCGCCATGGCGGCGTCGAACGCGCCGTCCGCGAAGGGGAGTTCCTCCGCGCCCGCCTTCACCTTCCGCGGGCCGGGATGCTGGTCGAGCATCACCTGGGACGGGTCGACGGCCGTGACCTCGGCGTCCTGCGGCTCGTACGACCCGGCCCCGGCCCCGACGTTGACGACGGTGCGCGCGCCGCCCAGCGCCTGCCCGATCAGCGCACCCAGCCGGGGGTCGGGCAGCCGTACCCGCTTGTAGCCGATCCCTATGCGGTCGTACGCGGCCGCCGGCACGTCTTCCTCTTCGCGTTCCTGTTCCATGGGGCCGACTCCATCAGAGCGGGCCCGACGCGATCAAGTGGCTTCGCAGTGAGGCCGGTTACGGTCCCAGCAGCACCGCCGACTCCGCCGGGACGTGCACGCGGCCGTCCGGTCCCGGGTGCTCGACCGGGTCCCAGGAAGCCAGGACCCGGACCCCGTTGCGGCCGAGGGCGATGGTCACCGGGTCGGGGGACAGGTTCACCGCCACCCGTACGTCGCCCCGCCGGAACGTCACCCAGCGGCGCTCCTCGTCGTACGCCACGCGGACCGCCGCCAGGTCCGGATCCCGCAGGTCCGGGTGGGTGCGCCGGAGCGTGATCAGGGTCCGGTACCAGGCCAGCAGCCGGTCGTGCGGGGCGCGCTCCGGCTCCGCCCAGTCCAGGCAGGAGCGGTCCCGGGTGGCCGGGTCCTGCGGGTCCGGGATCTCCTCGGCCTTCCAGCCGTGCGCCGCGAACTCCCGCCGCCTGCCGCTGCGTACGGCCTCGGCGAGCTCCCAGTCGTCGTGGTCGGTGAAGTACTGCCACGGCGTGCCCGCGGCCCACTCCTCGCCCATGAACAGCATCGGCACGAACGGCCCGGTCAGCGCCAGCGCCGCACCGCAGGCCAGCAGCCCGGGGGAGAGCGAGCCCGCGAGCCGGTCGCCGAGCGCCCGGTTGCCGATCTGGTCGTGGGTCTGCGTGTAGCCGAGGAAGCGGTGCGCGGGCGTGCGGCGCCGGTCCACCGGGCGGCCGTGGCTGCGGCCCCGGAAGGAGGACCAGGTCCCGTCGTGGAAGAACGCCCGGGTCATGGTCTTGGCCAGGGCGGCGAGCGGCGCCTGGGCGAAATCGGCGTAGTACGCCTGGGACTCGCCGGTCAGCGCACAGTGCAGGGCGTGGTGGAAGTCGTCGTTCCACTGCGCGTGCAGGCCCAGACCCCCGGCTCCGCGCGGGGTCGTGGTGCGCGGATCGCACCGGTCGGACTCGGCGATCAGGAACAGCGGGCGGCCGGACTCGGCGGCGAACTCGTCCACCGCCGCGGACAGCTCCTCCAGGAAGGTCAGCGCCCGCCCGTCGGCGAGCGCGTGCACGGCATCCAGCCGGAGCCCGTCGATCCGGTAGTCCCGCAGCCAGGCGAGGGCGCTGCCCAGCAGGTACGAGCGCACCTCGTCGGAGCCGGCCGCGTCCAGGTTGACCGCCGCGCCCCACGGGGTGTGGTGGGTGTCCGTGAAGTACGGGCCGAAGGCCGGGAGGTGGTTGCCGGAGGGGCCCAGGTGGTTGTGGACCACGTCCAGCACCACCCCGAGCCCGGCCGCGTGCGCCGCGTCTACGAACCGGGCCAGCCCGGCCGGGCCGCCGTACGGCTCGTGCACCGCCCACGGCGCGACCCCGTCGTACCCCCAGCCGTGCCGGCCGGGGAAGGGGCAGACCGGCATCAGCTCCACGTGCGTGACCCCGAGCGCGGTGAGGTGCCCGAGGCGGGCGGCGGCCGCGTCGAAGGTGCCCTCGGGGGTGAAGGTGCCGATGTGCAGCTCGTACAGGACCGCGTCCTGGAGCCGCGTGCCGGGCGCCGGCGCCTGCGGGGTGAGCGGCTCGAAATCCACCACCGCCGAGAGGCCGCCGGGCCCGTCCGGCAGCCGCCGCCCGCGCGGGTCGGGCCGTACGTGCTCCTCCCCGGGCGCCACGCCCAGCAGGAACCCGTACCGGTCCCCGTCGGCGGCCGGGGCCTCGGCGATCCACCAGCCGGAACGGTCCGGATCGCGTGCCATTTCGTACGTCGCCTCGCGGAGCCGCAGCGCGACCCGGTCTGTCAGCGGTGCCCACACCTCGAACTGCACGGACGGTTCCCCTCGTCTGCGGCGGTACCCGGAACGTGTGCCGGGCCCATCATCGCGCGGACGGCCGGAGGAGTTCTGGACACTCCGGCCCTGACGGGCCGACAATCACCCTGTGACGTCGAGTTTCGAGTTCCCCGCCTTCCCGGTACCGCGCCTTTCCGACGCGGAGCGCGACCGGGCGCTGGAGCAGCTCCGCGAGGGTGCGGCCCTCGGGAAGCTGTCCCATGACACGTTCCTGCGCCGTATGGAACTCGCCCTCGTCGCCCGCCGCTCGGAGGACCTCGCGGTCCTCACCGCCGACCTCGCAAGCCGCGGGGGCGGCGAAGGCCCCTGGACCCGGCGCGTCTTCGCCTGGGTGGGCCGGGCCTCGGCCGTGTCCGCCGGGGTCCGGCGGGCCTGGACCGCCGAGCGGCTGCCGAAGCTGCTGCTGCCGCACCCCAGCGCCCGGTCCCTGCGGATCGGCCGCGACCCCGGGAACGGGCTGCGGCTCACCGACGAGACGGTCTCCCGGGTGCACGCCGAGCTCGGGATGCGCGACGGGGTGTGGGTGCTCACGGACCTCGGCTCCTCCAACGGCACCACGGTCAACGGCCGCCGGGTGACGGGCTCGGTGGTGGTCCGGGACGGGGACCAGATCGGCTTCGGCCGGATGAACTTCCGGCTCTCGTCGAGCTGACCCGCCCCTCGCGGGGTTCGCATCGGGCCCGATGATGGTGCCCATGGACGCTGAAGACCCCAAGGAACACCGGCCACCCGTCGTGCGGGCCGCGCGCCCCGAGGACCTGCCCCGCCTCGTCGAGCTCGTCCACGAGCACGTCGCCTACGAGAAGTCCGCGCCCCGGCCCCCGGACCTCGCCGACCGGCTCGGTCCGCAGCTGTTCGCGGACGGCGCCCGGCTGTGGGTGCTGCTGGCCGAGGCCCCGGACGGATCGGTGGCCGGATACGCCGCCTGCTCGGCCGAGTTCGCGTTCTGGGACGCCCGGCACTACCTCCACATGGACTGCCTCTACCTCGCCGAGGAGGCCCGCGGCCACGGCCTCGGCGCCGCGCTGATGGACGGGGTGGCGGAGCTCGCCCGCGGGCTCGGCCTCGACCAGGTCCAGTGGCAGACCCCGGACTGGAACGAGGGCGCGATCCGCTTCTACGACCGGCTCGGCGCGGCCGGCGCGCCCAAGCGCCGCTACGCCCTGTCCGTGCCGCCGCCCGGGGAGCCGTCGGCCGCCGCCGCTACGCATTGACCGTTCCGTCGGGTTGATCCGGCCTGTCGGCTCCGTCGGCTCCGTCGGGTACGTCAGGCCCGTCAGACCTGTCCGGCCCGTCCGGCCCGTCAAGCCCCTCCGTCACGAGCCGCTCGTACGCCGCCAGGACCGTGCGGGTCTGGTGCTCGACCTGGGTGGCCACCGGGATCCGGCGAGCCCGGAACCGGGCGGCGAACTCCTCGCACCAGCCGGTGACGAGCCGGTCCAGCCCCGGGGCCGCCGGGTGGTCCTGGGCCCGGAGCACCCGCAGCAGCATCGCGGCGGCGCGCAGCGACAGCCGCCGCCCGAAGGCGTCGATGCTGCCGATCGCGGCCGCCGTGGCCTCGGCGGGGGCACCGGCGCCCGTCCACTCCACGGTGATCCGGGGGATCAGCGCGAGCGTCCAGTCCACGGCGCGCAGCAACGCGGCGGCGTCGGCGGCCGCACCGGGATCCGCCCCGGAGCCCGCATCGGAGCGCGTGCCGGTGCTGGTGCCGGTGCCGGTCCCCGAGCCGGTGTCGGTGCCCGTCCCCGAGTCCGCGCCCGGCTCCGGCGGCCCCGGCACCCGGTCCCGTACGCGGGCCACCAGCGCGGCGTCCGCGGTGAGCCGCCCCGCCAGGGTCCGCAGGGCGCCGCGCGGATCCGGGTGCGGGGCGGGGTCGTCCACCAGGTCCGAGGCCCACATGGGGACTTCGACGATGGCCGTGGTGCCGGCGTACCGGTGGGCGTGGTACCAGGTGCTGAGCCGGGTGTCCTCCGGGTGGAACGCCCCGCCCGCGTCGGCCCCGGGCTGCGGCATCACGAAGATCCCGGGCCCGGGGGAGGGCCAGCCGGCCGCGTCCGAGGCGCCGGTCTCCACCGGGATCCGCAGCTCGGCGGCCGATTTGGCGAACGGTTCCGCAAGGCCGGGTATGTCCCGGGTGAGCTGCACCCAGGAGCCGCCGAGGTCGGTGCCGTGCAGGGAGACCTGGAGGACGGGCCGCAGCTCGTCGATGAGGGCGGTCAGGGCCAGGGTCTCGGGCGGCAGCCGGTCCGGAGGCAGTAAAGACGGCGCCCACTCGGGCTGTTCCGGACCGGGGGGCCGAAAGAAGTTCCGGTGGTAGTCGAGCAGGGAGTGGGGGCGGGGCGTGCGGTGCAGGGCCGCCCCGTCGGGATCGGCGCAGAGCAGGAAGTGCCAGCCGCGGCCGGCGCGGAGCCCCGGGTCGTGGAGGACGCGCCGGGCGAGGGCGAGCGCGGTGGCACCGCCGACGGGCTCGTTGGCGTGGGCCCCGGCGACGACGAGCACGCCCGCGCCCCGCGGGCGGCCGCTCGGCTCGACGGAGAGCAGCCACAGGGGCAGGCCGCCCCGGGAGGTGCCGGCCTGGCGGAGCCGGACCGGGCCGGGGTGCTCGTCCGCCAGAGCGCGGGCGGCCAGCGCGAGTTCGGATGGTGTGGGGTAGCACATGTCACGGAGGAGGGTCACGTCTGATGCAATGCCCGCCGCGCACGCCCCCTACTGCTCCGCACGCCCCACACTTCCCGGAAACCCCTGGCCAACGCCTTGCCGCCACGCCCCGCCCCCGCTTCTGCCCGCGCCTACGCCTAGGCCTCCGCCCCGGCACCCGGCTCCGCCTCCGCCCCCGGCTCCGCCTCCGCCCCCGGCTCCGCCTCCGCCCTCGCCCCCGCCCCCGGCCCGCCCTCGCGGAGCAGGAGGGCGACCGGCCGGTCCGCGAGCAGCTCCGCGAGCCGTACCTCGCCCTCGTACGAGGACCCCCCGTCCAGCAGCGCCGTCCACCGCCCCGGAGGGAGGGCCAGGGCGGTGTCCCGCCAGCCGCCGGCCCCGGCCAGCCGGTGCGACAGCCGGGTGGCCGCCGCGACGAGCCCGGCCGGGCGGGCGAAGGCCAGGCAGTGCTCCGCCGCCGGGCCCCGGGCCGGCAGCGGGGTGTACCCGGTGAACAGCTCGGGCCGGTCGCGCCGCAGCCGCAGCAGGGCGGCCGTCAGCGCGAGCTTCTCCTCCGCCTGCCCCTGCGGTACGGCCCCCGCGTCCAGCCGGGCCAGGGCCTCGCGCGGGAACCGGGCCGGGCGCCGGTTGTCCGGATCGACGAGGGCCCGGTACTCCGTCTCGGCGCCCTGGTAGACCTCCGGGACCCCGGGCATCGCCAGGTGCAGCAGCGCCATGCCGAGCAGGTTCGCCCGGGCCGCCGCGGCCAGCCCGGCGGGCAGTTCCGGGTCCGGTGCGCATGCCGCGACGGCGGCTTCGTACGCCGGGTCCTGGTCGGTCCAGCTGGTGTGCAGCGCGGCCTCGCGGACGGCCTTGAGGAGCGCCTGTCCGAGGCGCTCGGCGCGCTCGGGGACCTCCCCGAGGCCGAGCGCCGTCTGCCGGGCCACCCAGGCCAGCTGTGGATCGGGCCCGGCGGGCCGGCCCATCGCCTCGGGGGCCTGGGAGAGCGCGGAGATCCGGGCCCTGACGTCCGCGCTGCGCTTGGTGTCGTGCGTGGACAGCACCGTCCCGGAGCGGGGCCAGTCCCGGTCGAGCTCGGCGCAGTACGCGTGGAACTCGGCGGGCGGGAGCGCCGGTTGCCCCGGATCCCCGCCGACCTCCGTGGCCGACAGCAGCGGGGCGTGCCGGTAGAAGGCCCGGTCCTCCAGCGACTTGGCCCGCAGCGCCGCCGAGGTCTGGGCGAAGCGCGCCGCGAAGGCCGGATCACGCAGTACGAGGTCCCGTACGCCGGCCACCGCGCCCGGACCGGCCGGCGCGGCCGCCTCCGCCAGGGCCTGCGGGTCGAGCTCCGGCTCCCCGGGGTAGGGCCGGTAGACCGGATAGGCGATCAGCAACTCCCGCACACCATCTGCCAGTTCCGGCCCGGCGGCCCGTTCCAGCGCCGCCAGCTCGGCCGCCAGATCGCCGGTCAGCACCTCCCGCGCGCACGCCCGGGCCGTCCGCTCCCAGTCCGCGCACCCGGTGAACTCCACGTACCGGCGGCCCAGTTCCGCGGCCCCCGCCGGATCGGTGAACACCCCGTCCACCCGGTGCAGGGCGTCGTACCCGGTGGTCCCGGCCACCGGCCAGCCGGGCGGCAGCCGTTCGTGGCGGGCCAGGATCTTCTCCACCACCACCCAGCAGCCCCCGCCCACGGCCGTCCGCAGCCGCCGCAGGTACCCCTCCGGGTCCGCCAGCCCGTCCACGTGGTCGATCCGCAGCCCCTCGGCCACCCCGTCCCGTACCAGCTCCAGCACCTTCGCGTGCGTCGCCGCGAACACCTCCGGGTCCTCCACCCGGACCCCGATCAGATCCGAAATGGTGAAGAACCGACGGTAGTTGAGCTCGGTGCGGGCCGCGCGCCACCAGGCCGGCCGGTACCACTGCGCGGCCAGCAGCTCCGGCAGTGCCAGCCCCGCCGTCCCCTCGCGCAGCGGGAACTCCAGCTCCCCGTGCCGCAGCACCGCGAGGTCCCGGTCGACGGAGAACGCCTCCGGCTCGGGCGGCCCCGGGAGCACCGGCAGCAGCACCTGGCCGCCGCCCGCCTCCCAGTCGATGTCGAACCAGCGCGCGTACGGGGACCCCGGCCCCTCCCGCAGCACCTCCCACAGGGGCCCGTTCAGCCGCAGCGGAGACGGCACGGCCATGTGGTTCGGGACGATGTCCAGCACCAGGCCGAGCCCGTGCCCCCGGGCGGCCGCGGCCAGGGCGCGCAGCCCCGGCTCGCCGCCGATCTCGGCCCGTACCCGGGTGTGGTCGGTGACGTCGTACCCGTGCGCCGAGCCGGGGACCGCCTCCAGCACCGGCGAGAGGTGCAGGTGGGACACCCCGAGCGAGGCGAGGTACGGCACGGCCGCCTCGGCCGCCGCGAAGGGGAACTCGGGTCGCAGTTGAAGCCGGTACGTCGAACTCGGGGCCGGCGGGGACACCGCAGTGCTCGGGTACGGCTGGCTCATTTCTGCCTCCTTGCGTGGAAACCCCCGGCTGCAGTCGGGGGCGGGGCGGGGGACCTCCCGCTCGCGGGGGAGATACGTGTCCCCGGCTCGGAGCCGAGCAGCGGCCGGGCCCCGCTGCGTGAGGCTGTGACCTGTGCTTGCGTTCGGATCCTGACCGGCCCTGGCGTCCCGGATGCGGGGGCTACTTCTGTGAAGCGGGCGTTCAAGTACCGTTTCTATCCGACCAGCGCGCAGGCGGCTGAGCTGTCGCGGGCGTTCGGGTGCGTGCGGAAGGTCTGCAACCTCGCCCTCGCCGCCCGTGCCGAGGCGTGGAGGGTGAGCCGGACCCGCGTGGGCAGCGCGTTCGTGGGGTTCTGGGCGAAGCGGACGCAGCATCCGCGGTGCAAGTCGAAGCGGAAGTCCCGTGCCTCGGCCGAGTACACGCGCAGCGCCTTCCGCCACTCCGGCGGGCGGCTCACCCTGGCGAAGACGGCGGAACCACTGGACATCGTTTGGTCCCGCCCGCTCCCGCAGGGGGTGAGCCGGAAGGAGAAAGGCAGCAACAACCGGGCCAAGGCTTGCACCCGAGTGGCGAGGATCCATGCCCGGATCGCCGACCGCCGAAGGGATCACCTGCACAAACTGACGACTCGACTCGTGCGTGAAAACCACACGCTCGTGATCGAGGACCTCGTCGTCCGCAACATGGTCAAGAACCACAAGCTCGCCCGTGCCATCCACGACGCGTCCTGGCGTGAGCTGAGGTCCGTGCTGGAGCACAAGGCGGCGTGGTACGGGCGTGAACTGATCACCGTCGACCGGTGGTTCCCCAGCACCCGCCTGTGCTCCGTCTGCGGGGCACTGGCCCCGGCGATGCCCCTGAGCGTCCGTGAGTGGACGTGCGAAGGCTGTGGGGCGACCCACGACCGTGACGGGAACGCCGCCGCGAATCTTCTGACCGCCGGACTGGCGGCCGCTGCCTGTGGAGCGGATGTAAGACCCCATCGGGAGTCCTTCTCTCGGTCGGGGCGGTCCGTGGTGAAGCAGGAAACCCCACCCGCGAGGGCGGGAATCCATTCCCCGTAGGGGAGAAGCCAAGAGAACGTACGTACCCACCTTTCGACTTCCCGGATTCCGTGCCATTACCCAATGCGCCCGAATGGCTGCATCGCGTTAGCGTTGATCAAGTGGCCGGAACCGTCAACACCTATCGAAGAGTCATCGCCCTGACCGGGCCCCTCCTTCCGCTCCTCTCCTTCCTCGCACGACTGCCCGTCGCGATGTCCCAGTTCGGGAGCGTGCTGCTGGTCGCCGAGACCAGCGGTTCGCTCGCCGCCGCCGGCATCGTCGGGGGTACCCTCTCCGCCGGACAGGTGGTCTTCGGGCCCGTCCTGGGCCGGCTCGCCGACCGGTACGGACAGCGGCCCGTGGTGCTGGCCGCCGCCGCGGTCAACGCGGTCGCCACCGCGGCGCTGGTCGCCGGGGCCCTCGGCGGTCTCGCGACCGCCCCGCTCGCCGCGATCGGCGCCGTGACCGGGGCCTCCGTACCGCTGATCGGGCCGCTCGCCCGGACCCGCTCCGTGGCCCTCGCCCACCGGGCCGGGGCCGACGAGGGCGTGGTGGGCGCCGTCCACTCGCTCGAAGGCACCCTGGACGAGGTCTCCTTCGTCTTCGGACCCGCCCTCGTCGGACTCGCCGCGCTCGTCGCGCACCCCGCGATCGCCCTCGGCGGGGCCGCCGCCCTCGTCGCCGTCTTCGCCACCGCCTTCGCCCTGCACCCGACCGCCGCCGTCACGGCCGGGGCGGGCCCGAAGGCCGGCGCCGGCGCCGATGCGGCCCCGCGCCCCGCCCGCCACCCGCGCGTCGTGTACGCCGTACGGGGCTCGCTGCTCCTCCAGGGCGCCATGTTCGGCGCCTGCCAGGCCGGAATCGCCGCCCTTACCGCTCGTCTGGGCGTCCCCGGCCAGGCGGGCATCGTGTACGCCGCGATGGGCGTCGTCAGCGCCGCCGTGGGCCTCGCGCTCGGCGCGCTGCCCGCCCGCATCGGGCTGCGGGTGCGCTGGCGGGCGGCCACCGCCGCCGCGCTGGTGCTCTCCGTACCGCTGCTCTTCACCCACACCCTGTGGCCGCTGTACGCGGTCGTCACGGTGCTCGGGGCCGCGTACGCCCCGCACCTGATCACCGCCTTCTCGCTCACCGAGCGGGTCGTGGAGCCGGCCCGGCTCGCCGAGGCGACGGCTTTCGCCGCCAGCTCGCTCGTGGCCGGGCAGGCCGCCGCGCTCGCCACCTCGGGGCGGCTCGCCGAGTGGTACGGGCCCGCCGGCGCCTTCGCGGTCGCCGTCGGGGCCGCCGCGCTGTCCCTGCTCCTCGCCCTCGTGACCCGGGTACCGGCCGCCCGGGCGCACCCCGCCGCGCCGAAGGTCTTCATCCCGGCGCAGCAGAGCGCCTCCCCGGGGGCGGCGGGCCCGTCGGAGGCCGCCGCCCCCGGCTCCTCCTACGCCGGGCGCTGAAGCACCACCAGGCACCGTCCTGTCAGCGCCACCCGGTCCCCGGCCGCGAACTGCGGTCCGGTGCCGGGTGGCAGTACGTCCGGCCGCGCCGTGTCCACGACGAGCCGCCACTGCGCGCCGTGCCCGGCCGGGACCGTGAACTCCTGCGGATCGGCGCCCGAGTTGAACATCAACAGGAACGAGTCGTCGGTGATCCGCTCCCCGCGCGAGCCGGGCTCGGAGATCGCCTCCCCGTTGAGGAACACCGTCAGCGCGCGCGCGTGCTGGGCCTGCCAGTCGCGGGCCCGCATCGGCTCCCCGTGCGGGGTGAACCAGGCGATGTCGGAGAGCTCGTCGTCCGTCCCCTCCACCGGCCGGCCGTGGAAGAACCGGCGCCGCCGGAACACCGGGTGGTCGCGCCGCAGCCACACCATCCGCCGGGTGAACTCCAGCAGGGCGGGAGCCGGTTTGCCCGGCTCGGGCCAGTTCACCCAGGACAGGTCGTTGTCCTGGCAGTAGGCGTTGTTGTTGCCGCCCTGCGAGCGGGCGAACTCGTCGCCGTGGCTGAGCATCGGCACGCCCTGCGAAAGCATCAGCGTGGCCGTGAAGTTGCGCATCTGGCGCTCGCGCAGCTCCAGGACCTCCGGCTCATCCGTCGGCCCCTCCACCCCGCAGTTCCAGGACCGGTTGTGGGTCTCCCCGTCCCGATTGCCCTCGCGGTTCGCCTCGTTGTGCTTCTCGTCGTACGAGACGAGGTCGTGCAACGTGAAACCGTCGTGGCAGGTGGTGAAGTTGATGGAGGCCAGCGGGCGGCGCCCGTCGTCCTGGTAGAGGTCGGAGGAGCCGGTCAGCCTTCCCGCGAACTCCGCGAGCGTGCGCGGCTGCCCGCGCCACAAGTCCCGTACGGTGTCCCGGTACTTGCCGTTCCACTCGGTCCACAGCGGCGGGAAGTTGCCCACCTGGTAGCCGCCCTCGCCCAGGTCCCAGGGCTCCGCGATCAGCTTCACCTGGCTCACCACCGGGTCCTGCTGGACCAGGTCGAAGAACGAGGACAGCCGGTCCACCTCGTGGAACTGCCGGGCGAGGGTGGCCGCGAGGTCGAAGCGGAAGCCGTCCACGTGCATCTCGGTGACCCAGTAGCGCAGCGAGTCCATGATCAGCTGGAGTACGTGCGGGGAGCGCATCAGCAGCGAGTTCCCCGTCCCCGTGGTGTCCATGTAGTGCCGGGGATCGTCCGCGAGCCGGTAGTACGAGGAGTTGTCGAGCCCGCGGAACGACAGGGTCGGGCCCAGGTGGTTGCCCTCGGCGGTGTGGTTGTAGACCACGTCGAGGATGACCTCGATCCCCGCCTCGTGCAGGGCCCGTACCGCCGACTTGAACTCCAGCACCTGCTGGCCGCGGTCACCGGAGGCGTAGCCGTTGTGCGGGGCGAAGAAGCCGATCGTGTTGTAGCCCCAGTAGTTGCTGAGCCCGTCGTCGACGAGCCGGTGGTCGTTGACGTACTGGTGTACGGGCATCAGCTCCAGCGCCGTCACCCCCAGCTTGGTGAGGTGCCCGATGACCGCCGGATGGGCGAGGGCCCCGTACGTACCGCGCAGTTCCTCGGGCAGGTCGGGATGGCGCATGGTCAGACCCTTGACGTGGGCCTCGTACAGCACGGTGTGGTGGTACTCGTGGCGCGGCGGGCGGTCGTTGGCCCAGTCGAAGTACGGATTCACCACGACCGAACTCATCGTGTGCGGGGCCGAGTCGAGGTCGTTGCGCGAGTCGGGCCGGCCGAAGTGGTAGCCGTACACCTCCTCGCCCCAGTCCACGCTCCCGGCGATGGCCCGTGCGTACGGGTCCAGCAGCAGCTTGGCCGCGTTGCAGCGCTGCCCGCGCTCGGGCTCGTACGGGCCGTGCACGCGGAAACCGTAGCGCTGCCCGGGCATCACCCCGGGCAGATAGGCGTGGCGTACGAAGGCGTCGGTCTCGCGCAGTTCGACCGCCGTCTCCGAGCCGTCCTCGTGGAGCAGGCACAGCTCGATGCGTCGGGCGGCCTCGGAGTAGACCGCGAAATTGGTGCCGGCGCCGTCGTACGTGGCGCCGAGCGGATACGCCTGTCCCGGCCAGACCTGCATGGATACGGTTCTTCCCCTCGTTCTCCCGACTGGCGGGCTGATGTCTCGGTGCCGATCCGGCGTGGACCGCGTCTCTGCCAGATCTTCCCCGAAAGTGGGCCCGCACGCGGGGACTTGGGATGCTCCTACCGGGTGACCCGGAGAGCTGATATGCGGGTCAGCGGACTATGCGGGCATCCGATAATGGGTCAACGGACCACCCCTGTACGTCCCGTCGGACCGCATCGGGCTGCATCGGGAGCCGAGCTCGGAGTACCCTTCCGTGATCACTGGAGACGGGCGTCCAGACGCAGAAGGCGGTGCACGGGTGAGCTCGGGAGGTCTGGAGCTGCCCCCTGGTGACAACGGTCACGAGGGCGGCCCGGCGGACGCCCCAGGAGGTGCACCCGATGGTGCGCCCGGCGGGGTGTCGGGTGGGGTGTCCGGCGGGGTGTCGGGCGGGGCGCCCGCGGGGGTGCCGGCCGGGGCGGTGTCGCTGGCCCCGACGGCGGCCGGGAGCGTGCGGGCCGGGGCCGAGCTCGACTGGGGCGCGGACGCGTGGAGCGAGGTCCGCACCCGCGCGCAGCGGGCCGGCCGTGCGTACATCTGGCTGAACCTGATCGAACAGCGGCTGCGCGCCGTCGTCGGCGCGGTGCTGCGGCCGATCTACGAGCCCGTGCACGGCGGCGACGACTGGGTGGTCGCGGCCGCCGGGCCAGCCGGTCAGGAGTGGGTGCAGCGGGCCGTCGCGGTCCGCGAGGTCAGCCGGCGCAAGGGCTACCTCCTGGACCCGGCCGACGACAACGTGCTGAGCTTCCTGACGCTCCCGCAGCTGCGGGAGCTCATGGTCCAGCACTGGCCGTGCTTCGAGCCGTACTTCGACGACCGGCGGGAGATCGAGCTGGCGCTCGACGAGCTGGAGGTCACCCGGAACGTGGTCTCCCGCAACCGGGCCCTGTCGCGGGCGGTGCTGGAGCAGGCTGAGCGGGCCTCGGCGCGGCTGCTGGAGGTGCTGGGCGGCGGCGCGGGCTCCCCGGCGGCGGACCGGCTGCCGATCGACGCGGTCGAGGACCTGGTGGGCGACCGGTACGCGGACGTCATCTCGGTCCACCCGGACCGGGTGCGGCTGCAACGGCAGCTCCCGGCGGAGGACCTGTTCGGGGGCGCGCGGCGGCTCGACGCCATCGGCATAGGGCTCAACCTGCTGGTGCAGAACTTCTCGGGCCGAAGACTCGTGCGCCTGACGGAGGCCGGCTGCCGCGTCCGGCTGCTGTTCCTGAACCCGGCCAGCAGCGCCGTGAAGCGGCGCGAGCGGGAGCTGGGCCTGCGCAAGGGCGAGCTGAGCCGCTCGGTGGAGATGAACATCCTGCACGTGCGCCGGGTGCGGGCGGGGCTGCGGGATCCCTCGCGGTTCGAGATCCACGTCTTCGACGAGACCCCCCGCTTCACCGCGTACCTGGTGGAGGGGGAGACCTCGGGCATCGCGGTGGTGCAGTCGTACCTGCGCCGGGCGCGCGGCATGGAGGCTCCGGTGCTGGTCCTGCGGGGCGGCGGGACCCGCGGCCCGGCGCGGGACGCGGACAACGGGCTGTTCCCGACGTACCGCGAGGAATTCGAGTCGATCTGGGAGGACTCCCGCCCGGTGTCCTGACTGTCAGTGCCCCGTGGCAGGCTGAAAGTCATTGACCGAAGGCGTACGGGGAGCACGGGGGAGGGACACGGGGTGGAGGACCGGCACGGCATGGGGGACTGGCACGGCGGTGTGCTGATCGGATTCGACCTGGAGACGACCGGCACGGAGCCGGGGGAGTCGCGGATCGTGACGGCGGCGGTCGTCGAGGTACGGGCGGGCGAGGTGCGCGATCGGCGCGGCTGGCTCGCGGATCCCGGGATACCGATCCCCGAGGGGGCCTCGGCGATCCACGGGATCAGCACGGAGCGGGCGGTGGCGGAAGGCCGCCCGGCGCGGGAGGTCGCCGACGAGGTGGCGCGGGAGCTCGTGGAGCACTGGCGCCGGGGCGCGGTGGTCGTCGCGTACAACGCGGCCTTCGACCTGACGCTGCTGACCGCCGAGCTGGCCCGGCACGGGCTGCCCTCGCTGGCCGAGCGGCTGGGCGGGATGGAGACCGGGCCGGTGGCGGACCCGCTGACCATCGACCGGGCCGTGGACCGCTACCGGCGCGGCAAGCGGACGCTGGAGGCGGTGTGCGGGGTGTACGGGGTCACCCTGGACTCCGCGCACGACGCGGGCGCCGACGCGCTGGCCGCGGTGCAGGTGGCCCGCGCGATAGCCGCCCGCCACCCGCAGGTGGCGGCGCTCACCCCGGCCGCCCTCCACGCCCGCCAGGGCACCTGGCACGAGCGCTGGGCCCGCGACTTCCAGTCCTACCTCCGCCGCCAGGGCACCCCGGACGCGGTGATCGATACGGCGTGGCCGCTGCGCAGCCTGCTGGCATCCCCGGCCCCGGCCTGAGGGCCGGGACCGGCATCCGGCCTCAGTTGGGGATGGAGCAGTTGGCGTCGGGGGCGTGGCCGGCGGGCCACGCGATGCCGTCGAAGGCGGCGGTCTTGGTGGCCGGGTCGAGGTGGACCATGGATACGGTCTTGTTGTACGGGTTGCCGTACTGGTCCAGGCAGATCCAGCCACTGGCTCCCTCGACCCGGTTGTTGCCGTGCAGCCGCAGCCAGCTGTCGGCGACCTCGGAGAGGGAGGGCATCTTCACGCTGCCCACCGCGTCGTTGCGGATACCCGCGACAGCGGTGGAGACCGCGTCGTAGGTGATGATGACGCGGCCGTCGGAGAGGTCGGCCGGACCGATCGAGTCCGGCTCCTTGGCCGCGAACTTCTGGACCAGGTCGGACAGCTCCTTCAGTGCGGCCTTGGAGCCGCCGGTCGCCGCCGTGCCGCTCTCCCCCCAGGCGCCGGGGTGGGCCAGGGCGGCGTAGCGCAGGGTGATTCCGGCGCCCTTGGTGAGGGTGTCCCACTGGTCGGCGAACTTCTCGTCGACCGTCAGGGTGGAGGCGTGCGAGCCGCTGATGACGGTGTAGTGCTTGTTGCAGGTCCGGTTGCCCAGCTCGACGAGGAACTGACGCAGTTGCACGGGACGGCCGGCGAAGTAGACGGTCTTCGCGGCGGAGGCGCAGATGTCCGGGACCATCTGGTGGAAGTCGTTGGCGAGGTTCGCCTCGTCGTTGAAGTCGGGCGGCGAGCGGTAGGTCTCCGGGGCGTTGGGCGCTCCCTTGGCGAGCTTCTCGAAGGTCTGGCGCAGGCTGGTCAGATAGTTGTCGCCCTCGCGGATGTCCTCGACGACCAGTGTCTCTTCGGGCTTGATGTCCGATCCGTACGACGCGAGGGCGTTGGCCTGGTCGGTGTTGCCGGGGGCGACCCGCGCGAGCCCCGGGTAGCGGTGGGGGTCGGCCGCGGTGTTCCTGATGTCGTCGGCGGTCATGGGGCCCGCGACGACCGGAATGCCCTTCTCCCGGGTGAGGTAGCGGACGGCCTCCTCGGTCTCGGTGATGCTGATGTTGATGCCGGCGACGGCCCGCAGGTTCTGCTTCTCGTCGGCCGCGGCCCGGGCCAGCTGGTCGGCGACGGTACGCCACTCCTTGTAGCCCCGGCCGGGGTTGGCGAGCACCAGCCGGATGGGCGGCTGCTTGTTGTTGGCCTGGTGGTTCGCGCGGTACTGGGCCAGATAGGCGCCCTGGACCTGCTCGACGTACTCCCGCCGCTCGGCGGAGGCGTCGGAGATCATGGGGATCATCAGGGCGATGGTGGCGGGGGACTTGCCGGCGACGCTGTCGTTCTCCGCCTTGATGCGCTCGGTGACCTGCTTCAGCGACGGGTGGAAGACGTAGCTGCCGTCGGTGACGCCGACACACTCGTGCCGGGCACCGCGTTCCGCGACGCCGGGGGCGCAGGCCGGGTCCTCGGCGAGCCACCGGTCGTAGGCGACGTAGCCGCCGCTTCCCAGGACGATGGCGAGGGCGACGATCAGCAGGGCGCGGTTCAGCGGTCCGGCGGGCCAGAGTGTCACGGGCGCCTCTCTCCGTAGGTGGGCAGGTCCGGTGCCTGGATCCAGTGGTTCAGGAGGTGCGGCCACTCCTCGAACGCCCGGTAGAAGACCTCCTGGGGGCCGACGGGGCTGTTCTGGGCCAGGGTGAGCAGTTGCAGTCTGACGCTGTTGATCTTCTGCTGGTCGGGGGGCGCGAGCGGATGCGACTGCAGCCACAGGTCGAGCACGAGGCGCTCCACGGCCTGGCGGACGGGCTCGTTCGCAGCCGCGTGGAGGTAGTCCCCGGCCGGGGCGCCCGGTGGGTGCGGTGCGGCACAGACCAGGTTGAGGGCGGCGAGCCACCCGGGCGCGTCCTGCCCGGCCAGGCGGCGGTGCAGGGCGCGGACGACGAGGTCGCTCTCGCCGATCGCGAGCGAGTGGTGCAGGTAGCGGGCATCGTGCGGCTCGGCGGCGTCCGTGGGGTACAGGAGGCGCAGCCGCCGGTGGCGGCCCGTCCACTCCGCGGCCCCGGGCGGCCCTGCGCTGCGGGTGCGCAGGTCGTGCACGAGCAGGGCGCGCAGGGTGGGATCACCGACGAACGGCCCGCCGGTACCCGGCCAGCGGCCCTGGCCCCAACCGTCCTGCCGCAACAGGCTCCTGGTCTCCGCCACGGGCACGACGGCGGCCCCCTCCACGGGGTTTCCGTCAGGGCGGCGCGGCACGTGGTCGGTGTTCAGCGCGTGGGCGGCCGCGTCGTCGAGAGCCGGGGTGTAGTGGGCGAGCCGGGCCCGGGCCTCGCCGCCCGGGGTCAGGACCCCGAGCAGCCGTTCGTACACGGGCAGCGTCGGCTCGTCGGCGAGCGGCAGGGCGAGCAGCCTGCCGTGCTCGAAGGGCTCCGGCGAGCCGATCCTGGATCCGGCGGCAAGGACCAGGGGGTGGGCGATCCCGGCGCGTCCGGAGCTGAGCCGGTGGATCATGTGGGCCGCTTCGGGCTGCGCCCGGCCGCCTCCGAGCATCTCCTTGACCTCGTCGAGGTCGAGCCGTGCCAGCGGCAGCCTCAGTACCCAGTCGGCCGCCGTCCGCGGCCGGTCCTGGCGCCAGAACGGGCCCGCCGCACTCCTCGTCGAGGGGCCGACGCCCTCGCGGTCGGGCACGGCCGGTTCCTGTGCGAGGGCGGTCACGACGACGCCGGGACGCGTTCTCGCGGGCTCCTCGTGCCAGACGCCGGTCAGCGCGTCCATGACCGCCCGGCCCAGCGGAGTGTGGCAGTTGTCCAGGAGCAGCAGCGGGCGCGGCACACGGTTCTTCAGGCGCATCCAGGTGTACTGGTCCGCTATGTCCTCCAGGAGGGCGGCCACCAAGTGCTGCTCCGCCTCCCGCCGGTCGTCCTCGTCGCCGCGGAAGCACATGGCGAGCTCGGTCAACTGGGCGTACCCGTCGCCCTGGGGGCCGACCCGCCGCCCTGTCCACCAGCCCAGACCGTGCTTGTTGGCGCGCGGGCCGAACAGTTCGGTGGTCACGATGTCGATGAGCGGCGCCACCAGCTCGCCCACCCCGGGACCCATCCCCGCCGCGGCGGCCGCGGTGACCTGTCCGATCCAGCCCGCCACCCGCTGGTTGCGCTCCTGGAGGTCGGGCTGGCTCTCGCGGAGCAGCCCCGCGAGGAGGCGGCGGGCGGCCGCCAGCTCGGCCGGCTGGACCGTCCCGGACTGCCAGCTGGTGACCGCGAGCAGTCCTTGGGTGAGCCGCGGGAAGGACGGCTTCCAGCCGAACTCGTTCGGCTTCCGGCTCAACCGGTCCATCAGGTAGAAGAGCAGGTCGGAGGTGCGCGAGGCGTTCGCCGTGGTCGCGTCGGCCGAGGAGGCCAGCCCCGGCTGGCCGAAGTCCGCCGCGCCGAGGTCCGCGTACGCCTGCGGCAGCCGCTGCGCGTACCGGTGCGATAACTCCCTCAGGAGCGCGGTCTTGCCGGTGAGCCGCCCGCCGCCGCACTCGATCAGCAGCGGACTCCCGCCCGGTATCCGCAGCCGGGCGGCGCCCCGGGACTCGAGCCCCACCAACGAAGGCACGACGGCATCGAGCACCGCCGCCCGTCCGTACAACGTCACGTGACCCCCCAGCCGTTCGGCTCGAACCACCGCCGCGATGGATGGAGAGTAAGGGGGCGACCGCATAGCGCCACAGGTATATGACGAAGCGGCACCCCCCGGTTACGCATTCGTGACTCACGGTGGAGGGAACGCCCCATTGGCCCCTTGTGTCGCCCCTCCGGGCCCACCGGCCCCCTCAGGCGCAGGGCGAACCCCCTGCCGGGGCAGGGAGGCGGACCCTAGTGCCACTCCTCGCGGTATTCGATGTGCAGGTCGCGGTCGGCGGGATCGCATCCCACGGACCGGCAGTAGTGCCTGCCCCCATGGTTGAACGCCCGGCCGGGGCCCGTGCGGGCGAGGTCGGCGAACTGCACGGCCGCCTCCCGGAACGTCCGGGTGCTGCCGGTCATGAACAGCGTCTCGCTGTGGATCTGCTGGCGGAACCGGTCCCGGTTCTCCCGGTGGTACCGGCCGGATGCCTCGGGCTCCGCGTCGGGGTCGGGGGCGGGCAGCTCCACGGTGCGCGGCCGTCCGCGGCCGAGGCGGGCGCGCAGTTCCTTCCACCGGGACGGGGCGAACTGCAAGGAGTGGTGCAGCAGGACGAGATCGAGCGGGCGCCGCGCGCCCGTGTCCGGTCCGCCTGCCGCGTTGGCCCGGATCGGCAGGTGGACCAGCGACCGGGGCGACGTGGCCGCGAGGGCCCACAACCCGGCCGTGACGTGCGCGGCTTCCCGGTCGAACCAGCCGTTCAGGTGCCAGGGGTCGTCGACGAGCACCGCGCGGGCCGGGGTCCGGGCCGGGCGGACGACCTTGAACTCCGTCGCGCCCAGACGGGCGGTGTGGAACGTGGTGTGCAGTCTCATGTGCGTTCCTCGATACGGGACTCCTAGAACGCGTGCCAGCGGGTTTCCGGGTCGCCGTCGCGCAGGGAGGTGACGCGGCGGCGGAATTCGGTCAGGGCCTTCGGGTTGGCCGGGGCGTGTTGGGCCACCCAGGCGCAGCTGGCCGTTTCGCGGGCGCCGCGGAGTACCGCGCAGCCCTCCCAGTCGCGGACGTCCCAGCCGTACGCCGTCACGAAGGCCTCGTACGACTGCGCCGGCAGGCCGTACCGGTCGCGGGAGAGGGCCATCACCACCAGGTCGTGCTCGCGCAGATCGGCCGAGACGGTCTCCAGGTCCACCAGGACCGGCCCGTCCGGGCCCACGTGGACGTTGCGGGGCAGGGCGTCGCCGTGGATCGTGCCCGGTGGCAGATGCGGGGTCAGCGCGGCCACCTCGCCGGCGTAGGCGTCGCGCCGGGCCAGCAGGTACGCGGCGTCGGCCGGGTCGACGGCCTCGCCGGCCAGCCGGAGCCAGCGCCCGACCCCGCCCAGCAGGTCCCGTGCGGGCAGCGCGAACGGCGCCGCCGGGAGGGCGTGGATCTGCCGCAGCAGCGCCGCGAGGTCCTCGGGGCCGGCCGGGCGGACCGGGTCCGGGAGGCGGTGCCACACCGTCACCGGGTGCCCCGCCACCAGCCGCGCCTTCGGCTCGGCCGCGCGGACCGCCGGGACCCCGGCCCCTTCGAGCCAGCCCGCGACGGCGAGCTCCCGCTCGGCCCGCTCCAGCAGCGCCGCCTCCCGGCCGACCTTCACCACCAGGTCGCCGGCCGCGAACACCGCATTCTCGCCCAGCGCCAGCAGCACGGGCGGCCCGGCCGGTCCCGTCGGGCCCGCCGCGGTCAGGCCCGCCGCCGTCAGTACGTCCCTGGCCTGCGCCTCGTCCATGCCGTGTCTCTCCGGATCCGGATCTTCGTGGATCCGCCAAGTCTCGCACCCCGGCCCGCGCCGGCCGGAATATCGCGTTGCACGAGACGTATCGTCTCGTTACGCTCGATCCATGACCTCAGCCAAGCCCGCACACATCGCCATGTTCTCCATCGCCGCCCCCGGGCACGTGAACCCGAGCATCGAAGTGATCCGGGAGCTCGTCGCCCGCGGTCACCGCGTCAGCTACGCCATCCCCGCCTCCTTCGCCGGGAAGATCGCCGAGACCGGCGCCACTCCGGTGATCTGGAACTCCACCCTCCCCACGGACGACGAGCCCGAAGCCTGGGGCACCGAGCTCATCGACAACATCGAGCCGTTCCTGAACGACGCCATCCAGGCCCTGCCGCAGCTCGTGGCCGCCTTCGAGGGCGACGAGCCCGACCTCGTCCTCCACGACATCACCTCCTACCCGGCACGCGTCCTCGCCCACCGCTGGGGCGTCCCCGCCGTCTCCCTCTCCCCGAACCTGGTCGCCTGGACCGGGTACGAGGAGGAGATCGGAGAGCCGATGGCGGCCGGACTGCGCGCCTCCGAGCGCGGGCGGGCGTACTACGCCCGCTTCCGCGCCTGGCTCGACGAGAACGGCATCGAAGAGGACAGCGACTCCTTCGCCGGCCGGCCGCGCCGCAGCATCGTGCTCATCCCGCGCGTCCTCCAGCCGCACGCCGACCGCGTCGACGAGTCCGTCCACACCTTCGTCGGCGCCTGCCAGGGCGACCGCAGCGCCACCCAGGGCACCTGGGAGCGACCGGCCGCGGCCGCCGGGAAGAAGGTGTTGCTGGTCTCCCTCGGCTCCACCTTCACCCAGCAGCCCGCCTTCTACCGCGCCTGCGTCGAGGCCTTCGGCGATCTCCCCGACTGGCACGTCGTCCTCCAGATCGGCAAGTTCACCGACGAGGCCGAACTCGGCGCCGTCCCCGCCAACGTGGAGGTCCACCGCTGGGTTCCCCAGCTGGACATCCTGCGCCAGGCCGACGCCTTCATCACCCACGCGGGCGCCGGCGGCAGCCAGGAAGGCCTCGCCACCGGCACCCCGATGGTCGCCGTCCCGCAGGCCGTCGACCAGTTCGGCAACGCCGACGTGCTCCAGGGCCTCGGCGTGGCCCGGCACGTCCCCATGGAGGAGGCCGACGCCCGCACCCTGCGGGAGGCCGTCCTCGCACTCGTCGAGGACCCCGGGGTCGCCGCCCGCGCCGAGGCCATCCGCGCGGAGATGGCCGGCGAGGGCGGTACGCCACGGGCCGCCGACGCCATCGAGGCCGAACTGGCCGCACTGACCGCGTTGTCGGTGCGTCGCCCTATCGTTCGGTCATGACCACGAAGAAGTACGCGGCCCTGCTGCGCGGAATCAATGTCGGCGGGGCCAAGAAGGTCCCGATGGCCGAGCTGCGCGAGGTCCTCGCGAGCCTCGGCCTCACCGAAGTGCAGACGTACCTCCAGAGCGGCAACGCCGTCTTCACGAGCCCGGAGAAGGACCAGGCCGCCCTGGCCCGGGAGCTGGAGCGGGCCATCGAGGCCCGCTTCGGCTTCGCCGTGGCCTGCCTGGTGGTCGACGGGGAGTACCTGCGCGCCGTCGCCGGGGCCTGCCCCTTCCCGGCCGCCGAACTGGAGGGCAGGCAGCTGCACGCCACCTTCCTCTCCGCGCAGCCCGCCGAGGAGCGGTTCGCCGCGATCGACGGGCCCGCGTACCTCCCGGAGGAGTACCGGATCGGCGACCGGGTGGTCTACCTCTACGCCCCGGACGGCATGGGCCGCTCCAAACTGGGCGAGGCCCTCCACAAGCCCGCCGTCTTCAAGGGCATCGACGCGACGACCCGCAACTGGAACACCGTCGTCAAGCTCGTCGAGCTCACGGCCGACTGACGCCACTGCCCGCTGCCCCCCGCCGCACTAGCCGCCGAGCGCGTCGAGGACCGCCAGCTCCCGCGGCGTCAGCCGGACCGTCGCCGCGTCCAGGTTCTCGGCGAGGTGGGCCGGGGACCCCGTCCCCGGCGTGGGACACAGCACCGGCGACCGGTGCAGCAGCCAGGCCAGCGCGATCTGCCCCGGCCCCGCCCGGTGCTCGGCGGCCACGGCGGTCACCGCGGCAGCGCTCTCGCGCGTCAGGGCCCCGCTGCCCAGGGGGTAATACGGGAGGAACGCGATCCCCCGCGCCTCGCACAGCGCGAGCACCTCCGCCGAGGACCGGTCCATCAGGTTGTACGGGTTCTGCACGGCGGCGACCGGTACGATCTCCAGCGCCTGCCGCAGCTGTCCGGCGGTCACCGTGTCCAGGCCGATGTGCCGGATCTTGCCCTCCGCCCGCAACCCCGCCAGCGCGCCCAGCTGTTCCGCCATCGGAACCGCCGGGTCGAAGCGGTGCAACTGGTAGAGGCCGATGCTCTCCACCCGCAGCCGCCGCAGGCTCGCCTCGCACATCGCCCGCAGCTGCTCGGGCCGCCCCGCGACGTGCCACCGGTCGGGGCCGGTGCGCACCACCCCGCCCTTCGTCGCGACGACGAGCTGCTCCCCGTACGGGTGCAGGGCGTCGGCGATCAGCTCCTCGGCCAGGTCGGGGCCGTAGTTGTCGGCGGTGTCGATGAGCGTGACGCCGCGCTCGACGGCGGTGAGCAGCAGGGCCCGGGCCTCGGCGCGGCTGCCGCGCGGGCCCCAGTAGCCGGGGCCGACCAGGCCGCCCGTACCGAGACCGAGCCGCCGTACGGGGAGCTCCCCGCCGAGCAGGAAATCGTCGTCCACCATGCCCCCGACGGTAACGGAGGGCGCCGGATGTGCCAGGCTCCTGGCCATGCGTTACATCATCATCGGCGCCGGGGCGATCGGCGCGACCATCGGCGGACGGCTGACGGAGGCGGGCGCCGAGGTGGTCCTCGTCGCGCGCGGCGCGCACGCGGAGGCCCTCGCGGCGGACGGGCTGCGGCTCACCACGGCGGACGGGGCCCGGGTGCACCGGATCCCCGTGGTCACGGGACCGGCGGAACTCGGCGAACTGCGGCCGGACGACGTCCTGTTGCTGACCGTGAAGACCCAGGACGCGATCGCCGCGCTCGACGCGTGGGGCGACGCGGAGGTGGCGGGCGGCGGCACGGCGGCGCAGCGCCTGCCGGTGCTGTGCGCCCAGAACGGGGTGGAGAGCGAGCGGCTGGCGCTGCGCCGCTTCGCCCGCGTGTACGGGGTCTGCGTCTGGCTGCCCGCCACCTTCCTGGAGCCGGGCGTCGTCTCCGCGCTGTGCGCGCCGCTGACGGGCATCCTGCACATCGGACTCGCGGCCGGGGGCGCGGACGCGCGGGCCCGGCGGATCGCGGCCGGCCTGGAGAAGGCCGGCTTCGGGGCGCCCGTCGTCGAGGACGTCATGCGGTGGAAGTACGCGAAGCTGCTGGGGAACCTGGGCAACGCGGTCCAGGCGACGACCGGTCCCGAGCCGGACCCGGCGAAGACGGCCCTGCTGCTGCGCGCGCAGCGGGAGGGGCGGGCGGTGCTCGGGGCGGCGGGGATCGCGTACGCCTCCGACGCCGAACAGGCGGCGGCCCGCGACGGCAAGGTCGACCAGCCGCCCGGCGTGCGCGGCGGCTCCTCCTGGCAGTCCCTGCGCCGGGGCACCGGCTCCATCGAGGCGGACTACCTCAACGGCGAGATCTCCCTGCTGGGCCGCCTCCACGGGGTCCCGACCCCGGTGAACGACACCCTGCGCCACGCGGCGAACATCTTCGCCCGCGAAGGCCTTCCGCCGGGCGCGATGTCGGTCGAGGACCTGACGGCCCTGGCCGACGAGGCGGCGGCCAGGGCCTAGCCAGGACCGCGTCAGAACGTGCGGTCGCTGCGCCAGGTGGCCTGGCTGGACGGGTTGTTCATGTCGTAGGTGGTGCCGGAGAGCCGGCGGTCCGGGCCGAGGGAGCCCGTGTAGCGGCCCTTGGGTCCGTGGTTCCACTGGACGACGAAGTAGATGTCGTTCCCGGTGACGGAGCCCTCCTGCACGGTCCCCACGGTGTTTCCGGACGACGTGGATCCGTAGAGGTTCCCGCTGCCGTCCTGCCTCAGGTCCACCCGCACGGTGGCGTTGCTCTGGTAGACGGTCCAGACCCCACTGGCGTTGAACGCCGCCGCCCGGGCCTCCCGTACCGCACTCGGCGTACTGGTGGGGGCGGCGTTCGCGGGGGCGGTGAGACCCGCCCCCGCGACGGACAGGATCAGGGCGGCGGCGGACGTGGTGAGGAGCTTGCGCGTACGGCGTGACATGGACATCAGCCCTCCAGGGGCGGCCAGGACGATCGATCCCGTTGTGTGATGCACGGAACCTCGCGGCTGGACTACCCGTGATCCACTGACCCGAGCCCTCGATTCACTCGAACGAGAATCAGGCCGCGGCGAGGAGGGGCACGCCGTGTGACGCCGCGTCGAAGCGGAGCAGGAGGAGACGGGCCAACTCGGGGGCCGCGCCGAGGACGTCGGCCACCAGGTCCGCCCCGGCGGCTTCCGCGCCCGCAGCGATACGGTCCGGCAGGCGCCCGGGGGCGATGACGTACGGGGCCACCGCCACCCGGCGCACGCCCTCGGCGCGCAGCGCCCGTACGGCGTCCTCCGTACGGGGCAGGCGAGCGGAGGCGAACGCAGGCCGCACGGCGCACCAACCGGTGTGCCGCCACTCCCGCGCGATTTCAGCG
Source organism: Streptomyces sp. NRRL S-244 (assembly GCF_000717915.1). Lineage (GTDB taxonomy): Bacteria > Actinomycetota > Actinomycetes > Streptomycetales > Streptomycetaceae > Streptomyces. The sequence continues at coordinate 26,953 of NZ_JOCX01000045.1, forward strand.
ATCACTGCGATCGCCTCCGGGTCTGAGGAACCGGCGGACGCGAGCACCACACCGGTGGTGGCGCGGTCCGCCGGGGTGAGGCCCGCTTCCTCGAGGCGGCGCTCCAGGGCGCCGACCAGCAGCGGGGACGGGCCGAGGACGTCCGCGATCCGGACCGAGAGGTCCGGCAGGCGGGACGTGGCCTCGGCCAGCACCGCGGGGATGTCGGACTTCGCGTGGAACGCCCGGGTCAGGAGCAGCGGGAGGGCCACGACCTCCCGTACGCCGGACCGGTAAAGGGCGGAGGTCACCTGCGCCACCGTCGGGGTGTCGAAGTCCAGGAAGGCCGTCTCCACCCGCAGCTCCGGCCGCAGCGCCCGCACCCGCCGGGTGAGGGCGTGCACGGTCGCCGCGTGCCGCGGGTCACGGCTGCCGTGGGCGATGACGAGCAGGACGGGGGCGCTCGCGGGTGCGGGGGCTCGGAACAGGGGACGCATGGCGCGGCTCAGCTCTTGACCAGGAGGCCGCGGTTGCGCAGGACGTGGCGTTCGATGGGGCTGAAGATGAGGAGGTCGATGGCGATGCCGACGACGAGGATGAGGGTGATGG
>NZ_JOCX01000046.1 GCF_000717915.1 Streptomyces sp. NRRL S-244
CGTACCCGCGTCGCGATGACGACCGCGGTGGTTTCCGCGGCGGTCGTGACGACCGTGGTGGGGACCGCCCGTCCTACCCGCGCCGCGACGACCGCGGTGGCGACCGTCCCTCGTACCCGCGCCGTGACGACCGGCCCGCCGGTGGCGGCTTCCGCCGTGACGACCGCGGTGAGCGTCCCTCCGGTGGTGGCGGTGGCTTCCGTCGCGACGACCGCGGCGGCGACCGTCCCTCCTACCCGCGTCGCGATGACGACCGCGGTGGTTTCCGCGGCGGTCGTGACGACCGTGGTGGGGACCGTCCCTCCTACCCGCGCCGCGACGACCGCGGTGAGCGTCCCTCCGGTGGTGGCGGCGGCTTCCGCCGTGACGACCGCGGTGGCGACCGTCCGTCGTACCCGCGCCGCGATGACGACCGCGGTGGGCGTCCCTCGTACCCGCGTCGCGATGACGACCGCGGTGGATTCCGCGGCGGTCGTGACGACCGTGGCGGGGACCGCCCGTCCTACCCGCGCCGCGACGACCGCGGTGGCGACCGCGGCGGGTTCCGCGGCCGTGACGACCGTGGCGGCGACCGCGGCGGCTACCGTGGCGGCCGCGACGACCGCGGTGGCGACCGCGACTACCGTGCGGACCGCGACCGGGACCCGGTCAAGCGGCTTCCGATCGACGAGGACGTCACCGGTCTCGAGATCGACGCCGACGTGCGCCAGGAGCTCCTGAGCCTGCCCAAGGGCCTGGCCGAGGAGGTTTCCAGGAACCTCGTCATGGTCGCCCGGCTGATCGACGAGGACCCGGAGCAGGCGTACGCGTACTCGCGCATCGCCCTGCGCCTGGCCTCCCGTGTCGCCGCCGTGCGCGAGGCCGCCGGCTTCGCCGCGTACGCCACGCAGAAGTACAGCGAGGCGCTCGCGGAGTTCCGCGCCGCCAAGCGCATGACCGGATCCGTCGAGCTGTGGCCCGTCATGGCCGACTGCGAGCGCGGCCTCGGCCGCCCCGAGCGCGCGCTGGCCATGGCCGGCGAGCCCGAGGTGCAGAAGCTGGACAAGGCCGGCCAGGTCGAGATGCGCCTGGTCGCCGCCGGTGCGCGGCGGGACATGGGGCAGCTCGACGCCGCCATCGTGACCCTGCAGAGCCCGGAGCTGGCCTCCAACTCCGTCCAGCCGTGGACCGCGCGTCTGCGGTACGCCTACGCGGACGCCCTGCTGGCGGCCGGCCGTGAGGACGAGGCGCGCGAGTGGTTCGCCAAGACGGTCGAGGCGGACAAGGACGGCGCGATGGACGCCTCCGACCGGCTCGCCGAGCTGGACGGGGTCGAGTTCGTCGACGCGCTCGTCGGCGATGAGCCGGACGCGATCGAGGACGAGGACGAGGACGACGAGCAGGACGCCGCCGAGGTGGCTGCCGCCGAGCGTGCCTCCGACCAGGCCGAGTACTACGACGAGGACGACGAGGAGTACGAGCCTCTGGAGCGCTCCGAGGCGGACGCCGACGTCGACGTCACGGACGAGATCGTCGTCGTCGAGGACGAGGACGAGGACGACGCGCAGGACCGCGACAAGGCCTGAGCGCTGAACCGGATCCATTGAGAAAGGGCGGTACCCCTCCGGGGGTACCGCCCTTTTTCGTGTCCGCGGCCGGTTCGAGCCGGTCGGGCCGGGTCAGTCGAGGCTGCGCAGGACCAGGCCGGTGGCCGGCTTCGGGCCGAAGGAGGTGGACTTGCGGGGCATCGTGACGCCCTGGCGGGCCAGGTCCCGGACGACCGCCTCCCGTACGGGGTGCAGCAGGACCGCGGTGCCGCCGTGGCGCTCGGCCATGTCGACGGTGGCCGCCGCGTCGTGGATGTACGTGATCTGGTCCGGGGTGTCCGGGATCTGCCACAGGGTGTCGAGCAGGGTCGCGTGCAGGACGGTCGCGTCCAGGCGGCGCCAGGCCTCGGGGCGGTCGCGCCGTACGGTGCGCTCCAGGAGGTCCAGGTCAGGGTCGGTGACCAGGTGGAAGGAGCCGTCGCCGGCCAGCAGGAAGGCGTTGCCGCGCTCGGCGGCGTCGGCGAGGGCCTCCAGGGCGAGCGGCAGCGGGCCGTCGACCGGGCGGACCAGGAAGTGGCCCTCGACGGCGGCCAGGGCGTCCGCGACCGGGAGGCGGCGCAGCATCCGGTGGATGGCGCGGACCTGGAGCGGGTAGCGGGCGGTGTCCACGAGGAGGACCAGGCCGAAGTCCCAGTCGGTGGGGGACTGGTGTTCCTCCTGGAGGCGCAGGTACGTCGCCCAGCGGTGGTGGCCGTCGGCGATGAGGGCCTGGCGGTGGCCGAGGTCGGCGGTGACCGCGGCCAGGTCGGCGGGATCCGTGATGGCCCAGAGCCGGTGCCGGAAGCCGTCCTCGGTGGTGGTGGCCAGCAGGGGCGGGCTTGCGGCGATCCGCTCGACGACCGCCGTCGCGCCGGCCGCGGGGTCGCCGCCGAGGTAGGTGAGGAGGAGGGGCTCCAGATTGGCCGAAGCGGCCCGCATCAGGCCGGCCCGGTCGGTGACCACGTCGGGCATGACGTCCTCGTGCGGGAGGACGATGCCGGCGTCGGGCTTCGAGAGGGCGAGGGCGCCGATCAGGCCGCGCTGCAGCACGTTCCCCTTGCGCTGCTCGTAGACGTAGAGCGCGGGCTCGGGGTCGGGGCTGAGGACGCCCTTGGAGAGCCAGTCGTGCAGGGTGTGCGCGGCCTGTTCGTTGCGCTCGGCGGGGGTGTCGGCCTGCGGGAGGATCAGGCGGACGATGTTGTGCGGGTCGGCGGACTCGAGGTGGTCGACGCCGTCGGGGCGTACGACCACGTCGTACGGCGGTGAGGTGACGGCGGCCAGGCTGCCGACACGCTCCGGGTCATAGCGCAGTCCATGGAAGGGGATCAGGCGCAGCCCGTCGTCCGCGGTACCAGGTGTGGTCATTGGTGCATGGTAAGACGCGTCTCGCGATGCGGGATGATCGGGTGAGGAAGACCGCAGCGCACACGCGGTCGGTATCGGTCACGGACGTACGGACCGGTCGAGGATCGAGCGGACAGGGAGCCGACAGGATGACCCGGCAGAGCAGGACGAGTCCGGCGGGCAGCGAGCGCAGCCTGCACCAGGCGTACGACACGGCCCTGCTGGACCTGGACGGCGTGGTGTACGCGGGCGGCGAGGCGATCGCGTACGCGGCGGAGTCCCTCGCCGCGGCACGGGCCGGCGGGATGCATCTCGCGTACGTCACGAACAACGCGCTGCGGACCCCGGAGGCGGTCGCCGGGCACCTGGGCGAGCTGGGGATCCCGACCGAGGCCGGCGAGGTGATCACGTCGGCGCAGGCGGTGGCCCGGCTGATCTCGGAGCAGGTGGAGCCGGGGTCGAAGGTGCTGGTGATCGGCGGGGAGGGGCTGCGGGTCGCGCTGCGCGAGCGGGGGCTCGTACCGGTGGAGTCCGCCGACGAGGAGGGCCTCGCGGCGGTCGTCCAGGGGTACGGGGGCCCGGATCTGCCGTGGTCGCGGTTCGCGGAGGCCTCGTACGCGATCCACCGCGGGGTGCCGTGGTACGCGTCGAACACAGATCTGACGATTCCGGGGGCGCGGGGGATCGGGCCCGGCAACGGGGCCGCGGTGGAGGTCGTACGGATCGCCACGGGCGCGGAGCCGCAGGTGGCGGGGAAGCCGCTGCCCCCGATGCACCGGGAGACGGTGCTGCGGACGGGGGCGGAGCGGCCGCTGGTGGTCGGGGACCGGCTGGACACGGACATCGAGGGCGCGTTCAACGGGGACGTGGACTCGCTGCTGGTGCTGACCGGGGTGACGGACGCGGCGCAGCTGCTGCGGGCCGAGCCGAGGCACCGGCCGACGTACGTGGACCGGGATCTGCGCGGGCTGCTGACGGGGCAGCCGGAGGTCGTGGCGGCGGGGGAGGGTTTCCGCTGCGGGGGCTGGACCGCGGTGGCGGTGGCGGGCGTACTGGAGCTGCGGGGCGAGCACGATCCGGTGGACCCGCTCGACCCGGTCGACGGGCTGCGGGCGCTGTGCGCGGCGGCGTGGACGCAGGCGGGGGACGGCTCGTGCACGCTGGACGCGGGGAAGGCGCTGGCCCGGATCGGGCTGTAGGCGGGGCGGGAGCAGGGCCGGGGCCCGGGGGTGTTCGCGGGGCGTGCGCGGCGCGTCCCGGCGGGCCGTCCGGCGGTGGTCCGCGGGTATCCCCGGCTCCTCAGGGCCAGTTCAGGAGCAGGGTAGGCTAACCTAACTCCGTGTTGGTCGAGAGTCCCCCTGAACAGAGCGCGGCGCCGGTCGCCGCCATCCGCCCGCGGCACGCCGCGCGCGCCGCCGGTCTGCTCGGCGCCCTCGTGGTGCTGGCGCTGATCGCGGTGGCGAGCATCGCCGTGGGCGCCAAGCAGATACCCCTCGACCAGGTCTGGCACGGCCTGTTCCACTACGCAGGGACCCCCTCCGACGTGGTGGTGCGCGATCTGCGGGTCCCGCGCACCCTCCTCGGGCTGATGGTCGGGCTCGGGCTCGGCCTCTCCGGCGCCGTGATGCAGGCGCTGACCCGCAATCCGCTGGCCGAGCCGGGCATCCTCGGCGTCAACGCGGGCGCCGCGGCCGCCGTGGTCTCGGCGATCACCTTCCTCGGGGCCTCCACGCTCAGCGAGTTCGTGTGGTGGGCCTTCCTCGGCGCCGCCGTCGTCTCCGTCGTGGTCTACGTACTCGGCGGCAGCCGCAGCGCGACGCCGGTGCGCCTCGCGCTCGCCGGTACGGCGGCCAGCGCGGCCCTGGTCGGCTACATCAACGCCGTGCAGCTGATGGACAGCAAGGCGCTGGACAAGCTGCGCTTCTGGACCGTGGGCTCCCTGGCCTCCGCCAACATGGACACCGTCCGGCAGGTGGCGCCGTTCCTGCTGGTGGGCGCGTTGATCGCGCTCACGCTGGGCCGGCCGCTCAACGCGATGGCCATGGGCGACGACACCGCGCGGGCCCTCGGCGCCCATCTGACGCGGACCCGGATCGGCGCGATGGTGGCCATCACCCTGCTGTGCGGGGCGGCGACGGCCGCCTGCGGGCCGATCGTCTTCATCGGGCTGATGATCCCGCACCTGGTGCGGATCATCACCGGTCCGGACATGCGGTGGGTGCTCGCCTACTCGGCGGTCCTCTCCCCGGTGCTGCTGCTGGGCGCGGACGTCGTCGGCCGGGTCGTCACCCGGCCCGCCGAGCTCCAGGTCGGCATCGTCACCGCGCTGATCGGCGGACCCGTCTTCATCTACCTCGTCCGGCGCAAGAGGATGGCCCAGCTGTGACCGTCGACCTTCGGGCGGACAAGCCCGGATCCCGTGCCCTGCGCGGCCCCGGCGGGCTGTCCCTGCGGATGGAGCCGCGTGCGCTGGCGGTCGGGCTGCTGCTCACCGCGGCCGCGCTGGCGATGGCCGTCGTCCTCATCGGCACCGGCGACTTCGAGATCGCGCCGTGGGACGTCGTACAGACCCTGCTGGGCAACGGCACGCCGGCCAACGACTTCATCGTCAACGACCTGCGGCTGCCGCGGGTGCTGGTCGCCCTGCTGGTGGGCGCCGCGCTCGGCATGGCGGGCGCCGTCTTCCAGTCCGTCTCCCGCAACCCGCTCGGCTCCCCGGACCTGCTCGGCTTCGGCTACGGCTCGGCGGTCGGCGCGCTCACCGTGATCGTCCTGTTCAAGGGCGACGCGAACGCGGTCGCGGGGGGAGCGCTGGCGGGCGGGCTGCTCAGCGGCGTCCTCGTGTACCTGCTGTCGTACCGGCGGGGCATCCACGGCTACCGGCTGGTGCTGGTCGGCATCGGCGCCTCGGCGATGCTCGTCGCCGTCATCAACTACCTCCTGACCAAGGCGCAGCTCGTCGAGGCCACCCGCGCGATGGTCTGGCTGACCGGATCGCTCGCCGGCCGGGACTGGAGCCAGGTCTGGCCCCTGCTGGGGACCTGCGCGGTGCTGTTCCCGCTGGTCCTCGGGCAGGGCAGGGCCCTGCGGATGATGGAGATGGGCGACGACGCCGCGTACGCCCTCGGAGTACGGGTGGAACGTACGCGGATGCTGCTGATGCTGGCGGCGGTCCTGCTGACCACCGCGGCGGCCGCGGCCGCCGGGCCCATCTCCTTCGTGGCCCTGGCCGCGCCCCAGCTGGCCCGGCGCCTGACCCGCTCGCCCGGGTCGAGCCTGCTCACCGGCGCGCTGATGGGCTCCGTCCTGCTGCTCGTGTCCGACTGGGCCTCGCAGCGCGCCTTCGGCGCCGACCAGCTGCCGGTGGGCGTGGTGACAGGGCTGGTCGGCGGCGTCTACCTGCTCTGGCTGCTCGTCACCGAGCGCAAGGCGGGACGTATATGAGCACGGACACGAGCAACTCAAGGAGTACGCAGGTGCAGCGGCTGACCGCGCAGAACGTGACCCTCGGCTACGACCAGCGGGTCATCGCCGAGAACCTGTCGGTGGAGATCCCCGACCACTCGTTCACGGTGATCGTCGGACCCAACGCGTGCGGCAAGTCCACGCTGCTGCGGGCCCTGTCGCGGATGCTGAAGCCGTCCGCGGGGCAGGTGCTGCTGGACGGGCAGGCCATCGGGTCGATGCCGGCCAAGAAGGTCGCCAAGACGCTGGGGCTGCTGCCGCAGTCCTCGATCGCGCCGGACGGGATCACGGTCGCCGACCTGGTCTCCCGCGGCCGGTACCCGCACCAGGGGCTGCTGCGGCAGTGGTCGCCGCAGGACGAGCGGATCGTCCGGGAGTCGATGGCCTCGACCGGGGTCGCCGAGCTCGCGGACCGCTCGGTGGACGAGCTGTCGGGCGGACAGCGCCAGCGGGTGTGGATCGCGATGGCGCTGGCGCAGCAGACACCGCTGCTGCTGCTGGACGAGCCGACCACGTACCTGGACATCCAGCACCAGATCGACGTGCTGGACCTGTGCGCGGAGCTGCACGAGGAGCAGGGGCGGACCCTGGTGGCCGTGCTGCACGACCTCAACCACGCGGCCCGCTACGCCACGCACCTGATCGCGATGCGCGGGGGCAGGGTCGTGGCGGAGGGGCCGCCGGCCGAGGTGGTCACGGCGGAGCTGGTGGAGAAGGTGTTCGGCCTGCGCTGCCAGATCATCGACGACCCGGAGACGGGCACCCCGCTGGTGATCCCGGCGGCGCGCAAGCCGAAGGTGCCGGCCGGGCGCCTGACGACGGGGACTACAGCAGGCTCTTGAGGCGGAGCAGGTCGCGGAAGCCGGCCTCCAGACGGACCCGGCCGGAGGCCCAGGCCTTGGCGAACTTCAGCTCGCCCGCGACCATCGCCACCAGGTCGTCGCCCGTCATCGCGAGCCGGATCTCGGCCTTCGCGGCGGGCGGACCGGGGGAGACCGCGTCCACCCGGATCCGGCCGCCTTCGAGGCGCCCGGTGAAGGTCCGGTCCAGGTCCGTGATGTGGCAGCTCAGGGAGCGGTCCATCGCGGCGGCGCCGCGCACACCGCCGTCGGCCTGCGCGAGGTTGCCGGAAAGTCTGTCCAGTGCGGCTCGGCACTCATCGATCGTAGCCATCGTGATCTCGACCGTACCGCAGAGCCGTACGTGGCCGCCCGGGTGCTTCGGGGTAGCGTCGGGGCATGACCGACGACATGGCCGACGTACCGGAAGCGGCGCAAGCGGCGCAAGCGGCCGAAGCGGCGCCGGAGGTGCCGGATTCCCCGGAGGCCTCCGGGGAAGGGGAAGCGGCGCCCGAGCCCCTGGGGCTCGTCCGTACGCCCACCGGCCACGCCGGGGTGGACGCGCGCCTGGAGCGGCTGGCCGAAGCCGACCACCTCACGGCGGACGGACACCTCGCGGTGTACGAGGATGTGCACAGGGGGTTGCGCGACGCGCTGACCGCGCTGGACGCACCGCCCGTCCCCGGACCGTACGAAAACAGGAGCTGAACCGAACGTGGCAGGAGTGGCACGCCGCCGCCTGGACGCCGAACTGGTACGCCGCAGCATGGCCCGCTCGCGCGAGCACGCCGCCCAGCTGATCGCCGCGGGCCGGGTGACCGTCGGCGGCGCCACCGCGACCAAGGCGGCCACCCAGGTCGAGACCAGCGCGGCCCTCGTCGTCCTCAAGGACGACAGCGACCCCGACTACGTCTCCCGGGGCGGCCACAAGCTCGCCGGCGCGCTCGCGGCCTTCCAGCCGCAGGGGCTGGCCGTCGAGGGCCGCCGGGCGCTGGACGCCGGCGCCTCCACCGGCGGGTTCACGGACGTGCTGTTGCGCGCGGGCGTGGCCCACGTCATGGCCGTCGACGTCGGCTACGGGCAGCTCGCCTGGTCGCTGCAGAGCGACGACCGGGTCACCGTCAAGGACCGTACGAACGTCCGCGAGCTGACGGTCGAGCAGCTCGACGGGGTCCCGGTGGACCTCGTCGTAGGCGACCTGTCCTTCATCTCCATCGGCCTGGTGCTGCCGGCCCTGGTGCGCTGCTGCGCGCCGGACGCGGACCTGGTGCTGATGGTCAAGCCGCAGTTCGAGGTCGGCAAGGACCGGCTCGGCAGCGGCGGCGTCGTGCGCAGCCCGGAGCTGCGGGCGGAGGCCGTGCGCGAGGTGGCGGCCCGGGCGGCGAAGCTGGGGCTGGGGGTTCTCGGGGTGACCGCGAGTCCGCTGCCCGGTCCGTCGGGGAACGTCGAGTACTTTCTGTGGCTGCGGGCGGGGGCACCGGCACTCGACCCGGCGGATGTCGACCGTGCAGTGGCGGAGGGGCCTCAGTGACTGAATCAGCGGACAGGTCGTCGGATACCACGAACAACTCACACGACTCGGAATCAGTGGTTCCGGGGCGGGGGCGGACCGTCTTCCTCCTCGCGCACACAGGGCGGCCGGCGGCCATCCGAAGCGCCGAGCTGGTGGTACAGGGGCTGCTCAAGAACGGTCTGGGCGTACGGGTCGTCGAGTACGAGGCGAGGGACCTGCCGCTGCCGCCCGAGGTGGAGCTGGTGGCCGAGTGCACCCCCAAGGTGCTCGAAGGCTGCGAGCTGCTGATCGTGCTGGGCGGCGACGGGACCCTGCTGCGCGGTGCGGAGTTCGCGCGCGGCTCGGGGGTGCCGATGCTGGGCGTGAACCTGGGCCGGGTGGGATTCCTCGCGGAGGCGGAGCGGGACGACCTGGACAAGGTCGTGGACCGGGTCGTGACGCGGGAGTACGAGGTCGAGGAGCGGATGACCCTCGACGTGCTCGTCCGGACGAACGGCGACGTGATCCACCGGGACTGGGCGCTGAACGAGGCCGCGGTCCAGAAGGTGTCCCCCGAGCGGATGCTCGAAGTGGTCCTGGAGATCGACGGGCGCCCGGTGTCCGGGTTCGGCTGCGACGGGATCGTCTGCGCGACCCCGACCGGTTCGACGGCGTACGCCTTCTCCGCGGGCGGGCCGGTGGTCTGGCCGGAGGTGGAGGCGCTGCTGATGGTGCCGATCAGCGCGCACGCGCTGTTCGCGAAGCCGCTGGTCACCTCGCCGGACTCGGTGCTGGCGGTGGAGGTGCAGCAGGGGGTTCCGCACGGGGTGCTGTGGTGCGACGGCCGCCGGATGCTGGAGCTGCCGGCCGGGGCCCGGGTGGAGGTCCGGCGGGGGGCGGTGCCGGTGCGGCTCGCCCGGCTGCACCACGCGTCGTTCACGGACCGGCTGGTCGCGAAGTTCGCGCTGCCGGTGTCGGGGTGGCGCGGGGCGCCTCGCTGAGAGCCCGCCTAATAGCACATGCGTTCGGGAAACTCCCGACGGGTGACGTCACATGGCATCGGTGAAACCTCGGTATCGTCGTCCCGTGCTTGAGGAGATGCGGATACGGTCGCTCGGGGTCATCGACGACGCGGTGGTCGAGCTGTCGCCCGGTTTCACCGCGGTGACCGGCGAGACCGGCGCGGGCAAGACGATGGTCGTCACCAGCCTCGGCCTGCTGCTCGGCGGTCGCGCCGACCCGGCCCTGGTGCGGATCGGGGCCAAGGCGGCGGTCGTGGAGGGCCGCATCGTCATGCGCCCCGGCGCGCCCGCCGCCGTACGCGCCGAGGAGGCCGGGGCCGAGCTCGACGAAGGCGCCCTGCTGATCAGCCGGACCGTGTCCGCCGAGGGGCGCTCGCGCGCCCACGTCGGCGGCCGCTCCGTGCCCGTCGGCCTGCTCGGCGAACTCGCGGACGACCTGGTCGCCGTACACGGGCAGACCGACCAGCAGGGGCTGCTGCGGCCGGCCCGGCAGCGCCAGGCCCTCGACCGGTACGCGGGAGACGCCGTCGCCGTCCCGCTGGAGAAGTACGGGGCCGCCTACCGGCGGCTGCGCGCGGTCGCCGTCGAACTCGACGAGATCACCACCCGGGCCCGGGAACGGGCCCAGGAGGCCGACCTGCTGCGCTTCGGCCTGGAGGAGATCGCGGCCGTGGAGCCGCTGGCCGGCGAGGACGCCGAGCTGGCGGCGGAGGCCGAGCGGCTCGGCCACGCCGAATCGCTGGCCTCGGCGGCGCAGATCGCGCACGGGGCGCTCGCCGGCGACGTCGAGGACCCGGAGGGCGTCGACGCGAACACGCTCGTCGCCGGCGCGCACCGGGCCCTGGACGCCGTACGGTCGCACGACCCGGCGCTCGGCGCGCTCGCGGAGCGGATCGGGGAGCTCGGGATCCTGCTGGCCGACGTGGCCGGGGAACTGGCCGGGTACGCGGACGACCTGGACGCCGATCCGCTGCGGCTGGCCGCGGTGGAGGAGCGGCGGGCGGCGCTGACCCAGCTGACGCGCAAGTACGGCGACTCGATCGACTCCGTGCTGGAGTGGGCCGAGCGCGGTTCGGTGCGGCTGCTGGAGCTGGACGGCGACGACGAGCGGATCACCGAGCTGACCGCCGAGCGGGACGGGCTGCGGGCCGAACTGTCGCTGCTGGCACAGGCGCTGACGGACGCCCGGGTGGAGGCGGCGACGCGGTTCGCTTCGGCCGTCACGGAGGAGCTGGCCTCGCTGGCGATGCCGCACGCGCGGGTGACGATCGACATCCGGCAGGTGGAGGACCCCGAGGGCGTGGAGGTCGACGGCCGTCCGGTCGCGTACGGGCCTTCGGGCACGGACGAGGTCGAACTGCTGCTGGCCCCGCACCCGGGAGCCCAGCCGCGGCCGATCGCCAAGGGTGCCTCGGGCGGTGAGCTGTCGCGCGTGATGCTGGCGGTGGAGGTCGTGTTCGCCGGCTCCGACCCGGTGCCGACGTACCTCTTCGACGAGGTCGACGCGGGCGTCGGCGGCAAGGCGGCCGTCGAGGTCGGGCGGCGGCTCGCGAAGCTCGCGAAGTCGGCGCAGGTCGTGGTCGTCACGCACCTGCCGCAGGTGGCCGCCTTCGCGGACCGGCAGCTGCTGGTGGAGAAGACCAACGACGGATCGGTGACCAGGAGCGGGGTCAAGATCCTGGAGGGCGAGGACCGCGTCCGCGAGCTCTCGCGCATGCTGGCGGGCCACGAGGACTCGGTCTCCGCGCGGGCGCACGCGGAGGAACTCCTGGCGGCGGCGCGCGCGGACGCGTAGCGGCTGCCATAGGCCGAGAGGGCCCGGGACGGCATCCGTCCCGGGCCCTCGGCGCGCGCCGGGAAGGTGACGGGCGCTACGCCGTGTGGGTGAGGCTCGGGGGCGCGTGACGGTATCTCCTGCGGGATCCGCACCCGTATGGTCCCGGAACGCACGTGCGGACTGGCATCCTGGGCGACGTCTCTGCCTCCCTCACCCTGGAGCTTCGGCCCGTGAGCAGCTCCCCGGTCTCGATCCCGGTCCCCGCACAGCCGTACGGGCGGCCGCCGCTCCGCACCGTCCAGGTACTCGGCGGCGCCAGCGCGGGCAGCAGCGCGCACGTACGGTCGCTGACGACCGGGCTCGCCGCGCGCGGGGTACGGGTCACGGTGTGCGCGCCCGTGGAGGCGGAGGGGGAGTACGACTTCACCGGCGCGGGGGCGCAGTTCACCCCGGACGCGGTGAGTGCGCTGCGGGCCGTGTGCGCCGGGGCGGACGTGGTGCACGCGCACGGGGTGCGGGCCGGGATGCGGGCCGCGCTGGCGCTGCGCGGGCGCCGGGTGCCGCTGGTGGTGACCTGGCAGGGCGGCGGGCCGGCGGCCGAAGGGGCGTTCGGGCGGCTGGGGCGGGTGCTGGAACGGCATGTGGCGCGGGCCGCGGCCGTGGTGCTGGGCGCTTCGTCGGACCAGGTGGACCTGGCGCGGGCGCGCGGTGCGCGGGACGCGCGGCTGGCGCCGGTGGCCGTGCCGATGGGGCAGACCGGCCCGGACGCCGGGGCGGACCCCGGCAAGGCGCGGGCGGAACTGGGCGCGGTGGAACGGCCGTTGCTGATCGCGGTCGGGAGCCTGGTGGAGCACCGGGGGTACTCGGTGTTGCTGGACGCGGCGCGGGCGTGGCGGGTGCTGGAGCCGCTGCCGCTGGTGGTGATCGCGGGGGAGGGCCCGCAGCGGGCCGAACTGGCCCGGCGGATCGAGGCCGAGGGGCTGCCGGTACGGCTGCTGGGGCGCCGCCGCGACGCCGCGCAGCTGCTGGCGGCGGCGGACGTGGCGGTGCTGCCGAGCCGGTGGGAGGCGCGGTCCCTGCTGGCGCAGGAGGCACTGCGGGCGGGGGTACCGCTGGTCGCGACGGCGGTCGGGGGCGTCCCGGAGCTGATCGGGGAGGCGGGGGTGCTGGTGCCGTACGGGGACGCGGCCGCCCTGTCCTCGGCGGTGACGGACCTCCTCGCGGACCCGCCCCGCCGCGCCGCCCTCGCCGCAGCGGGCCACGCCCAGGCGGCCACCTGGCCCACGGAGGACGACACGGTGGCCCAGATCCTGTCGGTCTACGACGAGCTGATGGACCGACTCAAGTAGCCGCAGCCGCCCACAGGGCGTGCGGCTGCGCAGGGGTCTGGGGCGGAGCCCCGGGGGCGGGGAGCCGCCCTGGCGCCGAGCCGCGCGAGCGGCGCGAGCGGCGCGTCAAGAAGGTACGTGGCGGCGGGCGCGGAGGGCCAGGCTCAGGGAGAGGACCGTCTCCGGGTCGTCCAGGTCCGTGCCCAGGAGCTCCGAGATGCGGGCCAGGCGGTTGTACAGGGTCTGGCGGTTGAGGTGCAGCTCGCGCGCCGTCTCCGCCTTGCGGCCCGCGTGGGCCAGGTACGTCTCCAGGGTCGGGAGGAGGGGCGGGCGGGACGTCAGGTCGTGGGTCCGCAGTGCGCCGATCGCCCGGTCCACGAACGCCGCCAGGTCGGGATGCTCACGCAGCCGCCACAGGAGCAGGTCGATGTCCAGGCGGCGGGCGTCGTACCAGGGGCGGGAGGGCAGCCCGTGCGCCGCCGTGGCGGTCTCCGCCGCGTGCCGCAGGCCCGACGAGGCGGCGGCCCAGCCGCCCGCCACGCCCACCACCACCGCCGGCGGGGCCGCCGCGCGGTCCAGGCCGGCCCGCTCCACGCCCGCCCGGAGGGCGGCGGCCACGCGGTCCGCCACCGTCGTGCGTTCCGACTCGGAGCGCAGGGAGACCAGCAGGGGTACCCGGCCTTCCACCGGGCGTACGCCCAGGAGCACCGGTACGCCCACCGAGGAGAGCTCCTCCAGGACCGCCCTGGCCAGGACCGCCCAGTTGCCCGACGGGCCCAGGTCCGAAGACAGGCGCATCACCACCGGCAGGAGCGGGCCCGACCCCGGTTTGAAGCCCAGTACGCGGGCCTGCGCCGGGGCGTCCTCCGCCGAGATGCGGCCCTCCGCCAGGTCCGTCAGGAAGTCGCCGCGGCCGCGCGCCGCCAGTTCGTCCTCCTGGCGGGCCTGCATCAGGACCACGGCCAGTACCCCCGCCGTCCGTTCCGCCGCCATCCGGTGGACGGGCAGCAGCGGCGCCGACACGCCCAGCAGGACCACCCGGGCGCGGACCGAGCCCGTGCCGTGGCCGCCGCCGGGCACGTCGATCAGGACCGCGTTCGCCGACGGCTCCGCCTCGCGCTGGCCCCGCAGCCCCTCCCAGACCTGGAGCGGGTCCGCCGCGGCTTCCCCGGAGACCGGGCCGGCCGCGTACAGGAGCTGCCCGTCGGGGGTCTCCAGGAACACCGGGTTGCCCGTGAAGTCGGCCAGGATGTGCAGGACTTGGGGGATCCCGCCACCGCTGAGCAGGGCCTCCGTGCACCGCCGGTGCACCTCCTCGGCCCGCTGGAGCAGGGCGTAGTGGTGGTTGACGATCTCGGTGTGGATCTCCTCCGTGACCGCCACGAACGGCACCTCGCGGTGGAGCTGCACGAGCGGCAGGCCGGCCGCCCGGGCCGTCTCGACGAGCGTCGCCGGGAGCCGGGTGAAGCGCGGGCCCAGCTCGACCACCAGCGCGGCGATCCCCCGGTCCGCGAGGCGCCGTACGAAGGCACGCTGCTCGGCGGGGCGGGTGCCGAGGCCCAGCCCCGTGGTCAGCAGCAGCTCCCCGCCCTTGAGCAGGGAGGCGATGTTCGGCACCTCGCCCGCGTGCACCCAGCGCACGGTCCGGCCCAGACGGTCGGCGCAGGCCACCACCTCCGGCAGTCCGCTGCGCAGTCCGGGCAGTTCCAGTGCCCGCTGAACGGTGATCCCGCCCTGGTTGTCCATGTCGCGGGACGCTACCAGGGGGTCAGGCCGGCTTGATGTTGTGGTTGAAGCGGAAGACGTTGTCCGGATCGTACGTCCGCTTCACCGCGCCCAGCCTGGCCAGATTCTCCGCGCCGAGACCGGCCGCCACGCGCTCGGAACCCTCGTCGCCGGTGAAGTTGAGGTAGACCGCGCCGGTGCTCCACGGCCGCACGTGGGCGCAGACGTCCTTCACCCACCGCACGGCGCGCTCGTCCTCGGCCGGGTCCTCCCAGATGCCGAACGGGTGCGCGGCCCAGGGCGCGTCCCGGTACGGAACGGGGAACTCCGACGGCCCGTCCGCGATGGCCCCGCCCAGCGGGAACAGCACGTGCTGGGTCCCGCCCGTCGGCATCACGTTCCCGAGGGCGCAGAAGACGCTGACGAGTTCGTCCGGCATGCCGGTCAGGTACTCCGCGGACCAGTAGTTCCGCAGGCCCGGCGGGTCGTCCAGCATGCACTGGAAGTCCGCGTAGGGCAGGGCGGTGAGCACCTCCACCTCGTGCGGCAGTGCGAGCAGCGGCGCCGCCAGCTTGCGCAGCGCCTCCTCGTCGCCCGCGTACGTGAGCAGGGCGCCCGCCATCAGGGTCCCGACCAGGTGCTGCGGTACGAAGGGCTCCGGCGGGGCGGTCAGGTAGATCATGCCGCCGCCCGCCTCGGCGGGGCCGTTCTCGATGACGTCGCGGTAGGTGTGCAGGACCTCGGGCCCGGCCTCCAGGGGGTACAGCAGCATGCAGATCGCGAACTCGGGGAGCTCGTGCAGGCGTAGCGTGATCGAGGTCGCGACCCCGAAGTTCCCGCCGCCGCCGTGCAGGGCCCAGAACAGCTCCGGGTTGTCCTCGGCAGTGGCCGTCAGGGTGCTGCCGTCGGCGGTGACCAGGTCCACGCCGAGCAGGTTGTCGACGGCCAGCCCGAACTTGCGGTCCAGCCAGCCGGAGCCGCCGCCGAGGGTGAAGCCGGTGACCCCGGTGGTGGAGACCCGGCCGCCGGTGGTGGCGAGCCCGTACGGCTGGCAGGCACGGTCCAGCACGCTCATCACCGCGCCGCCCCCGACGCGTACGGCCTTCGCCCCCGGGTGGACCGTGACCTCCTGCATCCGGCGCATGTCGACGACCACGCCGCCGTCGTTGAGGGACATCCCCGCGACGCTGTGGCCGCCGCCGCGCACGGCAATGGGCAGGTCCAGCTCACGGGCGAACCGGACGGTGGTGACGACGTCCGCCTCGCTCTCGCACCGGGCGATGACCGCGGGCCGGCGGTCGACCATCGCGTTGAAGACCGTCCGGGCCTCCTCGTACCCGGGATCGCCGGGAGCGAAGACCTCACCGGCCAGATCCTCGCGGAGCACGGTCAGGGCCTGGCCGGCCTTCGAGGTGGGCGCCATGGCTCACCCCTCCTTCGGGAGGAGGCATAGGACCATTCCAGCGTAGGCGGGGCCGGGTGCAGCCGCGCGGCGCGGAGGTTCGGGGGCAGCCCCCGAACCCCATCGCCTCCGGAACGCCCGGCCTCAGCCCCCGTACGCCCCGCTCGCCGTCAGGCGCAGGGCCGTGTCGATCAGGGGGACGTGGCTGAACGCCTGGGGGAAGTTGCCGACCTGGCGCTGGAGGCGCGGGTCCCACTCCTCGGCCAGCAGTCCCAGGTCGTTGCGGAGCGCCAGCAGCCGCTCGAACAGCTGCCGCGCCTCGTCGACCCGGCCGATCATCGCCAGGTCGTCCGCCATCCAGAACGAGCACGCGAGGAACGCCCCCTCGTCGCCCTCGAGGCCGTCCACGCCCGCCTCGTCGCCGGTCGTCGGGTAGCGCAGGATGAACCCGTCGGGGGTCGACAGCTCGCGCTGGATCGCCTCGATCGTCCCGATGACCCGCTTGTCGTCCGGCGGCAGGAAGCCCATCTGCGGAATCAGCAGCAGGGAGGCGTCCAGCTCCTTCGACCCGTACGACTGGGTGAACGTGTTGCGCTCCTTGTCGTAGCCCTTCTCGCACACGTCCTGGTGGATCTCGTCGCGCATCTCGCGCCACCGCTCCAGCGGGCCGTCCGCGTCCCCGCTCTCGATCAGCTTGATCGTGCGGTCCACGGCCACCCACGCCATGACCTTGGAGTGCACGAAGTGGCGGCGCGGGCCGCGCACCTCCCAGATGCCCTCGTCCGGCTGGTCCCAGTGCTCCTCCAGGTAGCGGATCAGCTTCAACTGGAGCACCGAGGCGTAGTCGTTGCGCGCCAGGCCCGTCATGTGGCCCAGGTGCAGGGCCTCGGTGACCTCGCCGTACACGTCCAGCTGGAGCTGGTGCGCGGCGCCGTTGCCGACCCGGACCGGGCGGGAGTTCTCGTACCCGGGCAGCCAGTCCAGCTCGGTCTCGCCGAGTTCCCGCTCGCCGGCGATCCCGTACATGATCTGGAGGTTCTCCGGGTCCCCGGCGACCGCGCGCAGCAGCCACTCGCGCCAGGCCTGGGCCTCTTCGCGGTAGCCGGTGCGCAGCAGCGAGGACAGGGTGATGGCGGCGTCGCGCAGCCAGGTGTAGCGGTAGTCCCAGTTCCGGACGCCGCCGATCTCCTCCGGGAGCGAGGTGGTGGGCGCGGCGACGATGCCGCCGGTGGGGCCGTACGTGAGCGCCTTGAGGGTGATCAGGGAGCGGATCACGGCTTCGCGGTAGGGGCCGTGGTACGTGCAGTGGTCGACCCACTCGCGCCAGAACGCGGTGGTGGTCGCCAGCGCCTCCTGCGCGTCGGGGGTCTCCGGCGCGCCCTTGTGGGAGGGCTGCCAGCTGATGCAGAAGGCCTTGCGGTCGCCGGGGCCGACGGTGAAGTCGGAGTACGTCGTCAGGTCCTTGCCGTACGTCTGCGCGTCGGTGTCCAGCCAGACCGAATCGGGGCCCGCGACGGCGACGGTGCGCCCGTCGACCTTGTGCACCCAGGGCACGACCCGGCCGTAGCTGAAGCGCATGCGCAGCGCGGAGCGCATCGGGACGCGCCCGCTGACGCCCTCGACGATGCGCACGAGCTGCGGCGCGTGGTCCTCGCGGGGCGGCATGAAGTCGGTCACGCGGACCGTGCCGCGCGGCGTGTCCCACTCCGATTCCAGGATGAGCGAGTCGCCCTGGTAGCGGCGGCGGGTCGCCGCGGGGGCTTCGGCGCCCCCGTGGAACGCCGGGCCGATGCGCCAGAAGCCGTGATCCTCCGTTCCGAGGATGCTCGCGAAGACGGCATGGGAGTCGAAACGGGGCAGACACAGCCAGTCCACCGATCCGTCCCGGCAGACCAGCGCGGCGGTCTGCATGTCCCCGATCAGTGCGTAATCCTCGATGCGCCCGGACACGTTAGATCTCCCAGTCGAACGGCCACGTCCGCCCCGAAGGGCGCTTGCATTGCGCGGTTGCGCGGTCCCGTGGGTATGGATCCCCGCACTGAGCTCATGATTCCGGATGCGGCCGGGTTACGCCGTCTGCCGGACTGCTCGGCGGCGATGTGATGCGATATCCGAGCAGGATATGACGGCACCCTAGTGATCTACTGAAGTCAGAGGACAATGTGTCTAGTCCGAATGGGTGACCTGGGTGAATGCGGGCGTGACCGGCCCCGGGACGGCCGGTGGCGCTCCGTCGAACGGTCGTGGCGGCGCGTGCCCGGAGGCGGACGGGCCCGGGCGCTGATAGGCTGGTACCCCGTGGACCGGTGGTCTGCCTGTGCGAATCAGGAGCCCCGAAACCGCAGCTTCGGCGCCCCCTGAGAGCCTCCGGTTCGATGGTGGCCGGCGCCGGACGCACCTCAACTTCGCGACCACGGGAGCCCCCTCTTGGCGACGCCGCCCGCTGCTTTTCGAAACAGCACAGCCATGACGACCAAGCACATCTTCGTCACCGGGGGTGTCGCTTCGTCCCTCGGCAAGGGCCTGACGGCCTCCAGCCTGGGTGCGCTGCTCAAGGCGCGCGGCCTGCGGGTCACGATGCAGAAGCTCGACCCGTACCTGAACGTCGACCCGGGCACGATGAACCCGTTCCAGCACGGCGAGGTGTTCGTCACCAACGACGGCGCCGAGACCGACCTGGACATCGGCCACTACGAGCGCTTCCTCGACGTCGACCTCGACGGCTCGGCCAACGTCACCACCGGCCAGGTCTACTCGCAGGTCATCGCCAAGGAGCGGCGCGGCGAGTACCTCGGTGACACCGTGCAGGTCATCCCGCACATCACCAACGAGATCAAGAGCCGCATCCGCCGCATGGCGACCGAGGACGTCGACGTCGTCATCACCGAGGTCGGCGGCACGGTCGGCGACATCGAGTCGCTGCCGTTCCTGGAGACCGTCCGCCAGGTCCGCCACGAGGTCGGCCGCGACAACGTCTTCGTCGTGCACATCTCGCTGCTGCCCTACATCGGCCCCTCCGGCGAGCTGAAGACCAAGCCGACCCAGCACTCGGTCGCGGCGCTGCGCAACATCGGCATCCAGCCCGACGCGATCGTGCTCCGCGCCGACCGCGAGGTCCCCACCTCCATCAAGCGCAAGATCTCGCTGATGTGCGACGTGGACGAGGCGGCCGTCGTCGCGGCGATCGACGCCAAGTCGATCTACGACATCCCGAAGGTGCTGCACACCGAGGGCCTCGACGCGTACGTCGTGCGCAAGCTCGACCTGCCGTTCCGCGACGTGGACTGGACGGTCTGGGAGGACCTGCTGGACCGCGTCCACAACCCCGACCACGAGGTCAAGGTCGCGCTCGTCGGCAAGTACATCGACCTGCCCGACGCGTACCTGTCGGTGACCGAGGCGCTGCGCGCCGGCGGCTTCGCCAACAAGGCCCGCGTCCAGATCAAGTGGGTCACCTCCGACGACTGCAAGACCCCGGCGGGCGCCGCGGAGGCGCTCGGCGACGTGGACGCGATCTGCGTGCCCGGCGGCTTCGGCGACCGCGGTGTCAACGGCAAGGTCGGCGCGATCACCTACGCCCGCGAGAACAAGATCCCGCTGCTCGGCCTGTGCCTGGGCCTGCAGTGCGTGGTCATCGAGGCCGCGCGCAACCTGGCGGGCATCGAGGACGCGAACTCCACCGAGTTCGACGCCTCCACCCCCCACCCGGTGATCTCCACGATGGAGGAGCAGCTGGCCTTCGTCGAGGGCGCGGGCGACCTGGGCGGCACCATGCGCCTGGGCATGTACCCGGCGAAGCTCGCCGAGGGCTCCATCGTGCGCGAGGTCTACGGCGACCAGGCGTACGTGGACGAGCGCCACCGCCACCGCTACGAGGTCAACAACGCCTACCGCGGCGAGCTGGAGAAGAAGGCGGGCATCGTCTTCTCCGGCACCTCCCCGGACAACAAGCTCGTCGAGTACGTCGAGTACCCGCGCGAGGTGCACCCCTACCTGGTGGCCACCCAGGCCCACCCGGAGCTGCGCTCGCGCCCGACCCGGCCGCACCCGCTGTTCGCGGGCCTGGTCAAGGCCGCGGTGGAGCGCCAGCAGGCCGCGAAGGCCAAGTGACGGTCTGACCGCATAACGTAGACGGCCGGGGCACGGAACGTGCCCCGGCTGTCGCGTTTCTGACGCGTCTTCTGTCGCGCATTCGGAAGGTACGGGGTACGGGTCATGGCCATGGGCATCGCAGACAGCGGGGAGTCGTGGGAGGTCATCGCCTCACGGACCCCGTTCGAGGGCGCGAAGACGGCGGTCCGCTCGGAGCAGGTGAGCATGCCGGACGGATCGGTGGTGCGCCGCGACTACCAGGTGCACCCGGGGTCGGTGTGCGTGCTGGCGTACGACGAGGACGGCGGCGTGCTAGTGCTGCGCCAGTACCGCCACCCCGTACGGCACAAGCTGTGGGAGCTGCCGGCCGGGCTGCTCGACGTACCCGGTGAGAACCCGCTGCACGCGGCCCAGCGCGAGCTGTACGAGGAGGCGCACGTCAAGGCGGAGGACTGGCGGGTGCTCGTGGACTTCTTCGCGTCCCCCGGCGGCTCCGACGAGGCGATCCGGGTCTTCCTCGCGCGCGGCCTCTCCGAGGCGGAGGGGGCGCGGTACGAGGTCTCGGAGGAAGAGGCGGACATGGAGGTCGCCCGCGTCCCGCTCGCGGACCTGGTCCGCGGCGTCCTCGAGGGCCGGCTCGGCAACCCGGGCCTGGTGACGGGGGCCCTGGCCCTGTCGGCCGCGCTCGCCGCCCCGGGCGGCCTGGACGCCCTGCGCCCGGCCCAGCCGCCGTGGCCGGCCCGCCCGTACGAGGCGTAACCCCTCCTCCCGGGCCCGCGGGAGCGTGGTGTGACGATCCGCTGATCCGATTGGGCGATGTGTCCGCCGCGCTCCACACGGGTCGTCGCTCTGCGTGAACTACGCTCGCAACCCGAAGGCAGGGAGAGGAGCGGATCCGTGACGGATTTCGTCGGGCGGCGGCGCGAGCTCAAGGAGCTGCGCGAGGACATCGCACGGACCGGGCTCGACACCCTCTCGGGACGCAAGGCCAAGGCGCCCCGGGCGCGCGTGCTGCTCGTCGCCGGGCGGCCGGGGTCGGGCCGCACCGCCCTCGCCGAGGCGTTCGTCCGCGAGGTCGGCGAGGACTACCCCGACGGGGTCCTGCGCACCCGCCTCACCTCCCCCGGCGGGCAGACCGTCACCACCGAGCGGGCGATCCGGACCCTGCTGGAGGGGCTCGGCGAGCCCACGCCCCCCGGCGCCGCCGAGGACGAGCTCAGCTCCGCCCTGCGCGCCGCCCTCGCCCACCGCAAGGCGATCCTGCTCGTCGACGACGCCGCCGATCCGTACCAGGTCGACGCCCTGCTGCCGGACACCCCCGAATGCCTCGTCGTCATCACCGCCGAGGGACCGCTCACCGGGATTCCGGATGTCCGCCCCTGCACCCTCGGCGGGCTCGACACCCCCTCCGGGGTCCAGATGCTCGCCCAGCGCATCGGGGACACCCGGATCGCCGTCGACCCCCGCGCCGCCGAGGGCCTCGCCGAGGAGTGCGGAGGGCAGCCCGCCGCGCTGGCCCTGGTCGGCGGCTGGCTCGCCGCGCACCCCAAGGCCGCCGTCTCCGACGTGGCCAAGCAGCTCCACGACATGCCGCCGGGCACCAGCGGGCCGCTCGGCCGCGGCTTCCGGCTCGTCTACGAGTCCCTGCCGCAGCCCGCCCAGCGCACCCTCCGGTTGCTGCCGCTCGCCCCCGTCGGGATCGTCGACTCGCACACCGCCTCCGCCCTCGCCGGCTGCTCCGTGGCCGCCGCCCAGTCCACCCTGGAGGACTTCGCCGGGCTGGGCCTCCTGCGCCATGCCTCCGACGGGCTCTTCCTGCTGCCCGGCTGCCTCGTACCGCTGCTCCAGGCCCTGCTGGAGACCAAGGAGCGCCCCGCCGAGGTCGAGCTGGCCCGGGCCCGGATGCTGGAGCGCACCGTACGCCTGCTGCACTCGTGCCGGGTCATGGCGCAACCCGACGAGCAGGGGGCGGACGAGGCGGACGTGCGGGAGAGGCTGGACGGGCTGCCGCGCGCGCTGCGCTTCCCCGACCGGCGGGCCGCCGCCACCTGGCTCGACACCCGGCTGCCCGCGCTGTCGGCGGCCGCCTCCCTCGCCGTGGCCGACGGCGGGCTGGACACCCTGGCCCGCCGGCTGGTCGCAGCCCTGGTGCGGGCCCTCGCGGAGCACCGCGGCACCGCCGAGGCCGCCCCCGAGCTGTACGGGCTGCACCGCCTGGTCCTGGACGTGGCCGAGCGCCGCGGCCTGCACCGGGAGCAGGCCGCGGCCCTGCTGAACCTGGCCGACCTGGACGCCGAGACCGGCCGTACGCAGGAGGCGCTGGAGCGCTACCGGGCCGCGCTCGGCGCGGGACGGGCGGCGAATGACCCGTACGCGACGGGCCGCGCGATGGAATCCGTAGGGGGCGCCTACCAGGAGCTCGCGGACTGGCACCGGGCCGCCGACTGGTTCGGCCGGGCCCTGGCCCAGGCCCTCGCGCGCGGGGAGCGGGCGGACGAGGCCCGGCTGTACGGACGGCTCGGCAACGTGCACACGTACGCGGGCCGCTACGGGGACGCGCTGCGCAGCTGGCGGACCGCCGCCGCGGGGTACCGGAAACTGGCCGATGTACCCGGCCAGGCAAAGGCGTTGAGCGAAATGGCGCGAATCCAGGAGTACGCCGGGCGGCCCGAGGAATCGCTGCACACCTGCCGCGAGGCGGTGGAGCTCGCGCGCCGGGCCGGAGACCTGCGGCTTCAGGCCGCGCTCCAGGTGCGTCTGGCCGACACCCTCGACCGGCTCGGCGACCCGGCCGCCGCAAGGCTGCACCGGTCCGCGGCCGACAGATTGCTGGGAGACGACCCCGCAGCCTGCGAAATCCGTAGTGGTTCCGACTGAGATTATTGGTTTGCAAGGCTAGACAGCGCGTCGTCCTTCATTAGACTGGCTTCACCACGACATCCCGTGGTGCATCCCGTTGCGCGTTCTTGTGGGCGGGTATGTATGGAAGTGCCCCGAAAAATCCCCTGAGCCAAGGACCGTGATCGACGATGAAGGTCGGCATCCCCCGCGAGGTCAAGAACAACGAGTTCCGGGTCGCCATCACGCCCGCCGGCGTGCATGAGCTGGTCCGTAACGGCCACCAGGTCTTCATCGAGCAGAACGCCGGTGTCGGCTCCTCGATCACGGACGCGGAGTACGTCTCCGCCGGCGCCGAGATCCTCGGTACCGCGGACGAGGTCTGGGCGACCGCCGACCTGCTGCTGAAGGTCAAGGAGCCCATCGCCGAGGAGTACCACCGCCTCCGCAAGGACCAGACCCTCTTCACCTACCTGCACCTCGCGGCCTCCCGCGAGTGCACGGACGCCCTCCTGGAGTCCGGCACCACCGCCATCGCGTACGAGACGGTCGAGCTCGCCAACCGCGCGCTCCCGCTGCTCGCCCCGATGTCCGAGGTCGCGGGCCGCCTGGCCCCGCAGGTCGGCGCCTACCACCTGATGCGCTCGGCCGGCGGCCGCGGCGTGCTCCCCGGCGGCGTGCCCGGCACCCACGCCGGCGAGTGCGTGGTCATCGGCGGCGGCGTCTCCGGCTGGAACGCCGCGCAGATCGCCATCGGCATGGGCTTCCACGTGACCCTGCTGGACCGCGACATCAACAAGCTCCGCGAGGCCGACAAGATCTTCGGCACGAAGATCAAGACGATCGTCTCCAACGCCTACGAGCTGGAGAAGGCCGTCGTCGAGGCCGACCTCGTCATCGGCGCCGTCCTGATCCCGGGTGCGAAGGCCCCGAAGCTGGTCACCAACGAGCTCGTCGCCAAGATGAAGCCCGGAAGTGTCCTTGTCGACATTGCGATCGACCAGGGCGGCTGCTTCGAGGACTCCCGTCCGACCACCCACGCCGAGCCGACCTTCCAGGTCCACAACTCGGTCTTCTACTGCGTCGCCAACATGCCGGGCGCGGTGCCGAACACCTCCACCTACGCGCTGACCAACGCCACGCTGCCCTACATCGTGCAGCTCGCGAACCTCGGCTGGGTCGAGGCGCTGCGCCGTGACCCCGCGCTCGCGCTGGGCCTCAACACCCATGACGGCCAGGTCGTTTACGGTCCGGTCGCCGAGGCGCACGGCCTGCCGACCCTTGAGCTGGGCACGCTGCTCGGCTGATCGGTCAGACCCCGTCAACGACTGACGTCAATCTCACGTATCCGGCCGGACCTTGCCCCCAAGGTCCGGCCGGAGGCGTTTGGGGGGTACGGGCGCACACCGCTCAACTCGCCTCGAACGTAACCCTTTAACCCTTTCGCACACCCGCGAAACTTCGCGGTGACGGCCCGGACGCCCTTGACAGAGTGGTGTTCGGTTGCCGACACATCGTTGCCGGTCCGACGGATTGTGTTGCCGCTGAGTGGTGACACGCCATAGAGTCGCCAACCGTCGGCATGGTGCCACGCTGACCTATCGATAAGTGTCCTGGTCACGTCCGAGGAGGTAAGACGACTTGTGAATGAGTCGACATTTGCTCCCGGGGGTGGTCGAGCAGGGACGCCAGACCGGGGCCAAGGATCCGGCGGGCTCGAAGCGGTCGGCTCCGTCGCGGTCCGCACCTTCGCAAACCACCAGCACATGACGACGCCCCAAAAGAGCATGGACGGCCTAGACGTGAACTCCAGGGCCGGCGACCTGAGCGGCGAAAAGCCCGTGGGTTTCGCCGACTACGAAAACGTGCCCGAAGGGCACTTCTACGACCCGGACGCGGAGTACGAGCCCGACCCCGAGTACGCGGCCACCCTCGCCCCCGACGCTGCCCGCCAGCGCCGTGAGCGGATCGGCCCGACCGGACGGCCGCTGCCGTACTTCCCGATCCCGGGTCCGCTGACCGACCACGGTCCGGCGAAGATCATCGCGATGTGCAACCAGAAGGGCGGCGTGGGCAAGACCACGTCGACCATCAACCTGGGTGCGGCGCTCGCCGAGTACGGGCGCCGCGTGCTGCTCGTCGACTTCGACCCGCAGGGCGCGCTGTCCGTGGGCCTCGGCGTGAACCCGATGGAACTCGACCTGACGGTCTACAACCTGCTCATGGAGCGGGGCATGTCGGCCGACGAGGTGCTGCTCAAGACCGCGGTCCCCAACATGGACCTGCTGCCGAGCAACATCGACCTGTCCGCTGCCGAGGTGCAGCTGGTCAGCGAGGTCGCGAGAGAGTCGACGCTGCAGCGGGCGCTGAAGCCCCTGATGGCCGACTACGACTACATCGTGATCGACTGTCAGCCCTCGCTCGGCCTGCTGACCGTGAACGCCCTGACGGCGGCTCACAAGGTCATCGTGCCGCTGGAGTGCGAGTTCTTCGCGCTGCGCGGTGTGGCGCTGCTGACCGAGACCATCGAGAAGGTGCAGGAGCGGCTCAACCCCGAGCTGGAGCTCGACGGCATCCTCGCCACGATGTACGACTCCCGTACGGTGCACAGCCGCGAGGTGCTGGCGCGCGTCGTCGAGGCCTTCGACGACCACGTCTACCACACGGTCATCGGCCGCACGGTGCGCTTCCCGGAGACCACGGTCGCCGGTGAGCCGATCACCACCTACGCCTCCAACTCCGTCGGGGCCGCCGCCTATCGCCAGCTGGCCAGGGAGGTGCTCGCCCGGTGTCACGCCGAGTGAGTCTGCCCGGAGCCGACGAACTGTTCCGTACGACCGGGGGGATGGCGCTCCAGTCGTCCTCGCCGAGGCGGGGCCCGGAGGAGTCGGGCGCCGGGGAGCACGCGGCGGCTTCGGCGGAGGGCACGGCGGGCGAGGGCCGCAGCCGGGAGGCCGCGGCGGCCGCCGCGGAGTCGGTGGTGGGTCCCCGCCGCCCGCAGGAAGGTTCTGTCAGCCCGGAGCCCCGGCGGGGCAAGGGCCAGGGCCGCGGGGCGAACCGCCGGCCCAGCGGGCGCGAACGGCACGACGAGAAGATCACGGTCTACGTCTCCGCCGAGGAGCTCATGGACCTGGAGCACGCGCGGCTGGTGCTGCGCGGCGAGCACGGGCTGGCGGTGGACCGCGGCCGCATCGTCCGCGAGGCGGTGGCGGTCGTGCTCGCGGACCTGGAGTCCCGCGGCGACGCGAGCATCCTGGTCCGCAGACTCCGCGGCCGCTGACAGCCGGGCCGGCGGGACCCGACCGCCTGACGGCGGGGGTGCGACTGCCTGACGGCAGGGGTGCTGACCGGCTGGCTGGCGGGGGCCCGACCGCCTGACGGTGGGGGTGCTGGCCGCCTGGCGGCGAAGGTGCCGATCGCGTGGCAGGCGGGGGCCCGACCGCCTGGCGGCGGGGGTGCGACTGCCTGATTGCGGGCGGTGCCGGGATGGTGGGCGTTGCCCGGATGGTGGCCTGTGGTGCCGGGCGGTGGTGATGGCAGTGGCTCCGGCGGGGCGGTGTCGGTGGAGTGCGGGGACATGACCCCGCAGGCAGGCCCGCAGCCGCCCCTGCCCGCCGGGCCTGACGTCGGACCCGGCCTGCGGGCCGTCTTCCCCGCGCCTTACGACGCCCCGTCCGTCGTCCCGTCCCGCCCACCGGCACCTGTGCGCCGTCCGTTGGTCGTGACCATGGTCGATGCCGGTCTGATGTCGGTGTGCGGCCTGTGGACCCTCCTACCTGTAGTGACCGGTGGCACAGGCGGCAGGCGGGCCCGTGACGGGCTGTCGGAAGGCGGGGAGGGTGGGCCACCGGGCCTGCCTTGACTGCACCCCCGGTGCGGATTTCACGCTCCCGCTCCCGCGTCTCCTGCCCCGTCCTCCGGTCGGCCTCCTGCTTTCCCCCCGGCGGCTTCGGCCCTCTGCCGCGCCGGTCAGCTTGCCGCTTCCGGCCCTGTGGCTTCCGCCTGCTCCTCCGGTCGGCCTCCTGCTTCCCCTCTGGCGGCTTCGGCCCTCTGCTGCGCCTCTGGCGGCTTCGGCCCTCTGCTGCTCCGGTCGACCTTCCGCTCCTGCCCCCGTGGCTTCTGCCCCCTCCGCCGCCGGGCGGCCTGCCGCTTCCGTCCCCCGGGCGGGTCCGGGGGAGGGTGGTGGGTGGGGCGTGGCAGCCTTGGGGCTGGCTCCGGCCGACCGACCGACACCGCTTCCGCACCGCCTTGGACCGTGATGCCCCCTCCCGCAGATCCCAGCCGCCCCGCCCGCCGCAGTCTGGGGCGCGGGCCGGGTGCCCCGGCCGCGTCCGGGCCGCGAGAGCCTCACGCGCCCTCTGAGGGGCCCGTGGCGCCGGGGCCGGGCGAGGACCCCGTCGAGCCCCCCGAGCCCGCGGAGGCCCCCGCAGGGGCCCCGCAGGAGCCCGTGGAGGGCGAAGTGGAAGCGGCCGCCGTCGTACCGGGCCCGGACGCCGTCCCCGGGGTGCAGACCGACGGGCGGTTCACGCTGCGGCTGGCCAACTTCGAGGGGCCCTTCGACCTGCTGCTCCAGCTGATCTCCCGGCACAAGCTCGACGTCACCGAGGTGGCCCTCTCCAAGGTCACCGACGAGTTCATGGCGCACATCCGCGCCATGGGCCCCGACTGGGACCTCGACCAGACCACCGAGTTCCTCGTGGTCGCCGCCACCCTGCTCGACCTGAAGGCCGCCCGCCTGCTGCCCGCCGCCGAGGTCGAGGACGAGGCCGACCTCGCCCTGCTGGAGGCCCGCGACCTGCTCTTCGCCCGGCTGCTCCAGTACCGCGCGTACAAGCGGATCGCCGAGATCTTCGAGCAGCGTGCCGAGAGCGAGGGCCGCCGCTACCCGCGCACCGTGGGCCTGGAGGACCAGCACGCCGAGCTGCTGCCCGAGGTCGTCATCAGCATCGGCGCCGAGGGGTTCGCCCGGCTCGCGGTCAAGGCCATGCAGCCCAAGGCCAAGCCCCAGGTCTACGTGGACCACATCCACGCCCCGCTCGTCAGCGTGCGGGAGCAGGCCGCGGTGGTGGTCGCGCTGCTCAAGGCGCGCGGCGAGGCCACCTTCCAGGAGCTGACCGAGGACGCCGAGGACACCCTCACCGTCGTCGCGCGCTTCCTGGCCCTCCTGGAGCTCTACCGCGAGAAGGCGGTGGTCCTCGACCAGGAGGAAGCCCTGCGGACGCTCACCGTCCGCTGGAGCGGCGGGGACGGCGACGGGATGCCGACCGTCACCGACGAGTTCGACCGGATCGTGGAGGTCAAGGAATGAGCGACGTGGCCGGGCTCGCGCTGAAGCCCGCCCTGGAGGCCGTACTCATGGTCGTGGACGAGCCCGCGACCGAGGCGCACCTCGCCAAGGTGCTGGACCGCACCCCGCGCGAGGTCGCGGACGCCCTGCGCGAGCTGGCCGACGAGTACGCCGTCCAGGGGCGCGGCTTCGAGCTGCGGCTCGTCGCCGGCGGCTGGCGGTTCTACACCCGGGCGGAGTACTCGGACGCCGTCGAGGCCTTCGTACTGGACGGCCAGCAGGCCCGGCTGACCCAGGCGGCCCTGGAGACCCTGGCGGTGGTCGCGTACCGCCAGCCGGTGAGCCGTTCGCGGGTCTCGGCGGTCCGCGGAGTGAACTGCGACGGGGTCATGCGGACCCTGCTCCAGCGGGGTCTGGTGGCCGAGGCGGGCACGGAACCCGAAACAGGTGCGATCCTGTACAGGACGACGAACTACTTTCTGGAGCGGATGGGCCTGCGCGGCCTGGACGAGCTCCCGGAGCTCGCGCCCTTCCTCCCCGAGGCGGACGCGATCGAAGCCGATACGCAAGAGGGTGTTCCGTCGTTCGATCCGGATGCACCGGATACCGATGAAGACGACAAGACGACGGAACTTTGATGCGAAGCAGCGGCAACGGCAACGGTGGCGGCAACAGGAACAGCAGCGGCGGCGGTGGTGGCGGGCGCGGTAACACCCGCGGCGGCTCCTCCTCCGGCGGCGGTGGCTACCGCGGCGGCAGCTCCAGCGGTGGAGGCGGCCAGCGCGGCGGCTCCGGCGGCGGTGGCTACCGCGGCGGGAGCTCCGGCGGCGGCTACAGCGGCGGTGGCGGCTACGGCGGCGGCTCCGGCGCCCCGCGCGACCGGGACCGTGACCGCGACCAGGCCCCGCAGCGGCCCCGCAACCCCCGCCCCGAGGAGCGCCGCTACGACGTCGGCCCCGAGGGCGAGCGCAGCCGCGGCGGTGCCAAGGCCGGCGGCGGCGGTGCCCGCGGCGCGGGCGACGCCAGCCGTGGCGGCGGTGCCCGCGGCGACTCGGCGCGCGGCGGTGCCAAGGGCGGTCCCCGCACCTCCAAGACCCCCGGCATCGGCGGGGCCGGCGGCCCGCGCAGCGGCCCCGGCAGCCGCAGCGGCCAGTCCCGCCCCCGCGAACTGGACGCGCGCATCGAGGAGCGCGTGCGCGACCGGTACGCCGACAAGCCCGTGATCAAGACCCCGAAGACCTTCCCGGGCGCCGAGCAGGAAGGCGAGCGCCTGCAGAAGGTGCTCGCCCGCGCCGGCATGGGTTCGCGCCGCGCGTGCGAGGAGCTCATCGAGCAGGCGCGCGTCGAGGTCAACGGCGAGATCGTGCTGGAGCAGGGCAAGCGCGTCCAGCCGAAGGACGAGATCAAGGTGGACGGCCTGACGGTCGCCACCCAGTCGTACCTGTTCTTCGCGCTGAACAAGCCCGCCGGCGTCGTCTCCACCATGGAGGACCCGGACGGCCGCCAGTGCCTCGGGGACTACGTCACCAACCGCGAGACCCGGCTCTTCCACGTCGGCCGGCTCGACACGGAGACCGAGGGCATCATCCTGCTCACCAACCACGGTGAGCTGGCCCACCGCCTCACGCACCCGAAGTACGGCGTGAAGAAGACGTACGTGGCCGCCATCACCGGCTCGCTGCCGCGTGACATCGGCAAGCGGCTCAAGGACGGCATCGAGCTGGAGGACGGGTACGCCCGCGCCGACAACTTCCGCGTGCTGGACCAGGTCGGCAAGAACTACATGGTCGAGGTGACCCTCCACGAGGGCCGCAAGCACATCGTCCGCCGCATGCTGGCCGAGGCGGGCTTCCCCGTCGACAAGCTCGTCCGGACCTCCTTCGGTCCCATCGAGCTGGGCGACCAGAAGTCCGGCTGGCTGCGCCGCCTGACCAACACCGAGGTCGGCATGCTCATGCGCGAGGTCGGTCTGTAACCCCTCGCCCAACGGCTGGGAGAAGCCCGCAGTGCCCCCGTGGCACTGCGGGCTTTTTCGGCTTGTCAGGGACCCTCCCCCCTGTTTATAGTCAACATGACTATTAAAGAACGAGGGGGGCGGCCGTCATGGGCTGGACCGAAATCGTGGGCTTCGCCACCGGAGCCCTGTGCGTCTGGCTCGTCGCCCGGCAGCACGTCGCGAACTGGCCCATCGGCATCGCGAACAACGTCTTCTTCATCGTGCTCTTCGCCCAGTCCGGCCTGTACGCCGACGCCGGGCTCCAGATCGTCTTCATCGCCCTCGCCGCGTACGGCTGGTGGTCCTGGACCCACGGGGGTGGACCAGGAACCGCCGAGGCCCTGCCGGTGCGCCGCACCACGCGCACCGAATGGGCCGTACTGGCCGCGGCGGGGGCGGTGGGGGTGCTCGGGCTCACGCTCCTGCTGAGCGGGGTCACCGACTCCACCGTCCCGTTCTGGGACGCACTGACCACCGGGCTCTCGCTCATGGCCACGTACGGCCAGTGCCGCAAGCTCGTCGAGTCGTGGTGGCTGTGGATCGCCGCCGACCTCGTCTACATCCCGCTGTACGCGTACAAGGGGCTGTACCTGACCTCGGCCCTGTACGCCGGCTTCCTCGCGCTCTGCGTCGTCGGCCTGCTCGGCTGGCGCCGCATGCTGCCCGCGCGCGGCGCCCGTACGGCGGCGGAGGCGACGGCATGAGCGGCGCGAGGCGCTACGGGCACGGACTGGTGCTCGGCAAGTTCTACCCGCCGCACGCCGGCCACCACCACCTCGTGCGCACCGCCCAGGAGCAGTGCGAGCGGCTGACCGTGCTGGTGTGCGCGGCCTCGGTGGAGTCGGTGCCGCTCGCCGACCGGGTGGCGTGGATGCGCGAGGCGCACCCGGGGGCGGAGGTCGTCGGCGCGGTCGACGACATCCCGGTCGACCTGCACGACCCGGCGGTCTGGGAGGCGCACATGGCGGTCTTCCGGGGCGCGGTGCCGGGGCGCGTCGACGCCGTCTTCACCTCCGAGGAGTACGGGACGGAGCTCGCCCGGCGGTTCGGGGCCGAGGAGGTCCGCGTGGACCCGGGCCGTACCCGCTTCCCCGTCTCCGGTACGGCGGTACGGGCGGACCCGGTCGGGAACTGGGAGTTCCTGGGGCCGGGCGTACGGGCGGCCCTGACCCGGCGGATCGTCGTACTCGGCGCCGAGTCGACCGGTACGACCACCCTGTCGCGGGCGCTCGCGGCGCACTACCGGGCGCGCGGCGGGGTCTGGGCCGGGACGGGCTGGGTCGCGGAGTACGGGCGCACGTACAGCGAGGAGAAGCTGGCGGCCGCGCGGGCGGCGGACCCGGCGGCGACCTGGGAGGACGTGTCCTTCCGGTCGGAGGAGTTCCCGGTGATCGCGCGGCGGCAGGACGCGGAGGAGGAGCGGGCGGCGCGGTCGGGTTCGCCGGTGCTGATCTGCGACACCGACTCCTTCGCGACCGGCATCTGGCACGAGCGGTACACGGGAGGGCGCAGCGAGGAGGTGGAGAAGACCGCCGCGCTGACGCACAGGGACCTGTACCTCCTTACGGACCACGCGGACGTGCCGTTCGAGGACGACGGGCTGCGCGACGGCGAGCACCTGAGGCCGTGGATGACGGACCGCTTCCGCGAGGAACTCACGCGCACGGGCAGGCGTTTCCTGACCGTGCGCGGGGACCGCGCGGCGCGGCTGGCGACGGCCGTCGCGGCGGTCGACGAACTGCTGGCCGGGGGATGGCAGTTCGCGGACCCCCTGCCGGAGCGCCGATGAAGGGGTACGACCGGCACGCCTACGAGCCCTTCGCGGTGACGGTCGACCTGGCGGTGTTCACGGTCCGCGGCGGGGCGCTGCACGTGCTGCTGATCCGGCGCGGGCAGGAGCCGTACGAAGGCGCCTGGGCCCTCCCGGGCGGCTTCCTGCTGCCGAGGGAGTCGGCGGAGGCGGCGGCCCGCCGGGAACTGGCCGAGGAGACCGGCCTGTCGGAGGCGGTCGTCGCCTCGCTGCACCTGGAGCAGCTGCGCACGTACAGCGATCCGGACCGCGATCCGCGGATGCGGGTGGTCTCGGTCGCCTTCGCCGCCCTGGTCCCGGACATGCCGGAGCCGGCGGCGGAGGGCGGCGGGGACGCGGCGCAGGCGCGCTGGGTGCCGGTGGGGGAGAGCGGGCCGCTGGCCTTCGACCACGCGCGGATCCTGTCCGACGCGCGCTCCCGCATCGGGGCCAAACTCGAATACACCTGCCTGGCCACGGGGTTCTGCCCGCCCGAGTTCACCCTCGGGGAGCTCCAGTCCGTCTACGAGACCGTCTGGGGCACCCCCCTGGACCGGCCGAACTTCCGCCGCAAGGTGCTGGCCACGCCCGGCTTCGTCGAGGCCGTGCCGGGGGCGGCCCGGCTGACCGGAGGCCGCGGCAAACCGGCCGCGCTGTACCGGGCGGGCCCGGCGACGGCCCTCCACCCCCCGCTGCTCCGTCCTACGGAAGGAATCCAGAAATGAACCTGCAGAAGCGGCCGGCGACGGGGGCCCTGCTCGGCCTCGCCCTGGGCGACGCGCTGGGCTTTCCGACGGAGTTCAACGACGTCCCGTCGATCCTGGCGAAGACCGGCCCGTGGCGCGAGATGCGGCTGCCGAGCCCGGCGATCGTCACGGACGACACCCAGATGACGCTGGCACTGGCGCGCGGCATACGGACGGCGGCGCAGCGCGGCTCCTTGGACCCTGCTCGGCTCGCGGGCCCGGTCCGGGAGGAGTTCGTGGCCTGGTACCACTCCCCGGAGAACAACAGGGCGCCCGGCAACACCTGCCTGCGAGCCTGCGGCTTGCTGAACGACCCTTCCCGGGACTGGCGGGACGCGAGCCAGATCGGCTCGAAGGGCTGCGGGGCGAACATGCGGGTGGTCCCGGTGGGCCTGGTCCCCGGCTGGACGGAGGAGGAGCGCGCCGGTGCGGCCCAGCTCCAGTCGGCCCTCACCCACGGCCACCCGACGGCCCTCGCGGCCTCCGACCTGACGGCCCGGGCGGTGTACCTCCTCGCGCAGGGCGCCGAGGTGACGGGCCTGGTCGGGCAGCTGCGCTCGTACGCCCTGCACCACCGCACCCGCTACCACGAGCGCTGGCTGGGCGACCTCTGGATGCGCACGGCGTCGGACGCGAGCCCGGAGTCCTTCATCGCCCGGGGCTGGGACGACTGCCTGGCCGTCCTGGACCGCCTGGCGGCGGCCCTTCGAAACCCCTCCCCGGAGACGGACCCGTGCCTGACGACGGGCGACGGCTGGATCGCGGAGGAGGCCCTCGCCACGGCCCTCCAGTGCTTCCTCCTCTTCCCGGACGCCCCCCTGACGGCCCTGCGCCGCGCGGCCTGCACGAAGGGCGACTCGGACTCCATCGCCTGCCTGGCCGGCGCCTTCGCCGGCGCCCACCTCGGCCCGGACGTCTGGCCCCGCGACTGGGAGGCCCGCATCGAGTACCGCGAGGAACTCCTCACCTTCGGCACGCTCTGGGACGCCTGAGAGAATGAGGCATGAGCAGATTCGCAGAGGTGATCGTGTTGGCGAGGAACGCCGAAGAGGTGATGGAGCCGCTGACCCGGTCGGATAAGAGCCGGGAGTGGCATCAGCGTTTCACGCGCATCGACGACGGGATGTTCTACGGATCGCGTGTGCCCTCAAAGGAGTGCTACGCGTGGGTCATCCAATTCATGCGTCACAACTGGCACGGTCTGCTGCCCCACCTCGAATCCCTGCCGTGGCCCAACCCCGAATCGGTCCAAGTGCTCGTGCGCGACGAGGAGGACTCCTGCTTCGGGTTGTGGATGATCTACGGAGGCTCGCTCGTCGAGGTATCTCTGCCGCACACGAAGCGCGAGCCGTACGCGGCGAGCATCACCGGGCACTTGGCCCGGACCGACGCCCCCTGAGTGCGAGGGGGCCCCGCACCTCTCGCAAGCACGGGAGGTGCGGGGCCCGGGTTCTCATACGGGTGTCAGAAGGCGTCCTCAGGCACAGCCCGGGTAGGGGCGGGTGGGGTCACAGACGTTCGATTTGGTGGAGAAGAAGGGATCGCTCATTCCGTCGGACACGCCGAGCGGATCAACGGAGTCCTTGAACATTTCCCAGCCTCCCTGGACCCAGCCGTATTCGCGGACGTATCCGGGTGCTTGGGCCACGGCCAGAACGCCACCGACCAGTCCGAAGCCACGGACCTTGGAGCCCTTCGGCTCCTTGGGTATTCCCCTGGCGGAGGGCACCGTCGGGGTGGCCGTCCGTCGTGAGTCGAAGTCCCCCGTCGGGCTGATGATCCTGACTCTGTCGTCGTCCTTGTACATTTCGGCCAGCTCCTGCGCCTGAGCCATGTCCTGGGCGACGAAGACGACGTGGTTCGTCTGGTTCTTTCCTGCCGGATCCATTTTGTTGTTTATGGTATCGGCCGCCTCCTTAATGGTTTTCCCCGACGTGGCCTCGTACGAATCGACGTCGATGATCTGGCCGTTCTTCCAGGTGACCTTGACGAAGTCGGCAGTTGTGCCGGCCTTCACCGGGTTCCCGTCGGCATCGAAGATGGGAGCGTTCTTTCCGACGGTGGTTCCGTCCTCACCCCCCGCCGCCGTGTCGTCCTGCGAGAGGTACATCGAGCCGCTCCCGGTTTTCGGGTCGTAGTACAGCCCGGCCCTTCGGAGATCGTCGTTGATCACCTGGAACGCTTGCTTCGATGCATCGTTGTCGGGCACGCCATTGATCACGTGGGGTACGCCCTGGCGGTCATAGACCTTCGTGATGTTGTTCTTCTTCGGGCTGCCCACGGTAATCAGGGGCGTCTTCTCTTGGACGTGCCTGAGAACCTGCTTGCCCTTCTTGTTCTCGCAGTCAAGCGGATTGTCTTTGCAGTAATCCGCTAGGTCGAGGTCCCGCAGACCGGTCGGGTCGCTGTGCGTGATGGGGTTGTTGTGGCTGTAGCCGTACCCGTCCATCTGGAGGGGGTCGGTGACGTCCATCAACGGGTCGACGGAGATGAACCGGCCCGTGGCCGGGTCGTATTCGCGGGCGCCGAGGTGGGTCAGTCCGGTGTCCGCGTCCCGGGTGCCTCCGACGAAGCCCCGCTCACCGGCCCAGTCGGACGGCTGCGCACCGCGGGGGCCGCCGAACAAGGCGGTCTTGCGGCGGACGACCGCCTGGGTCGACGCGTCGATCTGGGTGGTGCCGGTGCCGTGGTGGTCGGCCAGCAGGAAGG
The DNA here is from genome assembly GCF_000717915.1 of Streptomyces sp. NRRL S-244. Classification (GTDB taxonomy): domain Bacteria; phylum Actinomycetota; class Actinomycetes; order Streptomycetales; family Streptomycetaceae; genus Streptomyces. Next base: position 35,417 of record NZ_JOCX01000046.1, read on the forward strand.
TGAGCTTGCCACCGGTCCGCATGGCCACGGTGGTCTCGCCGGCCGTGTAGTAGCGGGTACCGGTGAGCGTGCCGTTCTTGGCGAGCTTCAGCTCGTTGCCACCCGGCAGGTACAGCGTGGTCCCGGAGGAATCGGTGCGGGTGGCCCGCTTGCCTTCGGCGTCGTACTGGTAGCCGGTGGTCAGCGTCCCCTGCTTGGTTTTGGCCAGATGGCCCTCGGTGTCCCACTCCAGGATCTGCTCGGCCGCGGAACCGACCTTGCGGCTGGTGGTGTTGCCCGTCTCGTTGTAGGCGTAGGACTCCGAAGCGGTACCCGCCGGGCCGGTCTGGGAGACCGACGGCAGAGCGTGCTTGCCGGTGGCCGGGGCTCCGTACGTGCGGGTGATGTCCGCCGCCGGGCCCGACGGCGTCTTGTGCTGGACCTCCGTCTTCCGGTTGCCCGTGGCGCCGTAGGTGTACGTCGTCCAGTAGGCATCCGGGCCGCCCACCGTGGCCGCGGACGGGCCGGCCGCGCAGTTGTTCTGAGCGGCGGGCGCGGTGGTCCAGGCCTGCGTGATCTGCTGCAGCGCATCCAGGGTGAAGCACTGGTTGTCCGTCACCTGCTGCGCGTCCTGGCCGGAGACGGTCTTCACCGAGGTGATGTTCCCGCTCGGATCGTATCCGTAGCTGGTGTCGTCGATGCGCCCCGGTGCCAGTTCACGGTCGGTGACGGAACGGGTCATCGCGCCGGTGTGGTCGTCGTACTCGAAGGAGCTCCACACGTGCTTGGCGAAGTCGCCGTACTCGGCCCGGGTCGCCCGGCCGTAGTGGTCGTAGGTCATCGCCGAGACGAGCGGGTCGATGCCCGCGCCCACGGTGTCGAGCAGGCCGCCGGCAGCCGTGTAGGTGTTGTTGATCTTCTCGGCCGGCAGGTCGCCGATGGCGGGCTGCTGGACCCACATCACCTGGCCGGTGTTGGCGTTGTAGCTGGTCGTCCACTTGTAGGTGCCCGCCAGGGTGCCGTTCTCCGGCGAAGCGGGGATGGTGACCTGGCTCGTGACCGGCTTGTAGGCACCGTTGTAGACCGTGACCGCTTCTTCGAAGGCCTTGCCGTCGATCCAGCGGGTGGACTTCGCAAGCTGGCCCTTGCCGCCGGTGGCGGTGTCGTACGCCCAGTTCGCGAGAGTGGTGGTGCCCTGCTTCAACGCAGTCTTGCGGCCGAGTTCGTCGTAGTCGGTGTGCAGGGTGATACCCCGGGCATTGCGGATGTCGGTCGCCCGGTTGCCCTGGTCGAAGGTGACGTCCGAGATGCCCTTGTCGGGGTCCTCCACGTGGGTCTGGCGGCCGGCGACGTCGTAGCCGTACTTCCAGACCGCGCCGACCGGATCGGTGACCTGCGAAAGCCGGCCGAGCTTGTCGTACGAATACGTCGTCGGCTGGGACGTGGTACGGGCTGCGTCGGTGTACGTCTCGACCTTGGTGGTGAGCCCCCTGGCGTCGACCACCGTCTTCTTGCCGCCTCCGACCGACGGGATCACGGTCGTGGTGTCACCGGTGTAGACCGTCGAGCTGCGCTTGGTCTCGTCACCGAACCTGCGGGAGATCACGTCGGTGACACGGCCCGCGCCGTCGAAGAGGGTGTCGGTGGACGCCGGGTAGTCCAGCTCCTGACCGGTGACCAGGACGGGCTCCGGCCTGCCGCTCGCGTAGTACATGCCGGAAGAGCGCCAGGCCTGACCGCGCGTGTCGTACGAGGTCTCGTTGATCAGTCTCCCCTGGCCGTCGGGCGAGGGAGCCTGGGTCTGCCGGGAACGCAGCAGGCCGTCGAAGAAGGCGTAGGACGACTGGTAGACCGAGTTGTGGTCCAGGGCACTCGTCGTGACGACGTTCGGGCCGTCCTGGCGGACGAGGTAGGAGAACTTGTAGCTGGGCGAATCGGGATTGGCCGAGGCCGGGCGGGTCGGGATCCAGATCTTGGTGACCCGGCCGAACGGGTCGTAGGCGGTGGTGGTGACCCTGTTGTTGGCGTCCGTGACGCTCAGAGGCTGGCTGCGCAGCGGGTCCGAGACCGTGGTGATCTTGTGCGTGAGCGGGTTGGTGACCACCGTGGTGGTGGGCACCTCGCCCGTAGCCGGCGTGTAGACCGTGGTGACCGTCTTGCCGTACGAGTCGGTCGCGGTCAGCGCCCGGCCGTACATGTCGTAGTCGGCGACCGGAGTGGTGCTGACGACGTCGTAGCCGGTTCCGGTGCCGTTGATCCGCTCGGTCTTCGTGACGTCGCCCTTGGCGGGTGCCGCCCCGAGCGTGGTCGAGCCGTCGAAGTAGGAGCGGTTGTCGGAGATGACGTCGGACGGCCGACTGACAGGTGAACCGCAGGCCACCGCGACCTTCTCGATCCGGTACACCCGTTCGATCAGCCAGTTGCCGGTGTTGCGGGCGAACGACGCCATGGTGCAGCTTTCGTCGCCCGTGCGGTCCGTGTCGCCGAGGTCCGACGTCTGGGAGACCATGCCGTAGGCGTCGAACGACCGGATGAGGGCGGTCTTGCGCTGACCACCGCTCACGGTGGTCAGCTTCTCCTCCTTCTCGACGCCCGTCATGAAGGCTTGCAGGTCGGGCAGCCCCGATCGGCTGCGGGCAGCCGTGGCCGCCGACACCCAGGGGGTCGAGGAGGTCGCCGAGACCAGGGCGCCGCCGTCACCGTTGTACGTGGCGGACGCGCGCGGCATCCCGCCGAACTGCTCGCGGTCGGTCACCGCGGCGCCGGCGTAGTCCTTCACCTGCGCTCCGTCGACACCCCGGAAGTAGACCGTCTCCGACAGGGTCTTGGGGTCCGAACCGGCGCCGGTGCGGGTCTGTACGCGCCCGTAGCCGCGTGGCGCGGAGTAGGTACGGTCCTCCGGCTTGGTGAACTCGTCCGAGCTCTTGGCCCAGCCCGGGCCGTCCAGATAGGTGTAGGCGGTCACGGTGTCCGGGGTGGACGCCAGGTTGTCGCTTTCCACGATCTGGGTGACGACGTAGGTGTTGAACCAGTCCTCCTTGGAGGTCTGGCCTTCGAAGGCCCACTTCACCGGGAAGCAGCGGGCGGTGTTGGTCCCGTCGGCCGGTGGGAGCTTGGTGGCGGTGCACTCCGGCTGGGAGTAGTACGCACCGAGCACGCCGCCGGTCTCGGTATTGATCTGCGACATGCGCAGCCGGATGAACGGCGCGAGCCCGTCACCGGTCTTGTCGACCCGGTTGGCCCGCTGTTCACCGGCGAAGGTGACGGGCGGCAGGGCCAGGTCACTGCCCACCTTGCCGGTGTGCTGGACGGACTTCAGCCACATGGGGGTCGAGACGCCGTCACCCGACGCGGGGAAGTCCTGGGCGAGGCTCCAGCTGTCCACGGGCTTCAGGACACCGCCGGTCAGCACGTTCGTGGTGATCGAGGCGAGGCGCTTGCGCGACCAGAAGGTCGGGGCGAACTGGTTCTTGCACTCGTCCCCGTCCTTGCAGTGCTGGTCGAAGGGGGTGTCGGGCCAGTTCTTGGCATTGGTTTCGTCGAAGGTGCCGCAGCCCGTCAGGCAGCGCTCGGCGACGTCGAACTTCACCCGGCCCATGGCCTTGCCGGTGTACACGGCGTCGGCGCGCAGGCCGTAGTCGATGTGGTCGAGCCAGCCGCCGCGGACGTACGGGGTGCTGGTGCCCTTGCCGGTGGACTCGTTGAAGGCCCGGGCGTAGTTGTTCTTCTCGGTGTTCCAGTAGTACGCCATGGCGTTGCCGTGCGTGTCGACGACGTAGTCGAGCTGCCAGCGCCAGGCCTGCTGGCACCAGCCGCTGGCGAAGGTCGCGTTGTAGCACGGCTCGCCGGCCTGGTTGCCGAACACGGGAACGGTCCAGGTGGAGTTGGTGACCGGGTCGTCGGCGGCGGTGCCGTTGTCCTTCCAGCCCGGGAGCCGGTTCAGGCCGAAGAAGTACTGGGTGCCGTCGGTCGTCGTGACCTTCCAGTGCTCGCCCACGCCGTCGACGCCGGCCGTGCCCTTGTCACCGTTGGTCGCGCCGGTGAGCTTCTCGACCTTCTCGCCCGAGTCGGAGACCGGGTGCCAGCCCTTGGCCGCGTCGTAGACCAGCTCGCTGGTCTTGCTGCCGAGGTGCAGCACGGCGTTGTTGTTGTACCAGCACTCGTCGAACTCCTTGGTGGTGTTCGTACCGCCGGTCTTGTCGTCCTGGCAGGCCTTGTACTTGCGCTCGATGAAGCCGGGTTCGTACGTCCAGCCGTCACCCAGCCAGCTCGGCTGGTTGTTGGACGCGGCCGTGCGGCCGTCCACCGCCTGCGAGCTGTAGTCCAGCGCCACTCCCGGCTGCAGACCGCCGGGAACGGCCGGCACCCCGATGGGGTACGACCAGCTCAGCCCGCCGGTGGGCCCGCCGGCACTCCAGGAGCCCGAGGCCGTCAGCGAGGTCGCTTTGTAGTCGCCCGTTGCGCCGGACGCTTCCGCGGTGGCGGCGAGGACGGTCGCGCCGCCCGATGCGGCGGCGGCAGCGGACATCGTCCTCTTGCCGGACTTCGCTGCGGCGCCTGTCACGCCGGGGGTGCTGATCTGGGCGGACAGTTTGCCGGTGCGGGTGTCGTTCTTGGTCTGCAGCGGCTTCTGGGTCCGGCACTCCGGGCGTTCGGGAGTGGTCAGGGCGCAGGCCGGGAGTTCCGCCCGTGGCCAGGGAAACCTCGGCGGAGCCGGCCGCGGGCCAGCTCGCCTTCGGTTTCTGCTTCTTCCAAGAATTATCGGAAGCCGCGTCCGGACGCTTGGCGCCCCCAACGGCAACCTTCCCCACCGGAACTGCCTTCGGCTGCTTCAGTACTGGCAGCGACGGACCCTTCTTGGCCTCCGCCGCTATTGCTGCACCAGGCAGCACGCCGACGAGGACTATTGCGGCCACAGCCGCTGAAAGTCCTCGTGTGCGAAATCGTCTCACACCCCACCCCAACTGCTCTAATGGAAATATTCGGAGCGCAGACTAGCAGGGTGATTTGCATTACCGGATGCACTGTCAGAAAGCATGAATTGCCGCTGCTTACCTCCAATGAACACAAAGTTGATCTTGTGGGGAGGAATCGGATGCGTGCGCCCATTTCTTGCTCGGCCTGCATCCCCTCTGATTCCTGTCAGGGGCAATGCGGAATGGCGACTTCCGGTGATTCTCCGAGGGCCGAGGTGCGGCGGGTGCGGAGGAGGAAGTCGGCCACTCGGGCGTGGTCCGGGTCCGGGGGGAGGGGGGTGGTGGTCAGGGCCGTGTCCGACTCTTCCCGGAGGCGGGTCATCCAGGTGTCCGTCTCCGGCCAGGTGAGTTCGCCGCGCTTGACCGCGAGCAGGCGGTCGCGGTGGTCGGTGGCATCGATCGTCAGGCGGCCCGTGCGCAGCAGGTCGCGGCAGGACAGGAGCAGGCGCAGCAGGTGCATGGCGTGCTTCCAGCGCGGGGCGCCGTGGATGCGGACGTCCGCGACGAGTTTGGAGTGCTGGGACATCGCGTACCGGGTGAAGGTGGTGTGCACCCGGCGGGACAGGAAGGCCCCCCGGAGGGAGAGGAGTTCCTCGCCCAGCGGGGTCAGCCGTTCCACCAGCGGGGAGTGCAGGCACTCCAGGATGTTCGGGTTGGCGCGCAGGGCGAGTTCGCAGAAGCGCTCCAACTCCCAGGAGAACTCCTCCTCCCGCGGGCCCTCCACGTGCGTCGGCGGCTTCTCGAAGCGCCAGAAGAGCGGCGTCGGGGCGAGGTAGACGCCGCGCCGGTCGGTGTCGCTCGCCTCCGTCGCCAGGCCGAACGCCCGGGAGCCCATCACGCACGCGTAGATCGTGTGTTCGCGTACGAGGGTTAGGGCTTCCGGGGGTGTGGTCGGCGCGTTCATCCCGGGAGCGTAGGCCGGGGCGGCCGGGCTACGCGAGCGAGATATCCCCGTCCGGGGCCACCGTGATCTGCTTCTCCGCCAGGGGGCGGGTCGCCGGGCCGTGGGCCACCGCGCCGTCCGTGATCTGGAACTTGCTGCCGTGGCAGGGGCAGTCGATGGTGCCGGCCTCCACTTTGTTCACCAGGCAGCCCTGGTGCGTGCAGACGGCCGTGAAGCAGCGGAAGGACCCGGCCGTGGGCTGGGTGACCACCAGCTTCTGCTCCTTGAGGACCGTGCCGCCGCCCACCGGCACCGCGGAGGATTTGAGCAGCGCCTTGCCCGTTCCCGACGAGGGGGAGGAGGGGGAGGACGGGGCCGCCGCCTCCGGGGTCGAGGGGCTGCCGGGCTCGCTGTTCGGGCTCTTCTCGTCGCCGCCGCACGCGGTGAGCGTGCCGCCGGCCAGCGCGACGGCCGCTCCTGCCGCCAGTACGGTACGGCGGGCCGTCGGCGTGGGGTCGCTCATGGGGTGCTCCTCGATCGGGTCGCTCCGGGATGGCGAGCAGCATCCTGGCGTGTCGGGGGCCCCAGGAGAAGCCCCCGCGCCGCCCGGCTCAGGAGCCCGGCTCCCACGGGGCCAGTTCCGTCGGGCCGCCCGGCGTACGCACGACCTCCCAGAGGCGGACCACGGCCGCCCGGTCCAACGGGCCGTGGACGTGCGGGTAGCGGCCGCCCGATTCACCCTCGCGGCGGACCTCCGAGGTCAGGGCCCGCTCGTCGAGCTCGACGGCCAGCAGCGGACCCGGTACGTCGCGGTAGTGCGCGTCCGCGATCGCGAGCACCGTCGGGCGGTCCGCCGAACAGTGCACGAAGCCCTCCGAGTCGAGCGAGGAGGGGGCGTACGGAAGCTCGGGCTCGGCGGTCCAGTCGGCGAGCGGCACGATGTGGAAGATCATGTCGATCGTTCTACCGCAGGGGCTGCCGAACGCTTGCACCAAGTGGCGGAATGGACTGGATCGGGTGACATTGTCCGTGTCCCGAACCCTCTCGAAAGGCATGGACGATGGCGGGTAACGACCTCGGCTCCCTTCTGGGCGGTCTCCTCGGAGGCGGCAGCGGCGGCCAGGCAGGCGGCGGTGGCGGCGGCAACATCCTCGGCGCGCTGCTCGGTGCCCTCATGGGCGGCGGCGGTGCGGCCGGGGCCCAGGGGGCCGGAGGCGGGAACAATCCGCTCGGCGGGCTGATGGACATGCTCAGCAAGTCCGGTCTCGCCGACCAGGCGCAGTCCTGGATCGGCACGGGCGACAACAAGCCCGTCAGCGGCGCCCAGATCGCCGAGGCGCTGCCGGACGACACCCTGCAACAGGTCGCCCAGCAGGCGGGGGTCAGCCCGCAGGAGGCCGCCGACCAGATCGCGGAGTCGCTGCCGGACGCCGTCGACAAGCTGAGCCCGGCGGGTTCGATCCCGAGCGGGTCGCTCGAGGACATCATCCGCCAGCAGAACCTCTGACCCGCGCGCGTCGGAGCGTTGGAGCGCGCCGAGGGCCCGGCCGCCGTCCCACATGACGGGCTGCCGGGCCCTCTCGGCGTGTGCGCTGGCTACTCTGGCCCTGACTTGCCGTTACTCGTCACCCGCACCCCTGGAGCGCCCCCGTGAGAACCGCCGTCGTGATCGGAACCGGACTGATCGGCACCTCCGCGGCGCTCGCCCTGACCGCCCGCGGGATCACCGTCCACCTCGCCGACCACGATCCGGCCCAGGCCCGTACGGCCGCCGCCCTCGGCGCCGGCACCGACGAGGCCCCCGAGGGCCAGGTCGACCTCGCGATCGTCGCCGTACCGCCGGCCCACGTGGCGGCGTCGCTGGCCGAGGCGATCGGCCGCGGCGTGGCCCGGGCGTACGTGGACGTGGCCAGCGTCAAGGGCGGACCGCGCCGGGAGCTCGCGGCCCTCGGCGTGGACATCACGGCGTACATCGGGACCCACCCGATGGCGGGCAAGGAGCGGTCGGGCCCGCTCGCCGCGACCGCCGACCTCTTCGAGGGCCGGCCCTGGGTGCTGACCCCGACCCGGGACACCGACCACGAGGTGCTCAACCTGGCGCTCGAACTGGTGGCCCTGTGCAAGGCCGTACCGGTGGTCATGGACGCCGACGCGCACGACCGGGCGGTGGCGCTGGTCTCGCACACCCCGCAGCTGGTGTCCAGCATGGTCGCCGCGCGCCTGGAGGAGGCCGACGAGACGGCGGTGCGGCTGTGCGGCCAGGGGATCCGGGACGTGACGCGGATCGCCGCCTCCGATCCGCGGATGTGGGTGGAGATCCTCTCGGCGAACCCCGGCCCGGTGGCCGACGTCCTCGCCGGCATCGCCTCCGACCTCGAGGCCACGGTCGACGCACTGCGCGGGCTCCAGTCGGCGGACGTCGAGAAGCGGCGCGGCGGCGCGGCCGGCATCGAGGACGTCCTGAAGCGGGGCAACGCGGGCCGGGTCCGGGTACCGGGCAAGCACGGCGCGGCGCCCATCGCGTACGAGACGGTCGCCGTGCTGATCAGCGACCAGCCGGGCGAGCTCGCGCGGATCTTCGCCGACGCCGGGCGGGCCGGGGTCAACATCGAGGACGTGCGGATCGAGCACGCCACGGGCCAGCAGGCCGGCCTGGTCCAGCTCATGGTCGACCCGAGGGCGGCCGCCGCCCTCACCGCGGAGCTGCGCGAACGCGGCTGGGCGCTGCGCCAGCAGTAGCCGGTCGGCCCTCCTCCCCGGTACCGGTCGGCCCTCCTCCCCGGTACTGGGCGGCGCCCGTGTCCGGGGCCGGTAACCTTGGAGAGGGGCGCTTTGGCGCGCCCGGACACGTACGCGCAACCAGGAAGGTGCCCGCACCGTGGAAACCGCAGCTCCGTCCGCCGTGATCGTCGCCATCGACGGTCCCTCCGGCACGGGCAAGTCCAGCACCTCCAAGGCCGTGGCCGCCAAGCTCGGGCTGCGCTACCTGGACACCGGTGCCCAGTACCGGGCCATCACCTGGTGGATGATCACCAACGGGATCGACACCGACGACCCCCACGCCATCGCCGTGGCCGCCGGCAAGCCCGGCATCGTCTCCGGTACGGACCCGGCCGCGCCGACCATCACGGTCGACGGCCTGGACGCCTCCGGCCCGATCCGCACCCAGGAGGTCACCTCCAAGGTCAGCGCCGTCAGCGCCGTCCCCGAGGTGCGCACCCTGATCACCGAGCTCCAGCGCTCCATCGCCGCGTCGGCCGAGGGCGGGATCGTCGTCGAGGGGCGGGACATCGGCACCACCGTCCTGCCCGACGCCGACCTCAAGATCTTCCTGACCGCGTCCGCCGAGGCCCGCGCCGCGCGCCGCAGCGGTGAGCTGCGCGGCAAGGAGGCCACGGACCTCTCGGCCACCAAGGAAGCCCTGATCAAGCGCGACGCCGCCGACTCGGGCCGCAAGACCTCCCCGCTGGCCAAGGCCGACGACGCCGTCGAGGTCGACACCACCGAGCTCACGCTCGACCAGGTGATCGAATGCGTCGTGACCCTGGTCGAAGAGCGGCGCGGCAAGTGAGCGGAACGCCCTCCCTCAAGGGTGCGGCGCTCGGCCGGCGGATCGGCATCGGCCTCATGTACGGGCTGTGGAAGCCGCGCGTGCTGGGCGCCTGGCGCGTGCCCGCATCGGGGCCTGTCATCCTTGCCGTGAATCACGCGCACAACATCGACGGGCCGATGGTCATGGGCACCGCCCCGCGGCCGCTGCACTTCCTCATCAAGAAGGAGGCGTACGTCGGCCCGCTCGGCCCGTTCCTGGACGGGATCGGCCAGGTCAAGGTCGACCGTACGGGCGCGGACCGGGGCGCGATCAGCAAGGCGCTCGCGGTGCTCGACAACGGCGGAGCCCTGGGGATCTTCCCCGAGGGCACCCGCGGCGAGGGCGACTTCGCCTCGCTGCGCGCCGGGCTCGCGTACTTCGCGGTGCGCAGCGGCGCGCCCGTCGTGCCGGTCGCCGTACTCGGCAGCACCGAGCGCCAAGGGCGGCTGGTCCGCGGACTGCCGCCGTTCAAGAGCCGGGTCGACGTCGTCTTCGGCTCCGCCTTCGACGCGGGCGACGGCACCGGCCGCCGTACCCGTACGGCCCTGGACGAGGCCACCGTACGCATCCAGAGCAGGCTGACCGCCCACCTGGCCGACGCCAAGCGCCTGACCGGGCGCTGAGCGAGACTTGACCTAGTAGTGGAACCGCGCTGCGCGGGCACCACCGATCACCACGAACGACGAGGAACGGACTTCATGAACGACCAGCACGACCACGGAGCGCTTGGCGATGCCGAGTACGCGGAGTTCATGGAGCTCGCCGCGGAGGAAGGCTTCGACGTAGACGACGTCGAGGGCGCGATCGCGGAGGCGGGCCACGGGCCGCTGCCCGTGCTCGCCGTCGTCGGCCGCCCGAACGTCGGCAAGTCGACCCTGGTGAACCGCATCATCGGCCGCCGCGAGGCGGTCGTCGAGGACAAGCCGGGCGTCACCCGCGACCGCGTCACGTACGAGGCCGAGTGGGCCGGCCGCCGCTTCAAGGTCGTCGACACCGGTGGCTGGGAGCAGGACGTCCTCGGCATCGACGCCGCCGTCGCCGCCCAGGCCGAGTACGCCATCGAGACCGCCGACGCGGTCGTCTTCGTCGTCGACGCCAAGGTCGGCGCCACCGACAGCGACGAGGCCGTCGTCAAGCTGCTGCGCCGGGCCGGCAAGCCCGTCGTCCTGTGCGCGAACAAGGTCGACGGCCAGAGCGGCGAGTCCGACGCCGCCTCCCTGTGGTCCCTGGGCCTCGGCCAGCCGCACCCGGTCTCCTCGCTGCACGGCCGCGGTACGGGCGACATGCTCGACGCCGTCCTGGAGGCGCTGCCCGAGGCGCCCGAGCAGACCTTCGGCGGCACCCCGGTGGGCGGCCCCCGGCGCATCGCGCTCATCGGCCGCCCGAACGTGGGCAAGTCCTCGCTGCTCAACAAGGTCGCGAAGGAGGACCGGGTCGTCGTCAACGAGCTGGCCGGCACCACCCGCGACCCGGTCGACGAGCTGATCGAGCTCGGCGGCGTCACCTGGAAGTTCGTGGACACCGCGGGCATCCGCAAGAAGGTGCACCTCCAGCAGGGCGCCGACTACTACGCCTCCCTGCGCACGGCAGCCGCCGTCGAGAAGGCGGAGGTCGCGGTCATCCTGATCGACACCACCGAGACGATCAGCGTCCAGGACCAGCGCATCATCACCATGGCCGTCGAGGCCGGGCGCGCGATCGTGATCGCGTACAACAAGTGGGACGAGCTCGACGAGGAGCGCCGCTACTACCTCGAGCGCGAGATCGAGACCGAGATGCAGCAGGTCGCCTGGGCGCCCCGGGTGAACGTCTCGGCGCTCACCGGCCGCCACATGGAGAAGCTGGTCCCGGCGATCGAGACGGCCCTCGCGGGCTGGGAGACGCGCGTCCCGACCGGCCGGCTGAACGCCTTCCTCGGCGAGGTCGTCGCGGCCCACCCGCACCCGATCCGCGGCGGCAAGCAGCCCCGCATCCTGTTCGGCACCCAGGCGGGGAGCAAGCCGCCGCGGTTCGTCCTCTTCGCCTCCGGCTTCCTGGAGCACGGCTACCGGCGCTTCATCGAGCGCCGTCTGCGCGAGGAGTTCGGCTTCGAGGGGACCCCGATCCACATCTCCGTGCGGGTGCGCGAGAAGCGCGGCGCACAGCACAAGAAGAAGTAGGGGCCGGGAAGAAGTACGCGGCGAGCGCCGGTCCGGGGTCAGTAACCCCGGCGCGGAGCGGGCGGCAGGGCCGCCGGGATGTGCTGCATCCCGGTGTGGTGCTGCCGCCCGCCGGCGTATGCGGAGCCGGTGGCGGCGTGGTCGGCGCCGCCGGTCGCGGACCCGGCGTACGCGTACGAGGGCTGCGGCGCGGGGGCGTAGGTGGCCGGCCAGGGGTCCGTCTGCCATGCGGAACCGTTCCAGCCGCTCCCGTACGAGCCGCCTGCGTACCCGGAGCCGCCGGTGCCGCTGCCGTACGCCGTGCCGCCGCCGGGGTACGAGCCGCCGCCCGCGTACCAGAACGCCGTGAACCCGAGGTCCTCCTCGCCCGTACGGTCGCCCGGCAGGGCCCGGAAGGCGCGCAGGTACTCCGAGTACAGCGTGTCGTAGATCGGGGTGTGCGAGACGGCGGCCGGGGCGCTCTCCCGGTCCCTTGCGGGGCGCATCGGGGAGACGGTGCTCGCGTGGGCAGGGGCGCGGGAGGGGTCGTATGAATGCACGTATCAGCCAACGAACCCGGGGCCCTGCGGATGCGGGCCAGAGCAGAAAAACGCAGATCGCCGGGGGTGCGCGGGATGGACCGCGTACCCCCGGCGCATACCGCGCCGCCCCCTCGACGGGGGCGGCGCGGCGTTCCGGGATCCCTGCCGGCGGCGGGAATCAGAGGCCGTCGAGGCGCCGTTCAGGCGCCGGAGGTGCCCGCCAGCGGCATCGAGGCCGCCACGAGCTTGCCGACCGCGGCGGCCTTGTCGAGCGCGTCGCGGAGCAGGTCCTCGCGGGGCTGCTGGCCGATGGAGCCGACCGGGGCGGCGTAGACGAGCACGCGCTGGGTCTTGTGGACGGCGGCCCGCCAGCCGTCGGTGACCGACAGCGCCTGGTGCGCCTGCCACCAGGCGACCTGGCCGCCGCCGGGGACACCCGGCTGGAGCACGGCGTGCAGCTGGCCCGCGGCCAGCAGCACCGACCAGTCGTTCAGCGGCGAGGGCAGCTCGGCGGTCTTGGTGACCGGGACGAACCCCTGCTCGATGAGGAGCGGCAGGAAGTCGTCGCCGGGGCCGGTGGTGCCGGGGCGGGCGATCGGCGCGGTCGGCTCGACCACGAGCGCGGGGTGCAGCTCGCCGCCGATCAGGACCAGGCCGCTGGTGATGCCGAGGACGGCCTGGCCGCCGGGCACGTTCTGCGGGGACTGGCCGCCGGCGGGGCTGTCGCCGGTGATGCTGCGGACCGCGCCCTGGAGCTGCTCCTCGGAGACGGTCACCACCTGCGAGGGGATGCAGCCGGCGTGGGCGAAGGCGAGGACGGCCGTCTCCTCGCCGACGAACAGCACGGTGCTGGTGCGGTCGGTCTCGGGGTCCCCCGGGGTGCGGCAGGAGGTGCAGTCGTAGCTGCGCGGTGCGTCGTCGCCGGTGAGCAGCCTCTCGGCTTCTTCGTCACCGATCTCGGCACGTACCTCATCACTGACGTCGAGCATGCGGGGCACGGGCTGGCTCCTCGGACTAGGCGAGCGGGGGCGGCCGGGCGGTTCCCGGCTCGCCGGGCTCAACGGCCGAGCGGCGGCCGGGGTCACGCCGTTGGAGGGAACGGAATCGAACCGGGCCCCCGGAGGGGTGAACGGTCGGACCGGCGGTTTGTTTTCCTGCCAACTCTTTTCTGCATGTGCGCAGTTGGTGGTCGGAAGTGGCCGTTTCCAGCGGAGGCGGCGGCTCCGCCGACCGGGTGGGCCGCGGGGCGTTCCGCGTGGCAAGGCCGGGCGGGCGCCGCGGTGCTGCGTAGCGTGACGCGATGCCCGACCTCCGGATCCGGCGGGCCGCCTCGGCGGCCGGTGCCGCCGCCGCTGCCGCGCTGGCCCTCGTCCTCGTACTCCCTTCGGGGGCCGGCGCGGCCCCGCCGCCCCCCGCGCCCGGGCCCGCGGGGGCGGCCCACCCCGGCTCGCCCGGGATCATCGGGACCGGCCCGGGGGACTGCGGTCCCGGCGGGCAGTGGCCCTGGGACTGCGTGGCCGACTGCGAGAGCAGCGGGCGCTGGGCGGTCAACACCGGCAACGGCTTCTACGGGGGCCTGCAGTTCTGGCAGCCGACGTGGGAGGAGTACGGGGGGCTGGTCTTCGCGGCGCGGGCCGATCTGGCGAGCCGGGAGCAGCAGATCAGGGTGGCGGAGGACGTGGTGGGGTTCCAGGGGTGGGACGCGTGGCCGGTGTGCTCCAAGCGGTACGGGCTGACGGGGCGCATGCACGTGGTCCGGACCGGGGACACGCTGGAGAAGATCGCCCGGCGGTACCGGCTGAAGGGCGGCTGGCAGGCGCTGTACGAGGCGAACCGGGCGGTGATCGGCCCGAAGCCGCAGGCGCTGGTGGTCGGCACGCTGCTGGCCCTGCCGCCGGAGCCACCGCTACCGCCGTCGTCGCCACCGCCACCGCCACCGCCACCGGCGCCGGTTCCGGTTCCGGTCACGGCGCCGGTGCCGACCCCGGCGCCGACCCCGGTCCCGGCGGCGCCGATGGCCCCCGCGGCACCGGTGGCCGTGCCCGCTTCCTGACGGGGTCTCGGCCCGCGGGGGCGATTCGGACGCGGGCCGGGGTACGGGCAGACTGCTCGGCATGCTGGAGACCTCCGCACGACTGCTCCGCCTGCTGTCCCTGTTGCAGGCCCACCGCGAATGGACCGGCGCCGATCTCGCGGAGCGCCTCGGCGTGACCCCGAGGACGGTGCGGCGCGATGTGGACCGGCTCCGGGAGCTCGGCTACCCGGTGAACGCCAGCCCCGGCACCGGCGGCGGCTACCAGCTGGGCGCCGGTGCCGAGCTGCCGCCGCTGCTGCTCGACGACGACGAGGCCGTCGCCGTCGCGGTGGGCTTGCGCACGGCCGCCGGGAACGGGGTCGAGGGGATCGGGGAGGCCTCCGTACGGGCGCTCGCCAAGCTGGAGCAGGTGCTGCCGGGGCGGCTGCGGCGGCGGGTGTCGGCGCTCAACGAGTTCACCGTGCCGATGCTGCGCGGGCCGGGGCCCGCCACCGTCGACCCCTCCGTGCTCACCGAGCTCGCCGCCGCGTGCCGGGACGGCGAGCGGCTGCGCTTCGACTACCGGGACCACGCGGGCGCCGTCAGCCGCCGCGCGGTGGAGCCGCACCGGCTGGTGTGCACCGAGCGGCGCTGGTACCTGGTCGCCTGGGATCTGGACCGGGAGGACTGGCGGACCTTCCGCGCCGACCGGATCGAGCCCAGGCCGCCGCACGGGCCGCGGTTCACCCCGCGTCCGGGGCCCGCCGAGGACCTCGCCGCGTACGTGTCGCGCGGCGTGGCGCAGGCTGCGTACGCGGCCAAGGCGGTGCTGAGGCTGAAGGTGCCGGCGGAGGCGGCGGCCGGAATCGTCGGGCCGAGCGACGGGGCCCTGGAGCCGCTCGACGCCGAGAGCTGCCTGCTGCGCACGGGCGCCGTGAACCTCGACGTCCTCGTCATTCACGTCATGCTGCTCGGCTGTGAGTTCGAGGTGCTGGAGCCGCCGGAGCTGACGGACCGGATCAGAGCGGCCCGGGACCTTCTCGGGCGGGCCGTGGAGAAGATGTAAGGAAACCGCGGGGGTTCACCCGGCCGCCCCGGGGTGGCCGCGGCAATCCCCGGGGAAATTCCGGGGGTCCCGGACGGAATGCGAAACAGGATGTACGGACCGCTTGTCGCGGGCCGGAAAAAGAATGACGCGGGGACGCTTTCGCGGTGCTTCGGATGGAGCCGGGCCCGTCAAAGAACTGTCGACATTCCGTGACCCAAGCGTGACCCGGTTCGGACGAACCTCCGGGCGCTGCGCTGACGTTCCGGTCGGATGCGCCGCGGGAACCACCGAAATGGCCGAGGCGGGCCGGGTGGTGACCCGGCCCGCCTCGGCCATTTCGGTGGTGCGGGGTGAGGGTGTGCGTACCGCCCCGGAGTGCCGCGTACGGCCCGTGCTGCCGACCGGCGTATCAGCCGCCGGTGGCGGGTCGGGCCGCGGCCCGACCGGCGGGCCGCTCGGTGTGGGCCGGGCGGCGGCTGCCGACCGGAGTGACCGGGGTCCGCTCGGACCGGATCAGGTGCGGCCGGCCGGAGACGTGCGCGGCGGGCCGGGGCACCGGGGCGTGCCCGGGGCCCGCGACGGCCGCCTGCGCGGTCGCCGGGACGGGCGCGGCGGCCGGCTCCTGCGGACCGGCGGCCCCGGCGGCGTCACCGGCGAGCCGGAGCTGCCACTTGCCGCCCGCGGAGAGCAGCGGGGTGAGCGCGGTGGCGACCGGGACGGGCACGGTTCCGGTCTCCAGGCGGCGGCGCAGCCGCTCCCGCAGCGCGAAGACGCGGGCCTCGGCGCCGGCGATCAGCGGCTCGAACCAGGGCAGCGCCAGCATGATCAGCAGACCCGCCGACCAGCCGAGCAGTACGTCGCTCACCCAGTGGGTGCCGAGGTACACGGTGGTGGCGCCGACGCTCAGCGAGACAACGGCGGACACCACGGACAGCACCCGCCGGGTGACCGTGGTGGAAGCCAGGTAGGCCAGGATTCCCCAGGTCACGACGGCATTGGCGGTGTGGCCGGAAGGAAATATATCGCCGCCGGCGAAGAGCTCGGCGGAGCCGATCTGCGTGGCGTAGTGCGGGCCGAGCCGGCCGAGGCCGAGCTTGACGGCGCCGACGGTGATGTTGAGCAGGAGCAGTGCCACGCCGAGGGTGATCAGCGGGCGGAGGGTGTGCTGGCGCCAGGAGCGCCAGCCGAGCCATGCGGCGACCATGACCGCGGTGGGTCCGCGCTGGCCCAGGACGACGAGGTAGTCGAGGAAGGCGTGCAGCTGCGGCCACTGCTCGTAGGGCCGGAAGAACATGACCTGCCAGTCCAGGCGGACGAGCCAGGACGTGGTCAGGACGGCCACCACGATCGCGAGGTAGAACGCGAGGGTCGATCCGAGGAGCACGACGCGGTGCCGGCTCATCTGCGGTGTTTGCAGATGAGCCGGTCGCTCTGGTTCCCGGTCCAGCCGGGCGAACACCCGCTCCAGACGGGTCAGGATTTGGTCGGTACGCACTCAATCGACGTTACCGCGCGCCGATGGGCGGCCCGGTCGAATCACGGGCTTTGTGATGACCATGTGATGTGGAGTTGGTCTCACGCGGCGCTTAATTCCTGGCATTCAGGCATTAGTTGGAGGTGTCTTGATCCATTGCCCTGGCCATTCTTTCGCATACCCGGCCGCGCTTTATCACCGCGGCTCAATTACTTTGCTGAAAGATGGATCGGAATGATCCATTCCGTTACGCGGCCACGCCGTGCGCGTCGGGCGGGCCGGGCGGGCCGTGCGCGTCGGGCGGGCCGGGCGGGCAGACCGGCGGGCCCCTACGGCGGCCCCGACCCGTTCAGCCAGAAGGCTCCGTACACCGCCGACGCCAGTGCCACCACTCCCAGCACCGCCGCCGCCCGCCCGGTCCGCCACCGGGCCAGCGCCACCGCCGCCGGCAGCAGCAGCGGGAACGCCGGGAGCAACAGCCGCGGCTTGGAGCCGAAGTACCCCGACGCGCACAGCGCCAGCGCGACGACGATCCCGCAGTAGACGAGGAGCGCGGCCGGCTGGCGCTGCCGTACGCACAGCCAGTACAGCCACAGCACCAGCGCGACCCCCGCGATCAGCCCGACCCCGGCGGGCGCGGCGGAGGAGGCCAGCTTCGCCCCGATGAACCGGGCGAACGCCCAGCCGCCGTCGAAGCCGTTGCCCCAGCCGCCCTGCACGTCCAGGTAGCCGAGCAGCCCGCCGCCGGTGCGCGCCCCGACCCACAGCACGTACGCGGCCGCGCCCAGCGGGGCCAGTACCGCCCCCGCCGCCATCCGCCAGGACCGCTCCCCGCGCCGCCAGGACAGGGCGGCCGCCACCCAGACCGCCGCCACCACCGCGGCGCCGACCGGGCGGGTCAGCCCCGCCCCGGCCGCGAGCACGCCGGCCGTCAGCCACCGGCCGCGCAGGGCCCCGTACAGCGCCCAGGCGGCCAGGGCCGTGAACAGCGACTCGCTGTACGCCATGGACTGCACGATCCCGACGGGCAGCGCGGCCCAGACCCCGGCGGCGAACACCCCGGCCCGGCGGCCGTGGAGGAGGTCCGCGACCGCGAAGATCCCCCAGGCCGCCGCGAGCCCGGCCACCACCGAGACCACCAGGCCGGCGGAGCCGTACGACAGCCCGGTCGGGGCCGCCACCAGCCGCTCCAGCCAGGGCAGCAGGGGGAAGAAGGCCAGGTTCGAGTGCACGTCCCCGTTCGGGAGGAGCACCTCGTACCCGTACCCCTCGGCGGCGATGCGGGCGTACCAGAGCGAGTCCCAGCGCGCCGACAGCAGCGTGTGCGGGCTGCTGCCGGCCGCCGCGCACCAGAGCGCGAGCACGGCCAGCCCGAGCAGCCGGACCGCCGCGAAGACGGCCAGGGCGGGCGCGGCCCGGCGAAATCCAAGATCTTCCACGGGCATGATTATCGGTGGCGCCCGTGCGTGCCGTCGGCGCAGAACCACGGGTCGTGACCGCGCGTGTACGCGGAGGAGGGGAGAGGGGGGGGGCGGGGTGGGGCGAGTGGCACACACCACACCGCGGTCGCCGCCGCGGTGAGAGTTTGGC
>NZ_JOCX01000047.1 GCF_000717915.1 Streptomyces sp. NRRL S-244
GGGCGGGCCGGGCGGTCGGCGGGTGGGCCGGGCGGTCGGCGGGTGGGCCGGGCGGTCGGCGGGTGGGCCGGGCGGTCAGCGGGTGGCGGGAACCTTGGCGGAGGTCGCGTGTCCGGTGTCGGAGGCGTTCCCGGCGGCGGCCGGTGCGGGAGTCCTCGGGTTCCGCTTGCCCGGGACCAGGAGGGCGAAGGCCGCGGCCACGGCCACCGCGACGGCGCCGATCCACAGCGCGGGCACGGTCCCGTCGGTGAAGGCCTGCGGGGACTCGTAGCCGCCCTGGGCCGAGAAGACCGAGGCCAGGACCGCGACGCCGAGGGCTCCGCCGAGCTCGCGCAGGGCGTTGTTGGCGCCGGACGCCTTGCCCTGGTCGGCCGGGGACACGGTGGACATCAGGATGTTGGAGGCGGGGGCGAAGTACAGGGCCATGCCGATGCCGCTGAGGATCAGCGCGGGGAGCTGGGCGGCGTACGAGACGTCGGTGCTCAGGATCATCGCGAACCAGCCGAGGCCGAGGGCCTGGAGCGCGAGCCCGGCGGCGACGACCGGGCGGCCGCCGATCCGGTCGGAGAGGATGCCCGCGATCGGGGCGACGACCATCGGCATGGCGGTCCAGGGCAGCATGCGCACACCGGCCTGGGTGGGCGAGTAGCCGGCGACGCCCTGGAGGAACTGGCTGAGCAGGAAGATCGAGCCGAACATGCCCAGGTACATCAGCAGGCTGGCCGTGTTGATCCCGAGGAAGCCGCGGTTCAGGAAGAGGCGCATGGGCAGCATGGGGTTCGCGCTGCGGAAGCCGTGGACGACGAAGGCGGCGACGAGCGCGGAGCCGGCGATCAGGCCGGTGAGCACGGGGGCGCTGGTCCAGCCGTGGGCGTTGGCGTTGACGAGGGCGTAGACGATGCCGAACAGGCCGCCGCTGATGAGGAGCGTTCCGGGGAGGTCGAGACGGGCGTTCGGGGCGGTGGACTCGGCCAGCTTGAGGCGGGCGAGGGGGATCAGGGCCAGCCCGATCGGGACGTTCAGCCAGAAGATCCACTGCCAGGAGATGTGCTCGGTGAGGGTGCCGCCGACGAGCGGGCCGCTGGCGACGGCGAGGCCGCCGACGGCGCTGAAGATCCCGAGGGCCATGCCGCGGCGGGCGGGCGGGACGGCGGCGGTGAGCAGGGTGAGGGTGAGCGGCATCATGACCGCGGCGCCGACGCCCTGGACGGCGCGGGCGGCGATGAGTTCGTTGATGCCGGGCGAGAGGGCGGCGACGGCGGAGGCGCCGGTGAATATCGCGAGGCCGGCCATGAAGAGCCGGCGGCGCCCGAAGCGGTCGCCGAGGGCCGCGCCGAACATGAGGAGGACGGCGAAGGTGAGCGTGTACGCGTTCACCGTCCACTCGAGGTCCTCCAGCGCACCGCCGAGGTCCTTGCGGATGGCGGGGAGCGCGGTGGTGACGACGAGGTTGTCGAGGGCGGCCATGAAGCCGGCGACGGAGGTGAGGACGAGCGCCCAGACGGCGGGGCCGCGGAGCGCGGTGTCTTGCGTGTCGTGCTTGCCGTTCACGATTCCCCCTGATGGTGAGGACAGGTTTGTTAGTTATCACTGACTAACTTTTGCGCCCATGAAAATGCGGCGCACGGGACACCCGGGGCTCCGGGGCTCCGGGGCTCACTCTCCCGGCCGGTCCTCGCCGCCGACACGGGCGGAGGGGTACAGCCCCTCCCAGACCCGGTGCCCGGGCGGGAAGCCCATGGCGGCCAGGTTGTTGATCAGCATTCCGTAGGCCATGAAGGTCGTGGTCTCGTTCACATCGCCACCGAGGGGGATGTGAATGGTGTCCCAGAGCTCCATCCAGCCCTTGCGGACGAGCTCGCCGAGCTCGTGGTCGCCGGCGGCCTCGGCGGCGCCGACGGTGACGTACATCTGGAGCTGCATCTGGAGCTTGTCCGGATCCTCGGTGATGAGTCGGGCGTACGCGTTCGCCATGGCGAGCCCGGCCTCTTCGCCCTCCAGCCCCTCGGCGGCGGCCGCGAACACCTCACGGGTGTCCCGCAGGCAGCGCTCGGCGGCGGCGAGGAAGATGGCCGACTTGTTGGGGAAGAGGCGGAACAGGTACGGCTGCGAGACGCCCACGCGCTTGGCGATCGCCTCGGTGGAGGTCCCGTGGTAGCCGCCGCGGGCGAACTCGTGCATCGCCGCGCGGATGACGCTCTCGCGCCGCTCGTCCGCACTCATCCTTGCCATGGATATGAAGTTAGTGCCCAATCACTAACTAAGTCAACACCCCAGCCGCCGGGCCGGCCGCCCACGCGACGATGCGGCCGTCGCCGGGGGCGACGGCCGCATCGTCGGCACGCGGTGCGCGCGTGGGGCTCAGGCCAGGGTCACCAGGGCGCGGGACATGCCCAGGACCTTCTGGCCCGCGCTCATCGCCGTCAGGTCCACCCGTACGCGGTTGTCGTCCAGCTTCGCCGCGACCTTGGCCGTGACCTCGATCAGCGCGCCCGTCTCGTCGTTCGGGACGACGACCGGCTTCGTGAAGCGGACCCCGTACTCGACGATCGCACCCGGGTCGCCGACCCAGTCGGTGACCACGCGGATCGCCTCGGCCATCGTGAACATGCCGTGCGCGATCACGTCCGGCAGCCCGACCTCCAGGGCGAACTTCTCGTTCCAGTGGATCGGGTTGAAGTCGCCCGAGGCGCCCGCGTACCGCACCAGCGTGGCGCGCGTCACCGGGAAGGACCCCGCCGGCAGCTCGGTGCCGACCTCGACGTCGGCGTACTTGATCTGCGCGGTCATCTCAGGCCTCCTCGGGGGCGCGGGAGACGAGCTTCGTCCACGCCGTCACCACGTGCTCGCCGGTCTCGTCGTGGACCTCGCCGCGGATGTCGATGATGTCGTTGCCGGCCATCGACTTCACGGCCTCGATCGTGGAGGTCACCGACAGCCGGTCACCGGCCCGCACGGGCCGCGAGTACGCGAACTTCTGGTCGCCGTGCACGACGCGGCTGTAGTCCAGACCCAGCTGCGGGTCCTGCACGACCTGGCCGGCGGCCGCGAACGTGATCGCGAACACGAAAGTCGGCGGGGCGATCACGTCCAGATGACCGTACGCCTTGGCGGTATCGGGGTCGGTGTAGACGGGATTCTCGTCACCCACCGCAACCGCGAATTCGCGGATCTTCTCCCGGCCGACCTCGTACGGATCGGTGGGCGGGTAGCTCCGACCCACGAAGGACTGGTCGAGCGCCATGGCTCCCTACCTCCTGTTGGAAAAAGTCGGTCACATGTCGGTCACATGAGGAAAACGATCAAAGACCGACGATCACGGAAACGACACGAGGCCGCCCCCCGATGAAGGGGACGACCTCATGACGGTGCCTGTATTCCGAGACTTCGCTAGGGTCAGCGGGTCTCGCGGTGCGCGGTGTGCGAGTTGCAGCGCGGGCAGTGCTTCTTCATCTCCATGCGGTCCGGGTTGTTACGCCGGTTCTTCTTGGTGATGTAGTTCCGCTCCTTGCACTCCACGCAGGCCAGCGTGATCTTCGGGCGGACGTCGGTGGCAGCCACGTGAGTGCTCCTTGACGGACTATGGGACGGATGAACGCATAAAAGAGTAGCCGATCGGGAGACCGACCCCGCAATCGGCTACTGTGGGTAGCGGCGACCGGACTTGAACCGGTGACACAGCGATTATGAGCCGCTTGCTCTACCGACTGAGCTACGCCGCTTTGATGTGATCAGCTCCCCACCCGAGGGTGGGGAACCTCTCTCACCAGAGCCCCAATGCGGAATCGAACCGCAGACCTTCTCCTTACCATGGAGACGCTCTACCGACTGAGCTATTGGGGCGAGCGATGAAGACATTACACGGTTGCCCGCCCATCGCCCAAATCCTTTGCGGGGACTGGCCTCCGAGGGGGCTGCCAAGGCTTTCCCGATCGGCCCCCGGGCGTCACCAAGGCCCATTTCGGGGCGGATTGTGTCCGGGCTCACAATCCCGGCCGCCCCGCGAGGCACTCCGAGCACGCTGAGCATCCCGGTCCCGTACGAGGGAGCACCCGCGACGAGGAAGCACCCGCGCCCCGCCGGGCGCGCACGCGGGCGCCCCGGCGCGCGGGCACCACACCAGTACGACTATTGCGCTCTTCCGCGAAGCGGGGAGCCCTGCACCCTAGGCTCTGAGCACGCTGCGTGATCTTGGGCCGCGGGCCGCGGCCACTCGGCCCAGGAACCGCCCGAGCCACCGCAGGAGCGCGATGTCCGACAGCCAGCCGCAGCAGCCGCCCCCCTCCCCGCGCAACGGCCGCGGCGAGGGCGGTGGCCACGGGCCCCAGCGCCCGCCCGGCAACGCGAACGCGGACGCGGCCGCCGCCGAGTCCACCACGCTCCTGCTCGCCGGGGCCCGCCTCACGGACGGCCGTACGGTCGACGTCCGGCTCGGCGGCGGCCGGATCCAGGCCGTCGGCACCGCGGGCAGCCTGCCCTCCCCCGCGCTCGCCCGGGTCGACCTCAGCGGCTACCTGCTGCTCCCCGCCCCCGCCGAGCCGCACGCCCACGGGGACACCGCCCTGACCGCCGACGGCGAGGGCCCCGTCTCGTACGGCACCGACGAGGTGCAGCGCCGGGCCACCGAGGCCGCCCTGCTCCAGCTCGGGCACGGCGCCACGGCCGTGCGCTCCCACGTCCGGATCGGCGACGTGCACGGCCTCGGCCCCATGGAGGCCGTGCTCCAGGCCCGCCGCTCGCTGCGCGGGCTCACCGACCTGACCACCGTCGCCGTGCCCCGCCTTCTCACCGGGGCGGCCGGCGCCGACGGGCTCGCCATGCTGCGGGACGCCGTCAAGATGGGCGCCTCCGTCATCGGCGGCTGCCCGGACCTGGACCCCGACCCGACGGGCTTCCTCGAATCCGTCCTGGAACTCGCCGCCGAGCACGGCTGCCCCGTCGACCTGCATACGGACGGTGACGATCCCGGCCGCCTGGCCCGGCTCGCCGCGATGGCCGGCGGGCTGCGCCCGGGGGTGACGATCGGCCCCTGCGGCGGTCTGTCACGGCTCCCGCTGGACGTGGCGCACCGGGCCGCCGATCAGCTGGCCGCGGCCGGCGTACGGGTGACCTGCCTGCCCCAGGGCGACTGCGCGGCCCTGGAGCGGCGCGGCCTGCGCACCGCGCCCGTACGGCTGCTGCGCGCCGCCGGGGTCCGGGTAGCGGCAGGCAGCGGGGCGCTGCGGGACGCCGGGAACCCGGTCGGCCGCGGCGATCCGCTGGAGGCGGCGTTCCTGCTGGCCTCCCAGGGCGGGCTGCGGGCCCCGGAGGCCTACGCGTCGGTCAGCGGCGCCGCCCGGGAGGCCATGGGCCTTCCGGAGGTCCGGGTGGAGGCCGGGTTCCCGGCGGAGCTGCTGGCCGTACGGGGGGACCGGATCGCGGGCGTGCTGTCCCTGGCGTACAGCCGGATCGTGATCCACCGCGGCCGGGTGGTAGCCCGGACGAGTGCCGTACGGGAGTACTGCGACTCGGCGGTCGCGGTGGCCCTGGACCTGCCCCGGCAGGGCCGTACGGAGCCCGGTCCCTGATCCTTCACCGGTCCGGCGGCGGACACTTTCGCGGGCGGGGGCGCCCGGCTCGTCGTACGGTCGGGGCATGCGCATCGTCATCGCGGGTGGACACGGTCAGATCGCGCTGCGGCTGGAGCAGCTGCTCGCCGCGCGCGGGTACGAGGTCGCGGGCATCATCCGCGACCCGGCGCAGGGCGAGGACCTGCGGGAGGCGGGCGCCGAACCGGTGCTCTGCGACCTGGAGTCGGCTTCGGTCGAGCATGTGGCGGGCATTCTGCTGGGCGCGGACGTCGCGGTGTTCGCGGCCGGCGCGGGCCCCGGCAGCGGCGCGGCGCGCAAGGACAGCGTGGACCGGGGCGCGGCGGTGCTGTTCGCGGACGCGGCCGAACGGGCGCGGGTACGGCGCTTCCTGATGGTCTCTTCGATGGGCGCGGACGCGCACCACGAGGGCGACGACGTGTTCGACGTCTACCTGAGGGCGAAGGGCGAGGCCGACGACCACGTACGGACGCGGCTGGGCCTGGAGTGGACGGTCCTGCGGCCCGGCGCGCTGACCGACGACCCCGGGAGCGGGCAGGTGCGGCTGGAGGCGTGGACGGGCCGCGGGGCGGTTCCGCGCGATGACGTGGCGGCCGTGCTGGCGGAGCTGATCGAGACCCCGGCGACGGCCGGCCTGACGCTGGAGCTGATCGAGGGATCGACGCCGGTGTCGGTGGCCGTCAAGGCCGTCGCGGGCAACTGAGACAGCGGGGAGGAACCGGGGAAACAACCGCGCAAGGAACCGCGGGACCCTTCGCCCACCGCGTGACCGACCCTCAGAACTCGGCGGTCACCTCGTCGTCGGAGCGCCCGACGGAGTCCTGCTGGTACTCGTCCTCGTAGGCCTGCCGGATCCGCTCGATGCGCGCGCTGCGCTCCTCGGCCTCCTTCTGCGGGTAGAGCAGCACCACCTCGTAGGAGGTCTCGCGGATGACCTTTCCGGCCCGCTGCCACTGGCCGTGCCCGTCCAGGATGGTGAGCCCCTCCGGGAAGGCGGGGGTGATCTCCCGGTCCAGGAAGTCCATGAACTCCCGCTCCGCGACGGGGGCCCGGCCGCCGGGGCGCTCGGTGCCGAAATAGAGGGTGGTCTCCTGGTAGGGCTCGCCCACGTGGCTGTGCAGTGCCGCCCCGACCAGGGCCGGGATCCCGGCTCCGAGGAGGGCGAGGAGGACGCCGCCGCCCACCCTCCCGCGCGTGTCAGAAATGAAGTTCACGTCCAGAGAACGAACAGGGGACCCGGACGATGCGGTGGGCCGGATCGTTGGGCCATACGAGGAGACCCCCGCCACTGCGTTTCCGCAGTAACGGGGGTCTCACATCGCGTGGCGGCGCCAGGGTTCGAACCTGGGTAGGCTGAGCCGGCAGATTTACAGTCTGCTCCCTTTGGCCACTCGGGCACACCGCCATGATCGCTGCCATTTTTCCGCCTTGCGGCGGTGCTCCCTGGCAACGACGTAAACGATACCCGATGCTCGGGGGTGCTTCGCCACCGGATTGATCAGCACTGCGGGCGGGCGCGGTGGCTAGGCTTTGCCGAGCGGGCCGGGGATGTCCGGCCGCGCCCTCCGGGGCAATGACAGCCGACTTCAAGGAGCCACAGCACATGGCCGACTCCAGTTTCGACATCGTCTCGAAGGTCGAGCGGCAGGAGGTCGACAACGCCCTCAACCAGGCCGCCAAGGAACTCTCGCAGCGCTACGACTTCAAGGGCACCGGCGCCACCATCGCCTGGTCCGGCGAGAAGATCCTGATGGAGGCGAACTCCGAGGAGCGCGTCAAGGCCGTCCTCGACGTGTTCGAGACCAAGCTGGTCAAGCGCGGGATCTCGCTGAAGGCGCTCGACGCCGGCGAGCCGCAGCTGTCCGGCAAGGAGTACAAGATCTTCGCCTCGATCGAGGAGGGCATCTCCCAGGAGAACGCCAAGAAGGTCGCGAAGATCATCCGGGACGAGGGCCCCAAGGGCGTCAAGGCCCAGGTCCAGGGCGAGGAGCTGCGCGTCAGCTCCAAGAGCCGTGACGACCTGCAGGCCATCCAGGCCCTCCTCAAGGGCAAGGACCTCGACTTCGCGATCCAGTTCGTGAACTACCGCTGATCGCGGTCCCCCCTCTGCCGTCCGGCGGCCCGGCGGTCCTTTTCGGACCGTCGGGCCGCGGCTGTTTCCGGAGGCCTCGGCTGCTTCGGGGGCGTGCGGATCATGTGCCCGGCGTGCACGGCGCGTGCGCCTCAGTAGCCCCCAATGAGCACTTGGGCAACCGTGCACGCGCCCGCCAACCTGGCGGTATTCATCGCCGCGGGACAGGGGAGGGACACGGATGCCTGAGGCCGGCACGTTTCGCGAAGACTTCGGGGCGTCCGTCGTGGTCGCGCTCGTCGCGCTGCCACTGTGCGTGGGCGTGGCGGTCGCCTCCGGCGTACCCGCCGAGCTGGGGATCGTGACCGGGGTGGTGGGAGGACTGGTCACCGGCTGGTTCCCGGGGAGCTCGCTCCAGGTGAGCGGGCCGGCGGCCGGGCTCACCGTGCTCGTCTACGAGGCGGTGCACACGCACGGGGCCCGCGCACTGGGCGTCCTGGTGCTGGCCGCCGGGGTACTGCAGCTGTGCATGGGGGCGCTGCGGCTCGGGCGGTGGTTCCGGGCCATCTCCGTCGCCGTCGTGCACGGGATGCTCGCCGGGATCGGACTCGTGCTGATCGCGGGGCAGCTGTACGCCCTGGGCGGCGTACCGGCTCCCGGCGCGACCCTGGAGAAGTTCGCCGCGGTGCCGGCGCTCGCCGCCGAGGCCGACTGGGCCGCCGTGGCCCTCGGGGCCGGGACCATCGCCGTCCTCGTGGCCTGGCGCCGGATGCCGGCCCGGCTGCGGCTGGTACCGGGCGCGCTGGTCGGGGTGGCGGCCGCCACCGCCGTGTCGGTGATGCTGCGGCTGCCCGTCGAGAAGGTGACGGTGACCGGGGTCCTGGGGGCCATCGCCCCGCCCGGCTGGGCGGACTTCGGGCTGCTGGCCTCCGCCGGGGCGCTCGGCACCGTGATCGCCCTGACGCTGATCGCCTCCGCCGAGACCCTGTTCAGCGCGGCCGCCGTCGACCGGATGCACGACGGGCCGCGGACCCACTACGACCGGGAGCTCGTGGCACAGGGCGTCGGCAACACCGTCTGCGGACTGCTCGGGGCGCTGCCGATGACCGCCGTGATCGTGCGCAGCGCGGCCAACGTGGAGGCCGGGGCCCGCACCCGGGCCTCCCGGGTCATGCACGGCGGCTGGCTGCTGCTGTTCGCCGTCGCGCTCCCCCAGCTGCTCCAGATCGTGCCGCTCGCCGCGCTGGCCGGGGTGCTGCTGCACGCCGGATGGAAGCTGCTGCCGGCCCGGGCCGTCGCCGGCCTGTGGCGTACGCACCGGGGCGAGGCGGTGGTGCTGGTGGCGACGGCCTCCGCCGTCGTGGCCACCAACCTCTTCGAAGGGGTGCTGATCGGGCTGGGGCTCGCCGTGGTCAAGGCGGCCTGGGAGACCTCGCACGTGCACATCGAGGAGGTGTGGGAGGGCGGGGAGCTCCACGTCCAGGTCCTGGGGAGCGCCAGCTTCCTGCGGCTGCCGAAGCTGCTCGACGAACTGGACGCGCTGCCGGCCGGACACCCCGTGCGCCTCGACCTGAGCGGGCTGCGCCACCTCGACCACGCCTGCCTGACGGCCCTCAACGGCTGGGAGCAGAACCGGACGCCACTGACCGGCCGCGAAGGCGTCATCTAGCTCGGTTACCCTCCGCCCGTGAACAACGGGTTGAAACGCACGCTGGGCGTCTTCGACGCCGTCGTCGTCGGGCTGGGGGCCATGGTCGGGGCGGGCATCTTCGCCGCGCTCGCCCCGGCGGCGGGCGCGGCGGGGCCCGCGGGCGGCGCGCTGCTCGCGGCCCTGGCGGTGGCGGCCCTGATCGCCTACTGCAACGCGCACTCCTCGGCGCGGCTGGCCGCCCGCCATCCGGCCTCCGGCGGGACCTACGTGTACGGGCGGGAGCGGCTCGGCCCGTTCTGGGGATACCTGGCCGGCTGGGGCTTCGTCATCGGCAAGACCGCCTCGTGCGCGGCGATGGCGCTCACCGTGGGGGCGTACGTGTGGCCCGGGCAGCAGCGTGCCGTGGCCGTCGCGGCGGTGGTGGCGCTGACCGCCGCGAGCTACGGCGGGGTACAGAAGTCCGCCCGGATCGCCCGGGTGATCGTGGCGGCGGTGCTGGCCGTGCTGGCCGGGGTCGTGGTGGTGTGCCTGGCGTCCGGCGCGGCGGACGCCGGACGGCTCGGCGGCCTGGGCGGGGGCGGTGTGGGCGGTCTGCTCCAGGCGGCCGGGCTGCTGTTCTTCGCTTTCGCGGGCTACGCCCGGATCACCACCCTGGGCGAGGAGGTGCGTGATCCGGAGCGCACGATCCCGCGGGCGGTGCCCCTCGCCCTGGGGATCGCCCTGCTCGTGTACGCCGCGGTGGCGGTGGCGGCGCTGTCGGTGCTCGGCGCCGAGGCGCTGGCGGCTTCGGCCGCCCCGCTGGCCGACGCGGTACGGGCGGCCGGTGTGCCCGGACTGACCCCCGTGGTCCGGGTCGGGGCGGCCCTGGCGGCGCTGGGCTCGCTGCTGGCCCTGGTGCTCGGGGTGTCGCGGACCACCCTGGCGATGGCCCGGGACGGCCATCTCCCCCGCGCGCTGGCCGCCGTACATCCCCGGCATCAGGTGCCGCACCACGCGGAGCTCGCCGTGGGCGCGGTGGTCGCGGTGCTCGCGGCGACCACCGATCTGCGGGGCGCGATCGGTTTCTCTTCCTTCGGGGTGCTGGCCTACTACGCGATCGCGAACGCTTCGGCGTGGACTCTCGATTCAGGTGTCAAGGGCCGGGCCGTGGCAGCGCTCGGGCTGTCCGGCTGTGTCGTACTGGCCTGCGCGCTGCCCGCCGCGTCGGTGGTCGCGGGGGCGGCCGTGCTGGCGCTGGGCGCGGTGGCCTACGGGGTCCGTGCGGGGCTCACGCGCGGGGCGTGAGCGCCCGCCCGGGTATCCCCTGCTCCGGCAACCGCTCGGTCTCGTCCATGCATTCATCGTGACCCACACCACTGACAATCGCCCCGACCTGCACCGATGCCCTCAGAGCCGTCGTCAGTTCCCGTTCCGCCCCGGGCCCTTGTCCGCGTCGTCCCGCGCCGAGTCGTACCCGATGAAGTACGTGGGCCGGCGCTGCACCGCGGTGTAGATCCGGCCGATGTACTCGCCGAGCAGCCCCACGCAGATCAGCTGCACACCGCCGAGGAACAGCATGGCGACGAACAGCGAGCTCCAGCCGGGCACGGTCTTGCCGAGCAGGAAGACCACCAGCGTCCAGGCGATCATCACGAAGCAGGTGACGAAGCTGATGACGCCGAGCCAGGTGGCGATCCGCAGCGGCGCGGCCGAGAAGTTGGTGATGCCGTCCACGGCGAGACGGATCATCTTGCTCAGCGGGTACTTGGTCTCGCCCGCCACCCGCTCGCCCCGGCGGTACGTCACCTGCCCGCTCGGGAAACCGAGCCACGGCACCAGCAGCCGGTAGACCTGGTGCTGGTCGGGCAGGGACTTGAGGGCCTCCACCGCCTCGCGGCTGAGCAGCCGGAAGTCCCCGGCCTGCGCGGGCACCTGCTTGCCGACCATGCGGCGCATCAGCCAGTAGTAGGCGCCGGCGGTGCGGCGCTTGAAGCCGGTGTCGGTGCTGCGGTCGGAGCGGACGCCGTAGACGATGTCGAGGCTCTCGGACCGGGCCAGGTCCAGCATCTCCGGAATCTTCTCCGGCGGATCCTGGAGGTCGGCGTCGATGCTGGCCACGTACGCCCCGACCGAGCTGTGCAGCCCGGCGCGCAGGGCGGCCTGGTGCCCGGAGTTGCCGCGCAGCCGGACGATGCGGAGCTCGGGCCAGTCCGTGCGGAACTTCTCGAGGAGCTCGGCCGTCCGGTCGCTGCTTCCGTCGTCGACCGCGAGGACCTCGTACGGGACGCCGGTGCCGTCGAGCACCGGGCGCAGGCTGCTCACCAGGGCGGGGAGGGCTTCTTCCTCGTTGTACATCGGCACGATGACCGAGAGGGTCGTGGCCGTGCTCGCAGCCGACACTGGTTCTTCCTGCCCGTGAGTTCTGTCCGTGCGTTCTGTCCGTGAGTGCTGCCCGAGTTCCTTCGCCGCCCTGCCGCCTACCGGGACGCGAACGGCGCGTCGGTCGGGACGATCTCACGGCCCAGCGGGAGCAGGGACAGCGGGACCATCTTGAAGTTGGCGATGCCGAACGGGATGCCGATGATCGTCACGCACAGGGCGATGCCCGTGACGATGTGGCCGAGGGCCAGCCACCAGCCCGCGAGGACCAGCCACAGCACGTTGCCGACGCAGGACCCCGCGCCCGCGTCGTGGCGCTCGACCGTGGTGTAGCCGAAGGGCCAGAGCGCGTACACGGCGATGCGGAAGGCCGCGATGCCGAACGGGATGCCGATGATGGTGATGCACAGGATCAGGCCCGCGAGGCAGTAGCCCAGGAACAGCCAGACGCCGCTGAGAACGAGCCAGATGATGTTCAGGATGGTCTTCATTGGCTACGTCCTGCCATCTGTTCGAGCCGGGCGATGCGCTCGGCCATCGGAGGGTGCGTCGAGAACATCTTAGAAAGGCCCTGGCCCGGGCGGAACGGGTTGGCGATCATCATGTGGCTCGCGGTCTCCAGCCTGGGCTCGGGGGGCAGCGGGAGCTGCTTGATGCCGGCGTCGAGCTTGCGCAGGGCGCCGGCCAGGGCGAGCGGGTCGCCGGTGAGCTGGGCGCCGGACGCGTCCGCCTCGTACTCGCGCGAGCGGCTGATGGCCAGCTGGATCACACTCGCGGCCAGCGGGCCCAGGATCATGATCAGCAGCATGCCCAGGATGCCGGGCCCCTCGTCGTCATTGGACCGCCCGACCGGGATCAGCCAGGCGAAATTCACCAGGAACATGATGACGGAGGCGAGGGCTCCGGCGACGGAGGAGATCAGGATGTCGCGGTTGTAGACGTGGCTCAGCTCGTGGCCGATCACCCCGCGCAGCTCGCGCTCGTCGAGGATGCGCAGGATGCCCTCGGTGCAGCAGACCGCGGCGTTGCGCGGGTTGCGGCCGGTGGCGAACGCGTTGGGCGCCTCGGTCGGCGAGATGTAGAGCCGGGGCATGGGCTGGCGCGCGGAGGTGGAGAGCTCGCGCACCATGCGGTAGAGCTGTGGGGCCTCGAACTCGCTGACGGGGCGGGCGCGCATCGCGCGTAGAGCCAGCTTGTCGCTGTTCCAGTACGCGTACGCGTTCGTCCCCAGGGCGATGAGGACGGCGATGATCAGGCCGCCCCGCCCGAAGAAGCTTCCGATGACGATGATGAGTGCGGACAGCCCGCCGAGGAGTACGGCGGTCTTCAGCCCGTTGTGCCGGCGGTGCACGGTACGCCCTCCAAATGGTGCGGCAGGGGAGCCCCGTCCTGGATCTGAGGGTCTACGGTCCAGTGGACCCTCCCTCCCCGCTCAACGCGAGGTGAGGGCGTCTGGTTCCCAGGGCACGGCGGGCCCGCCGCCCGGGTGACGGGGGCGGCGGGGGTACGGCGGGGGCTGGGCCGTACGGGTCACGGCGTACGGGTTCACCGCCGTACGGGCCGGCGTACGGGCTTGCGTACGGGCTTGCGCGGTGCCGCAGCGCCACTGCGGGCTCACTGCGGGCTACTGGCTCACTGCGGGAACAGACTGCCCGACGCGAAGCGCAGGACCAGCTCCGGGGCGCCCGACAGCACCACGGCGGTGACCGCGGTGACCGCGATCGCGACGCTGACCGGCCACGGGGCCTTCGTACGGGCGCCTTCGGCGGCGGTCTGCGGAGCGCGGAAGAGCAGCGCGGTCCAGCGCAGGTAGTAGTACAGGGCCATGACGACGTTGACCGCCATGACCACGGCCAGCCAGCCCAGGCCGGAGTCGACCGCGGACCGGAAGACGGTGACCTTGGCGAAGAGTCCGATGATGCCCGGCGGCAGGCCCGCCAGGCAGAGCAGGAAGAAGGCCAGCGAGAGGGCGGCCAGCGGGCGCTCGGCGTACAGCCCGCGGTAGTCGCTGATCCGGTGGAGCGGCTTCGTACGGCCGACGAGGGCGGCCACGGCGAAGGCGCCGAGGTTCACGACGGCGTACATGAGGGCGTACGCGACGGTGGAGCCGATCTGGTCGCGCCCGGAGTACGCGGCGGCGGCGATCGGGACCAGCAGGTAGCCGGCCTGGCCGACCGAGGACCAGGCGAGCAGCCGTACGGCGCTGTTCGGGCGGTCGGCGGACTGGCGCAGCGCGGCGGCGTTGCCCACGGTCATCGTGAGCGCGGCGAGGACGGCGAGGGCCGGGCCCCAGACGTCGGAGTACGCGGGGAAGGCGATCACCGTGACGAGGATGAGGCCGGTGAAGCCGACGGCCTTGCCGATCACGGAGAGGTAGCCCGCGATGGGCAGCGGCGCGCCGACGTAGGTGTCCGGGACCCAGAAGTGGAAGGGGACGGCGGCGGTCTTGAAGGCGAAGCCGACGAGGGTGAGCGCGACCCCGGCCATGGCGAGGGTGTCGAGCTGCCCGGGGACGTCTTCGAGCCGGTCGGCGACCTGCGTGAGGTGCAGGGAGCCGGTGGCGGCGTAGACGAAGCTGACGCCCAGCAGCGACACGGCGGTGGCGGTGACGGAGGACAGGAAGAACTTGAGGGCGGCCTCGGAGGAGAGGCGGTCGCCGCGGCGCATGCCGACGAGGGCGAAGGCGGGCAGCGAGGCGACTTCGAGGGCGACGATCAGGGTGGCGAGGTCGCGGGAGGCGGGCAGCAGGGCGGCGCCGGCGGCGGAGGACAGCAGCAGGAACCAGTACTCGCCGGCCGGCATGCGCGCGTCGCGGACGGCGGTGACCGACAGCAGGGCGGTGACCAGGGCGCCGGCCAGTACCAGGAACTGGATGACGAGCGCGAAGTGGTCGGCGGTGTAGCTGCACGCGGCGGGGTCGGTGGTGAGGCAGAAGGTGGCGCGGTCGCCGGCGCGCAGCGGCAGCAGGGCGGCGGTCGCGGCGGCGAGGCCGGCGACGGAGAGCCAGCCGAGCAGCGGCTTGCGCCGCTCCGGTACGAAGAGGTCGGCGACCAGGACGACCAGGGCGACGGCGGCGGGGAGGACCACGGGGGTGATCGCGAGCCAGTCGACGCTCTGGACGAGGCTCGTGGCCTCGGCGGCCGGGGCCGCCGAGGGGGCGGACAGAACGGAGGCCGTCAGGGCCGTCATGCGTTGCCTCCTGCGAGGAGCTTCTGGACGGCCGGGTCGGTGAGGCCGAGGAGGACGGCGGGCCACAGGCCGGCGAGGACGGTGAGGGCCACGAGCGGGGTCCAGGCGGCGAACTCGTAGCGCTGGATGTCGGCGAGTTCGAGCGCGGGTGCGGAGCCGGACGCGGACGCGGAGCCGGACGCGGACGCGGAGCCGGACGCGGACGCTGACCGGGAACCGTGCTCGGGCAGGGCCTTGGGATCGCCCATGCAGACGCGCCGTACGACGATCAGCAGGTAGGCGGCGGTGAGCAGGGTGCCGAACGCGCCGAAGGCCATGTACGTGAGGAAGGCGGGCCGGGAGAGGCCCTGCGCCGGGTCGAACGCGCCGAACAGGGCCAGCATCTCGCCCCAGAAGCCGGCGAGGCCGGGCAGGCCGAGGGAGGCGACGGCCGCGAAGGCGAGGAAGGCGCCGAGGCGGGGGGCGCGGCCGTAGAGGGCGGCCCCGGTGGCTCCGGCGAGGGTGTCGAGGTCGGCGGTGCCGTAGCGGTCCTTGAGGGCGCCGACCAGGAAGAAGAGGAGGCCGGTGATCAGGCCGTGGGCGACGTTCGCGAACAGCGCGCCGTTGACGCCGGTGGGGGTCATGGAGGCGATGCCGAGGAGGACGAAGCCCATGTGGCCGACGGAGGAGTACGCGATGAGGCGCTTGAGGTCGCCCTTGTTGCCCTTGCGGGCGAGCGAGAGGCAGGCGAGGGACCCGTAGACGATGCCGACGGCGGCGAAGGCGCCCAGGTAGGGGGCGAAGGTCGCCATGCCGTCGGGGGTGACGGGGAGCAGGATGCGGACGAACCCGTAGGTGCCCATCTTGAGCAGGACGCCGGCCAGCAGGACGGATCCGACGGTGGGGGCGGCCGTGTGGGCGTCGGGCAGCCAGCTGTGCAGCGGCCACATCGGGGTCTTCACGGCGAGGCCGAGACCGATGGAGAGGACGGCCAGGAGCTGGGTGGTGTGGGACAGTTCGCGGCCGTTGTCAGAGGCGAGTGCCACCATGTCGAAGGTGCCGCTGTTCAGTCCGATGAGCAGCAGTCCGAGCAGCATGACCACGGAGCCGAGGAGGGTGTAGAGGATGAACTTCCAGGCGGCGGCCTGCCGCTGAGCACCGCCCCAGCGGGCGATGAGGAAGTACATCGGGATGAGGACCATCTCGAAGGCGAGGAAGAACAGCAGCAGGTCGAGGACGGCGAAGGTCGCGAGGGTGCCGGATTCGAGGACGAGGAGCAGGGCGACGAAGGCCTTCGGGGAGGGGCCTTCGGGGAGCTTGAAGTAGCTGTAGAGCGCGCAGAGGAAGAACAGCAGCGCGGTCATCAGGAGGAGGGGGAGCGAGATGCCGTCGATGCCGAGGTGGATCCGGACGTTCAGCGCCTGGATCCAGCTGATGTCCGTGGTCGCCTGGAAGCGGGCGGGGGCGTCGTGGTCGAAGCCCAGGGCGAGGGCGATGGCCGCGGCGAGGATCACGCCGGTCACGGTCACGCCGTGGCGCAGCACGGCCTGTTCGGGGCTCTTGCCCTTGAGCCCGGGCGGGGCGGGCAGGAGGGCCGCGGCCGCGCCGAGGAGCGGTGCGGCCACGACGAACGCCAGAAGGAACTGCATCACGGACGGGCTGATATCAATCACGGCTGACTCACGGCTCACGATCCGGCGTTGACGTTGGCGAGGACGGCGGTGGCGATCGCCAGGACCACGGCGCCGGCGAGCAGGGCGCTCAGGTAGCTCTGTACGTTGCCGGTCTGGGCCCGGCGTACGAGGCTGCCGAGCAGCCGGGGGCCGGCGCCCGCGCCGCTGACGTACGTGTCCACGACCTCGCGGTCGAGGAAGCGGACGAGGCTCGCGGCGGCGCGGACGGGGCGGACGAACAGCCGGTCGTAGACGGCGTCGAGGTGGAAGCCGTCGGCCGCGTGGCGGTGCAGGGGGCCCAGGAGGGCCCGGCCGGGGTCGGCGGCGGGACCCGCCGGGACGGCGGGGTGCTCGTGGCTGACCTCCGCGACCTCGGGTGCCTCGGCCGCGGACTCGGCGGCCGCGGTGGCCGCGGACACCGCGGCGGCCACGGCGGCGGGCTGCTCGGTCGCGGCGGCGGTGGCGCCGGGGGTGCGTCCGGGGGTCGCGCCGGGGGCGGGTCCGGTCGCGGCGGGAGCCGTGGCGGCCTTCGCGGTGGCCCGCTGCCACAGGGCGTACGTCAGGACCGCGCCGACGGCTGCGGCTCCGGTGCCGAGGACGGAGGTGGTCAGCGTCGGGGTGAGCTCGTTGCCGTCGAACCAGTCGGCGATCGGGCCGGCGGCGAGGCCGAGTCCGATGGTCGGGATCGCGAGCAGCCACAGCACGCCGGTCATGGCGACGGGCTCCTTGCCGTGGTCGGGGGCGGCGGCGCCCCGGCCGCGGAAGGCCATCAGCCACAGCCGGGTGGCGTAGGCGGCGGTGAGCAGGGCGGTCAGCACGCCGGCGACGAGCACGACCCAGCCGGCGGCGCTGGGAGCGGACTCCGAGTGCCCGGTGGCGGCGTGCTCGGCGGCGACGAGGACGGCTTCCTTGGAGAAGAAGCCGGCGAAGGGCGGGATCGCGGCGAGCGCGAGCAGCGCGATCGTCATGGTCCAGAAGGCGTCGGGGATGCGCTTGGCCAGGCCGTCCATGCGGGACATGGCGGCCAGGGAGTTCGTCCCGGAAGCGTGGATGATCACGCCCGCACCGAGGAACAGGAGCGCCTTGAAGACGCCGTGGGACAGGAGGTGGAAGACGGCGGCGCCGCGGTCGGTGACGGCCAGGGCCCCGATCATGTAGCCGAGCTGGCCGATCGTGGAGTAGGCGAGTACGCGCTTGATGTCGTCCTGGGCCAGGGCCGCGAGGCCGGAGCCGAGCATCGTGACGGCCGCCATGACGGCCATGACCACCAGGGCGGCCGCGGAGGCCGCGAAGACCGGGAGGAGGCGGGCGACGAAGTAGACACCGGCGGCGACCATCGTCGCGGCGTGGATCAGCGCGGAGACCGGGGTGGGGCCCGCCATGGCGTCGGGGAGCCAGGTGTGCAGCGGGAACTGCGCGGACTTGCCCGCGACTCCGGCGAGCAGCAGCAGGGCGATCAGCGTCGGGTGGTCGAGTCCTCCCGCGGCGACGGCGCCCAGGATCTTGGAGATCTCGAAGGAGTCGGCGTCGGTGGCGAGCGCGAACAGGCCGATCAGGAAGGGGACGTCGCCGAGCTTGGTGACGAGGAAGGCCTTCAGGGAGGCGGAGCGGGCCGCCTCGGTCTCCCAGTAGTGGCCGACGAGGAAGTAGGAGCAGATGCCCATGACCTCCCAGCCGACCAGCAGCACCATCAGGTCGCCGGTGTAGACGACGAGCAGCATGGCGGAGGTGAACAGGGAGACCAGAGCGGCGTACGAGGGGTAGCGCGGGTCCTCGCGGAGGTACGCCGTCGAGTAGAGCTGTACGCAGGTGGCGACGAGGCCGACGAGCACGGCGACCAGGACGGCGAAGCCGTTCAGGTAGAGCGAGAGGTCGATCGGCACGGAGCCGGTCGGGGTCAGCTCGGTCGAGGCGACGATCGGCTTGCCGCCGCCCTGGCGGACGGCGACGAGCACGGCCAGTACGGCCGCGGCCAGCACCGGCAGCACGGCGAGGGGCCGGACGAACCCGGGGGCGCGGCGGCCGAGCAGCAGTCCCGCCACCGCGCCCAGGAAGGGCAGGAGCGGGACGAGGACCGCGAGGGTCGTGGTGCTCACGCGGTGACCTCGCTCTGGTTGTTCGGGGCGGGCTGGTCGTTCGGGGCGGGCTCGTGGCCCTCGGCGGTGTCGCGCAGCCGGTCGACGTCCGAGGTGCCGCGGTTGCGGTACACCATCAGCACGATCGCGAGGCCGATGCCGATCTCGGCGGCGGCGATGGCGATCGTGAAGAGGGTGAGGGCCTGGCCGGCGTGCAGGGCGTCGCGCAGCCAGACGTCGAAGGCCACCAGGTTGAGGTTGACGGCGTTGAGCATCAGCTCGACGGACATCAGGACCAGGATGGCGTTGCGGCGGGCGAGCACTCCGTACAGGCCCGTGCAGAAGAGGAGCGCCGCGAGCACGGCGGGGTAGGCGAGGTGCATCAGCGCTGCTGCCCCTTCGTGTTGTCGTCGGACCCGCCGGCGGCGTCCCTGCGGGAGAGCACGATGGCGCCGATCAGGGCCGCGAGGAGCAGGACGGAGAGCGCTTCGAAGGGCAGCACCCAGTGCTGGAAGAGGATCTCGCCGGAGACCTTCGTCGAGCCCTGGGCGGGGCCGTCGAGGTCGATCCAGGTGGTGCGGAAGGCGTCGACGACGACCCAGACGAGGGATGCGGCCGCGACGAGGGCGACGCCGAGCGCGACCCAGCGGTTGTTCGAGTCGGCGTCCGGGGAGCGCCCGATGGGGGCCTTTGTGAGCATCAGCCCGAAGAGGAGGAGGACGACCACGGATCCGAGGTAGATCAGGACCTGGACCCAGGCGATGAACTCGGCGGTCAGCAGCAGGTACTCGACGGCGATGCCGCCGAGCGCGACGACCAGCCAGAGGGCGGCGTGCACGAGCTGCTTGGTGGTGACGGTGACGG
Organism: Streptomyces sp. NRRL S-244; assembly: GCF_000717915.1. Taxonomy (GTDB): domain Bacteria; phylum Actinomycetota; class Actinomycetes; order Streptomycetales; family Streptomycetaceae; genus Streptomyces. Next base: position 19,449 of record NZ_JOCX01000047.1, read on the forward strand.
CGGCCGCGCCGAGGGTGGCGAGGCCGACGAGGACGAAGGCGATCTCGACGCCGGTCGGGGAGAGGAACCCGTGGCCCGTCGCCGCGGCGGCCAGGTCGGTGGCCGCGGGGGTCAGGTCGGTCACGCGTCTCCCTCCGGGGTGGTGGGCGTGTCGGTCTCGGGCGTCGTGGGCGCGGTGGTTTCGGCGGCTGCCGCGGCGGCTGCCGCGGCGGCCGCGGCTTCGGCCTTCTCCACCGCCTTGCGGGCGGCGGCGATCTCCTTGGGCTCCTCCGCGGCCGGGTCCAGGGCGGGCGGGGCCGGGACGGTCCACATCCACTCGCGCAGCTTGTCGCGCTCGTGGGTGAGTTCGAGGATGTCCGTCTCCGCGTACTCGAACTCCGGCGACCAGAAGAGGGCGTCGAAGGGGCACACCTCGATGCAGATGCCGCAGTACATGCAGAGGGAGAAGTCGATGGCGAAGCGGTCGAGGACGTTGCGGCTTCGCTCGCGGCCGCCGGGGGCGGCGGCCGGGACCGTCTCCTTGTGGGAGTCGATGTAGATGCACCAGTCGGGGCACTCGCGGGCGCACAGCATGCAGACCGTGCAGTTCTCCTCGAACAGGCCGATGACCCCGCGGGAGCGGGGCGGGAGCTCGGGCTGCACTTCGGGGTACTGGGCGGTGTGCGCGCGCTTCGTCATCGTGCGCAGGGTGACGGCGAGGCCCTTGGCGAGGCCGGATCCGGGGATGGGCATCAGCTGATCGCCACCTTCACGATGCCGGTGAGCGCGATCTGGGCGAGCGCGAGCGGGATGAGTGTGGTCCAGGCGAGCTTCTGGAGCTGGTCCTCGCGAAGGCGGGGGTAGCTGACCCGGAGCCAGATCACGACGAAGGCGAGGACCGCGGTCTTCAGGAGGGTCCAGACCCAGCCGTCGGCGACCGGGCCGTGCCAGCCGCCGAGGAAGAGGACGGTGGTGAGGGCGCAGAGGACGACGATGCCGGCGTACTCGGCGAGCAGGAACAGCGCGAAGCGCAGGCCGGTGTACTCGGTGTACGCGCCGAAGATGATCTCGGAGTCGGCGACGGGCATGTCGAAGGGGGGCCGCTGGAGTTCGGCGAGGCCCGCGGTGAAGAAGACGAGCGCGCCGGTGATCTGCCAGGGGAGCCACCACCACTGGAAGGCGTCGACGATGCCGGGGAGGGACACGGTCCCGGCGGCCATCGCGACGGAGGCGGCGGCGAGCAGCATGGGGAGCTCGTACGCGAGGAGCTGGGCGGCGGTGCGCAGGCCGCCGAGCAGGGAGAACTTGTTGGCGGAGGCCCAGCCGGCCATGAGGCTGCCGAGGACTCCGACGCCCATGACGGCGAGTACGAAGAACAGCCCGGCGTCGATGGCCTGGCCGACGGCGCCTTCGCCGGGGCCGATGGGGATGGCGACGAGGACGAGGAGGTACGGGAGCAGGGCGACGGCGGGGGCGAGCTGGAAGATGCGGCGGTCGGCGCCCGCCGGGACGATGTCCTCCTTCTGCGCGAACTTCACGCCGTCGGCGACGAGCTGGGCCCAGCCGTGGAAGCCGCCGGCATACATGGGGCCGAGGCGGCCCTGCATGTGGGCCATGACCTTGTGCTCGGTCTGCCCGACGACGAGCGGGAGCACGAGGAACACCGCGAAGACGACGATGAGTCGCAGCGCGACGTCGAGGACGTCGTTCACGCGTCGCCTCCGTTGGTGTCGGATTCGGATTCGGGGGTGCCGTCGGGCGCGGCCTGCGCGCCGGGGGCGGGCTCCGGCTCGGCGGCGGGCCGCGGGCCGGCCTTGGGCGTGGTCTTCGGCTCGCCCTTCGGGCCCGGGTCGGCCGCGGGTGCGGCCGCGGGTGTGGCTGCGGCCTCGGCTTCGGGCGTGGGCTGCGGTTCCGTGAAGGCGGGCCGGGGGTTGTGCCAGGGCGCGTCCGCGCTGCGGGGAGCGGGGCGCCGGCCCGGCGCCACCGTGCGGCCACGGACTGCCGGACCCTCCGGAGGCGGGGGCGCATCGGCCTGCCCGCCCTCGGCCTCGGGCTCCGGGGGGACGGCCTGGCTCGCCGAGCCGTCCGCGACCGAGCGCGTGCGGCGCGGCGGGCGGGCGGGGGCTTCGGCTCCCGCCGCCCCTGCGGCCGCCGCGCGCGGGGTGCGGGCGGCCCGGGCGGGGCGGGTGGGGGCCGGGGGGAGCTGGCCCTTCATGGGGCCCCAGTCGTTGGGGTCCGGTACGCCCGGCGGGAGCATCTGGCGGCGCTTCGGGGCGTCGGGGTCGTGCGCCTCGCCCGGCTCCTTGGCTCCCGGCCAGGCCTTCGCGACGCGTGCGGCCAGGACGAAGTCCTTCCGCAGGGGGTGGCCTTCGAAGTTTTCCGGGAGGAGGAGCGGGACCAGGTGCGGGTGGTCCGTGAAGACCACTCCGAACATCTCGTACGTCTCGCGCTCGTGCCATTCCGCGCCCGCGTAGACCGCGACCGCGGAGGGGAGCGAGGGGGCGGTGTGCGGGACCGTCGTACGCAGGAGCAGACGGCGTACGCGGTGGTTTTCCAGCGACACGACGTGCGCGCAGACGCGGAAGCCCGTGCCCGGCTCGTCCACCGCGCTCAGCCAGTCGAAGTACGTGCAGCCCAGCTTGTCCCGGGCGATCTCCAGCGCCGGGATCCAGCTTCCGACCGGGACGTCCACCGTCAGGACCTCGTACGCGTACGAGGCGGTCGCCTCCGCGCCGAAGATCGTGGCGGCCGCGTCGGGGAGGGAGTCGTAGAGGTTCATGCGCCCGCTCCAGGGGCCGGCGGGGGCTTGACCAGGCTGCTCGTGAGCTGGGCGGTCGAGGGGTCCGTCGCGTAGCGGTCCGCCAGCGACTCCCTGGCGATCTTCTCCTGGAGCTTGAGGATGCCCTGGAGCAGCGCCTCCGGACGCGGCGGGCAGCCGGGGACGTAGACGTCGACCGGGATGATCTGGTCGACGCCCTTCGTCACCGAGTACGAGTCCCAGTACGGGCCGCCGCAGTTGGAGCAGGCGCCGAAGGAGATGACGTACTTCGGCTCCGGCATCTGCTCGTACAGCCGCTTCACGGCCGGCGCCATCTTGTCCGTCACCGTGCCCGAGACGATCATCAGGTCCGCCTGGCGCGGGCCGGGCGCGAACGGGATGACCCCGAGCCGGATGAAGTCGTGCCGGGCCATGGACGCGGCGATGAACTCGATCGCGCAGCAGGCGAGGCCGAAGTTGAAGACCCACAGGCTGTAGCGGCGGCCCCAGTTCAGGACCACCTTCATGGGCTCGGGCGCAAGGCGGGAGAGGACTCCCAGGCGCTTGGGCTCCGGGAGCAGCTGGGGCTCGGCCGACGTCCCGGCCGGTGTCACGTCCATTCGAGGACGCCCTTCTTGTACGCGTAGAGCAGGCCGACGGCCAGGAAGCCCAGGAAGATGAACATCTCCACGAGCGTGGTGGCGCCGTAACCGGCGGCGGCGAACACCGTCGCCCACGGGAAGAGGAAGATCGAGTCGACGGCGAAGATGACGTAGAGGAACGCGTAGACGTAGTAGCGGACCTGGGTGTGCGCCCAGCCCTCGCCGACGGGGTCCACGCCGCACTCGTACGTCAGCAGCTTCTCAGGGGTCGGGACGACCGGTCTCAGCAGGCGGCCCGCGCCGAACGCGACGGCTACGAAGAGCACACCGAGGACGGCCAGCAGGCCGACGACCGAATAACTCCGGAAATAGTCCGCTGCGAGCACGGTTACGGTCGATACCGTTGGGTCGGGCACGTCCGTTCCTCGCTCCTTGGCCACTGTCGATGATCTGGTACGGACGGGAGTCTAGGGCCTGGTCCACACAGGGTGGGGTTATCCCCCGTTTACCGGGGCCCGGCTCCCCCATGGCACCGGCGGGCCGGAATTGGCAGGCTGGGCCGCATGACCGCGCCCATTCAAGTCTCCCACCCAGGCCTCGACAACGACCGGCCTCCGCCCGTACGCCCTGCCCTGGGGGCCGCGGCGTGGAAAGAGACCGTCCATCTGCTGGGCAATCTTCCGCTCGCGATCGTCGGGTTCGTCTACACGGTGATCATGGTGGCGACCGCGGGCGGCCTGTCCGTGACCGCGATCGGCGTTCCGCTGCTCGCGGTCGGCCTGCTCGGGTCCCGCCAGTTGGGACGGCTGGAGCGGGCGCGGGCGCGCGTGCTGCTGGGCGTACGGGTGGAGGAGCCGACTCCGCTGCCGGGGCCGCGGCGGGCCGGCGGGTTCTTCCCCTGGCTGTGGGCGGGCGTGAAGGACCCGGTGGCGTGGCGGACCGTGCTGTACGAGCTGGTGCGGCTGCCGTGGGGGGTACTGACGTTCACGGTGGCACTGATGGGGCTGCTGGTGCTGTGGCCGGTGCTGCCGTACCTGGTGCGCTGGCTGTCGAACGTGGACCGGCTGATGGTACGAGGGCTGCTGTCGCCCTCGGACGAGCTGGAGCGGCGGATCGCGGAGCTGGAGTCCGACCGCGGGGTGGTCGTGGACACGGCGGCGGCCGACATGCGGCGCATCGAGCGGGACCTGCACGACGGGGCGCAGGCGCGGCTGGTGGCGCTCGCGATGGGGCTGGGTCTGGCGAAGGAGAAGCTGCTGGAGGATCCGGACGCGGCGGCGGCGATGGTCGACGAGGCACACGGGGAAGTGAAGCTGGCGCTTCAGGAACTGCGGGATCTGGCGCGGGGGATCCACCCGGCGGTGCTGACGGACCGGGGGCTGGACGCGGCACTGTCGGCGGTGGCTTCGCGGTGCGTGGTGCCGGTGAAGGTGGCGGTGGACCTGGAGCAGCGGCCCGCGGCCGCGATAGAGGGGATCGCGTACTTCACGGTGTCGGAGCTGCTGCAGAACGTGAGCAAGCACGCGGGGGCGCGGGGGGCGAGCGTGGAGGTCCGGCGGGCCTCCGGGACCGCTTCCGGGCGGTTGCTGATCCGGGTTTCGGACGACGGGCGGGGCGGGGCCGATGTGGGGCGCGGGTCGGGGCTGGCGGGGCTGGCTGAACGGCTGCGGGCGGTGGACGGGGTGTTCGTCGTCGACTCCCCCGAGGGGGAGGGGACGGTGGTGACGGCGGAGCTGCCGTGGCGCGGGCGCGGCTGATTCCGCCGGTCGCGGCCTTTTGATCGGGACTCCCGTCCGGGGTGGGCGGGGGTCCCGATGGTGTTTTGCGTGTCCCGCCGGGGGGTGCTTCTGCGGCGGGAGTCCCGGTCGGGTGACCGGGGGTCGGGGATCGGGGTTCGGGGATCGGGCTGTCTCTTATACACATCTCCGAGCCCACGAGACAAGAGGCAATCTC
>NZ_JOCX01000048.1 GCF_000717915.1 Streptomyces sp. NRRL S-244
GAACCGGACCCCACCGCCCCGCCGGCCCCCGCCGAACCGTCCGCCGCCCCGCCGGCCCCCGCCGGCCCCGTGGCCCCGGCCGACCTCACCGCCGTGGCCCGCCGCGGCCACCCCGCCCCGCCCGACCCCGGCCTCACCGCCGCCGACACCGCCCTCATCAGCTACACCTCCGGCACCAGCGGCACCCCCAAGGGCGCCATGAACCCGCACGGCGCGCTCACCCACAACGCCGTCCGGCAGGTCACCGGACACCCGCTCCCCGAGGGCGCCACGTACTTCGCCCTCGCGCCCCTCTTCCACATCACCGGCATGGTCTGCGAGCTCGGCGCCTGCTTCGCCAACGCCGGCACCCTCGTCCTCGCCCACCGCTTCGACGCCGGCGTCGTCCTCGACGCCTTCCTGGCGCACCGCCCCGCCTACGCCGTCGGCCCGGCCACCGCCTTCATGGCCCTCGCCGCCCACCCCGAGGCCACCGCCGACCACTTCGCCTCGTTCCAGGTGCTCTCCTCCGGCGGCGCCCCGCTCCCGCCCGCGCTCGTCGAGCGCCTGCGCGCCGCCTTCGGCTTCTACCTGCGCAACGGCTACGGCCTCACCGAGTGCACCGCCCCCTGCGCCTCCGTGCCCGTACACCTCGAGGCCCCGGTGGACCCCGCCTCCGGCACCCTCTCCGTGGGCCTGCCCGGCGCCGACACGCTCGTACGGATCCTGGACGAGCAAGGGGCCGAGGTGCCCTTCGGCGAGAGCGGCGAGATCGCCGTCCGCGGACCCCAGGTCGTCCCCGGCTACTGGGGGCTGCCGGCGGACACGGCCAAGGCCTTCCCGGACGGGGAACTGCGCACCGGCGACGTCGGATTCATGGACGCGGACGGCTGGCTCTACGTCGTCGACCGCAAGAAGGACATGATCAACGCCTCCGGGTTCAAGGTCTGGCCCCGCGAGGTCGAGGACGTGCTCTACACCCACCCCGCCGTGCGCGAGGCGGCCGTGGTCGGCGTCCCGGACCCGTACCGGGGCGAGAGCGTGAAGGCGTACGTGAGCCTGCGCCCCGGCACCTCGGCGCGGCCCGAGGAGCTGTCCGCGTACTGCGCCGCCCGCATCGCCGCGTACAAGTACCCGCGCCAAGTCGAGATCCTGCCTGTCCTGCCGAAGACGACGAGTGGCAAGATCCTGCGACGGGAACTGCGCGACCGAGGCTGAAAACAGCCGTACGGTCGTACAGCCGCTCGCACAGCTGGTCGTACGGACCAGGGAACAGGGAAGGGAAGGTCAGCGCCATGGCTGCCAGGACCACGGAGCCCGAAGGCACGCACGAGACCCCGGTGCCGCAGCGGCTGCTGGCCGTCGCCACCCGGCTCTTCGCCGAGCGCGGCTACGACCGCACCTCCGTCCAGGAGATCGTCGAGGCCGCGGGGGTCACCAAGGGCGCGCTCTACCACTACTTCGGGTCCAAGGACGACCTGCTGCACGAGGTGTACGCGCGGATGCTGCGCCGCCAGCAGCAGCGCCTCGACGCGGTGGCCGATTCCGGCGCCCCGGTCGAGGAGCGGCTGCGCGCCGCGGCCGCCGACGTGGTGGTCACCACCATCGAGAACCTCGACGACGCGGCGATCTTCTTCCGGTCGATGCACCAGCTCAGTCCGGAGAAGTTCAAGCAGGTACGGGCGGAGCGCCGGCGCTACCACGAGCGGTTCCGGGCGCTGGTCGAGGAGGGCCAGCGCACCGGGGTGTTCTCCACCGCCACCCCCGCGGACCTGGTGGTGGACTACCACTTCGGGTCCGTCCACCACCTGTCCACCTGGTACCGGGCGGACGGTCCGCTCACGCCGCAGCAGGTCGCCGATCACCTCGCCGACCTGCTGCTGCGCGCCCTGCGTCCCTGAGGTCCCCAGGGACACCCCCCCTAGTACGTGATCTCCTCGCCGGCGGAGTTCCAGACCCGCGCGTAGCCCGGCTCGCTCCCCGGTATCCAGTTCGGCTCCAGGATCGACAGGCATCCCGGCTCGTGGCGGAACACCGGGGCGAGCTGCGGACCGGGACTGTAGTCCGGCCACGCGACGAGGAGGTGGTCCCCCGGATCGAGGACCACCTCCCAGGCGAGCGGTTCGAACCATACGGACAGCGGGTCGGGGCCTTCTGCAGCCACCTTGAAATGGATCACGACCCGGAGCGTACGGGGCCGTCGGCTACGGGGCGACCTTCAGGAGCTTGTTCGCCGTGCCCGCCGAGGGGTTGGTCACCGCGCCGCTCGTGGCCGCGGCCGTCAGCGCCGCGGCCGTCTGCGCCGGGGTCGCGGACGGGTGCCCGGCCAGGTAGACCGCCGCGGCTCCCACGACGTGCGGGGTGGCCATGGAGGTGCCCGAGATGGTCTTCGTGCCGGTGTCGCTGTCGTTCCAGTCGGACGTGATGTCCGAGCCCGGCGCGTACAGGTCCACCACGGAGCCGAAGTTCGAGAACGAGGACTGCTCGTCGTCGATGGTGCTCGACGCCACGGTGATCGCCTCCGGGACCCGCGAGGGCGAGCCCTGGCCGGCGTCGGCCGACTCGTTGCCCGCCGCCACCGCGAAGGTGACACCCGAGGCGATCGCCCGGCGCACCGCCTCGTCGAGGGCCTCGTCCGCGCCGCCGCCCAGGCTCATGTTGGCCACCGAGGGTCCCGAGTGGTGCTGGGTGACCCAGTCGATCCCAGCGACCACCTGCTCGGTCGTGCCGGAGCCGTTGTCGTCCAGCACCCGCACGGCGACCAGCTTCGCCTTCTTGGCGACACCGTGCGCGGTCCCGGCTATGGTGCCCGCGACGTGCGTGCCGTGGCCGTTGCCGTCGTCGGCCTTGTCATCGTTGTCCACCGCGTCGAAGCCGGACGTCGCGCGACCGCCGAAGTCCTTGTGGGTCGTGCGTATCCCGGTGTCGATGACGTACGCCGTCACGCCTTCGCCGGCGCTGTCGGGGTAGTTGTACTTCTTGTCGCCCGCCTTGGCCGTCTGGTCGATCCGGTCCAGACCCCATGAAGGCGGGTTGTCCTGCGTGGCCTTGATGGTGAACTTCTTGTTCTGCACGACCTTGCCGACGGCCGGGTCCGCCGCGAGCCGCTTGGCCTCGGTCTCGCTCATGCCCGAGGCCGAGAAGCCGTTGACCCCGGAGCTGTACGTGCGCTGGAGCTCGCCGCCGTACTTCTTGGCCAGCTGTTCCTTGTTCGCGGATGCGTCGAGGATGACGACGTAGCTACCGTTGATCGCACCGGGTGCGCCCAGTCCGTACACCGTGCCCTCGGCCGGTGTCGCCGCCCCCGCTAAGGGGCTGGCGACCAGGGCGACAGTGGCCGCGGCAGCGACCCCCGCGCCGATCGCCGCGTACCGGAAAGTGCGCGAGCGCTTGTGAGTTGCCATCTGGAGAGTTCTCCTCTTGCTGACGTGTGGGGCGTCAAACGTTCTGGAGAACCCTGTTCCGATTGACAGGCGCAAATCAAGAACGTACCGGCGGTTCGGGGTTGTTCAACAAGGTTTCTTAAAAGGCCCCCCGCACCGCCTTCACGTCGCACATGGGTTCGCGCGAACTCCTGCACGATTCCTACACGTTCACGAGCGGCCCGCGTACTTCTTCAGCTCCCGGTGCGCCAGCGAGCGCTGGTGCACCTCGTCCGGCCCGTCCGCGAGCCGCAACGTCCGTGCCGCCGCCCACAGTTCGGCCAGCGGGAAGTCCTGGCTCACCCCGCCCGCGCCGTGCAGCTGCACCGCGTCGTCCAGGATCCGCACCACCGCCCGCGGGGTCGCGATCTTGATGGCCTGGATCTCGGTGTGCGCGCCCCGGTTGCCGGCCGTGTCCATCAGCCAGGCGGTCTTCAGCACCAGCAGGCGCAGCTGCTCCACCGTGACCCGGGCGTCCGCGATCCAGTTCTGTACGACTCCCTGCGCGGCCAGCTCCTTGCCGAAGGCCGTACGGCCCACCGCGCGCCGGCACATCAGCTCGATGGCCCGCTCCGCCATGCCGATCAGCCGCATGCAGTGGTGGATCCGGCCCGGGCCGAGCCGGGCCTGGGCGATCGCGAAGCCGGTGCCCTCCTCGCCGATCAGGTTCGCGGCCGGCACCCGGGCCCCGTCGAAGACCACCTCGGCGTGGCCGCCGTGGTCGTGGTCCTCGTACCCGTACACGGTCATCGCGCGGCGCACCTCGACACCCGGGGTGTCGCGGGGGACCAGGATCATCGACTGCTGGCGGCGCGGATCGGCGCCTTCCGGGTCGGTCTTGCCCATCACGATGAAGATCTTGCAGTCCGGGTTCATGGCCCCGGAGATGAACCACTTGCGGCCGGTGACCACGTACTCGGACCCGTCCGCCGAACGCTCGATCCGGGTCTCGATGTTCGTCGCGTCCGAGGAGGCCACCTCCGGCTCGGTCATCGCGAAGGCGGACCGGATCTCGCCGGCCAGCAGCGGCTCCAGCCACTGCTTCTTCTGCTCCTCGCTGCCGAACTGCGCGAGCAGCTCCATGTTCCCGGTGTCCGGGGCCGCGCAGTTGGTCGCCATCGGCGCCAGGTGCGGGCTGCGGCCGGTGATCTCGGCGAGCGGGGCGTACTGGAGGTTGGTCAGCCCGGCGCCGTACCCGGCATCCGGCAAGAAGAGGTTCCACAGGCCCTGACGGCGCGCCTCGGCCTTCAGTTCACCGAAGACGGCCGGGGTGTCCCAGGGCGAGGCCAGCCGCGCGCGCTGCTCGGCGGCGACGGGTTCCGCCGGGTACACGTACTCGTCCATGAACGCGAGGAGCCGCTCGCGGAGTTCCTCGGTCCGTGCGTCGAATGCGAAGTCCATGGGTGTGTCTCAGCCTTCCTGGCCGTTCCGGAACGTACGGGGGGCTTGGAGCGTGGTCAGGCCGTGCTCGATGAAGACCGGGACCAGATCGCCGATCCGGTCGAAGCCCGCGCCCACCGTCTGCCCGAGCGTGTAGCGGTAGTGGATGCCCTCGAGGATCACCGCGAGCTTGAACCAGGCGAAGGCGGTGTACCAGGCGATCGCGCCGGTGTCCCGGCCGGAGCGGGCGGCGTACCGCTCGATCAGCTCGGCCGGCGCCGGGTGGCCGGGCGCGCCGCTCGTCGTGCTGACCGGCGAATCCGCCAGCCCCAGGTCCGAGCTGTACATCACCAGCAGCCCGAGGTCGGTCAGCGGATCGCCGAGCGTGGACATCTCCCAGTCCAGCACTGCCCGGATCGTGTCGTCCGGACCGCCGATCAGCACGTTGTCCAGCCGGAAGTCCCCGTGCACCACGGTCGGGGCGGGGGAGTCGGGCAGGGAGCGGCCGAGCGCGGCGTGCAGCTCGTCGATGCCCGCGAGCTCGCGCCCCCGCGAGGCGTCGAGCTGCTTGCCCCAGCGCCGCAGCTGGCGGTCGAGGAAGCCCTCGGGCCGGCCGAAGTCGCCCAGGCCCACCGCCTCCGGATCCACCGCGTGCAGCTCGACCAGGGTGTCCACCAGGCCCAGCACCGCCCGCCGGGTGCGCTCGGGGCCGAGCTCCGCGAGCTGGTCGGCCGTCCGGTACGGGACCCCGTCCACGTACTCCATCACGTAGAACGGCGCCCCGAGGACCGACTCGTCCTCGCACAGGAGCACCGGCTCGGGCACCGGCACGGCCGTGCCGTGCAGCGCCCGGATGACCCGGTGCTCGCGCTTCATGTCGTGCGCCGTGGCCAGGACATGGCCGAGCGGCGGACGTCGCACCACCCAGCGGCCGGTCCCGTCGGTGATCTCGTACGTGAGGTTCGACCGGCCTCCTTCGATCAGCCGGCCGCGCAGCGCCCCGGCCACGAGCCCGGGCCGCGCCCGGGCGAGATGGCCGCGCAGCCGCTCCAGGTCGAGGCCCCGGGGGCCGGCCGAAGCGGACTCTGACGCTGAGGTCATGGTGCGCACCTCCGTACGGAGTGAACGAGACGGGACGGACGAGTGACATCATGCCGACCAGTCGGTATGTCGTCCAGTGCGCGGGCCGGACGAGTACGGGCAAACGAGTGCGGCCGAACGGACACGGGCGAACGGGCACGGGCAAACGAATGCGGGCCGGAGGGGATCCCCCGGCCCGCACCGCCGGCTCACGCGTGACAGAGGATCGGCGTCCCGCCGTTCATCACGGTCATGTCCTGGAGCACCGCCAGTATGTTCAGCGGAGCCCCCTCCGGTTCCCCGGCCAGCTCCGCGTACGCCCGGTGCAGGTTCGCCACCAGCCGCTCGCTCTCCCGCCAGGCCGCGAACTCGCCGAGATCGGCCTGCCGCGCCGCCTCCAGCGGGGTCAGCCCCTTGGCCGTGCCCTCGCGGGCCAGCTCGGCCACGTACCGCAGATAGCGCTCGGTGGCCTCGTACGCGGACGGGTCCGTCAGCGGCCCGTGGCCCGGTACGACGGTCTCCGCGCCCAGCGAGCGCAGCAGCTCCAGCGCCCGCAGCGAACCGGTCAGCGAGCCCATCGCCAGGAACGGCGTGCCCTCGGCGAAGACCAGGTCGCCGGTGAAGACGATCCGCTGCCGCGGCAGGAACACGATCGAGTCCCCGGTGGTGTGCGCGACGCCCGGGTGGATGACCTGGACCTCCGTCTCGCCGAGGTGGAGGGTCGTCCGGTCGTTGTACGTGAGGTCCGGCGCGGTGATCTCGACCGAGCCGAAGTCGGTGGTGGGCCAGATCAGCTCCAGCTGGTGCCCGGCCGCGATCTGCTCGGTGCGCGCGTTGTCGTGCCCGAGGATCAGCGCCTCGGGGGCGAAGACGGCGTTGCCGTACGTGTGGTCGCCGTGGTGGTGGGTGTTGACCACCGTGCGCGGCAGCGGCACCCCGGCCGCCACGACCGCCTCGCGCAGGGCCAGGGCCCGCCGCTCGGTGGCCGCGGTGTCGATGAGCAGGGTCCGGCCGCCGTCGGTCACGAAGCCGGCGTTGTTCAGGCACCAGCCGCCGTCCGGCTGGACGTACGCGTACACCCCGGTCGCGGGCTGGACGAGGTACGGCTCTTCAGCGGTCATGAATGCTCTCCCCGGGTCGCTCTGACAAGCGGTCAGCATCCTGCCAGTCGCGGCGGCGCCGGGGGAGGGCGGGGGCCGGCCGGTCGGCGGGTCGGTCACCCGGCCGGCCGGTGGTGCCTCCGGCCACGGTCAGTGGTCGTCGTAGTGGCCGTCGTGCTCGGCGTGCCGGTGCCCGTCGTGCACGTAGTCCACGTGGTCTCCGTGCTGCACGGCCTCGTGCCCGCAGGCCGGCCCGTGGGCGTGGCCCTCGTGGCCCTCGTGGGCGGCGTGCCCCGCGGGCTCGCACTCGTCCCAGTGCCCCGCGTGCTCGCGGTGCAGATGGCCGTCGTGCGCGTAGTCGACGTGGTCCCCGTGGGACACCTCGGTGTGGCCGCAGTCGGGGCCGTGGGTGTGCGCGTGCGTGGAGTGTTCCCGGTGCATGGTCGTCATGGCGCCGAGGCTAGTGCGGAACATCCCTTATCGCCTGTTGTGTCCCGAGCGGCACGCATAAGCAGGATCATCCGATCGGCAGCTCAGAGGATGACCGCCACCGCGAACACCGACAGCGCCACCGTGCACGCCACCGCCGCCAGCGCCGACCGCGGAGCGAGCCCCGGCGGCCGGGCCGCCGCCAGCTGCCGCACCCGGCGGTGCGCGACCCCCAGGAACGCCAGCCAGATCAGCGCGATCAGCGCGGCCCCGACCACCTCCACCGGCGAGCCCGACCCGCGCAGCGCCGTCCGCAGCGCCAGCACCGCCGTCACCGAGCACGCCAGCGTCGTACGCCGCCACGCGAGCCGGGTCCGCTCGGGCTGCAGCCCCGCGTCGCGGCCCGCCCCACCGGAGGCCTTCACCGCCCGCTTGTCCAGCCCAGCAGCACCACCAGCATCATCGACACCGCGACCAGCCCCACGCCCAGGCTCAGCACCACCGGGAACCGGGAGATCGGCAGGTCCTCGCCCCGCCGCATCGCCCGCTCGCACCGCACCCAGTGGTTCACCGCCCGCAGCGCACACGCGGCGCCCACCGCGAGCAGCGCGAGGGACATCCCGACCCGCACCCCCCAGCGCAGGTCCGGCAGGAACTGGTCCACCGCGAACCCGCCGCCCACCAGGGCGAGGGCGGTCCGGATCCAGGCCAGGAAGGTCCGCTCGTTGGCCAGCGAGAACCGGTAGTCGGGGGTCTCGCCCTCGTCCCTCACCCGCTGCGGCGCGAACCAGAGGCGCACGTCCTTGACGAAGTCGATCACCTGGTCAATCTACTGGCGGGACCCCCGGTGCGCGCGCAGTCGCCGGTACGCCTCCAGCCCGTCCGGCACCCACTCCCACTCCCCGTCCGCGACCCGCGCCGCCAGTTCCTCCTCGGAGAGCCACGCGTGCCAGGCCACCTCCGACTCCTGCGGCCGCACCGGCAGCTCGCAGCGCACCTCGTGCACGTACGACCACCAGGCCCCGCCCGGCCCCTCGTACAGGAACTTGAACAGCGGCACCGGCTGCGCCAGCCCCGCCACGCCCAGCTCCTCCTCGGCCTCCCGCAGCGCGGCCCCGGCGTAGCTCTCGCCGGCGCCCACCACCCCGCCCACGAACATGTCGTAGGCGGACGGGAAGACCAGCTTCGACGCCGTCCGCCGGTGCACGAAGATCCGCCCCAGCGCGTCCCTGGCCTGTACGAACACGCACCGGTGGAGCAGCCCGCCCGCGTACACCTCGCCCCGCGGCGCCCGCCCGGTCACCCGGTCGTCCCGGTCCACCACGTCCAGCACTTCATCAGCAGCACTCACGAGGCTCATCCAACCACCGCTGTTGACTGGTTACCGCTCCGTAGCCAAGGATCTGCCCCACCACCGACCGGAGGACGGGTTCGCAATGACGTACGACGCAGACGTGATCGTGATCGGGGCGGGGCTCGCCGGCCTCGCGGCCACCGCCGAGCTCGTCGACGCGGGCCGCAAGGTCATCCTGCTCGACCAGGAGCCCGAGCAGTCGATCGGCGGCCAGGCGCACTGGTCCTTCGGCGGGCTGTTCTTCGTCGACTCGCCCGAACAGCGGCGGATGCGGATCAAGGACAACCGCGAGCTCGCCCTCCAGGACTGGCACGGCACCGCCGGTTTCGACCGCGAGGAAGACGCCTGGCCGCGCCGCTGGGCCGAGGCGTACGTCGACTTCGCGGCCGGTGAGAAGCGGCCCTGGCTGCACGCCCAGGGCGTCCGCTTCTTCCCGGTGGTCGGCTGGGCCGAACGCGGTGGCTACGACGCCAACGGCCACGGCAACTCCGTCCCCCGCTTCCACATCACCTGGGGCACCGGGCCGGGCCTCGTCGCCCCCTTCGAGCGGCGGGTCCGCGCCGGGGTGGCCCGCGGCCTGGTCCAGCTCCGCTTCCGCCACCGGGTCACGGGGCTCGCCCGGACCGCCGGCGCCCTGGACACCGTGACGGGCGAGGTCCTGGAGCCCTCCGACGCCGTACGGGGCACCGCGAGCGGCCGCGGGAGCACCGGGGCCTTCTCCCTCCGGGCCCAGGCGGTGATCGTGACCAGCGGCGGCATCGGCGGCAACCACGACCTCGTACGCAAGCAGTGGCCGGCCCGGCTCGGCACCCCGCCGCAGCGGCTGCTCTCCGGGGTCCCGGCGCACGTGGACGGCCTGATGCTCGGCATCGCGGAGGAGGCCGGGGCCAGCCACATCAACAAGGACCGGATGTGGCACTACACCGAGGGCATCGAGAACTGGGACCCGATCTGGGCCGGGCACGGCATCCGCATCCTGCCCGGCCCGTCCTCGCTCTGGCTGGACGCCACCGGCAAGCGGCTGCCCGTACCGCTCTTCCCCGGGTTCGACACCCTCGGCACCCTCGACCACATCATGAAGACCGGCCACGACCACACCTGGTTCGTCCTCAACCAGCGCATCATCGGCAAGGAGTTCGGCCTCTCGGGCTCCGAGCAGAACCCGGACCTGACCGGCAAGTCGGTCCGCGACGTCATCGACCGGGCGCGCCAAGCCGTACCGGGGCCGGTGAAGGCCTTCATGGACCGCGGCGCGGACTTCGTCGTCGAACGCGACCTCGCCTCGCTGGTGCGCGGCATGAACGCGGTCACCAAGGAGGACCTGCTCGACGAGGAGACCGTCCGCCGGGAGGTCGTGGCCCGGGACCGGGAGATCGCCAACCCCTTCACCAAGGACCTCCAGGTGACGGCCATCCACGGAGCCCGCAAGTACCTCGGCGACAAGCTGATCCGCACCGCCGCCCCGCACCGGATCCTCGACCCGAAGGCGGGCCCGCTGATCGCCGTACGGCTGTCCGTCCTGACCCGCAAGTCCCTGGGCGGCCTGGAGACCGACCTGTCCTCCCGGGTCCTCACCGGGTCGGGCGAACCGCTGCCCGGCCTGTACGCGGCGGGCGAGGCGGCCGGCTTCGGCGGCGGCGGGGTCCACGGCTACCGCGCCCTGGAGGGCACCTTCCTCGGCGGCTGCATCTTCTCGGGCCGCGCGGCGGGCCGCGCCGCGGCCAAGGCGGTGGGCTAGCGGCCGAGGCGGTGGGCCAGGCCGTCCCCGGCCGCGGTCGAGGCGGGCGCCCGACGACCCGGAAGCGTTCCGCGACGACCAGCGCGTCGTCGGCCACCGTGGGCTCCGGGTCGCCGGGCGCTTCGCCCGCCGCAGCGGCCGCGAACGAGTGGAAACGCGCCAACTGTCCCCACATCTGCACCAGTTGAAACGCGCCACGCAGTGGACTGGACCTTGACGCGGAGCTGTGCGTACCGCTTTGCTGTGCGTGATCATCCAGCCAAACCGTCCGCCCGCGCCCGTGTTCTGGAGGGAATCCCGCGGATGTCCCCGCCTCCGCCGCCCCTCGGCCGCGCCCGCAAGCGGGACGCCCAGCTCTTCGATCCGGCGCTGTGCGACACCGAACTGGTCGACGTACGCGCCCAGTTCACCCAGGGCCGGTGGGCCAAGGCCCGCTCGCTCCTGGTCGCCACCGGCGACGACTGGGACCGCCGCGGCCACCGCCTCGTCGTCCTCGCCGAGACCCCGGCCGCCACCGCCTGGGCCCGCGAATGGCTCCTCGCCGAACCCGAGAGCCCCGACGCCGCCACCCTCCTCGCCTGCGCCGCCGTCTTCACCGCCCTGCGCCGCAAGGGCACCCCCGAGGCCGCCGACGAGGCCTGCCGCCGGGCCGCCGCCCTGCTCCCGGCCGACCCCACCCCCTGGCTGGGGCTGCTCATGCTCACCCGGGCCTTCGGCAGCGAGGAGGAGTTCAGCCGCCACTTCGACCAGGTCCGGGCCCGCCACCGCGAGCACCACCACGCCCACCACCTGATGGTCGCCAAGCTGGCCGAACACACCCCCGCCTCCGGCCACGACCCGCTCCACGAGGTCTACGACTTCGCCGCCTGGGCCGCCGAGGAGTCCCCGGCCGACTCCCCGCTCGCCGTCCTCCCGGTCATCGCCCACGCCGAGCGCTACCGGGTGCTCGCCGCCACCCAGGGCCGCACCCCCGACGGGGCCGCCGCCCACTGGTCGAGCCGCCGCGCCCGCCAGGTCCTGCGCTCCGCCTTCGACTGGTGGCTGGAGTGGGAGCGCGAGGACCACCCCCGCAACCGGGTCGACCTCAACTTCCTGGCCCACGCCAAGCTCTGCGAGGGCCGCCCGGCCGAGGCCGCCGCCCTCTTCCACCGCATCGGCAGCCACGCCACGCCCGCCCCCTGGTCCTATCCCGACCTCGACCCGCACAAGGCCTTCCTCGCCGCCCGCAGCGCCGCGCTCGGCACGGCCTGACGCGGCGGGGCCGCACAGCACCCCCGCTCCGCACCCCCGTACAGCACCTCCGCTCCGTACGACCCACCCCCGACCTTCCCCGAAAGGACACCCCGCCATGGCGACGGGCAGATCCACCACGCTCAGCACCGCGCCCGAGATCCGCACCTACAAGGGCCAGGACCGCGCCCTGCGCGCCGACCGCCTCGGCACCGCCGGCCTGCTGCTCTCCGTACTCGCCGCCAGCGCGCCCCTGATGGTGGTCGCCGGCGTGATGCCCACCACCTTCGGCGTCATGGGCATCGTCGGCCAGCCCCTGCTGTTCGTGATCCTCGGCGTCGTGCTCGCGCTCTTCAGCATCGGCTACGCCGAGATGAGCCGGCACGTCCACAACGCCGGCGCCTTCTACGCGTACATCGCCCGCGGCCTCGGCCCCACCGCGGGCGCCGGCGCCTCGCTCGTCGCCCTCGTCGCGTACAGCGCCATGCAGGTCGGTGTCTACGGCATCCTCGGCTTCGAGATCTCCGGCCTGTTCGGCACGTACCTCCACACCGACCTCGCCTGGTGGATACCGGCCCTGGCGGCCGTCGCCGTCACCGGCGCGCTCGGCTGGCTCAAGATCGACCTCAACGCCAAGGTCCTCGGCGTCCTCCTCCTCATCGAGGTCGTCCTCGTCGTCGTCTTCGACGTCGCGGCGCTCGGCAAGCCCGGCGCCGAGGGCATCTCGCTCCAGGCCTTCAACCCCGAGACCCTGAGCGGACCCGGCCTCGGCACGGCCCTGTGCTTCTGCATCGCCGCCTTCGTCGGCTTCGAGCAGTCCCCGGTCTACGCCGAGGAGACCAGCAAGCCCCACATCGTCGTCTCCCGCGTGATGTTCCTGGCCGTCGGCTTCGTCGCCCTCTTCTTCGCGTTCAGCGCCTGGGCCCTCACCGTGGCCACCGGTCCCTCCGAGATCGCCAAGACCTCCGCGGAAGCCGGCCCCGGCCTGCTCTTCCAGCTCACCGAGAGCCGCCTGGGCACCACCTTCACCGACGTCCTGCACGTCCTCTTCGTGACCGGCATGTTCGCCGCCATGCTCAGCTTCCACAACGTGGTGGCCCGCTACGCCTTCGCCATGGGCCGCGAGGGGCTGCTCCCGGCCGCCTTCGGCCGGACCAGCGCGGGCACCGGCGCCCCCGCCACCGGCTCGCTCCTCCAGACCGTCGTCTCCACCCTCGTCGTCCTCGCCTTCGCCCTCACCGACGACAAGCCGGCCGGGGACCCCACCACCCCCGTCCTGCACCTGTTCACCTGGATGGGCAACGTCGGCGCCCTCGGCGTGACCCTCCTCATGGCGGCCGCCTCCTTCGCCGTCATCGCCTTCTTCGTCCGCCGCGGCACCGCCGGCGCCCAGGTCTGGCGGCTCGTCGCGGCCGGCGCCGCCGGGATCGCCCTGCTCGCCATCGCCGTCTACACGGTGAAGGACTTCGACGTCCTGGTCGGCGCCGAGAAGGGCTCCGCGCTCAGCTGGGTCCTGCCCGGGATCATCGGCGCCGCCATCGTGGGCGGGCTGCTGTACGGCGCGGTGCTGCGCAGCCGCCGCCCCGAGGTGCACGCCCGCATCGGCCTCGGGAACGAGGCCTTCCGCCTCGACCAGGCGGCGGAGGCCGGCCCCCGCGACTGACCCCCCGCGAATACCCCGCTCCGCCTCGCTTTCCAGCTCGTACGAAGCCCCCGGCGCCCGTTTCCATGGTCGCCGGGGGCTTCCGCGTGGGGAGCCCGGGTTTTGGCCATGGCAGGGGCTCATGGTCTCCTGGGGCGACAAAAACCACCGGAACCCCGCACAGGTGACACCACCCAGCTCCCCTGCACGGCGGTCCGGGCCTGCCGTCCCACCCACGAAGGCGAAGTCCTACATGAGTGACCGCACCTTGACCGAGGCCCCCGCCCCGGCGTCCTCCCGCCACGTCGACGCCGGTGACGAGGGCTACAGCAAGGACCTCAAGTCCCGCCACATCAACATGATCGCGATCGGCGGGGCGATAGGCACCGGCCTGTTCCTCGGCGCCGGCGGCCGGCTCGCCAACGCGGGCCCCTCTCTCGCGATCGCCTACGCGGTGTGCGGCATCTTCGCCTTCTTCGTCGTCCGCGCCCTCGGCGAGCTGGTGCTCTACCGGCCCTCCTCCGGCGCGTTCGTCTCCTACGCGCGCGAGTTCATGGGGGAGAAGGGCGCCTACACGGCCGGCTGGCTGTACTTCCTGAACTGGTCCACGACCACCGTGGCCGACATCACCGCCGCCGCGACCTACGCCCACTTCTGGTCCATGTTCACCAGCGTCCCCCAGTGGATCCTGGCCCTGATCGCCCTCGCCGTGGTCCTCACCGCGAACCTGATCTCGGTGAAGTACTTCGGCGAGATGGAGTTCTGGTTCTCCCTCGTCAAGGTCGCCGCCCTGGGCATCTTCCTGCTCGTCGGCATCTACCTCGTCGCCACCAGCCACGACATCGGCGGCCACACCCCGGGCCTCTCCTCGATCACCGACAACGGCGGCATCTTCCCGTCCGGCATGCTCCCGATGCTCCTGCTGCTCCAGGGCGTCGTCTTCGCGTACGCCTCCGTCGAGCTGTGCGGAGTCGCCGCGGGCGAGACCGAGAACCCCGAGAAGATCATGCCGAAGGCGATCAACTCGATCATGTGGCGCGTGGGCCTCTTCTACGTCGGCTCGGTGATCCTGCTCGCGCTGCTGCTCCCGTACACCTCGTACTCCTCCGACCAGAGCCCCTTCGTCACCGTCTTCGACAAGCTGGGCATCCCCGGCGCCGCCGGCGTCATGAACCTGGTCGTCCTGACCGCGGCGCTCTCCAGCCTGAACTCCGGGCTCTACTCCACCGGCCGCATCCTGCGCTCGATGGCCATGTCCGGCTCCGCGCCGAAGTTCACCGCCCGCATGAACAAGGGCAAGGTCCCCTACGGCGGCGTGCTCTTCACCGCCGCCTTCGGCCTCGCCGGCGTCGGCCTGAACTACCTGATGCCGAAGGACGCCTTCGAGCTCGTCCTGAACTTCGCCTCGCTGGGCATCCTCGGCACCTGGGGCATGGTCATGATCTGCTCGCTCTTCTTCTGGCGCCGCGCGCAGCAGGGCAGCCTGGAGCGCCCGTCCTACCGCCTGCCCTGGGCCCCGTACACGCAGATCGTCACGCTGGTGTTCCTGGTCGCCGTGCTGGTCCTGATGTGGTGCGACGGCGGCGTCGGCCGCACCACCGTCCTGTGCGTCCCCGTCATCGGGGCCGCGCTCGTCGGCGGCTGGTTCCTGGTCCGCGGCCGCGTGGCGGAGATCGCCGCGAACCGCTGACGGCACCCCGGCCGCGTACCGAACGAAGAAGGACCCCGCCCTCGGGCGGGGTCCTTCTCGTTGCCGTGAGGCCGTGGATCAGGCCTTCTTGACCACGCTGGACTTCAGCTGCATGGCACCGAAGCCCTCGATCCTGCAGTCGATGTCGTGGCCGTCCACGCCGTCGATGAGCCGGATGTTGCGCACCTTCGTGCCCGCCTTGATCCCGGACGGGCTGCCCTTGACCTTGAGCGCCTTGACCACGGTCACGCTGTCGCCGTCGCTGAGCACATTGCCCACCGCGTCCTTGACGACCTTCTCCCCGGAACCCTCCCCGGCCTGGGCACCGCCCTCGGCGGGAACCCATTCGTGGCCGCACTCGGGGCACACCACGAGGGCGTTCATCTCGTAGGTGTACTCGCAGGAGCATTTCGGGCAGGGCGGCAGGTTCTCGATCACGCCTTCAGGGTAGCCCGACGCGGAAAGCCCCCGAAACGCCGAAAACCCCACCGAAGTGGGGTTCTCGCTCTGTGTCCGAGGGGGGACTTGAACCCCCACGCCCGATAAAGGGCACTAGCACCTCAAGCTAGCGCGTCTGCCATTCCGCCACCCGGACAAGGTGTCTGTCTCGCGTCCCTCGCGGGCCGTTCCGACGTGGAAAACATTACCAAACATTCCGGGGTCCTCGATCACACCCCCCGGCGGCCGAGGATCGCCCTTGGGGAGAGCCGGGCGAAGCGGGAGGATGGGAGGCAGTCGGTACCGATCAGTGGGAGGAAGCAGCGTGAGCGAGTCGAGCGCGGGCAGGACCGTCTCGGGCGAGGACGAGGTCGTCGACCTCTGCCGGGACCTCATCCGGATCGACACCAGCAACTACGGGGACCACTGCGGTCCCGGGGAGCGCAAGGCGGCCGAGTGGGTCGCGGAGAAGCTCGCGGAGGTCGGGCTGGAGCCGCAGATCTTCGAGTCCCACAAGGGGCGCGCCTCGACCGTCGCGCGCATCGAGGGGGAGGACCCGTCGCGGCCGGCGCTGCTGATCCACGGGCACACCGACGTGGTCCCGGCCAACGCCGCCGACTGGACGCACGACCCGTTCTCGGGCGAGATCGCCGACGGCTGCGTGTGGGGCCGCGGCGCCGTCGACATGAAGGACATGGACGCGATGACGCTGGCCGTCGTACGCGACCGGCTGCGCAGCGGCCGCAAGCCCCCGCGGGACATCGTGCTGGCCTTCCTCGCCGACGAGGAGGCGGGCGGCGTGTTCGGCGCCCGGCACCTCGTGGACAAGCACCCCGGGCTCTTCGACGGGGTCACCGAGGCGATCGGCGAGGTCGGCGGCTTCTCGTTCACCGTCAACGAGAACCTGCGGCTGTACCTGGTGGAGACCGCCCAGAAGGGCATGCACTGGATGCGGCTCACGGTGGAGGGCACCGCGGGCCACGGCTCGATGACGAACAACGACAACGCCATCACGGAGCTGTGCGAGGCCGTCGGCCGGCTCGGCCGCCACCAGTGGCCGGTGAGGGTCACCAAGACCGTACGGAGCTTCCTGGACGAGCTCTCGGACGCGCTCGGCACGCCGCTCGACCCGGACGACATGGACGCGACCCTGGCCAAGCTCGGCGGCATCGCCAAGATGGTCGGCGCGACCCTGCGGAACTCGGCCGCCCCGACCATGCTCGGCGCCGGCTACAAGGTCAACGTCATCCCCGGCCAGGCCACCGCGCACGTCGACGGCCGCTTCCTGCCCGGCTACGAGGACGAGTTCTTCGCCGACCTCGACCGGATCCTCGGGCCGCGCGTGAAGCGCGAGGATGTGCACGGGGACAAGGCCCTGGAGACGGATTTCGACGGGAAGCTCGTCGACGCCATGCAGGGCGCCCTCAGGGCCGAGGACCCGATCGCGCGCGCGGTCCCCTACATGCTCTCCGGCGGCACGGACGCGAAGTCCTTCGACGACCTCGGCATCCGCTGCTTCGGCTTCGCGCCGCTCCAGCTGCCGCCGGAGCTGGACTTCGCCGGGATGTTCCACGGAGTGGACGAGCGGGTGCCGGTCGACGGGCTGAAGTTCGGCGTGCGCGTGCTGGACCGATTCATCGACAACTGCTGAGAATCGGGAAGGTGTGCGTTTCTCACTGGGAAGAGTGAATGCACTCATACGCTCGTAGCCCTGGTGATGCCTCCTCGTTACAGGTGGTGCGGTCCGCGGCTGGGACCGCATTGCCAACTAGGAGGAACTCATGCTTAAGAAGGTTGTCGCCGCTGCGGCTGCCACCGGTGGTCTGGTTCTCGCGGGTGCGGGCATCGCCGCCGCCGACGCGGGTGCGCAGGGTGCGGCCATCGGCTCCCCGGGCGTCCTGTCCGGCAACGTCGTCCAGGTCCCCGTCCACGTTCCCGTGAACGTCTGCGGTAACACGGTCAACGTGATCGGCCTGCTGAACCCGGCTTTCGGCAACACCTGCGTCAACGCCTGACGCGTCTGAAGTCTTGGGCCCCGGAGCGCATTTCAGCGCTCCGGGGCCGCCGGGCTTTCAAGGCCCGGCGGTTCTTACACGCAGGGGGACAAACACAATGCGACGACAGGCAGCGGTCACCAGGAAGACCCTGATCACCATGGCGGCGGCGGGGGGTGTGCTCGCGCTGGGTGGGGGTTACGCACACGCGGACTCCGGCACGTCCGGCCATGCCGTGAACTCTCCGGGCGTGGCGTCCGGGAACTCCGACCACGTACCCGTGGATGCTCCGGTGAACGTCTGCGGCAACACCGTCTCGGTGGTGGGGCTGCTCAACCCGGCCTTCGGGAACCGGTGTTCCAACGACTCGGCCACGCCGAACCACCCCGGTCACCCGGGCAACCCCGGCACTCCCGGTCACCCGGGCACTCCCGGTCACCCGGGCAACCCCGGCCACCCGGGCGGGCCCGAGGAGCCGGACGAGCCGTGCGACGAGGACGAACCGCAGCACCCGGGCCACCCCGGGTACCCCGGCAACCCGGGCACGCCCGGCCACCCGGGGACTCCGGGCCACCCCGGCCACCCGGGGACTCCGGGTCAGCCCGGCAACCCCGGCACCCCGGGCAACCCCGGCACGCCCGGCCAGCCCGGCACTCCGGGTACGCCCGGCAACCCCGGCCAGCCCGGCAACCCGGGCACGCCCGGCCAGCCCGGCAACCCCGGTCAGCCGGGAACTCCCGGTACTCCGGCTACGCCTGGGCTTCCCGGTGCGCCCACCGGGCCCGGCACGGGCGGTGTCACTCCCGTCACCCACCCCGGCCAGGGGATCGCGCCGGCCCAACAGGCCGGGCTCGCCGCCACCGGTGCGGGAGACGTCCTCGGAGTGGGCCTTCCGCTCGCCGCCGGCACGCTGCTGGCCGGAGCCGTGCTCTACCGGCGCGCCCGCAGCGCGGCCTGACGGGCGGAGGCCGTACGGCGCGGGCCCCGATCAGGGGCCCGCGTCATCCGTCCTGCGACACCCGTCCCGTGTCACCAGGTGGCGCGGACCTGACGGATGATCCTCCGGCGCAGCCGTACCCGACGACTGCCGTCCCGAAGCAGGGTGAGGCGGTCGAGTTCCCAGTTCCCGTACTCGGCATGGTCGGTGAGCAGGCGGGTCGCCTCCTTGCGGGGCACACCGCGGGGCACGTACACGTCGACAAATTCGTATTCCGGCATCGCATCTATTGTGCGGGCAGAGCCCTGCTACGGATAGCGTCTGCACTATGTCTGATGCCGCTCTGCCCAGTGTTGCCGAGGTACGCGCCGCCGCCGAGGCGGTCAAGGCCGCACTCGACCGCCACCTCGCCGCGGTCGAGAGCAGGATCGGGGACGAGGACCCGGCCGTCTACGCCGCCTTCAACGAACTCGCCGCCGCCGCCGAGGAGTACGACGAGCTCCTCTACGACCGGTACGACGAGGTCACCCCGTTCGAGATCCCCACGCCCGAGGACGGTGTCCCGTACACCGGACCCGCCGAGCCGGCCGCCTTCAGCGTGCTCATCCGCCGTGACTACGCCGTCGTCGAACCGCCGCGGCTGATCGCCCAGGCCGAGCGCGTCGCCGCGCACGACCGGGAAGCCGAGCTCGCCTTCGACGGCGGTACCGCGGGCGCGCTGGGCGTGCTCTTCGGGGAGTACGAGCCCGACGAGATCGCCTCCCGCTACAAGGAGTTCGGCCTGGAGGAAGGCGACTCCACGCTCTGGATCGCGGCCTCCGAGGAGGTGGCGGAACCGGGGGAGTGGCTGGGCTCGCCCTTCGGGCACACCGATCCGCAGGACGTACTGCACCGCTTCGACGTCAGCTCCGTCTTCGACGAGGAGGCCGACGATTTCGACGAGGACGAGGACGAGGACGAGGAAGAAGAAGAGGCCGCGGACGGCCGGGCGGCGCGGCCCGGCCTGACCCCGGCCTGATCCCGGTCCGCACGAGCGACACCGCGGCCCCCGTCCCCGAAGGGGCGGGGGCCGCAGTGCGTGCGGATCACCGCGGCGTCACTCCGGCTGGTCCTGCGCCGCCGCCACGAGGGCCCGCAGCAGGCCCGTCAGCCGGGTCGTACGCGGCTTCGGCAGTACCTCGGCGACCGCGCGCGGCAGCGCCTGGTCGACGCCGTGCACCACGGACAGGTGGCGCTCCGCCCGCCCGAACGCCGTGTACACCCAGTCCCGGGACAGGGCCTGCGCCGCGTCTCCGGGCAGCACGACGACCGCGGCCGGCCAGCGCGCGCCGACGGCCTGGTGCGCCGTCACCGCCCAGCCGTGCCGCACCTGCGACTCCACCTGCTCCTTCGGTACGACGATCCGCGCGCCGCCGGCGTCCAGGTGGAGCCCCTGCGCGTCGGCCGACACGACCCGGGCCGGTACGGCCCGCCCGGGCGAGGGCACGTGCACGACGCGGTCGCCGGGGTCGAAGCCGCCGAACCGGCCGGGGCCGGGGTTCAGCCGCTCCTTGAGGGCTGCGTTCAGCGCCCTCGTGCCCGCCGGGCCGCCGTGGCCCGGGGTGATGACCTGGACCGCGTCCGCCGGGATCCCGAAGGCCCGCGGTACGGACTCGGCCACCAGCTGCACGGCGCGGTGGACGGCCTCCCCGGCATCGCGCACCGGGACGATGACGACCTCCTTGCCGGGGGCGTCGACCTGGTTCAGCTCGCCGACGCCGATGCCCGAGACGAGCTCGCCGATCGGGCCCGGGTCGGGGGTGCGGGAGACCAGCTGCGGGCAGGAGCGGGCCGCCAGTACATCGCCGAACACCCGGCCGGGACCGGCCGATCCGAGGACGCCGGGGTCCCCGGAGAGCACCAGGCGGGCCCCGTCGGGGAGGGACTCGACGAGCGCGGCCGCGGTCTCCACGTCCAGCTGCGGGGCGTCGAGGACCACGAGCAGGTCCACGGCGAACTGCCCGTCGGCGTCCCGGCCGGGCCCGGCGGCGCCGGAGAGCAGGTCCGCTACGGTGACGGCGCCGTGCGCCGGGGTGTGCGCGGCCAGGCAGACGCGCAGGCCCTGGTCGCGGGCGGCCGCCAGCAGGGCCAGCGGTTCGGCGCGGGCGGCCTCGCCGCCGGTGTGGGTGACCAGGCCGTGGCCGGAGACGGCGCGGATCAGCTCGGCGCCGGGGCCGGTGGCGGCCTTCTCCCAGTCCGCCGGGTCGGTGAAGGTGTTGGCCAGCCGGGCCAGGCCGTCGGCCAGGCTCTCCTCGGCCAGCGCGTAGCCCTCCAGGCCGACGAGCACGCGGACGGGCTGCTCCTCGCCTTCGGCGGCGGGCGGGCCGAGCGGCTCCTGGAACACGAGGACGGTGCCCTCGCCGATGGCCTGCTCCAGGGACTCGGCGGGGTCCGGGACGCCGTACTGGGCCAGGGCGGCTTCGAGGGCGGGGGCCTCCAGGGCGGTGTGCCCCTTGAGCGCGGCCTGCTCCAGCAGCCAGCCCACGAGCGCGGCGGCACGCCGCTCGTCGCCGGGACCGGCGTCGGGGCCGAGGAGGGCCCGGGCGAAGCCGTCGGCCTGGGTGGGGCGGACGCCGGCGACGGCGAGGAGCCGCCAGGGGTCGTGGGCGAGCCGCTCGGCGGCGTCCTCGCCGAGGGCGGTGGCGGCCGCGACGGCCAGCGCCTCGGGCGCGCCGCCGCGGGCGAGTACGGCGCGCACGCCGTCGATGCCGGCGGCGGTCGGGGCCGGGGCCTGGGCGGCGGGCCGCACGGGGCGGGGGGCCGCGGGCGCCTCCGGGGCCCTGCGGGGGGCGGTGGGGGCCTCGTCGAAGTACACCGGGGAGGGCTTCTCCCCGCTCTCCACGGCCCGTACGGCGGCCAGCAGGTCGGCGGCCTTCCCGCTGAGCTTGGCTCCGGCGTCGACGGGCCCCTGCCGCTCCGCCTTCCGGCGGGCGATCCGCTCCCGCTCCACCTTCTGCGCGGCCAGCTCGGCGGCGGCCTCACTGACCGCCGGCTGCGCGGCCCCCGGCTCCGCAGCCCCCTGCGCGGTGCCGTCCTCGCCCTCGGGCGCGTCGTCTGCGGTTTCCGCCGCCGGGTCCTGCGCTGTGCCGTCCTCGGCCTCCGGCCCGTCGGGTGCGTCGTGTGCGGCCTCGGCCGCCGGCTCCTGCGCCGTGTCACCGGCGTCCTCCGAAGCGCCGGGTGCGGTCGCATCGGAGTGGGTGGGCCGGGCGGCGGTGTCCGTCCCTGCGGGGCTTTCCCCCACCCCGCCCCTTCCCGAAACCGGGGGCTCCGCCCCCGGCCCCC
>NZ_JOCX01000049.1 GCF_000717915.1 Streptomyces sp. NRRL S-244
CGCCCCCGGCCGCCGCTGATCAGAACCAGTTGATGGTGAGGGGGAAGGTGGTGGTGGCGGTTGCCGTGGTGGTGTCGGTGGCGGTTGCGGTGATGGGGAGGGTTCCGGTGGCCCAGGGTTTGCCGGTGATGCGGCCGGTGTTGGTGTCGATGGTGAGTCCGAAGGGGAGTCCGGTGGCGGTGTAGCGGAGGGCGGGTTTGCCGCCGGTGGCGGTGAGTTGGATGGTGCAGGTCTGGTTGAACTTGCAGGTCTGGGGTCCGGGGTCGGTCAGCTTCAGGTCACCACGTTCGCCGCGTTGCCCGCGTGCGTCGCCGTACCGAACAGGTCCTCGAAGGTGCGCAGCAGGTGGTGGTGGTTGAAGGCGGTGGCGTACTTGCCGGTCTTCACCTTCGCCCCGTAGAACACCGTGGCGATCTGGTTGGAGCCGAGGTAGTTGTCCTCGTCCCACGTCAGGACCAGCAGGCTGTTGTTGGCCTTCGCCCACTGCGCGTACGCGTCGATGTTGTTCTTCGTCCACGTGTCACCCGTGTTCACCGAGCAGGAGTGCATGTCGTTGCACTGGTTCGGGACGACGAAGGACAGGTTCGGCAGGGCCGCGAAGTTGTTCTGCGGGAATTGTGTCCAGGTTTTCCCCGTATTCAGCGGTACGTTCTTGAAGGCGAACCACGGGTTGTGCTTCTGCGCGTACTGGCCGTTGGTGCAGGCGGTGGACCCCTCGGCCGGCAGGTCCTCGTTGTACGTCGCGAAGGTCTTCCCGGCCGCGATCAGTTCCTGGCCGAGGTTGGCCGCGCTCATCGACTGCGGGGTGTAGCAGCCGTCCCCGGTGATCCCCTGGGTGGCGCCGGAGAACAGGTTGAAGTAGTTCGGCTGGCTGGGGTGGGTCAGCGCCTTCATACCGGTCAGGCTGGCGCCGCCGTTCGCGAGCTGGTTGACGTACGGGGCGTTCGCGCTGCCGATGATCTCGCCGTACTGCTTGTTCTCGTAGACGACGACCACCACGTGGTCGTAGCTCGGCAGGGCGGCCGCGGCCGCGGATGTTCGCGAGGTCGCCGAATCCGACTCGGCCGCCTGAGAGTTGGCCACGGTGAACGCGCCCAGCAGGCAGAGCGCGCCGAGTGCGGCCACGAGCGCGGACCGGCGGGCCCTGCGTCTCGTTTCGGCCATGGGTGAGGGCATGAGCGGTTCCTCCTCGGTGTGGGTGTTCATTCCTCGGGGGTGGTTCATTCCTCCCGCCGGGCCGCACCGGCGACGGCGATGTTCAGGAAGCGCGGTACCGGCCGGCCCCGGCCGCGGAAGTCCTCCGCCACCGCGGCCCGTACCGCCGTCAGGCGCGACGCGGGCAGCAGTACCAGTACGCTCCGCCCCGGCCGCCGCCCGGGCGGCCAGGCGCTCAGCGCCCCGGCCCGGCGGGCGCAGGACACCGCCAGGGCCAGCTCGGCCGCCCGGTCCGCGGGATCGGCCCGGACGGCGAGGAGCACCAGCCGCGACCCCGAAGCGGCCGGGTCGAAGGCGACGTGCCGCCGCTCCTGGCCGGTGTCCGGCAGCAGGGCCTGGCCGGGCCGGGCGAACAGCACCGCCCTGCGCAGCGCGTCGTCGCCGTCCGGCAGTGCCCGCGCCAGCAGCCGGGCCAGCCCCTCCCGGTCCGGCTCCGCGTCGGCGGCCGGGGTGTGTACGTCGGCCACCGCGAGCGCCATCGCGCAGTCGGCGGGCTCCGCCGTGGCCAGCCCGGCGGCATCCGTGAGCGAGCCCTGGAGGTGCAGGTCGGTCCCGCCGCGCCCG
Organism: Streptomyces sp. NRRL S-244; assembly: GCF_000717915.1. Taxonomy (GTDB): domain Bacteria; phylum Actinomycetota; class Actinomycetes; order Streptomycetales; family Streptomycetaceae; genus Streptomyces. The sequence continues at coordinate 1,780 of NZ_JOCX01000049.1, forward strand.
TACCCGGCGCGGGCCAGCGCCCGCAGCAGGGCGTACGGGCGGACCGCCCAGGCGGGGGCGGCGGGCGGCGGCCCGTCCGGGGTCAGCGGCAGATCGCAGCTGTCGGCGGGGTGCCCGAGCGAGCTGAGCCGCACCAGCCCGTCCGTACGCGGCGCGGCGGCGGCCGCCACCGGCCAGCCGGCTGCCGCGACCAGCCCGGGCGAGCCCAGGTGGAAGGCGTACGGGGCGCTCCAGACGGCGGCCGGCGGCCGGCCGTGCGCGGCCTCCAGGGCGTAGGCGACGAGCCGGAAGAGCGGATCGGCGGTGGCCCGGCGCGCCAGATCCGGCGGTACGGGGCCGACGGGTACGGGGCCGACGGGTACGGGGCCGATGGGGACGGGACCGATGGGGAGGGGGCCGACGGGTACGGAGCCGACGGGCTCGGGCTCGGGGTCGGGTTCGGCGGGCGTGGCGCCGCCGCCCTCGCGCGGCGAGGCGCCGGTCCGGGCCGCCGTCACCGGTCCGCCCCGAGCGCCGTCGGCAGCCGGTCGCCGCGGCGGGCCAGCAGCCGGTAGGCGTTCCCGCCGTCCGTCCGCCGGGCCACGGCCGTCCGCAGCGCGTCGAGCGCCGCCGCGCCGGCGAAGCAGGGCAGGGCGGCCGCCCGTACGGCGTGCGCAAGAGCCCTCCCGCGGCGCGTGGCCGGCGGAGCCCACGGGCGGTCCGGATCCGGTGCCAGCCGGGTGGTGGTCAGGGCCACCGCGCCGAAGAAGTCGTTGCCCTGGTGGGCGGCGCCGTGCTCCTCGGCCAGGACGGTGAACCCGCGGTCGGCCAGCGCCTCGCGCAGGTTCGAGGCCGGGATCAGGTGCTGGTGCTGCGGCTGGAACCACGGCAGCCACGCGGATCCCAGCAGCCGTGCCATCCGCGATTCGGGGTCGGGCAGCTCGATCGCCAGGAAACCGCCGGGGGCGAGGACGGCGGCCGCGGTGTCCAGCTCGGTGAGCGGATCCCGGGTGTGCTCCAGGTAGTGGTACATGCTGACCACCTCGTACCGGCCGGCCAGTTTCTCCGCGAACTCCGGGAACTGGCCCTGGAAGCCGGTCTCCACCCAGCCGCGCCGCTCGGCCCCGCCGACCCCGTCGCCCATGTCCAGCCCGTCGAAGCGGGTGTCCGGCCAGACGGCCCGCGCCGCGTTGCAGAAGTGGCCGTGCCCGGTCCCGACGTCGAGCCAGGAGGCGGGGGCGTCCGCCGTGTGCGGGCGGAGCATCTCGGCGCGTTTGCGGTACGAGTCGCCGAGCCGTCCGAAGACCGTCCCGGCGCCCTCCCCGCCGCGCCCGTCGTAGAAGTCCCGGTAGTAGAACTCCAGCCCGTCCAGGGTCAGTCGGGGGTTCTGGAAGACGTGGCGGCAGTCCGCGCACTGCTCCAGTGTGAACCGGCCGGGCTTGCCCTGGAGGAGATCGGGCACTCGTACGCGTACGAAGAGCTGCCGGGAGCCGCACCAGGGGCAGCTCGTCCGCCGAGGCTCCAGGAACCGGTCGGTACCGAAGGCGAGTTCGGCCCGGTACGTGGCCGCGCGGGCGGTGTCGGCGCCTGCCTTCGCGTCCGCGTCCGCGTCGGCGGGCGTACGGAGGACCGCGGCGGCCGTACGTACGGCAGCGCCGAGGGAGCGGGCCGGCCGGGCGGCGGTGGCCCCGGGGAGATCGGTGGGACGCAGCGGGGCGCCCGGCCCCCCGAGCACCAGGTACGGCTGCAGCCAGTACAGCCCGGCCGCGGCCGCACCCCACCGGCCCTGGCGCCCGGCGAGCCCGGCCAGCAGCCCGATCCCGGCGAGCTGCGCGGCGGCCAGCACCCCCGGCGGCAGCCCCTGGGCCCGCAGCTCGGCCGCCCGTACCGCCCCCGCCGGGTCCCCGGCCCGGCCGACGGACAGCGCCGGGGCGATGGCCAGGCCCGTGGAGTCGGCGGCGTACTCCTTCAAGCGGCGGGTCAGCGCCAGGAGATCGGCGGGCTCCCGGCCGGCGGAGTCCGGGCCCGCGCCGTCCGGACACGGCCAGAGCAGGTCCGCCCGGCGACCCGGCTCCGCGCCGCTCGCGCCGCTCGCACCCCGGGGGCCGTTCGCGCCCAGGCCGGTCCCGCCCAGGTCCACCCCGGCCCGTGCCAGCACCTCCTCGGCGACGAGCACCGCGTACCCCGCCCCGCGCCCCTCCGCGAGCCGGTCCTCCCGGTATCCGGCCGGGTCGACCAGCCGCAGCAGCCCCAGCACCCGCTCGGCGGCGAGGTCGGCCGGCAGCAGGTCCAGCACCCGCAGGCCCTCCCGGTCGGCGTGCGCGCAGGCGGCCAGGAACGTGGCCGGGTCGACCTCGACCCCGCGCGCGGTCAGCAGCCGCCACCCTGCGGCACGCGGCAGCCCGTCCGCCGCGGACGGGGGCGCGGGCAGTACGGGGATCGCCCGCAGCCGGCGGCGGGCGCGCACCGTACCCGCGCCGAGCGCGGCCAGGGCCAGCGCGGAGGTCCACCGGACCCCGTGGAAGGGGGGAGGTGTCATGAGAGCTTCTCCAACCGGTCGGCCGCGGCGGCGGCCCCGCCGGCCGCGGCGAAGGAGGCCTGGATCCGCCGGGCGGCCCGGCGATGGCCGGGATCGTCCAGCACGGCCGTGAGCGCATCGCACAGTTCCTCGGCCCGGGCCCTGCCGAAGCGCACCCGCACCCCCGCTCCCGCCTCGACGACCTGGCGGGCCACGATCGGCTGGTCGTCGCGGATCGGCGCGACCACCAGCGGCAGCCCGTACGCGAGCGCCTCGCAGACGGTGTTGTGCCCGCCGTGGCTGACCACGGCGTCCAGGTGCGGCAGCAGCTCCAGCTGCGGCACCCGCTCCTGGAGCAGGACGTTCGGCGGCACCGGCCCGGCCAGTGAGGCGGGCGCTGCCAGCACCAACTGCACGTCTTCCGCCAGCCGTTCGGCGGCCTTGAGGACGGTGGCGTAGAACCGCCCGCCGGCCTCCTGGTTGAGGGTGCCCAGCGAGACCAGCACCCGCCGCCGCTCCGGATCCAGCCGCTGCCACGGGAAGTGCGGGGCGGCCGGCCTGGCCCCGAAGGCGGGTCCGACGAAGGCGTGATGGGCCGGGAACTCTGCGCCGACGCCGACGAGTTCGGGAGTGGAGAAGACGATCACCAGCCGCTCGGAGAACCGCGGATCCCAGTCCGCGTCGGGCATCTCGCAGGACGCGAGGAATCCGGAGATCTGCCCGGAGACCCACTCCCCGACCTTGGGGAAATCGGCGAAGGGCCGGGTCAGTTCGGCCGACGTACTGGCCGAGGTGACCCAGGGGATCCCGAGCCGGCGGGCGACGACCGGGCCGGCCAGCGCCTGCTGGTCGGCGACCAGTAGATCCGGCTCGAAGGACCGCACGGCCCGCGTCACCCCGGGCACCATCGCCAGGCCCAGCGGCACCAGCGCCTCCTCCCACAGGAAGCGCAGCGCCCCGACCCCGCGCAGATCGCGCCAGCGCTCGTGCAGGGCCGCGTAACCGCCGCCCGCCTCGTCCCCGGCCGGCAGCACGCGGGCGTGCGCGGGCAGCAGCCGGGCCAGCGCACCGGCCGGCCCGCTCCACGCCACCTCGTGACCCCGGGCGGCCAGTTCGGCGCCGACCGCCACCGTCGGATTGACGTGCCCCGCCAGCGGCGGGACCGTGAACAGCACCCTCATCGGACCAGCGCTCCCGCCCGCGGGGCACGCGCCCCGCGCACCGCGCCCGCCGCCGTCGCTTCGAGATGGGCGAGCACGGTCTCCCGCAGGACCCCGCTGCTCTCCTTCAGTACGTCGTGGCCGAGGCCGGGCAGGATCTCGATCGTGGCGCGGGGTGCATGGCGTGCCAACTCCCTTGCGCCCGGCACCAGTTCCGAGTGCTCGCCGCAGACGATCAGCGTCGGGCAGTCCAGTCGGGCGAAGTCGGCGGCCGTGAAGGTGCGGCTCGCCGCGATGTCGTCGATCAGGCTGGTCCGGTTCAGCAGTTCGTCGGCGATCGAGGTGAGGTTGGCGGCCTTTCGCAGCCGCAGGGTGAGCAGCTCGGCGGGGACCGGGCTGTCCTCCAGGCTCAGCGCGGCCGCCGACAGGGTGTCCACCATGTTCTCCACCCAGGCTCCGCTGAGCGGGGGTTCGAGCAGGGTCAGCCCGGCGACGAGATCCGGGCGGGCGAGGGCCGCGTGCAGTGCGAGCGTGCCGCCGTAGCTGTTGCCGACCAGGTGCACCGGCCGGTGCCCGAGGCCCAGCGCGCCGAGCAGCGACACCAGATCCCGTACGGCGGTGCGGCTGTCGTAGCCGGTGGCCGGGCGCTCGGTGCGGCCGTGGCCGCGGAGGTCGTACAGGACGGCCTCGTGACCGCAGCGGGCCACCGGGACGGCCAGGGGGCAGTAGAAGGAGGACAGGTTGTCCACGACCAGCCCGTGCAGGAACACGACGACGGGACGGTCGGGACCGGCGGCCTCGGCGGTGGCCGGGAGCCGCTGGACGTGGAAGCGGAGGGAACCCGCGGGGACGAAGGCCATGGCGGGCTCAGCCGGCCGTCGGCGCGGAGGCCGCCGCGGCCGGGGCCGTCATCGCCGGGGCGTTCGTTGCCGGGGCCGCCGTGGTGGACGACGTACGGGCCAGGGAGGCGTGCGTGATCCGGCCGATGTGGGTGACGAGTTCGCCGACCGACATGGCGAGGATCGCGTCCATGTCCTTCTCGGCGAGGAAGCCCATCAGGTCCACCTCGGACCCGTAGCGCTCGTGCAGCAGCTCGGCGAGGGCGACGAACTCGATGCTCTCCAGTGCGAGATCCTCGTTGAAGCTCGTACTCATGGTGACCTCCTCCGCGAGAAGGAACTCGTCGCCGAGGATCTCCACGAGCATGCCGGTGATCTCGGCGAGGATGTCAGTGGTGGTGGCCATGGCTGGTCTCCGTGAGGTGGAAGGGGACGGGGGAGGGGGCCGCGGGGTGGGCGGTCCAGGCGACGAGGTACTCGCCGGAGCCGGAGCCGGTGCCTGAGCCGGCGCCTGAGCCGGGTCCGGGTCCGGGTCCGGTGCCCGAGCCGGTCGCGCTCTCGCCCTCGGCCGGGGGCAGGGAGGCGGTACGGACCGGGTACGGCTGCCCCTCGGGCGACAGCACGCGCAGCCCGCCCGATCCGGGGTCCTCCGCGACCCGCCAGTCCCGGGGCCGGCCGCCGAGCCCGGTGCCGCGGGCCTTGGCGGCGGCCTCCTTCGCACACCACAGGGCGGTGAGGGCGGCCGGCAGCCCGGAGCCCTCGCGGGCGGCCAGGTCCTCGGCGAGGACCAGCTCGGCCGGGGTCAGCGCCACCCGGATCAGTGCGTCGGGATCGGCCGTCACCGGCTCCACGTCGATCCCGACGGGGTGGGACGGGTGGGCGAGGGCCACGGCCACCCGGTCCTTGTGCGCGATCGACAGCCGGAAGCCGCGGGCCAGGACCCCTTCGGGGACGGGCCGCCCGGCCGGGTCGTTGCCGACCGGGACCTCCACCGGGAACACCGGACCGGCGCCGCGGTCCCAGAGCAGCTGCCGCAGCGCGTCCTTGGCGGCGATGCGGCCCAGCAGCCAGGGCGCCCGGGCGCGCGGCGCCAGCCGCTCGTACGCCGTGCGCTCGGCGGCGCCGAGGTAGCGGCGCATCACCAGCTCCTGCGAGGCGGGATCCGTCCACCGCCGCCGGGCCAGGCACCAGCCGGCCGGCTGCGGCTCGCCGATGCCGCACACCTCGGGGGTGAACTTCATCGGCCACACCCGCTCGTCCGCCCCGAAACGGCGGTACGTCCAGCCCTCGATCCGGGCCCACAACCGCCCGGCGCCGTCGAGGAGTTCGAGGTCGCCGCGGACGGTGACATCGCGGACCTCCCGGATCCGGGCGGTGGCCGTGACCAGGGCGTGCGGCGGGGGCGGCGGCCCGTAGAACCGGATCCGGTCGACGGTGGCGGGGAACACCAACCGGTCGACGGGGAGCCGGAGTTGCATCCAGTGGCCGAAGAGCTGCCCGGCGGCGTCGAGCAGCGCCCCGGGGTCGGGGAGCGCGCGCAGAACCCCGCGGATGCCGTCCGAGCCGACGGACCGGACCTCGTGGACTGCGGCGAAGCGGGGCCCGTGGAACATCCACCGGTCCCGGTACAGGGCCTCGGCGCTGACGGGGGCGGGGCGCGGATCGCTCAGCGGTGTGGGGTCGGGCGCGGGCGGCTGCGCGTGGCCCGGGCCCAGCAGGACGACGACGGAGGCGTACGGGCCCAGCCCGATCCGGATCCGTCCGGGGCCGTCGGCGCGGGCACTGACCTCGACGTCGAGGGCGGGCGCGGCGGGGAGCCACCGCATGGCCCGTACGTCGTCGTAGCCGAGGACGGCGGCGCCCGGCGGGGCGTGCCGGCGGGCCGCGTCGGCGGCCAGCTCCAGCATGGTCGTCATGGGCACGACGGGGAACCGGTCGGAGTCCTCCGGCCAGCCGTCGGGCTGCAGGTACACGCAGTGGTCGCGTACGTAGGGCAGGGCGTCGAGCGACACCCGGAGCCGGTGTCGCCCCGCAGCCCTCCCCGAGCCCTCACGCACCCCGCCGGGTCCGGCAACCGCTCCCGGGCGCGGCAGTGGACCGGGGGCAGCGGGCTCAGGTGCAGGCGACCAGGCTTCGGCCTCGGTCCCGGCCCCGGCCTGCGAGCCCGTGGGCGCTCCGTCGTGCACCGTATCCAGCGCGGACAACAACACCGGCCGCCCCGCCCCGGCCGAAGGCGTCGGCGGCGCCGTGCCGGTGAGGGAGCCCAGGCGGGTCCGGGTGTCCTCGGGGAGGTGGACCAGCGGGGAGCCGAGGTCCAGGGGGACCGGCCGGCCCCGTACGGGCGGGCGGGGGGCGGGGGCCGGATCCCGGAGGCGGTCCCAGCGCGGGGCGTGGCCCTCGGCCCACAGTGCGGCGCAGGTGCGCCGGAGGGCGGCCAGGCCCGACAGGCGCGGGGAGGACGTGGCCACCGAGAGGTGGGGACGGTCCCGCAGGGTGTCCTCCACGAACCCCGGCAGGCTGCCCGGCCCCATCGTCACGAACGTCCGGACCCCCGCCTCCTCGTACAGGCGGAGCGTCAACTCCCGGAAGTGGACGGGCTCCAGAAGATGCCGTACGACCAACTCCCGTACCTGGGAGGGCCCGTCGGGGAACGGTGCGCACGTCGTCGCCGACCACACCGGCAGATCACCCCGGCGCAGCGGCAGCCGCGCGAACGCCGCCCGGACCTGCCCCAGGTACGGCTCCCACATCGGCGTGTGGAACCCCGACCGGAACGGCAGTTCCTGCCCGAGCACCCCTTCCGCCCGCAGCCGCTCCAGGACCTGCGCGACCTCCGCCGGATCCCCGCACACCACCGACTGGTGCGGGCAGTTGTCGTGGCTGACCACCACCCCGTCCAGGCCGTGCAGCGCGGCCTCCGCCCGGCGCGCCCCGCAGCCCAGCGCCGCGTACACGAGGTCCGGGACCTTCAGCGACCCCGGCCTCAGCGAGTCCAGGAAGGAGTCGGCCGCGTCCCGCGGGTACATCCCCCCGGCCACCATCGCCGCCCACTCGCCGAGACTGTGCCCGGCCAGCACATCGGCCGTCACACCGAGTTCGGGCAGGATCCGCGCGAAGAACCGGCCCGTCGCGAGGGCGTCCAGCGCCCGTTCCATCAGTTCGGATCCCCGGCCGAGCCGTGGCGGCTCCAGCCCCATCCGGTCCGCGACGTCATCCAGCACCGGCGCGAACTCCGGCTCCAGACCGGGGAACAGGAACGCCGTCGCACCGCCCAGCGGCTCCGGGGTGAACCACACGTCCCCCCGCCCCCGCCAGGCCCGGCCGCGCTCCACCGCCTTCGCGGCGAGCGCGAGACGCTGCGGGGTCGGCCCGAGCACGGCCAGCCGGCACGGGCCTTCGCCCGCGGACGCCGACCCGGCGGCCAGCAGGCCCGCCAGCTCCGCCGGACCGTCCGCGCCGAGCAGCAGTACGTCCTCCCGCGCACCGGTCCCGGCCCCCACTGCCGGCCGGCCCGCGGCCCCCAGGGGCAGGAAGCGGCGTACGGGCGGCGCCGGAGCGGCGGCGCCGGGGGCCTCCTCCAGCACCGCGTGCGCGTTGATCCCGCCGAAGCCGAACGCGTTGACCCCCGCCCGGCGCGGCTGCCGCCCCCGCTCCCACGGCTCCGCGGCCGTCACCGGCCGCATCCGGGTCCGGGCCAGGTCCGCGTGCGGCTCCTCCAGGTGCAGGGTCGGCGGCAGCACCCCCTCGTACACGGCGAGCGCCGCCTTGATCAGTCCGGCCATGCCCGAGGCCTGCATGGTGTGTCCCACCATGGACTTCACCGAGCCGAAGCCGACCCCGGGACCAGTGGTCCCGGGCGGGCCGAACACCTGGGCCAGTGTGTCCAGTTCGGCGGCGTCGCCCACCGGTGTGCCGGTGCCGTGCGCCTCCAGGAGCCCCAGCGCGCCCGCGGCCCGCGGATCCAGCCCGGCCTCCCGCCAGGCCCGCTCCAGCGCCCGTACCTGGCCGGCGACCAGCGGGCTCATCAGGCTGGCCGCCCGGCCGTCCCCGGCCACTCCGGTGCCGCGGACCACGGCGTAGATCCGGTCGCCGTCCCGTTCCGCGTCCGCCAGCCGCTTCAGCAGCACCACGCCCGTGCCCTCGGACAGCAGGGTTCCGTCGGCCCGCCGGTCGAAGGGCCGGATCCGCTCGCTCGGGCTCAGCGCCCGCAGCTGCGTGAACACGCTCCACAGCGTGGCGATGTGGCAGTGGTGGACCGCCCCCGCGACCACCGCGTCGCACCGCCCGCCCGCCAGCAGCCCCACCGCCTGGTCCACGGCCAGGAGCGAGGAGGCACAGGCCGCGTCCAGGGTGTAGGCGGGGCCGCGGAAGTCCAGCCGGTTGGCCGTGCGGGCGGCCGTGAAACTCGGCACCAGCCCGATCGAGGCGTCCGGCCGCTCCGGCCCCAGTGCCCCCTGGAAGGCGGCCCGCACCTCGGCGATCCGCCGCTCACCCAGCTCCGGCGCGAGCTCCCGCAGTGTCTGGGCCAACTGGTGGGCGGTACGGACCCGTTGGTCGAGACGGGCGGTCGCCACCCCCATGAACCCGCCGCGCCCCAGCACCACCCCGATCCGGGAGCGGTCGGCCGGCAGCCGGTCCTCGCCGCCCGCGTCGGCGATCGCCTCGGCCGTCGCGTGCAGGGCCAGCATCTGGTCCGGCTCGGCCCCTTCCACAGCGGTCGGCATGATCCCGAACCGGGTCGGGTCGAAGGATGCCAGCCCGTCGACGAAGCCGCCGCGCCGGCAGTAGAAGCGGTCCCCGCGCACGGGTCCGGCGGCGCCCTCCGGATCGTAGTACACCTCCGGGTCCCAACGGCCGGGCGGTACCTCGGAGATGGAGTCCGTACCGGCGAGCAGATTGCGCCGGTAGGCCGCCAGGTCGGCGGCGCCGGGGAAGACGGCGCCCATCCCGACGATGGCGGCGTCGGTGGGCCGGGGGCCGCGCCGCGCCCGCTCACTCATGGTCCGCGCCCTCCTCGGCCATCAGGACCACCTGTACGTCGCCGCCGTACGCGAGCTCGGCGAGGAACGCGGCGGTCCCGGCCTCGGGGGAGATGAGCGGGATGCCGCGCCTGGCGTACGCGCGCTCCAGCTCGGGGGTGACCATCCCGCCCGCGTCGGCCGCCCAGGGGCCCCAGTCGACGGACAGCACCCGGCCCGGGAAGGTCTCGGCCCAGGTGAGGGCGAGCCCGTCGAGGGCGTCGTTCGCGGCGGCGTAGTCGGTCTGGCCGCGGTTTCCGTACACCCCGGCGACGCTGCCGAAGAGGGCCAGGAAGGCCGGGGCGGGAGCGCTGCCGTGCTCGGCCGCCGCGGCCGCCAGGTGGCGGGCGCCGGCCACCTTGGTGCTGAACACCTCGGTGAACACGGCCGGTTCCTTGTCGCGGAGCAGCCCGTCGCGCAGGGTCCCGGCGCCGTGCACGATGCCGTCGAGCCGGCCGTGCCGGGCCCGTACGCCGGCCACGACGGCCCGTACGGCGTGCGCGTCGGTGACGTCGGCGCAGTGGTACCGGACGGATGCGGCGGCGCCGGCGAGCGCGGCCAGCGTGGCCCGTACCTCCCGCTCGGCCAGAATCCGCGAGGCCGCGGCCTCGATCTCGGCGGGGGTTCGAAGCCCGCTGCCGATGAGCGCGGCGCGCAGTGCCACCCGGTCACCGGCGTGGACGAACTCGTCGCCCTGGCCGACCGGTTCCGGTGTCCGCCCGAGCAACTCGACGTGACACCCGGTGGCCCGGGCCAACGCGACCGCCGTCCGAGCAGTGATCCCCCGAGCCCCACCGGTGAGGAGTACGACCGAGCCGGGCCCGAGGGGGCTTGCGCCGGGCGTCCCGGCGGGTGCGGGAAGCGGGGCCGGTACCGGGCGACGGGTGACCCGGAGCCCCTCGGCGGTGTACCCGACGGAGGCGAGCCCTTCGCCCTGGTCGGAGAGCTCGGCGAGCAACTGGGCGGCGATCCGCCCGGGGTCTTCCTTGGGATGCAGGTCGACGGCGCGGACGAGGCGGCCGGGGAACTCCAGGGCGGCGCTGCGGGCGAAGCCGTGCAGTCCGCTGCCGGGGGTGGAGCCGAGGAGCAGCCGGCGGACACCGCCGGTGAGGGCCCGCTTGAGCCCCGGGAAGGCGCCGGGGAGCGCGGCCTCCTGGCCGGCCCGGAGCGCGGACAGATCGACGATGCCGTCGAACCCGGCGTCGGCCTCGGCCAGCACCTCCGCCCGGGCCCCCTGCGCCTCCAGCGCCCCGCAGAGTGCGAGCGCCGCGCCCTGCCCGTCCTCGACCACCCCGACGCGCATCCCCCGCAGCGCGCCGGGGTTCCCACCGGCCGCTGCCACCGGCACCACGTCGACCCGCATCCGCCGAAGCGGCCCGGCCGGTGCCGGTCCGGCTGCCGCCGGGGCCGTTGCCGGGGCAGGGGTCGGCCGGTTCGAGACCGCTGCCCGTGTCCCTGCGGATGCGGATGCGGATGCCGATGGCGGTCCGGCGGCGACTCCCGCTTCCGGGGAGGGAGCCGGACCGCCCGCGGTGGCTGCCTGGGCGGAGGCGTGGGTGGTGACCCAGTCGACGATGCCGCGCAGGGACTTGATCCTGGACAGCTCCTCGACCGCGGACTCGGCGGAGCCGCCGGGGTCGGTGGGGAGCCCGATCCGGTCGGCGAGGGCCCCGATGATCTCGACGCGCTTGATGGAGTCGATCGAGAGGTCCGCTTCCAGGTCCAGCTCGGGGTCGAGCATGTCCCGCGGGTATCCGGTCCGGGTATGGACGATCTCCAGGACGGCGTCCATCACCTCCTCGGCAGACCCCGCCGCGACCTGGTCCCGAGGACCGTGGTCGCCGGCAGTGGCCGGACCGTCGGCGTGCTCCGCCGCGTCCGCCCCGCCGAGGCCTGCCGGCCCGTAGCCGCCCGCGCCGACTCCCTCGGCGCCCGCCGGACCGGCCGGCCCGTGCCCGTTCGCGAGTTCCCGGGTGCCGGGCCGGGCCTGCGCCCCCGCCGGGCCTGCCGGCCCCGGCTGGTTTGCCGGTCCTTCGGGCCAGGCCGTGCCTGCCTGCGCATGCCCGTTCATGCCGTATCCGCCGGTGTCAGGCCAAGCCCGGGCATCAGCCGGTCCGGCCATTTCCGCCGGTCCGGCCGTGGCTGTCGGGTCTGCCGTGTCGCCGAGGCGGGACGGCACTCCGGCGGGAGTCGGGTCGGTCCCCAAATAGCCGAGCAGGACGGCCCGTTGGGCCTCGATCAGCTCGCGGGAACCGCGCAGGTACTCCAGGACCGCCTCCTGGCGTCGGTCGGGCGCCGCGTGCGCCGCTGGCAACGCCGTGCCGGGCGCTGAGGCCGGCCCGGGTGCCGGCGCCGGGGCCTGGAACCCGGTCGCCGGAGGCGACATCGAGTCGGGCGCAGGCGCGGCGTGCCATGTGAAGTCGGGCATGAGCGCAGGCGCAGGCGCAGCCGCCGGATCGGAAGCGGCGTGCGTCGGGTGAGCCGTGGGCCACGCAGAGCCCGGCGCGGGCGCCATCGCAGGCGCGGCGTGCCGCATGGGGCCGGGCACTGGTGGCAGCGCGGACACGGGAACCGGAGGCAACGGCCGCCCGGGCGCCGCCGCCGGGGGCGGTACGGGTGCTTCGACGCGGCGCGGGGGCTGGAGACCGCCCGGGATCGGGGTTCCCGCGGACGTGCGGACCAGGTGGCCGTCCACCAGCCAGCCCGGGCGGCGCGGGGCGCGGTCCGGGAGGCGGGCCGTACGGCCGCGGAACAGCGGCTCCGGAGTGATCGGGACGCCGGCGGCGGCCAGTTCGGCCAGGGCCGTGACCAGCCGGGCCAGCCCGTGCTCGCCCGGCACGTCCAGCGGGACCACCGTGTGCGGCCGGTCGGCCAGGATCCGGTCCACCAGGCCGGACAGGACCCGGCCCGGCCCCGCCTCCACGAACGTCCGGACACCGGCCGCGTACATGGCCTCCACCTGCTCCGCGAACCGGACCGGCTCCGCCACCTGCCGGGAGAGGAGAACGCGTACGGCATCCGCGTCGGGCGGGTAGGGCGACGCCGTCGTGTTCGACCAGACCGGGACGGCGGCGTCGGCAACCGCCGTCCCGGCCAGCTCGGTTGCGAGTCCTTCGGCTGCCGCCGCGACCACCGGGCTGTGGAATGCACACGCCACCGGCAGGGGCTGCGCCGAGATTCCCGCCGCACGCAGCGATTCCACGGCCGCCCCGACCCCCGCCGCCGGCCCCGAGATCGCGCACTGCCGCGGCGCGTTGTGATTCGCCAGCACGCACCCGGCCCGCTCGGCGATCTCCCGGACCTCCTCCGGCGCGGCCGACACCGCCGCCATCGACCCCGGGTCGTCCCCGGCGGCCGCCAGGATCTCCTCGGCCCGCCTCGCGCTCAGCCGCAGCAGGCTCTCCGTGTCGTACACCCCCGCCGCCCACAGCGCGGTGAGCTCCCCGTACGAGTGCCCCGCCACGCAGTCCGGCCGTACGCCGAGCCGCTCCAGCAGCAGGTGGGCCGCCGCACCCGCCAGCCCGAGGGCCGGCTGGGCGACCCGGGTGTCCGTGACCGCAGTACGCTGCGCGGCCCGTGCCTCGGCCGTGAACGCCGCCGGCGGGAACACGGCCGCGAGGACGGTCCGCGGAGCCGCGTCCAGCAGGCCCCGCAGCCCGGGGAAGGCCATGTACAACTCACCCAGCATGCCGACCCGTTGACTGCCCTGCCCGGGGAACAGGAACGCCACCTGCCCCGGATTCGCCGACTCCTCCCGTACGTGGACCCCGTCACCCGCCGTGAACCCCCGGGCGCGCTCCAGCCGGGCCGCCAGTTCGTCCAGGTCGGCGGCGACGACCGCGACCCGCACCGGACCCCCGCCGGCGCACGCCTCCGCGGCCAGGTCCCGCAGCGCCCACGGACGCCCCGCCGCGTCGTTCTCCTCCAGGCGCGCCGCGAGCCGGGCCATCGCCCGCCCCGCCGCCCGCCGGTCCTCGCCGCGGAAGCAGAACAGCTCGGCGGGCCAGTCCTCCCGGCCCTGCTCCGGCTCCTCGGCCCCCGGGTAACCAGCCAGCACCGCGTGGTAGTTGGTGCCGCCGAAGCCGAACGCGCTCACCCCCGCGATCCGCCGCTCCACCGGCACCGTCCACGGCCGGGCCTCGGTGTCGAAGACGAAGGGGCTGGTCTCGGCCTGCCAGGCCGGATTCGGCCGGTCGATGTGGAGCGTCGGCGGCCGGACCCCCGCATGCACCGCCCGGGCCGCCTTGATCAGCCCGGCCAGACCCGCCGCGCACTTCGTGTGCCCGAGCTGCGATTTGACCGAGCCCAGCGCACACGAGCCCACCCCGGCCCCCGCCGCGGTGAACACCTCGCTCAGCACGCCCAGTTCGGTGCTGTCACCGACCACCGTGCCCGTGCCGTGGGCCTCGACCAGCCCCACCTCGCCCGGCGAGATGCCCGCCCGCGCATAGGCCCGCTCCAGAGCCCGCCGCTGCCCTTCCGGCCGCGGCGCGGTGAGCCCGAGGGAGCGGCCGTCGCTCGACGCCCCGACCGCCTTGATCACCGCGTACACCCGGTCGCCGTCCCGCTCCGCGTCCGCGAGCCGCTTCAGCACCAGCGCGCCCACCCCCTCGCCGAGAGCGATCCCGTCGGCCGCGGCGTCGAAGGGCCGGCAGCGCCCGCCCGGCGACAGGGCGCGCACCGAGGCGAAGAGCAGGTAGTCGTTGATCCCGTTGTGCACGTCGGCGCCCCCGCACAGCACCATGTCGCTGTCCCGGTCGCGCAGTTGGCGGCAGGCCAGGTCCAGCGCGGCCAGCGACGAGGCGCAGGCGGCATCGACCGTGCAGTTCGCGCCGCCGAGGTCGAGCCGGTTGGCCACCCGGCCCGCGATCACGTTGGCGAGGATTCCGGGGAAGGAGTCCTCGGTCAGCCGGGGCAGCTGCTCGTCCAGGGCGGGCGGAAGTTCGCCGAGGTAGGCGGGGTGCAGCGCCCGCAGCCCGTACGCGCCCGCCAGCTCCGTACCGGCCTCCGCCCCGAAGACCACCGAGGTCCGCGAGCGGTCGAACTCCCGTTCCTTTCCGTAGCCGGCGTCCCGCAGGGCCCGCGCCGAGATCTCCAGGGCCAGCAGCTGCACCGGCTCGATCCCGGCCAGCGAGGACGGCGGGATCCCGTGCGCGAGGGCGTCGAAGGGCACCGGATCCAGGAAGCCGCCCCAGCGCGAGGGGGTGCGCTCGCCGCCCCGTGCCGGATCGGCGTCGTAATAGAGCGCCGGGTCCCAGCGCTCCGCCGGGACCTCCGTCACCGCGTCCCGGCCCGCCAGGACCTGCGCCCAGTACGCGGCGAGGTCGGGCGCGCCCGGATAGGCGCAGGCCATCCCGACGATGGCGATGTCGAGCGGATCCGACGCACCCCCGGCAACCTGCTCATCGGCGACCGAAGCGGCGATCTCCAGGGCCCGCCGCTCCAGCAACTCCGTTGCGCCCTCGGTCACCTGGGCGTGGAGGGCGGCGATCGTTGTCGTCCCGCTGCGCAGCGTGGCGGCCTGTCCGAGCATGAACAGCCCGTCCGCGTACTGCCGTTCCTCGTCCACGGCCTCCAACTCCGCCGTCTCGCCCCGGCGCAGCCCCTTGGTGGCGATCCGCAGCCGCCCCAGGTTCAGCCGCTCCAGTTCCTCCCACATCTCGCGCGGCTCGGTCCCGCCCTGCGCGAGCCGCTGCCGGGTCTCCTCGAAGGTGCGGGCGTACGGCGTGTCCGCGCAGCGCGTGGCATGGCCGGGCGCGGTGTGCAGCAGCACGGTGTCCGCGCACTCCACCGCCGCCCGCTGGAACCGTGGCGTGACCGCGCCCGCCGCCACGGCCTCCTCGGTGAACAGGTAGGCCGTGCCCATGAGTACGCCGATCCGGGCGCCCCGTTCGGCCAGCGGGGCGGCGGCCGCGACCGCCATCGCCGCGGAGCGCTCGTCGTGGATCCCGCCGGCGAACAGCACGTCCAGGGCTGCCGGTTCGGGACAGGCGAGCAGCTGCTCGATCTGCTCCTCCCACAGCGGGAACGAGGCGCGCGGCCCGACGTGGCCGCCGCACTCCAGCCCCTCGAACACGAACCGCCGTGCCCCCTCGGCGAGATACCGCTCCAGGAGGCCCGGCGAGGGTACGTGCAGATGGGTCAGCGTCCCGGCGGCCTCCAGCGGGGCCGCCTGCGCCGGGGTGCCGCCGGCGATGATCGCGTACGGCGGCCGGGTCTCGGCCACGGCCGCAAGCTGCTCCCGCCGCAGCTCGGGCGGGGCGAAGCCGAGCAGGCCCACGCCCCAGGGCCGGTCCCCCAGCCGCTCGGCGGTCCGGGCCAGCAGCCGGCGTACGTCCGGTCCCTCCATGACCGCCAGCGCCAGGTACGGGATCCCGCCCGCGGCGGCCACCGCCTCCGCGAAGGCCGCCTGGTCGCTGACGCGGGTCATCGGGCCCTGGGCGAGGGGCCGGGCCGCCATGAGCGGCCGCACCCGTGCCGCGGCCGCCAGATGGCCGGTGACGGCGGCCCGGACGGCCTGGAGGACACCGCCCGTGGTGCGGTGGCGTGGGGCCAGCCGGGCCGCGGTGGCCCCGTCCTGGCCGACGGGCAGCAGCTGCGTACGCAGGTCCCGGGCCCCGAGCAGGGGTGCGGCCGGCCCCTCCGGCGTGGGCAGGCCGGGCCGCGCGTACACCCGGTGGCCGTCGACCAGCCGGGTCTCCGAGCCGTCCATCGCCCGTAGCGCCGTCGCCACTTCGGCGGGCAACCCGGCCTCGCCCTCGGGCGTCAGGGCCAGTTGTACGTCGACCAGCACGCCCGAGGCTCCGCCCGCGACGGCCGCGGCCGCCGTATGCGGGCCGATCCCCCCGCGGGCCACGACCGGCACGCCGATGCCGGGGTCCGCGAGCAACTGCTGGAGCAGGACGAAGGTGGTGGACCCGCCCACCCGGCCACCGCCCTCGTGCCCCTTGGCGACGACCGCCCGGGCCCCGGCGGCCACTGCGGCCCGGGCCTCCGCCGGGCCGGTGGCCTCGGCCCAGACCCGGGGCCGCCCGGGCGCCGCCGCCCAGTCGGCCACCCGCTCCGGGGTGTGCTCGGCGGCGTCGGCGAGCAGCACCGTGTCCACCTCGGAGGGCAGGTCCTCCGGGCCGAGCGGGCAGTCGGCGGGCACCCGTACGCCGAAGCGCCGCCCGGGGCCGAGCCGCCGGGCGAGCTTCGCGAAGGCGGCCCGCGCGGCGTCGGGATCCCGGCCGAGGTCGAGCAGTCCGAGGCTGCCCGCACGCTCGGCGGCGATCACGATCCGGGGCTGCGGCTCCTCGAAGGGGCTGAGCGCGACCACCAGGTCGCGCGGGGCGCGGGACTGCGGGGCGCGGGGCTGCGGGGCGGCGGATTGCGGGGCGCGGGACTGCGGGGCGGCGGGCGGGGCGTCGGCGGACTGCGGGGACGGTTCGCCGGACTGGGGGGACGGCATGGGCTGGGGGGTCACGGGCGCTCCTCATCGAGTGCTGTGTCACATGTCGCCGGTTGCGCGGAGGCTGGGCAAGGCGTGGCGGTGCGCCCCCGGGCAAGCCGGGGCGCAGGGGCCGAGCGGGGTGCGGGGCCTGCGGGGGCACAGGGGTGAGCGGGGCGAGCGGGGGCGCAGGGGCGAGCGGGCCGAACGGGGGCAGCGGGGAGTGCGCGCAGGCAGCTCCCCGCCGGTACGGGTGGCCGGGCGACCCGTCTGGGTGGGACGGGCTTGAACGTTGGTCAATTCCCCTGACGCCGGGGATGCATCGTGCGGTGGCTGCCGTGCACTGTCAACGGCTATGCGGAGTAAGGTCCTTCACGTACCGGACGGCCCGGGCGCCCCCCGGCGGCGCCTCCTGCCGACTGCCGTCAGGCCGCCGACCTGCGGTTCTTCCCGGCCGGACGAGCGCTGCCGGATCCGGGGCCGACGTGCGGCAGGGGTCCGGTCTCATGCCGGGCCGGTATGCCTCGGCGCCCCCTGGGTATGAACACCGTCCCAAATTCGGGCAGTTGTTCACCATGACGCCCCTTACGGGGTCAACCTCGCGAGGTTACCGTCCGGTCATGACCCCCACACTCGCGCAGCTTCGTTACCTCGTCGCCGTCGCGGACTGCGGTTCCATCACCGGCGCGGCCGCCTCGGTCTTCGTGGCCCAGTCCGCCCTGTCGCGGGCCGTCCAGGCCATGGAACGCGACCTCGGCATCGAGCTCCTCGCCCGCCGGGGCAGAGGGGTGGACCTCACCCCCGAGGGCACCAGGGTGGTCCGGCTGGCCCGTACCGTGCTCGACGCGGTGGACGCCATCGACGACATCGGGACCCCGAGCGGCAAGGGCGGACGAACCACCCTCACCCTCGTCACCACCCCCACCCTGGCCCTCGACCTGGCCTCCGAGCTGGTCCCGGCGTACACCGCGCGCCATCCCGGTGTGCACGTACGGCTCCAGCAGCACGACGGCCGGGAGTCGCTGGTGCAAGAACTCCTGGACGGCACCTCAGAGTTGGCCCTGGTCGACCTGCCCGTGGACAAGGAGCTGTCCACGCACCACATCCAGGAGCGCGAGGTGGTGCTGGTCTCTCCCCTCGGCGCCCGGCTGCCCGACCCGGTGCCGTTCCGGATGCTCGACGGGCTCCCGATGGTGCTGCCGACCCCGGGCACCGGGCGCCGTACCGAGATGGAGGCCATGTTCAGCTGCCTGGGGGTCCGGCCCGTGCCCGCGTTCGAGGTCGACGAGCGGCTCGCCTGGGTGACCGGCGTGACCGATGGCCGCGGCTCCCTCATCTGGTACCGGGACGTGGTGCTGAGGGCCTTCGGCAGCCGCGCCGAGATCCGTTCCTTCACCCCGCCGCTGCTGCGCCCGGTGGGCATCGCGCACGCCCGCCGACCGCTGACCCGCGCCGCCCGGGCGTTCATCGCGCACGCCCGGCACAACGCCCCCGTCCGGGAGCCGGCGCGCTGACCCGAAGCCGCCGGAGGGCGCCGGAAATCGGCGGAACCCCACCGGAACCCGCCGGGTTTCGGCCAGGCATGCCCGCCCGGCATTGAATGATGCTCGAACGGGGGGTCGCCGGGCCTGGCGATCACCATCTGATGTGCCATCACATGGTGTGCATGTCTCGACTCCTCACACCCCCCTGGGCCGCCGCCCTCGCGACCGCGGCACTCGCCGCCGTGCTGCCGGCCACCGCATGGCTGGCCGCCGGCCCCGCCGGAGCCGCCACCGGCCCGGCCGCCGCCCCCGGAGCCGGGGCCGCGGCCGCCGCGCCCACCCCGGAACGCAAGTGCACGCTGCCCGGCGGCATGGCCGAACTCAGCGGGCTCGCCATGAGCCGCAAGCACCCGGGCATCTTCTACGCCGTCAACGACAGCGGCAACACCAACCAGGTCTTCGCCGTCGACTGCACGGGCGCGACCGGCCGGCTCAAGGCCACCTACACCCTCTCCGGCGTCGGCAACACCGACTGGGAAGGGCTCGCGATCGGCAAGGACACGTCCGGGCAGCCGGTGGTCCTGGTGGGCGACATCGGGGACAACTTCAGCGGCCGCGCCGAGATCCTCGTGCACTCCTTCGCCGAGCCCGATCAGCTCGCCAACGCCACCGTGACCCCGGTGACCTACAAGTTCGCCTACGCGGACGGCCGGCACGACGCCGAATCCCTGCTCGCCGACCCCCTCTCGGGCCAGCTGTACATCGCGAGCAAACTCATCGGCGCGACGGGCCAGTTGTACAAGGCCCCGCTGCCCCCGCAGACCGGACAGGTCAACACGCTCACCGCGGTCCGGCCCGGCCCCGTCTTCACCACCGACGGCGCCTTCTCGCCGTCGGGCACCTCGTACACCCTGCGCAGTGGCGGGCCGCTCGGCGCGAACACGGCCTCCGTGTACGACACCGCGGGGACCAAGCTCGCGGACGTCGCCCTGCCCGCGCAGTCACAGGGCGAGACGGTGACCTACTTCGACTGCACGAGCCTGCTCGTCGGGTCCGAGAACGACACCCAGATCTGGCGGGTCCCCCTGCCGCCGGAGGCCACCCCGGGCTGCGGAGGCACCCCCACGCCCACCCCCACTCCGACGCCCACGCCGACTCCGACCCCCACCCCGTCTCCAGGTGACCTGAAGCTGACCGACCCCGGACCCCAGACCTGCAAGTTCAACCAGACCTGCACCATCCAACTCACCGCCACCGGCGGCAAACCCGCCCTCCGC
>NZ_JOCX01000050.1 GCF_000717915.1 Streptomyces sp. NRRL S-244
GGGCCCGGGTCCGCCCGCCGCAGGTGGGGCGGGCGGGGCCCGGACCAGCGCGCCGCAAGGGGGACGGACGGGGCCCGGATCAGCGCGCCGTCAGCGCCAGGGCGTGGTCCATGGCCTGGAGCAGGCGGCCCGTCGTGGCCCGGTCGCGCACCGCCAGCCGGAGCCAGGACTGGTCCAGGCCCGGGAAGGTGTCCCCGCGGCGGACCGCGAAGCCGAGGGCGCGCAGCCGGGTGCGGACCTCCGCACCGCCCGCCACCTGGATCAGGACGAACGGCCCCTCCGCCACCCCCGACACCTCGATCTCCTCGAACTCCGCGAGCCCCGCCAGCAGATGCGCCCGGTCCACCGCGATCTGCCGGGCCGCCGCCTCCGCCTCCGCCAGCGCCGCCGGGGCCACACAGGCCTCCGCCGCCACCAACGCCGGTGTGGACACCGGCCACAGCGGCTGCGCCGCCGCCAGCTTCGCGATCACCCGCGGCTCGGCCAGCACGTAGCCGATCCGCAGCCCCGCCAGCCCCCACGTCTTGGTCAGGCTCCGCAGCACCACCAGACCCGGCACGTCCGTCCGCCCGGCCAGCGCCTCCCGCTCACCCGGGACCGCGTCCATGAACGCCTCGTCCACGACCAGGATCCGGCCCGGCCGGGCCAGCGCGGTCAGCGCCGCCGCCGGGTGCAGGACCGACGTCGGGTTGGTCGGGTTGCCGACCACCACCAGGTCCGCGTCCTCGGGCACCGCCGCCGGGTCCAGCCGGAACCCGTCCGCCGCCCGCAGCACCACCCGCTCCACCGTGTGCCCCGCGTCGCGCAGCGCCGCCTCCGGCTCCGTGAACTGCGGGTGCACCACCACCGGCCGCTGCGCGCCCAGGGCCCGCGCGATCAGTACGAACGCCTCCGCGGCCCCCGCCGTCAACAGCACCCGGTCGACCGGCAGCCCGTGCCGGGCCGCCACCGCCGCGCGGGCCGCCCGCCCGTCGGGATACGCGGAGAGGGAGTCGAGCGAGGCCGCGATGCGCCGCTTGAGCCAGTCCGGCGGAGTGTGCGCCCGTACGTTGACCGCGAGGTCCACCAGCGCGCCGCCGTCTCCGCGCACCTCCGCGTCCCCGTGATGGCGCAGGTCGTGCGCCTGCGCGGTGGCCACGGCGCAGGTCGCCGCCACCGAGCGGCGCTTCGGTACGAGCAGTTCCCCGCCGCCCGCGAGCGCCGCGGCCTCCGCCACCGAGGAGGTCCCGGCGGCATCGCGCACCGCATCGGAGGGGTGCGGTACGGGGATGCCGGCCAACTCCTCGGCGGGATAGCTGAGCAGGGGTACGCCGAAACGTTCCGCCGCGCCCGTGAGCCCCGCCTCGCCCGCCTTCGACTCCACCGTGGCCAGCGCCTTCACCGCCCCGGCGGCCAGCCCGGCCCCCCGCAGCGTCTCCTCGACGAGGGCGCAGACCTCCGCCACGGAGACCCCCGCGCGTCCGCCGACCCCGACCACCAGCTGCGTCGCGTACTCGCCCACCGGGATCATGCCCCCTCCGTAGTCGTCAATGGTGCGTGGACCGCCGCCCGCGCGCGCACGTGCGCACGGGGCGAGGAGTCGGTATTCAGGGGCACATGGCCGTGATCGTGGCGCTGGGCGCGTTCCTGATGACCCTGGCGGGCGGGTGGACGGCGCAGCGCGTCACCGACCGCCGCCACCTCGTGCTGGGCCTGGCGGGCGGGCTGATGCTCGGCGTCGTGGGCCTCGACCTGCTGCCGGAGTCGCTGCACGCGGCCGGCCGCAAGGTGTTCGGGGTCCCGCTCGCCCTGCTGCTCTTCGTGGCCGGGTTCCTGATCGCGCACGTCGTGGAACGCCTGCTGGCGGTACGGCAGGCCGCGCACGGCGCCGAGAACGGGGGCCGCGTCCCCGAGGTCGGGCTGACGGCGGCCTCGGCGATGGTCGGCCACAGCTTCGCCGACGGCGTGGCCCTGGGCGCGGCCTTCCAGGTCGGCGGCGGGATGGGCGTGGCCGTGTCGCTGGCCGTCATCACGCACGACTTCGCCGACGGGTTCAACACGTACACGCTCACCCGGCTGTACGGGAACGCCCGCCGCAAGGCCCTGATGATGCTCTTCGCGGACGCGGTGGCCCCCGTGCTGGGCGCGGTGTCCACTCTGCTGTTCACCCTTCCGGAGGAACCGCTGGGAGCGTACCTCGGCTTCTTCGGCGGAGCCCTGCTGTACCTGGCGGCCGCCGAGATCCTGCCGGAGGCGCACCACAAGCACCCCGCCCTGTCCACGCTGATGTGCACGGTGGGCGGGGTGGCCGGGATCTGGCTGGTGGTGGGCCTCGCGGACTGAACTCACCTGGCCCGCGCCGCGGCTTCCGTGAACCGAAGGGCCACGGAGGGCTGCGCCGCCCAGTGCGTGTGCAGGTAGCTGGCGTGCACCCCCTGCTGTACGAAGCCCTCGACCCGGCGTTCGGGATGCGTGAACCCCCACGCGGGGGCGGCGCCGGCACCGGGCTCGATCACCGTGCGGTGGAACTCGTGCCCGCGCAGCCGGGTACCGGTGGCGGCGAGGGCGCTGTCCGACACCGCGACGGCCTCGCGGTAGCCGAGGGTCAGCCGCTCCGACATGCGCGCGTCGGCGTCGAGCACCCCGCACATGGGCTTGCCGTCCAGGGAGCGGGCGAGGTACAGCAGCCCGGCGCACTCGGCGGCGACGGGCCCGCCGGCCGCGGCGAAGCCCGCGACGGCCTCGCGGAGCGGCGCGTTGGCGGCGAGCTCGGGGGCGTACACCTCGGGGAACCCGCCTCCGATCACCAGGCCGGTGGTTCCCTCGGGCAGGGCCTCGTCCCTGAGCGGGTCGAAGGTGACGACCTCCGCTCCGGCGGCGGTGAGCAGCTCGGCGTGCTCGGCGTACGAGAACGTGAACGCGGGCCCGCCCGCGACGGCGATGACGGGTCCGCCGCCGAGGCCCGACGGGTGTGGAGCCGGACTCTGCGGATGTGGAGCCGGACTCTGCCCGGTGGCGCCGCCGAACAGCGCCTGCTCAGGGTCCCAGGCCTCGCAGGCCAGCGGCGGCGCCGTCCGGGCCAGGGCCATCAGGGCCTCCAGATCGCAGCCCGCCCGGACCTGGTCCGCCAGGGCGGCGACCGAGGACAGGGCATCGGTGCGCCGCTCGGCGACCGGGACCAGGCCCAGATGCCGCGACGGCGCGGCCACCTGCGGGGCCCGCCGCAGGACGCCGAGCACCGGCATCCCGGCCTCCTCCAGCGCCTCCCGCAGCATCGCCTCGTGCCGGTCGGACCCGACCTTGTTCAGGATCACGCCGCCCAGCCGCACCTGCGGGTCGAACGACGCGAAGCCGTGCACCAGCGCCGCCACCGACCGCGACTGCGACGAGGCGTCGACCACCAGGACCACCGGCGCCCGCAGCACCTTCGCGACCTGCGCCGTCGACGCCAGCTCACCCCGCCCCGCGGCCCCGTCGTACAGGCCCATCACGCCCTCGACGATCGCGAGATCGCACCCCGCGGCCCCGTGCGCGAACAGCGGGGCGACCAGCTCCGGTCCGCACATGAACGCGTCCAGGTTGCGCCCCGGCCGGCCCGTGGCCAGCGCGTGGTAGCCGGGGTCGATGTAGTCGGGCCCGGCCTTGTGCGGGGACACGGCGAGGCCGCGCTCCGAGAAGGCCGCCATCAGGCCCGTGGCGACGGTGGTCTTGCCGCTGCCGGAGGACGGCGCGGCAATGACCAGCCGGGGGATGTGGAGCGAAGTCACCACTCGATGCCCTTCTGGCCCTTCTGGCCCGCGTCCATCGGGTGCTTGACCTTAGTCATCTCCGTGACCAGGTCCGCGAACTCCACCAGCTTCTCAGGCGCGTTGCGCCCCGTGATCACCACGTGCTGGGTACCGGGCCGGTTCCGCAGCACCTCGATGACCTCGTCGACGTCGATCCAGCCCCAGTGCATCGGGTACGCGAACTCGTCCAGCACGTACAGCTTGTGCGTCTCGGCGGCCAGGTCGCGCTTGACCTGCTCCCAGCCTTCCTTGGCCGCCTGCTCGTTGTCGAGCTGCGCGTCCCGCTGGACCCAGGACCAGCCCTCGCCCATCTTGTGCCAGACGACCGGGCCGCCCTCGCCGGAGGCGCCGAGCACCTTGAGCGCGTTCTCCTCGCCGACCTTCCACTTCGCCGACTTGACGAACTGGAACACCCCGATCGGCCAGCCCTGGTTCCAGGCGCGCAGCGCCAGCCCGAAGGCCGCCGTCGACTTGCCCTTGCCCGGGCCGGTGTGGACGAAGACGAGCGGGCGGTTGCGGCGCTGGCGCGTCGTGAGTCCGTCGTCCGGAACGACGGTCGGCTGTCCCTGCGGCATTACGCGGCCCTCCTGTGGGTGTCTGATGCGGTACGTACGTTCTTCACGAGCCCGGCCAGCGAGTCGGCCCGCAGCCCGTCGAGCGTGACGGCGGGCCCGCCGAGGTCGGTGGCCAGTACGCCGGCCAGCCCCAGCCGGACCGGCCCCGACTCGCAGTCCACGACCACCGACGCGACGCCCTCGGCCTGGAGCAGCCGGGCGCTGCGGCCCGCGAGCTCCCGCGGGTCCCCGCCGGTGGAACCGGCCGGTCCGGTCGAACCGGCCGAGGTGGCCCGCCCGTCGGTGACGACCACGAGCAGCGGGCGGCGGCTGGGATCGCGCAGCCGCTCGATCCGCAGCACCTCGTGGGCCTTCAGCAGGCCGGCGGCGAGCGGGGTGCGCCCGCCCGTCGGCAGCTGTTCGAGCCGGGCCGCCGCCGCGTCCACCGAGGAGGTGGGCGGCAGCGCGAGCTCCGCGGCGGCGCCCCGGAAGGTGATCAGACCGACCTTGTCCCGGCGCTGGTAGGCGTCCAGCAGCAGCGAGAGCACCGCGCCCTTGACCGCGCTCATGCGCTGCCGGGCCGCCATCGAGCCGGAGGCGTCGACCACGAACAGGACCAGGTTGCCCTCGCGGCCCTCCCGGGTGGCCTGGCGCAGGTCGT
The DNA here is from genome assembly GCF_000717915.1 of Streptomyces sp. NRRL S-244. Lineage (GTDB taxonomy): Bacteria > Actinomycetota > Actinomycetes > Streptomycetales > Streptomycetaceae > Streptomyces. The sequence continues at coordinate 4,983 of NZ_JOCX01000050.1, forward strand.
CCTTGCGGACGACGAGCCCGCGCCCGGTGCGCCCGCGCGCCTTCTGGTGCGGGGCGGCGGCCTGGACGGTCGCGGCGAGGTGCAGCTTCGTCAGGTGGCCGCGGGGGCGCTGGGCGCCGGTGGTCCGGCCGTGCGCGGTGCGGGCGCGCGAACGCCGCCCGGACGCGCCCTCGCCGAGGCCGGGCACGCTGAGCATCTTCGTCCGGAACGGCTCGGCGGCCCGTACCGCGGCCTGCTCGGGCGCGGCGCCCTCCTGGGAGGCGGGCTGGGGGGCGGGGGCCTCCGGTGCGTCCGGGGCCGACGGGGCCGGATCGTCCTGTGTGTCGGGGGTCTCGGGGGTCTCGGGGGTCTCCGGGGCCTCGGGCGCCTCGGGACCGCCCTGCGGGGGGACCCCGCCGCCCCCGCCGTCCGGACCGCCGTCTTCCGGACCGCCGTCGTCGGGGCCGCTGTCGTCCGGGCCCTCGGGCTCCGGGTCGGGCTCGTTCTCCGGCTCCTCGTCGGGGAACCGGTCCAGGATCTCGTCGAGCTTGTCCTCGTCGAGGCCCGGCGCGTCGAAGGGGTTGCGGCGCCGCCGGTGGGGGAGCGCCAGCAGCGCGGCCTGCCGCACGTCCTCCTTGCGGACGTCGGTCCGCCCGGCCCACGCGGCCAGCGCGGTCGCGGTGCGGGCCATCACGATGTCGGCGCGCATTCCGTCGACCTCGAAGCCGGCGCAGGTCGCGGCGATCTGGAGCAGGGAGGCGTCCCCGAGGCGGACCTGGGGGAGCAGGGCGCGGGCGGCCACGACACGGGCGCGGACGTCGTGCTCGTCGCCGGCCCAGCGGGTGGCGAAGGCGGCCGGGTCGTCCTCGTACGCGAGCCGGCGGCGCACCACCTCGACGCGCTGGGCGGGCTCGCGGGAGGCCGCCACCTCGACGGTGAGCCCGAACCGGTCGAGGAGCTGCGGGCGGAGCTCGCCCTCCTCGGGGTTCATGGTGCCGACGAGCAGGAAGCGGGCGGCGTGGCGTACGGAGACGCCCTCGCGCTCGACGTAGGAGGCGCCCATCGCCGCGGCGTCGAGGAGGAGGTCGATGAGGTGGTCGTGGAGGAGGTTGACCTCGTCGACGTACAGGATCCCGCGGTGCGCGTCGGCGAGCAGGCCGGGCTCGAAGGCCTTCACGCCCTCGGCGAGGGCCCGTTCGATGTCGAGGGCGCCGACGAGCCGGTCCTCGGAGGCGCCGACGGGCAGCTCGACCATGCGCGCGGGCCGGGCGGCCGCGGGGCCCGCTTCGTGGGGGCCGTCGGGACAGGCCGGGTCGGGGGCGGCGGGGGCGCAGGAGAAACGGCAGCCGGGGATGACGTCGACCTGCGGCAGCAGCGCGGACAGCGCGCGGACGGCGGTGGACTTCGCGGTCCCCTTCTCGCCGCGCACGAGTACGCCGCCGACCGCCGGGCTCACGGCGTTGAGCAGGAGCGCCAGCCGCAGGTCGGTCTGGCCGACCACTGCGGTGAACGGGTAGGGCGTGCTCATGCGATGCCTCTCTCTGTGCGGGTACGGATATGCGGGCGCGGGCCGTTGAGAACGCGGGCCGCCGCCGTCACGGGGCGCCCGGGGGGAGGAACGGGAGGCCCGCGGGGGCGCCGCCCTCGATCAGGCGGAGCAGGCCGTCGGTGTCCGCGTGCTCGGCGATCAGGTCGCCGAGCAGGTCCAGCTGCTCCTCGCGGAGGGAGGAGAAGGAGGTGTCCGGGGACGGGACGAAGCGGCGGCCCGACGCCGAGGCCACCTCGCGCAGGAACGCCCGCCGGAAGCCGTCCGACTCCAGCGAGCCGTGCCAGTGCGTGCCCCACACCGAGCCGACCCGGCAGCCTTCCAAACTGCGTCCATCGTCATCGGAGATGAACGCCTCCCCACCCAGGACCTCGGCCACCCCGTGGTGGATCTCGTACCCGTCGACCTCCTCGCCGAGCGCGGTCCCGGAAGGCCGTGCCAGGGTCTTCTCCCGCTCGAAGCGGATCCGCACCGGCAGCAGGCCCAGCCCGTGCACCGAGCCCGCCCGCGACTCGACCTCGTCCTCGATGTGCTCGCCGAGCACCTGGAAGCCGCCGCAGATGCCCAGCACGGGCCGGCCCTCCGCGGCCCTGCGCAGCAGCGCGTCCGCCAGGCCGCGCTCGCGCAGCCACTCCAGGGCCTTCACCGTGCCCCGGGTGCCCGGCACCACCACCAGGTCCGCGTCGACCAGTTCCTCGGCCCGGTCCACGAACCGCACCACCACGCCCGGCTCCGCAGCCAGCGCGTCGACGTCCGTGAAGTTCGACATCAGCGGCACCGCGCACACCGCGACCCGCAGCACGTCCTCGCCGACCGGCGGGGCCACGACCGACTCGCGCACCGCGCCCCGCAGGGAGACCCGGAGCCCGTCCTCCTCGTCGATGCCCAGACCGTGCTGGAAGGGGAGCACGCCGTACGTGCCGCGCCCGGTCAGGGAGCGCAGCATCTCCATGCCGGGCTCCAGCAGCGACACGTCGCCGCGGAACTTGTTGACCATGTACCCCGCGATCAGCGACTGGTCCTCCGGTGACAGCAGTGCCGTCGTCCCGAAGAACGAGGCGAAGACCCCGCCCCGGTCGATGTCCCCGACCACGACCACCGGGAACCGCGCGGCCCGCGCGATGCCCATGTTCACGATGTCGGTCCGGCGCAGGTTGATCTCGGCCGGACTGCCCGCCCCCTCGCAGATCACGGCGTCATACGTGCCCCGCAGCTGCTCCAGACAGTCCGTGACGACACCGAGAAGCTGCTCCTGCCTGCCCCCGTGGTAGCCGCGGGCGCTCATCTCGCCCACCGGCTTGCCCAGCAGCACCACCTGGCTGCTGCGGTCGCTGCCGGGCTTGAGCAGCACCGGGTTCATCAGCGCCGTCGGCTCCACGCGCGCCGCCTGCGCCTGCATCGCCTGCGCGCGCCCGATCTCGGCGCCCTCGCGCGTCACGAACGAGTTCAGCGACATGTTCTGCGCCTTGAACGGCGCCACCTTCACGCCCTGCCGGGCCAGCCAGCGGCAGATGCCCGCCGTGACCACGCTCTTGCCCGCGTCCGATGTGGTGCCCGCGACGAGGAGTCCCCCGCCGAGCTTCCCGCCGCTCATCCGCGTCCCTTCCGTATGCCGTGCGACACCGCACAGCGCAGTGCCACACACGCCCCCAGCGCCAGCCACGTCACCCGACGCGACAGCCGCACCGCACGTTCGATGTCCGCGACCTGAACCGGCCGCCCCGCCTCGCCGTTCAGCACGGCCCGGTGCTCGACCCGCCCCCCGTAGGCCAGGGTGCCCCCCAGCCGTACGCCGAGCGCCCCGGCGAAGGAGGCCTCCACGGGACCGGCGTTCGGGCTCGGGTGTGCGGCGGCGTCCGCCCGCCAGGCCCGTACGGCTCCCCGCCGGTCGGGACCGGCCAGTACGGCGGCCAGGGCGGTCAGCCGGGCGCCCGGCCAGCCCGCGAGGTCGTCGAGCCGGGCCGAGGCCCAGCCGTAGCGCAGGTAGCGCGGCGACTTGTGGCCGACCATCGCGTCCAGGGTGTTCACGGCGCGGAAGGCCAGCAGCCCCGGGACACCGGCTGCGGCGCCCCACACCAGGGCCCCGACCACCGCGTCGGAGGTGTTCTCGGCGACCGACTCCACGACGGCGCGGGCCATCTGCTGCTCGTCCAGGGCCTGCGGATCGCGCCCGCACAGGTGCGGCAGCCGCTCGCGGGCCACCTCGGCGTCCCCCGCGGCGAGCGCCCCGCCGATGGCGCGGGCCTCCCGGCCCAGCGAGGTGCCGCCGACGACGGCCCAGGTGGCCGCGGCGGTCAGGGCGATACGGGCGGCCGCGGGCCGGGAGCGCACGGCGCGGGCGCCCAGCGCGCCGACGGCGGCCGCGCCCCCGGCGCACAGGAGGGTGTGTACGACGCCCCGGCCGCGGTCGTCGCGCCACAGGGCGCGCTCGACGGCGGCGGCGGCTCGTCCGAAGGCGGCCACGGGGTGCCCTCGGCGCGGATCACCGAGGATCCGGTCGCCGATCAGGCCCGCCGTGGCGCCGTACGCGAAGACGCGGTCGGCACGCATGGTGCAGGTATGTCCTCACTCAGGGTCCGCGCCCTGGTTCGACGTGTCCGGCGGTGGGAGTTCCTGGCTCCCGGGGTGCACGGCGTACGGGCCGCGTGCTCCCCGGTGACAGTGGCGGGACCGCGCCGGATTCGCACCGGACTTCCTCTCCATGCCGCCGTATTGGCTCGGGCAGTCCACCACGCACCGCGAAGGCCCGTCAACTCGCCGTTGACCTGCGGCGAGGCAGGTCACAGGCACGGGTCGCGGACGTACGAAAGCTCCCCCCGGGAAACCCGGGGGGAGCTTTCGTACGCCGTGCCCTGATCGGTCGGATCAGGTCAGCTGATGATCAGGTAGATCCCGTACCCCACGGCCGCCGCGACGAGCGCGAAGGAGGCGTACGCGCCGCTGCGGGCGAGGGTGGCGGTGCCGCCCTGCTCGGTGGCGGCCTCGTGCTTGGAGAGGCCCACCAGGCCCAGCGTGAACAGGGCCACGAGGCCGACGGTGGCGGAGAGGCTGACCCCGAAGACGGAGCCGAGTGCTGCCCAGTCGATCTTCATACTGCGGATTCCTCTGTCGTTCTCGGGGTCAGACCGCTGCGGCGGGAGCAGCGGGCGTGGCCGGTGCGGCCGCCGGGATGGTGGCCTTCAGGGCTTCGTCCGTGACCGCGGCGGTCGTACCGGCGGCTGCCTCGGCAGCCGCCTCGGCGGCCATGGTCGGCGGGACGGTGACGGCGGCCATGGCCGTGGTGACGACACCCGGCTCCTCGGCCGCGGCCGGCTGCACGTCGTTGACGTTGCTGTGGTCGACGACCTGGCGGCGCGAGATGACCCAGATGGCGAGGCAGGAGGCGACCAGGAAGAGCGCGACGGCGGCGACGCCGACGTCACCGGTGCGCATGACCAGCTCGGCACCGGAGGCGACGACGGCCGCGGCCGGCAGGGTCAGGCCCCACGCGATGAACATGCGGGTGGCGGTGGACCAGCGGACCACACCGCCCTTGCGGCCCAGGCCCGCACCCATGACGGCGCCGGAGCACGCGTGGGTGGTGGAGAGGGAGAAGCCGAGGGTGGAGGAGGCCAGGATGACGCTCGCGGCCGAGGTCTGGGCGGCGAAGCCCTGCTGCGGCTGGAGGTCGGTCAGGCCGCTGCCCATGGTGCGGATGATGCGCCAGCCGCCCAGGGAGGTGCCCAGGGCGATGGCCAGGCCGGCGGAGACGATGACCCAGACCGGCGGGTTGGCGCCGGAGTCCAGAGCGCCGCCGGCGATGAGCGCCAGGGTGATGATGCCCATCGTCTTCTGCGCGTCGTTGGTGCCGTGCGCGAGGGAGACGAGACCGGCCGAGGCGATCTGCCCGGCGCGGTAGCCCTTGGTGGCGGTCTTGCCGCCGACCTTGCCGCCGAGCTTGTACGTGACCTTGGCGGCCAGCATCGCGGCCACACCGGCCACGATCGGCGCGGCGACCGCGGGGAGCAGCACCTTGGTGACGAGCGTGTCGCCGTTGACGGCGCCGAGGCCGGCGGAGGCGACGGCCGCGCCGACCAGGCCGCCCATCAGCGCGTGGGAGGAGCTGGAGGGCAGTCCGACCAGCCAGGTGACGAGGTTCCAGAGGATCGCGCCGACCAGGGCCGCGAAGATCACTTCTGGCTGGATGCCCTCTTCGTTGACCAGGCCCTTGGAGATCGTCTTGGCGACCTCCACGGACATGAACGCGCCGACGAGGTTGAGCACGGCGGACATGGCCACCGCCGTCTTGGGCTTGAGGGCGCCGGTCGAGATGGTGGTGGCCATCGCGTTGGCTGTGTCGTGGAAACCGTTCGTGAAGTCGAACACGAGAGCGGTAATGATCACGATCCCGAGGAGAAGCGTTATGTGCTCCATTTACCCAGGCTTCTGTTTGACGTCAGTGGCTCGGCGACCGTAGGCAACCTGGATGAACGGAAGGTGAACTGACTCGGGCGGAGCGGTGTACTGGCCCGTCGTGCCATCGGGACCTTCATCCCCATTTTGCGGCTGATACGGCGATTAATGCACGTCAAAGCCCGGTGACCGGGTGGCTCCACAAGGGGCCCGAGGCCCCCGGGCCCGCCCCGGAGGGGTTCGCGGGGAGACGTAGATCACTCTGCGCCCGCAGGTCCGCCGGGCCGCCCGGTCATCTCTTCCCGCCCCCGCCCGGCCGCAATCGGAGCATTCCGCTCCAGTGGCCCGTCCGCCCTCCCGCCGCGACACTGGAGCCGTGCCTTCCGCCACAGCGACGGCCGCGGCCGTCGCGACCACTCTCGTCGGGGCCGGCGCCGCCGCGGTCGCGGCCGGCCGGTACGCCGCCGACGCCGCCCTGCGGCACGAGCCCGGCCGCCCTCTGCCCGGCGGGCCGCGGCTCAGCGTCCACTCCAGCGGCTCCGGGCGGATCACGCTGACCCGCTCGCTGGCCTCCCTGCGCCCCGGCACGTACGGGCTCTGCGCCCCCGGGGTGCACGCCGTGGTCGGATCCGTCCTCGACGGGGTCGACCACGGCCCGGACGCCGTCGTACGCCGGCTGCTCGCCGTCACCCACGGCAGCCTCGACCCCGGCGCCCGGGTCACCCTCACCCCCGAGGTCCACGTCGGGAACCCCCGTACCGCCCTGGGCCTCGACCACGCCGACGTGGACGTCCCCGGAGAGCTCGGCGGGCTGCCCGCCTGGTTCGTGCCCGCCGACCGCGACACCTGGGTGATCACCGTGCACGGGCTCGGCGCCGGCCGCGAGCACCCGATGGTGGTCATGCCGTTCCTGCACCGCCAGCGGATGCCCGTCCTCGACCTCGCCTACCGCGGCGACCTCGGGGCCCCCGCCTCACCGGACGGTCTCGGCCACCTCGGCGAATCGGAGTGGCGGGACGTGGACGCCGCCATCCGCTACGCCGTGCGCTACGGCGCCCGCCGGGTCGTCCTGCACGGCTGGTCCACCGGGGCCGCCATGGCCCTGCACGCCGCCGAGCGCTCGGCCCTCGCCGACCGGATCTCCGGGCTCGTACTGGACTCGCCGGTGCTCGACTGGCACACCACCCTGCGCGCACTCATCGCCGCCCGCCGCACCCCGGCCGCGCTGGTTCCGTTCGCCGTACGGGCCGCCGAGGGACGCGCCGGGCTGCGCGCCGACCGGGCGGCGCCCGGGTCGGACCCCGCGGCGCTGCGCGTCCCGGTCCTGATCTTCCACGGCCCGGACGACACGCTCGCCCCGTGGGAGCCCTCGCGCCGGCTCGCCGACGCCCGCCCCGACCTGGTCACGCTGCGGACCGTCCGCGAAGCCCCGCACGGGGCCATGTGGAACGCGGATCCGGCCGGATACGAGGAAGCCCTGAGGCGCTTTCTGACCCCTCTTATGTGAAGGCCGTGTGCCGGACGGGACAGGGAGGGGTCATTCTCCCGGTATGTCCCCCTGTCGAGTGGCGATAATGGCTGGTTCCGTTTGGGCTTTCGGCCGGTGACGGGCGAGACTGCTTCCGTGACGTCCCGAAAGCCTGATGAGCAGTTGGCTCGCGACTCCAGACTCCGACTCGTCTCCCCGCGTTCCGTCGCCGCGGCCCGCAAGGCGGTGACCGACCGACGCGCCCGTCCCGCTTCCCGGCCCCCGGCGGGCACCCCGGCCACGGCCGAACTCGCGAGCCGGGCCCGGGCCTCGCTGGCCGACGCGGTACGGCTCGCCCGCTGGGCCGAGCTCAACCTCGGTGCCGGCGACGGAGGCAGGCCCGCCCCGGCGGGAGCGCTGCCCGCCGCCGACGTCGAACGCGCCGCCGGTGAACTGAACCTGACACACGGGCAGATCCGGGTCGGCTGGGACCGCGCCCGGCTCGCCGGCCTCGTCGAGGTGCACGGCGGCCAGGCCCGGCCCGGCTGGCGGCTGCGCGCCTGGGACCGCGACGACACCGCCGTACTGCGCGGCTGGGTCGCCCTGTTCGACGCCTGGTCGCTGGTCCACCCGGCGCCCGCCGACATCGCGCCCGCGGTCGTCGCGGAGGTGGTCGAGGCGATGCCCCAACTGCTCTCCCTGCTCCAGCTGTCGGCCGGTCCCGTGACCGTCCCGGACCTGCTGGACCTGCTCGGGCAGCGGGTCACCGAACTGCGCGACGAGCGCTGCGAGATCCCGTACGACGCCCCAGCGCGCGAGACCCCGCCCGCCGACGGGACGCCGGCCACCGACGGGACAGCGGCCACCGCCTCTGCGGCCGACCCCGAGGCCATCGGCCACGCGGCGCCCGTCCCGCTCGCGCGGCTGCTGCGCTGGGCGCTCGGCGGGCTCGCCGCCGTCGACGCCGTCACCCTCGGCCCCGCGCAGGCCGCCCTCACCCCGCTCGGCAGCTGGGCCGTCTGGGTCAAGCTCGAACAGATCTGCGTCGCCGCGCAGAGCCCCGCCGGGAACATCGAGCAGTCCGCCGCCGCGATGCTGCACGGCTGCGCCCGGCTCACCCCCGGACCGGCCCGCGCCGAGTACCGGGCCTGGCTCGCCGCCCGGCCCGTCGGCCACGCCGTCAGCGAACTGCTGCACGCCGCCCGCGGCGAGGACGCCCTGCTGCGCGGGCTCGCCTTCGAGGCCCTGCGCGTGGTCGGCGCCCCGGCCGAACCCGAGGTGCGCGCCGCCGTACGCGACGCGGCCCTGCGGCCCTACGCCCTGCTCTGGCTCGCCGAGCACGACGGGGTCGATCCCGACGAGGCGCAGGACGTGCTCACCGCCGAGGAGACGACCTGGCTCTGGGTGGACACGGCGGCCGCCATCGCCGACCACGGCGAGGCGGACCTGCTGGCACGCCACCTCGACTCGGCGGTCCGGACCACCGTCCCGCGGCTGCTGGACGAGGTCCGCGCGGTCGGCCATCCGCGCACCGTCCAGGTCCTGGTCGCCCTGGCGGCCGCGCACCCGGATCCGGCCCTGGCCAAGGCGGTCCGCCGGGCCGCCTTCCAGGTCCACACCGGCGGCGCGTAGCGCCCGCGGCGGTCCGTACGGAGGAACAGAGGGACAGAGGAGCAGAGGAACGCGCCGCGGGTCTCAGACCTGCGGCGCGTACGTCCCGAAGCTCCAGATGTTGCCCTCGGCGTCCTTGGCCATGTAGTCGCGGGATCCGTAGTCCTGGTCGGTGGGCTCCATCAGGATCTCCACGCCGTGCTCCGCGGCCCGCCGGTGATGGGCGTCCACATCGTCGACCACCACGTAGACCCCCACGGGCCCGCCGTCCCCCATGGACTTGTCGAAGACGCTGCCGGTGCCCTTGCTGCCCAGCATCACCAGGCCGTTTCCGTACGCCAGCTCCGCGTGCATCACCGAGCCGTCCTCGCCCTCGTACACCGCGACCTGACTGAAGCCGAATGCCTCGGTCAGCAGCTTGATGGCCGCCTTCGCGTCGCGATATCGCAGCGTGGGACAGATGGACGGAACGCCTGCCATGACGACCACTCCCTCTCGTGACGGTGACCTGCGTCACAGCATGGCAGGCACCGCCGACAGTCAGCGGAAGGTGTTGCACTGGGCCATGTCGCCCGTGCGGTAGCCCTGGTAGAACCACTGCTGGCGCTGCTGGGCCGAGCCGTGCGTCCAGGACTCCGGGGTCACCCGGCCCTGGAACTTCTCCTGGATCCGGTCGTCGCCGACCGCGGCCGCCGCGTTCAGGCCGTCCCTGATGTCCTGGTCGGTCAGCCTGGTGATCAGCGGCCGGCCCGAGGACTTGTCCGGGGTCGTCGTCGCGTTGTGCGCCCACACCCCGGCGTAGCAGTCGGCCTGCAGCTCGACCTTGACCGCGTTGCTGTTCGCGCCCGGCTGTCCGCCCTGCGCCTTCTGCAGGGTTCCGGTCAGGTTCTGGATGTGGTGCCCGTACTCGTGGGCGACGACGTAGGCCTGGGCGAACGGGCCGCCGCTCGCGCCGAACTTCGTCCTCAGGTCGTCGAAGAAGCCGAGGTCCAGGTAGACCTGCCGGTCGGCAGGGCAGTAGAAGGGGCCGACCGCCTTGGTGGCGGTGCCGCAGGCGGTGTCCACGCGGTCCTTGAAGAAGACCGTCGACGCCGGGGTGTAGCGCCCGCCGCGCCGGGTGAACTCGTTCTTCCAGAAGTCCTGGGTGCTGTTGACGACCGCGACCAGCCGGCAGTCCTCGCGGGTGTTGGCGTCCCGGCCCTTCTTGCAGGACTGCTCCACCTGGTCGACGGACGACGAGGTCGCCGCCGACTCCGGGTTGCCGGAGGAGAGCCCCAGCTGGTCCGGGCCCACGCCGAAGATCAGCGCGAGGACCAGTGCGATGAGGCCCGCGATACCGCCGCCGATCGTCGCCCGCCCGCCCGGGACGCGGCTGCCGCGCTGGTCCTTGACCTGGGAGGTGTCCAGATCGGCGTCGTCGTCGAACTGCATCCCGCACCGCCTCGATTCAACGTGGCCGCCCCTGCGGCGAGTATCACCCGGTCCATCCTGATACGCGCCGCGGCCCACCGGGGCGGTCCATACGCCGAACGGGGGGCATGTCAAGGGCCGGGCGCCCCCCAAACCGGTTGCGCACCCCCGGTAGAATGAATCCCATGGCAAATCTCCTCGCGGATTAGCGGCGTCGAAGCATCGCGTCCTGCCCCCCTTCCGCCGTCCCCCCGCCCTGGAGTATTTCCGTGATCACCGCCACCGGCGTCGAGCTGCGCGCCGGCGCCCGCGTCCTCATCGAGTCCGCCTCCTTCCGCATCGCCAAGGGCGACCGCATCGGCCTGGTCGGCCGCAACGGAGCGGGCAAGACCACGCTCACCAAGTGCCTCGCCGGCGAGGGCCAGCCCGCCGCCGGGTCCATCGCCCGCTCGGGCGAGGTCGGCTACCTCCCGCAGGACCCGCGCACCGGCGACCTCGACGTCCTGGCCCGCGACCGGATCCTGTCCGCCCGCGGCCTCGACGTCCTGCTCAAGAAGATGCGCATGAACGAGGAGCGCATCGCCACCGGCGCCGGCGCCACCCGCGAGAAGGCGCTCAAGCAGTACGAGCGCCAGGAGACCGAGTTCCTCACCAAGGGCGGGTACGCCGCCGAGTCCGAGGCCGCGACCATCTCGGCCGCCCTGAGCCTGCCCGACCGGGTCCTCGGCCAGCCGCTGCACACCCTCTCCGGCGGTCAGCGCCGCCGCGTCGAGCTCGCCCGGATCCTCTTCTCGGACGCCGACACCCTGCTCCTCGACGAGCCGACGAACCACCTCGACGCCGACTCGATCGTCTGGCTGCGCGACTACCTGAAGAACTACCGCGGCGGCTTCGTCGTGATCTCCCACGACGTGGACCTCGTCGAGACCGTGGTCAACAAGGTCTTCTACCTGGACGCCAACCGTTCGGTCATCGACATCTACAACATGGGCTGGAAGCTCTACCAGCAGCAGCGCGAGGCCGACGAGAAGCGCCGCAAGCGCGAGCGCCAGAACGCCGAGAAGAAGGCCGCGGCCCTGAACTCGCAGGCCGACAAGATGCGCGCCAAGGCCACCAAGACCGTCGCCGCCCAGAACATGGCCAAGCGCGCCGACCGGCTGCTCGCCGGCCTCGACGCCGTCCGCGTCTCCGACAAGGTCGCCAAGCTGCGCTTCCCGGACCCGGCGCCCTGCGGGAAGACCCCGCTGACCGCCGAGGGCCTGTCGAAGTCGTACGGCTCCCTGGAGATCTTCACCGACGTCGACCTGGCCATCGACAAGGGCTCCCGCGTCGTCATCCTCGGCCTCAACGGCGCCGGCAAGACCACGCTGCTGCGGCTGCTCGCGGGCACCGAGAAGCCGGACACCGGCGAGGTCACCCCCGGCCACGGCCTCAAGCTCGGCTACTACGCCCAGGAGCACGAGACGCTCGACCCCGAGCGCACGGTCCTGGAGAACATGCGCTCGGCCGCGCCCGACCTGGACCTGGTCGCCGTACGCAAGACGCTCGGCTCCTTCCTCTTCTCCGGCGATGACGTGGACAAGCCGGCCGGGGTCCTCTCCGGCGGCGAGAAGACCCGTCTGGCCCTGGCCACGCTGGTCGTCTCCTCCGCGAACGTGCTGCTCCTCGACGAGCCCACCAACAACCTGGACCCGGCCAGCCGCGAGGAGATCCTGGGCGCGCTGCGCACGTACAAGGGCGCGGTCATCCTCGTCACGCACGACGAGGGTGCGGTCGAGGCGCTGGAGCCGGAGCGGATCATCCTGCTCCCGGACGGCGTCGAGGACCTCTGGGGCCCGGACTACCGGGACCTCGTCGCCCTCGCCTGATCCCCCCGGAGCCGGTGATCCAGTTCCTTATGGATCATTCGGCTCAGGCGTGATCCATCATCTGAGTGAGACGGTCTCGTACCTCTGCGCTCTGTACGACGGCCCCGGCCGTGCCCGCCCGGGCACGCGGCCGGGGCCGCCGTTTTCTGCCGTCCGGCCCCTGACCTGGAGATTCCCGCCGAGGGTGGAGAAGTGTGACGGACGTCATGCAGCGGAAGAGAAGATTCCGTTCTGCTGATGTGTCCACGACTCGGGAAATGTCGTCGTACCGACCTTGCTGAATGGGTGGCCAGGAAGCCGGGGAGGGGTGATCATGAGAAGTCCAGAGCGCACTTCCCATGAGGAGGCACGGGTGGCCGAGACTCTGAAGAAGGGCAGCCGGGTAACCGGCGCCGCGCGCGACAAGCTCGCGGCAGACCTGAAGAAGAAGTACGACTCCGGTGCGAGTATCCGTGCGCTGGCCGAGGAAACCGGTCGGTCTTACGGATTCGTCCACCGGATGCTCAGTGAGTCCGGAGTCATTCTGCGTGGTCGCGGTGGCGCGACGCGCGGCAAGAAGGCGGCTTCGGCCTGACCCCGATCCCAGGCCGTCAGGCCCGGAGCCGGGGTGGATCACGCTCGCCTGCCCACACCGCAGTTCCTTCGGTGACCCCCGGTCGGCCGTCCGGCCGACCGGGTGGTTACTGTGCAGTCACTTAGGCCGGGATTGCGGCCGACTGCACACCGGAGGCACACCGATGGCTCTGCTCGACAAGGACGGCGTACGGCTCACCGTGGACGACTCGGTCGCGACGGTGACACTGACCAATCCGGCCAAGCGAAACGCTCAGTCCCCCGCGCTCTGGCGGGCGTTGGCGGAGGCCGGAAGGTCGTTGCCGGGCACCGTCCGGGTCGTGGTGCTGCGCGGTGAGGGCAAGTCCTTCTCCGCCGGACTCGACCGGCAGGCGTTCACCCCCGAGGGTTTCGAGGGTGAGCCGTCCTTCCTCGATCTGGCGCGCGGTTCGGACGAGCTGCTCGACTCCACCATTGCCGAGTACCAGGAGGCATTCACCTGGTGGCGGCGCAACGACATCGTCTCCATCGCCGCCGTACAGGGCCATGCGATCGGCGCCGGCTTCCAGCTCGCGCTGGCGTGTGACCTGCGCGTGGTCGCGGACGACGTGCAGTTCGCCATGCGCGAGACCAGCCTGGGTCTCGTGCCCGACCTGGCCGGGACGCAGCCGCTGACCTCGCTGGTCGGCTATGCCCGCGCGCTGGAGATCTGCGCGACGGGCCGCTTCGTGCATGCCGAGGAGGCGGAGCGGGTCGGGCTGGCCAACCTGGTCGTACCGGCCGATGAGCTGGACGCGGCGGTGCAGGACCTCACGACGGCGCTGCTGGCTCCGCCGCGCGATGCCGTCGTCGAGACGAAGGCCCTGCTCCGCGATGCCGGATCCCGGCCCTACGACGCCCAGCGCTCGGCGGAACGTGCCGCCCAGGCCCGCCGCCTGCGCGACCTGGCCGGCCTCTCGGACTGACCTCAGGGGATCAGGAGGGCTTTGCCCGGGATGGCGCGCGCCTCGATGGCGCGGTGGGCCTCCGCTGCTTCCGCCAGCGGGAACCTGCGTGCGATCACCGGGCGGAGCCGCCCCGCCGCCGCCTCGGCCAGGGCGTAGCCCGCCAGGCGGGTGATCTCCGCCGGCGGGAACTGGACCTCCGCGATCCCGCGCAGGGCGATCCCGCGCCGCCGGACATCCGCCGGGTCCAGCGCCGTGAAGCCGCCGCTCGGGGCGCCGTGCGCCGAGACCCGCCCGCCGTCCCGGACCAGCCCGAATCCGGCCAGGCCCAGCTCACCGCCGACCCCGTCCAGCAGGACGTCCACCGGACCGCCGACCGCCTCGGTCCAGCCCGGCTGCGTGTAGTCCACCGCCCGGTCCGCGCCCAGCTCCCGGATCAGCGCGAGCTCCCGCCCGCCCCGCGCCGCCCCCACCACGTAC
>NZ_JOCX01000051.1 GCF_000717915.1 Streptomyces sp. NRRL S-244
GGGCGGCAGGGGGGCGGGGGCGGCAGCGGGTTGGCCGGCGGTGGCCGGAACCTTTCCGCGCTCTCCCGCGCTCTCCTGCGCCCTCTTGTTGCTCCCGTCCGCGCCCGCGCGTGTCCGTGCCTGCCCGTGCGTGTCCGTGCGGGTCCCTCCGGGCGTCCGGGCGGGTCCGGCGGCCCTGCGGACTGTTCGGTACCGATCGGAATCCTTCGGACTTCTGTGGAACTCCAGAGGGTTCCGGGACGTCCTTCGTTCTTGGGGGCGGTCGGGAACTCTTGCTCGATTTCGGGGGATTCGGCGGATCCGAATCGATTCGGTCGATTCGGTGGATACGGGGGAAACCGGACGTCCGGAAGCTCCAGGGGGCGCCCGCAGGACCCTCGCGCCGGGCGGTGGGGAAGATGTGCCAGAGTTGCCACGTCCCGGCGGTGAGCACGTACCGTACGGCGGACAGGCGTGAGCGCCGGGACCGGGACATCGGGAAGGGGCAGCTGGGTTGACCACGCACGCACCGCATGCACTGCATTCATCTCAGGGGCCGCAAGCGGCGCAGTCCGTGACGCTGCCGGCCTCGCTCGACGAGGCCGTGGCGGCGCTCGCCGCCATGCCCGCCGCCGTGCCCGTCGCCGGCGGCACCGACCTCATGGCCTCCGTCAACGCCGGGCTGCTGCGGCCCGCCGCGCTCGTGGGCCTGGGCCGGATCAACGAGATCCGCGGCTGGCAGTACCAGGACGGGCACGCGCTGCTCGGCGCCGGGCTCACCCACGCACGGATGGGACGGCCGGATTTCGCCGCTCTGATCCCCGCGCTGGCGGCGGCCGCGCGGGCCGCCGGGCCCCCGCAGATCCGCAACGCCGGCACCCTCGGCGGCAACATCGCCACCGCCGCGCCGACGGGCGACGCACTGCCCGTACTGGCCGCGCTGGAGGCCGTCCTCGTCATCCACGGCCCGGGCGGCTCGCGCCGGGAGATCCCGGTCTCGCACCTGCTGGCAGGCCGCGAGATGCTGCGGCCCGGAGAGCTGATCGGCTTCGTACGGGTGCCGCTGCTGCACGCGCCGCAGGTCTTCCTGAAGGCCACGGGGCGTACGGGCCCGGGGCGCGCGGTGGCGTCCGTGGGGCTCGTACTGGATCCCGCGCGCCGGGGGGTGCGCTGTGCGATCGGTGCGGTCGCGCCCATGCCGCTACGGCCGCTGGAGGCCGAGCAGTGGGTGGCCTCGCTGATCGACTGGGACGGGGAGCGGACCCTGGCTCCCGAGGCGCTGGAGGCCTTCGGCGAGTACGTCGCGGCCGCCTGCGTCCCCGACCAGGGCGAACCGGTGGCACCCGGGGTACTGCATCTGCGGCGGACGGTCGCCGTGCTGGCACGGAGGGCCCTGGGGAGGGCGCTGACCTCATGAGTGAGAACGAGAACGTGAGCGGAACGACGGGGGACGCGGGTCCCGCGGGCCACACCGGCACCGGCTGGGGCTGGGAGCCGGTCCCGCAGGGCGGCGAGTACGACTCCGACGCGACGGCCTTCGTGAAGCTGCCGCAGGACATGCTGGACGCGCTCGGCACCGGGGAGCCGCTCGCGGCGCCCGGGCACGGCTACGTGCCGCCGCCGATGATCGTGCCGCTGGGTTCGGCGAGCGCGGATCCGGCGGCGACGGGGACGTGGACGATTCCGGTGCAGTGGCCGGAGGCGGGGACGGCGCCGCATGCCGGTGGCGGTGGCGGTGCGGGGGCTTCCGGTGGTGCGGGTGCTTCCGGTGGTGCGCCGACGCCCGCGCCGGTGGGCGGGCCGATCCCGGCTTCGATCCCGATCCCGGCCTCCGTGGCGGCGGCGTTCGAGGGCGCGGGGCAGGATCCCGTCCGGGTTTCGGGCGCCGAGCCGGGTCAGGCGCCGGGTCAGGCCTCGGCTCCGGGTCAGCTGTCGGCTCCGGGCCAGGTGCCGGGTTCGGCCGGGGGTGCGCACGATCCCGGTGCGACCGCCGAGTGGCGGTTCCCGGAGGCGGTCCAGGACTCCGAGCCCGTGAGCACCGGCCAGTGGACCCTCCCGGAACTGCCCGAGCAGACCGGGGAGTTCCGCCTCGGTGCCCCGGCGGCCGACTGGAGCCAGGCCCCGGCGACGCTGCCGGGCGGCGCGGCGGCCCCCTGGGCGACCCATCCCGACTTCGAGGCGGCGGCAGCCGCGCGTCCGGGTCCGGATGCCGCGATGAGCTCGGGCGTGCTGCCCGAGGCGCGGCCCGACGCGGGCGACGCCGGCACCTCCGGCGCGGGCCTGCGGCGGCTCGGCGGCCCCGGCGTCGGCGGCCCCGGGCGCGGCCCCCGCGTACTGGGCGGACCCGGTGTGGGCACGCTCCCGGAGGCGACGGAGCCGGAGCCGGTGCATCCGGCTCCGCACGACATCGAAGCCGCCCATGGCCCGGCGGCGACGCCGGTCACGGCGGAACGGCCGCATCCGGGTGCGGAGGCCCCCGAGGTGGCTTCGCCCGCCGACGCGGATCGGGAGCGGGCGGCGGCGCCCGTCGCGGCTGCCGAGTACGTGCTGTCGGGCGGGCCCGGGGCCGGCGGCGTCGCCGGTGGCTTCGCGGAGCCCGGGGACACCGACGGGCACGGGTTCACGGCATCCGGCCACGGGCACGGCCCCGGCAACGGCCCCGCCGGGGCGGAGTCCGGGCCGGGCGGTGAGCACGGGTTCACGGCGGAGCCCGCCGCGGAGCGCGCCGCGGAGCCCGCCGACACGGACGGGCGCGGTTTCGGGGGCGGTGCCGGGGTCGGCTTCGGCGGAGCCGTGGCTTCGGGAACGCCGAGTGCGGACACCGCGGACATGGCTGTGGCGACGCCGGATGGGGGAACCCCCGAAGGTTTCCCGGCCGAGGAGCCGACGTACGAAGAAAACGCGACTGCCGAGGCCGTCGCCCATCACGAGCACCCGCTGGCTTCCTACGTCCTGCGCGTCAACGGCGCCGACCGCCCCGTCACCGGTGCGTGGATCGGCGAGTCCCTGCTCTACGTGCTGCGCGAGCGCCTCGGCCTCGCCGGCGCCAAGGACGGCTGCTCGCAGGGCGAATGCGGGGCGTGCGCCGTGCAGGTCGACGGCCGGCTCGTCGCCTCCTGCCTGGTGCCGGCCGCGACGGCGGCGAGCAGCGAGGTCCGGACCGTGGAGGGGCTCGCCGGGGGCGGGGAACTCTCGGACGTGCAGCAGGCGTTGTGCAGGTCGGGTGCGGTGCAGTGCGGGTTCTGCGTGCCCGGCATGGCCATGACCATCCACGACCTGCTGGAGGGCAACCACGCCCCCAGCGAGCTGGAGACCCGGCAGGCCCTGTGCGGGAACCTGTGCCGCTGCTCCGGCTACAAGGGCGTCATCGAGGCCGTCCGCGAGGTCGTCGCCGAGCGTGAGGCGTCGGCCGCGCCCGACGCGCCCGGGGTCGGGAACGGAGCCGGGAACGCAACCGGGAACGGCTCTGGCGCGGAGGCGCGTATCCCGCACCAGGCGCCGCCCGGCGAGGGCGGGATCCACCACAACGGAGGCATGGCGTGAGCGGGCACGACGCGGCCACGGCCACGACGACGGTATCGGTCGCGACGGGCGCTGCGCCCGCCGTGGCGCCCGAGACGGGCGAGCAGGAGGTGCCGCGCGGCATCGGGGCCTCCGTGCCCGCCGCCGACACGCGCGCCAAGAGCGAGGGCACCTTCCCGTACGCGGCCGACCTGTGGGCCGAGGGCCTCCTCTGGGCCGCCGTCCTGCGCTCCCCGCACGCCCACGCCCGCATCCTCTCCGTCGACACCTCCGCGGCCGCCGCCATGCCCGGCGTGCGCGCCGTCGTCACCCACGCCGACGTCCCCGGCGCCACCACGCACGGCCGCCGCATCGCCGACCGGCCCGTCTTCGCCCACGACGTCGTCCGCCACCACGGCGAGCCCATCGCCGCCGTCGCCGCCGACCACCCGGACACCGCCCGCCTCGCCGCCGCCGCGATCGCCGTCGAGTACGAGCTGCTCGACGCGGTGACCGACCCCGAGCAGTCCTTCGGCGCCCCCGCCCTGCACCCCGACGGCAACCTGATCCGGCACATCCCGCTCCGCTACGGCGACCCGGAGGCGACCGGCGAGGTCGTCGTCGAGGGCCTGTACCGGATCGGCCGCCAGGACCCCGCGCCCATCGGCGCCGAGGCCGGGCTCGCCGTGCCGCGGCCCGACGGCGGCGTGGAGATCTACACCGCCTCCACCGACCCCCACCTGGACCGCGACCTGGCGGCGGCCTGCTTCGGCCTCGAACCCGACCGGGTGCGGGTCGTGGTGACCGGTGTCCCGGGCGCCACGGCCGACCGCGAGGACGCGGCCTTCCAGCTGCCGCTGGGGCTGCTCGCCCTGCGCACCGGCTACCCGGTCAAGCTGGCCGCCACCCGCGAGGAGTCCTTCCTCGGCCACACCCACCGCCACCCGACGCTGCTGCGCTACCGCCACCACGCGGACGCGGAGGGCCGGCTGGTCAAGGTCGAGGCCCAGATCCTGATGGACGCCGGCGCGTACGCGGACTCGTCCTCCGAGTCGCTGGCCGCGGCAGTGGCGTTCGCCTGCGGCCCGTACGTCGTGCCGCACGCCTTCGTCGAGGGCTGGGCGGTCCGTACGAACAACCCGCCGTCGGGCCACGTACGGGGCGAGGGCGCGATGCAGGTCTGTGCCGCGTACGAGGGCCAGATGGACAAGCTCGCGGCCGCCCTCGGCATCGACGGCGCGGAGCTGCGCCTGCGCAACGTACTGGCGACGGGCGACCTGCTCCCGACGGGCCAGACGGTCACCTGCCCGGCGCCGGTGGCGGAACTCCTGCGCGCGGTACGCGATTGCCCGCTCCCCTCCCTCCCGAAGGACACCCCGGAGGAGGAGTGGCTGCTGCCGGGCGGCCCGGAGGGCGCGGGCGAGCCGGGCGCGGTGCGGCGCGGGGTCGGGTACGGCGTGGGCATGGTCCACATGCTCGGCGCGGAGGGCGCGGACGAGGTCTCGACGGCGACGGTCAAGGTCGTCGACGGGGCGGCGACGGTGATCTGCGCGGCGGTGGACACCGGCCAGGGCTTCTCCACGCTCGCCCGCCAGATCGTCCAGGAGATCCTGGGCGTGGACGAGGTGGTGACGGCCCCGGTCGACACGGACCAGCCGCCGGCGGGCCCGGCGGCGCACGGCCGCCACACGTGGGTCTCGGGCGGCGCGGTGGAGCGTGCGGCGAAGATGGTCCGCACCCAGCTCCTCCAGCCGATGGCCCACAAGCTGGGCATGTCGACGGAGCTCCTGCAGATCCAGGACGGCCGCATCACGTCCTACGACGGCGCGTTCTCGACGACGGTCTCCGAGGCCATGGCGGGCAAGGAACTCTGGGCGACGGCCCAGTGCCGCCCCCACCCGACGGAGCCCCTGGACGGCGACGGCCAGGGCGACGCCTTCGTGGGCCTGGCGTTCTGCGCGATCCGCGCGGTCGTGGACGTGGACATCGAACTGGGCTCGGTGCGGGTCGTGGAACTCGCGGTGGCCCAGGACGTGGGCCGCATCCTCAACCCCCGCCAGCTGGAGGCCCGTATCGAAGCGGGCGTCACACAGGGCGTGGGCGCGGCGCTGAGCGAGAACCTCCGCTCGGTGTCGGGCCTGGTCCGCCACCCCGACCTGACGGGCTATGCGCTGCCGACGTCGCTGGACGCTCCGGTGGTCCGGATCGTCAAGCTGGTCGAAGAGCGGGACGTGGTGGCCCCGTTCGGCGCGAAGGCGGCGAGCGCCATCCCTGTGGTGACGGCCCCGGCGGCGGTAGCCTCGGCGGTACGCTCGGCCACGGGCCGCCCGGTGAACAGGCTCCCGATCCGCCCCTCGGCGGCGGTCGCGGCGCCCAACTCGTGACCGTGTGACCCGCATTGCACGTGCAACCCCGAGGTTGGGACTGTCGGTACCGGTCGCTAGAGTGATCGGTAAGACGTAGTACGTGCGCGATGAACGGTGCGAACGGGGAGGGGCCGCGGCGGAAACGCCGCGACCCCGGGGATTTCGGGGAGTCGGGGAGGCCATCGTGGCAGAGGAGAAGGCACCGGACGGTCTGGCGGGGCTGACGGGCCTCAATTCGGGCCTGGCGGACGCGATCATGGCGCAGGCCAAGGCGCTTGAGGTCGAGTTCGAGTCGATGACGAACTACAAAAAGCTCGTGGACGACCTCTTGAAGAAGCTCGACGGCTCGGGCGCGGACGAGAAGAAGCTGGCCCACGTCACGCTCCCGGAGGGAGTCCTGGGCAAGGGCTTCGCCGAGGCGGACGCCCTGTTCAAGACGTACACGACGGTCCACACGCAGCTCCAGAACCTGTCGAAGGGCCTGGCGAGCCAGATCGAAGCCCTGGGCATCGCGATCATGACGGCGGGCAAGGGCTACGGCGGTGTGGACGAGGACACGCAGGCGCGTATGCGTTCCATCGTCGCGCAGGCGAAGAAGGACTACGTCGCGGAGCGGGACCCGCTGGCGAAGCAGGAGGCGGACACCCAGGGTGGCGCGAGCGGCCACGGCAGCAAGGCGAAGGGCAAGGTCTGATGGCAACGAACTTCGAGGGCTACACCCACCAGCAGCTGCTTGCCATGATCGCCTCGATCGACCCCAAGACGGTGGAGACGCGAAGCGCGCAGCTGAACGAGGCCGCCTCAACGATCAAGGAGATCGGGGAGAGCCTCAAGAAGCACCAGGTCAAGGGCTGGGAGGGCGCAGCTGCCGACAACTTCGCGGACTGGGTGAGCCGAGCGGGCAGTGCGACGCTGCTCCTTGGTGACTACAGCGCCGCGGGCGGCAAGTGGATGGCCGAGGCCGCCCAGATCATGCACGAGGTCCAGGCCAACATGCCGAAGTACGACACATCGGCTGCCGACAACCTGAAGGCCGCCCAGCAGTTCCACAACGACCCCGATTCGCAGAAGATCAGGCAAGAGGCGAACGCCAAGCTGAACGGCGATCACCAAAAGGCCGTTGATGCGATGACCAAGCTGGCCGGATCGTACGACCAGTCGACGACGCAGATGGGCAAGGTCCAGATCCCGACGTTCCCGCCGCCGCCGGGGGATTTCGTGCCGGATGCCCCACGGGGTGGAAGTACTGACCTTGAGCGTTCGGGCGGAACCTCCGAATTTGGTTCAGGCTCGGGTGGCTCTTCGTACTCGCACGCTGGACCGCGTGGCAGTGGCCCGTCAACTGATCCCGCTTCGGCACCTGGTCACCAGCCCGACAGCACCCTGCCTCCGACTACGGGGCACACACCGGTACCGGGGCTCCCGGATCGGGAGGTGGACGTGGACCTCGACCATGTCGCGACGCTTCCCGACAAGACGCTTCCTCCGGTCACCGGTCTGCCCGGCGGACCCGTCCCGGGGCCGGGTGGCGGTAGCCCCACTGGACCTGTTCTGCCCATCGCACTCCCGCCCATTGGTACGCCGATCCAGGGCGGTGGCGGACCCGGCAGCAAGTTCCCGGTCACGCTGCCCCCCTCCAGCAAGGTCGGCGGACCCAGCGGTCT
The DNA here is from genome assembly GCF_000717915.1 of Streptomyces sp. NRRL S-244. Lineage (GTDB taxonomy): Bacteria > Actinomycetota > Actinomycetes > Streptomycetales > Streptomycetaceae > Streptomyces. The sequence continues at coordinate 7,511 of NZ_JOCX01000051.1, forward strand.
GCTCCCTCGCGACATCGGGATCATGGGCGGTCGGCAGGTGACGACCAATGGCCCCACCGCGGGCATTCCGCGTGGCACGGTCATCGGCCACGAAGGTGGCCCGCAGGCTGCTGGGCGTGGCATGGGCGGCGGCATGCACCCTGGTGCGGGCGGCCCGCATGGCGGTGGCCAGGGTGGTTCGGCGATGGGTCGTCGACTGGCCATGGAGCCCGGGGGTGTTGTCGGCGGCCGTCAAGCCGGCGCGATCGGCCGTCAGACCACCGGCGCCCAGCCCTTCACGCAGGGCGGTTCGGGCCTTGTGCGCAACGGTTCCGGCGCCGGTTCGGCCCGCGGTGCGATGGGGCATGCGGGTGCAGGTGTCCACACTCCCGGCAAGCGGGGCGACCAGCAAGGCAGCGAGCGTCCCGACTACCTGGCCGAAGACGAAGAGACCTGGCAGAGCAACGGTCACGTTGTTCCGCCGGTGATCGACTGAGCAGAACGGATATTGCGACGAGATGCGCATGCGTAAGGCGACCTCGGCCCTCGTGGGCCTCCTGCTGGCCGGGGTCGCCGCGACCCCGGCCCATGCGGATACGGTTCGGTCCAAGCAGTGGCATCTCGACGCCATGAAGGCCGACGACATCTGGAAGATCAGCACCGGCAAGGGCGTAACCGTTGCGGTGATCGATACCGGTGTTGCCCGTATTCCGGAACTCGAGGGCCAGGTTCTCCCGGGCAAGAACTTTGCCGCGGAGTCGTACAAGGGCGACGAGCGCACCGACTACGACAATCACGGGACGGCGATGGCCGCGATCATTGCTGGCAACGGAAAGGGGCCTGGTGGTGCCCAGAGCGCCTTTGGCCTTGCTCCCGGTGCGAAGATCTTGCCCCTACGGGTCGACGTCGGTGGTGATGGCGGTACCCCGTTTCGAGCGATGAGTGAGGCGATCCGATACGCGGCAGATTCGGAGGCGAGGATCCTCAACATCTCGATGAGCGGCAGCAATAAGAGCGATAACCTCACTCAGGCCGTCAAGTATGCGCTGGGTAAGGGGAAACTGATCTTCGCGGCTGTTGGGAACGATGGGGATACTAACGTTGAATACCCTGCCGCGACGCCGGGGGTCGTAGGAATCGGTGCTGTTGACCCCGATGGTGCAGCGACAAAGGAGTCGCAACACAACGCCTACGTGGACATGTCTGCTCCCGGGATCAATATCGTCACCGGATGCGACGGTGGCACGGGTCTCTGCGATAGCCATGGGACCAGTGATGCGACCGCCCTCACATCCGCCTCTGCCGCGTTGCTCTGGTCGGCTCACCCTGAGTGGACGAACAATCAGGTGCTCCGTGTTCTGCTGAATACTGCTGGTAAGCCGGTTGATGGCGTCGAGCGCAACGACTACGTCGGTTACGGCGTGGTCCGTCCGAAGATTGCGCTGCCCACTCCGGGCGACCCCGGTCCGGCCGATGTCTACCCGCTCCCCGACCTCGCTGCGGCGGACGCGAAGAACGCGCCCTCCCCGTCGGCCGACGGCAAGAAGACCGAGTCCGGCGCGCCCCAGGCCCCGGCCGCGGCCAAGAAGGACGGCGGAAGTCCCGTTCTCTGGATCGGGCTCGGGCTGGGGGCCTGCGTCCTGATCGGTGGGGCCGTCACCGCGGTCGTCGTGCGGCGCAGGAACGCCTGACGGCGGTCCGTGCGGCTGCGGCGGACGTCCTCGGCCCTGGTCGGCCTTCTGCTGGCCGGGGTCGCCGCGGTCCCGGCCGCCCACGCACACACCGCTCGGCCAGAGCAGTGGCATCTGGGTGCCATGCAAGCCGACGAGGTGTGGAAGGTCAGTACCGGCCAAGGCGTCACCGTCGCCGTCGTCGACACCGGCGTCGGGCGGATCCCCGAGCTCGACGGTCAGGTGGTCCAGGGCAAGGACTTCTCCCACGGCTACGAGGGGGACGAACGCACCGACTACGGCGATCACGGCACCGGTATGGCTGCTCTGATCGCCGGCACTGGCAAGCGCCCGTCCGGCGAGGGGGCGTTCGGGCTGGCCCCGGGCGCCAAGATTCTCCCCCTCCGCGTCTCCGAAGGTGGCGGGAATCTCCGCCTCCATCAGTCGATCGCCGAGGCGATCCGCTTCGCGGCGGACTCGGAGGCCAAGGTCCTGAACATTTCCTTCGGCGGGCCGGGCAGGAGTTCGGAACTCGACGCCGCCGTTCGGTACGCCCTGGACAGAGGCAAGCTCGTCTTCTCCTCCGTCGGCAACGATGGAGAGGGAACCAACGAGGTCATGTACCCCTCCGGCTCGCCCGGAGCGGTCGGTGTCTCCGGCGTCGGCCCGGACGGTGTGGCGACCGAGGAGTCCCAGCACGGCCCTCAGGTGGACTTGTCCGCCCCCGGCGTCGACATCGCGACCTCATGCGCCGATGACTCCCCGGACTCCGACTCCGGTCTCTGCGTCAACCACGGCACCAGCGAAGCCACCGCCCTCGCCTCCGCCTCGGCCGCCCTACTCTGGTCCGTACACCCCGACTGGACCAACAACCAGGTACTCCGCGTCCTGCTGAACACGGCCGAGAAGCCGGACCCCGTCCACGGCATCGAGCGCAACGACCGCCTCGGCTACGGAGTCGTCCGCCCCGTCATCGCGCTGACCGCCCCCGGCGACCCCGGCCCCGCGGACGTCTACCCGCTCCCCGATCTCGCCGCGGCGGGCGGGATATCATCCCCAGCCCCGGGCCAGCCCAAACCTGTACCGGCCCCGGCAGCCGCATCCCACGTACAGAACAAGACAACCGGCAACAGGCTACTTCCCTGGGCCGTCCTCGGGATGGGAGCCTGCCTGCTCGTTGCCGGAGCCGTAACCACACGCGCACATCAGCGTGTTAGACGCTGATGTGACACAAGGAGAAAAGCACGCGATGTCGTTCGACGAGGAATGGTCCGCCGCACGCGCCACGGCCGCCGCCAACGTCTCCATGCGGCTCAACCACGTACCCGTCGAGCCCGGCGGCAGCGGTGGCAGCGGCGGCAACCTGGAGCTGAACCAGGACCACATCGGCGCCATCGGCACCGAGGCGTACAAGCTGCACTCGCGCCTCCAGACGGACGGCAAGCACGCCGCCACCGCCACCAGCGAGGCCGCCGGGGCGCTCACCAAGGAGAGCTTCGCCAGCGGGTCTGCGCTGCTGAAGGTCAACGCCATGTGGGAGAGCCAGGTGAAGACCCTCGTGGCCGCCTGCGCGAACGTCTCCAACGGGCTCAACTACTCGCTCTCCTCCCACGCCAAGGACGAGCAGCAGTTGCACGCCGACTTCACCTCGTCCGCGATCGACAAGTACCTCAAGTAGGCGGCGCCCCCATGCTGACGTACGAGAACGTGATGAACGCGCCCCTGGACAAGCTCCAGACGGCGGCCACGGACTGGAAGGCCATGGCCGACAAGCTGGACGAGATGGCCGAGGCCGCTCGCAACGGCATGAAGGCCAAGGCCGACAAGGCCGAGTGGAGCGGGGTCACCGCGGGCGTCGGGCGGGCGTTCGTCGACAAGACGGCCAAGGAGTTCGAGGACGCGGCCAAGGAGGCCAAGGGCGTACACCAGCTCCTCAGCGACGGCCACACCACCCTCAAGACGGCCCGCGACGCGCTCAAGAAGGCCGCCGACGAGGAGGCCCCGGCCGCCGGCTTCCGCGTGGACGCGGCCGGCAAGGTCTCGGCCGTCCCGATGGACCCGAAGACCGAGTTCGCGGCCCGGCACGACCCGGACTACCCCGAGTTCAAGCGCAAGCAGGAGGAGAACCGCAAAGCCTGGCAGGCGAGGGTGGACCGGCTCGTCGAGGACTGCGCGGACGCCGACGACTCCCTGGCCCGCGCGCTGCGCGCGAACATCTCGGACGACCACGACTTCACCGGGCCGAAGTACACCACCCTGGACGGCGAACAGGCCGACCGGGCGGCCGAGCTGATGAGGAAGCTCAGCAAGGAGCAGGGCGGTGTCGCCCGCAATCCCGAGGCGCTGCGCGAGCTGGAGGACCTGCTCGACGACAACCGCAACGACGTCGACTTCTCGACGGACTTCTACCGCAGGCTCGGCCCCGAAGGCACGCTGGAGGCGTACGCGAAGCTGTCCATCGACGCGTCGACCCTGGGCGAGGCCGGCAAGGACCGCCTGGCGATGGTCGGCAACATCCAGAACGACATGGGCGCGATGCTGGGTCTCGCCACGCAGAAGAGCTCGCCGAACCACCTGGACGTGGCGTGGACGACCGGCCTGATGAAGGCCGGCCGCAAGGAGATGCAGGTCACCGGCGATCTGACCAGCAAGATCTACGGTTACCAGGCGCTGGGCGCGCTGCTCCACGAGGGCACGTACGACAAGGACTTCCTGACCTCGGTCGGCCGGGACATGGTCGCGTTCGACCGCGAGAATCCGAAGGCCTGGGAGCACGGCTCGCCGTACGACCCGAAGACGGTGCTCAGCCAGGGCAAGGACGGCAGCCGGGGCTTCTACCCGCTGACGGGCCTGATGGACGCGATGTCCCACAACCCGGACGCGGCGGCGGCGTTCTTCAACGAGCCGGTCCGCCAGGACAGCAACGGCGACGGCATCGTCACCACGGCCGACAAGGTCGTGTCCGGCCAGCACGGCAAGGCGCGGGGCATGGTCGACTACATGCTCGACAAGGAGTCCTGGGCCGACGCCTTCGACCGGACGCCCAGCCACCCCTACGGCGAAGCGGGCCCGGCCCAGGACGCACTCGGCAACGCCCTCGAAGCGGCCGTTTCGGGCCGCGTGCCGGGTGACGAGGACGCGAAGCCCGTCCCGCACACCAAGGAAATGACGGCGATCATGGAACGCGTCGTCGAGAAGATCGGTGACAAGCCCGAGCTGGTCACCGGGAAGCCCGGCGAGGACGGCAGTGACCCCTTGAAGGGGATGTCGGGCCACTTCGGCCAGATGGCCGCCGAGTACATGCCCGACATCCAGGCCTCGGCGGAGAACGGCAGCGGGATGATCAAGGCCAATGGCGAGATGGCCAAGTTCCACAAGGCCGACATGGCGGCCTTCATCGGAGCGGTGGGCCAGGACCCGGACGCGTACGGTGCCATGACCGCCTCCCAGCGGGCCTTCACGACCACGCTCATCAACGACGTCATCGCGCATCGCAGTGAATACGACGATGTCGACGCGGCGATCAAGAGTGCCGTACACCCGGGCGGTCAGATCGCGGGCATCCTGTCCGAGGCCAGGGCCGAGGGCACGTTCGGCGAGAACGCCCACACGAAGGAAGAGTACGTAAAGGGCGTCGAGGACAACGCCAAGTGGGTCAACCGCGCCATCAGTGCGGCAGGTGGCAAGTATCTGGAGATGGTCCCCCTGGCCGGGGACGTCGTGGAGTGGCTCCAGGAGGACATCACGGAAGGCGTGGTCGAGCGGGCGACGAAGGACAAGGCCGAGAAGATCGGCGAGATCGACCACAAGGCGGTGATCGACTACACGGACGCCCAGACGGAGGCCGGGTTGTCGGCAGCGCAGTCGGTACGGAAGGCCGCCGAGGGAACCGGTATGACCCAACGGACCGTCGACGCCCTCGCCGGAGTCGCGTCGACCGAGACCGCGAACGCCCATGCCGTCGGCCGAGGCCAGGTAGCGACGTCCAACGGAGGCTCCTGATGCCCATCCACCGGTCCGCCCTTGTGCTGGCGGCTGCCGCCCCCATAGCCCTGGTCGTACTGTCCGGCTGCTCCGAGGGGACCGAAACGGCTGCCTCGAAGCTGCCCGAGCGCACCTGCTTCGGAGTGTTCTCCCGATCCGACCTGGGGCCCTTGGTGGGCAACGGCGAGCAGGTGAAGGAGTCGGGACCGGCCGACATGCAGCTGACCGCGGTGCGCCGGGGCGCCACGTGCAGTGTCGACGTGGACGGCAAAGACCGGTTCCAGGCCTCGGCGACGCGCCAGCCGCTGGAGCAGAGCTTCTTCTGGAACACCGAGCTGATCAAGCCGGCAGCGGATCCGCTGCCGTTGGGCGACAAGGGCGTCGTGTACAACACGGGGGCTCGGGTACTCCTCGTCTGCAAGGGCAGCGACGAGCCCTTCCAGGTCGAGCTGTCGCTCAGCGGATCCACCGACCAAGTCGAGAAGGGCGGATCCCGCCCGTTGTTCACCCGGCTCATGACGAAGTTCGTCGAGGCGGGCAGGCAGCAGACCCAGTGCGCGGGCTAGCCGACACCGCCGGACGGAAGGGAGAAGGCCGCTCAGAACACTCCTGAGCGGCCTTCGGGAGAAGCCGTGGCGGGAATTGAACCCGCGTGCCTCGCTTTGCAGGCGAGTCCCTCAACCACTCGGGCACACGGCTGTGGGGTGGTTATGGATGTGACCGTACGGGTGGGCGCCAGGGGTGGGGAAGGTGTGCGGGGCGGGTGCAATGTGATTGCCATGCTGCGTTTACGGGCCGCCGGTCCTAGGTCTGGGGGACGAGCGCGGGATACGTCCAATTGACAGGGGCGTAGCCCAGTAGCGGGGCTTACTCTGGGGCGATGAGTGCCCTTGAAGCCCGTGTGTCGCAGCGCAGTGTGCCGGTCCCGCCGGAGCCGGAGGGCGGGATTCTGGGGTCCGCGTACCGGGCGCTCAGCATCGGGATCATCTCCGTCGTCTTTCTGATCGCCTTCGAGGCGACCGCCGTCGGGACGGCCATGCCCGTCGCCGCGCGGGAGCTGGACGGGATCGGGCTCTACGCCTTCGCCTTCTCCGCGTACTTCACCACCAGCCTCTTCGGGATGGTCCTGTCCGGGCAGTGGGCCGACAGGAAGGGGCCGTTGTGGCCCCTGGCCGTCGGGATCGCCGCCTTTGCCGCGGGGCTCCTCCTCGCCGGGACCGCCGTGGACATGTGGGTGTTCGTCCTGGGGCGGGCCGTGCAGGGGCTCGGGGGCGGGCTGGTCATCGTCGCGCTGTACGTGGTGGTGAGCCGGGCCTACGAGGAGCGGCTGCGGCCCGCGATCATGGCCGCCTTCGCGGCGAGCTGGGTGGTGCCGTCCATCGTCGGGCCGCTGGCCTCGGGGGCCGTGACCGAGCACCTCGGCTGGCGCTGGGTGTTCGTCGGGATACCCGTACTGGTCGTCGTACCGCTGGTCGTGGCCCTGCCGGCGATCCGCCGCACCGCGTCCGGGCCGGTGGATCCGGACGCGCCGCCCGCCGCCTTCGACGGGCGGCGGATCCGGCTGGCGCTCGGGATCTCCGTCGGGGCGGCGCTGTTGCAGTACGCCGCCCAGGACCTCCGGTGGCTGTCGCTGCTGCCGGCCGCCGCGGGCGCGGGGCTGCTGGTGCCCGCCGTACGGGGGCTGCTGCCGCGCGGTACGTACCTGGCCCGGCGCGGGCTGCCTTCGGTGGTGCTGCTGCGCGGGGTGGCGGCGGGGTCGTTCATCGCGGCGGAGAGCTTCGTTCCGCTGATGCTGGTCACCCAGCGGGGGCTGAGCCCGACGCTGGCCGGGTTCTCGCTGGCGGCGGGCGGCTTGACCTGGGCGGGCGGCTCGTGGCTGCAGTCGAAGGGGCGGATGGCGCCGTACCGGGAGCGGCTGATGGTGGTGGGGATGGTGTTGGTGGCCTTCGCCATCGCGGCCGCGCCGGCGGTGCTGATCGAGTCCGTGCCGGTGTGGACGCTGGCGGTCGCCTGGGCGGTGGGGTGCCTGGGGATGGGGCTGGTGACCGCTTCGACGAGCGTGCTGCTGCTGGAGTTGTCGGCGCCGGAGGAGGCGGGGGCCAATTCCGCCGCGCTGCAGATCTCGGACGCGCTGGCCAATGTGGTGCTGCTGGCGGCGGGCGGCGCGGCGTTCGCCGCGCTGGG
>NZ_JOCX01000052.1 GCF_000717915.1 Streptomyces sp. NRRL S-244
GTGGCCGAAGGCCATCGCGAAGCGACGCGACCGCAGGGAGCGCCCTTGACGGGCCGGACCGCACCGGAAGGACAGTGGACTGTCGGGAAACCCCCGGACTCCCTCTGATGCCGAGTCGGCGGACCCCGCTGGCCCGCCGCTCGATCCGGCTCAGGCCTCCGTCGTCAGCGTCAGCTGGATCGAGCCGTCCGGGGTCGTGGTCACGTGGATCGACGTCAGGTCGGGGACGTGGGCCGTCGGGGCGTGGGCCGCGGCTCGGGGGCCTATGCCGATCACGCGCATGCCCGCCGCCAGGCCCGCGGCGATTCCTGCTGCCGAGTCCTCGAAGACGATGCAGTCGGCGGGGTCCACGCCGAGTTTGGCGGCGCCCATGAGGAAGCCCTCGGGGTCGGGCTTGCTGGCCTTGACGGACTCGGCCGTGACTCGTACCTCGGGCATGCGCAGGGCAGCGGCCGTCATCCGGGCCGTGGCCAGGGCCGCGTCGGCCGAGGTGACCAGGGCGTGCGGCAGCCCGTCGATCGCCGCCATGAACTCCGCGGCTCCGCCGACCGGGACCACGCCGTCGGTGTCGGCGGTCTCGCGGGCGAGCATCTCGGTGTTCTCGGCGTAATTGAGCTCCACCGGGCGCTCCGGCAGGAGGATGGCCATCGTGGCGTAGCCCTGCCGGCCGTGGACGACCTTGAGCGCTTCCTCTGGATCCAGCCCGTGGGAGACGGCCCAGTCGCGCCAGCAGCGTTCGACCACCGCGTCCGAGTTGACGAGGGTGCCGTCCATGTCCAGGAGCAGGGCCCTGGCGGTGAGGACGACGGGTGCGGTGGTCGTGGTGCTGGTGGTGCTGGCCGACATCAGCGGTGCTCCAGACGGGGCGGGAAAGAGAACAAGCGGTTCCGCCCACCGGTCAGGGGTTGCGGGCGGAACCACTTTGTTCCTACACGATACAAAACATGGGGCGGTCCGCGCCACTCCGCCCCTGACACCCCTGCGAGCGATCAGCCCGTGCCCTCCAGGGCCCGACGGGTCTCCGGGCCGTAGACGCCCCAGTCGTCGTCGATGTTGTTGCGCCACTGGAACTCCGAGACCGCGTTCTCCGTACGGTCGTCGAACCTGCCGTTGATCTTTCCCCGGTACAGCCCCTGACCTGCCAGGAGCCGCTGCATCTTCTCCACCTCCGGGCCCGAATCCCCGTACCTCAGGGTCGGCGCCTTCGGGGGCGGCGGAGGTGAGCTCGGCGCGCGGCTCGTGCTCGCCGACGGGGTCGCGGACGGGGGCGCCGAGCTGCGGGAGGCGGTGGGCGAGGCGGAGGGCGATGCCGACTTGGAGGCGCTCGGCGACGGCGACGCGGAGGCCGAGGCGGAGCGGGAGGGGCTGTGCGTGGCCGTCGGCTGCGTGGGACCGGCCGGAGCCACGCTCGCGGCGGGCGCCGACGGCTTCGCGTCCAGCAGGACGGTGTCGCTGTCGCCGGAGCGCGGGAGCATCCCCAGCGCCAGGGCCGCAGTGCCCACGGCGACCACCGTGCCGGCGCCGGCCAGGATCGTGGGGAGCCGCCGTCGGCCGGTGGCGCCGGACCGCTTTTCGGGGCCCCCGCCCCTCCCCCTCCCCCCGCCCCCGTTTGTGCTTTCGGCGCCGGCTGCCGGGGTGGCTGCCTGGAGCCGGACCGTCTCGGCCGGCCAGCCCGCCTGCGGCGGGGAGTCCGGCCAGGCCACGGGTATGCCGTACGCCGGGGTGTCGTCCCCCGGCGGCGTCTGTGCGCCCTGGGCGTACCCGCCCGCGGGGCCGGCCACCACGCCCCGCACCGGCTGCGCGGGCGGCGGGTCCGCGGACTGGCGCGGCTCGGGGAGTGTCACGTACGGACGGACACGCAGTGGCTCGAAACCGGCCCCCGCCGCGCACCCGCAGTCGACGCCCATGGCGTCGCATTCTGGACAGCGCTCAGCGCTCACTGGAATCCCTCCCTGGCCGTTGCCTGCGATTATGCAGACCCTCCGAGGCCCGCCCAACCCGCCCGAGAGGCCATATCCGGCCACACCGCTCAGGATGGACATGTTGATCCGGCCCGAGGAGGAGCGGATGGCTCAGGATGTGACCAGGGACGCCGCGGAACCCGTTCCCGACCCGCACCGGTCCGGCCCCACCGCCGAGCACGCCTCCCGCGAGGTACTCGTCTCCATCGGCGCCCTGCTCCTCGGCCTGCTGATCGCCGCCCTCGACCAGACCATCGTCTCCACCGCCCTGCCGACGATCGTCAGTGAGCTGGGCGGCATGGCGCACCTGTCCTGGGTCGTCACCGCGTACATGCTGGCCTCCACCGCCGCCACCCCGCTGTGGGGCAAGCTCGGCGACCAGTACGGGCGCAAGAAGCTGTTCCAGGGCGCCATCGTGCTCTTCCTCATCGGATCGGCGCTGTGCGGGATCGCCCAGGACATGTCGCAGCTCATCGGGTTCCGCGCGCTGCAAGGCCTGGGCGGCGGCGGACTGATCGTGCTGTCGATGGCGATCGTCGGCGACATCGTCCCGCCCCGCGAGCGCGGCAAGTACCAAGGCCTCTTCGGCGCCGTCTTCGGCGCGACCAGTGTCCTCGGACCGCTGCTGGGCGGTCTGTTCGTCGACAACCTGTCCTGGCGCTGGGTCTTCTACATCAACCTCCCCATCGGTCTCGTCGCGCTCGTCGTCATCGCCGCGGTCCTGCACATCCCCGTGCGGCGCTCGAAGCACACCATCGACTACCTCGGCACCTTCCTCATCGCCTGTGTCGCCACCTGCCTCGTGCTCGTCGCCTCCCTCGGCGGCACCTGGGGCTGGGGCTCGACCCGGATCGTCGGCCTGGCCGTCCTGGGCGCCGTACTGCTCGCCGTCTTCCTCTTCGTCGAGCGGCGGGCCGTCGAACCCGTCCTGCCGCTGGGACTGTTCAAGATCCGCACCTTCACCCTCTGCTCGGTGATCAGCTTCGTCATCGGGTTCGCGATGTTCGGCGCGATGGTCTACCTGCCGACCTTCCTCCAAGTGGTGCAGGGCGTCTCGCCCACCATGTCCGGCGTGCACATGCTGCCGATGGTGCTCGGCATGCTGATCTCCTCCACCGCCTCCGGCCAGATAGTCAGCCGCACCGGACGGTGGAAGGTCTTCCCGATCGCAGGCACGGGCGTGACCGCGATCGGGCTGCTCCTGCTGCACCAGCTGCAGCGCACCAGCGGCACCTGGGAGATGAGCATCTACTTCTTCGTCTTCGGCACCGGACTGGGTCTGGTCATGCAGGTGCTGGTGCTGGTCGTGCAGAACGCCGTCAGTTACGCCGACCTCGGTGTCGCCACCTCCGGCGCCACCTTCTTCCGCTCCATCGGCGCCTCCTTCGGCGTCGCGATCTTCGGCACGGTCTTCACCAACCGGCTCGACGGCAAGCTCGCCACCGCCTTCACCGGGCTTCCGGTGCCGCCCGGTACGGCCGCACTGGTCGAGGCCGATCCACGGGCCATCGGACGGCTGCCCGCCGATCTGCGGCCGCGCGTGCTCGACGCGTACGCCTCCTCCATCACCGACGTGTTCCTCTACGCCGTGCCCATCGTCCTCGTCGCCTTCGTCATCGCCTGGTTCCTCAAGGAGGACGTGCTCCGCGGCTCGGTCACCGCGCCCGACGTCACCGAGACCCTCGCCTCCAACCCCGTCCAACGTTCCTCCCGCGACGAGGTCGCCCGCGCGCTGACCGTCCTCGGCAGCCGCGAGGGCCGCCGCCACGTCTACGAGAAGATCACTGAGAAGGCCGGCTTCGACCTGCTGCCCGCAGCGAGCTGGCTGCTGCTGCGGATCAAGAAGTACGGGTCCGCCGAGCCCGCGATGCTCGCGGAACGGACCACCGTGCCGTTGAAGGTGATCACGGACGCCGCCCGCCAGCTCGAAGAGCGCGGACTGGCCGTACGGGACGGACTGCCGCTGGTCATGACCGAGCGAGGCCGGGAGTCCGCCGGGAAGCTGGCCGAGGCCCGCGAGGAATCGCTCGCCGAACTGCTCGGCGACTGGTGGGGCCCGGACCGGCCGACCGACCTGGTCAAGCTGGTCAAGGAGATCAACGCGGAGCTGTGCGGATCCGATGCCGAGGAGCCCTTCGACGCCGCGGCCCGTCGCGACCACGCCGCGCCCTGACCCCGACCCGGGTCAGGCCAGGGGCTTTTCGAACCAGTGCTCCGCGTACTGGCCCGCGTTGTACGCCGGTATCTCCGCGTAGCCCTGGCGCGCATACAAGGCGCGGGCCTCCACCAGGTCCGAGCGGGTGTCGAGGCGGATCCGCCCGGCGCCCAGGGCGCGGGCCGCCGCCTCGAGGGCCGTGAGCAGCGCCGCCCCGCCGCCGGTGCCGCGGGCGCGCGGGTCCACGTACACCCTCGTGAGCTCGGCGGTGACGGGGTCGAGCAGCCGTATGCCGCCGCAGGCCAGGGGCGTGCCGTCCAGCCGGCCGACCGCGAAATGGCCCGTCGGCGGGGCGAGGCCGTCGGCCGGGTCGTCCCGTAGGCCCTCGTCGATCTCGGCCTCCGTGGCGGGCCGTTTCCAGTAGCGGCCGGCGACCTCCGCGTAGTACGCGCGGCGCAGCGCGGTGGCGTCCGGCGTGGCGAAGTGCTCGGCGGCAACCGTCCAGTTGCCGGCCGCGGTGGCAGCGGCAGCGGTAGCGGTGGTGGTGGATTCGGTGCTCTTGCTGTTGATGTCCATGGCGCCATTGTGGAGTCCGTGCGCGTCCTGCCGCGTGGAATATCCACAGGTACGGGCCGATGATAGGAAAAGACGCATATCCCCCACACGGAGGGCGGGAACGCCATGTCCGAGCACCCTGACGCTGCCCTGATCCGCCGCGGCTACGAGGCCTTCGGCAAGGGCGACATGGAGACGCTGGGCTCGCTGATGACGGCCGACGTCATCCACCACGTGCCCGGCAGCAACCCCCTCTCGGGGCACCACAAGGGCCGTGAGGCCGTCCTCGACCTCTACCGGCGGTTCGGCACGGAGACGAACGGCACCCTCCAGGTCGATCTGCACACCGTGCTGGTCGACGGGCGCGGCCACTGCATGACCTTCCACACGGCGCGCGGTGACCGCGGCGACCACGGGATCGAGATCCAGGAAGGCCTCTTCTTCACGATCGTCGGCGGGAAGATCAGCGACATCGACCAGTGCACGCAGGACATCGACGAGGAGGACCGTTTCTGGGGCTGATCCGGCAGTCCATGACCCGCCGGGTCGGCCGGACCCTCCGGACCCTCCGGACCCTCCGGACCCGGCGGATCCGGCGGATCCATCAGCCGCCCCGGCCGCCCCGGCCTCCTCGTACCGCCCCGCTCAGCCCTGCGGCTTCGGCGCCGCCTGCTGCACGACCTCGAACGACCACACCGTCGACCCCGAGGCCGCCGGCTTCGGGCGCTCGCCCGAGCCCGAGCCCGAGCCCCCGCCCTGGTGCGCGGCCTTCATGGGCCCCTCCATCCACGCCTGGAAGTCCTCCTCCGACCGCCACCGCGTGTACACCAGGTACTGGTCCGTGCCCTCAACGGGACGCAGCAGCTCGAACCACTCGAACCCGTCCGAGCCCTCCACGGCCCCCGCCCGCGAGGCGAACCGCTGCTCCAGGACTTCCCGCTGCTCGGCGGGCACGGTCAGTGCGTTGATCTTCACGATGCTCATGCCCGCCATCCTAGGGATCGCGTGGGGGATATCGTCGTCCCCGGTAATGAAGTGGTGCACGAAACGCGGCAGCCAGGCGAAGTCAAGGTTGCGGTCAACAGGGCGGGAGGCCGGCGAGGCGTGGCTAACGCGGCAGAGCACAGCGGTGCGAACGGACATGCCGGGGTCATAGGCGGTAGCGGCAGGCTGGGGGCGGCACGGTTCCTCCTGTGGGCGCTGGCCGCCGTCCTCGCCGTCAGACAGGCCGCCTCCGTGCTGCGCGTGCCACCGGGCGAGTGGCTCGGCGAGTTCCGGCTCCCCAGTGGTTTCCCCGGGTCGCTGTACGACGGCGGCCAGTTCACCGGGACCCCCTTCGCCGGGCTGGTCCTGAAGCCGTTCCTCGGTCTGGCGGCGCCCTCCCTGGAGGTGGCCTGGACCTGCGTGACGCTGCTGCTCGTCGCCGCCGTCGGGCTGGTCGCCGCGCGCGGCCTGCCCGACCCCGTGCCGCGGCGCACCGCGCTGCTCGCCGCGCCCGTACTGGTCGGCCTGATGATGGTGTCGCTGCCGGTCCGCGAGGCCGCCTCGCCGGGCCAGACCGCCGTCCTGCCCGTGCTGCTGGTGCTGCTGGCCGTGTTCCGGGTGCCCGGCGAGCGCCCGGCCGGCTTCCTCGTCGGCCTGGCCGCCGCGCTCCAGCCGGCCCTGCTGCTCTTCGCGCCGCTGCTGTGGCTCACCGGCCGCCGCCCCACCGCCAAGGCCGCCGCCGTGACCTTCGCCGCGGCCACCGCCCTGTCCTGGGCGGCCCTGCCGCGCGACTCCTGGACGTACTGGGTCCACCACCTGGCCGGCACCGGCCTCGGCGGCGCCCCCGACAGCCTCGCCAACCAGTCCGTGCACGGCGCGCTGCTGCGGCTCGGACTGAGCGGCCCCGTCGAGATCCTGCTGTACGCGGCCCTCGCGGCCGGGATCGGCTGGGTCGGCCTGCGCCGCGCAGCCCGCTACGCCCGCGACGGCCAGCTGCTGCTCGCCGTCGCCGTCACCGGCTGCGTGGCCGTCGCCGTGGCGCCGACCGGCTGGCGCCACCAGCTGCTGTGGGTGCTGCTCGCGGTGGCCGGCAAGGTCGGCAAGCGGGCGGCGGACCGGCCCGTGTGGCCGGTGGCCGTGGTGCTCGCCATGACCCTGCCCAGCGACATGCTGCTGCCCAACCTGGCCGCGCTGGCCCCCGTACGGGACAACGTGCTGCTGCTGGCCGCGCTGGCGGCTGCCTGCGCGGTGCCGTTCCTGCCGCGCTCCTCGCCGTACTGGCGCGAGCCCGTCCCGACGGCGTACGGCCGGCCGGCCGCCGCTCGGTGGTCGCGGGTGCCGCTGCTGCCGTTCTGGCGGCGCGTCCTGTCGCGCCCCAACCTGTTGCTGGAGCTGCTGCTGATACGGGTGGGGTACTCCCTCTACTCGCACATCCGGGCCGCCGCGCCCAGCAGCCGCAGCCTCGCCGAGGGGCACGGGAGCCAGATCCACGCCGTCGAGCGGGCGCTGGGCATCGACATCGAGCGCGCCGTCAACCACGCCGTGGTGCACACGCCCTGGCTGGAGAAGTTCTTCAACTTCTACTACACGTCGTTCCACTTCGTGGTGCCGCTGACGATCCTCGCGGTGCTGTACTGGCGCAGGCCGGGCGACTACCGCTGGGCCCGCGCCTCCCTGGGTCTGGCCACCGTCCTCGCGCTCATCGGCTTCTGGCTGTACCCGCTGGCGCCGCCGCGGCTCATGCCCGGCCTCGGCTTCATCGACACCGTGCACGGACCGCAGGATCTGGCCAATCCGCAGTACGGGGCGATGACCGCGATCTCCAACCAGTACGCGGCGATGCCCTCGCTGCACTTCGGCTGGTCGCTGTGGTGCGGGATCGTGATCATCATGCTCGCGCCGAAGGGCTGGCAGAAGCTCCTCGGGGCGCTGCACCCGCTGATCACGGTGTGCGCGATCGTCGCCACCGCCAACCACTGGGTGCTCGACGCGGTCGGCGGCGCGGCCGTCGTGAGCGCCGGGTTCGGGCTGGTCTACGTACTGTCGGGGCCGCGCGGGGCCGCCCTGCCGGCCGGGCTGAGGGTGCCGCGGCCGCGCGAGCCGGAGCGGGTGGGCGCCGCGTCGCGTACGCGAGCGTAGGGAGCGGGCGACGAAGGGGTGCCGGGAGGGTCTCGTACCCGTCCCGGCACCCCTTCGGTGGATCGCCGCGTCCTGTCAGGATCCGCCGGGTGCGGGCGTCGCGCCACTCGGGCGCGATCAGGGCTCGCCGCCGTACGGATCAGGCGGCCGGGCCCGGGGCCTCGGCCAGTCCCGCCACGACGAGGGCGACCGCCGCCTCAGCGGTGTCGGCCTCGCCGATCACGAGCTTCTGGGTCGGGCTCAGGACGCGGAACCGGCCGTCGCGCAGCGGCTCGACCGCCGGCGCCGCCACCTCGAAGGGGTGGCTGGTGCGGGCGCTGAACCACAGGGTGAAGTGGCTGGTGAACGGGTAGAGCCGGCGCAGGGACGGTTCTGCGGAGGCGGCGTCGATCAGCGCGAGCACGCCCCGGCTCAAGACCGGGGAACCGCCCCGTTCGTGCATCAGCCGCCATGTCGTCGGCAGGCGCTGCCAGCGCGCTTCCACGCAGTCGGCAGGCCCGCTTGCCTGAAGGTTCATCCGCGCAGTCTGACGGCAGGCCGCCCCCGGGACAATGCCCGGACGTGAACGGATCCCCACGGGCCCCGACGGACCCCTACGGAATTCGGCGGGCGTCCGCGGGCCTCGGCGGGCCCCGACGGAGTCCGACGGCCCGCGGACGGCAGGGGCCGGGGCGTGGGAGGAGCGGCCCCTGCCGTCGTGGACCACGGGCCGGCCGTCAACCGTGGCTGACCCGAAGCTCCTTGATGCCGTTGAGCCAGGCCGCCCGCAGCCGCCGCGGCTCCGGCCCGGCCAGCCGCAGGTCGGGCAGTGAGTCGGCCAGTGCGTTGAAGATCAGGTCGATCTCCATGATGGCCAGGGACTTGCCGAGGCAGAAGTGCGGGCCGCCGCCGCCGAAGCCCAGGTGCGGGTTCGGGTCGCGGGTGATGTCGAAGCGGTCGGGGTCGGTGAACACCTCGGGGTCGTGGTTGGCGGAGGAGTAGAACAGCCCCACCCGGTCGCCCGCCTTGATCTTCTGCCCGCCCAGCTCGGTGTCCCGGGTGGCGGTGCGCTGGAAGGACACCACCGGGGTGGCCCAGCGGACGATCTCCTCGGCGGCCGTCGCCGGCCGGGTCGCCTTGTACAGCTCCCACTGCTCGGGGTGGGTCAGGAAGGCGTGCATGCCGTGGCTGATGGCGTTGCGCGTGGTCTCGTTGCCCGCGACCGCGAGCAGCAGCACGAAGAAGCCGAACTCGTCGGAGCCCAGGTTGCCCTGGCCCTCGGCGGCCACCAGCTGCGTGACGATGTCCTTGGCCGGGCACTCCTTGCGGGCGGCGGACAGGTTCATGGCGTAGCCGATGAGCTCCATCGCCGCGTTGGAGCCGACTTCCTCCGTGATCGCGTACTCGGGGTCGTCGTAGGCGATCATCTTGTTCGACCAGTCGAAGATGCGGAGCCGGTCCTCCTGCGGTACGCCGATCAGTTCGGCGATGGCCTGGAGCGGAAGCTCGCACGCGACCTGCGTGACGAAGTCGAAGCTGCCGTCGGCCGAGGCGGCGAGCGCCTCGGTGACGATCTTCCGGGCCCGGTCGCGCAGGGCGTCCTCCAGGCCGCGGATGGCCCGCGGGGTGAAGCCGCGCTGCACGATCTGGCGTACGCGGGTGTGTTCCGGCGGGTCCATGTTCAGCATGATCAGGCGCTGGGCATCTATCTGCTCGCGCTGGATGTGCTCGTTGAAGCGGATGATCGCCGTATTGGTGGTCGAGGAGAACAACTCGGGGTGCGTGGAGACGTACTTGACGTCCGCGTGCCGGGTCACGACCCAGTAGCCGTCGTCGTCGAAGCCGGTGACGCCCCGCCGCTGGGGGCACCACCACACGGGTGCGGTCTGGCGCAGCTGGGCGAACTCGGGGAAGGGGACGCGGTCCTGGAGGAGGTCGGGATCGGTGGCGTCGAAGCCTTCGGGCAGCGCGGGACACGACATCGGGCGACTCCAAGGTCTGACGGCCCATCAGAAGTTGGCTTGAAGGTAGTAACGAGTTCTAGAAGTGACAAGGGTCCTCGCGCCAACTGTTGCGTGTGGAATCCGTGGAAGGCGCGTGCAAGACCCTTGCGTGCCGGGGTTACAGGTCATAAGACTGCGGGGAGAAGTAGAACGCGTACTAGTTCGGGCGGGGCGCCGGGACGGCCCGCCGCGCCGGCACAGTGCAGGAGAGGACGAGCTCATGGCCGCGGAACCCGTCATCGTCGAAGCCGTACGCACCCCCATCGGCAAGCGCGGGGGCGCGCTCGCCAACCTCCATCCCGCCTACCTGCTCGGCGAGACGTACCGCGAACTCCTCGCCCGGACCGGAATCCAGCCCGACTGCGTCGAGCAGATCGTCGGCGGCACCGTCACCCACGCGGGCGAGCAGTCCATGAACCCGGCGCGCAACGCCTGGCTCGCCATGGGCCTGCCGTACGAGACCGCCGCGACGACCGTGGACTGCCAGTGCGGCAGCTCCCAGCAGGCCAACCACATGGTCGCCAACATGATCTCCGGCGGGGTCATGGACATCGGCATCGCCTGCGGCGTCGAGGCGATGAGCCGGGTGCCGCTGGGCTCGGGCTCCAAGCACGGCCCGGGCAAGCCCTTCCCGGACGAGTGGAACGTCGACCTCCCCAACCAGTTCGAGGCCGCCGAGCGCATCGCCCGCCACCGGGGCCTGACTCGCGAGGACGTCGACCGGCTCGGGCTGCTCTCCCAGGAGCGGGCCGCCGCCGCGTGGGCCGAGGAGCGGTTCAAGCGGGAGACCTTCGCCGTCCAGGTCCCGACGACGGAGGAGGAACAGGGCGCCGGGCAGGGCATGTGGCGCCTGGTCGACCGCGACGAGGGCCTGCGCGACACCAGCATGGAGGCGCTGGCCCGGCTCAAGCCGGTCATGCCGACCGCCGTGCACACCGCCGGGAACTCCTCGCAGATATCGGACGGGGCCGCCGCCGTGATGTGGGCCTCGCGCAAGATGGCCCGCGCGCTCAAGCTCAGGCCGCGCGCCCGGATCGTCGCCCAGACGCTCGTCGGCGCCGACCCGCACTACCACCTGGACGGACCGATCGACGCGACGCGGGCCGTGCTCGGCAAGGCCGGGATGTCCCTCAAGGACATCGACCTGGTCGAGATCAACGAGGCGTTCGCCTCCGTCGTCCTCAGCTGGGCCCAGGTCTTCGAACAGGACCTGGAGAAGGTCAACGTCAACGGCGGCGGCATCGCGCTCGGCCACCCCGTCGGCGCCACCGGCGCCCGGCTGATCACCACCGCGCTGCACGAGCTGGAGCGCCGCGACAAGGAATTCGCGCTGATCACCATGTGCGCGGGCGGCGCGCTGGCGACCGGGACGATCATCCAGCGGCTGTAGGCGCCGCCCGGCGTCGCCAGGCGGCGCAGGGCGCACGGACCCTGTGGGATGGGAAACAGAAGGCCCCGGTGGCCGGACCTGGGGAGGTCCGGCCACCGGGGCCTTCGCACAGCTCGCGCCGTCTGCTCGCGTGTCTGCTCGCGTGTCTGCTTGCGCCGTCAGGCGGTCACTGGTGGCTTAGTACCAGTGGTGGGTCTGCCAGAAGTTCCAGGCGCCGACGGGGCTGCCGTAGCGGGAGTTCATGGGACAAGGGCGGTCGCTGCATGCCGGGGCATGCGTGAGCCACTCACGCGGTGGAGAGGGGTTCGTCGGGCGGGGGGCGAAGGCCCTCTGCCGTGGCGACGTCACCAGTTAGCCAGGCCGGTGGGGGGCGTGGCAACGGGCCCTGGTACTAGCCGTCCTCGCAGCCGGGGCCTGTGCGGCCGGGGTGGGTCGGGGTGGTGTCCGTGCAGGTGGGGGCGGGGTTTTGGGG
>NZ_JOCX01000053.1 GCF_000717915.1 Streptomyces sp. NRRL S-244
CCCCTGACCGTTCCTTCGGGGGCTTCCCGACAGTCTTATGGCATTCCGGGGCGGGCCGGGCAGTCAAGGGTGGCCGAAGGCCATCGCGAAGCGACGCGAACGAAGTGAGCGCCCTTGACGGACCGGACCGCACCGGAAGGACAGTGGACTGTCGGGAAACCCCCGGACTCCCTCTGATGCCGAGTCGGCGGACACCGACCCCCCACACCCCGCCCCGCGGCTCACACGGGCGTCGACCCCGACGCCTCGTTCTCGCTGAACAGCTCCTCGCAGGCGGCATCGTTGTGGAGGGCCTGGAGGGAGAGGCCGGACTTGGCGTTGACGAGTACCAGCTCCCAGGATCCGTTGGTCATCATCAGACCGTACGGGCGGTCCCGGTGGGCGGTGGTCGTCCAGCCGCGGGCGCCCAGGCCCACGACCACGTTCCGCAGCACCTCCGGATCGATCCAGTTGCGGCTGTACCAGCCCACCGCGCAGCCGGCCGCGCGGCCGAACTCCGCCTCGCGGTCGGCCTGCGGCACGCCCAGCGCGCCGGCGCCCGAGGCGGTGAGGACGGCCTCGAACTGCGAGTCCACCATCTCCCGTGACGGGTCCGCGCCCGCGACCACGGCCACGGCCGCGGCCGGCTGCGCCTCCTTGACCCAGCCGTTGCCCGCATCCTTGCCGACGTCCGGATCGCTCAGGCCCGCGGCCACCAGTACTCCGGTCACCGCGACCAGCCCGACCGCCCACTTGGTCCTGCTCATGTCGTTCCCCCTGCGATCCCCCGCGAGGACCCCGAACAGGATCGCCCGGTGGCCCGGCAGAAGTGTCGCACTCCGCCACGCACGGACCCGAGCAGGGAAGACCAGGGAAGACCAGAGAAGGGAAGGGAAGGGAAGGGCACGGAAGGGCAGGGCAGGGGCTATTCCTCCGGCGGGAACACCGCCTCCCCGGTTCCCGCCAGCGTGATCAGGATCGCCTCCACCGGGCAGCCCTCCGCCGCCGTCAGGATCGGCTCGTTCGCGTCCGTCTCCGGGTCCCGCGGATGCGACTGGCGCGCCGAGTCGAGCGCGAAGCCCTCCGGCGCGTGGTTCACGCACATCCCCGAGCCGATGCAGACCCCCCGGTCCACTTCCACCACCCAGCGGTCACCCATGGCGCTCACGCACCCGCCGCGTAGCCCGCCGGCAGGTGGATCATCTTGTGCTCCAGGTACTCGCTCAGTCCCTCGGGTCCGAACTCCCTGCCCACACCGCTGTTCTTGTAGCCGCCGAACGGCCCCAGCATGTCCAGGCTGAAGGTGTTCACGTTGAAGGTGCCCGTCCGCACCTGCCGGGCGAAGTCGATGCCATGCTCGACGTCCCCCGTCCAGACGCTGCCGCTCAGCCCGAACTCCGAGTCGTTGGCGACCCGTACCGCCTCCGCCTCGTCCCCGTACGGGATCAGGCAGACGACCGGTCCGAAGATCTCCTCGCGGGCGATCCGCATCGAGTTGTCCACGTCCCCGAAGAGCGTCGGCTCCACGTACCAGCCCCGCTCCAGCCCCGCCGGGCGGCCGCCGCCCGCCAGCACCTTCGCGCCCTCCTCCTGCCCGATCCGGATGTAGTCCAGCGACCGCTGCTGCTGCCGCCGGGCCACCAGCGGCCCCAGCTGCGTCGCCGGGTCCAGCGGGTCGCCGACCACCAGCGCGCCGGCCGCGGCCGCGAGCGCCTCGGCGACCTCCTCGTACCGGCTGCGCGGCGCGAGCACCCGGGTCTGGGCCACACAGGCCTGCCCGTTGTTCATCCAGGCCGCCGGGACGATCCCGGCGATGGTCGATTCGAGGTCGGCGTCCGGCAGGATCACGGCGGCGGACTTGCCGCCGAGTTCGAGCGTGACCCGGGTCAGGTTGCGGGCGGCGACCTCCATCACGCGCTTGCCGGCCGCGACCGAGCCGGTGAAGGCCACCTTGTCGACGCCGGGGTGGCCGACCAGGTACTCGCTGACCTCCCGGTCGGCGGGCAGGATCGACAGGACGCCCTCCGGCAGCCCGGCCTCGCGGGCGATGTCGGCGAGGATGTACGAGTCCAGCGGCGACTCGGGAGACGGCTTCAGGATCACCGTCGACCCCGTCAGCAGCGCGGGCGCGAGCTTCGCGGCGGCCACGAACTGCGGCACGTTCCACGGGATGACGGCCGCGACCACGCCCACCGGCTCCCGGCGCACCAGGATCGGCCCGAGCGCCCCCTGGCGGTGCTCCTCGTACGGGTAGGCGCGCGCGACCTGGATCGCGGCGTCGTAGACCATCATCGGACCGAGCGCCTGCGCGAGGACGCTCCAGGAGTACGGGGACCCGTTCTGCGAGCTGATCGACCGGGCGATCTCCTCGTGCCGGACGGCGATCGCGTCCTTGATCCGGGTGACGACGGCGATCCGCTCGTCCAGGGACATACGGGGCCAGGGCCCCTCGTCGAAGGCCTTGCGCGCGACCGCGACGGCGCGGTCCACGTCCGCGCGGGAGGCGTGCGGGACGCTGCCGATGACCTGCTCGGTGTGGGGGGAGACGATCTCGATCGTGTCGGTGCCCAGCGGATCCGTCCACTCCCCGCCGATGAACAGGTGTCCGTGTTCCACGAGCTCGGTCATGGCTGCTGCCTCCTGCGGCTTGGCGTTCCCGAACTGATACCAGTTCTAGTTCCAGGAGTCCACGGCCAGGACGGAACAGCCCGGAAGATCCAACAAGGGGTTGCGACTAGTCAGAACCGGCTACAGATGGTCGACTTGGGCGACTACTGCAACACGTTCTCGTGAGAGTGAGCCGGGCGGCGCAGACGCGGCCGGGCGCAGCGCAGACAGGGAGCCCTCATGCCACAGGCCACGCCGCCGCAGGACACGCCACCACAGGCCACGCCGCCACAGTCCGCACCGCCCACCGACCCCGGGGCCACGCCCTCCCCGTCCCCGCACGTCACCGACCACGGCGGCGGTGTCCGCGGCATCAAGGTCCCGATCCCCGACAACCCCCTCGGCCACACCCTCGTCCACGTCCTCGACACCGACCGCGGCCCCGTCCTCGTCGACACCGGCTGGGACGACCCGGCGTCCTGGGACACCCTCGTCTCCGGGCTCGGCGCCCTCGGCATCGCCGTCGCCGACGTCCACGGCGTGGTCATCACCCACCACCACCCCGACCACCACGGCCTGTCCGGCCGGGTCCGCGAGGCCTCCGGGGCCTGGATCGCCATGCACGCCGCCGACACCGAGGTCGTCGTACGGACCCGCTCCGCCGAGCCCGGCGTCTGGTTCGACTACATGAGCGGGAAGCTGGCCGCCGCCGGAGCCCCCGAGGAGCACATCGCCCCCCTGCGCGCCGCCCGCACGAGCGGCCGCCTGCGCACCCTGCCCGGGCTGCGGGCCGCCGTCCCCGACCGGGAGATCGTCCCCGGCGAGCTGCTCCCCCTCGCCGGGCGCCGCCTGCGCGCCATCTGGACCCCCGGGCACACCCCCGGCCACGTCTGCCTGCACCTGGAGGAGCGGCACCCGGCGAACCTCCCCGGCAACGGCCGCCTCTTCTCCGGGGACCACCTGCTGCCCGGGATCTCCCCGCACATCGGCCTCTACGAGCCCCCGGACGAAAGCGGGGTCACCCGGGTCACCGACCCCCTCGGCGACTACCTCGACTCCCTCGAACGCATCGGCCGCCTCGACCCGGCCGAGGTGCTCCCGGCCCACCAGTACGCCTTCACCGACGCCCCGGCCCGCGTACGCGAACTGCTGCGCCACCACGAGGAGCGGCTGACCGGCCTGTGGGAGCTGCTGGCCGAGCCGCTGACCCCGTGGGCGCTGGCGGAGCGCATGGAGTGGAACCGGCCCTGGGAGCAGATCCCGTACGGCTCCCGCAACATCGCCGTCTCGGAAGCGGAAGCCCATCTGCGGCGGCTGGTGAAGCAGGGCCGGGCGGAGGCGGTCCCGGGGACCGACCCGGTCACGTACCGCGCACTGTGAAGGCGACGGGCCCTGCGGTAAGGGGCGCTCCCCACCGACGCCACCCGTCCGGGCTGCTACGGGCCGGTACAGTGAACCCGTCGTCCACCCTTCCGTACGGGGGAAGCCGGTGCGATTCCGGCGCTGACCCGCAACCGTGACCCGCCCCGGCCCCTGCCGGGCGGGGAGCCGGACCGCCCCGTACGCGAGGTGCGCGGCTCGCGCCGCCGGAGCCCCCGGCGGCCGGCACCGTCGAGGTAAACGGAGCCGGAGCCCGGTGCCCTGCGCGGGCCTGCTCTCCTGCTCCCCAGCACGAGAGGCACCCGCCCCCATGAACGTCCGACGCAGCGCCGCCGCGCTCGCCGCCTCCGCCGTGCTCTGCGTGGGCGCCGCCCCCGCAGCCCTCGCCGCACCCTCCCCCTCCGCCCCGCCGGCCCCGGTGATCCCGTCCGGCCTGTACGGCAAGAAGGACCCGACGTACGACGGCGTGTGGCGCCAGTCCTTCGCGCTGCTGGCCCAGCAGACGGTCGGCGTGAAGCCGGCCGAGGAGGCCGTCGACTGGCTCGCCGGCCAGCAGTGCGCGAACGGCGGCTTCGCCTCCTTCCGCGCGGACGCGGCCGCGGCCTGCGACGACAAGACGATGTTCGACACGAACGCCACCGCGGTGGCCGTGCAGGCGCTGAAGGCGCTGGGCGGCCGGGACGCGGCGGTGAAGAAGGGCGTGGACTGGCTGAAGTCCGTCCAGAACGAGGACGGCGGCTGGGCCTTCGTCCCCGGCACCCCGAGCGAGGGCAACTCCACGTCCATCGTCATCAGCGCGCTGGCGGTCGCGGGCGAGAAGCCGGCCGAGGTGAAGTCCAAGGCGGGCAAGTCCGCCTACGAGGGCCTGCTCGCCTTCCAGCTGGGCTGCGCCGCCGAGCCTGCCGCCGACCGGGGCGCCTTCGGGTACCAGCCGGGGCCGGACGGCAAGCTCCCGGCCAACGCCGACGCCACGGCCGCCGCCGTCCTGGCCGGCCTGGGCCGGGGCGCGGTCGTGCCCCCGTCCGCCACGGACACCCCCGCGGCCGCACTGGCCTGCCCGGCCGGCGCCGCCGACCCGGCGGCGGCGGCGCAGGGCGCGGCCGGCTACCTGGCCGAGGCGCTGAAGAAGGACGGCCACCTCACGGCCGTCACCCCGGGCGCGGACCAGCCGACCGCGGACACCGGCAACACCGCCGACGCGGTGATCGCCCTGGCCGCGGCCGGGCACAAGCAGTCGGCGGCGGCCGCGCTGGAGTGGCTGAAGTCGAACTCGGCGGAGTGGGCCAAGGGCAGCCCGGCGGCGCTCGGCACCCTGGTCCTGGCCGCGCACGCGACCGGCACGGATCCGAAGTCGTTCGGCGGCACGGACCTGGTGACGGCCCTGAACGCGACGGGCCCGGCCCCGCAGACGTCCGAGGCGGCGGAGCCCAAGACGAACACGTCGGACTCGAAGGACGACTCCGAGGACGACTCGAACGTCTGGTGGATCGTGGGCGCGGGTCTGGCCGCCGGCATGGGCATCGGCGTCCTGCTGAGCGGCCGCCGGAAGAAGAACCAGCTCTGATGCGCCGCCGCGGCCTGACCCCGCTGGTCCTCGCGTTCGGCATCCTCCTCACCCTCCTGGCGTCCTCCCCGGCCCTGGCGGCGGGCTACCGCTACTGGTCGTTCTGGGAGGGCGCGGGGGGCCAGTGGCAGTACGCCACGCAGGGCCCCTCGACGGCCCGCCCGGCGGACGGCTCGGCCCTGGGCTTCCGCTTCGCGGTCAGCCAGGACGCGGCGGCCGAGGCGGCGAAGCCGCGCGCGGCGGCCGATTTCGCGGCGGTCTGCGCGTCCACTCCGGCCGTGGAGGGCCGCAAGCGGATCGCCGTGGTCGTCGACTTCGGCGTCCCGGCGGACGCCCCGGCGGGTGACGCCCCGCCGCAGGACACTCCGCGCACGGCCTGCGCACAGGTCGCCCCGGACGCCACGGCGGCCGAGGCCCTGGCGCAGGCCGCCAAGCCGCTCCGTTACAACAGCGCGGCGCTGCTGTGCGCGGTGTCGGGCTATCCGAAGCAGGGCTGCGGCGAACCGATCGCGGACGCCGAAGACAAGCCGAATCCGAAGGCGGAGCCCAAGCCGAAGCCGTCGGCGCAGTCGGAGTCCGAGGACGGCGGCCCGTCCACGGGCCTGCTGGCCGGCCTGGCGGCGGTGGCCGCCCTGGCGGCGGCCGCGGTCTGGCAATCCCGCCGCCGCCGATGACACCCCCCACCACCCCCGACGACCCTGCCCGCCCCGACGCGGCCGGCTCCCGCCGCCCGGCGGAGCCGGCGGACGCCGGGGTGGCCGGGGCGACCGGTGTGACCGGGGTCGTGAGCGCGACCGCGGCAGGCGGGGACGGTGACGGTCAGCACGCCACCGGGGGTGGCGCGGGTACGGCCAGGACCCGCCGGCCCGCGGACGGAGACGTGACGCCGGGCGGGCCCGGGAGGGCCGGGGCGGGTGGTCCCGGGTCGGGGCCGACGTACAAGACGAGCAGGGTGCACCGGCTGGCGGCTCCGCAGGCCCGTCGGGGCAACGCCCTCCATGCGGGGGCGTGGTGGCTCTGGGCCCTCGGGCTCGCCACCGCGGCCTCGCGCACCACCAATCCGCTGCTCCTCGGCCTGATCATCGGCGTGGCCGGCTACGTCGTGGCCGCCCGCCGGACCGCCGCCCCCTGGGCCCGCTCCTACGGCGCGTTCCTCAAGCTCGGCCTCTTCGTCATCGGGCTGCGGCTCCTGTTCTCGGTGCTGCTCGGCTCCCCGATCCCCGGCGCGCACGTCCTGTTCACCCTCCCCCAGGTGCCGCTGCCCGCCTGGGCGGCCCAGGGGATCCGCCTCGGCGGCCGCGTCACCGCCGAGCAGCTCGTCTTCGCCTTCTACGACGGCGCCAAGCTGGCCGCCCTCCTCGTCTGCGTCGGCGCTGCGAACGCCCTCGCCAACCCGGCCCGGCTGCTGAAGTCCCTCCCGGCCGCCCTCTACGAGGCCGGCGTCGCCGTCGTCGTCGCCATGACCTTCGCGCCGAACATGGTCGCCGACGTCGCCCGCCTGCGGACCGCCCGCCGCCTGCGCGGCCGCCCCACCGGCGGCATCAAGGCCATCCTCCAGATCGGCCTGCCCGTCCTGGAGGGCGCGCTGGAGCGCTCGGTCGCCGTCGCCGCCTCGATGGACGCGCGCGGCTACGGCCGCACGGCGCAGGTCCCGCCCGCCGTCCGGCACACCACCAACGCCCTCACCCTCGGCGGCCTGCTCGGCATGTGCGCCGGCACGTACGGACTGCTCGCCGCCGAGGGCGCCGCGTACGGGCTGCCGGTCCTCGTGATCGGCCTCGGCCTGGCGCTCGGGGGCCTGCGTCTGGGCGGGCGGCGCAGCATCCGGACCCGCTACCGGCCCGACCGCTGGGGGTGGCGGGCGTGGCTGGTGGCCGGATCGGGCGCGGCCGTCGCCGCCGTCCTGATCCGTGCCGGGTCCGTCGACCCGGGCGCGCTGCAGCCCGGCGTCGTCCCCCTGGTCGCCCCGACGCTCCCGCTGTGGCCGGCGGCCGGGATCCTGATCGGCCTGCTCCCGGCGTTCGTGGCGCCCGTACCGTCCACCACACTTCCGGAGGAAACACCCCAGTGATCCGCTTCGAGCAGGTGTCGGTCACGTACGACGGCGCCGCGCAGCCCACCCTCCGCGATGCCGATCTGGTGATCCCGGAGGGCGAGCTCACGCTCCTGGTCGGCCCGTCGGGCGTCGGCAAGTCCACGCTCCTCGGTGCCGTCTCCGGCCTGGTCCCGCATTTCACCGGGGGCACGCTGCGGGGCCGCGTCACCGTCGCCGGCCGCGACACCCGCACGCACAAGCCGCGCGAGCTCGCCGATGTGGTGGGCACGGTCGGCCAGGACCCGCTCGCCCACTTCGTGACGGACGTGGTCGAGGACGAGCTCGCGTACGGCATGGAGTCCCTGGGGCTGGCGCCGGCCGTCATGCGCCGCCGGGTCGAGGAGACCCTGGACCTGCTCGGCCTGAACGAACTGCGCGACCGCCCCATCGCCACCCTCTCCGGTGGCCAGCAGCAGCGGGTCGCGATCGGCTCGGTCCTGACCCCGCACCCGAAGGTCCTGGTCCTGGACGAGCCCACCTCGGCGCTGGACCCGGCCGCCGCCGAGGAGGTGCTCGCGGTCCTCCAGCGCCTCGTGCACGACCTGGGCACGACGGTCCTGCTGGCGGAACACCGCCTGGAGCGGGTGGTCCAGTACGCGGACCGGGTCCTCCTCCTCCCGTCCCCGGGCGCGGCGCCGGTCCTCGGCAGCCCGTCCTCGATCATGGCCGTCTCCCCGGTCCACCCGCCGGTGGTGGCCCTGGGCCGCCTGGCGGGCTGGTCGCCCCTGCCCCTCTCGATCCGAGATGCCCGCCGCCAGTCGGCTCCGCTCCTGTCCCGCCTGTCGCACCAGCCCCTGCCCCTGCCCCTCGCGCCGTCCGGCGCCGCGCCGGTGTTCGACGAGGCGCGGGGGGCAGGCGGCAACACCCCCGCCGCCGCCTCCCACCGGCCCGCCCCGGCCCCGCCGGCGCTTGAGGCGCGGGGTCCGGGGCGGAGCCCCAGGATCGGGAAGGGGCGGGGTGGGGAGGAAGCCCCGCGCAGCGGCCCCGGCCCCGGCCGCCTGGCCCGCCTGCTCCGCCGGAGCGGGCCGACCCCCGGCCCCGCCGTCGCGAGCGGCACCGGGACCGGGACCGGAACCGGCACGCGCGGCGGCGGTGGCGACGCGGAGCCCGTGGCGCGGGTCACTGGCCTCTCGCTGCGCCGCGGCCGCGCCGAAGTCCTCCACGGCATCGACCTCTCCGTCGCGCCCGGCGAGACCATCGCCCTCATGGGCCGCAACGGCGCCGGCAAGTCCACCCTCCTCGCCACGCTCATCGGCACGCTCGCCCCCACCACCGGCACCGTGACCGTCCGCGGCCGCACCCCCCACCGCACCGCCCCGCAGGAGATGGTCCGCCGCGTCGGCCTCGTCCCGCAGGAGCCCCGCGACCTCCTCTACGCCGAGACCGTGGCCGCCGAGTGCTCCGCCGCCGACTCCGACGCCGGCGCGGCCCCCGGCACCTGCCGGGATCTCGTCTCCGCCCTGCTCCCCGACGTCCCCGACGACACCCACCCCCGGGACCTCTCCGAGGGTCAGCGCCTGGCCCTGGCCCTGGCGCTCGTACTCACCGGCCGGCCCGCCCTGCTCCTGCTCGACGAGCCGACCCGCGGTCTGGACTACGCGGCCAAGGCCCGTCTGATCGAGATCCTGCGGGCGCTGGCCGCCGACGGACACGCCATCGTCCTGGCCACCCACGACGTGGAACTCGCCGCCGAGCTGGCCCACCGGGTCGTGATCCTGGCCGGCGGCGAGATCGTCGCGGACGGCCCGACCGCCGAGGTCGTCGTCTCGTCCCCGGCCTTCGCACCGCAGGTGGCCAAGATCCTGGCCCCGGCCCCCTGGCTCACGGTGACCCAGGTGGCAAAAGCCCTGGCCGGGCCCCCGGCCGACGACGAGTCCCCAGCCCAAGGCGGACCGCAGGCCGGAGCCGAACCGCAGGCCGAGGGCGAGGCCACACCATGACCCCGACCCGACCCGCCCGACCCGCCCGCCCCGTCCGCATCGGCCCCCGCGCCGCCGTCGCACTGCTCCTCGTCACCCTCATCGGCATCGCGGCCTTCGGCTGGCCCCTCCTCGCCGACCGCCAGTCCGGGCTCGCCCACTCCCAGGACGCCCCCTGGCTCTTCGCGGGGCTGCTCCCCCTCCTCGTCGCCGTGGTCGTCGCGACCATCGCCGACCAGGGCATGGACGCCAAGGCGGTGGCGATGCTCGGCGTGCTCGCCGCGGTCGGGGCGGCCCTGCGGCCCCTGGGCGCGGGCACGGCCGGCTTGGAGCCGATGTTCTTCCTGATGGTGCTCAGCGGCCGCGTCCTCGGCCCCGGCTTCGGCTTCGTCCTCGGCTCGGTCACGATGTTCGCCTCCGCCCTGCTCACGGGCGGGGTCGGGCCGTGGATGCCGTTCCAGATGCTGGCGATGGGCTGGTTCTCGCTGGGCGCCGGGCTGCTGCCCGGCGCGATGGGGGTCCCCCCTGCTCGAGCGAAGCCGAGAGCTTGGGAGAAGCTCCGGGGCCGGGCGGAGCTGCTGATGCTGGCGGCGTACGGGTTCGTCGGCTCGTTCGCGTACGGCACGATCATGAACCTGCAGGGCTGGGTGCTCCTGCAGGGCATGGGCCAGGGCATCTCGTTCCACCCGGGCGATCCGGTCCCCGCGAACCTGGCGCGCTTCGCCGCGTACTGCGTGGCGACCTCGCTGGGCTGGGACCTGGGGCGGGCCGTGCTGACCGTCGTACTGACCCTCACGATCGGCGGCACGCTGCTGAGGGCGTTGCGGCGGGCGGTGCGGAAAGCGGCGTTCGAGGTGCCCGTTTCCTTCGGTTCGCGTGGAAAGTGGCCCGGCACACACACCATTTCGTGTAGCGAACCCCCACACACCGTGACATCCGGGGCCCCGCCCGGTGACCCGCCCCACAGGACCCACATCACATACGACACGGACTAGTAGCCCCCACCACCCCCCACCCCCACCCCAAAACCCCGCCCCCACCTGCACGGACACCACCCCGACCCACCCCGGC
>NZ_JOCX01000054.1 GCF_000717915.1 Streptomyces sp. NRRL S-244
TGCTGATGCCGAGATCATCGCCTACCTCCGGCCGCCCCGCCCGTCCCACCTGCCCTCACCTGCGGCGGGCAGCCCCCACCCCTGACCTGCGGCGCCGAGGCTATGCGGACGCTCCGGCTCCGTTGGCGGGGCGGCCGGAGGTAGGCGATGATCTCGGCATCAGCAGGGAAGCCCCGGGGGGTCCGGAATGAAGACATCAGCCAGCACGGCTTTGGCCGTGGCGGCAGTGGCGGCCATAGCCGGCGGGATCCTCGCCCTGCCGAGCCTGCTCGACCACGGCAAGGACGCCGGCGAGCAGCGCCTCGGGGCCAAGCCCGGGCAGGGCAAGGCGGGTCAGGGCAAGGCGAGCCCCACGGCGCCCGCCGGCGCCAAGCCGTTCACGCTGGTCGCGACCGGCGACATCATCCCGTACCCGTCGATCGTCCAGCGCGCCGCGGACGACGCCCGGGGCAGCGGCCAGAGCCACGACTTCCGGAAGATACTCGCGGGGGTCAAGCCGCTGGTGGCCGCCGCCGACCTGGCGATATGCCACCACGAGATACCGTACGGCCGGCCCGGCGGCCCCTACACCGGATATCCCGCCTTCAAGGCCCCGCACCAGCTGGCCGACGCACTGAAGGACGCCGGGTACGACAGCTGCTCGACCGGCTCGAACCACACCCTGGACGACGGCTACGACGGTCTCGTCCGCACCCTGGACCACCTCGACCGGGTCGGCATCAAGCACGTCGGCTCGGCCCGCAGCGCCGATGAGGCCAAGGCCCCGGCGGTGCTCTCCGCCGGCGGCGCCAAGGTCGCCCAGCTGGACTACACGTACGGGACGAACGGCATCCCGGTCCCGGCCGGCAAGCCCTGGTCCGTCAACCTGATCGACCAGAACCGGATCGTCGCCGACGCCCGCGCGGCCCGGGCGGCCGGCGCGAACGTCGTCGTCCTCAGCGTCCACTGGGGCACCGAGTGGCAGACGGCGCCCGATCAGCAGCAGCGCGAGCTGGCGCAGGCGCTGACCGCATCGCGCGGCCCGGACGGGCTCCCCGACATCGACCTGATCATCGGGACGCACAACCACGTGCCGCAGCCGTACGAGAAGATCAACGGCACGTGGGTCGTCTTCGGCATGGGCGACCAGATCGCCAGCTTCTACGAGGCCGACAAGGCGCGCGGCAACATGTCCTCGATCCCGCGCTTCACCTTCACCCCCTCGGCCGCCCACCCCGGCCGCTGGGACGTGACCAAGGCCGAATACCTCACGCAGTACTCGGACATGAACACGCCGTTCCGCGTGGTCTGCACCTCCTGCGCCGCCTCCGACCCGGGGCTCGGGGCCGCCGCGAAGTCCGCGTACGCCGCCGTCGACAAGCAGGTCAGCGAGGCGGTGCTGGCGCGCGGAGCGGACAAGCAGGGCCTGGAGCGCGCCACCCGCTGAGGGCTACGAGGTGCGGCCGCGCCGGGTCACGACCAGTGCGGCGGCCCCGATGCCGAGCAGGACCAGCGCACCGCCCGCGACGTACGGGGTCACCGAACCGCCGCCGGTCTCGGCCAGGTTGGCCTCGGTGGTGATGCCGGAGCCGGTGCCGGAGCCGGCGCCGACGGCTCCCGTCTGCGGCTTGATGTCGGACTTCGCCGAGGGCTCGGGGGCCGGCGCCCCGGCCGGGGACTCGCAGTGCGCCTCGGCGAGCACGACCTCGCCCTCGACCTGGGCCACGTTCAGGTCGAGCGGGTTCACGGACACCTTCAGCCGGAGCGCGGCCGCGGCGGCCGTGGTGGAGGTGGTCCGGGTGCCGGAGAGCTCCAGGCTGACCATGCCGACCTTGGGGATCTCGACCTTGGTCGGGCCGCCGGCCGAGAGGGTGACCTTCTTGCCGAGCACGGTGACCGACCCCAGCACGTTCGAGCTGGCCACGGGCTTCTTGCCCGCCTCGCACACGGCCTTGGACGTGACCTTCTCCACCTGGATCAGGGAGAGCGCGGGCAGCCCCGGCACGTGCACCTTGGCATTGGCCAGGTTGGCCTCCGCCTCGGCGCGGTTCTTGTCCGCGGTGGCCTTGGAGGTGGCCACGTCGGCGCGCAGCACGCTCACCGGCTGCCCTCCCTCGACCCCGTCCAGGGTCACGGACAGGGCGGTCTTCTGTGCCGTCGCGGGGGCGCTGACCTCGTTGAGGGTGGTCGTCAGCGGCAGGTGGACGGTCTTGTTGAGCAGGCCCACGTCGAGGCCGGCGCGCAGGACGACCGCGCCGGCCTTGCCCTCGCCCCCGCCGGTGGAGCCGTCTCCTCCGGTGGCGAGGGCGGGCGGGGCGGTGAGCAGGGCGACCGCTCCCGTGGCGATCAGGACGGCTGCGGGCATGCGGAAGGTGTTGCTGTTCAAGGTGGTGGAACCCCCGGGGAGATGGGAGCCGTCGCGCCGCCAATGGGGGACATCGCGCGCCGACGGCCTCTGACCCTGGGAATCTTTACGCGCGGAGAGTGAACGGGCGACGACCTGACGTGAGTTCACCCCAAAGGGTGTTTTCCATGCATGTATTCGATTAACTGCGCATCACCAGGAACGGGAGTTCTTTTTCGCCACACAGAAGTGGGGAACACGCCGACGCCGGTGCCCCGGGCGGCCGTTCACAACGACCGCCGTGGCACCGGCGTCACGCAACACGTCAACCGGCGGGTCAACCGGTGGGTCCAGGCGGGTCCGGTGGGTCCAGGCGGGTCCGGTGGGTCCAGGCAGGTCGGCTCGGCCCTCAGGCGCGCACCTTGCCGTTCACGACCACGCGCCGCGGCTGCGCCAGCGCCCGTACGTCGGCCCGCGGGTCGGCGTCGTAGACCACCAGGTCCGCCGGCGCCCCCTCGGACAGGCCCGGCCTGCCGAGCCACTCGCGGGCCGCCCACGTCGTCGCCGAGAGCGCCTCCAGAGCCGGGATCCCGGCCCGCACCAGCTCCGCGACCTCGGCCGCGACCAGGCCGTGCGGCAGGGAACCCCCCGCGTCGGTGCCCACGTACACGCCGATGCCCGCGTCGTAGGCGGCCCGCACGGTGTCGTAACGGCGCTCGTGCAACCGCCTCATGTGCGCCGACCAGCGCGGGAACTTGGCCTCGCCGCCCGCCGCCATCTTCGGGAACGTCGCGATGTTCACGAGGGTCGGGACGATCGCCACCCCGCGTTCCGCGAACAGCGGGATGGTGTCCTCCGTGAGCCCGGTGGCGTGCTCGACGCAGTCGATGCCCGCCTCGACCAGGTCGCGCAGCGAGTCCTCCGCGAAGCAGTGCGCGGTGACGCGGGCGCCGAGCCGGTGCGCCTCGGCGATGGCCGCCTCGACCTCGGCCCGCGGCCAGCAGGGCGCCAGGTCCCCGACCTCGCGGTCGATCCAGTCACCCACCAGCTTGACCCAGCCGTCGCCGCGCTGCGCCTCGCGGCCCACGTACGCGACGAGGTCGGCCGGCTCGATCTCGTGGGCGAAGTTGCGGATGTAGCGGCGCGGCCGGGCGATGTGGCGGCCGGCCCGGATGATCTTCGGCAGGTCCTCGCGGTCGTCGATCCAGCGGGTGTCGGAGGGGGATCCGGCGTCGCGGATGAGCAGGGTGCCGGCGTCGCGGTCGGTCAGGGCCTGGCGTTCGGCGGTCTCCGCGTCGACCGGGCCGTGGGCGTCGAGCCCCACGTGGCAGTGTGCGTCCACCAGGCCGGGCAGCGCCCAGCCGGACACCGTGGTGA
The DNA here is from genome assembly GCF_000717915.1 of Streptomyces sp. NRRL S-244. Classification (GTDB taxonomy): domain Bacteria; phylum Actinomycetota; class Actinomycetes; order Streptomycetales; family Streptomycetaceae; genus Streptomyces. The sequence continues at coordinate 3,701 of NZ_JOCX01000054.1, forward strand.
TCTCGCGGGCCCCGTGCGGGCGTTCGTACGAGATCCGGCCGCCGACCACCCAGAGCTCGTCGCGCGCGTCGTCGGGTCCGACGAGCACACGCCCCTTCACATGCAGCACGTCATCGGTCATGTTCCGCACTGTACGTGCGGTCTCGGTACGCTCGTGCGGGTAGACCCCGGACGCAGCGGACGAAGAGAGAGCACCACCGTGACGCACCCCCTGCTGGACCTCCCGCCGCTCACGGCGGAGCACTTCGCGTCGATCGAGCAGGGGGTCGCGGACCTCCTCTCCACCCGGCACGACGTGGTGATCACGCAGGGCGAGGCGCTGCTGCCGCTGGAGGGGTGCATCCGGTCGGGGGCGCGGCCCGGTTCGACGGCGCTGAACGTGGTGACCGGTCCGTACGGGAACACCTTCGGCAACTGGCTGCGCGACTGCGGTGCGGGCGTGGTGGACCTGGCGGTGCCGTTCGACACGGCGGTGACGGCGGAGCAGGTGGCCCGGGCGCTGGCCGAGCACCCGCAGATCGACTTCGTCTCGCTGGTCCACGCGGAGGCGGCGACCGGGAACACCAACCCGGTGGCGGAGATCGGCGAGGCGGTACGGGCCCACGGGGCGCTGTTCATGCTGGACGCGGTGGCTTCGGTGGGCGCGGAGCCGCTGCTGCCGGACGCGTGGGGCGTGGACCTGTGCGTGATCGGCGCCCAGAAGGCGATGGGCGGCCCGGCGGGGGTCTCGGCGGTGTCGGTCTCGGACCGCGCGTGGGCCCGCTTCGCGGAGAACCCGGCCGCCCCGCGCCGCTCGTACCTCTCCCTCCTGGACTGGAAGGAGCGCTGGATCGACGCGGGCCGGGGGGCTCTGCCGCACGCCCCGGCGCAGTTGGAGATGCTGGCGCTGGAGGCCTGCCTGGAGCGGATCGCGGCCGAGGGGCTGTCGGCGGTGATGGCCCGGCACGCCGCCGCGGCGGCGGCGACCCGCGCGGGCGCGCAGCCGCTGGGCCTGGCCCCGTACGTCACCCGCCCCGAGGAGGCGGCTCCGGTGGCCACCACGCTCCGCGTACCGGAGGCCTCCCTGGTGGTGTCCAAGGCCCTGGCCGCCGCCCCCGCGGCCCCCGTGGCGGGGGCCGGGGAGATGATCCGCGTCAACCACTACGGCCAGGCGGCATCCCTCGATGCGGTCCTCACGTCCCTGACGGCCCTGGCCGCGGCCCTCGGGACGGATCCCGCCGATGCCGTGGCCGCCGCGGAAGCCGCCTGGTCGGAAACCCTGCACTGACCGGGTCGCCCGGGGCCGGAGCCGCGGGCGACCCGGGGCCGGGCCCCGGTCAGGCCTGGGGGACGGCGCAGGCGCCATCCGGGGTGCAGGCCTCGGCCTCGGTGGCGGGCTCGGGGACCTCGCGGCCGGCCCAGGCCTGTTCCAGGGCCTGGGTGAACACCTCGGCGGGCTGGCCGCCGGAGATCCCGTAGCGGCGGTCGAGGACGAAGAACGGCACGGCGTTGGCGCCGAGTTCCGCCGCCTCGCGCTCGTCCGCGCGTACCTCGGCGGCGTAGGCGGTGTCGTCGGCGAGGACCGTACGGGCCTCGGCCTCGTCCAGGCCCGCCTCGACCGCGAGGGCGACCAGCACCTCGGCGTCGAATACCGACCGCTCCTCCGCGAAGTTCGCCCGGTAGGCGAGGTCGAGCAGCTCCTCCTGGCGGCCGCGGGCGGCGGCCAGGTGCAGCAGGCGGTGGATGTCGAAGGTGTTGCCGTGGTCACGGCCGTCGGTGCGGTACGTCAGCCCCTCGGCCCGCGCGCTCGCGGCGACGTGCTCCTCCATGCCGCGCGCCTCGTCGAGGGTGCGGCCGTACTTCTTGGCGAGCATCTCCAGGACCGGCGCCGTCGTGCCCTTGGGGCTGTTCGGGTCGAGCTCGAAGGACCGGAAGACGACCTCCACCTCGTCGCGGTGCGCGAACTCGGCCAGCCCCTTCGTGAACCGGGCCTTGCCGATGTAGCACCAGGGGCAGGCGATGTCGCTCCAGATCTCGACGCGCATGATCCTCTTTCTCTCCTTGTTCCGGGACGGGATGTTCCGGGATGGGACGGTTTCTGCTTCAACCACCCGTCCGGGCGTCACATTCCCCGGACCCGACGCTGAGCCACAGCGTGAGGTGCGAGCCGGACCGCTCCGCATCCGCATCCGCCGGATCCGGGTGCCAGCCCTGCCGGGCGTAGAAGGCCTGGGCCCGGAGGTTGTGTTCGTAGACCTCCAGCCGGACCCGGCCGATCCCGGCCCGCCGCCACGCGTCCACGCAGGCCGCGTGCAGGGCGGCCCCGGTGCCCCGGCGCCAGTGGACCGGGTCCACGTGCAGCTGGGTGAGCGTGGTCTCGCCGTCCGCCGTGCGGAAGGCGGCGACCCCCGTGAGCTCCCCGTCCTGCTCCGCGCACAGCACCCCGCCCTCGCCCGCGGCCCGGGCGACCGCCATCGACCAGCCCTCGCGCGTCCGCGCGAGTTCGGCTTCGCCGGCGTAGGCGTCCTCGGGGATGCGGCCGCGGTAGTAGGTGGCCCGGGCGCGGGTGTGGAGGGCCGCTATGGCATCGAGATCTGCGGGCAGCGCGGTTCTGATCATGGGAAATAAAACGCGCCGGGAACCATGTCGGTTCCCGGCGCGTCGTGGAGCGGGCGGCGCGGCTACTTCTTCAGCCACGCCTCCATCATCTTCTGGGCGATGGGGGCGGCGAGCTTGCCGCCGCCGATCTCGGAGCGGTCGGTGTCCGAGTTCTCGATCACCACGGCAACCGCGATCTGCTTGCCGCCGAGCTTGCCGTACGAGGTGAACCAGGCCAGCGGCGGCAGGCTGTTGTTCACGCCACGCTGCGCGGTACCGGTCTTGCCGCCCACTTCGGCGCCCGCCACCTGCGCGGGCTTGCCGCCGCCCTCGGTGGCGACCGTCCGCATCGCGTCCTGGAGCATCGAAGCGGTCTTGGCCTTCATGACCTGCTCGGACTTCGGGTTCTTGAAGCTCTCCAGCACGTTGCCGTTCGCGTCGGTGACCTCGGAGACCGAGTGCGGGGCGACGAGCTTGCCGCCGTTCTCGATCGCGGCGGTCACCATCGCCATCTGGAGCGGGGTGGCCTGCACGTCGAACTGGCCGATACCCGTCTGTGCGACCTGGTCGACGGACATCTTGTTCGTCGGGTACTTGCTCGCCGGGCGGGCGGTGACGGGCGTCGCGATCTCGGTGTTGAAACCGAGCTTCTCGGCCATCGCCCGCATCTTGTCCTGGCCGAGCTTGTGCGCCAGCTCCGCGAAGACGTTGTTGCAGGACAGCCGCAGCGCGGTGCGCGCCGAGACGTTGTTGCAGGCGGCGGAGCCCGCCTCGCTGGGCAGCTGGGTCCGGGTCCCGGGGATCGTGTACGGGTCCGGGGTGCCGGTCGGCGTGTCGAGGTTGGTGACCAGCCCGTTCTCGATGGCCGCCGCGAGGGTGACCAGCTTGAAGGTGGAGCCGGGCGCCTGCGGCTTGCGCAGGGCCACGTTCTCCAGGGCCTTGCCCTTGTCCTCGATCAGCTTCTCCCAGGCGGCCGTGTCGTTGGCGCCGGCGATGGTGCCCGGATCGAACGAGGGGTTGTTCACGATGGCGAGGATCTCGCCGGTCACCGGGTCGATGGCGACGGCGGCGCCCTGCTTGCCCTGGAGCGCGTCGTACGCGGCCGTCTGCACGTCCTTGTCGACGGTGGTCAGCACGTTGCCCGGCGCGGCCCGCTTGTTGGTGAGCATGTCCATCACCGTCTTGAGCCGGTCGTCGGACCCGTTGAGGATCTTCTTGTAGACGCCCTCCAGCATGCTCGTGCCGAAGGCCTGGGAGCTGTAGCCGGTGAGCGGCGCGTAGAGCGGGCCGTTGACGTAGGTGCGCTTGTAGCCGAAGTCCTTCCCGTCCGTCTTCACCGAGCCGGTGATCGCCTCCCCGCCCACGATGATGTTGCCCAGCGGGTTCTCGTACTGCCCGATGAGGTTCCGCCGGTTGTTCTCGTTGTCTGCGAGGGCCTGGCCTTGGTAGGCCTGCACCCAGGTGACCCGCACCAAAAGGGCCAGCACCAGGAGCAGACAGAAGACCGACGCACGCCTGATCGTTTTGTTCATCCCCCAGAAGGACGCGCCAAGGCCCGCGAGCGTTCCGCTCTGCCCCGATTGTGGCCGGGTTCTCAGTCTTTCTTCATGAAGCCGCCCTCATAGGCCGCGATGACCGCCTGGGTGCGGTCGCGGGACCCGGTCTTGGAGAGGACCGCGGCGACGTGGGTCTTGACCGTCTGCGGGCCGACGCCGAGGCGCTCGCTCATCTCGTGGTTGGACAGTCCGGTGGCCATCAGGCGCAGTACGTCGGCCTCCCGGCCGGTGAGCCGCGCCACCCAGGGGGCGGCGGGGCCCTGGGTGCCGGGCGCGTGGGACGCGGCCAGGGCGCGGACGGCCGCCGGGAAGAGCAGGCTGTCGCCGCGGGTGACGAGGCGGACCGCGCCGATCAGCTCGTCGGGCTCGGCCCGCTTCAGGAGGAACCCGGCGGCGCCCGCGCGCAGCGCGTCGTAGACGTACGCGTCGTTCTCGAAGGTGGTGACGACCACGATCCGGGGCGGTTCGGCCATGGTGGCGATGATCTGTTCGGTGGCCCGGATGCCGTCGATCTCGGGCATCCGGACGTCCATCAGCACCACGTCGGGGGCCAGGGAGCGGACCAGCGGGACGGCCTCGGCGCCGGTGGCCGCCTCGCCGACGACCTCCAGATCGGGTTCGGCTTCGAGGATGACCCGCAGGGCGGTGCGGACCATCCGCTCGTCGTCGGCGAGCACGATGCGCAGCGGCGGCCGGCGCGCGGCGGGCACCGGGCTCATCGGGGTCCCCCGCCGAGCGGGAGGACGGCCCGCAGCCGCCACTGCCCCCGGTGCGGGCCGGCTTCGACGCGGCCGCCGAGCAGGGTGGCCCGCTCGGCGGCGCCCCGCAGCCCGCGCCCCCCGGTGGTACGGGGCTGCGGCCCGCCGGCGGGGCCCGGTGGATTGGTCATGGTGATCTCCAGTTCACGTGGGGTGCCCTCTTCGGTGTCCCGTACGGCGATCCGCAGCTCGACGGGTCCCGTGCCGTGCCGCAGGGCGTTGCTCAGACCCTCCTGGACGATCCGGTACGCCTCGCGGGAGGCGATCGCCGGGAGCTGCTCCCAGTTCCGGGCCGGTCCGGGGTCCTGGTGGGCGGTGACGGCGGTCCCGGCGGCCCGGGTGCGGGCCAGCAGTCCGTCGAGGTCGGCGGCGAGGGTCGGGGCGGGCGCGGCGTCGGGCCGGGCCGGGTCTCCGTCCCGCAGCAGGCCGAGCACGGCGTCGAGCTCGCCGACCGTCCGCCGGGTGGTGTCCTCGATCGCGGCCAGTGCCTCCCGTACGAACCCGGGGTCGCTGTCGAGCACCCGCCGGGCGGCGACCGCCTGGAGGGTGACGGCGCTCAGGGCGTGCCCGACCGCGTCGTGCAGCTCCCGGGCCAGCCGGTTGCGCACGGCCAGCTCGGCGGCCCGCTCCTCGGCCGCGGCCAGCCGGTCCGCCGCCGTCGGCCCGAGCAGTACGGGCGCCATCCGGGCCAGCAGCGCACCGGCCCCCGCGGCGCACAGGGCCAGCCCGCTCAGCAGCCCGATCCCGAGCAGCGGGGCGACGTACGGCGCGGCGCCGGTGCTGAGCCGGCCCAGCCCCAGCTCGGCGGTCCGCAGCCCGCTCACGAACGGCAGCGCGATCAGCACCGCCGCCATGGGCGGCACCGCGAGGCTCATCCCGCTGAGCACCGCCCCGACCCCCAGGTGCAGGGTCCACCAGGCCGAGGTCCGCCCCCGCGCCGCCCAGGACCGGGCCGGCCCGGCGGCCAGCCGCTCGCCCGGCACCCCGCACAGGGCCCGTACGGCTCCGGCCGACAGCGGCCGGACCGGCCCGAACACGGCGGTCGCGGCGGCTAGCGGCAGGGACAGCCCGTACGAGGCGAAGGTCAGCGGGGTCGAGTTGAAGAAGCCGCCCCGGCCGGACCAGACGCTGACCACCACCTGGGCGAGGAGGAAGTACGGCATCAGCAGGGCCCCGCCGAGGATCAGGTGCACCCAGCGCAGCCGGGCCCGCGCCCCCAGCACCAGGCCCACACCGGCCCGCATCCCCGTCCCCATCCCATCGCCCCCCGGCATCCCCCCGACCCGCCCCTGCCC
>NZ_JOCX01000055.1 GCF_000717915.1 Streptomyces sp. NRRL S-244
GGCGGGGAAAACCCCTCGGGGATGGCGCGGCGGAGTCGTACCCTTGGTACTCCGGAGGTCGTCGATCGGCGCGGCCCCTCAGCGGGAGGTATGTGCAGGCCACAGTGCCGGCCCATGACTCAGACACCCACAGCCCAGACACCGGCGCCGGGGCAGGCGCGAGCCCACTTCACCGTTCCGGCCAAGCATCCGATGGTCGCGGTGCTCGGCTCGGGTGACGCCCTGTTGCGCGTGATCGAGAAGGCCTTCCCGAAGGCCGACATCCATGTTCGGGGCAATCAGGTCAGCGCGGTCGGAGACGCGGCGGAAGTCGCCCTGGTCCAGCGCCTGTTCGACGAGATGATGCTCGTGCTCCGCACCGGGCAGCCGATGACGGAGGACGCAGTGGAACGCTCGATCGCCATGCTCAAGGCGAGCGGCAACGGCAACGGCCCGGACGAGACGCCCGCGGAGGTGCTCACGCAGAACATCCTCTCCAGCCGCGGCCGCACCATCCGCCCCAAGACCCTCAACCAGAAGCGGTACGTCGACGCGATCGACAAGAACACGATCGTGTTCGGCATCGGCCCCGCCGGTACCGGCAAGACCTACCTCGCCATGGCCAAGGCGGTCCAGGCCCTGCAGTCCAAGCAGGTCAGCCGGATCATCCTGACCCGCCCGGCGGTCGAGGCGGGCGAACGCCTCGGCTTCCTCCCGGGCACGCTCTTCGACAAGATCGACCCGTACCTGCGCCCGCTCTACGACGCCCTGCACGACATGATCGACCCGGACTCGATCCCGCGCCTGATGGCGGCGGGCACGATCGAGGTCGCGCCGCTCGCGTACATGCGCGGCCGCACCCTCAACGAGGCGTTCGTCGTGCTCGACGAGGCGCAGAACACGACCACCGAGCAGATGAAGATGTTCCTGACCCGGCTCGGGTTCGATTCGAAGATCGTCATCACCGGTGACATCACCCAGGTCGACCTGCCCGGCGGTGCCAAGTCCGGTCTGCGCCAGGTCCAGGCGATCCTCGAAGGGGTTCCGGACATCCACTTCTCGCGGCTCACGTCCGAGGATGTCGTCCGGCACAAGCTGGTCGGCCGTATCGTCGATGCGTACGAGAAGTACGACGACAGCCAGGACGCCCAGCAGTCCCGGAACGGCTACCAGCGGAAGTAGAACCCAGCGCACCATGTCGATCGACGTCAACAACGAGTCCGGAACCGAGGTCGACGAGCGGGCGATCCTCGACATCGCCCGCTACGCGCTCACCCGGATGCGGATCCACCCGCTGTCCGAGCTCTCCGTCATCGTCATCGACGAGGACGCCATGGAGCAGCTCCACATCCAGTGGATGGACCTGCCCGGTCCCACCGACGTCATGTCCTTCCCGATGGACGAGCTCCGTCCGCCGACGAAGGACGACGAGGAGCCCCCGCAGGGGCTCCTCGGTGACATCGTGCTCTGCCCCGAGGTCGCGAAGAAGCAGGGCGAGGAAGCCCCGACGCAGCACTCCATGGACGAGGAGCTCCAGCTCCTGACCGTCCACGGGGTGCTGCACCTGCTCGGGTACGACCACGAGGAGCCGGACGAGAAGGCCGAGATGTTCGGTCTCCAGGCGGCCATCGTCGACGGCTGGCGCGGTGAGCGCGGCATCACCGGTCCGTCCCCGGCCCCGACCGTCTCGTGACCGCCCCGCAGTTGATCACCGGCGCGGTGCTGCTGGTGGTGGTGGCCTGGTTCGCGGCGTGCGCCGAGTCCGGGATCGCCCGGATCTCCAGCTTCCGCGCCGAGCAGGCCGTACGGGAGGGCCGGCGCGGCAGCGAGAAGCTCGCGCAGGTCGCCGCCGACCCCACCCGCTACCTCAACGTGGCGCTGCTCGTGCGGGTCACCTGCGAGATGGCGGCCGGCGTGCTCGTCACGTACGTCTGCCTCGACGAGTTCGGCGACAACTGGAAGGCGCTGCTCATCGCGATCGCCGTGATGGTGCTGGTGTCCTTCGTGGCCGTCGGGGTCTCCCCGCGCACCATCGGCCGCCAGCACCCCCTCAACACGGCGACGGCGGCCTCGTACGTCCTGGTCCCGCTCGCCCGGGTCATGGGGCCCATCCCGCAGCTGCTGATCCTCATCGGCAACGCGCTCACGCCCGGAAAGGGCTTCCGCAAGGGGCCGTTCGCCTCCGAGGCCGAGCTGCGCGCGATGGTCGACCTGGCGGAGAAGGAGTCGCTGATCGAGGACGAGGAGCGCCGGATGGTGCACCAGGTCTTCGAGCTGGGCGACACGCTGGTGCGCGAGGTGATGGTGCCGCGCACCGACCTGGTCTGCATCGAGCGGTACAAGACGATCCGTCAGGCGACCACGCTGGCGCTGCGGTCCGGTTTCTCGCGCATCCCGGTGACCGGTGAGAACGAGGACGACATCGTCGGCATCGTGTATCTGAAGGACCTGGTCCGCAAGACGCACATCAGCCGGGAGGCGGAGGCCGACCTGGTCACGACGGCGATGCGGCCCGCGGTGTTCGTACCGGACACCAAGAACGCGGGCGACCTGCTGCGGGAGATGCAGCAGGTGCGCAACCACGTGGCCGTGGTCATCGACGAGTACGGCGGCACGGCGGGCATCGTCACCATCGAGGACATCCTCGAGGAGATCGTCGGCGAGATCACCGACGAGTACGACCGCGAGCTCGCGCCCGTCGAGGAGCTGGGCGAGGACCGCTACCGGGTGACGGCGCGGCTCGACATCACCGACCTCGGCGAGCTGTTCAAGGTCGAGGACTACGACGACGAGGACGTGGAGACGGTCGGCGGCCTGCTGGCCAAGGCGCTGGGCCGGGTGCCGATCGCGGGCGCCTCGGCGGTCGTCGAGCTGCCGGACGGGCGGCCGCTTCGGCTGACGGCCGAATCCCCGGCGGGCCGCCGGAACAAGATCGTGACGGTGCTGGTGGAGCCGCTGGCCCGCGCGGCGGGCGAGGACGGGGAGGGCGTATGACGCCGGCGGAGCTGCGTGCGTTCTGCCTGGGTTTCAACGCGGCGGTGGAGGAGTTCCCCTTCACGCCCGAGACCTCGGTGTTCAAGGTGCTGGGGAAGATGTTCGCGCTGAGCGCGCTGGACGCCGACCCGCTGAAGGTCAACCTCAAGTGCGAGCCGGAGTCGGCGGTGCGGCTGCGGGCGGAGCACGAGGCGATCGTGCCGGGCTGGCACATGAACAAGCGGCACTGGAACACGGTGACGGTCGGCGGGCTGCCGGACGCGCTGGTGCGGGAGCTGGTCGAGGACTCGTACGACCTGGTGGTCGCGGGTCTGCCGAGGGCGGAGCGGCTGCGGCTCGACCGGCCGTGAGGGCGGATCGCAGAGGGGACGAAGGTCCCGGAGCTCTGTGACCTTTGGATCGCAGGTTCCGCTTATCGGGCGCTTAGGTTTGGTTCCGCGTGGCACAAGATCCAGGGGGCAGCGGGGGATGGAGGGGAGAGCGTCTCGGCGGGGCCGTCGTGCGGCCCCGCCGAGACGCTCCATATGCTTTCGCCCATGACCGACAGCACCGGGATCAACCCCGAGGACAGCAAAATCATCACGCTGGCGCGCAGCGCCCGGGCCCGCAACGGGGTGCCCGAGGGTGCGGCGGTGCGGGACGAGACGGGCCGCACGTACGTCGCCGGGACGGTGGAGCTGGACTCCCTGAAGCTGAGCGCGCTGCAGACGGCGGTCGCGATGGCGGTGGCGAGCGGGGCCGAGTCCCTGGAAGCCGCGGCCGTGGTCAGCTCGGCGGAGGCGGTGGCCGACGCCGACCGCGCGGCGGTCCGCGACCTCGGCGGCCCGGCCACCCCGGTCCTGCTGGCCGGCCCGGACGGCACCCTCAAGTCCACGACCCCGGCAGGCGGCTGACGCGCCGACGCCGGTTGCGCGGCGAGCTCGCTCACGCGGCAGCGGCAGCGGCGGTGATCGCGGCGGGGCGGCGGCGGATCACCATCGCCATCAGCGCCGCCACCGCGCACAGCGCGCCCGAGGCGTACCAGACCAGGTCGTACGAGCCGAAGGCGTCGCGGGCCAGGCCGCCCAGGAAGGCCACCGCCGCCGCGCCCACCTGGTGCGAGGCCAGGACCCAGCCGAAGACGATCGCGCTGTCCTCCCCGTAGTGCTCGCGGCACAGCGCGATGGTCGGCGGGACGGTCGCGACCCAGTCCAGCCCGTAGAAGATGATGAAGAAGATCATCGGCGGGTGCACGGACGGCGCCAGCAGCATCGGCAGGAACATCAGCGAGATCCCGCGCAGCGCGTAGTACACCGCCAGCAGACGGCGCGCCTCGAAGCGGTCGGTGAACCACCCGGAGGCGATGGTGCCGATCACGTCGAAGACGCCGACCACCGCCAGCAGCCCGGCCGCCGCGGTCACCGGCATGCCGTGGTCGTGCGCGGCGGGTACGAAGTGGGTCTTGACCAGCCCGTTCGTCGAGGCCCCGCAGATCGCGAAGGTGCCCGCCAGCAGCCAGAACGGGCCGGTGCGGGCCGCCTTGAACAGCACCGTCACCGTCCGCCGCGCCGCGCCCGTCACCGGGGCGGGCTTTTCCGCGTACGTGCCCCCGTACGGCGCGAGTCCCGTGTCCGCCGGGTGGTCGCGCAGCAGCAGCCATACGAACGGGACGACGACCAGGGCCGCCAGCGAGACCGTCACCGCCGCCGGGCGCCAGCCGTGGTGCTCCACCAGCCAGGACAGCAGCGGCAGGAAGATCAGCTGACCGGAGGCCCCGGCCGCGGTCAGGATGCCGGTGACGAGTCCGCGCCGGGCGGTGAACCAGCGGTTGGTCACCGTCGCCGCGAAGGCCAGGGCCATGGAGCCGCTGCCCAGCCCCACCAGCACGCCCCAGAACAGCACCAGCTGCCAGGACTGTGTCATCCACAGGGTGGCCATCGTGCCGCCGGATATGACCAGCAGGGCCAGGGCCACCACCTTGCGGATGCCGAAACGGTCCATCAGCGCGGCGGCGAAGGGTGCGGTGAGCCCGTACAGCGCGAGGTTCACCGAGACGGCGAGGCCGATCGTGCCGCGCGACCAGTCGAACTCCTCGTGCAGCGGCTCGATGAGCAGCCCGGGCAGGGAGGCGAAGGCGGCGGCCCCGATGATCGTCACGAACGCGACGGCCGCGACGAACCAGGCGCGGTGGATGCGCCCGGGGGCGGCCGGGGCCGGGGTCGGACCCACGGGGGTGGAGGC
>NZ_JOCX01000056.1 GCF_000717915.1 Streptomyces sp. NRRL S-244
GAAGTCCATGGCGACCGTGGTGGTCGTCTTGTCCCCGGTGTGGGTCAGATCGTCGATGCCGGCGGACGCGGACGTCATCACGGCTTCGGTGCGCAGCGGGTTGATCTCGGAGACCGCGCCGACGAACGTGGTCTTGCCCACGCCGAAGCCGCCCGCCACCACGATCTTCGCGGAGGTGGTGGAGCGAGCCGCTCCGCCGTTAGAGCTTGCGAAGTCCACTGAGCACCCTTTCGAGCAGTGTCACATCTGGCTGGCCGCCGGCAGACTCGTCGCCGCCGGGCTGGTGAATGGCGACAAGGCCCGCCTCCGCCAGGTCGGCGACGAGGATGCGGGCGACACCAAGAGGAATGGAGAGAAGTGCCGAGATCTCCGCGACGGATTTGATCTCCTGGCACAGGCGGCAGATGCGCTGGTGCTCGGGCAACTGCCCTTGCAGCCGCGCGGGGTCCGCCGTGGTACTGACCAGCGCCTCGATGGCGAGCTGGTAGCGCGGCCGGGTACGGCCGCCGGTCATCGCGTACGGGCGCACCAGCGGGTTGTGCGCCTTGGGGGCCTGCTGCTGCGAACCCCGGAGGGTCTGCTGCGAGGGCCGGTGGGGCGGCTGGGCCTGCTGGGGCTGGCCGTACGGCTGCTGCTGGTAGGGATTGTGCTCCGGAACCGGCCGGCTGGGAGCGGAGGGGAAGTTGAAGCGGTTCTGGTCGTGCTGCCCACCCTGCGGCTGCTGCGCGCCGCCATAAGGATGTCCTCCGGGTGTTGTCACGTCTCCTCCTCCGACTCCAAGAACGCAGTACTCCCTGTGGAACCGCGCCACCGCACCCTATGGTGCGATGACGCGAAACGCACTGCCTGTTTGCTAGTTGAGAAGACTTCCCTGCAGCTCCGAGCGCAGTTCCGGGGTGAGGACACTGCCTGCTCGGTCCACGAGGAGGGCCATCTCGTAGCCCACGAGGCCGATGTCGCACTCGGGGTGCGCGAGCACCGCGAGGGACGATCCATCGGACACGGACATGAGGAAAAGGAACCCGCGGTCCATCTCCACAACGGTCTGGTTGACGGCGCCACCCTCGAAGATGCGGGAGGCTCCTGCGGTCAGCGACGTCAGACCGGAGGCCACGGCCGCCAGCTGATCGGCGCGGTCGCGCGGGAATCCGTCGGACATCGCCAGAAGAAGGCCGTCGGCGGAGACCACCACCGTGTGGGACACCCCGGGGGTGTTGTCCACGAAGTTGGTGATCAACCAGTTCAGGTTCTGTGCCGCCTGGCTCATCGTCTCCGCCGCGCCTTCGACCAGGTTGGCCTTGGGCACGCGCCGAGGGAGACCGGACGGGGTGATCCCGCCCGCCTTCGGCTCACGGAGTTTGGCGGCCTGCTGCCAGCGCTCGTCGTTGTTCGAGCGCCACGCTTCGCTGCCTTCCTCGTCCCGCTCCGGGGCGGCGGGCTGCTGCTGTCGCTGCGGCCGCTGCTCGAAGAGGGATCCGGTGGACTCCGCTTCCTTCTGTGCCGGCTGCCACTGCTGCTGGCTGCCGCGGCGCGGCAGGCCCGCTCCGGTCACTTCGTGGCCGGTGTCGGCAGCGGCGCCCGGACGGTCGAAGCCTACGCGGTCCGGGGCGGGTTCGGGAGCGGCCGGGGGTTCCGATTCGGTCCCGTAGCCCGGCTGGTAGCCGCCGGAGTAGGTGTTCTGCTCGGGCCATTCTGCCTGCGGGGACGGGGCTGCGTAACCGCCGTCGTACGCCGGGGCGTCCTGCTGCCGATCCTGGTATCCGGCTTCCGGATAGCCGTAGTCCTGCTGCGGGTACGCCTCGTAGCCCTGCTGGGGCGCGTGGGCCTGCCGGGAGTCGTACGAGGTGTCGTAGCCCTGCTCGGGCTGCTGCTCGTACCCCTGATACGGCTGGTACCCGTGCTCCGGCTGGGGTTCCGCATACTCCTGCTCGGCGAACTCGCCCTGCTGCTCCTGCCCGTAGCCCACCTGGGCTTCGAGCGCGGCCCGGCGCTCCTGCTGGGCCAGGGAGCGGCCGACCGGGTCCAGCCCGGTGCCGTCGCCCTGCTCGTCGGCGCCTCTGCCCTCGTAGCGGGAGTCGTCGAAGCCCAGCTCGGCGGCCGTACGCATGGGGATGGCCTGCTGAACCTGCTGCTGCGGGATCATCGAGGAGACGGTGAAGTCGTCGTCCGGGATCCCCTCGCCACCACCACCATGGGTGATCGCGTCGGGGAGCATGACCAGCGACGTGGTGCCGGCGGCCTCGCCCGAGGGGCGCAGCTGGACCCGGATGCTGTGGCGGTCCGCCAGCCGGCCGACCACGAACAGACCCATGCGCTGGGAGATCGCGGCGTCCACGGTGGGCGGGTTGGCCAGCTTGTGGTTGATGTCCGCGAAGTCCTCGGCGGTGAGGCCGATGCCCTTGTCGTGGATCTCGACCATCACGCGGCCGTCGGGCAGGCGGGTGGCGTTGACGCGGACCTTGGTCTGCGGGGAGGAGAACGTGGTGGCGTTCTCCAGGAGCTCGGCGAGCAGGTGCACGAGGTCGGTCACGGCCTGGCCGTGGATCTCGGCCTCGGAGACGCCCGAGAGCTCGATGCGCTCGTACTGCTCCACCTCGGAGGAGGCGGCGCGCAGGACGTCGACGAGGGGGACCGGCTGGTCCCAGCGGCGGCCCGGTTCCTCACCCGCGAGGATGAGGAGGTTCTCGCCGTTGCGGCGCATACGGGTGGCCAGGTGGTCCAGGCGGAAGAGGTTCTCCAGCTGGTCCGGGTCGGCCTCGTTGTTCTCCAGGTCGGTGATGAGGGTCAGCTGGCCCTCGATCAGCGACTGGTTGCGTATGGAGAGGTTCGTGAAGATCGCGTTGACGTTCCCTCGCAGGAGCGCCTGCTCGGCGGCGAGCCGGACCGCTTCCCGGTGGACCTGGTCGAAGGCGCGGGCGACCTCGCCGATCTCGTCCTGGGAGTTGATCGGGATCGGCGCGACACGGGTGTCGACCTTGCCCGGGTCGGTGCGCGAGAGCTGGTCGACGAGCATCGGCAGGCGCTGCTCGGCGACGTCGAAGGCGGCGGAGCGCAGCCGGCGCATCGAGTTGCTCATCTGGCGGGCCATCATCCCGGCCAGGATGAAGGCGGCGAGCAGGGCCACGACCACGATGGCGCCGGTCCAGATGGCGTCGTTGCGGGCCGAGTCGGAGACGGCGACGGAGTCGGTCACGGCCTTGTCGAGCAGGTTCTTCTCGACCTCGGCGTAGCCCTCGAGCTTGGCGGTGGCCGCGGCCTGCCAGGCCTGGGGCGTGGTGCCGCCCGCGATGACCTTGGTCTTGCTCTCGCCGCTGGCGATCGCCTCGGTCATGCCGGTGAGCACGGAGTTGTTCACGATCGGCGGCGTCTTGAAGGGGGTGCCGGCCTGCTCGGCCGCCCGCTTGGCGGCCGCGAGCTTCTCGGCGCCTTCCTGCGACCGCCTGCCCATGACCTCCTTGAGGCGGTCCACGTCCTCCTCGGTACCGGCCGCGACGTACTCGCCGATGGCGATGTCCTCGAGGTAGGCGTAGGAGGAGAAGGCGACGAGCTGGGCCTTGCGGATGTCCTCGTTCTCGTTCGGGCGCACCAGCAGGTGGGTGCCGACCGAGCGCTGGAGCGAGTTGGCCGCCTTGGCCAGTTCGATCGCGTAGACCATGCGGCCGTAGCTGGTGACGTTGCCGGTGCCCAGGCCGAGTTCGTTGGAGAACGTCATGAGGTAGTGCTGGACCAGCACGTACCCCTCTTCGGTCGGGATCGGGCCGTTCGCGCTCGGCGGGTTCTTCTTCGCCGTCTCCTGCGAGGCGTACGCCGTCTGGCGGACGGCCGCGAGCTTGGGCTCCTCCTGGTGGAAGAGCTCCAGGCGGCGCTCCAGCCCCTGGTTGGAGGGGAGGTCCTTCGAGGCCTTGGCGAACTTCTCCTTGGCCGCGTCGGTGGCCGCGTAGACCTTCGCGACGGTCTCGCTGTTCCGGTCGCCCTTGAGGAGCGGCTCGGCCGTGAGGTCGCGCTCGTTGAGGAGGGCCTGGCCGTATTCGGCCGCCGCCTGGACGATGCGGGCCGTCTTCTCGGCGTCCTTGGCTTCGTTCCAGGTGTCGATGGAGCCCTTCACCTGGAAGCCGCCCATCACCAGTCCGACGAGGACGGGGACGAGCAGGATCGCGTTCAGACGGGTGGGCACACGCCAGTTGCGGGGGGAGAACCTGCTGGTGCTGCCGCTTTTCACCGGTGGGTCGACGGGTACGTCGACGGGCGACGCGGCCGCGCGCTGCGGCGGGGTGAAGTTGCCGCGCGCGGGTTCATCCGCGGGGCTCGAGTTGCTTCGCCTCACTCGACCAACAACCTCTCGGCGGTGCTACCAGCTAGTTAGTTGAATTCCAGCACGGTAAACGGTCCTGTTCCAAACACTTGAAATCGGCCATTCACAGAGCCTTATGTCCCGCATAAATCGGACATAAAGAGCGAGCTGCGGCAAATGAGAAGCCGGTTGTGAGCGCAGCGGCACCAGCCGACCGCACCCTGTGTCCGGTTGGCTGCAATTCTCTGTCGAAACGTTATGAACCGAGAGGGCGGGCCGTGTCCTATGACACAGCCCGCCCTCTCACGTTGTGAAGAACCCGTGGTACTTGAGTGGTGCCCCTTGAGCGCCGTTGCCCGAGTCGTGTTACTTGAGTCGGGCCATGAGGGCGTGCTCGACGAGCGTGATGAGCGCGCTCTTGGCGTCCGCCCGGTGGCGGGCGTCGGTGGTGATGATCGGGGCGTCCGGGCCGATCTGCAGGGCCTCGCGCACTTCTTCGGGGGTGTAGGGCTGGTGTCCCTCGAAGCCGTTGAGGGCCACGACGAACGGCAGCCCGCTGTTCTCGAAGTAGTCGACCGCGGGGAAGCAGTCGGCGAGCCGGCGGGTGTCGACGAGCACGATGGCACCGATGGCGCCGCGGACGAGGTCGTCCCACATGAACCAGAAGCGGTCCTGTCCGGGGGTGCCGAACAGGTACAGGATGAGGTCCTGGTCCAGGGT
>NZ_JOCX01000057.1 GCF_000717915.1 Streptomyces sp. NRRL S-244
ACACGCACTTAGAGCGGGTCAATCATGTCGGAATATGACCGACTGACCACTGCGTCCTCGCTGTGTTTTTTCGCCTGCAAGCATCACCCGAAGGCGACCTCACAGGTCTTTTCAAAGGAACCTCATCCACCGAAGTGGACGGGGTATCAACTTCTGGCGTTGATTTTTGGCACGCTGTTGAGTTCTCAAGGAACGGACGCTTCCTTTCCCGGTCGAAGCGGGATTTGCTTTCCAGGTCTGCGCTTTCGCGTTTCCCTTTCCGGCGAGTCCGACTCTATCAGAAGTTTTCCACCGGATTTCCCGGCTTCAGATTCCTGGATGAGGAGTCGAGTACGTACCCGCAGAATTCGATTCCGTGGGTACGAGGGGGGTCTTGCTGATGGCCGCCGAACTTGTGCAGTTCCAGGCAACCGTTCGACTCTACAACTGGCCCCCCGAGGTGTCAAAACGAGCGCGGCCCGGGGCCCTCGCGGGCCCCGGGCCGCCGGGAGACCTCACACGTCAAGCCCCCCGCACCACGTCACGGGCGTCCGCGTCCCGCCGGGAACGTGGCACCGGTGAGGGTGACCGCGCCCGTCGCCTTGAGCGGGGCTCCCTGGCCATCCGCCGGGGTGGCCAGCAGCGTCCATTCGTACGCGCCGTTCATCACGACACGGCCCGCCTGGTCTTTCCCGTCCCACGCCAGGTCGACCACACCGCGCGTCTCGCCACCGGTGCGCACGACGGTCGTGATGCCCGAGGTCTTGTTCCGCGCCATCAGCTTCCACGAGGACGCCGGCTTGGAGAGCCACCAGCGGGCCTGCCGGCTGCCGGCCGTCTTGGCGTCCAGAGTGCCGGGGACGTTCTGGTCGATCACGGCGAGCGGCAAGGCTGCGCCGGTGACCCCCACGACGTGAAGGGTCTCCTCCTGGTCGAGGTAGGCCAGGCGGCCGCCGAAGCGGTCGACAGCCCAGTCGGTGATGTTGTTGCCCGGGTACCCGAAGGCCTGGTGTTCCCTCACCAGCGCACCGGAGCGCAGGTTGTAGACGCTCACCACGCCGTGGTTCTCGTGAACCACGTAACCGTCGCCGAGCGCGACGAGGCCGAGCGGCCGTTCGGCGACGAAGGGCAGCGGGATCAGCCGCCCGATCTGAGCCTGGTACGCAGCCGCCCCGGCCCCGTCGGCGGAGCAGGTCGAGTAGAACCAGTCGCCGTTCGCCCGGAGCTCATACGGACGGCAGCCCGACTGCAGGTCGACGCGGCGGACGACCTGGCCGGTCCGCAGATCCGTGGCCGCCGCGACGCCCTTGTCACCCTCGGGCTGCCAGAGCAGAGAACCCCAGAGTCCCGCAGCCGAGGTGGGCTTGATGTCCAGGACCTTGCCGGCGTCGATGTCGAGGACCAGCGACCGGGGGACATCGTCGACCTCTGCGCTCACCAACAGATAGCGGCCGGAGGCGCTGACGATTCTGGCGTGCGACAGTTCGCCGGGGAGTTTCACGGTCCGGTGGGCGCCACCGGTGCGGGCATCCCGGATGTGGACCGTCACCGCGCACCGGGACGAGCACCCGTTCGCAGCCGCCATCCCGACGATCCGGCCGTCACCTGTTGCGGCGGTTCCACCGAACCGGCTGGCGGCTTCGGGACAGAAGGGATCGGTCTTCGAGCGGTCACAGCGCCACACGGGAGCCTGGGTGATCGACGGCGGACCCGAGACGGAGGTCCGGTAGCCCAGCACGGACTCGGTGCTGTCCACCTGCAATGCGGAGAGCTCGCCCTGGGCGATGGCGATGCTCCGCCGGTCCGTGGGTCGGGCCGGAACGGCCAGCGCCTCCTGCACCCGCAGGGCACCCTGGGCATCCGCGGAGATGCGGTGCACGGCCCAGCGGCTGCTGCCGTTGACGGTGGAGAGCCCGTAGGCACTGCCGTCGGCACCGAGGACCAACGACCCGTCCAACTGGTCCAGTACGGGTCGCGGTGCACTGCCGTCACTCGGATAGGCCTTCACGACCGGGTCGGAGCCGTCTCCCGCGTCCGCGATCAGCCAGTCTCCGACTGCCAGGACCCGGCCCGGGTACTTGTCGATCGCCACCGTACGAACCACGGCAGGGTCGGTTCTGGACACCATGATGGCCTTGTCGAATTGGACCATGGCGATCCACTTCGACCCGAGTCCCACATGGTTGTACGTGCTGCCCCCACCGGGAGCTTCGGGGAGCTCCTTCAACGTGGCCGTGGCGTAATCGAGGATCCCGTGCCGGTGCTTGCCTTCCGCACCGTCGCCCCAGTACTCGACGAGGGCGCCCCGTGCGTCCGAATCCAGCACGGCATAGGAACTCATCGCCTCGACGCCTGTGACCGGCACGTCCTTGCGGGGCTCGTTCGCACGACCGAGCAGGTGGAGCAGCCAGTGTCCGTCCGCGTCCTTCTCCGAGGCCAGCACCTGGGTCGGCGAGATGGCCGTGGCCCAGGCCCGGTTCTCCCGGGCGGGTACGGACTCGGTCGTCCCCGAGACGTAGTTGCGGATCTTCAGTTCCTTGGCACCCGTGCAGGCGACCTCGTCGCCGAGCCGGGCCTGGCCGTACCCGCAATCGGACGGAATCTTCCGGCCATCGGCACTCCGCCAGGACGTCGGCTCATTGTTGTACCTGTCCGACATCAGCATGCCTGTGCCGGCAGCGCGGAGTATCAGATAGGGCGCGAAGACGCTCGGCGGTGATGCGACCGTCGCCTCACCCCCGGGTGCCGGCGCCGCGGCGGCGGCCGCCGTCGGTGCGGCGCACACCGCGCCGATGCATGTGGCCAGTGCGAGCGCGGCGGCTCCCACGGCACGCGGCATTCTCAACTGCGTTCCCCCCACAGGATGCACGCGGGGGTCTGCAGCGGCCTTCCGCGCCAACTGCTCTGCGCCCCCCGCAAAGTGAGCGGATCGTAGCAGCGGAGAACAGGGAACCTCGAGGTCAGAGGTTGACGCGCTTGAGGTAGACGCGGCTGCGGTGGGGGATGGTCTGGTACCAGAGCATCAGGTGCTCGTCCTCGTACGTACGCAGGCGCATGGGGCTGGGGTCTTCGTAGAGGCTGCCGTCCTTGGGGTCGATGGCCATCGACGCCAGGTCGACCAGGCCCTCCATGACGACGGCGACCAGCTCCTGGTGCTCCGCGGGCATGTCGCCGAGCACCCACAGCCGGCTCGGATCGCACTCCCAGGCCCAGCCGGCCTCGTTCTCCACTCCCTCACCCCGCAGGGTCACTGACCGATCTCCCGCTGGGCCTCGGCGAGGATGCGGCTGCTGGTCTCCATGGCCGCCTGGAACTGCGCCTCCGTGGCGGCCGGATCGCCGGCGGTGCGCTCGGCCTCCAGCAGCGCCGCGGCGCGGGCGGGCCGGCGATGGATGGCCACGTGCGTGGCCCACTTGATCAGGAAGAAGCGGAGCGGGTTGATGGCGCCCGTCTCCGCGGCGCGGTCGAACGCCGCATGGCATTCCCTGTCGAACTCGGCAAGGTGCGCCATGTCGATCCGGCGCACGGCGTCCCGCAGGGCTTCGCGCGTCATGGCCGGCTGGGGGATGAGCGGACCGTCGTCTTCGAGGTGCTGTGCTGTCATCGTGCCTCCAGGGGAACGTGGCCAGGATAGCGACCGGCTCTGTCCGAAGCCCCGTAAACGCAGAAAAGCCCCGTACCGGATACCCGGTACAGGGCTTTTCTACAATGATTGTTCGGCGGCGTCCTACTCTCCCACAGGGTCCCCCCTGC
>NZ_JOCX01000058.1 GCF_000717915.1 Streptomyces sp. NRRL S-244
TTCAGAACTAACACAGTGGACGCGAGCAACTGAGGACAAGCCCTCGGCCTATTAGTACCAGTCAGCTCCACCCGTTACCGGGCTTCCACATCTGGCCTATCAACCCAGTCGTCTACTGGGAGCCTTACCCTCTCAAGGAGGTGGGAATACTCATCTTGAAGCAGGCTTCCCGCTTAGATGCTTTCAGCGGTTATCCCTCCCGAACGTAGCCAACCAGCCATGCCCTTGGCAGGACAACTGGCACACCAGAGGTTCGTCCGTCCCGGTCCTCTCGTACTAGGGACAGCCCTTCTCAATATTCCTACGCGCACAGCGGATAGGGACCGAACTGTCTCACGACGTTCTAAACCCAGCTCGCGTACCGCTTTAATGGGCGAACAGCCCAACCCTTGGGACCGACTCCAGCCCCAGGATGCGACGAGCCGACATCGAGGTGCCAAACCATCCCGTCGATATGGACTCTTGGGGAAGATCAGCCTGTTATCCCCGGGGTACCTTTTATCCGTTGAGCGACGGCGCTTCCACAAGCCACCGCCGGATCACTAGTCCCGACTTTCGTCCCTGCTCGACCCGTCGGTCTCACAGTCAAGCTCCCTTGTGCACTTACACTCAACACCTGATTGCCAACCAGGCTGAGGGAACCTTTGGGCGCCTCCGTTACCCTTTGGGAGGCAACCGCCCCAGTTAAACTACCCATCAGACACTGTCCCTGATCCGGATCACGGACCGAGGTTAGACATCCAGCACGACCAGAGTGGTATTTCAACGGCGACTCCACCCCAACTGGCGTTGGGGTTTCAAAGTCTCCCACCTATCCTACACAAGCCGAACCGAACACCAATATCAAACTGTAGTAAAGGTCCCGGGGTCTTTCCGTCCTGCTGCGCGAAACGAGCATCTTTACTCGTAGTGCAATTTCACCGGGCCTATGGTTGAGACAGTCGAGAAGTCGTTACGCCATTCGTGCAGGTCGGAACTTACCCGACAAGGAATTTCGCTACCTTAGGATGGTTATAGTTACCACCGCCGTTTACTGGCGCTTAAGTTCTCAGCTTCGCACACCCGAAAGTGCACTAACCGGTCCCCTTAACGTTCCAGCACCGGGCAGGCGTCAGTCCGTATACATCGCCTTACGGCTTCGCACGGACCTGTGTTTTTAGTAAACAGTCGCTTCTCGCTGGTCTCTGCGGCCACCCCCAGCTCAGGAAGCAAGTTCCCTCACCAGTGATGGCCCCCCTTCTCCCGAAGTTACGGGGGCATTTTGCCGAGTTCCTTAACCATAGTTCACCCGAACGCCTCGGTATTCTCTACCTGACCACCTGAGTCGGTTTAGGGTACGGGCCGCCATGAAACTCGCTAGAGGCTTTTCTCGACAGCATAGGATCATCCACTTCACCACAATCGGCTCGGCATCAGGTCTCAGCCTTATATGAGGGACGGATTTGCCTACCCCTCGGCCTACACCCTTACCCCGGGACAACCACCGCCCGGGCTGGACTACCTTCCTGCGTCACCCCATCGCTTACCTACTACAAGTCTGGTTCGTCGGCTCCACCACTTTCCATTCCCCGAAGGGTCCGGAACGGCTTCACGGACTTAGCATCGCCTGATTCGATATTGGGCGTTTCAAAGCGGGTACCGGAATATCAACCGGTTGTCCATCGACTACGCCTGTCGGCCTCGCCTTAGGTCCCGACTTACCCTGGGCAGATCAGCTTGACCCAGGAACCCTTAGTCAATCGGCGCACACGTTTCTCACGTGTGTATCGCTACTCATGCCTGCATTCTCACTCGTGAACCGTCCACAACTAGCTTCCGCTGCTGCTTCACCCGGCACACGACGCTCCCCTACCCATCACAGCGGGCGTTGGCCCTATTGCTGCAATGACACGACTTCGGCGGTACGCTTGAGCCCCGCTACATTGTCGGCGCGGAATCACTTGACCAGTGAGCTATTACGCACTCTTTCAAGGGTGGCTGCTTCTAAGCCAACCTCCTGGTTGTCTCTGCGACTCCACATCCTTTCCCACTTAGCGTACGCTTAGGGGCCTTAGTCGATGCTCTGGGCTGTTTCCCTCTCGACCATGGAGCTTATCCCCCACAGTCTCACTGCCGTGCTCTCACTTACCGGCATTCGGAGTTTGGCTAAGGTCAGTAACCCGGTAGGGCCCATCGCCTATCCAGTGCTCTACCTCCGGCAAGAAACACACGACGCTGCACCTAAATGCATTTCGGGGAGAACCAGCTATCACGGAGTTTGATTGGCCTTTCACCCCTAACCACAGGTCATCCCCCAGGTTTTCAACCCTGGTGGGTTCGGTCCTCCACGAAGTCTTACCTCCGCTTCAACCTGCCCATGGCTAGATCACTCCGCTTCGGGTCTAGAGCGTGCAACTCAATCGCCCTATTCGGACTCGCTTTCGCTACGGCTTCCCCACACGGGTTAACCTCGCTACACACCGCTAACTCGCAGGCTCATTCTTCAAAAGGCACGCAGTCACGACTGTATGTGCAAGCACATACAGCGACGCTCCCACGGCTTGTAGGCACACGGTTTCAGGTACTATTTCACTCCGCTCCCGCGGTACTTTTCACCATTCCCTCACGGTACTATCCGCTATCGGTCACCAGGGAATATTTAGGCTTAGCGGGTGGTCCCGCCAGATTCACACGGGATTTCTCGGGCCCCGTGCTACTTGGGAGATGAGCAAGCAAGCCGCTGATGTTTCGTCTACGGGGGTCTTACCCTCTACGCCGGACCTTTCGCATGTCCTTCGACTACATCAACGGTTTCTGACTCGCCGACCGGCCGGCAGACCGATCAAGCTCATTCCCACAACCCCGCATGCGCAACCCCTGCCGGGTATCACACACATACGGTTTGGCCTCATCCGGTTTCGCTCGCCACTACTCCCGGAATCACGGTTGTTTTCTCTTCCTGAGGGTACTGAGATGTTTCACTTCCCCTCGTTCCCTCCACACTGCCTATGTGTTCAGCAGTGGGTGACAGCCCATGACGACTGCCGGGTTTCCCCATTCGGACACCCCCGGATCAAAGCTCAGTTGGCAGCTCCCCGGGGCCTATCGCGGCCTCTCACGTCCTTCATCGGTTCCTGGTGCCAAGGCATCCACCGTGCGCCCTTAAAAACTTGGCCACAGATGCTCGCGTCCACTGTGTAGTTCTCAAACAACGACCAGCCACCCATCACCCTGACCTTACGGCCGTACCTTCAGGACCCAACAACGTGCCAAGCACGACCATTCAAGATCTCGTCACTTTCCACGCCGAAGCAGTACTTGTGAAGGACTCTCATGACCGTGCCAACTAATCAACGTTCCACCCATGAGCTGACCGTGCAGAACGTTTGTCTGCAATCGGTACTGTGCTCCTTAGAAAGGAGGTGATCCAGCCGCCCTTCGACAGCTCCCTCCCTTACGGGTTGGGCCACCGGCTTCGGGTGTTACCGACTTTCGTGACGTGACGGGCGGTGTGTACAAGGCCCGGGAACGTATTCACCGCAGCAATGCTGATCTGCGATTACTAGCGACTCCGACTTCATGGGGTCGAGTTGCAGACCCCAATCCGAACTGAGACCGGCTTTTTGAGATTCGCTCCACCTCACGGTATCGCAGCTCATTGTACCGGCCATTGTAGCACGTGTGCAGCCCAAGACATAAGGGGCATGATGACTTGACGTCGTCCCCACCTTCCTCCGAGTTGACCCCGGCGGTCTCCTGTGAGTCCCCATCACCCCGAAGGGCATGCTGGCAACACAGGACAAGGGTTGCGCTCGTTGCGGGACTTAACCCAACATCTCACGACACGAGCTGACGACAGCCATGCACCACCTGTATACCGACCACAAGGGGGGCACTATCTCTAATGCTTTCCGGTATATGTCAAGCCTTGGTAAGGTTCTTCGCGTTGCGTCGAATTAAGCCACATGCTCCGCCGCTTGTGCGGGCCCCCGTCAATTCCTTTGAGTTTTAGCCTTGCGGCCGTACTCCCCAGGCGGGGAACTTAATGCGTTAGCTGCGGCACCGACGACGTGGAATGTCGCCAACACCTAGTTCCCAACGTTTACGGCGTGGACTACCAGGGTATCTAATCCTGTTCGCTCCCCACGCTTTCGCTCCTCAGCGTCAGTAATGGCCCAGAGATCCGCCTTCGCCACCGGTGTTCCTCCTGATATCTGCGCATTTCACCGCTACACCAGGAATTCCGATCTCCCCTACCACACTCTAGCTAGCCCGTATCGAATGCAGACCCGAGGTTAAGCCTCGGGCTTTCACATCCGACGTGACAAGCCGCCTACGAGCTCTTTACGCCCAATAATTCCGGACAACGCTTGCGCCCTACGTATTACCGCGGCTGCTGGCACGTAGTTAGCCGGCGCTTCTTCTGCAGGTACCGTCACTTTCGCTTCTTCCCTGCTGAAAGAGGTTTACAACCCGAAGGCCGTCATCCCTCACGCGGCGTCGCTGCATCAGGCTTTCGCCCATTGTGCAATATTCCCCACTGCTGCCTCCCGTAGGAGTCTGGGCCGTGTCTCAGTCCCAGTGTGGCCGGTCGCCCTCTCAGGCCGGCTACCCGTCGTCGCCTTGGTGGGCCATTACCCCACCAACAAGCTGATAGGCCGCGGGCTCATCCTTCACCGCCGGAGCTTTCAACCCCCGCCCATGCAGGCAGGAGTATTATCCGGTATTAGACCCCGTTTCCAGGGCTTGTCCCAGAGTGAAGGGCAGATTGCCCACGTGTTACTCACCCGTTCGCCACTAATCCACCCCGAAGGGCTTCATCGTTCGACTTGCATGTGTTAAGCACGCCGCCAGCGTTCGTCCTGAGCCAGGATCAAACTCTCCATGAATGTTTACCGGTAATCCGGTGCACACGCACTTAGAGCGGGTCAATCATGTCGGAATATGACCGACTGACCACTGCGTCCTCGCTGTGTTTTT
>NZ_JOCX01000059.1 GCF_000717915.1 Streptomyces sp. NRRL S-244
CGGCACCGACAAGATCGGTGTCTACCGGCCCGAGGCTTCCGACTTCTTCGGCGCGGCCAAGGACTCCGACACGGTCATCTACCAGGCCCGCTTCGGCGTGCCCGGCGACAAGCCCATCACCGGCCAGTGGTAGTCGCCGACCCGGCCGCCGGGGACCTTCCCGGCGGCCGGGCGGCACGCGCCGCCCGTACCGAACTCCCCCACCACAAGCAGGAGAAAGCTACATGAAGGCGGCCTCTCGCCACCTCGCCCGGCTGGCAGCCGCCGCACTCGGTTGCGCCGCGACGCTCACACTCGCTCCGGTCCAGGCCGAGGCCGCGTCCGTGGCGGCCTGGGACCGGCTGGCCCAGTGTGAGAGCACGGGCAACTGGAGTTACTACAAGGCCGGTTGGCCGTACTACGGCGGCATACAGATCACCGAGTCGACCTGGCGCGCCTTCGGCGGCCTGCAGTACGCACAGCTGCCGCACCAGGCGACGAAGAAGCAGCAGATCCTGATCGGCGAAAAGATCCTGGCCGGGCAGGGCGTGGGCGCGTGGGGCTCGTGCGGACGGGACTCCGGCATCGCCTCGGACCACGCCGATCCGTACCCCCAGCCGGCCCATGCCCCTTCGCGTGCGGGTGTGTACCGCCCTGGTGAGTCGGTCTTCTACGTGTCCGGCGTGGACGGGGGTCTTGCCGGGTACGCGGGGTTCGGCGTGGAGGGTGATGTGCCGTTGACGGGTGACTGGAACGGTGATGGCAAGGACACGTTCGGCGTCTACCGCCCCTCGGACCAGACCTTCTCCTTCACGAACGACAACGCCACGGTCTTCTCGAGCGCACGGTTCGGCAATCCCGGAGACGTCCCGCTCATCGGCGACTGGGACGGCAACGGCACGGACACCATCGGTGTCTACCGCCCTTCGGACCAGACCTTCTCCCTCACCAACGACAACCGGAACGTGGCCTACACGCTGAGGATGGGCGTCGAAGGCGACACCCCGGTGACGGGTGACTGGAACGGTGACGGCAAGGACACCATCGGTGTCTACCGGCCGTCGGACCAGACGTTCTACCTGAGCGATTCCAGCACCGGCGCGAACGTGGACCACCGGACGACGTTCGGCAATCCGGGGGACGTTCCGATCAAGGGTGACTGGAACGGTGACGGCACCGACAAGGTCGGTGTCTACCGGCCCGAGGCTTCCGACTTCTTCGGCGCGGCCAAGGACTCCGACACGGTCATCTACCAGACCCGCTTCGGCGTGCCCGGCGACAAGCCCATCACCGGCAAGGCCTGGTGACAACCCATCAGCTCTCGCCTCACACCCATCGTTTCTTGCACCACACGGGAGATTTCCGCATGCCCTCCGCTCTTCCCGCCCTCCAACCCCTCGGACGCGGACTCGCCGTACTGACGGCGGCCACCGCGCTCCTCGGTGGGGCGCTGGGGACGGCCCAGGCCGCCTCGCGTTCCGACGCCGGGTCCACCGTCGTCGACTACCTGGGCCGGCACTTCTCCGTGCCCCGCGGCTGGGACGTCGTCGACCTGGCCAAGGACCCCACCACCTGCGTTCGGTTCGACCGGCACGCCGTCTACCTCGGCGCTCCGGGTGCGCAGCAGAACTGCCCGCCCCGGCTGATCGGCAGGACCGAGGCCCTCGTCCTGGAGCCCGCCCCGTCCGGTGACGACGGTCGGCAGGCGGTGACGGCGAACGAGACTGGCCACGAGATGGTCAGCACCGCGCACGGCATCCGCGCCACCGCCACGTACGACGAGGACCAGGCGCTCGTCCGTACGATCCTCAGGTCCGGCGGATTGGCCGACGCCGAGCCCCGGCAGAAGTCCGCCGCCCAGGCGCCGGCGGCCTCCGCGGCGCGGGCCGCGACGGCGGGAGCCGCGGAGGTGGGAGCCGCGACGGCGAGGACCGCGACTGCGGGGGCCGAGCTGACCAACCACACCGGCAAGGGCTTCGACACGTGCGCCGCCCCGGATTCCGAGACCATGAGCGCGTGGAAGGAGCACTCACCGTACAGCGCGGTCGGGATCTACATCGGCGGCCGCAACCGGGCCTGTGACCAGAGCTTCCTGAACGCGGAGTGGGTCCGCAGGCAGGCCTCCGCCGGCTGGAAGTTCATACCGATCTACGTGGGTACGCAGGCGAAGCAGATCACCTCGCCCGCCGCAGAGGGCAGGAGCGCCGCGGACGACGCGGTGAACAACGCCGCCGCTCTGGGCCTCGGCCCCGGCTCGCTGCTCTACTTCGACATGGAGGCGTACCCCAGCGCCTACTCGGGCAACGTGTTGGCGTTCCTGTCCGCCTGGACCGAGCAGATCCACGCCCGCGGATACAACTCGGCCGTGTACAGCAGCTCCAGCTCCGGCATCGCCGACCTGGCCGCCCACACGAGCGGATACACCATGCCCGACGTGGTGTACACCGCCAACTGGAACGGGGTCGCCGACACCAGCGACCCCAAGCTGCCCGGCTGGGCTTGGGCCAACCACCAGCGCGTCCACCAGTACAGCGGGAACGTCTACGAGTCGTGGGGTGGCAAGCGGATCCAGATCGACGGGGACTACCTGGACGTGCAGCTCGGTTCGCCGACCGCTCACACGGCTTCGCGTGCGGGTGTGTACCGCCCTGGTGAGTCCGTTTTCTACGTGTCCGGCGTGGACGGGGGTCTTGCCGGGCATGCGGGGTTTGGTGCGGAGGGTG
>NZ_JOCX01000060.1 GCF_000717915.1 Streptomyces sp. NRRL S-244
TCTTGACCAGGAGGCCGCGGTTGCGCAGGACGTGGCGTTCGATGGGGCTGAAGATGAGGAGGTCGATGGCGATGCCGACGACGAGGATGAGGGTGATGGCGAGGAAGACGCCGGGGAGGTCGATGTTGTTGCGGCCGTTTTCGAGGAGTTGGCCGAGTCCGAGTCCGAGGTCGGGGGAGCTGGCGATGATTTCGGCGGCCATGAGGGAGCGCCAGGAGAAGGCCCAGCCCTGCTTGAGGCCGGCGAGGTAGCCGGGGAGGGCGGCGGGCATGATCACGTGGCGGGCGCCTTGGAGGCCGGTGGCGCCCAGGGTGCGGCCGGCGCGGAGGTGGAGCGGGGGGATCTGGTCGATGCCGGAGACGAGGCCGTTGGCGATGGAGGGGACCGCGCCGAGCAGGATGACGGTGTACATCATGGCGTCGTTGAGGCCGAACCAGAGGACGGCGGGGGGTACCCAGGCGACGGAGGGCAGGGATTGCAGGCCTTGGAGGATGGGGCCGATGGCGGCGCGGACGAACTTGACGCGGGCGACGAGGAGTCCGAGGGGGGTGCCGATGGCGAGGGCGAGGAGGAAGCCGAGCAGGCCGCGGGAGACGCTGGTCCAGATGACGTCGATCAGGGTGCCTTTGAGCCACATGTCGGACAGGCTGTCCCAGACCGCGGACGGTGCGGGGAGTTTGGTCTCCTCGGTGACGTGCAGGGCGACCAGGATCTGCCAGACCAGCAGGACGAGGCCGATGGCCAGGGCGGGCGGGAGGACCTTTTTGACGAGGACCTCACGCGCGGGGGTGCGGTGGGTGTGGACGGCGTCGAGGGCGTCGAGGCCGGCTTCCAGGCCGGCGAGGTCGTCCGTGTTCGGCTTGGTGTCAGTGCTGGCCATGGCGGCGGATCTCCCCACGCAGGTGTTCGGTGATCTCGACGGACAGTTCGGCGACGTCCGCGTCCTCGATGCGGCGCGGCTGGGGGATGTCCACGGTCCATTCCTTCGCGATGCGGCCGGGGCGTGAGGAGAGCAGGACCACGCGCTGGGCGAGGCGCACGGCCTCGCGGACGTTGTGGGTGACGAACAGGACGGAGAGGTTGGTCTCGGCCCAGATGCGGGTGAGTTCGCCGTGCAGCACGTCACGGGTGATGGCGTCCAGGGCGGCGAAGGGTTCGTCCATCAACAGCAGGCGGCTGTCCTGGGCGAGGGCGCGGGCCAGGGCGACGCGCTGGCGCATACCGCCGGACAGTTCATGGACGCGCTTGTTGTGGGCGCCGCCGAGGCGGACGAGTTCCAGGAGGCGTTCGGCTTCCGGTGTCCGGTCGCTTTTGGGGATTCCGCGCAGGCGCAGGGCGAGTTCGATGTTCTTGCCCGCGGTCAGCCAGGGGAACAGGGCGTGTTCCTGGAACATCAGGGCGGGCCGGCCGGCGGTGGTGATGGTGCCGGTGGTGGGCTGGTCGAGTCCGGCGGCCAGGTTGAGCAGGGTGGATTTGCCGCATCCCGAGGCTCCCAGGATGGTGACGAACTCGCCGGGTGCGACATCGAGGCTGATGTCGTCCAGGACGAGCTGCGATCCGGCCGGGCCGGCGAAGGACTTCGAGACGTGCTCGATGCGGGCGGCATGAGTCACCGCGGTGGTGTCTTCAACAGCTGTGGCGAGTGTGGTGGCCATGGTCGTCACCTCCTGGGATTCCTGTGTGCGGACTGGGGTTACTTGGCGCCGAGGCCGGCGTCGGAGACCGCGGGCTTGCCGGCGGCCTTGAGGACCTTGTTCAGGAGCGTCAGGTCGTAGATGCCGCTCAGGTCGGGCTGTTCGATGAGCTTGGCCTTGACCGCCCAGTCGGACTCGGTCTTCAGGGTGGTGGCCAGCGGGTCGTCGGTGACCAGGATGCTCTTCCAGGCCGGGTCGATGACCTTGGCGTCTAGCGGCTTGCCGCCCTCGGCGGCGAGCTTGGCGTTGGCGGAGGCCTTGGCCTTGTCCGGGTTGGCGTTGATCCACTCGTTGGTCTTCACCGTGCCGGCCAGGACGGCCTCGACGACGTCGGGGTGCTCCTTGAGGAACTTCTGCGACACGATGACGTTCGTGATCACGAACTTCTTCTCGGGCCACAGACCGGTCTCGTCGAGGAGGACCGTGGCGCCGTCGGAGACCAGCTTGGACGCGGTCGGCTCGGGCACCCAGGCACCGTCGATGGAGCCCTGCTTGAAGGCGTCGGGGGTGACCTTGTTGTCCGTGCGGACCACGGAGACGTCGCCCTTGCCGGACTCCGGGTCGACCTTCCAGCCCTTCTCCGCGATCCAGTTGAGGAACGCGACGTCCTGGGTGTTGCCCTTCTGCGGGGTGGCGATCTTCTTGCCCTTGAGGTCGTCCAGGGTCTTGATCTTGTCCGGGTTCACCACCAGCTTCACACCACCCGACGCCGAGCCGGAGATGATCCGCAGGTTGGAGCTCTTGGACTTCACATAGCCGTTGATCGCGGGCGAGGGCCCGATGAACCCGATGTCGAGCGAGCCGCCGTTGAGCGCCTCGATCTCGGACGGGCCGGCGTTGAAGGACTGCGGCTTGATCGCGGTCGCGCCCAGTTCCTTCTGGATCAGGCCTTCCTGGAGACCGACCAGCGCGGTGGC
>NZ_JOCX01000061.1 GCF_000717915.1 Streptomyces sp. NRRL S-244
GGTGGGGGGAGGGGTGGGGCCGGATGCCCGGCTGGGTCGGTGTGGCTTGGCGGGCAGGTCCGGCTGCTGCGGGACCAACGGCCTATTCCGGGCCACGGCGGCCGTCACGTATTCTGTGGAGTGCAGAAGGGGAGTAGCTCTTCGCCGGACCGTCGACATACTGCTGGGTCACCCCAGCCGGCGCCCGGAGGCAGGCCGCACGTAGCGGCCGGCCAGCGAGACCTTCGGCCGCAGTGTCCTGACGCAATCAGGGCGCCGCCGAGCCGAAGCGACCCCTGAAAAACCCCAGGTCTCTCGGTATCGATGGCGTCCTGCCCGACCGATTGAGGTTCCGCCCCGTGTTCAGCAGTACCTTCAGCATCACCGTCACGGCGATCGCCTTCGGAGTCGTCTTCCTCGCGGAGCTTCCCGACAAGACCGCCCTCGCCGGACTGATGCTCGGCACCCGCTATCGCGCCTCGTACGTCTTCGCCGGCGTCGCCGCCGCCTTCGCCGTACACGTCGCACTCGCCATCGCCGCGGGCAGCGTGCTCACCCTGCTCCCGCACCGGCTCGTCCAGGCCGTCGTCGGCGTCCTCTTCCTCGCGGGCGCGGCCATGCTCCTCCTGAAGAAGAGCGACGGGGACGAGGAGGTCAAGGCGCCGGCCGACCAGTCCTTCTGGAAGGTCTCCGGGGCCGGATTCATGCTGATCCTGGTGGCCGAGTTCGGCGACCTGACCCAGATCATGACCGCGAACCTCGCCGCGCGGTACGACAACCCCGTCTCGGTCGGCATCGGCGCCGTCCTGGCACTGTGGGCGGTCGCGGGCATCGGGATCCTGGGCGGGAAGACGCTGATGAAGTACGTGCCGCTGCGCCTGATCACGAAGGTCGCGGCGTGCGTGATGGCGGCGCTGGCCGCGTTCTCGCTGTACGAGGCGATCGCCGGCTGATCTTGCGGGAGGCGTACGTGGGGGCGCATGCTCGCGGGCGTGATCGATAACGGTAACTCCGTGGGCACGCCCGGGGCCGAGCGGCGCTTCGGCTGGTCCAACATGTTCGTCCACCCCGAGGAGGACACCCGCGCCGATGGTGGGTTCCAGGGCGAACGTGCCGTCCTCGTCGGCTACCTGCGCGATCAGCGGCTGACGCTGGAGCTGAAGTGCGCCGGGCTCGACGCCGAGGCGATGGCGCGGCGCGCGGTTGAGCCGTCGAACCTGTCCCTGCTGGGGCTCGTGCGGCACTTGGCGGGAGTGGAACAGTACTGGTTCCGCCAGGTGATGGCGGGCGAGGACGTACGACGGCACTACCGGACGGCGGATGATCCGGCGGCGGACTTCACGGGGGCGGTGGCAGACCCGGAGGTGGTCGCGGACGCGTGGGCCACCTGGCGGGCGGAGGTCGCCTTCGCGGAAGGGGTGGTGGCCGGGGCCTCCGGGCTGGAGGTCGCGGGCGACAGCGGCGGAGAGCCGATGGAGCTCCGCGAAGTCCTGGTCCACATGATCGAGGAGTACGCCCGCCACAACGGCCATGCCGATTTCCTGCGGGAGCGGATCGACGGCCGGGTGGGGCAGTAGGGGGAGGAGGGGGCGAGAGGAAACTTCGGGGGGCGGGGTCGGGAGAGGCGGGGCGGGGGGCGGGGGGCGGGGGCCGGGTGC
>NZ_JOCX01000062.1 GCF_000717915.1 Streptomyces sp. NRRL S-244
GGGTGTCGGGGGCCGGGGGGTCGGCCGGGGCGCGCAGGCGGCGGGCGGCCAGCAGCAGGCCGGCGCCGGCGGCGAGGGAGGCGACCCCGCCGATGCCGAGGAGCCGGTTGCGGGGGCCGGTGTCGGCGAGGGACCCGGTGTCGGCGAGGGAGCCGGCGGCGCCCGTCTCGCTCTCGGGGCCCTCGATGGAGAAGCGGTAGCCGCCCGCCTCGCCGACCCAGTCGCCGTCGTCCGCCTTGCGCTGCACGAGGGCGGCGTCGGCGAGGACCTCGCCGGGGGGCGTGCCGGGGGCGAACGCCAGCCTGACCTTGACGGTCAGGGAGCCGCCGGCCCGGACGGCGAAGCCGGAGAAGGCCTCGCCCCCGTCGAAGACGGCGATGATCTCGTCCCGGTCGCTCCGCTCCAGGCTGACGGGGAAGGTCCCGCCCGGGGCCTCGAACTCCATCCGGAAGTGGGCGGGGAGCAGGGCGCGGGCCGTGTCCGTGAACACCACGACGGGGTGGATGGCGGTGCACTCGGAGTTGGTGGTGTTGGTGAGGTCCAGGAACCAGGTCTGCGGCCCGCCGCCGGTCCGGTACACGGCCGGCCCGCCGCGGATCCGCGCGCCGATGGGGAAGGCGCTGCTCTTCCCGTCGCCGCAGGTGGCCTCGATCCGGGACGGCAGCGCGGGCGCGGGGCGGGCGCCGCCGCCGTTGCCGACGTCCGCGGCCGCGAGCGGTGCGCACAGGGCGACGGCGGCCAGGACGGGGACGGCGGAGAGGGCAAGGGCTTTGCGCAGTCGCATGGAAGACCTTCGCTTCGCTGCTCGCCGGACGGGAGGACGGTGAACGGTGAACGGGCTGAACGGGCTGAACGGGCTGAACGGGCTGAACGGGCCGACGGGCCGACGGCCGGACGGGCTGACGGCCCACCAGACCGATGGCCGAACGGACCGACGGCCTACCAGACCGATGGCCGAACGGACCGACGGCCTACCAGACCGATGGCCGAACGGGCCGATGGTCGGACGAGGCGACAATCACCCCGGCCTCCCGGCACCCTCCCACGCGCCCACACCCCCCTCCCCCCGCCACGCCTGCCGGCTCCCGCCTTACGCCTGATCGGATCAGCCGAGGACGAAGGGCAGCCGCGCGGCCAGCGCACCGAGTTCCGCCCGCTCCGCGGGGGTCGGCACCCGTCGGCCGGTACCCACGAGAAGCGCGGCGCGGCCGGCGGCGGAGCCGACGTCGTCGAGGTGGACCTGAGCAGGCGCCGCAGCAAAATCCAGCCCCGCCGGCGTTTGAGGCGCGGGGGTCTGGGGGCGGAGCCCCCAGGACGGGGTCCGGGGCCGCGCCCCG
>NZ_JOCX01000063.1 GCF_000717915.1 Streptomyces sp. NRRL S-244
ACCGCCCCGCCCCGGAATGCCATAAGACTGCCGGGAAGCCCCCGAAGGAATGGCCGGGAGGTTCACGTTCAGGGAGGGGCCCTCAGCGATGCGCGGCCAAGCCTCCCTGACCGGAGTTCCCCTCCCCGGGACCACCACGCCCGGCCATGACGGGGGGCGCATCAGATCGCTACGCGCTCCGCTCGGCATGGCGTCCGACGACCGCCTGTGGCTGGACATGGGCCGCCCACGACCGGGACGAACTCCGCGCCGACGCGACTGCGGGTCGTTTGTGGTGTTCTGGCGAGCGGCGGGACGGAGGTGGGTCAGTCGCGGATGAGAAGGACGACGAAACCCGCCACGGCTCCCAGCACCAGTCCGAGAATGGAGTAGCGGGGGCGCGACTCGCGTAGGACGGGGAGGAAGTGGTCGACGGAGAAGCGGCCCGGCCCGGTGAGGGTGAGGGCGATGACCGCGGCGAAGAGCACCGACTCCAGTTCCACACCCTTGGGGGCAAAGAAGGCGTTCAGGCCCCGAACGGCCAGGATGTTGATGAACGTGCCGGTCAAGGCCGCGCCGGCGAGCGGAGTGAGCAGGCCGAGGGCCAGACCCAGGCCACCCAGGGTTTCTGAGAGACCGGCGATGGCGGCCATGGCCTTCCCGGCGGGGTAGCCACTCATCGAGAAGCCCTTGCCGGTTGCGGTGAAGCCGGGGCCGTTGAACCAACCGAAGAGCTTCTGCGTGCCGTGGCCGACCATGGTGAGGCCGACGACGAGCCGGAGCACGAGCAGGCCGATGTCGTGGGTGGCGGTGGTTGCGGACGTGGCACCAAACATCGCGCGGTCCCGTCGTTCGTACGCCATGAACGTCCGTTTCTTCCGTCACCTGCGGGCGACGGCCACCCTATGACGCTCCACTGCAATGACCAGGCCGCAACGTCGCCGACCCCCGTCGTCGACCCGTTCGGCCGCAGGTCAACCGCGCCCAGCCCCGGACGGTCGCCGGACGCCATGCCCAGAGAAGCGCGTAGCGATCCGTTGCGTCCGGGGGCTGCATCGTCATCTCATCACCGTCTGGTGCGGGTTGGCCCTCCCCCCGCGCCCGTCCTGGCCAGGCTTGGTGGTCCTGGTGAGCCGGATGCAGATGTACGGGAGACATGGCCGGGCATCGCTGACTCGGCCGCTCCTGGTCGGTCAACCTCCCGGCCATTCCTTCGGGGGCTTCCCGGCAGTCTTATGGCATTCCGGGGCGGGGCGGTCGGTCAAGGGTGGCCGAAGGCCATCGCGAAGCGACG
>NZ_JOCX01000064.1 GCF_000717915.1 Streptomyces sp. NRRL S-244
ACGCCGAAGCGGGCCTGGTAGATGACCGTGTCGGAGTCCTTGGCCGCGCCGAAGAAGTCGGAAGCCTCGGGCCGGTAGACACCGATCTTGTCGGTGCCGTCACCGTTCCAGTCACCCTTGATCGGAACGTCCCCCGGATTGCCGAACGTCGTCCGATGGTCCACGTTCGCGCTGGACGTGGAGTCGCTCAGATAGAAGGTCTGGTCCGAACCCCGGTAGACGCCAACGGTGTCCTTGCCGTCACCGTTCCAGTCACCCGTCATCGGGGAATCACCCTCGACGCCCATCTTCACCGCGTACGCCACCGAGAGGTTGTCATCAGTGAGATAGAAGGTCTGGTCCGACGGCCGGTAGACACCCAGACTGTCCTTGCCATCCCCGTTCCAGTCACCAACCAGCGGAACATCCCCCGGATTGCCGAACTGACTCAGCATCGACACCGAAGAGTTGTCATCGGTGAAAGAGAACGCCTGAGTCGAAGGACGGTACACACCGAAGGTGTCCTTGCCGTCACCGTTCCAGTCACCCGTCAACGGCACATCACCCTCCGCACCAAACCCCGCATGCCCGGCAAGACCCCCGTCCACGCCGGACACGTAGAAAACGGACTCACCAGGGCGGTACACACCCGCACGCGAAG
>NZ_JOCX01000065.1 GCF_000717915.1 Streptomyces sp. NRRL S-244
GCGGATCGCTACGCGCTTCTCTCGGCATGGCGTCCGGCGGCCGTCCGGGGCTGGACATAGGCCGCCCACGCACCGTAGGTGAGCGGTCTTCCGGCGCCTGCACGTCGTTGGGAGCCGCCAGACGACGTCCGTGGGCGGGTCCTCGGGCGTCTGCGGCTGTTCGGGCGCTCTTTGGGGCGAAAAGGGGGCGGGAGGGAGTCTGATGCCGGACTTCTCAACCCCCCACTCCGGCAAGGCCCTTTGTCGGCCTGGATTGGCGCCCAAAAGGGATAAACGGCGCGCTGTCGCAGGCCGAGGGGCCTTTGTGCCGGTCGTGGGCGGCTTATGTCCAGCCACGGGCGGTCGTCGGACGCCGAGCCGAGAGAAGCGCGTAGCGATCTGACGCGCCCCTCACCCCCGGTCGCTGGTCGGTCCTGGTGGGGCTGGGTGAGGCTGAACGGGGGCGGGAGATCGGCATCCCTGAGGGAGCTGAATGCGTCCCTGTCCCCCTGACCGTTCCTTCGGGGGCTTCCCGACAGTCTTATGGCATTCCGGGGCGGGCCGGGCAGTCAAGGGTGGCCGAAGGCCATCGCGAAGCGACGCGA
>NZ_JOCX01000066.1 GCF_000717915.1 Streptomyces sp. NRRL S-244
CGTACCCGCGTCGCGATGACGACCGCGGTGGTTTCCGCGGCGGTCGTGACGACCGTGGTGGGGACCGCCCGTCCTACCCGCGCCGCGACGACCGCGGTGACCGTCCCTCCGGTGGTGGCGGCGGCTTCCGTCGCGACGACCGCGGCGGCGACCGCCCCTCCTTCCCGCGTCGCGATGACGACCGCGGTGGATTCCGCGGCGGTCGTGACGACCGTGGCGGGGACCGCCCGTCCTACCCGCGCCGCGACGACCGCGGTGAGCGTCCCGCTGGCGGTGGCGGCGGCTTCCGCCGTGACGACCGCGGTGGCGACCGTCCGTCCGGTGGTGGCTTCCGCGGCCGCGAGGACCGTCCGTCCTACCCGCGCCGCGATGACCGTGGTGAGCGTCCCTCCGGTGGTGGCGGCGGTTTCCGTCGTGACGACCGTGGTGACCGGCCTTCTGGTGGCGGTTTCCGTCGCGATGACCGCGGTGGCGACCGTCCGTCGTACCCGCGCCGT
>NZ_JOCX01000067.1 GCF_000717915.1 Streptomyces sp. NRRL S-244
TAGGCCAGATGTGGAAGCCCGGTAACGGGTGGAGCTGACTGGTACTAATAGGCCGAGGGCTTGTCCTCAGTTGCTCGCGTCCACTGTGTTAGTTCTGAAGCAACGAACAGTTGCTGGTTTCTAGAGCTGGAACACAACTACAAAGTGTGCTTGTTCGCTCGAAACCGATAGGGTTTCGGTGGTCATAGCGTTAGGGAAACGCCCGGTTACATTCCGAACCCGGAAGCTAAGCCTTTCAGCGCCGATGGTACTGCAGGGGGGACCCTGTGGGTTTTTCACCTCTTTACGCCGAAGCGCGGCCATGGGTTGGTTGCGCGAGAATGACTAGCGGTACCCCGAAGACAGGAGTCACACCCATGTCCAACTCTCCCGACGATCGTCCGGAGCGCGAGCCTCGGCGCAACGACGGCGGTGACAGGGGCGGCTACCGCGGGGGCCGTGACGACCGTGGCGGTGACCGTGGTGGCTTCCGCCGCGACGACCGCGGTGGCCGTCCGACCGGTGGCGGCGCCGGCGGCGGTTTCCGTCGTGACGACCGTGGTGACCGGCCTTCTGGTGGCGGTTTCCGTCGCGATGACCGCGGTGGCGACCGTCCGTCGTACCCGCGCCGT
>NZ_JOCX01000068.1 GCF_000717915.1 Streptomyces sp. NRRL S-244
CTCTATCCGTGCTACGGAGCCTCTTAGCTGTGGTCAGGTCGGGGAACAGAAAAAGATCGTCTGCTCCAGTTGATGTAGTCCGGCCGATACTGGACGTCAGCACTTGGAGACGAGCAGCCGAAGCCCGGCCAATCTCCTCAAGCATTTCAAGTCCCCCGTCAGACAAGACCCACGGGTGGGACGCGAAATAACGTCCGCGTTCCAGATCTTCCACCGAGACCCATCTGCTCACTGAGCCAGGCTCATCAATCTGCTCAACGATTGCGGTCCAGACAAGCCCAAGCTCGGCATTCTCGGGCTCACCAGGCTCGCCCTGCACGCTTCGCACTGTCCGGACAGTATTCGAACGCCCGCTATCACTGCGGGATTTTCCGATCAAGATGACTGTAGGTGTTCCATGACCGGGAATATGCGCCCCGGAGG
>NZ_JOCX01000069.1 GCF_000717915.1 Streptomyces sp. NRRL S-244
ACCGCCCCGCCCCGGAATGCCATAAGACTGCCGGGAAGCCCCCGAAGGAATGGCCGGGAGGTTCACGTACAGGGAGGGGCCCTCAGCGATGCGCGGCCAAGCCTCCCTGACCGGAGTTCCCCTCCCCGGGGCCACCAGGCCCGACCGGTGACGGGGGCGCGGGGAGAGCCAACCCGCACGAGACAGCGATGAGATGCCCATCCCCCGCCAGTTCGCAGCGGATCGCTACGCGCTTCTCTCGGCATGGCGTCCGGCGGCCGTCCGGGGCTGGACATAGGCCGCCCACGCACCGTAGGTGAGCGGTCTTCCGGCGCCT
>NZ_JOCX01000070.1 GCF_000717915.1 Streptomyces sp. NRRL S-244
ACGTTCAGGGAGGGGCCCTCAGCGATGCGCGGCCATCCTTCCCTGTCCGGACTTCTCCTCCCCAGGACCACCAGGCCCGACCGGTGACGGGGGCGCGGGGAGAGCCAACCTGCACGAGACAGCGATGAGATGCCCATCCCCCGCCGGTCCGCGGCGGATCGCTACGCGCTTCTCTCGGCATGGCGTCCGGCGGCCGTCCGGGGCTGGACATAGGCCGCCCACGCACCGTAGGTGAGCGGTCTTCCGGCGCCT
>NZ_JOCX01000071.1 GCF_000717915.1 Streptomyces sp. NRRL S-244
CCCACAGGGTCCCCCCTGCAGTACCATCGGCGCTGAAAGGCTTAGCTTCCGGGTTCGGAATGTAACCGGGCGTTTCCCTAACGCTATGACCACCGAAACACTATGAAATTCAGAACGCTGGCTGTAATCACAGCTGTTCGTTATTTCAGAACTAACACAGTGGACGCGAGCAACTGAGGACAAGCCCTCGGCCTATTAGTACCAGTCAGCTCCACCCGTTACCGGGCTTCCACATCTGGCCTA
>NZ_JOCX01000072.1 GCF_000717915.1 Streptomyces sp. NRRL S-244
GGCGGCGGTTTCCGTCGTGACGACCGTGGTGACCGGCCTTCTGGTGGCGGTTTCCGTCGCGATGACCGCGGTGGCGACCGTCCGTCGTACCCGCGCCGTGACGACGACCGCGGTGGGCGTCCCTCGTACCCGCGTCGCGATGACGACCGCGGTGGTTTCCGCGGCGGTCGTGACGACCGTGGTGGGGACCGCCCGTCCTACCCGCGCCGCGACGACCGCGGTG
>NZ_JOCX01000073.1 GCF_000717915.1 Streptomyces sp. NRRL S-244
CCGCTGCGCACCGAAGCCGTGATGACGTCCGCGTCCGCCGGCATCGACGATCTGACCCACACCGGGGACAAGACGACCACCACGGTCGCCATGGACTTCGGCCGCATCACCCTGGACCAGGACCTCATCCTGTACCTGTTCGGCACCCCCGGACAGGACCGCTTCTGGTTCATGTGGGACGACCTCGTCCGCGGCGCCATCGGTGCC